>NZ_JADKSA010000001.1:0-871516 GCF_015350945.1 Curtobacterium sp. VKM Ac-2884
ACACCCCAAAAGGCATCAGACCGAGTTGATTCTGACTGTTGACTGTCTACTGACAATCTTCAATCCAAAAGGAATTGTCTCAAACCCAACCAACCCGAAGGAAGGCCAGGCACGAGGTCAATCAATAAATTGGCATTGACAATGTGCACGCTGTTGAGTTCTCAAGGACCAGACGCACTCCCCCACTCGACACCCGAAGATGCTCCGCCAGAGAGGCTGATGAATCCGCTGCCCGGGGAAGAACCCTGGCGGACAAGATCCCCGGGTAAACCCAGTGACCGTCTCAGCCGTTCCGTTCTCCGCCGCCGTGGCAACGAGTGATTACTTTACGCAGGGACGAACGGCTGCGCCAAGCCAGGCCGCATCCCGGGCGTGTCGCCCGGAACGGCCCCGAACGCGGAACAGCCCGCTCCCCCGAGGGGGAACGGGCCGTCGCGGTGACGAGCCAGGTCAGTGGCGCGCGATCACCGGGTTCTTGAGCGTGCCGATGCCCGAGATCGTCACCTCGACGACCTCGCCATCGCGGATCTGGCCGACCCCGGCGGGGGTACCGGTCAGGATGACGTCACCCGGCAGCAGGGTCCAGATCGACGACACGAACTCGACCAGCGAGGGGATGTCGTGGACCATCTCGTTCGTCGAGCCCGCCTGGCGCAGGTCACCGTCGACGCGGGTCTCGATGCGGATGTCCGACGGGTCGATCTCGGTCTCGATCACCGGGCCGAGCGGGCAGAAGGTGTCGAACCCCTTGGAGCGGGTCCACTGGCCGTCGCGGGCCTGCAGGTCGCGGGCGGTCACGTCGTTGGCGATCGTGTACCCGAGCACGACGCTCGCGAAGTCCTCGCGCCGGACGTTCTTGGCGAGCGATCCGATCACGATGGCGAGTTCGCCCTCGTGGTCGACGCGGCCGATGTCCGCCGGCAGGCGGATGGGTTCGTCGGGTCCGATCACCGAGGTGTTCGGCTTGAGGAACACCACCGGGTCGTCGCCGGCGCGCTCGTCCATCTCCGAGGCGTGCTCGAGGTAGTTGAGCCCCACCCCGATGACCTTCGACCGCGGGATGACGGGGGCGAGGAGCTTGGCGTCGGCGAGTGCGACGCGCTCCCCCGTGGTCTCGAACCCCTGGTACATCGGGTCTCCGGCGAGCACCACCAGGTGCCGCTCGTCGAGGATGCCGTACCGGGGGTCTTCACCCTTGCTGCTGAACCGTGCGATCTTCACCGTTCGACCCTACCCACGCCCGAGCGTCGATCAGGACGCGTCGGTCAGCTTCGTCATCCACCCGTGCGGGTCGGGACGACGGCCGTACTGGATGTCGGTGAGCTCGTCGCGCAGGGACATCGTGAGTTCCCCGGCGCCCTCGGTCGGCGAACCGATCGTGAAGCCCTCGCCGCGGAGCTCCGCGATCGGGGTCACGACGGCTGCCGTCCCGCAGGCGAACGCCTCGGTGATGGAGCCGTCGGCCACACCGTCACGCCACTCGTCGAGGGTCACCCGGCGCTTCTCGACCGTGAGCCCGCGGTCCTCTGCCAACTGCAGGATCGAGTCGCGCGTGATGCCCTCGAGGATGGAGTCGGAGTCCGGCGTGACGAGGGTACCGTCGGACTTCACGAGCACGACGTTCATGCCACCGAGTTCTTCGAGGTACTTGCCCTCGACCGAGTCGAGGAACATGACCTGCTGGCACCCGTGCTCGTAGGCCTCCTGCTGGGGCAGCAGCGACGACGCGTAGTTGCCACCGGTCTTGGCGGCACCGGTCCCGCCCTTGCCGGCGCGGGCGTACTGGGTCGACAGCCAGATCGAGACCGGCTTCGGACCCGAGGTGAAGTACGCTCCGGCCGGGCTCGCGATGCAGTGGTACGCCACCGCCTGCGCCGCGCGCACCCCCAGGAACGACTCGGTCGCGATCATGAACGGCCGGAGGTACAGGCTCGTCTCGGGCGCGGACGGCACCCAGTCGACGTCGGTCTGCACGAGCTGCCGGATCGACTCGACGAAGGCTTCGACCGGCAGCTCCGGCAGCGCCAGCCGACGGGCCGACCGCTGGAACCGACGTGCGTTGGCGTCCGGGCGGAAGGACCACACCGACCCGTCCGCGTGCCGGTACGCCTTGAGGCCCTCGAAGATCTCCTGCGCGTAGTGCAGCACGCTGGCGCTCGGGTCGAGCGAGAGCGGCCCGTACGGGTGGACCGACGCACCGTGCCACCCGTCGTCGAGCGTCCACACGACGGTGGCCATGTGGTCCGTGAAGTGCTTGCCGAAGCCCGGGTCGGCGAGGATCTCCTCGCGCTCGGCGGCGGCGCGACGGTCCGCGGACGGGGTGGTGGCGAACTCGAGTCCGAAGGCGGTGTCGGTGCTCATGGGGAGGGCTCCTTCTCAGGCGGTGGTGGTGCGTGCCGTGGCCGCGGCGGCGATGGCGTCGCCGATCTCGGCCGTGCGACGCTGCGTGGTGCCCCGGTCTGCCAGGTCCGCCTCGACGGCCCGCGTCACCGCCGTCGCGAGGTCGCTGCGACCGATGTGGTCGAGCAGCAGTGCGACGGAGAGGATGGCGGCCGTGGGATCGGCCTTCTGCTGACCCGCGATGTCCGGCGCGGAGCCGTGGACCGGCTCGAACATGCTGGGGAAGGTGCCGTCCGGGTTGATGTTGCCCGAGGCCGCCAGACCGATGCCGCCGCTGATCGCGCCGGCCAGGTCGGTGATGATGTCGCCGAAGAGGTTGTCGGTGACGATGACGTCGAACCTAGCAGGATCCCGCACCATGTGGATGGTGACCGCATCGACGTGCTGGTAGTCCACCGTGACGTCCGGGAACTCCGCTCCGACGGCCGCGACCGTGCGCTGCCACAGGGCCCCGGCGTGCACCAGGACGTTGCTCTTGTGCACGAGCGTGAGGTGCTTCCGTACCCGACGGTTCGCCAGGTCGAAGGCGTAGCGGACGACCCGCTCGACACCGAACGCGGTGTTCAGCGAGACCTCGGTCGCGATCTCCTGCGCCGTACCTGTGCGGATGGCGCCGCCGTTGCCGACGTACGGTCCCTCGGTGCCCTCGCGCACGACGACGAAGTCCACCGCACCCGGGTCGGCGAGCGGCGTCGCGACGGCGTCGTGGACCTTGGTCGGACGCAGGTTGACGTAGTGGTCGAACGCGAAGCGCAGCTTCAGCAGGAGCCCACGCTCGATGATCCCGCCGGCGAGCCGGGGGTCGCGGGGGTCCCCGCCGACGGCGCCGAGCAGGATCGCGTCGTGCGACGCGATGGCGGACATGTCGTCCTCGGTGAGGATGTCGCCGGTCTCGAGGTAGCGCGTCGCACCGAGGGCGAACGGGGTCTCCTCGATGACGAGGTCGCCCGGGGTCACGGCGTGCAGGACCTTGAGGGCCTCGTCGACGACCTCTGGTCCGATGCCGTCCCCGCGGATCACCGCGAGCTGGAGCGTCCGGACGGCCATCAGAGCGTGATGTCGATCTCGCGGAGCGAGGAGGCGTCGATCGCCCGGCCGACGTGCTCGAGGATCTCGGCGGGCACCGGCGAGTCGACGGTGAGGACGCTGAGCGCCTGGCCGCCGGCGGCTTCGCGCGAGATCTGCATCGCCGCGATGTTGATGCCGGCCTCGCCGAACTCCTTGCCGTAGACCGCGACGATGCCCGGGCGGTCGACGTACTCCATGACGACGTGGTGCCGGTCGAGCGGGACCTCGACGTCGTGGCCGTTGATCTCGACGAGCTTCTCGACCTGCTTGGGGCCGGTGAGCGTGCCGGAGACGCTGATCGCGGGGCCGTCGGACTGCGCGCCGCGGATCGTGAGGACGTTGCGGTACTCGGGGCTGTCGGTCTCGGTGATGAGCCGCACGGTGACACCGCGCTGCTCCGCGATGAGCGGGGCGTTGACGTAGGAGACCTGGTCGCTGACGACGTCGGTGAAGACGCCCTTGAGCGCCGCGAGCTTGAGCACGCTGACGTCGTACTCGGCGAGCTCGCCGTGGACCTCGACGTCGATGCTCGTGACGGGCGACGTCGCGAGGGCCGTGAAGACCTGGCCGAGCTTCTCGACGAGCGGGATGCCGGGGCGGACGTACGGGTCGATGACGCCGCCGGCGACGTTGACCGCGTCCGGCACGAGCTCGCCGCCGAGGGCGAGACGCACCGACTTGGCGACCGAGACGCCGGCCTTCTCCTGCGCTTCGTCGGTCGAGGCACCCAGGTGCGGCGTGACGACGACGTTGGGCAGTGAGACGAGCGGGGAGTCCTTCGGGGGCTCCGACACGAAGACGTCGAGACCGGCACCCGCGATGGTGTTCGCGGTCAGTGCACGGTGCAGGGCGTCCTCGTCGATCAGGCCGCCGCGGGCGACGTTCACGACGAACGCCGTCGGTTTCATGAGCGCGAACTGGTCGTCCGAGATCATGCCGAGGGTCTCGGGCGTGCGCGGCATGTGGATCGTGACGAAGTCGGCGCGCCGCAGCAGGTCGTCGAGCGAGACGAGCTCGACCCCGAGCTGCTGGGCGCGGGCCGTCGTGACGTAGGGGTCGTACGCGATCACCTGGACGCCGAAGGCCTGCAGGCGCTGCGTGATGAGCGCGCCGATGCGGCCGAGACCGATGATGCCGACGGTCTTCTCGTAGAGCTCGACACCGGTGTACGACGAGCGCTTCCACGCACCGGCGGCCAGCGACGCGTGCGCGGCCGGGATGTGGCGGGCGAGCGACAGGATGTGCCCGACGGTGAGCTCGGCGGCGGAGATGATGTTCGACGTCGGCGCGTTCACCACCATGACACCGGCGGTGGTCGCCGCCTTGATGTCGACGTTGTCCAGGCCGACACCGGCACGGGCGATGACCTTGAGGTTCGGGGCCGCGGCGATCGCCTCGGCATCGACCTTGGTGGCGGAACGCACCAGCACGGCATCCGCGTCGGCGAGGGCCGACAGGAGCGCGGGGCGGTCGGTGCCGTCCACGTTCCGGATCTCGAAGTCGGGCCCGAGGGCGTCGACCGTGGCGGGCGAGAGTTCTTCGGCGATCAGGACGACCGGCTTCGACACAGCTGCTGTTTCCTCACGAGAGACGGTTGGTATCCCACCATGCTATCGACGTGCGCGGTCCGTTACGACCGCGCGGCGCCTAGAACTGCAGCAGGCTCGGCACGAACAGCTGCAGGTCGAGCCAGAGGGCGCCCGCCGCCGCGAAGGCGAGGACGAACACGGCGAGGGTGACCGCGAGCCGCGCACGACGCGTGATCACCAGGGCGACCACGAAGGCGACCGGGGCGATCAGGATGTCCAGGACCAGCCACAGCCAGGGCGTGCTGGCCTGCAGCGACTCGCCACCGGAGGTGGTCGCGAGGAACGCGTTGAACTCGTCCACCCGCTGCGAGATCTGCGTGAGGTTCCCCACCGCCTGCACCGTCATGTAGGCGAACAGCACGGCGAACACGAGCCAGACCGCGATGCGGCCGACGACCGGACCGCGCGACCGGCGGCCGACCGGCGTCGCGGCGGTCACCCGAAGCTCCGCGTCAGCAGGAACGGCCACGGGAACAGCACCACGGCTCCGAGCAGCATCCAGAGCAGTCGTGTCCGGGTCCGGCTGCCGCGGGCGGCCCACAGCACCACCGTGAACCACAGCGCCGGGGCGAGGATGGCGAGGAACCGGAGCACCTCGACGAAGACCGTCAGGACGGTGTCGACACCCGAGACGTACGAGGTCGACGCCGTCAGCAGCCACGCGACCGTGTAGAGCAGGTAGAGCCCACCGAACACACCGAACCCGACGAGGGCGCCGGAGGTCTCCGGTGCCTCGGGGTCGCGGTCGCCACGGTCCTTGACGGCGACCGGGTTGTGCGCGGCGTCGACGTGGGTGGCGTCGTCGGCGTCACCCCAGCTGAGCGCCTCGTCGTCGTGGTCGACGGCGTTCGTCACGTCCGGGTCGACCGACCCGTCGGGTGGGGATGCTGCCGTGTTCATGCCTCGATCCTACGAGGGACCAGCGCCCGGGGAGACCACGGGTTCCCGGTGGGACGCGCGCTCAGGCGTCGGCGGGCTGCGTCGCGAGCACCTCGGCGACGACGTCGCGCACGGCGGGGAAGAGCGGGTGGCTCTCCATCAGGCCGGTGAGGATCTCGGTGAGCGCGTGCGCCGTCGCGCCGGAACGGAGCAGCGCGTGCAGCTCGATCGACTCCGGGTCGTTCTCGTCGTCGAACGCGAGCGCGACGCGGACGGCCCCGAGCAGGTGCTCGACCGGCAACCCGCGTTCGGCGAGCTGCGCGGCGGGACCGACGAAGCGCTCGCGTCGGCCGAGCTTGCGGAGCGGGTTGCGTCCGACGCGCACGGTGGTGTCCGGGAGGTGCGGGTTCGCGATGCGCGACAGGTTCGCCGCGACGTACCGTGCGTGGTCCTCCGGGTCGAAGCCGTGCTTCGCGACGAGCAGCGCGGTGGTCTCGGCGAGCACGCCGTCGACCTCGGCACGGACGGCGTCGTCCTCGAGGGCTTCACGAATGAGCCGGATGCCCCGGACGTAGCCGTGGTAGGCGGCCGTCGCGTGCGCGGTGTTCACCGTGTAGAGCTTGCGCTCGACGAAGGGCTGCAGGTCGTCGACCCAGGTGACGCCCTCGATCGTCGGGGGTTCGGCGTCGGAGCCGAGGAACGGCGTGCGCTCGATGACCCACTCGTAGAAGGGCTCGAGCACGACGTCGAGGCCGCCGGACTGCCCGAGCACGCCGGACTGGTCGGGGACGATGCGGTCGATGGCGCAGTTCGCGAAGACCGCGGCGATGTCGCGGTCCTCGAGCACCGGCGCACGCCGGATGCTCGCGTGCAGCGAATCGGTGGCGTTGAACGCGTTCTCGCACGCCACGATCGTGACGTCGCCGCGCTCGAGCGGACGTGCCGCGAGACCCTCGGCGATGAGCGGTGCGACGAGCGGGAGCGTCCGGGCACCGACGGCGGTCGTCACGACGTCCGCCTCGGCGATCGCCTGGATCACGCGGTCGCGGTCGGTCTTGCTGCTGAGCGCCCGGAAGCCGTAGACGAGGTGCTCGACCGGCATCTCGCCGACCTCGTGCACCACGAAGCGTCCGGCTTCGTTCAACGCGGACACCACACGGTCGTCGACGTCGACGAAGGTGAGCTCGTAGCCGCTCGCCACGAGGAACTGGCCCACGAACCCACGCCCGATCTTGCCGGCGCCGATGTGGACCGCTCGTTTCGTCACCGCCATCCGATGATCATCCCATGCTGGTCGGTCCGCCCCTGACCGCTCGTGCGGACCGCGGACGACGGCTGTCGCACATCGTCCGGGCGCACGCCGACGGGACGCCGGTCCACGGCGTCGGGGCTGGAGAAGAGCTGCTGCATAACGTTCGGGTCACGTCGCGAGGCGGCGGTGCAAGGGCTGCACCGCCGCCTCGTCATCGAGTGTTCCTCGGAAGACTACCGCGCTGCCGAGCCGTCCACGTAGTCGCCGTCGTTCTGCTTCCACGCGAAGAGCGCGCGGAGCTCGCGGCCGGTCGCCTCGATCGGGTGGCCCTCGCCCTTGGCGCGCAGCGCCTTGAACTCGGGTGCGCCGGCGTCCTGGTCGTCGATGAAGCGCTTCGCGAAGGCACCGTTCTGGATGTCCGCGAGCACCGCCTTCATGTTCTCCTTGACGTCGGGCGAGATCACCCGCGGGCCGGAGACGTAGTCACCGAACTCGGCGGTGTCGGAGATCGACCAGCGCTGCTTGGTGAGGCCGCCCTCCCAGATCAGGTCGACGATCAGCTTGAGCTCGTGCAGGACCTCGAAGTACGCGATCTGCGGCTGGTAGCCCGCCTCGACCAGGGTCTCGAAGCCGTACTGGATGAGCTGCGAGGTGCCACCGCACAGGACGGCCTGCTCGCCGAACAGGTCGGTCTCGGTCTCCTCGGTGAAGGTCGTCTTGATGCCGCCGGAGCGCAGACCACCGATGGCCTTCGAGTACGACCAGGCGAGGTCCCAGGCGGAACCCGACGCGTCGACCTCGACGGCGACGATCACGGGGACGCCACGGCCGGCCTCGTACTCGCGACGGACGGTGTGACCCGGGCCCTTCGGGGCGACGAGCGACACGTCGACGCCCTCGGGCGCCTCGATGTAGCCGAAGCGGATGTTGAAGCCGTGGCCGAAGACGAGCGTGGCGCCCGGCTTGAGGTTCGGACGGATGTCGTCCGCGTAGACGATGCGCTGGACCTGGTCCGGCGCGAGGATGACGACGACGTCGGCCCAGGCGGTGACGTCGGCCGGGGTGAGGACCTCGAAGCCGGCCTCTTCGGCCTTCTGGCGGCTCTTCGAGCCCTCCTTGAGGCCGATCTTGACCTCGACACCCGAGTCACGGAGGTTGAGGGCGTGGGCGTGGCCCTGCGAGCCGTAGCCGATGACGGCGACCTTCTTGCCCTGGATGAGCGTCAGGTCGGCGTCGGCGTCGTACACGATGTCAGTCACGAGGGTGTGTCTCCTTGGTTCTGGTGGATTGTGGGGGTGGCGGACCGCTGGTCAGCGCACCCGGTCGGTGATGCTCTTCGGTCCGCGACCCATGCCGAGGAGTCCCGCACGGGCGAGCTCCTTGATGCCGTAGGGCTCGAGGACGCGGAGGATCGCCTGGATCTTGCCGGGGTCTCCGGTCACCTCGACGATGAGCGAGTCGTTCGCGACGTCGACGACCTGTGCGCGGAACAGGTTCACTGCCTCGAGCACGGCCGACCGTGTCTGGTTGTCGACGCGGACCTTCACGAGCATGTGCTCGCGCTGGACGGACTGCGAGAAGTCCAGTTCGACGATCTTGATGACGTTGACGAGCTTGTTGAGCTGCTTCGTCACCTGCTCGAGCGGGAGGTCCTCGACGTCGACGACGACGGTGATCCGGCTGAGGCCGTCGACCTCGGTGTTGCCGACGGCGAGCGACTCGATGTTGAACCCGCGGCGGGCGAACAGGCCCGCGACGCGGGTCAGCAGACCGGGCTTGTCCTCGACGAGGAGGGACAGGACGTGGCTCATGCGGTTTCCCCCGTCATGTCGGCGTCCTCGTCGTCCCAGGTGGGTGCGAGGGCCTGGGCGTACTCGATGGACGAGTTGCTGACTCCCTGCGGGACCATCGGCCAGACCATCGAGTCACGGCTCACGACGAAGTCGATCACCACGGGGCGGTCGTTCGTCTCGAGTGCGAGCTGGATGGCGGCGTCGACCTCGTCGGCCTTCTCGACGCGGATGCCGAGGGCACCGTACGCGTCCGCCAGCTTCACGAAGTCGGGCACGCGGCGCGAGTCGTGGCCGGTCTCGAGGTCGGTGAACGAGTGGCGGCCGTCGTAGAACAGCGTCTGCCACTGCCGCACCATGCCGAGCGACGAGTTGTTGATGATCGCGACCTTGATCGGGATGTCGTTGATGACGCAGGTCGCGAGTTCCTGGTTCGTCATCTGGAAGCAGCCGTCGCCGTCGATCGCCCAGACCACGCGGTCCGGCTGGGCGACCTTCGCGCCCATCGCCGCGGGGACGGAGTAGCCCATCGTGCCCGCGCCGCCGGAGTTCAGCCAGGCGTTCGGGCGCTCGTACTTGATGAACTGTGCCGACCACATCTGGTGCTGCCCGACACCCGAGGCGTACACGGCCTCGGGACCGGAGAGCTCACCGATGCGCTTGATGATCGCCTGCGGGGCGAGCAGGCCGTCGGTCGGCTCGGCGTACCCGAGCGGGAAGTCCACCTTGAGCTGGCGGAGCTTCGTCCACCAGTCGGCCGTCGAGGCGCGGTCGTCGACGGCGATGCCGCCCCACGCGTCGAGCAGGTCGACCAGGACCTCGCGGGCGTCGCCCACGATCGGGACGTCGGCGAAGCGGATCTTCGAGATCTCGGCCGGGTCGATGTCGACGTGCACGACCTTGGCGTTCGGCGCGAACTCGTCGGCCTTGCCCGTCACGCGGTCGTCGAAGCGGGCACCGAGCGCGATGATCAGGTCGCTGTCCTGCAGACCGAGCACCGCCGGGACGGTGCCGTGCATGCCGGGCATGCCGAGGTGCTGCGGGTGCGAGTCCGGGAAGGCACCGCGTGCCATCAGCGTCGTCACGACGGGCGCCCCCGTCGCCTCGGCGAAGCGGAGCAGCTCGGCCGTCGCGCGGGAGCGGATCACGCCGCCGCCGACGTAGAGCACCGGACGCTCGGCCTCGGACAGGAGCTGCGCGGCCGCGGTGATCTGCTTGCCGTGCGCCTTGGTGACCGGTCGGTAGCCGGGCAGGTCGATCTTGGGCGGCCAGACGTAGGGCGCCGACTTCTGCTGGGCGTCCTTCGTGATGTCGACCAGCACGGGGCCGGGCCGACCGGTCGTCGCGATGAGGTGCGCCGCGGCCAGGGTCGCCGGCACGTCGGCCGGGTCCGTGACCAGGAACGAGTGCTTCGTGATCGGCATCGTGATGCCGACGATGTCGGCTTCCTGGAACGCGTCGGTCCCCATCAGCGTCGAGAACACCTGGCCGGTGATCGCGATGAAGGGCACCGAGTCCATGTAGGCGTCGGCGATGGCCGTGACGAGGTTCGTCGCACCGGGGCCGGACGTCGCGATGGCGACGCCGACCTTGCCGGACGCCGAGGCGTAGCCCTCGGCGGCGTGGCCGGCGCCCTGCTCGTGGCGGACGAGGATGTGGCGGATCGTCTTCGACGCCATGAGCTCGTCGTAGAACGGGATGATGGCACCGCCCGGCAGGCCGAAGACGTCGGTGATCCCGAGGTGCTCGAGCGTCCGGAGGACGGCTCCCGAGCCGGTCAGGATCTCCGGCGACCGGCGTGCACCGGCGGCCGCGGACAGCGGAGTTGCTTCCGTGGGCATGAGGTGGTCCTTGCCTGGAGAGGTGGCGATGGTGCGTGTGTCGAACGCTAGCCCGTGACCGCGCCCTGGGCGGCGGACTTCACGAGCTTGGCGTACTTCGCGAGGACTCCGCGGGTGTAGCGCGGGGGCAGCGGGGCCCAGCCGTCACGGCGGGCCTCCAGCTCGGTCGGATCGACCAGTAGGTCGAGCGAGCGAGCCGCGATGTCGACACGGATGCGGTCGCCATCGCGCACGAAGGCAACTGGACCTGCGTCCACTGCCTCGGGTGCGATGTGGCCGATGCACAGGCCGGTTGTGCCGCCTGAGAATCGTCCGTCGGTCAAGAGTAGTACATCCTTGCCGAGGCCCGCGCCCTTGATGGCTGCGGTGATGGCGAGCATCTCGCGCATGCCCGGGCCGCCCTTGGGGCCCTCGTAGCGGATGACGACGACGTCGCCCTTCTGGATCTTCCCCTCGGTGAGGGCGTCCATCGCGGCGCGCTCGCGGTCGAACACCCGCGCGGGGCCCTCGAACACCTCGGCGTCGAAGCCCGCGGTCTTCACCACGGCGCCCTCGGGGGCGAAGGTGCCCTGCAGGACGGTCAGGCCGCCGGTCTCGTGGATCGGGTTGTCGAGCGTGCGGAAGACCTCGCCGTCGAGCGCCGGCGGGTCGATCTCGGCCAGGTTCTCGGCGACGGTCTTGCCCGTGACGGTGAGGCAGTCACCGTGCAGCAGGCCGGCGTCGAGCAGCGCCTTCATGATCACCGGGATGCCGCCGTTGCGGTCGACGTCGACCATGACGTACTTGCCGAAGGGCTTCATGTCGGCAAGGTGCGGGACCTTCGAACCGATGCGGTTGAAGTCGTCCAGCGACAGCTCGACCTCGGCCTCGTAGGCGATGGCGAGCAGGTGCAGGATGACGTTGGTGGAGCCGCCGAGGGCCATCGCCACGGCGATCGCGTTCTCGAAGGCTTCCTTAGTCAGGATCTGGCGGGCGGTGATCCCGTGCTCGAGCATGTTCACCACGGCCTCGCCGGAGCGGTGCGCGTAGTAGTCACGACGACGGTCGGCGCTCGGCGGGGCGGCGGAGCCCGGCAGCGACATGCCGAGGGCCTCGGCCACGCTCGCCATGGTGTTGGCCGTGTACATGCCACCGCAGGCGCCCTCGCCCGGGACGATGGCGCACTCGATCTTCTTCAGCTCTTCCTCGGACATGGTGCCGGCCTTGCAGGCGCCGACGCCCTCGAAGGAGTCGATGATCGTGACTTCCTTCATCGTGCCGTCGGCCTGCTTCACGTAGCCCGGCATGACCGAGCCCGCGTACAGGAACACGCTCGCCAGGTCGAGGCGCGCGGCGGCCATGAGCATGCCCGGCAGGGACTTGTCGCAGCCGGCGAGCAGGACGGTGCCGTCGAGGCGCTCGGCGTTGACGACGGTCTCGACGCTGTCGGCGATGACCTCGCGCGAGACGAGCGAGAAGTGCATGCCCTCGTGGCCCATCGAGATGCCGTCCGAGACGGAGATGGTGCCGAACTGCAGCGGGTAGCCGCCGCCGGAGTGGACGCCTTCCTTGGCGCCCTGTGCGAGGCGGTCGAGCGAGAGGTTGCAGGGCGTGATCTCGTTCCACGAGGACGCGATGCCGATCTGCGGCTTGCTCCAGTCCTCGTCTCCCATACCGACGGCCCGCAGCATGCCACGCGAGGTGGTTGCTTCGATCCCGTCGGTGACGACCCGGCTGCGCGGCTTGACGTCGATATCAGGCATGGAGCGAGTCTAGGACGCTTTGGGATACCAGTTGGACAACAACATGCGTTCGCATGTTCTGGAGCCCGACCGGGAGGCCCGGATCACCCTGGTCAGCGCGTCGCACGGATCCTGGCGAGCTGCTTCAGGACACCCGTCAGGGCCGCCGGGTCCGCGATGCGGTACCCGGCACGGGTCTCCCCCGGGCCCACCTTCACGCCGACGTCGCCGTCGCCGAGCACGCGGAAGCCGTCCTCGTCGGTGACGTCGTCACCGGCGAAGAACACCGCGTCGGCACCGTGGAGCTCGCGCAGCCGGGCGATCGCGTCGCCCTTCGTGACGTGCCGGACGGCGAACTCGACGATGTCCTTGCCACCGCGCTCGAGCACGTCGGCGTCGGCCTCGTGCGCCGCACGGCTCGCGTCGGCGTTCGCCTGCGCGGCCACCTCGGCGCTCACGCGACGGGTGTGCACGCCGTGGCCGGCCGGCTTGTGCTCGATGACGACGCCGGGGTACCGCGCGCCGACCTCGTCGAGCGCCGCACCGATCCGTGCGACCCGGGCGACCTCGTCGTCGGTCAGGGCGGCCTCGTCGTGGCCGTCCACGCGCCACTCGACACCGTGCGACCCGACCAGCGCCATGTCCTGCGGCGCGTGCGACACGGCCGCGAGGCTGCCGAGCGGACGACCGGAGACGAGCACGACCTCGGTGTCCTTCGCACGGTGCAGGGTCAGGACCGCTGCCCACGAGCCCGGCAGGGCGCCGACCTGCGACGGCTCGTCGGCGAACGGCGCGAGCGTGCCGTCGAAGTCGAGGGCGACGATGAGTCGCGGCGCAGCCGCGAGCGTCTCGAGAGCCGTGTCGATGGCGGTCTGGTCGGTGGTGGTCTCAGTCATCACGTGCCTCCCGGGTGTCCTCGGCAGCCCTGGCGGACTGGGCGTCCTGGTCGAAGATCGACATGTTGTCGGTCTGCGCCTCACGGTGTCGGTCCGCCGGGTCGGTGGCGGACGGGTCGAGCTGGGCGTTCCGCGGCGCGTGCCGGTCGAGCGCCTCGAGGAACGAGCGCGACCAGCGCGCCACGTCGTTGTCACGCACGCGCTTCCGGAGCGCACGCATGCGCGTCGAGCGCTCGCGGCGCGGCATCTCGATCGCGCGCTCGATGCTGTCCTTCAGCGCGCCGATGTCGTGCGGGTTGACGATGACGGCCTGCTTCAGTTCGTCGGCTGCACCGGCGAACTCGGACAGGATGAGCACCCCGTCGCTGTCGAAGCGGGCCGCGACGTACTCCTTCGCGACGAGGTTCATGCCGTCGCGCAGCGCGGTGACGAGCATGATGTCGGCGGCCAGGTAGAGCGCCACCATCTCCTCGCGCGGGTAGCCGTGGTGCAGGTACGAGATCGGTTGGTGGCCGATGACCCCGAGGTCGCCGTTGATGCGGCCGACGCTCAGCTCGATCTCGTCGCGGAGCGTGGCGTAGGTGTCGACGCGCTCGCGGCTCGGGCTCGCGACCTGGATGAGGGCGGCGTCCTCGACCTTGATGCGGCCGTCCTCGACGAGCTCGCCGAAGGCCTTGATGCGGTGCCGGATGCCCTTGGTGTAGTCGAGGCGGTCGACCCCGAGCAGCACCGTCTTCGGGTTGCCGAGGCTCTCGCGGATCTCGCGGGCACGCTCCTGCACCTCGGGACGGCGCGCGATGTCCTCGAAGGCCTCGGCGTCGATCGAGATCGGGAAGTGCCGGGCCTCGACGTGGCGGACCGTGATCCCCTTGCGGCTGCGCGGCGCGTCCGGGTCGTCGACGGGGACGTCGATCGTCTGCCCCTTCGTCGTGTAGCCCTTGATGTGACGGACCGCGCGGAGGAAGTCGCTCGCATCGTCGTGGCGCTGGAAGCCGATGACGTCGGCGCCGAGCAGGCCGTCCAGGATCTGCGCGCGCCAGGGCAGCTGGGCGTAGATGCCGACCGGCGGGAACGGGATGTGGTTGAAGAAGCCGATCGTCAGGTCGGGACGCTTGGCCCGGAGCAGTGCCGGCACGAGCTGCAGCTGGTAGTCCTGCACCCAGACGATGCCGTCCTGCTCGGTGATCTCGGCGATCTGGGCCGCGAAGCGCTCGTTGACGCGCTTGTAGGCGTTCCACCAGTCGCGGTGGTAGCTCGGGTGCTCGATGACGTCGTGGTACAGCGGCCAGAGGGTGTCGTTGCTGAAGCCCTCGTAGTACTCCTCGACGTCGTCGTCGGACAACGGGACCGGCACGATGTGGATGCCCTCGTTGTCGAACGGCTCGACCTCGACCTCGGGCTGGCCGACCCAGCCGACCCAGGCCCCGTCGTTCGCGCGCATCACGGGCTCGAGGGCGGTGACGAGGCCACCGGGCGAGTGCCGCCATCCCTCGTTGCCGTCCTGGTCGACGACCCGGTCCACCGGCAGGCGGTTCGAGGCGACGACGAAGGCGTACTTGGTGGAGGAACGAGAAGGCGCAGACACGGTGGGAACCTACCAGCGCCCGGACAGCGGATTCACGGCGGATCGGCGGGTTCCGCTACGCTGCGGGTGCGTGTCGGGGGGACACGGGTGCTGGCGTGCGGCATCGGCCTCCCGGTCGGAGAGGACCCACCAGCCATGAGCGAGAACCCGCCGAACCCGCCCGTCCCGCCGGGGCAGCCCGGCCCGCAGTCGTCGGATGCGTTCGGTCGCCTGCTGCGGTCCGTGTCCGGCCGTGACTGGCTGGCGGCCGTGCTCGCCGCCGTCGGCGGCTGGGTCGCCGCCTACGTGGTCGCCGCGATCTCGCTGCTCCTCACCGTCGCCGTGCTGGCAGCGGGCGGATCCGGATCCGGTTCAGTCGGGTCGGGGTCGACCGGCACCGGGACCGACCTCGGCGCCGGGAGCACGCCCGACGTCCAGTCGCTGCTGTCCGGCGTCAGCGTCCTGCTCGGCACCCCCGCTCAGCTCGTCGCCCTCGCCGACCTCGGCCGCCTGCACCTGTCCGGCTCGATCGGCTTCCTCGGGTCAGGGTCGGGCGCGCTCGCGGTCGTCCCGGCGCTCGTGCTCGCCGCGCAGGTCGTGCTGGCCGTCGTGCTCACCCGTCGCATCCGCACCCGCGGCCTCGGGCGCACCCCGATCCTGCTGACCGCCGTCCTGTCCGGGCTGGTGACCACGGTGCTGACCAACGCCGCCGCGGGCATCCTCGCCATCCGGTTCCCCGCCGTCTCCGGCGCCTCCATCGACCCCGTGCACGCGGTCGGCCTCGGCAGCATCCTCGGCGCCTTCGTGATCGGTGCACTCGCCGCGGTGCTCGCACGCCCGTCGGCCCTCCTCGGCCGGAACGTGTTCGCCGGTCGCGTCCTCGGCACGCTGCGCGTCGCGGCGTCGCAGCTCACGGTGCTCGTCGTGCTGGTGACGGTCGTCGTCATCGTCGTCGCCCTGGTCGCACAGCCCTCGTGGGGCGCAGCACTGCCGGTGCTCGTCGGCAACGTCGCGGTCGGCCTCACCGCCCTCGGGTTCCTCGGCGGCGTCGGGCTGTCCGGCTTCGGCTCGGCGGGCAGCACGGCGTCGGTCTTCGGCGGCGCCGGCGGCTGGACCTGGCTCGTCGTCCTGCTCGTCGTCGTGACCTCGGTCGTCGCGGGCCTCGCACTCGCCGTCCGCCGCAACGACCGGTTCCGCACCACGCTGGACTGGGTCGTGACCCCGGTCGTCTGGTTCGGCCTCGGACTCCTGCTCTTCGTGCTCGGCACCGGGCTGGTGTCCTACCAGGCGACGGGCATCAGCGCCGTCAGCGGGACCGGTTCGATCGGGATCGCACCGTGGACGCCGCTCGTGTTCGCGCTGTGGGGCGGCGCGATCGAGGCCGTGGCACGGTACCTCGCGCCCGTGCTGCTCCCCCGCCTCGGCGGTGGCGTGGTGCTGCGGACCTCGCGCCTCGTCGGAGCGGACCCGCGCCCCACGGCCGCACCGACCTTCCCGGCAGCGACTCCGGCGTTCCCGCCGGCCGGCCCGGCGTTCCCGCCGGCAGACCCGGCATTCCCGCCGGCAGACCCTGCGTTCCCGCCGGCCGACCCGGCCTTCCCGTCGGCGGCGCCCGCGGGCGACCCGGCAGCAGCAGCGTGGGCGGCGACGCCCGGCGTCGGCCACCCCGGTCAGCCGGAACAGCCCTTCGTCGGCGGCGGCGTTCCCGCACCCGCTCCGATGTCGCCGCGCGCCAAGAAGGTCCTGGTCCGCTCGCTCATCGCCGGTGGCGCCGTGGTCGTCGTCGTCATCGCGGGTGCCGTCACCACCGGGGTGCTCCGGGCCAACGTGTGGGGTCCGGCCCCGACCGTGAAGTCCTACGTACAGGCCATCGCGAAGGGCGACGCCGACACCGCCGCGCGACTCAGCGAGGTACCGGCCGACGCCGCCATGCTCGACACCGCGGTGCTGAAGAGCGCGAAGGACCGCCCGTCGGACATCCGCGTGGGCCGCGTCTCGACGAGCGGTGACAACGCCGTGGCCACCGTCAGCTACACCCAGGACGGCAAGAACCGCTCCGGCCAGGTCAGCCTCCGCCGCACCGGCACCGCGTTCCTGGTGAAGGACGAGTGGCGCGTCACCGAGCCGCTCGCCCAGACCGTCACCCTGACCGCGTCCGAGGTGCTCGAGGGCGCACCGGTCACGGTCGGCGGCAAGGAGATCGGCGAGATCAGCGACGGCCGGTTCACCTCGCTCGCCTACCCCGGCACCTACGAGGTGCAGGTCGGCGGGACGAAGTACTTCACCGGCGGCACCGAGCAGGTGTCGGTCGGCGCGACGTCCTCCGGGTACGTCGACTTCACACCCACCGCCACGAAGGCGCTGCAGCAGGACGCCGAGCGGTACGTGTCCGACCTGATCGACGGCTGCGCGGAGAAGACCGACCTCAGCGCACTGAGCGGGTGCCCCTGGTACGGCCCGTACGACGCCGACGGTGCGGTGCGCTACGACGTCACGACCATGCCGGAGATCGAGGTCGAGGCCTCCGGTTCGGGCACGGTCGTGGTGCAGAGCACGAAGGACGGTGTCGTCGAGTACGACTACACCTCGTACTCCGGGGACGCGGAGCACGGTGAGGACAGCTTCGACGTGAACCAGTACCTGAAGGTCGAGGACGGGAAGCTCGTCTCCGCCTACTGACGCACCACCGCACGCGACGACGGCCGGCCTGGGATCCCCGGGCCGGCCGTCTCACTAGGCTGACGCGCATGGTCAGGACACGGGCGTGGCGGAACGGCGACGCGGCGGAACGGGACTTCCCGGTCGACCGGATCTCGGACCTCGTCGCCGACGCGGACACGTTCGTCTGGGTCGACTACACCGACCCGGTGCACGACGACCTCGTGCAGGTCGAGCAGGAGCTCGGCATCCACGCCCTCGCCGTCGAGGACGCTGTCGAGCAGGGCCAGCGCCCGAAGCTCGACCGGTACCGCGACAGCCTGTTCCTCGTGGTCTACGACGTCGGCGGTCTCGGCGAGGACGGTGAGCTCGTCACCCACGAGGTGAAGGCGTTCGTCACCGAGCACGCCCTCGTCACCATCCACGGGGCCGACGTCGACACCGCCGCGATGGAGCACCGGCTCGACGCGAACGCCGACGTGGCCGAGCACGGTGTGCCGTGGCTCGTCTGGGCGCTGCTCGACGCCGTCGTCGACCACGCCACCGAGACCGTGGAGGACATCGAGCGACGGATCGACGACCTCGAGGACGACCTGTTCGAGCGGGGCAACGCCCGCGAGCAGCAGATCCAACGCCGGTCGTTCCGCCTCCGCAAGGCCCTCGGGGTGCTGCGGCGGCTCGTCGTCCCGACCCGCGACAGCGTCGCGTCGCTGCTACACGGCGACGCGGAGACGATCTCGGACGGCATCCGGCCGTACTTCCGCGACGTCGAGGACCACCTGGTGTCGATCTCGGACTCCGTCGAGCAGCTGCGCGACGCCGTCTCGAGTGTCCTCGACACGAACCTCAACCTGGCGTCGAACCGGCAGAACACCGTGATGAAGAAGGTGACGAGCTGGGCCGCGATCATCGCGATCCCCACCGCCATCACCGGCTTCTTCGGGCAGAACGTGACGTTCCCGGGCGAGGGTGCGTGGAGCGGGCTGTACGTCTCGCTCGCGCTCATCGTCGCGTCGTCGCTCGTGCTCTACCGCGTCTTCAAGGCCCGCGACTGGCTCTGACCGCCGCGGCGGGTCAGAGCGCGAGCACCCCGGCGATCCCCCGTCAGATCGCCAGCGCGAGCACCCCGGCGACCACGGTCAGCGGAGCCGCGATGCACCCGAGCAGCATGTACTTGCCCCACGACAGGTGCACGCCCTCGGCCGACAGCCGTGCGTGCCACAGCAGGGTGGCGAGCGAGGCCCACGGCGTCACCAGGCACCCGGCGTTCACGCCGATGAGGAGCGCCGCGTACCGCACGGCCTCGTGACCGGCGGCGGGCTCGAGCACCAGGTACGCGGGCAGGTTGTCGATCGCGTTCGCCGCCACCGCTCCCCCGGCGCCCAGCAGCAGGAGCGGCCCCGCTCCGGTGCCGTCGCCGAGCGCCCGCACGATCGGGTCGGTGAGCCCGGTGCTGTGCAGGGTCTCGACCACGACGAAGAGCCCGGCGGCGAACAGCAGCGTCGACCACGGCACCCGCGACGGCCGGAGCTCGGCGGGCGACCGGAACGCCGCGACGACGACGAGCACGAGGGCACCGGCCACGGCCGCGATCCAGACCGTCACGCCGGCGGTCAGCGCCACCACGAGCGCGACGAGCACCCCGGACGCTGCCCAGAACGACACCGGGTCGGACGGACGCCGCACCGACACCGGCGTGTAGCGCCCGAAGAGCTTGCCGCGGAACACCACGAGCAGGACGGCGCACGGCACGACGACCCCGGCGACGGCCGGCCAGGCCATCAGCCCGGCGAAGGGCAGCGGGCCGCCGAGGCCCATCCGGTCGACGGCGAGCAGGTTCGTCAGGTTCGACACCGGCAACAGCAGGGACGCGGTGTTCGCGAGCCAGACGGTGGTGAGCGCGAACGGCATCGGCGGCAGCCCGACCCGGCGCGCCAGTGAGATCACGATCGGGGTGAGCAGCACCGCGGTCGTGTCGATCGACAGGAAGACCGTGCAGAGCACGGCGAGGACGACGACCGCGCCCCACAGCCCGATGGTGCGTCCGCCGCCGACACGTGCCGCGACGTCGGCGAGTCGGTCGAACACCCCGGCGTCCGCAGCGAGCTCGGCGACGATCGTCAGCCCGAGGACGAACCCGAGGACGGGCAGGACCCGCTCGGCCAGGACCCCGAGGTCGTCGAGTGGCAGCAGTCCGAGCGCGACGCACACCGCGCCGATGACGAGCAGCACTGCTCCGATGACGGCCTGACGCACGGGCGCTCCTCCACGAGTGCGCCGGGCAGGGTGTCCGGCGGCGCTCCAATGTACTGACCGGTAGCGTTGGCAGCACGACGACAGGAGGCCTCTGTGCGCAAGTTCATGTTCAACGGTGCGGTGTGGAGTTCGCTCATCAGCGGCTACAGCGTGCTCCAGACCACCCGCCAGGGACCCCGCGACTGGCGGCTCGCCCTGACGTGGGTCGCGTGGATCGCGACCACGATCGTGGCGATCGGCACGGTGGTCGAGGACGATCGCGCCGTCAAGGCGCGCCAGCCGTAGGTCGCGATCGCGACCACACGACGGACGGGAGGCCCGTGGCGGATCCGCCACGGGCCTCCCGTCCGTCCCGTGTCGGGTCCGGAGCCCGTCAGCGCTCCGCAGGCGGGATGTCGGACGTCTGGATCGGGCCGGTGAAGAGTGCCGCGCGGTCCTCCTGCCCCGGCGCGAACAGCGCCGAATCGGCAGCGGTCGACGCCGTGCGCCGCCGCGGTGCGCTCTCGTCGACCATGAGCACGCGCTGGACCGGCAGGGCGTCGGGGTGGGTGCGCTGGATCCACTCGACGAGTTCCTCGCGGATGTAGCAGCGCAGGTCGAACAGCGACGGTGCGTCATGCGACGTCGCGAGGACCCGCACCCGCACGTACCCCTGCACGGCCTCGGTGACCTGCAGCACCTTGACGCGGCGGTCCCACAGCTCGGTGCGGTCGAGGATCCGGTCGAGTTCCTCGCGCATCTCCCCCGGCCGGACCCGCCAGTCCAGGTCCATCTCGACGGCACCGAGCAGTTCGCTGTTCGTGCGCGTCCAGTTCTCGAACGGCGTGCTCGTGAAGTACGTCGACGGCAGCACGAAGCGCCGGTCGTCCCACAGGTGCACGACCACGTAGGTCAGGGTGATCTCCTCGATCCGTCCCCACTGCTGCTCGACCACGACGACGTCGTCGACGCGGATCGACCCGGAGAACGCGAGCTGCATGCCCGCGAAGACGTTGCCGAGCGTCGACTGCGCCGCCAGACCCGCGACGACCGAGATGAGTCCGGCGCTCGCGAGGACGCTCGCGCCGGCGGCCTCGACCCCGTCGAAGGTGAGCAGGATCGCGCCGACGGCGATGATGACGAGCACGGCGACGGTCAGCCGCCGGATGATGAGGACCTGCGTGCGGATGCGGCGAGCCTGCCGGTTGTCGGGGACGTCGATGCGGAACCGGTGGAGGCCGAGGTCCTCGAGGAAGATCGCGATCTGGCACGCCAGCCAGCAGCCCACCGCGATCGTGACGATGAGGAACCCGTGCACGACCTCGTCGCGCCACGGGTACGCGTCGGCGTCGCGCGGGACGCTCGAGGTGAACGCGATCCAGAGCAGGACCACGAGCAGGGTGGTGCGGAACGGGTGCTTGGCCCGCCGCGAGAGCACGCCGGCCCACCGTTCCCGTCGCGCGATCGTCCGCAGCACCAGGTGCAGGACGACCGCGGCGACGGCGGTGATGAGGAGGGCGAACCCGATCGCGACCAGGAGTCGGAGGAGGATGTCCATCCCTCCATGCAAGCAACGAAACGACAGGCGTCGTTCAGGGAAACCGGCCCCGAGCGCGACCGAGGCCCGGTGCGCACGACGCGCACCGGGCCTCCTGCCCGACCTGCTGACTACTTGCCGGACGTGAGCGAATCGACGAAGTCCTGGTGCTCGGAAGCCCACTTCTCCGTGATCGCGGGGTACTCGCTGGCCTTCGCGCCGCTGTTCACGAGCGCGTTCTCGAGCGAGTACAGGGTGTCGGAGTCCATCGAGAAGTCCTCCATCCACTTCGACGCCTGCGGGAAGTCCTGTTCGAAGTCCTTCTTGGCGATCGTGTGGATCTCCTCGTTCTTGCCGAGCGCACCCTTCGGGTCCTTCAGGTCCTTGATCGGGAAGGCGTCGTACGCCCAGTGCGGACGCCACAGCGTCACGACGACGTCCTCCTTCTTCGCGATCGAGGCCTTGAGGTCGGCGAGCATCGCCGGCGTCGAACTCGTGATGAAGTCCATGCCGTCCAGGCCGTACTGCGGGATGACCTGGTCGGACACGACCTTCGTCTCACCGGCGGCGGGCTCGATGCCGATGATCTTGTTGCCGAAGTCGGACGCGTGCGCCTTGAGCTCATCGATCGAGTCGATGTCCGAGTACTCCGGCACCGCCAGTTCCAGCGACGCCTGCTCGTTCCAGGCGCCGAGGTCCGTCAGGTCCTTGCCGTAGGTGTCCATGTACTCCTTGTGCGTGTTCGGCAGCCAGGTGTCGAACACCACGTCGTAGTCGCCGGACGCGAGGCCGGTGTAGGCGGGTGCGACGTCGGAGTTCGTGAGCTGGACGTCGTAGCCCTTCTGCTCCAACACGTGCTTCCAGAGGTAGCTGGCGGCGGTGTCCTCGTCCCAACCGTTGAAGACGACGACGTGCATCGACTTCTGGTCACCGTTGTCGACGGTGCCAGAGGCTCCGTAGTAGCCGGGCGGCATGCAGGCGGACAGGCCGACGGCGGTGGCGACGGCGAGGACGGCCGCCGCGAGGGTGCGCTTGGTTCGCTTGGTTCGCTTCATGATCTGGTCCTTCCTCACGCGCTGGTCGTCTGCGGCTCGCGCCGGCGGTCGGCCGGGGCTGCCTCGGTGGTGGCGGCGGTCTGGGCGGTCGCCGCGTTCGGCGTCGCGGTCACGGTGGGCTTGCGCTTGCGCTTCCACGGCCGGGAGGCACCACTCGCGTCGCCGCCGAGCGCTGCGGTCAGGCGGTCCAGCAGGATCGCCAGGACCACGACCGACAGACCGGCCTCCGCCCCGAGACCGACGTCGATGCGGTTCAGGGAGGCGACGATCTGCTCGCCGAGGCCGCCGGCGCCGACCATGCCGGCGATGACGACCATCGACAGCGACAGCATGATGACCTGGTTGACGCCGGCCATGATGCTGGCCTTCGCCAACGGCAGCTGGATCTGACGGAGGATGCGCCACGGGCTCGACCCGAAGGCGGCACCGGCCTCGACGACCTCGCTCGGGACCCCGCGGATGCCGAGCTCGGTGAGCCGGACGCCGGGGGCCATCGCGAAGACGATCGTCGCGACGATGCCGGGGACGACGCCGACGCGGAACAGCAGCAGCGCCGGGATCAGGTAGACGAACGCCGGGGTCGTCTGCATGAAGTCCAGGACCGGGCGGATGATCCGGCTTGCGGCGTCGGAGCGGGCGGCCCACACCCCGAGCGGGATGCTGAGGACGACGGCCAGGCCGGCGGCGACCACGACGAGCGCGAGCGTGTTCATCGCGTTCGTCCACTGCCCGACGCTGACGATGAACAGCAGACCGATGGCAGCGCCGAGCGCGAGCTTCCAGCCCTTCGCCAGGAACGCGAGCACGACGAGGACCGCGACGACGACCCAGAACGGCGGGGTGGACAGGAAGTACTCCATCCACGCGTCCATCCACGTGAACACGTAGCGGACGACGTCGAAGAAGCCGGACAGGTAGGTCGTGATCCAGTCGACGACCGCGGCGACCCAGGTGCCGAGGGGCAGGTGGAAGTCACCGAAGGAGTTGGTACCGGGGGTGATCATGCGTGGTCTCCTTCGGTGGCGGGCTCGCCGGTGCGGGCGGGCGTCTCGCCGGTCGCGGCGAGGGTCGAGTCCATGTCGGAGTCGGAGATGCGGGTGACCGGTTCGAGCACCGGGATCGGCATCGTCGCGGTCGGCACGTTGCCGAGCGCGGCCAGCAGGGTGACGCGGGGCACGACACCGAGCAGGCGCTGCTCGTCGTCGACGACGGCGATCGGCAGGGGCGACTCGACGGCGAGCTCGAACAGGTCGGTCAGCGCCGTGTCGGGGGCGACCCGTGCGTACTCGGTGTTCACGATGGCATCGAGGTTCGTGTCGCCGGCCTTCACCTGGCGCATCACGTGGCGGTCGCGGACCCAGCCCTCGAGCTTCCGGCCACGACCGGTGACGAAGAGCGCGGCCGTCTGCAGGTCGCGCATGGTGCGCAGTGCGCCACGAGGACCCACGGTCAGCGGGACGGTGGCGCGGGCCGGTTCCATGACGCTCGCGGCGGTGAGCACACGGGCACGGTCGACGTCCTGCACGAACTGGGCGACGTAGTCGTTCGCCGGGTCGGTGAGGATGTCCTCCGGCGACCCGATCTGCACGATCCGGCCGTCGCGCATCACGGCGATGCGGTCCCCCAGGAACATGGCCTCGTTGAGGTCGTGCGTGATGAAGACGATGGTCTTGCCGAGCCGCTGCTGCAGGTCGACGAGCTGCTCCTGCATCTCGCGGCGGATCAGCGGGTCGAGCGCGCTGAACGCCTCGTCCATGAGCAGGACGTCGGTCTCGGCGGCGAGGGCGCGGGCGATGCCGACGCGCTGTTGCATGCCGCCGGACAGCTCGTCGGGCTTCGCGTCGGCCCAGACGTCGAGGCCGACCAGGTCGATGACCTCACGGGCCTTCGCGAGCCGAGTGGCCTTGTCGACACCGTTCACCTCGAGCCCGTACGCGACGTTCTCGAGCACGGTGCGGTGCGGCAGCAGGGCGAAGTGCTGGAACACCATCGACACGCTGGACCGGCGGATGTCGCGGATCCCCTTCGGCGTCGCGCCGGTGACCGTGCGGCCGCCGATCTCGACGCTGCCGGCGGTGGGCTCGAGCAGGCCGTTGAGCATCCGGATGAGGGTGGACTTGCCGGAGCCGGACAGCCCCATGACGACGAAGATCTCGCCGGGTCGGACGTCGAAGGACGCGTCGATGACCGCGGCGGATCCCTGCTCGCGGACCTCGTCGCGGGTGGCACCGGCGGCGAGGCGGCGGACGGCCTCGGCGGGTCGGCGGCCGAACACCTTGTAGACGTCGCGGACGCTGACCGCCGGCGACGTGCTGATGGGGTCCGGGGACGAGCCGGTGGGGTCCGGCGACGGGGTGTGCCGGCTCTGGGGTGGTGCGATGGACAACTGGGCTCCTCGCGTCGCCACGGCGGACGGAGCGCACGTGCGGCGACGGTGTGGTTGCGAACGGGTCGTCCGGGACGGTGCGCGCGGCCACGTCGAGCCCGCGCAACGGCGCAGGGCGAGCGATCACGCACGCGGGGACCACGCTCGGGGCGGTCCCGGTCCGGCCGACCGTACGGCTGCGGCGCTGCTGGCCGCGGACGCGTTCTGGTCGTCGTGCCCCCCGGCCGTCGGGCCTGTGGGGACGTTCAAACCTAACGGTCTCCTGTCCCCCGATCACAATCGACGTCCGCCGGAATCCCGGCACCGCTGTACCCCGTCGTCGGCGTGTCGCCCACGCACATGGGGATCGCGATCGTGACCGTCCTGTTACAGATCAGCTCGTTCGGAGGTTTGTGTGCCGCCCCGGTTCCGTCCGCATGTAGGTTGGCGCGCATGACAGCGCAGAACGACACGGGCGTGAACCGTGCTCCGGCGAACGACTTCTCGCACGAGCAAGAGGGCTACCAGCACGGTCTGAAGCCCCGGCAGCTGCAGATGATCGCGATCGGTGGGGCCATCGGCACCGGACTCTTCCTCGGTGCGGGTGGACGACTCCACACCGCGGGCCCCGCGCTCGCGCTGACCTACCTGATCTGCGGCATCTTCGCGTTCTTCATCCTGCGCGCCCTCGGCGAGCTCGTGCTGCACCGTCCGTCGTCAGGGTCGTTCATCTCCTACGCACGTGAGTTCTACGGCGAGAAGTTCGCCTACGCCGCCGGCTGGATGTACTTCCTGAACTGGGCGATGACCTCGATCGTCGACACCACCGCCGTCGCGATCTACCTGCAGTACTGGTCCGCGTTCACCGCCGCACCGCAGTGGCTCCTCGCGTTGATCGCCCTGATCGTCGTGCTCGCCGCCAACATGGTCGCGGTCAAGGTGTTCGGCGAACTCGAGTTCTGGTTCGCGCTCATCAAGGTCGCGGCACTCGTCGCGTTCCTCGTCGTCGCGATCATCTGGCTCGTCTTCGCGTTCCCGGTCGAGGCCGGCGGCGAAGCCGTCCGCACGGGCTTCTCGATCTGGGGCGACAACGGCGGACTGTTCCCGAACGGGCTGCTCCCCGCGGTCATCGTGATCCAGGGTGTCGTGTTCGCGTACGCGGCGATCGAGCTCGTCGGCACCGCGTCCGGTGAGACGCAGAACACCGAGAAGGTCATCCCCCGCGCCATCAACTCCGTCGTGTTCCGCATCGCGGTCTTCTACGTCGGGTCGATCATCCTGCTCTCCCTGCTCCTGCCGTACACGGCGTACAAGGAGGGCGAGAGCCCGTTCGTGACGTTCTTCTCGTCGCTCGGCAACCCGCAGGTCGGGTCGATCGTCGGCGGCATCATGAACTTCGTGGTGCTCACGGCGGCACTGTCGTCGCTCAACGCCGGTCTGTACTCGACCGGTCGCGCCCTGCACTCGATGGGCATGAACGGTTCGGCACCGAAGTGGACCACCAAGATGTCGAAGGGCGGTGTGCCGTACGCCGGCATCCTGCTCACCGCCGGCTTCACCGTCGCCGGCGTCGTCCTGAACTACTTCGTCCCGAGCCAGGCGTTCGAGATCGCGTTGAACATCGCGAGCCTCGGCATCATCACGGCGTGGGGCACGATCATCCTCTGTCAGATGCGGCTCCGGTCGTGGGCGAAGCAGGGACTGGCGAAGGAGCCGTCCTTCAAGCTGCCCGGCGCCCCGGTGACCGCGTGGCTCACCCTGGCGTTCCTGGCGTCGGTCATCGTGCTGATGGCGATCGACTACCCGGTCGGCACCTACACGATCGCGTCCCTCGTGATCGTCATCCCGCTGCTCGTCGTCGGCTGGTTCCTGCAGCGCGACCGCATCCTGCGCATTGCGTCGCTCCGGCAGGGCGTCACCGGTCCGTACCCGATCGGTGTCCGTGACCCGGCGAACCAGGTCCGTCGCGACGGCGAGGACGGCGGCGAGCACAAGGGGTCCGACGACACCGTCTGATCTGTCCCCGGTGCGCAGCACGTCGCGCGCCGAGTGCAGTGGGTCCGGCACCCGTCGGTACGATCGGCGGGTGCCGGACCGCTCTGTCTCCCCTGCGTCTGTTCCCCCCACCCTCGATCTCCAGCTGAGCTGGCGAGGCGCGTACGGACGCCTGCGGGTGTTCCCCGACCGCCTGGAGGCCGAGACCGACTACGAGCGCGAGGCGCGGGTCTCGGTGCCGATGGACGCGGTGTCGGGGTGGCGGCTCGGACCGTGCGACGAGGACGCCGTCTGCGTCGAGTTCGTCACGGCGCCGGAGACCTTCCGCGTGCTGCTCGACACCTCGGACGAGCAGCTCGCCGCGCTGGCGATCCAGAAGGTGCTCGGACCGCCGCTCACCACCGGCTGACGGTCCACGGGCGCTGCGCTCAGGCGTCGCCCTCCGGGGCGAACTGCGTGACGCGGAACGCGGCGCCCTGCGGGTCCCGCAGCTCGGCCGCACGCGTCCACGGGCCCTGCCAGGTGCCGAGCACGGCTCCGCCGAGCTCCTCGGCCCGTGCGGCGGCGGCGTCACGGTCCGCCACGCTGAACGACACGTGCCAGTCGTCCGGCCCGTCGTCGAGTCGGGCGAGGGCGCCGATGACGTCCGCGAAGCCCTCCGGTGCGCCGACCTGCCGTTCGCGGATGTCGGGGTCGGAGGTGGCCGCGAGGTGTTCCCCGTAGCCGGGCAGCCGGACCATGGCGCTCGGGCCCTCCTCGATGCCGGAGACCCGCCAGCCGAACAGCTGCTCGTAGAACGAGATCGCCTGCTCCGGCTCGGTCGAGCGGAGGTCGCTGAAGACCCAGCCGCCGG
Organism: Curtobacterium sp. VKM Ac-2884; assembly: GCF_015350945.1. NCBI lineage: Bacteria > Bacillati > Actinomycetota > Actinomycetes > Micrococcales > Microbacteriaceae > Curtobacterium > Curtobacterium sp. VKM Ac-2884. The sequence continues at coordinate 27,699 of NZ_JADKSA010000001.1, forward strand.
GGGCGTTGATGTGCTGCGACCCGAGCCGGTCGCGCGCCTGCCAGAGTCCGAACGCTGCACCGCGCGGATCGACGCAGTCGACGCTGCGGCCCGCGGCGCCACCCGGCCCGGCGTCCTCCGCCGGAGTGGCGGTGCCACCGAGCTCGACGACCCGAGCGGCCACCGCGTCGGCGTCGTCCACGGCGATGTACGTCGTCCACGACGCCGGCTCGTCACCCGAGGCGATCGCGCCGACCTCGCGTCCGTCGATGCTCACGATCCGGTACGAGCCGGGGGCGCCGGGCGGCAGGCGCTCCTCGAAGTCCCAGCCGAACAGACCGCCGTAGAACGCCTGGGCGGCGTCCGGGTCCGGGTGTCGTCCGTCGATCCAGCTCGGCACGCCCTGCGGGTAGGTGCGAGGGGTCTGGTCCGTCATGGTGTCTCCCGAGGTCGCCGACGCCCAGGTCGGATGCCCCAGGTCTACCGCTGACCGCCGACGTCGGCCAGGTCGGCCGCCGGGCCGGCCGCCGGGCCGGCCGCCGGGCCGGCCGCCGGGCCGGCCGCCGGGCCGGCCGCCGGGCCGGTCGCCGGGTCAGTCGTCGGTGTCGACCTGGTCGGTGACGACGTCGCCGGAGCCGGCGTCGATCCGGACGCTGTGCTTGGTGCCGGATCCGTCGACGACGTCACCCTCCCAGACCACCGTGCCGAGGTGGTCGTCGAGGCCGAGCTCGGTGATCGACCCGGCGTGCAGGTCCTCGAAGGCGCTGACGGCCTTGCTGACGTCGAGGTCCGCCGCTGCGACGAACCGGTCGTGCTCGGCACGGTCGTCGGTGTCGGCGGTCTCGGTCTGCGGGGTACCCGTCACCCCGGTGCCGGCGGCGTCGGTGTGCACCTCGTGCTCGGTGCCGTCCTTCGTCACGACGAGGACCTCGTACGCGCTGCCACGCTGCTCCTGCTCGACCGAGATGACGGTGCCGGAGCCGACGCTCTTGCGTGCGGTCGCGACGGCGGCCAGCAGGGCGTCGTTCGACGTGGCCGAGGCGGCGGTCGCGGACGCGCCACCCGACGTGCCGGTGGTGGCGTCCGTCGCGGCCGACCCGCTCGAGGACGATGCCGCCGAGTCGGACGACCCGTCGGTGGAGCAGCCGGTGAGGGCGAGCGCGGCCACGACGGGCAAGGCGGCGAGGGCGGCGATGCGGCGGGCAGAGGGCTTCTGGAGCTGGGTGCGGAAGGTCATGGGACGAGCATGTCGGCGGGGTGCTGAAGCAGACCTGAAGCCGCCTGTTCAGCCGCCTGTTCAGCCGCCGAGTGCGATGCGCACGACGAACCGCGCCCCGCCGAGCGGCGAGTCCGCCACCGTCGCCTCGCCGCCGTGCGCCCGGACGGCGTCCCGCACGATCGCCAGACCGAGGCCGGCACCACCGGCGTCGCGGCTGCGGGCCTCGTCGAGCCGGACGAACCGCTCGAACACCCGGTCGCGCTCGGCCGCCGGGATCCCGGAGCCGTCGTCGTCCACGGTCAGCTCCGCGGCGCCGTCCTGCTCGACCAGGGCCACCGCGACGCGCGACGTGGCGTGCCGGACGGCGTTGTCGACGAGGTTCCGGACCACGCCGGTGAGGAGCCGTTCGTCGCCGAGCACGCGTGCGGCGGAGATCCCAGAACCGTCGACCCGGATCGCACGGTCGCCGGTCGCACCACCCGGCACCCGGGCCCGCGCCCGCGCGACGGCCTCGAGGGCGAGGTCGTCGAGGTCCACGGGACGACGAACACCCGCGCCGCCCTCGTCGAGCCGTGACAGCTCGAGCAGCCCGGTGACGAGGTCCTGCAGGCGCACGGCCTCGGACCGCACGACGTCGGAGAACTCGGCGACGTCCGTCCGGTCCGGGTACGCGACGGCGACCTCGGCGTGCTGACGGAGGGACGCGATCGGCGACCGCAGCTCGTGCGAGGCGTCGGACACGAACTGCCGCTGCCCCGCCGCGGATCGGTCGAGCCGGTCGAGCATGGCGTTCATGGTCGTCGCGAGCCGGGCGATCTCGTCGCCGGTGTCCGGCACGACCACGCGGGCATCGGGCTGCGCGGCACGAATCGTCTCGACCTCGGTGCGCATCCGTTCGACCGGCCGCAACGACCGCCCGGTCACGGACCAGGTCACGACCCCGAGCACGAGGACGAGCACCGGCACCCCGACGGCGAGGAGCACCACGGCGGTCCGGATGGCCGTGTCGGTCTGCTCGAGGGCGACGCCGTACACCAGGGTCGCCTCACCCCCACCGGGCAGGTCGACGTCGTCGGCGACGAGCAACCAGCGTTCGCCGTCGTGCGACCACCGGGACTCGTCGGCGGTCGGCAGGGCCGGAGCGTCGGCGTCCTCACCGTGTGCGAGGACCGAGCCGCCGGCACCGACCACCTGCACCAGCACGTCCTCGTAGTCGGTCACCGCACCGGCACCGTCGGACTCGACCCGTGACGACACCTGTTCGAGTCCGGCCTCGGCGGACGTCCGCACCCCGTCGAGCAGCACCAGGCGGAGCACCACGACGAACCCCACGGCACCGACGACCAGGGCGGCGAGCACGACCACGCCGGCGCCGAGCGTGGTCCGCGCGCGCACCGACCGGAAGCGGCGCGTGCGCCCCGTCCCCCGGTCAGCCACCGTCGGCCGCCAGTCGGTAGCCCGCACCGCGGACGGTCTCGAGTGACGTCCGTCCGAACGGCCGGTCGAGCTTGCGCCGGAGGTGCCCGACGTACACCTCGACGATGTTCGGGTCGCCCTCGAAGTCGACGTCCCAGACGTTCTCGATCACCTCGCGCTTCGAGCACACCTGCCCGGGGCGCCGCGCGAGGTACTCGAGCACCGCGAACTCCCGGCTCGTCAGGTCGACGGGGGTCCCGGCACGCGTCACCGTCCGAGCGGCCGGGTCGACCACCAGGTCGCCGAGGGTCAGCACCGCCGGGCGTTCCCGCGCACCACGGCGGACGAGCGCGCGCAGCCGGGCGACGAGGACCGGGTGTGAGAAGGGCTTCGTGACGTAGTCGTCGGCGCCGGCGTCGAGGGCCTCGACCTGGTCCCACTCGCCGTCCTTGGCGGTGAGCATGAGCACCGGCGTCCAGTCCTGGTCGGCCCGGAGCTGGGCGCAGACCGCCCATCCGCTCATCCCCGGCATCATCAGGTCGAGGACGATCGCGTCGTACTGGAACTCCCGGGCGTGCCACAGGCCGTCGACGCCGTCGTGGGCGACGTCGACCGCCCACCCCTCGGCCTCGAGGCCGCGACGGACGCCGTCGGCGAGCCGCACCTCGTCATCGACCACCAGGACACGCATGGCGACGATCCTGCCGTGCCGCCCTGAAGCAGCGCTGAAGCGACGCCCGACGGCGGACGGCTCAGACCAGCAGCAGGATCCCGGCGACGACCGCGGCCACGGCGATGGCGAGCGCGATGAGCAGCAGCACGAGGTGCACCGTGTAGAACGTCGTCGGCTTGCCCGCGGCGTCCCGCGCGCGGGTGTCCTTCGCGACGCGCTGGAAGAAGCGCGGCCAGGTGACGACGTTGAAGACGGCACCGATGAACAGGACGACTGCGGCGAAGACGAGCACCGTCCGAGTCTAGACAACGAGTGTCGGTGGTGCTCGGCCGCCCCCAACGCGGCCGAGTCCCACCGACGAGCCACACTTTCTGTAGCACTTGCTACAAACCCTACACGGGCGTCGGGAGACCGTCGAGCCACCCCTTCGGGCTACGCGGAGTCGAGCGCCGACTCGGCCTCGGCGAGGACGGCTCGCTCGGCATCGGTCAACGGCGCACGCGTCCGCCGGAGCCCGTCGTTGACCTCGACGATCGCGCGGCTCAACCGCGTGGCGGGATCCTCGGTCGACGGGTAGGCGTTGTCGGCACCGATCCGCGCGTGCAGCGGCGCGAGACGTCGCAGCGCCGCGTCGACCCGACGGGTGCGCCGACGTCGCGAGACCCGGTGTCCGACGACGAGCAGCAGCATCCCCGTCGAGACGCAGATCACGGCGCCGGGCGTCGTGACGTCGTACGGCAGCGCGAGGGAGCGCATCCGGTCGAGGTCCCCCGTGACGTGCGCCAGGTCCATGACCACGACGACGACCATCCGGACGACCCCCAGCACGCCGCCGAGCACGAGGACCCACAGCCCGACCAGGTCCGTCGTCGTCCGGGCCTCGCGCAGGCGGAGGACGCAGATGAGGCCCGTCGCGCCGAGCGCCACCCCGAGGTACACCGTCTGCGCGATCGAGTAGACGGTCGCGGCCGGGTGCGACCCGGCGTCGAGCATGAACGTCGTCGTGGTGGCGGGCTTGTCCAGCACCGAGAAGGCGACGACCACCACGACCACCACCGCGGCGCACGACACCACGATCGCGTTCCGGAGCCACGGCCGGGCTGCCCCGACCGCCTTCGCCACGCCCCAGAGCAGCGTGCTCGTACCGGCGACCATCAGGCAGTCGCTGACCACGGTGACCACGTTGAAGCCACCGAGCAGTGGGTCGAGCCACCGGTACAGCGGATCGACGTTCGTGACGATGGTGCCGGCGAACAGCAGGAAGGTCACCGCCAGGGTCCGGTCCTGCCCGCGTTGCAGGACGAAGAGCGCGATCGTCCCGGCGATGAGCAGCACCGCCTGGACGACGGCGACGATCACCCGAAGACCCCGCGGAAGGCGCTCGGGCGGCCGCGGTGCCGCCGGATGAGCGTCGCGAGCGCGTCGGCGAAGACCTCGGCCTCGTGCTCGTACGCGTTCGAGAACATCCCCCGCGCCAGCGCCCGCTCGACCTTGTACTCGGGCAGGTCCGGGATGACGTCGCGGATGTAGGCCGACTGGGGCGCGTGCTCCTGGTGCCGGTGCAGGACGTGGCCGAGCTCGTGGCCGATGACGAACGCCCGGAAGGTCCGCGACGCGGTCGGCGAGATCATGATCAGGTGGGCGTGCTCGAGCGTCGCGACGAAGCCGCACACGGGTTCCGTCGCCAGGAACGCCTCTTCGCGGACGACGATGGGCTTGTCCACGACGACGGCTGCGGCTGCGACGGCCTGGTCGACGTCGGACCACTCCTCGACCGCACCGCGTGCCCAGAAGGACTCGAGCAGCGGGTCGGTCACGCCACGCTCCCGCGCTGTGATTCCTCCTCGAGCACCTCGGCGATGCGCCGCAGCGCGTCGGGTGAGAGCTCGCCGGGGAAGGTGCGTGCAGCGAACCCGCTCACGCGGGCGGAACGCAGGGAGCGGACGAGGGCGAGCTGGGCGCCGATGCGCTCGGGGACGTCGCTGTCCTCGAGCAGGAAGCGCTCGTCGACCTCGAAGAACCCGGCGAGCAGCCGCAGGAGCTCGGTGTCGCGGTTGCGTCGGCCGTCGCCGGAGAGCATGTAGGTCCACTTCGCCCGCGAGAGCGAACCGCCGCGGGCGGCGACGTACTCCTCGATCGAGGCGAACGGCACCGGAGCACCACGCTGGGACTCCTCGAAGTCGAGCAGCAGGTTGATGCGCCGTGCGAGTTCGGCGGCGTCCAGGACCCCGCCCCTCGGATCACCGGTCTCCATGTCGGACTCCTCCCCAGCCGTGCGTGCACGACATCGTAGCGCGGCGGACACGGTGCACGCCGTTAGCCTCGTGGGCATGGCCCGCAGCTTCCCCGCGACGATCGCCGAGCCGGTCGAGCACGAGATCGTCATCACGAAGTCGCGGTTCATCACCACGGTCACCCCCGTGTCGGACGTCGCGGACGCCGAACGGGTCATCGCCGAGGTGAAACGCCGCCACTGGGACGCCCGGCACAACTGCACCGCGATGGTCACCGGCACCCTCGGCGACCAGGCCCGGTCGTCGGACGACGGAGAACCGTCGGGTACGGCTGGCGTGCCGATGCTCGAGGTGCTCCGCCGCCGCGACCTCACCGACGTGGTCGCCGTCGTGACGCGCTACTTCGGCGGCGTGAAGCTCGGCGCCGGCGGACTCGTCCGCGCCTACTCGACCTCGGTCTCCGAGGCCCTCGACACCGCCGCGCTCGTCCGACGCGAGGCGCTCACGCAGGTGCACTTCGACGCCCCGCACGCCGAGGCCGGCCGGCTCGACAACGTCCTGCGCGACTGGGTCCGCCACCACCACGCGGCCCTCGGTGCGACGGTCTACGGGCGCGCGGCGACGTTCGAGGCCTGGGTGCCCGCCGACGCGCTCGCGATCCTGACCGCGGACCTCGCAGCGGCCTCCGCCGGCGCCGTCGACCTCGTCGTCGGCCCGGAACGGATCGTCGACGTCGCCGCCGACTGAATCCGACCGCCGGAAGCACCTCGGGCGTGTCCCGTTCGGAACGCGTGCACACGCCCGGAACGCACGAAGGCCCCGACTCGATGAGTCGGGGCCTTCGTGGTCGTGGTGCACCCCCTCGGACTTGAACCGAGAACCCACTGATTAAGAGTCAGTTGCTCTGCCAATTGAGCTAGAGGTGCATGTTCCGGCTTCCGTGCCGCAACGGGAATCAACAATAGCATGGGTTCTGCGCCCTCACGACCACTCGTGGGCACCAAGCGAACAGGAGCACCATGACCGACCGTCTCGCCGCCGGCGACACCGCCCCCGACTTCACGCTGCCGGACCAGGACGGCGTCGAACACTCGCTCGCCGCACTGCGGGGCAAGAAGGTCATCGTGTACTTCTACCCGGCCGCGTCCACCCCCGGTTGCACCACCGAGGCCTGCGACTTCCGCGACAACATGTCGTCACTGCAGGCAGCCGGCTACGAGGTCCTCGGCGTCTCGAAGGACGAGCAGGCGAAGCTCAAGACCTTCCAGCACGAGCAGGCACTCACGTTCCCGCTGCTGAGCGACCCCGACCTGGCGGTGCACAAGGCCTACGCCGCGTGGGGCGAGAAGAACAACTACGGCAAGATCGTGACCGGCACGATCCGCTCCACGATCGTGGTCGACGAGGACGGCAGCGTGCAGCTGCCGCTCTACAACGTCAAGGCGACCGGACACGTGGCGAGCCTGCGGAAGAAGCTCGGCCTGGTCTGAGGACCGGACCACAGCGAGACGGGAGGCGCGGCGCCAGCTGGCACCGCGCCTCCCGTCCGTCTGTCGGTCGCGTCTACTCCACGGGACGCGCGAGCGCGGCCGTCACCGACCGCGACAGCACGAACGTGATGCCGAGCAGGGCGGGGATCAGCAGGACCCAGCCGACCGCCGGCTCGCGGAAGACACCCTGGAACGCGCCGATCGCGATCGCACCCTGCAGGACCTGCCAGACGATGATCCCCGAGCGCACCCAGGCGCGACGCTTCCACAGGCCGTTCAGGAGCGCACCGAGCCAGAGCGCCGCGACGGCCGACAGGATCGTCAGCGCGATCCCGGAGGCCAGGCTGGACGCCGGCGCGACGATCAGCTCGACGACCAGGACGACCGTGACCACCACGAGCGCCGCGAACTCCAGGCCGACCACCACCAGCAGGCCGATCAGCGCGCGTGAGCGTCGCTCAGGACGGTCGACCGCGGTCGGGTCGTCATCGTGCACAGTGATCCTCCAGCATCGGAACCCTTGATTTGCCCCTACCAGTATGGAACGATATTCGAGGTCGTTTGGACGGCACGATGTGGTGTGCGTCTCCCGTGGTTCGTCGCTCCTCCCCCGAGCGTCACGCGGGCGTCAGACTCGCTTCCAGCGGACTCCTCCCCACAGTTGTCCCCTCATGCCTCATGCATGGTCAGCGTTCCGATCCCCCGAACCCCGGCCCCGGCCTGCCGTTCGAGCATCGACATCAAGGAGCACCACACATGGACTGGCGTGACAAGGCAGCTTGCCTCACCGCGGACCCCGAGCTCTTCTTCCCCGTCGGGAACACCGGGCCCGCCGTCGATCAGATCGAGAAGGCCAAGTCGGTCTGTGCGCGCTGCACGGTCACCGAGATGTGCCTGCAGTACGCCCTCGAGAACAACCAGGACTCCGGTGTCTGGGGTGGCCTCAGCGAGGACGAGCGTCGTGCGCTGAAGCGTCGCGCCGCCCGCGCCCGCCGCGCTTCCTGACCCGGGCCGGTTCCCGCAGGACACACCGACGCCCGTCGTCCCTTCGGGGGCGGCGGGCGTCGTCGTGCGTGTGGGCGGCAGCGACCGTGGCGCGGGGCGGGGCGGCACGCCGTGCGCTGGTCCTCGGGGTTCCACAACCTGCCGCGCGCCGACCGTCGAGGTTCCACAACACGCGCGATCGCCCGCCGAGATGCGCAGATCTCGGAACCTCACGAGCGGGCGCGGAGGCGGGTGCCCCGCCGAAGCGGGCGCCCGTGCGCGCCCCCGCAGGGGCATTGCGCCCCGAAGAGCCGGGGCGCGATGCCCGTGAGCGGGCGCGAACCCGACGCGCCACTCCCGCGGGCGCGGCGTCACAGCGCGGCGCAGGGGCTAGGCGGGAGCGGTCAGCCAGCGGAACGGGATGGTGATCGTCACCTCGGTGCCGCTGCCGGTCAGGGTGTGCCAGTCGATGGTGCCGCCGAGCTCACCCTGGATGAGCGTGCGGACGATCTGGGTGCCGAGACCCGACCCCACCTTCCCCTCGGGCAGGCCCACGCCGTTGTCACGGACCTCGATCTCCAGGTGGTCGTCGAACCGGCGGGCGACGATCTCGACCTCACCGTCGCGGCCGTCCAACCCGTGCTCGACGGCGTTCGTGACGAGCTCGGTGAGCCCGAGGGCGAGCGGCGTGGCGGCCTCGGACGGCAGGACGCCGAACTCGCCGGTCTTCTTCGGGTGCACGGTCGTGTTGTGCGACGCGGCGACCTCGGTGACGAGCTTGAGCACCGAGTCGAAGACGTCGTCGAAGTCGACCGTCTGGCTCAGGCCGCTCGACAACGTGTCGTGCACGACGGCGATGGCTGCCACGCGGCGCATGGCGTTCTGCAGCGACGTACGTGCCTCGTCGGAGTGCGTCCGGCGAGCCTGGATGCGCAGCAACGACGCCACCGTCTGCAGGTTGTTCTTGACGCGGTGGTGGATCTCGCGGATCGTCGCGTCCTTGGTGATGAGCTCGCGCTCCTGGTGCCGGAGCTCGGACACGTCGCGGCAGAGCACGATCGCACCGATGCGGTCGCCGTGGTCGCGGAGCGGGATCGACCGCAGCGACACCGTCACGCCCTTCGACTCGATGTCGGCCCGCCACGGAGCGCGACCGGTGACGACGAGGGGCAGGGACTCGTCGACATCGAGCTGCGCGCCGATGAGCTCGGTGGTGACCTCAGCGAGGGACTTGCGCTCGAGTTCCCCCTCGAAGCCCATCCGGTTGAAGGCGCTCAGGCCGTTCGGGCTGGCGAACGTCACGATGCCGGCGGTGTCGAGGCGCAGCAGACCGTCGCTGGCGCGCGGCGCCCCGCGGCGCGGACCGGCCGGTGCGCCGAGGTCCGGGAAGTCACCCGTCGCGATCATGCCGAACAGGTCGTTCGCACTCGCGGTGAAGTTCAGCTCCTGGCGGCTCGGCGTCCGCATCTCGTCCTGGTTGGAGTGCCGCGTGACGACGGCGATCGGTCGCTCGGTGGTCTGCGCACTCTTGGCGCTGAGGCGCCGGAGGACCGGGATCGCGCGGACCCGGGTGGGGGTGTCCTCGTACCAGTCGGGCTCGGCCGAGTCGACGACGCGGGCGCCGGCGAAGCTCTCGGTCACCTGACCGCGCCACTCCTCGCGGATCTCCTGCCCGACGATGTCACGGTAGAACAGCGTGGCCGCGGAGCTCGGTCGGGCGTGTGCCACGGCGACGAACGAGCCGTCCTCGGCAGTCGGCACCCACAGGACCATGTCGGCGAAGGACAGGTCGGCGAGGAGCTGCCAGTCCCCCACGAGCAGGTGGAGCCACTCCACGTCGGCTTCGGAGGAACGGCCTTGCGCGAGGACGAGGTCACTGAGGGTCGACACCCCGCCAGTCTAGGTGCGCCGACTTGTGGAGAACGTCGTCCTCTCCACAGGTCCATCAGCTTTGTATTTCTCATGTTGCACGCCCCATACGCTCGCTCCAGCAACGGAAGGGGCAGGGGTGGCGGAGCAGGCACGCCGGATCGACCACACGACGACGACGGCGCACTCGCCGCCGCTCACGATCGTCGAACCAGAGCCGGTCGAGGAACCAGCGAGCGGTCCACCGGACCCAGCGGACACCGCACGCGCCCTGGGACTGTGCGTCGCCGAGGTCCTGACCGGGGCCCGCGAGGTCGACAGCATCGCCCGCTGGATCACCGACGACGTGCACCGACACCTGCAGCACCGTGCAGCCGTGGCCGCGCACGCCCGCTCGGTGCGCCGTCGGTCGCGGAGCCGAGCGGTGCTGCGGGTCGGCAGCGTGCTCGTCTGCCGACCGGCGGACGGCGTCGCCGAGGCCACGGTCGTCGTGCACACGCGCAGTCATGCACGCGCCGTGGCGATGCGGTTGGAGACGCGGGACGGCAGGTGGCGGGCGACCGCGATCGGCGTCCTGTAGCCGTCCGCCGTCGGCGCACGTGGTGCGCTTGGTGAGCAGAAAAGGTCGGGTCCCGACGCGGGACCCGACCATTTCTGCTCACGATGCGCTCTCGCGCCGGACGCTAGTTCTTCTTCGACGCCTGACGACGCTCGGCGCGGTTGCCGGCCGCGGCGGCCTGGCCGGAAGCCGTGGCCGCGTTGCCGAACGCGGAGCCCTGCTCGGGCTCGGCAGCCGCCTCGGCCTCGGCCTGGGCCTGCTGCGCACGCGCCGTGGCGGCCTGCTCGAGCCGGCCCTTCTCGTCGCGCACCTCGACCTCACCGTCGATCGACGGCGCCGAGTACTCGAGGCCGGAGACCTCGTCCTCGCCGAGACCCTTGGCCTCGATGACGGCGTTCTCGCCGTCGGACTGCACCTGGACCTCGAGGTTGAACAGGTAGCCGACCGACTCCTCGCGGATCTGGCCCATCATCGTCTGGAACAGCGCGTAGCCCTCGCGCTGGTACTCGACGAGCGGGTCACGCTGCGCCATCGCGCGGAGGCCGATGCCGTCCTTGAGGTAGTCCATCTCGTACAGGTGGTCGCGCCAGCGGCGGTCGATCACCGACAGGACGACACGACGCTCGAGCTCGCGCATCGCCTCGTCGCCGAGGAGCTCCTCACGCGTGGAGTACGCCAGCTTGGCGTCGGAGAGGATCTCACGGCCGAGGAAGTCACGCGATGCCTTGCCCTTCGAGCCGGCCTCGGTGATGACCTCGTCGATGGAGATGGAGATCGGGTAGAGCGTGCCGAGCTCGGTCCACATGGCGTCGAGGTCCCAGTCGTCCGGCGAGCCCTCGCCGGTGTGGGTGTCGATCACGTCGTCGATGACGGCCTTGAGGAACGACTGCGCGCGGTCGTGCAGGTCGTCGCCCTCGAGGATGTGGCGGCGGTCGCTGTAGATCGCCTCGCGCTGCCGGTTCAGGACGTCGTCGTACTTCAGGACGTTCTTGCGGATCTCGGCGTTCCGGCCCTCGACCTGTGCCTGGGCGGAACGGATCGCACGGCCGACGAGCTTGTTCTCGATCGCCAGGTCGTCCGGCACGTTCGAGCGGCCCATGAGGCTCTCGGCGGCACCGGAGTTGAACAGGCGCATGAGGTCGTCGGTGAGCGACAGGTAGAAGCGGCTCTCGCCCGGGTCACCCTGACGGCCGGAACGACCGCGCAGCTGGTTGTCGATGCGGCGCGACTCATGGCGCTCGGTGCCGAGGACGTAGAGCCCACCGGCCTCGCGGACCTTGTCGCCCTCGACCTCGACCTCGGCCTTGACACGGGCGAAGACCTCGTCCCACTCGGCCTCGTACTCGTCGGGGGTCTCGGTCGGAGACAGGCCCTTGGCGTGCATCTCCTGCACCGCGAGGAACTCGGAGTTGCCACCGAGCATGATGTCGGTGCCTCGGCCGGCCATGTTCGTCGCGACGGTGACGGCGCCGAGGCGACCGGCCTGGGCGACGATCGCGGCTTCACGCGCGTGGTTCTTCGCGTTGAGGACCTCGTGCTTCACGCCCTTCTTGGCGAGGAGCTTCGACAGGTACTCGGACTTCTCGACGCTCGTGGTGCCGACGAGGACGGGCTGGCCCTGCTCGTGGCGCTCGGCGATGTCCTCGGCGACCTGCTCGAACTTCGACTTCTCGTTCTTGTAGACCAGGTCGGTCTGGTCGATGCGCTGCATCGGCTTGTTCGTCGGGATCGGGACCACGCCGAGCTTGTAGGTGGACATGAACTCGGCCGCTTCGGTCTCGGCGGTACCGGTCATGCCGGAGAGCTTCTGGTACAGCCGGAAGTAGTTCTGCAGCGTGACCGTGGCGAGGGTCTGGTTCTCCGCCTTGACCTCGACGTTCTCCTTCGCCTCGATCGCCTGGTGGATGCCCTCGTTGTAGCGACGGCCCATCAGGATGCGGCCGGTGTGCTCGTCGACGATGAGCACCTCGCCGTTCATCACGACGTAGTCCTTGTCGCGCTTGAACAGGGCAACGGCCTTGATGGAGTTGTTGAGGAACGAGATGAGCGGGGTGTTCGCCGACTCGTACAGGTTGTCGATGCCGAGGTAGTCCTCGACCTTCTCGATGCCGGGCTCGAGCACGCCGACGGTGCGCTTCTTCTCGTCGACCTCGTAGTCCTCGCCCGGGGTCAGGCGCTTGGCGATGGAGGCGAACTCCGTGAACCACCGGTTGGCCTCGCCCGAGGACGGGCCGGAGATGATGAGCGGCGTGCGCGCTTCGTCGATGAGGATCGAGTCGACCTCGTCGACGACGGCGAAGAAGTGGCCGCGCTGCACCATGTCGGAGGCCTGCCACGCCATGTTGTCGCGCAGGTAGTCGAAGCCGAACTCGTTGTTCGTGCCGTACGTGATGTCCGCGGCGTACTGCTCGCGGCGCTCCGCCGGCGTCTGGTTGGCGATGATGCAGCCGGTCGTCATGCCGAGGGCGCGGAAGACGCGACCCATGATCTCGGACTGGTACGACGCCAGGTAGTCGTTGACCGTGATGACGTGCACGCCGCGCGACGGGATCGCGTTGAGGTACGCCGCCGTCGTCGCGACGAGGGTCTTGCCCTCACCGGTCTTCATCTCGGCGATGTTGCCGAGGTGCAGGGCCGCCCCGCCCATGAGCTGCACGTCGAAGTGCCGCATGCCGAGGGTGCGCTTCGCTGCTTCCCGCACGGCGGCGAACGCCTCGGGGAGCAGGTCGTCGAGGGTCTCGCCGTTGGCGTACCGCTCGCGCAGTTCCTTCGTCTCGTCCTGGAGTTCCTCGTCGGTGAGGCTCGAGAAGTCGTCCTCGAGGTCGTTGATCGCCGAGGCGTACGCCTTCAGCCGGCGGACGGTGCGTCCTTCGCCGATGCGGAGGACCTTCTCCAGCACGTTTGCCACGTGAGCTCCTTACGGGGTCGTCGTGCGCGACCTGCGCGCCCGATCGACCAGTCATGCTAGCAACCCCCCGGTGCCGTGCGCTGTGAGGGGCGCCGGTGTGGGGGCAGCGGTGTGCGCGGCCCGCGAACGGACCGCGCACACACGGGTCGGACGGTGTCCGGAGCGATCGCGTCAGGCGAGCGCTGCGGCCGGCTCGGCGTCCACCGAAGCCGTGGCACCGGTCTGGTCGTCGATGCCGATCACGCCGTAGTCCCAGCCCTTGCGTCGGTAGACGACGCTCGGGCGGTGGGTCTCGGCGTCCACGAACAGGTAGAAGTCGTGTCCGACGAGCTCCATGAAGTACAGGGCGTCGTCGACGGTCATCGGGGCGGCCTCGAAGACCTTGTGCCGGATGACCACGGGGCTGTAGACCTCGTCGTCCTCGTCCTCCGGTGCGTCGGCGTCGACGACCGGGACCGCGCCGGTGGCCACGTCCTCGATGAGGCGGCCGTCAGCGGGGACCACCCCCATGCCGTCGAAGCCACTGCCGGCAGCCTCGGCCACCGAGGTCGGGCGGTGACGACCGCGGTGCACCTTGCGCCGGTCACGAGCACGACGCAGCCGTTCCATGATGCGGGCGAAGGCGAGGTCGAAGGCGGCGTACTTGTCGGACGCCGCGGACTCCGCCCGCACGAGGGGGCCGGGACCGATGAGCGTCAGCTCGATGCGGTCCTCGCCCTGGCTGCCGCCCGACTTCTCGTGGTGGCGGCTGATGCGCACCTCGAAGGCGAGCGCACGGTCAGCGAGCACGTCGATCTTCTCGGACTTCTGTTCGACGTAGGTGCGGAATCGGTCGGTGACCCCGACGTTCCGGCCTGTGATCGTCACGTCCATGTCGCGGCTCCCATCGAGCTTCGGCGCGTCGCCTCCATCCGGCGAACCCGAACGCCTTGCCGCGAGGCTAGACCCGCCGCAGGTCCCCCGTCACGGTGCGTCGGCGAGTCCGCCGGACACCCACCGGACGCACAGCGGTCACCCGGTGTTCACCGAGCCGTCAGTCCTCGACGCTCGCGACGGCCACGCACCGGACGACCCGCCCGCCCGCGGCGCGGACCGCCCGCACGCCCTCGGCCATCGTGACGCCGGTCGTCACGACGTCGTCCACGAGCACCACGTCCCGCCCGTCGACCCCGCGCGCCCGCAGCGTGCCGACGGTCGCGGCGACCCGCTCGATCGCCGTCCGTTCCTTCTGCCCCGGTCCCCCGCTCGCCGGTCCACCCCGGACCCGCGCCCGTCGGAGCCTCCCGGTGCCACGGACGCCGCCGCGGGCGAGCAGCAGCACCACGGGGTCGAACCCCCGACGCCGTGCCCCCGCCCGTGACGGTGGGATCCGCAGCACGACCGCACTGACCGGAGCCTCGGCGAGCGCGACACCCACGAGCGAGCCGAACCGGGCGCCGAGCGGCCGTGCGACGTCCACCCGACCGCGGAGCTTCAGCTCGAGCAGCAGGGTCCGGACGAGTCCCTCGTACTCGAAGGCGGCGTCGAGCCGCACGCCCGCGACGAGCCGGACCCGGCGCGGGCGCGCGGCCAGGGCGGCGCGGCAGGCCCGGCAGAGCGCACGGTCCGGGCGTCCGCAGCCCAGGCACTCCACCGGCAGGAACAGGCCGAGCACCGCGAGCGCCGCGTCACGCCACGGCGTGAGCGGGTCCACCGTGGACCGGTCCTCGGTGAGCGGGTCCTCGGTGCGCATACGACGAGTGTGGTGGCGACCGGACGGCGGTCGTGGGCCGACGGTGCGGACGGTGGACGGGCCTCCCGGCCGGGGTGGGTGTGGAGGGGTGACCGCGGCGTCAGCGCTGGACGCCGAGCACGTCCGCGGTCACGCCGGTGGTGTCCCAACCGCCGCCGGTCGACTGCAACACCGACCCGCTCGACATCCGGAGGAACAGCGCACCACCGCTCCCGCCGCTGATCGAGGTCGCCCGGCCGTCGGGCTTCGGCAGGGTGCTCGACTGCCCGCCGATGGTGGTCCGGACGACGTTCGGTCCGGCCGTGGTCTGCCCGACCGACGCCACGTCGGTGTCGCTCACCCACGTCGCCCCGACGGCGTCGCCGGTGGCCGCCTGCACGCGGACGGCTGCGCCGAACGACGTCGGGGAGCGGTCGGACCCGCGGATGATCGCCATCACGTACAGGCCGGGACCGTCGGCGGTCTGGATCAGGGCGAGTGCCCGGGTCGAGTCGCGGGACACCTGGAACGACACGAGGTCGCCGCGCGGCAACGTCGTCGCGACCTGGTGCGGGTCGCCGCCGAGGCCGTAGGCGGTGATCCGGCGGGTGTCCGAGGACTGGCCGACCCAGACGAACCCGAGGTCGTCGATCGCGGGGGCGACGAGGTCCTCGCGGGCGTCGACGCGCAGGTGGTCGTCGCCGCGGACGACGACGGCACCGTCGCGGTTGCCGACGGCGGCCGTGGTGCCGGAGGCGGACAGCGAGATCGACGTCGGGTCGAGGCCGGCCACGGTGTCGCCGACGCCGCCGCCGAGCTTCGAGACCTTGCCGGTGCCCGAGGCCGCGTAGCCGACCACACCGTCCTCGTCGACGAGGGGGCGGGGGTCGACGTCCGGGTTCTGCTGCGCGTTCGCCCCGCTCGAGTCCGGGACGGACAGGCTCGCGCCCTCGATGGTCATCGACACCGACGAGATGGTGGCGACCGAGGCGAGCGACTTGCTCAGCTGCTCGCGCATCCGGACGCGATCGACGGTGCTGGCGCGCAGGGCGTCGCTGGACAGGTCGACGAGTGCTGTGCCGCTGTCGATGGTGACCGCGTTCAGGGAGAGCTGGGTGCCCTCGGGGAACGACGAGACCACGGCGCCCTTCAGCCAGTCGGCGGGACCGGCCATCAGCGCGCTGGCGATGCGGGTGCTGGTGGACGAGCGGGCGAGGAACCAGCGCTCGTCGGGCACGAGGAACCGGAACGTCGGGTCGTAGAAGTACAGGGCGTGCTGCTGGAAGACGGAGTCGAAGCTCACCGGGGACAGGATGATGCCGTCCGGGGCGTAGGCGATGCGCCACTCGCCGTCCTCGCGGGTGAACTGGAACGTCAGCGTGGACGAGGTCGGGCGGACCGCCTGGGTGTACTCCCCCTCGGAGTCCACCGTCGCGCTCGCGGTGAGCGTGTAGGTCAGCTCGCGGTCGTCGGCGCGCTCGACGGTGCCGCTGCCGTCGCGGATCGTGACGCCCCGCCGCGGGTTCCACTGCTGCGAGAAGTCCGATGCGAGGAACTGCCGGGCGATGGCGTAGTTGTCCTGCGCACCGGTGGCCGCCGCGATGAACCCGCGCAGGATCGCCGTCTGGTCGGAGCCGGTGATCGGCTTGTCCGGCCGGAAGTCGACACCGGAGAGCGACTCGTCCTTGATCGTCTGCCCGGTGCGGACGGCGCCGTCGACGGGGATCGCGGCGCAGGCGGTGAGCGCCAGTACGCTGACGGCCGCCAGTGCTGCGGCGACGACGTGCCGGAAGCGGGGACGGAGACGGGGGCGCATCAGGACTCCTCTCGCACGGCGCGGGGGCCGTCGTACGACTCGTCGAGCTCGGGCAGCGGGATCGCCGACGTCGCGGCGGTGACCTGTTCGTTGCGGGGCAGGGTGAGCACGAAGGTCGACCCCTGACCGGGGCGCGACCACACGTCGATCCGACCACCGTGCAGCTTCGCGTCGCCCAGGCTGATCGCGAGACCCAGGCCGGTGCCGCCGATGGTGCGCTTGCGGCTCGGGTCGGCACGCCAGAACCGGTCGAACACCCGTGCTGCGTCCTCCGGCGGCATGCCGACGCCCTGGTCGCGCACCGCGATCGCAACCGTGCGGGCGTCGCTGTCGACGACGACCTGGACGGGCTTGGCGTCACCGTGCTCGATCGCGTTGCCGACCAGGTTGCGCAGGATGCGGCGGACGCGCTTGGCGTCGAGCCGCATCGTGGTGTGCCCGCCGGGAGTGGCGAGCTGCAGGTCGATGCCGGCGCGTTCGGCCAGGGGGCGGAACTCCTCGACGATGTCCGCGGCGAGCGCCGCCGGCACCGACGGCTCGGTGTCGAGCTGCACGGCCTGCGCGTCGTAGCGGGAGATCTCGAGCAGGTCGGCGAGCAGCAGCTCGAACCGCTCCACCTGGGCGTGCAGGAGCTCGGCCGAGCGCCCGACCGAGGGCTCGAACGCGTGCCGCGAGTCGAAGAGCATGTCGCCGGCGAGCCGGATGGTGGTGAGCGGCGTGCGCAGCTCGTGGGACACGTCGGACACGAAGCGCTGCTGCACGCGGGAGAGCTCGGCGAGCTGGGTGATCTGCCGGCTGACCGCTTGAGCCATGCCGTTGAAGCTCCGCGCGAGGGTCGCCAGGTCGTCCTGTCCGCGCACCGGGATGCGTTCGTCGAGGCGTCCGGCGGCGATCTTGCGGCTCGTCTCCGCCGCCTCGCGGATCGGGACGACGACCAACCGGACCACGAGCGACGTCACCAGGGCGATGAGCACCATGAGCGCGACGCCGCCGATCGAGAGCGTCTGCGACACGAAGTCGAGGGTCTGCTGGGCATCGGACAGGTCGTAGACGAGGTACAGCTCGTACTGGCCGGCGCTCGGGATCTGCAGCGTCGAGCCGACGGCCAGCCCGGGTACGCGGCGGCCGTCGTCGTCGAGCCGCACCGGCTGCAGGCTGAGCTTGCCGGTGTTCGCACCGACCTCCTTGCGCAGGGCGTCGGTGATGACGGCGTCCGGGAAGTCCTGGCTCGCGATGGTCTGCAAGGTCTGCGGGGTCGACTGGTCCGGGCTCCGCTCGATCGCGATGCTCGTGCCGCCGGGGCTCGTCGTGTTCGACAGGATCGCCTGTTGCGCCTCGTTCTGCAGCGTCTCGAGCTCCGACTGGTTGTTGTCCTCGGCCGCGGTGGCGGCGTCGAAGATCCCCTGCGCGACGATGGTCGCGCGGGCCGACTCCGACTCGATCTGGTCGCGGCGCTGCGAGTAGACGTTCGTCGAGATGCTCACCATGACGGCGGTGCCGATGATCCCGACCGCCAGTCCGGTCGTCATCACGGTGATGGCGACCGAGCGGAACATCAGGGACCGACGCCACACGTAGGCGACGGGCCGCCAGCCGCGACGGACCCAGCGGCGCATCCGTCGTCGGCCGCGGCCGACCACCCCGATCGACACGGTGGCCGTGCCGGGAGCGGTGCCGGCGGGCGGGGCGGGCGGCACGGCGGTCAGGCTCCTCCGGCCCGGTACCCGACACCGCGGACCGTGGTGACGGTCTTCGGGTTGTCCGGGTCGTGCTCGATCTTCGCGCGCAGGCGCTGGACGTGCACGTTCACCAGGCGGGTGTCGGCCTTGTAGTGGTAGCCCCACACCTGCTCGAGCAGCATCTCGCGGGTGAAGACCTGGTTCGGCTTCTCGGCGAGCGCCCGGAGCAGGTCGAACTCGAGCGGGGTGAGCGCGATGACGGTGTCACCGCGGCGGACCTCGTGCCCGGCGACGTCGACCGTCACGTCCCCGACGTGCAGGACGGTGGCGTCGGTGGCGCTCGGCCGCAGCCGCGTGCGGATGCGGGCGACGAGCTCCTTCGGGTTGAACGGCTTGACGACGTAGTCGTCGGCCCCGTTCTCGAGCCCGAGGACGACGTCGGCGGTGTCGCTCTTGGCGGTGAGCATGATGATCGGCGTGCCGCTCTCGGCACGGATGCGCTTGCAGACCTCGATGCCGTCGATGCCCGGGAGCATCACGTCGAGCAAGACGAGGTCCGGCTTCGTGCTGTGGAACGCGTCGACGGCGTCGTTGCCGTCGGCGCTGAACTCGGGTTCGTAGCCCTCCGAGCGGAGGACGATGCCGATCATCTCGGCGAGGGCCTGGTCGTCGTCGACGACGAGGATGCGCGGTGTCATGTGATGTGGACTCCGTGTGGCGTGCGGGTGGTGCCGGGTCGGCACGTGTCCCCACACGATAGCCGAGGCCCCGTCACGCGGCGTTTTCCGCCAGGATGGAGGTGGACCGCGCGTCGCAGCGCGGACCGACACGACGAAGGGGGCCGAGGTCATGTCCGATTGGCAGACGCCTGGCGGTGGTCAGCAGGGGGCCGGGCAGCACGACGCCGGGCAGCAGGGCGCGTGGCAGGGACAGCCGGGAGGCCCGCCCCGGTTCTCCGCGCCGCCGCCGCCCGCCCCGGGGCCGGGTCGACCCCCCGGCGGTCGTCCGCCGTCCGGCTCGCGTCCGGTGATCCCCCTTCGCCCGCTCGGGTTCGGTGACGTGCTCGGCGGCGCCTTCACGGTCTTCCGCCGCAACGCCCGCGTCCTGCTGCTCTGGAGCGTGCTGCTCAGCGGCGTGCTCGGGCTGCTCTCCACCCTCGTCAGCACGTTCGGCCAGCAGGCGCTGCAGTCGCGGATGATGACCGCGTTCGACGGCAGCGGTGGTGGTGACACGATCGTCGCGGGCTCGGTGACGCTGTGGATCCTGCTGACGATCGGCCTGCCGTTCCTGGCGTACCTCGGTCGCGGCTTCCTGGTGGCACCCGTCGCCGCGGACACCGGCCAGCGGGTGCTCGGCCGTCGCGCGACCTTCCGGGGCCTCTGGGCGTTGCTCGCCGGGCGGCGGTGGCCGGTCGTCGGGTGGATGTTCGTGCAGATCGGCGCGGGGCTCGTCGTCGGGATCATCGTCGCCGTGGTGTTCGTCGGGTTCTTCGCGGCGCTCGGTGCCGGGGACGCCGGCGCCGGGTGGTTCGTCCTGGCGGTCTTCGTGATGGTGCTCGGCTTCGGCGTCGTGCTGACGTGGCTCGGCATCCGCTTCGCCTTCACGGTGCCGACCATCGCGCTCGAGGGCCGACCGGTCTTCGCCGCCGCCGCGCAGTCGTGGCGGCTCACCCGAGGTGCGTTCTGGCGGACCTTCGGCATCCTGCTGCTCGTGCAGGTGATGTTCGGCGTCGCGGCGTCGATCGCCACGGCGCCGCTCACCATCGGGGCCGTGCTCGTCGGCGGCGTGTTCGACCCGCTCGGGCAGACCGACGCGTCCTCGGGCATCGGTGCGGGCGCCCTCGTCCTGATCGTCATCGGCAGCCTGCTCGCGATCGCGGTGCAGTGCGTCACCGACGTGCTGAGCGCGGCGGTCGTCACCTTCCTGACCATCGACCGGCGGATCCGCACCGAGGCCCTCGACCAGCGCATCGCGTCGCACCTCGACACCGGGCAGCCGGCCGACCCGTTCGCGCCGTCCGCACCGGTCGCCCGACCGCCGTGGCCGCAGCAGCCGTGGGCCGGGCAGCAGCAGCCGTGGGCGCAGCAGCCGCCGCAGTGGCCCGGGCAGCCCCCGCAGGCGTGGCCCGGACAGCAGCAGGCGCAGCAGCCCTGGCCCGGACAGCAGCAACCGTGGCCGCAACACCCGCCGCAGCAGGGGCAGCACCGCCCGCCGGACGGGACCGCATGACCGCGGTCGACCCCGACGAGGCCCGCCGCCTGCTCGAACGCGAACTCGACCGGCCCGCGTACGACGGCGCCCACGTGACGTGGTGGGACCGCGCGTCACGGACGTTCCTGGACTGGCTCGGGTCCCTCCGCGCCGACGGGCTCGACTCCCCCGTCGCGGCACGCACGGCCCTGGTGATCGCGATCGTGGTGCTCGTCGCCGTCGTCGTGCTCGTCGTCGTGGCCCGCGGGCTCCCCCGACGTCGTGCACGCAGCGACGCGGACGACGCCGGCGGGGTGTTCGACGACGACGACCTCCGGTCCGCCCGCGAACTGCTCGAGGCCGCACAGTCCGCGATCCGCCGGGGCGACTGGTCGGCGGCGGTCCTCGACGGCTTCCGTGCGACCGCCCGCGGCCTCGGCGAGCGCGACCTGGTCCCCGACGTCCCCGGGGCCACCGCACGCACCATCGCCGCCCGCGCAGCCGTGCCCTTCCCCGCCGAGGCCCCGGCGCTCGACGACGCCGCGACGGCCTTCGACGCCGTCCGCTACCTCGGGCTCGACGCCGACGAGGCCACTGCTCGCCGGGTCCTCGACACCGAGCGGGCCGTGCGCCAGGCCCGTCCGGCCAGGTCCGCGGGGCCGGTGGTGCCCGCATGAGCACCGCCACCGACGTGCCGCGCGCGACCGCACCACGACCGGAGCAGCGCGAGAGCCGACGGTTCCGGTTCGGCTTCTGGATCGCGATCGTGCTCGTCGGGCTCGTGCTCGCCGTGCTCACCGCCGTGGTGCAGGGCGCCGAGAGCCCGGACCGCCGGCCGCTCGACCCCGCCTCGACCACCGCGAGCGGGTCGGCCGCGCTGGTCCGGGTCCTGGAGCAGCGCGGCACCTCCGTCCGGGTGACCGACCGTGCCGACGGGATCGACGGTGGCACGGTGTTCGTCGACGACTCCGACGGCGTCCTCGACCCAGGCGTCGCCGAGCGCATCGCCCGCACCGCCGAGCACGTGGTCCTGGTGGGCGTCGACTCCACTCCGTTCGCGTCGTTCGGCCTCGACGTCACGACGGCCACCGCGCCCGAGGGCGGCGACACCGTGTCCACCGCGTCCTGTGCGATCCCGGCCGCGGCGTCGGCCGCGCGGGTGTCCACCGACGGGTACGGCTACACGGTGGACGACCCCGACGCGGATCGCTGCGCGCCGTCCGGCAGCGGCGACGACCGAGCCTGGGGACTCGTCCGCGCGGCGACGCCCGGCGGCGACGTCACCCTCGTCGGCACCACGTCGGCGCTCCGCAACGACACGATCACGACCGCCGGGAACGCCGCGCTCGCCCTCGGCCTGCTCGGCTCGGACGACCGCCTCACCTGGTACACGCCGACCGTCGGCGCCCCCGACGCCGCCCCGACCCTCGGCGAGCTCGCACCGCCGTGGGTGCCGAGCGGCATCGCGCTGCTCGCCCTGGTGGCCGTCGCCGCCGCGGTGTGGCGGGGCCGACGTCTCGGGCCGCTCGTCGTCGAACGGATGCCCGTCGTGGTCCGCGCCGCCGAGACCACCGAGGGCCGGGCCCGCATGTACGCCCGCACCCACGACCGCACCCACGCCCTCGACACCCTCCGCGTCGCCGCGGTGCGCCGGATCGGTCGGATGCTCGGACTCCCCCGGTCCGCGCACGTCGACGACGTCGTCCGCGCAGCGGCCCGCGCCACCGGCATCCCGCACGACCGCATCGGCGCCGTCCTCGTCGGCGGTCCGACCCGTGACGACCGAGCCCTCGTCGACGGCACGAGGGCACTCGACGACCTCGAACGGGCCGTCCGACGATCCACGTCGGGCGACCGTCCCAGCACCGACCACGACCGACCAGGAGCACGACCGTGACCGACCTGCCAGCTGCCCCCGACCAGCACGACCCTGCACCGGGCCACCGCGCCCCGCACGACCGGAACCAGCACGACCCCGGGCTCCGCGACGCCTTCGGGCGGGTCCGGGCCGAGGTCGCCAAGGCCGTCGTCGGACAGGAGGGCGCGGTGTCCGGCATGATCGTCGGACTCCTGGCGCAGGGGCACGTGCTGCTCGAGGGCGTGCCCGGCGTCGCCAAGACCCTGCTCGTCCGCAGCCTGGCCGCCGCGATGTCCCTCGACACGAAGCGGATCCAGTTCACGCCGGACCTGATGCCCGGCGACGTGACCGGTTCCCTCGTGTACGACGCCTCCACCGGCACGTTCCCGTTCCGCGAAGGCCCCGTCTTCACCAACGTGCTGCTCGCCGACGAGGTGAACCGCACACCCCCGAAGACCCAGTCCGCCCTGCTCGAGGCGATGGAGGAACGCCAGGTCAGTGTCGACGGCGACGCCCGGCTGCTGCCCGACCCGTTCTTCGTCGCCGCGACCATGAACCCGATCGAGTTCGAGGGCACGTACACGCTCCCCGAGGCGCAGCTCGACCGCTTCCTGGTGAAGCTGACGCTCGACATCCCGCCGCGCGACGTCGAGTGGCAGGTCCTCCGCCGGCACGCCGACGGCTTCGTGCCGCGGGACGTCCGGTCGGCGGGCATCACCCCCGTGGTCGGCGTCGACGAGGTCCTCGCCGCGCAGCGCGCCGTCCGGGCCGTCGGTGCGCGTGACGACGTGCTGGCGTACATCGTCGACCTCGCCCGTGCCACCCGTCAGGCTCCGTCCGTCCGGGTCGGGGTCAGCCCGCGCGGTGCGACGGCGCTGCTCGCCGCCGCGAAGGCGTGGGCGTGGCTCACCGGCTACGACGCCATCACGCCCGACCACGTGCAGGCGATGGCCCTGCCGGTCTGGCGGCACCGGCTCCGGGTGGCCGCCGACGCCGAGCTCGAGGGTGTCGGCGCCGACGGGGTGCTCCAGCAGGTGCTCGAGCAGGTGCGGGTGCCGATCTAGTGGCGGTCTCCGGCCGGTTCGTCGCGCTGCTCGCCGTCGCCGTCGTGCCCACCGTGCTGCTCGCCAGCGGGTGGGCCGGCTTGGCGTGGGTCGTCGTCGTGCTGCTCGCCGCGGCCCTCGACGTGCTGCTCGCCGCCGACCTGGCACGCGTGCGGGTCGAACGGCGGATGCCGCGACTGGCCCGTCGGGACAGCACCGCCGACGGCACGCTCGTGCTCGCGAACGACGGCGGGCGGGTGCTCCGGGGCATCGTCCGCGACATGTGGGAGCCCTCGGCCGGACACCGACCGCGCCGGATCCGGATGACGGTGCCCGCGGGCGAACGACGGACCGCCCGCATGCGGTTCACCCCGTTCCGCCGCGGTCGACGCCGCACGGCCGGCGTCGCGATCCGAGCGTTCGGTCCGCTCGGTCTCGCCGCCCGCCAGCGGGTCGTCACGGCGCCGGGCGAACTCGTCGTCACCCCGCCGTTCCGCTCGCGACGGCACCTGCCGTCACGGCTGGCCCGGTTGCGCGAACTCGACGGTGAGACCACCCTGCAGCTCCGCGGCCACGGCACCGAGTTCGACTCGCTGCGCGACTACGTCCGGGGCGACGACGTCCGCTCGATCGACTGGCGAGCGACCGCCCGACGACAGGGCCTCGTGGTCCGCACCTGGCGCCCGGAGCGTGACCGGCGGGTCGTGGTCGTCGTCGACGCCGGGCGCGCCGGGGCCGGACGGGTGGCCGACGAACCGCGCCTCGACACCTTCATCGAGTCCGCACTGCTCCTCGGTGCCCTGGCCGCGGCCGCCGGCGACCGGGTCGACCTGGCGGTCCTCGACGACACCGTCCACGACCGTGTGCACGGGGCGACCCGCACCGACGTGGTCCAGCGCTTCGGCGAGGCCCTCGCGATGGCGGAACCCGGACTCGCCGCCACAGACTGGTCCGCCGTGCCGGCGCTCGTCGACTCGATCACGACCTCACGGGCGCTCGTCGTGCTGGCGTCGAGCCTCGACTCGGTCGGTGCCTCCGGTGACCTGCTGGCGGTGCTGCCCCGGCTCACCCGGCGGCACGCCGTCGTGGTGACGAGCATCGAGGACCCGGCGGTGCAGCGGACCGCACGCGGCGGGGTGGACCCGGCCACGACGATCCGCACGGCGGGGGGCGGACGGGTGCCGGGCCTCCCGACCGGCGCGGAGCGCGACGTGTACCGGCGGGCCGCCGCCGAACGCACCCTGCTCGATGCCGACGGCGTCGCCGACGTCGCACGCCGGAGCGGCGCCGAGGTCGTCCGTGGCGCACCGGAGGACGTCCCACCGCTCGTGGCCGACGCCTACCTGCGCGCGAAGGCGACCGGTCGGCTCTGAGACCGGACGGACGCTACCCGGCGACCAGGGCCGACGTGCCGCGCTCGAACTCGTCGAGGTCGCCGCGGTCCCCGGCCCGGTACGCGCGACCGCCGAGCACCCACTGGTACGCCAGGACCGCGGCGAGCGCGATCGTCCCGATGCCGATCTTGACCGGCCACGGCCAGTCCTGACGGGTGACGATGCCCTCGACCAGCCCGGACAGCAGCAGCGTCAGCGTCAGGCCGACCGCGATCGTGATGAGGGCACGGCCGTCCTCGGCGAGGGCCTGCGCGCGGGTCCGGTGCGGCCCCGGAGCGACCCACGACCAGAAGATCATCAGGCCCGCGCCGCCGGCGAGGAACACCGAGTACAGCTCGAGCTGGCCGTGCGGGGCGATGTACAGGAAGAAGTCCGCCAGGCGTCCCTGCGAGTGCATGATCGCCGCGGAGACCCCGAGCCCGACCGCGTTCTGCATGATCGAGAACGGCACGAAGACGCCCGTGATGCCGAACGCGACCATGGTGGCCGCGATGTAGGCGTTGTTCGTCCAGACCTGCGCCGTGAACGCGCCGAGGCCGTGGTCGGAGTAGTAGTCGACGAAGTCCTGCGTGGCGTACTGGCGGAGCGCCGCCGGCGTACCGAAGGTCGCCGTCGCCCCCGGTGTCGTCGTGATCCAGACGGCCACGATCGCGCCGATCGCGACGGTGGCCAGCGCCACCCAGATCGTCACCCAGCGGATCCGGTACAGCGCCGCGGGCAGCTGCCGGGTGAAGAACAGGGCGACCGCAGTGAGCGGGTCGACCGGGGTGCCGGTGAAGCGCAGGCGGGCGCGGTACAGCGTGAGGGACAGCCGGTCGCCGGTCGCGGTGCGGGGTGCGGCGCCGCGGATGCGGGCGAGGTCCGTCGCGGCGGCCTGGTAGCCGGAGACGAGCTGGTCGACGTCGGCACCGGTGGTGTGCCGGGCGCGCGCGAGGCGGTCGAGCTCCTGCCACCGGTCGCGGTGCACCTCGGCGTAGGCGTCCAGGTCCACGTGTTCCCCCTCGTGTCGGCCGACTTCCGACAGAATGATCCCATGTCGAAGCCCCGCACGCCGCGCGACCTCGCCGACGCCCGGTTCTCGCTCGCCCTGGACGAGACCGCCGACGAGCTCGTGGTCGGCGAGGCGGTCGCGCTCGACGTGCAGCCGGCCGGACTCGTCCTGCGGTTGGCGTCGGCGCTCCTCGACGGGGTGTGCCTGCTCGTCCTGTACCTGCTGCTGATGTTCGGGGTGTCACGGCTGTGGCCGAGCGGCCTCGACGAGGCGTGGGGTGCCGCGCTGAGCCTCGCCCTGTTCGTCGCCGTGCTCGTGCTCGTGCCGGCCGCCGTCGAGACGGTGACCCGGGGCCGCAGCGTCGGCCGGTACGCCGTCGGCACGCGGGTCGTCCGGGTCGACGGCGGTGCGATCGGGTTCCGGCACGCGTTCACCCGCGCACTCGTCGGGCTGTTCGAGCTGTGGATGACGTTCGGGTCGGTGGCACTGCTCGTGGCGTTGTTCGGCAGTCGTCCGCGACGCCTCGGGGACCTGCTCGCCGGCACCGTGGTGCAGCACGAGCGGCTGCCGAAGCAGCGCGACCCGCAGGTCGTCCTGCCACCCGAGCTGACGGCCTGGGCCACGGTCGCGGACGTCTCGGCGCTGCCGCAGCGACTCGAGAACCGGCTCGGCGCGTTCTTCCGCGGGGCCGCCGTGATGCGCCCCGAACTCCGGGAGTCCGCCGCCCGCGCGCTGGCCGCGGACGTCGCACCCTTCGCCCACCCGGTGCCGCCGGTGCCCGCCGAGGTGTTCCTCGCCGGGGTCGTCGTGCTGCGTCGTGGGCGGGACGTGCAGGCGCTGCGCTCCCGTGTCGGGTTGCTCACCGCAGCGGGTGCGTCGGCGTCGGCGCGGCCCCCGGGCTTCCCGCGCTAGCGCGGCGCGCCCCGGCTCAGTACCGGTAGTGCTCGGGCTTGAAGGGGCCCTCGACCGGCACGCCGATGTACGCCGCCTGCTCCGGGCGCAGCGTCGTCAACTCCACCCCGAGGGCACCGAGGTGCAGGCGCGCGACCTTCTCGTCCAGGTGCTTCGGCAGCACGTAGACCCCCGTCGGGTACTCGTCACGACGGGTGTGCAGCTCGATCTGCGCCAGCACCTGGTTCGTGAACGAGTTGCTCATCACGAACGACGGGTGCCCGGTGGCGTTGCCGAGGTTCATCAGCCGCCCCTCGGACAGCACCAGGATCGAGCGGCCGGTCGGCAGACGCCACTCGTGCACCTGCGGCTTGATCTCGACCTTCTCGACACCGGGCAGCGACTCGAGCCCGGCCATGTCGATCTCGTTGTCGAAGTGGCCGACGTTGGCGACGATCGCCAGGTGCTTCAGCCCGAGCATCTCGTCGACGCCCACGACGCCGAGGTTGCCCGTGCACGTGATGACCATGTCGACGGTCTCGATGACGTCGGCGAGACGTGCCACCTGGTAGCCGTCCATCGCGGCCTGCAGCGCGCAGATCGGGTCGACCTCGCTCACGATGACGCGGGCGCCCTGGCCGCGCAGCGCCTCGGCCGCCCCCTTGCCGACGTCGCCGTACCCGACCACGAACGCGACCTTGCCGCCCATCAGGACGTCGGTCGCACGGTTCAGGCCGTCGGGCAGGGAGTGGCGGATGCCGTACTTGTTGTCGAACTTCGACTTCGTCACGGAGTCGTTCACGTTGATCGCGGGGAACCGCAGCTGTCCGGTGCGCGACAGCTCGTACAGGCGGTGCACGCCCGTGGTGGTCTCCTCGGTGACGCCCTCGATGTCCGCGGCGATGCGGGTCCAGCGGTCGGACGACGTCTCGAGCGACGCCGCGACGGTGTCGAGCACGATCCTCCACTCGGCACTCGCGTCGGCGCCGGCGACCGGGGCCGCACCGGCGGCTTCGGCGTCGGCACCGGTGTGCACGAGCATCGTGGCGTCGCCGCCGTCGTCCAGGATCATATTGGGACCGGCCCAGTCGGCTCCGGCGGCAGCGGCCTCGGCGGTCCAGTCGAAGATGCGGCTGGTGCACCACCAGTACTCCTCGAGCGTCTCGCCCTTCCACGCGAACACGGGGACGCCGGCTGGTGCGTCCGGTGTGCCGGTCGGGCCGACCGCGATCGCCGCGGCGGCTTCGTCCTGCGTGGAGAAGATGTTGCAGCTCGCCCACCGCACCTGCGCACCGAGGGCGACGAGCGTCTCGATCAGGACGGCCGTCTGCACCGTCATGTGCAGCGACCCGGCGATGCGCGCGCCGGCCAGCGGCTGCGACGCCCCGAACTCCTCGCGCAGGGCCATCAGGCCCGGCATCTCGTTCTCGGCGAGGCGGATCTGGTGACGGCCCGCCTCGGCGAGCGAGAGGTCGGCGACGCGGTACGGTGCTGCGGTCTGGGCTTCGGTGGGCATGCCCATCAGTCTTCCATGCCGGGAGGCGCGGGTCCCCAGCCGACGTCGGTCACGTTCCACGGGCCTCCCGTGCACCGCCGCTGGTGCGTCGCGGACGCGAGCCGTCAGTCGGTCTCGCGCTGCAGCGGCTCGCGCCGCACCACCTGCCAGCCGCGCGGGACGCGCAGGCCGGCGGCGTGCCGGGCGCAGAGGTCGTAGCCGTGCGGTTCGACCCGCGTGGAGAGCGGCCCGACGACGACCATGGAGTCTCCGTAGTCGTAGGTCAGGGTCGCCGAAGCGCTCGCGGCGCACGCGACCTTGCTGCAGATCCTCACGTCCATGTCGACACGGAGCCTAGCGGAGCGCCCGGGAGCACCCGGTGCGCGCGTACCATGTGGGGATGCGTCGCAAGCCCCGCCTCGTCACTCCCGTCGACCGCGGTCGAGGCCGGTCCCGGCACGGACGCGGCGGGCGGTCGAGCGTGACCGGTCCCGAACTCGCGCCGATCACGACCCGCGCCGAGGCCTTCGACCGCATCGTCGGCGACAGCGCCCACTACCTGATCGGGCTGTGGCCCGAGGAACTGTCGGGCGTGGTGTTCCAGGTGGCCGACATGCCGACCGATGCCACCCTGCCCGACGCGATGCCCCGGTGGCGGATCGACCGCGACACCCGCAGGGTCACCGTGTTCCGGATCCCCGTCGAGCGGGTGAACCGCAGCCCCGAGAAGGACGACGCGGACCGGCGGATCATCATCGAGACGGCCGTGTTCCGGGCCGTCGGCGAGCTGATCGGCAAGGACCCGTGGGACCTCGCCCCGGACCGCTACCGCCACTGGTGACGACGCGGCGCCGGGCGGCGGCGCTCCGTCCTCGTCGTCAGGGGTAGACGCGCACCGGCATGGACACCTGGGTGGACGGTCGGATCGGGAACCCGGCGATGCCGTCGTCCCCGCGGTAGGTCACACCCGCCACGATGCCCTCGGCCCCGGAGATCGAGAGCTGCTTCGCCGTCTGCACCGGCAGGGTCGCGGTGACGCCGGACAGCAGCTCGAGCGTGGTCTCCTCGTCGCCGGAGCGGATCGTGACCGAACGGTCCTCGCGCGTGGTGTTGACGAGGTTCAGGCGGACGCCCTCCCCCGGTGCCACCGCGGTGATGACCTGGTCGCCCAGGGGCTCGGCCGAGGCGAACCAGCCGAGGTCGCTGTTGCCGTCGGCCGTCGGCGAGGTCGTCCGGGCACCGGTGACGACCGGTTGCGTCGACGTGACGGTGAACGAGTACCGGCCGTCCGGGAAGTCGTCGAGCGCGACGTCGGTCACGACCCCGGGCTCGGCAGTGGCGTTCACGGTCGTGCCGCCGCCGTCCGCCGTGCTGATGCCGAGCGTGACGCGTGCCGACCGGGTGCCGGGGACGAACAGCCGGACGACGGGGGCGGCGTCCGCGGTGTCGTCACCGCGCTGCGCCTCCTGCGCGCCGGCGAGCACGACGCCGGGGATGACCTGCGACCGTGAGGGGGCGGCGCCGCCGGAGACGATGTCGTAGCCGCCGGGGGTCAGCGTGCGCACGACGGTCTCCTGCATGTGGGCGACGATCTGCCCGCCGGAGGACGAGACGTGCACGACGGTCGATCCTTGGTCGGACACGAAGCCGGACAACGGGACGACCTTCTGGGTGTTCGGGGCGACGACGATGCCGGTCGTGCCGGGGGCGCTGACCGTGCCGGTGCCGTCGTAGATCGCCAGGTCGACGGTCGCGTTCACGTCGGTCGGGTTCGACAGGGTGACGAGGCTGGTGCGCCCGGTCTCGGTCGAACCGCCGACGAGCCAGGTCGACTGCGAGGGGTCGTCGCAGGACGCCGCGCCGGCGCCGACCAGGTCGCCGCTGGAGACGCTCTGGTAACTGCTGCCGGCGACCTGCGGTGTGGTGTCGCCCGCGGGGGCGGTGAGCAGGCGCGGGTCGCTGCCGCCGGTGGACGACGGGTCGAGTGAGGACCGTTCCACGGTCGACCCGGTCGTCGCCGTGGCCACGGTGGCCGACCCGACGGTGCTCGCCTGGGTGGCGTCGTTGCCGGAGTCGTCGGACAGCCGCAGCGCGCTGCCGGCGCAGACGCGTTCGGCGTCGGCCGGCACCGGGGTGACGGTCCGGCCGGCCGGGCGACCCGGTTCGGCCGCGGTGCCGTACGCGTGCGCAGCCGTGACGGCGCCGGCAGCGACGACGACGGCGATCGCGGTCGCGGTGCCGCGGACGACCCAGCGTCGGACCGAACGGGTGGTGGTGCTCATTCGTCGCGCTCCTCGTCGAAGGTGGTCGCGGGTTCCTCGGCCTCGATGACGTTCGAGGTGGCGCGGCGGCGGCGCGGGGCCGTCGGCACGGCGAGCAGCGCGGCCGCCCCGAACACCACACCGAGCACGACCAGGTACAGGACGTGCGTGGCACGGGCCGCGGCGGACCCGGTGGTGGTCCGGTCGACGTCGCCCTCGTAGTGGAACAGCTGGCCGTTCGTGGTCTCACCGATGCTCGTGAAGAGGGCGTTCTGCCCGATCGCGCCCGCGGCCCGGTCGTGCACGGTCTGCGCCTCGGGATCGTCGCCGGCGTCGTCGAGCAGGACGAAGCTGATGCCGAGTTCCTGCAGCGCCGGCCGTGGGTCGTAGCCGCTGCGGCTCGCCAGGTTGCCGGCGAGCGTCGTCAGGCGGGCGCCGGACTCGCTCAACCGCAGGGCGGTGGCGTCGAGGGTCGACTGGTCGTCGAGGGTGGCGCCCTGTCCGCGTTCGAGCGCGACCGCGAGCGACCCGTCGTCCTGCGGCACCACGACCAGCGTGCCGACGTCGGGGTTCGCCTGGGCCTCGGCGTTCACGTACGCGCTGAGCACCCGGCCGGTGGTCGGCTGGATGGCGGCGTTGCCGAGGTAGAACGCTGCGAAGGCGGGGGCCACCGCCACACCGGCGAGCACCGTCGCGACGAGCCCCGTGACCGGTGCGGCCTTCGGCAGCACGTCGATCCCGATGCAGGCATCGACGACGATCGCGAGCCAGTACACCGACAGTCCGCTGCCCGGCCACACGATGGTGGTGGTCGACCCGACGCCGGTGACGGTCACGTGGGTGGCGGCGAACGCGGTCCCGAACCCGAGCAGCGCGACGACGAGCGCCGAGCCGGCGACGGCCCAACGGTGTCCGAGCATCGCGCCGATCGCAGCGGCGGCGATCGGGACGGCCAGGACGGCCATCACGATCGGGAGCCACGTGCCGACGGCGGCGAGCCCGGAGGTCGCGGGCAGCCACCCGCTCCAGTCGGGCAGCGGCTGGCCGATCGCCAGCTGCAGCGCGGACGGGGCCCGGGTGGCCGAGGGGACGCCGGGGTCGGCGAAGACGGCGAGGACGTTGCCGCGGGCGACCTGGGCGAGGACGAGCGGCAGGAAGAGCACCGCGGTGGGCACCGGGATGAAGGCCCGACGGTGTGCACGGCGCCACCCGACGACGAGCGCGACGAGCCACCCGACCAGCAGGACCGGCAGCAACGACGGTGCCGAGGCCGCCGCGACCGCGAACAGCAGCGAGGCGCCGGACGCCCACGCCCACGAGCGGTGTGCCTCGAGCACGGCGACGAACAGCCACGGCAGCACCAGGTGCGCGATGACGGCACCGAGGTGACCCGTCGTGACCGCGCCGACGAGCGAGGGCGCGATGGCGTACAGCGCGGCCCCGATCACCGGCACCCACTTGCGGGTGGTCACCTTGCGGACGGCGAACCACGCGCCGAGGGCGGACACGGGGAAGGCGACGAGCATCACGAGCACGACGGACGTCGAGGGCGACCAGAACACGATCGAACCGAGGACCGCCAGCACGGCGGCGAACGGATCGGAGGGTCCGGTGAACCCGGTGCCGAGCGAGTGCCAGCCGTACCCGACGTTCTGCCAGAGCTGCCCGACGCTCGTGCTGAGGGGCAGCAGGCCGCCGCCGGTCAGCGCCGGCGAGCCGAGCAGGGGGTAGAGCGTCACGACGCTCAGGACCGCCGCGGCCAGCACGACCCAGATCCCGCCGTCACCGAGGAACGACGCCCGTGCGATCGGTGCGTCCTCGACCCGGGCGAGTTCCACGTCCCGCGAGGTGGTCCGGTGCTCGTGCACCCGACGCCAGCTGACCCGGAGCGGTTCGACGGCGGCCCAGCCGAGCTTCTTCGTGCGGGCGAGGTTCCGACGCGCCCGACCGGTGCCACCGCCGAACGCCACCGCGAACGCCGCGGCGAGCTCGGGGACGACGGCCGCCGGGTGCTTGGCGACGAGGTGGCCGATCGCCCGGCCGACCGCGAAGGGGACGAGGGTGAGCCAGTGCAGCCAGAGCAGTCCACCCGGCGCGTAGGTCATCCGGCGGTGCAGCTGCGCCTGCCGGTGCATGCGGACACGGCGGGCCTCGGAGACGCGCTTGCGGCCGAACTCCTCGACCGGACCGGCAGTGGTGACCTTCGCCTCGGGGACCACGGCCACGCGGTGCCCGGCCAGGCGGACCCGGACGCAGAAGTCGAGGGCGGCGTCGACGTCGGGCAGCGCCGGGTCGAAGCCGGCGAGCTCGGTCCACACCGAGCGGCGCACGAGCATGCCGCCGGCGGCGACGCCGAGCACGTCGGTGTGCCGGTCGTGCTGGCCCTGGTCGAGCTCGTCCTGCACGAGGCCGATGGAGCGACCGAAGCGCGTCATGCTCTCGCCGAACGCGCGGATGAGCGAAGGGTCGTCGTCGGCGACGAGCTTCGGACCCGCCACGACGACGGACGGCGCGATCTCGACGGCGGAGAGCAGGTCGGCGAGCGCGGTCGGCGACGGTGCGTTGTCGTGTCCGAGCAGCCACAGCCACTCGTCGACGGGCTCGTCCGCGACGGCGGGCGGAGCCTCGCGCTCCCCGCGGGCGACGGCCTCACCGAAGGGGCGTCCGGCCGGCAGGCGCAGGAGCTCGGCGGACCCACCGAAGGACAGGCCCGCGGTGGAGCCGTCGGTCGACCCGACGTCGACGACCACCAGGTTCTCCGGGTGGCGGGTCTGGGCCGCGAGTGCGTCCAGGGTCCGGTCGAGGTGGGCCGCTCCGTTGGCGGCGACGAGGATCGCGGTGACTCTGGGCTGCATGACGGGCGTCACTCTACGGTCTGGAAGCACGGCGTCCGCTGCGGACGGCGGCGCGCCGTGAACCTGTGGAGGCCATCAACGCGCGGTGCGCGTCGGAGGCGATCCGTGCCTCCAGGAAAGTGGTGTGTGCCTAGGCACGCTTCCTGAGCTTGCGGCGCTCGCGCTCGGACAGGCCGCCCCAGATGCCGAAGCGCTCGTCGTTCTCGAGCGCGTACTCGAGGCAGTGTGCCCGCACCTCGCACGAGGTGCAGATCTTCTTCGCTTCGCGCGTGGAGCCGCCCTTCTCGGGGAAGAACGCCTCCGGGTCGGTCTGCGCGCACAACGAGTCGACCTGCCACGCGAGCGGGTTCTCCTCGTCGTCCGTCTCCGGCCGTCGGACACCCGGGACGCCGAGCGCCACGGGGTCGACGTGCCAGTCCTCCGGAACTCCGGCGTGGAAGTCGGAACTGTTCACCCTGATCACCCCTGACGTCTCGATAACGGGACCACAACGATTGAAGTCGTTGCCTGTAATTACAGCGGTGTCATTCGCCTGAGTCAAGTCGCGGATCATAGAAGGCACTGACCGCTTCGGCGTGTCATGTCCCCCGTCTGGGCGTGTCGCACCCGGTCTGTCGGGGTTTCGGGGGACAACTGACACGTCCTCAGCCACTAGGAGGCGCTGCGGCGGGCCTCCCACGCACTCGTGACCATCTCGTCCAGGGTGTGGCGCATCGCCCAGTCCAGGTCGCGCGTCGCGGCCTCGCCGGTGGCCACGATGCGCGCCGGGTCACCGGGCCGGCGGGGAGCGATCTCCGGCTCGAAGGCGATCCCGGTGCCCTTCGCCATGGCGTCCATGATCTGCCGGACGCTCACACCGTCGCCGCTGCCGAGGTTGTACGCCTGCTCGAGCGGCTCGCCCGCCTCGAGCTTCTGCGCCGCGACGGCGTGCGAGTGCGCGAGGTCGGCGACGTGGATGTAGTCGCGGACGCAGGTGCCGTCCTCGGTGGCGTAGTCGTCGCCGTTGATGCGGGGCGTGCGGCCGGCCAGCAGTGCGTCGAACACGAGCGGGAACAGGTTGTGCGGGCTGGCGTCGTACAGGTCGGGCTCGCCGGACCCGACGACGTTGAAGTAGCGGAGCGAGGTCGTCGTGAAGCCGGCGGCGACCTCCATGTCGCGCAGCAGCCACTCGCCGATGAGCTTCGACTCGCCGTACGGCGATTCGGGCGCCTTCGGGGTCGACTCCACGACGACGTCGACGTCCGGGGTGCCGTACACCGCGGCGCTCGAGGAGAAGACCGCCTTCGTGACGCCGTTCTCGGCCATCGCGCGGAGCAGCGTGGCCATCCCGGTCACGTTCTGCTCGTAGGTGTGCAGCGGACGCTCGACCGAGACGCCGGCGTACTTGAAGCCCGCGACGTGCACCACGCCGGTGACGTCGTGCTCGCGCAGGGTGCGGGCGACGAGCTCGCCGTCGAGGATCGTGCCCTCGACGAACGGCACGTCGTCCGGCACGAACGCGCGGAAGCCGCTCGAGAGGTCGTCGAACGCGACCGTGTCGATGCCGGCCGAGCGCAGTGCTCGGACGACGTGGGACCCGATGTACCCGGCACCGCCGGTGACCAGCCAACTCATGGTCGCCACGCTAGCGGACGGACGCGGCGCCCCGGTGGCGGCGTGCGGGACCGCGCCAGGGCGTGCGGCTCCGCGCCGGTCCGGTGCGGCCCGGGGTCCGGGGTCCGGTGCCCGGGTCGCTGCGGGCTACCGACCGGTGGCGATGAACACCGTGGACGTCACGCCGTTCGACGAGTCGGCCTCCACCGTGACGTCACCCTCGTCCGGCGTGATGAAGCAGGACTCGCCCTTGCGGAGCAGCGTGGCGGACGTCGCGCCGACGAGCGTCACGACGCCCTCGGTGCAGATCGCGATCGACGGTCCGGTCAGCGGAGCCACGCCGCCGGTGCTCAGTCCGACCGGTCGTCCGTCGCCGTCGACCCGCAGCAGCGCGAAGCCGACGCCCTCCGGCGCGAAGCGGTCCACGCCGGGGGCCAGGCGCTCGGGCTCGAGGACCGGTGCCGGGTACGCCGTGAAGTCGAGCACGTGCAGGAGTTCGGGCACGTCGACGTGCTTCGGCGTCAGTCCCCCGCGCAGCACGTTGTCGGACGGCGCCATCAGCTCGATGCCGAGGCCGTCCAGGTAGGCGTGGATGTTGCCGGCGGGCAGGTACATCGCCTGCCCCGCGGTGAGCGTCACCCGGTGCATGAGCAGGGAGACGACGATGCCGGGGTCGCCCGGCCAGCTCGTCGCCAGGTCGCGGACCGTCGCCGTGTTCGGGGTGAGGACGTCGTCGTCGAGGGCGAGGGCGAGGTCGCTCGCGGCCTGCACGACGGCGAGCGCGGACTCGTCGGCCGTCTCGAGCCACCGGACGGTGTCCTCGAGCCCGTGCTGCAGGTGCACCTCGAGCGGGCCGAGCCGACCGCTGCCGGCGTCGAGCACGCGCACCTCGGCCAGGGTGTCCTCCACCGGGCGGAAGCCACTCAGGGCCTCGAACCGCTCGCTCAGGG
Source organism: Curtobacterium sp. VKM Ac-2884 (assembly GCF_015350945.1). Lineage (NCBI taxonomy): Bacteria > Bacillati > Actinomycetota > Actinomycetes > Micrococcales > Microbacteriaceae > Curtobacterium > Curtobacterium sp. VKM Ac-2884. The sequence continues at coordinate 63,757 of NZ_JADKSA010000001.1, forward strand.
CGACGACGAGCTCGGGCTTCGGGAAGGGGTCCTTGTAGTTGCGCGCGGGGTCGTCGATCGCGATGCCCTCGCGCTCCTCGCGCGCGAAGCCGGCCTCGGCCTGCTCCGGTGTCGGGTGCGCCTGCAGCGACAGGGGCGCCGCCGCTGCGAGCACCTTCAGCAGGAACGGCAGGCCGGTGCGGTCGCCGCCCAGGGCGTCCTGCGGCTCGGCGGCGATCCAGTCGAGCAGCGTGTCGGCACCGCCGACCATCGCCGGGTTGACGACCACGCTCGGGCTGCCCGGGTGCGCGCCGAGCCAGAGCTCTGCCTGCGGGGCGCCGGTGACGGTGCGACCGAGGAGCTCCGGGATCGCGGTGACCGACCCCCAGGCGTAGTCGCGGGGGGTGTTCGTGATGCCGAGGAACATGGGCGAGAGCCTACCGGCGCGGCCCGCGACACTAGAATCTCCGCGATGTCTGCAAGCACGGTGGAGTCACCGCCCCGAGGGTCCCTGCGTTCCTCCCCCCGCCGCACGGCCGACCCCACGCGGTGGGACATCCAGGGGCTCCGTGCGTTCGCGGTCCTCGCCGTCGTGCTCTACCACCTGTGGCCCGACCGGCTGCCGGGCGGCTTCGTCGGCGTCGACGTGTTCTTCGTGATCTCGGGCTTCCTGATCACCGGACACCTGCTCCGTGAGCTGACCACCACCGGCCGGATCGGGCTCGCCGGGTTCTGGTCGCGGCGGGCGAAGCGGCTGCTCCCCGGGGCCTTCCTCACGATCGCCGCGACGGGGACCGCCGTGCTGGTGTGGGTCCCGAGCGCGCTGTGGGGCCAGTACGGCCGTGAGCTCATCGCGTCGACGGTCTACGTGCAGAACTGGCAGCTGGCCGCCGACTCGGTCGACTACCTGGCGCAGGGCAACCAGGCGTCGCCCTTCCAGCACTTCTGGTCGCTGTCGGTCGAGGAGCAGTTCTACATCGCCCTCCCGCTCCTGCTGCTCCTCGCGTTGTGGGTCGCTCGGCGTGCACGTCGGGACGGCGTCTCCCCCGCCGTCGTCGCGCAGGTGCTCCTCGGCGCCGTCGTGGTCCTGTCCCTGGCGTGGAGCATCGTCCAGACCCACACCGCCTCGGGCGTCGCGTACTTCTCGACGGCGACCCGGGCGTGGGAGTTCGCGCTCGGCGGGCTCGCGGCGACCATCCCGCTGGCGGCGCCGCGCACCGGACCGGCTCGGTCGGTGCGGGTCGTGGGGGCGTGGGTCGGCGCGGCCGGGCTCGTCGCGTCGCTCGTGCTGATCACCGGGTCCACGCCCTTCCCCGGCATCGCCGCCGCGCTGCCGGTCGTGTCGGCGACGCTCGTCGTGCTGTTCGGCGCGCACTCGGGGCTGCAGCGCATCGGCAGGATCACCCCCGTCGGGTTCCTGGGCCGGATCTCGTACGCCGTCTACCTGTGGCACTGGCCTGCCGTCGTCATCCTGCCGATCGTGCTCCGCCACGAGCTCACGACCAAGGACAAGGTCGCGATCCTCGTCGGCGCCGTGCTCGTCGGCTCGGTCACCACGCTGTGCATCGAGGAGCCGCTCCGGTTCTCCGGATGGGTGCGCGCGCTGCGGCCGCGCCGGGTCGCGCTCTACGGCGCCCTGAGCACCGTGCTCGTCGTGGCCCTCGGGGCCGCCTCGCTGACGGCGCTGCACGTCCAGCAGGTGCAGGCGGCCGAGTTCCAGCAGCGCCTGAGCACCGGCGACGTGCGCTGCTTCGGTGCCGCCGCACTGATCTCGTCGTCCGACCCGTGCGTGAACCCCGCCCTGGCGGACGTGCGAGTACCCGCGGCCGCGAACGCGCTCGACGACGACTCGAACCGCGGAGCGTGCTGGTCGAACGACTCGAGTGCGTTCAACGTCTGCGAACTCGGCCCGAAGACCGGGTACACGGAGCACCTCATCGCGATCGGCGACTCGCACAACAACGTCTTCGTGGACACCTACGAGGCGATCGCGAAGGCGAACAACTGGCGCATCGACGTCGCCGGGCACCAGAGCTGCTACCTCACCACCGCGGTGCAGAAGGCGAACACGGAGAAGCAGGTCGACGACTGCACCGCCTGGAAGCAGAACGCGATGGCGTACCTGCGCGCGCACGGCGACCTGGACGGCGTGATCGTCACGCACTCGACCGGCAACGGTCCCGTCGCCTCGGTGCCCGGGCAGTCGGACAGCGAGACCGTCGTCGACGGCATGGTGGCGGCGTGGCAGGCGGCGGCCGACGCCGGCATCCCGGTCCTGGCGCTCCGCGACAACCCGACCGCTCGGACCGACGTGGTGGCGTGCGTCGGCCAGATGTCGGGCCCGACGACGAGCGCGTGCGACTCGAGCCGCTCGTTCGGCCTCGGCCTGTTCGACGGCTCGGAGCAGGCCGCCGCCCGGATGCCCGGCACGGCGCGGGTGATCGACCTGACGCAGTACTACTGCACCGACACCACCTGCCCGGCGGTCATCGGCGGCGTGCTCGTGCACCGGGACCGCACCCACCTGACGAACACCTTCGCGACGACCCTGGCGCCGTACCTCGGCGACGAGATCGCCCGCGCGCTCGCTGCCTTCCGCAAGGACGGACGCGGATGACCACGTACCCTGACGTCGTGACGAACACCTGGCCGCTCTCGCGCGGGACCGTACCCGAGCGCGAGGCGTTCGCGTTCGGTGCGACGCTCCTCTTCGTCCTGTTCGCCGGCGACGCCTTCCCGAACACCCTGACCTGGTTCGGGGCCGCGGCGGTCTGGGCCCTCGTCGCAGCGTGGGGCGTGACGATCCTGGTCCGGGCGAAGCCACCGCTGGTCCGGACGCCGTGGGCGCTCTGGTTCTTCCTCGCCTGGTGCCTGGTGTCCGTCGCCTGGTCGCACTGGCGCCCGGCGACGCTCGCGAGCATCGCCGCGCAGGTGATCTGCGCCGCGATGGCGTTCGCGATCGCGTCGACCCTGACCTGGCGTCGGATCCTGGACGCGATGAGCCTCGCGTTCCGCTGGGTGCTGATGGGCTCGCTGCTGTTCGAGGCGGTCGTGGCCGTCGTCGTCCGGCACCCGATCGTCCCGGTCTGGACCGACTACGGCGACCGGGACATCCCCGACGCCTTCTACTTCTCCCGCGCCGAGCTGCTGACCGGCGGCCGCATCCAGGGGCTGCCGGGCAACGCGAACCTGCTGGCGATGGTCGCCCTGCTCGCCGCGATCGCCATCGCCCTGCAGTTCGCCGAGGGTCGGATGAGCCGGAACCGCGCCGTCGGCTGGTTGGTCGTGGCCGGTGGGGTCCTGGTGCTCACCCGCTCGTCGACGGTCCTCGCCGCCGCGCTCGTCGTCGCCGCCGCACTGTTCGTCGCACTCTGGATCCGTCGCGTCCCCACCGAACAGCGGACGCCGCGCTACCTGCTCGCCCTGGTCGGTGCCGTCGTCGTCGGCGTCGGGGCGTTCGCAGCACGCGGGACCGTGTCGGAGCTCCTCGGCAAGGGCGCGGACGCGACGGGCCGCGGGGACATCTGGCAGCGCGTGCTCGAACTGATCGGCCAGCACCCGGTCGTCGGCTGGGGGTGGATCGGGTACTGGTGGCCGGACATCCCGACGCTCGCCGACCTCGCACACCGCAAGGGCGTGACGTACCTGCAGGCGCACGACGCGTACCTCGACGTGTGGATGCAGACCGGCATCATCGGGTTGGTCCTGTTCGCCCTCTACGTCGTGACGACACTCGACCGGTCGTGGTCGTCCGCGACCAGGATCGGGTACGACGCCGCAGGGTCCCCCCGGTCGTTCGACCCGGTGTCGCTCCTGCCGCTCCTCGTCGTCGTGGCGCTGCTCGTGCAGTCCGTCGCCGAGTCGCGGTTGCTGTACCAGGGCAACTGGGTCCTGTTCGCGCTCATCGCGATCAAGTCCCGCATCGTCCTGGTCAGCGAGGAACCCCGGTCGGCCGGCGACGGCCCGCGCACCCCGCCCGCACGGCGGGAGTGGCGGCTGCCGGCCGTTCGCTGACCCGGGCACACTGGGCGGTCACCGCTCGAGCAGTCTCGAGCACGGCACCTTGGCCGTCCACGGCGCCTTCCGGATCTCGACGTCCCGCGTCGGGTCGCCCGCGCACGCCGCGACCGCGCCGGGGACCTGCGTCGCCCAGACCGGGCCGTCGCTGCGTCGTGTGGCTCCCGGGGCCAGGTTGCCCACCACCGCGACGACCAGGACGGCGACCACGGACCAGCCCGCCAGCACGCGGACGAAGCGGAGGGCGCCTGCCGGCCGCGCCCCACGTCGCGTCGGCCGCACTCCCCGCTGCGCGGGACGTGCATCGAGGAGCACGCTCGCCGCGACGACCACCGCAGCCAGCAGGAGCATGCCCGACGCCGCGGCGTAGCGCAGCGGCGGGACCGCTGCGAGTGCCGGGATCGGGTGCGCCCACGCCTGGCCCTGTCCCCCGTTGGCGATCAGCGCAGCCCACCACACGCCGCCGGACACCGCGGCGAGCGCGACGATCACCCAGCGTGCGCGCCACGTCCCGACGACGAGCGCGACCACCACCGTGGCGGCGACCAACAGGACGGGCACGAGCACGACGCCCCAGCCGTGGATCACGACGGCGCGGACGGCAGCACCGACGTCCGGTGTCCAGGTCCCCGCGACGGGCTGCAGCAGCCACCCGGCGACCACGTCGGTGAACGCCGGTCTGCCCGGCGGCTGCGATCGCTGGCCGGTGAGGGCGGTTCCCACCTGCGCACCGGCGCCGATCAGGGCGACGATGGTCACCGGGACCGCGCGTGGCCACGCCCGGTCGCCCGGACCGTTCCGCAGGGGGAACCACGCGAGGAGCAGGAGCGGCAGGAACAGCACGGTCTGCAGCTCGGTGAGGACCGCGAAGGCGGTCAGGACGGCGACCGTCCCGGACGCCCACCACGTCCGCGCGCGGTACGCGAACAGCCAGGGGGCGGCGAAGAGCATGTACCAGTGCAGGTTCGCGGCGTTCCCGCTGATCTCGTAGGGCGCGAGCGGGAGCAGGGCCGGCACCGCGGCGAGCAGGGCCCGGAGCGGCCACTGCGGCACGACGTCGCGCGCGAGCAGGAACACGGTGACGCTCACCGCGCCGACGACGACGCAGGCCCCGGCGGACAGTGCCCGGGCGTAGTCCTGGACGGGCAGGGCCCAGGCGACGTCGACGAGCAACCGGGGCACGAGGTGCAGGTACCCGGCGTAGGGGTGCAGCAGGGAGTCGACGGGGCCGAGGGCGATGCGTTCCCGCAGGAACAGGCCACCGTCCTCCGCCCACACGGTACTGCGGGCCGTCGGCCCGAGCCGCCACCAGGCGAGCGCGGTCGTGGCGACGCCGACCAGGACCGCGGCGGCGGCCACGCGGAGGCCGTCGAGACGGCGGTGGGTCGGACTCGCGGGGCGCTGCATGGTCCGTCGACGGTAGCCGGTTCATCGCGTATCAGCGATATCGACGCTCCGCGATGGCCCGGTACCGAGGTGCGTGCACCAAGATGGTGGGGTGACGGACGGACGGCTGACGAAGCGGGTGCGCGCGCGCCGCTACCTCTCCGCCTGGATCGGGTTCTCCGCCGGCGGGCGGTTCAGCCAGGCGCTCGCGACGGTCATCGTGCTGTTCGCGTTCGGGCAGCCCACCGTCGGGGCCGTGGTCGGGACTGCCGGCACATGGGCGGTGCTCGTCACGCTGTTCGTGCTCGCCGGCCTGAGCCTGCTCGGGCAGCGGTACCGGATCGAGTGGCACGGGGTGCTGCCGCTGTCCCTGCTGGCGTTCGTCGGGTACTGCGCGCTGAGCGTGCTCTGGAGCGAGTACTCGTGGGTCGCGCTGCGGGGGCTCGTCGCGACCGTGTGCTTCATGGGCCTGGGGCTGTACCTGGCGCTCGGGCGCGACCTGGTTCAGGTGATCCGTGCCTCGGGTGATGCGTTCCGGATCCTCCTCGTGACCGCCCTCGGCCTCGAGGTGCTCTCCGGCCTGGTGCTCGACGTCCCGTTCCCGGCGTTCGGCATCCGCGGCGACATCGCCTACGGCGGCCCGATCCAGGGCATCGGCGGCACCCGCAACTTCATGGGCTTCATCGCTGCCATGGCGCTCGTCACCTTCGTGGTCGAGTTCCTCACCCGCTCCGTCACGGTCTGGCGGGCCGTCGGCTCCACCGCCCTGGCCGTCATCGCCCTGATGCTCGTCCAGTCCCCCATCACCGGGCTCGCGATGATCGCCCTGGCCGTCACGGCGCTCGCGCTGTGGTCACTCCGGCACGCCAGACCCGCGACGCGCCCGGTGGTGAACGGTGTCCTCGGCGCGGCCGTCCTGCTGGCCCTCGTCGTCGCGGTCCTCGCCCGCGGGCGACTGCTGGCCGAGATCGGCGCCGCCGGTGGCACCGCCACGCGCATCGACCTGTGGTCGCAGATCCGCGTGCTCACCGAGCGCTACCCGATCCAGGGCTGGGGATGGGTCGGCACCTGGCCGCGCGAAGCCGTGGTGCCCTACGTGACCCTGCTCGACCCGGCGGGGATGCGGTTCCCCTCAGGGCTCAACGCCTTCGTCGACGCCTGGCTGCAGATCGGGCTCGCCGGCACGATCATCCTCGGCGTGACGGCGCTCCTGGCGTTCGCGCGGGCCTGGGTGACCGCGACGACGTTCCCGGGGGTGGCGTACGTGTGGCCGGCCGCTGTACTGGTGCTGCTGGCCGTCACGAGCACGGCGGAGAGCTACCTGCTGCACGGCGCGGGCCTGATGGTCTTCGTGACGGTGCTCGTGATCGCCGCCCGGCGGCGCTCGTGGCGCCGGCACCTGCCGCGCCCCTGAACCGCAGCGCCCGCACGCGCCACGTGGTCACGGACGCGTGCGACGACCCAGCCGGCGCTGCAGGCCCCACTGCGTGACACGGAGCATGGCCTCGAGGACGATCGACCGGCTCATCTTCGAGACCCCGTGCATGCGGTCGCGGAACCGGATCGGGACCTCGACCACCCGGCCGCCCAGGGCGTCCACCCGCAGGGTCATGTCGACCTGGAAGCAGTACCCCTTCGAGTCGATCGACCCGAGGTCCATGCGGGCGATGGCCGGGGAGCGGTAGACGCGGAACCCCGCGGTGATGTCACGGACGTCCAGGCCGAGCACCAGCCGGGCGTACGCGTTGGCGCCGCGGCTCAGCACCCGGCGGCGGAGCGGCCAGTCGACCACCGTCCCTCCGGGCACCCACCTCGACCCGATCGCGAGCAGGACGTCGTCCGCGGACTCCACGGCGTCGATGAGCGCGGGCAGGCGGTCGGCAGGGTGCGACCCGTCGGCGTCCATCTCGACGAGCAGGGGGTACCCGCGCTCCAGGCCCCACCGGAACCCCGCGACGTAGGCGGTGCCGAGGCCGGCCTTGCCGGCGCGCTGCAGCAGGTGCACCCGCCGGTCGTCGGCCGCGAGCGACCGTACGATGTCCCCCGTGCCGTCCGGGCTGCCGTCGTCGACGACGAGGACGTGTGCGCGGGGCACGGCCGTCAGGACGGCTGCGACGACGGACCGGATGTTCTCGGCCTCGTCGTACGTCGGCACGACGACGAGGGCCGCGGCGTCCGTCGTCGTCACCGGCTCGTCAGGCGCCGCTTGATCTTGCCCGCGACGCTGCGCGGGCCCTCGGTCCGGAAGTAGTGCACGGCACGGCCGACGTCGTACCGGACGCCCGAGAGCTTCTTGCGCTCCGGCACCCGCACGCGCATCTGGTGTGCCTCGGCCACGGCCACCGTGTCCCGCACCGACTTGTCGGCGGCGCGGACGGGGTTCCGGCAGAACTCGACGAGCGGCGCGAGGACGTTCTCCCACGTGAACTGCTCGCGGATGCGGTCGACGTTGCCGATGAACTCGGCGCGCGCCTTCTTGTCGAACAGAGCCGTCTCGAGCGCGGCAGCGAGGGTGTCGATGTCCTGCTCGTGCACGGCGATGCCGAGCTTCTCGGCGGCGACGAGGTCGCCGAACGAGTCACCGGCGGTCGTCACGATGGGCAGACGCGCCCACAGGTAGTCGAGGATCCGGGTGCGGAAGGAGAACGTCGTCTCGAGGTGCTCGTAGTGCGTCGAGACGCCGGCGTCGGCCTCGAGGAGGTAGGCGCCACGTTCCTCGTACGGGATCCACGCGTCGTTGAAGAAGACGTTCTTGCCGGTGAGTCCCAGGGCATCGGCCTCGGCACGGACCTTCGCGACGATGTCCATCTCGGGCACGTCCGGGTTCGGGTGCTGCACGCCCATGAAGAAGAGCTTGACGGTCGGCTTCCGCTCGGCGAGCTGACCGATCGCCCGCACCAGCGTGATCGGGTCGAACCAGTCGTAGATGCCACCGCCCCAGACGACGAGCTTGTCGTTCTTGCCGATGCCCGGCACGACTCCCTTGACCCGCGGCTGGTCGTGCACCGGCGGCGTCGAGGACAGGCCGAACGGCACGACACCGATGAGCGACCGGAGGTCGGGGTCGCGGGAGTACGTGCGGGCGTTCACCCGACCGGAGCCCGCGAGCTGCCCGAGCCAGAACATGCGCTGCCGCTCGGATGCACAGATGAAGTAGTCACCGAGTTCGAGCTGGTGGTTGAGCGTGTCCGAGGCGTCGAGGATCTGCCGGTTCCACTGGTCGACGTCGTCGCTGCGGCCCTGCTCGAGCTGCTCGAGGTGCAGCGGGTCGTACACGTCGACCACCAGGATCTTGCGCGTCGACTCGAGGACGGGGAACAGGCGCAGCGCGTGGCCCTGGACGATGATCACGTCGGCCCAGGCCTCGTGCTCGACCATCTGGCGCGGGTGACGGTGCGGGACGGTCACGACGTCGTACGACGGGTCGATCTGCGTCGAGCGGGTGAGGCTGATCACGCGCACGTCGTGCTCGTTCGCGAGCTGCTTCGCCATCTGGGTCGCGCGGATCGCCGGGCCGGCCATCTTCTCGCCGATGGAGTCACCGGTGACGATGAGGATCCGACGGCGCGCACCGACCTCGAGCACCCCGAGCGAGTGCACGATCTTGTCGTAGCCGGCCAGGTAGTTCTCGATCGGGTACGCGGGCTCGTCGCGGTTGCCGAACAGGCGGAGGAGCTCGCGGTCGCTGCGGACCCGGCTCGCCTGGATCTCGCGGCGCGACTCGGTCATCGACGGCAGCTGCTCGACGAACTGGTCGACACCGTAGATGCCGGCCAAGCTCGTCTTCGGGACCGGGACGGTCGGGACGCTGTCGTCGCCGGGGTTCCGCAGGTCGAGCGACGTGGAGTCGAGCTCGCCGCGGCCCACGGCACGGCGGACCGCGAGCGCCAGCGACCCGGGCAGGGCCGCGGCGAGCTGCTCGTCGCCGAGGTTCTTGTAGAGCGTGAAGAGGGCGTTGCGCTCGAGCAGGTAGGTCTCTCGGAAGTCGCCGAACTTGTTCATCGACGCGTGGTGCTTGTGGAACGCCACCGACTTCGGCTGGTACCGGAAACGCCAGCCGAGCAGGTTGAGGCGCCACCCGAGGTCGACGTCCTCGTAGAACATGAAGTAGCGGTCGTCGAAGCCGCCCAGCTGCTCGAAGAGCTCGGCGCGGATGAACATCGCGGCACCGGTGCCGAACAGGACGTCGGTCTCGCTCTCCCACCGGCCGGTGTCCGGCGACCCGGCGAACGGCTTGTAGCCCATGCCGTACCAGGTCATGGCGGCCTCGGTGAAGTCGATGTTCACGCCCTCCCAGTCGAGGACCTTCGACGCCACGGCACCGATGTCGGCGCCGGACGCGAACGTGGCCATCGCCTCGCGCACCCAGCCGGTGTCCGGGCGGGCGTCGTTGTTCAGGAACGCCACGATCTCGCCCGAGGAGTGCTCGACGCCCAGGTTGCAGCCGCCGGTGAAGCCGAGGTTCTGGCCGGAGTCGACGAAGGTGAAGTCGAGGTCCGAGGCCTTCAGCCGCCCGACGTGCTCGGCGCCGGAGCCGTTGTCGACGACGATGACCTCGAGCCGGTCCTGCGGCCAGTCTTGCTTGCGGAGCTCGGCGATGCTCGTCAGGGTGTCGTCGGTGCCCTTGTAGTTCACGAGGACGACGGAAACGACTCCTGGCTTGCGCTCTGTCACGACGAGTTCCTCCAGCTGATGCCGCGCCTGCAGCACGGTTCGGTGATCCGGACGTCGGGGGTGCCCGGCGACCGACAACACCCTACAAGGCGCAGCACGGCGCTCGGCGGAGGTCGGGTGTGCTTCGTGCACAATGGCACCGTGATGCACCCCGCGATCCCGTCCTCCCCCGCCTCGTCCCCCCTCGCAGCCGAGTACCAGGAGATCGCCCGCGGCGACCACGCGACGGGGACCAGGGGCACGATCCGCTTCGCGGTGTCGACCGACGACCCGACCGAGGGCAAGGGCGACCTGTTCGTCGCCCTCGGTCTGGCCAGGGCGCTCCGGGCCGAGGGCTGGGGCGTCGACGTCTGGCCGATCCGGCGCTGGGCCGAGACCGTCCCCGAGGACACGACGGTGCTCGTCAGCATGATCGAGTCGTTCGTCCCCGGTCTCGTGCCGGCGAAGACCGCCACCGTCGCGTGGGTGCGGAACTGGACGGCGCAGTGGGCGTCGGTGCCGTACCTGGCCGAGTTCGACGCGGTGTGGGCGTCGTCGACGATCGCCCGCGACGAACTGGCCCGGGTGGTGGACGTGCCGGTCGAGGTGGTGCCGATCGGCGTCGACCTCGACCTCTTCACCACCGACGCCGACGGGACGACGCCGCCGCGGACCGGCCGCACCGTCACGACGGTCAACTTCTGGGGAGCGCGCCGCGGTGTGCAGGACGTGCTGCAGCAGGTCGCCCCGCCCGAGCCGATCGTCTGGTTCGCCGCGAACGTCGAGCACGTCGACGCCGCCCCCGGTGTGGAGCTCCGACCGGCGGTGTCGTACTTCGCGCTGCCCGAGGTCTACCGCGCAGCCGCGTTCGTCGTCGACGACGTCATCGCACCCGCCGCGGAGTTCGGCACGCTCAACTCGCGGCTCTACGAGTCGCTGGCGTGCGGGGCGCTGCCGGTCACCTCCTGCGCCCTCGGCCTCGACGAACTCGGACTGGCCGACGTCCCCGTCTTCACCGACGCCCCGTCCCTGGAACGTGCGATCGCGATGCCGACCGCCGAACGGGACGCCCTGGTCGCGCGGCTGGGCGCCGTCGTGGTGGAACGGCACTCCTACGCGGCCCGCGCCGTGCAGGTCGGCCCGTTGCTCGACGCGGCGACCTCGCACGCCGCGGCACGGACCGGCGCCGTCGATCCGCTGCTCCGCTGGGCCGCGCAGCAGCGCGAGCTGCTCCGCGCGACCGAGCAGGAGCGCGACGTGCACCGCGCGGGGGTCGAGGACATCAACCGGCGACTCATCGTGTCGGAAGAGGCGGTCGCCGTCCTCGACCGTGCACGCAAGGACGCCGAACAGGCGCAGCACGACGCCGAGGCGGAACGGGACGCGATCGCGACCCGGTACGACACGCTGACCCACTCCGCCGAGTTCCGGGCCCTCGACCGCCTCGGCGGCGTCGCCCGCGCGCTCCGCCGCCGCGCCTGACCACGCCGGGCCGCCGACGCGCCTGACGACCCCGGGCCGGCGACGGGACCGGCCGGGCGCCCGAGGCGGCGACGCAGACGGACGGGAGGCTCCCCACCGGGCAGAGCCGGTGGGGAGCCTCCCGTCCGTCTGGTGGGCCCGTTACGAGACGGTGACCGTCTTCGTGCCGAAGTCCTTGTAGACGCCGCCCGGGAGCTCCTGGTACCAGACCCGCACGGCGTGCTTGCCCGGCTTCACGCCGGTGAGCGTGACCGCGAGTCCGACGTCGGAGCCCCAGCCCGGGTGGACCTTCTCGACGTCGGCGCGGACCGCGTTCGCGCTGCCCGCTGCAGCGCCGACGCCGTCGACGTGGATCTTGTACCGGACGGGGTCGAACGTGTCGGGGTCGATGGCCCAACCCTTCACCGCGACCGTGCCCTTGCCGCCGGTCGCCGCATCGTAGGCGCCGTACACGGCCCCGGTCTTCCCCGTCGGTGCGGGCACGGCGTCCTGGACCGTCACCCGCTGGGTGCCGAAGCTGACGTAGTTGCCGCCGGGCAGGTCCTGGTACCAGACCGTGACCGTGTGGCTGCCCGCGCTGACGCCCGTCAGCGTGACCGCGAGCCCGACGTCGTTCCCCCAGCCGGGCTTGGCGGCGCCGATGTCCGTGCGGGCCGCGTTCGCGCTGCCCGCCGCGGCACCGACACCGTCGAGGTGGATCTTGTACTTGACCGGGTCGTACCGGTCCGGGTCGATCGCCCAGCCCGTGAGCGCGACGGTGTTCGGGCCGGCGGTCGCCTTCTCGAACGCGCCGGTGACGGCACCGGTCTTGCCGGTCGCGCCGGACGACGGCGGGGCGGCCACCGTCACGGTCTTCGAGCCTGCGCTGACGTAGGTGCCGCTCGGCAGGTCCTGCCACCACACGGTGATCGTGTGCCGACCCGGCTCGACGTCGTTGAGGGTGGCCGTCAGACCGTGCGCGGAGCCCCACTTCGGGTACGACTGCGCCACGTCGCTCCGGGCTGCGCTCGCGCTGCCGGCCGCCGCGCCGACACCGTCGACGTGGATCTTGTACTTGACCGGTGCGAACGTGTCCGGGTCGATCGCCCACCCCTTCAGCGCGACCGAGCGGACGCCGCCGGTGGCCGACTCGAAGGCACCCTTCACCGCACCGGAGGCCCCGGTCGCCGCGGTGACGGTCACCGTCTTCGAGGCGACCTTGACCCAGGTCGCGCCCGGCTTGTCCTGGGTCCAGAGCGACACCGTGCGGGAACCGGCGGCGACGTCCTGGATCGTCTTCGAGAACCCGACGGTGGAGCTGGCGCCCGGGTACTTCGCGGCGATGTCGGTGCGCACGACGTCGGCGGTCGCGGCGATCGCGCCGACGCTGTCCACCTGCACCTTGTACGCGGTGGCTGCGGACGAGTCGCGGTCGAGCGCCCACCCGCTGACGGCGATGGAGCCGGTCCCGCCGGTGACGGTCTCGAGGCTGCCGACCGGGGCCGAGGCGGGCACGGTCACGTCCCCGCAGTTGAGCAGCGTGTTCGCACCCGCGCCGACGTTGATGCCGAACACGCAGACGTTGTGCTTGCCGGGTGCGATGCCCGAGAGCGTCGTCTGGAAGCCGTGCGCCGTGTTGTTCGCGCCGAGCAACGAGGCCAGGTCGGAGCGGACGGTGTCGGCGCGGATCGACGCCTTGCCGACGCCGTCGACGTAGAACTGCGCCTTGATCGACTCGGTCGAGTCCGGGTCGGCCGTCCAGCCGCGCACCGTGATGGTGCCGCCGGCGGCGCCGCTCTGGGAGTCGACGCTCCCGATCGGCGACGACCCGCCCGTGGGCGATCCGAACCAGTCGGTGTACATGCGCCAGAAGTTGCGGTTGCCGTAGGCCGAGCAGGAGTCACCGGAACCGTAGAGGTTCGACATCGCGGCACTGTTCGGGGTGTACGGCGTGTAGATGTACAGGGCTGCGGTCGCCTGGTTCTTGATGTTGACCGTCTTGCGGCCGCACGCGGCGTTGGGGTTGTACAGGATCGCGTTGTTGCGACCGGCCTGGTACGCCCACGACGTCGGCGAGGCCTGGTAGCGCTTGAACTGCAACGCCGCGGCGTACACCTGCTGGCCGAAGCCGTAGTACGCGGGGTCGCACGGAGCGGTGTCCGGGCAGGCGAAGCCCGTGGCGTGCAGGTACATGTAGCTCGTCGGCGAGCTCGTCGCGACGATGCCCTGCTCCTTCTGCAGCAGCACGAGCAGCACCTTCTGGCTGATCCCGCACGCGGCACCGACCTGCGCGATGATCGTCGCGGCCGACTTGTTGCCGCCCGGGATCGCCGAGCACCGGTTCGCGACGGCGCCGATGGCGCTCATGTTCTGCGTGAAGTTCTTCAGGCAGGCGGGGCCACCGGACCGCGGCGTGCAGTTCGGGGCGACGCTGTTCAGGAACGACTGCACCGCCGACCCGCTCATCGCGCCGCCGTTGTAGAAGTTGGCGTCGCTGATGATGTTGCCGGGGTCGAAGTTCGCGGCGACGGCGGCCGACGCCGACTCCGTCGTGGTCCGCTCCGACACGATCGTGCCGATGGTCAGGCCGCTCACCGCGATGGCGAGTGCGGCGACCATGCCGAGCACCGAGCGCAGGGGACGGCGTCGATCGCCGTCGGTCAGGATGGAACGCATCACGGCACCTCCGCCGTCATCGGTTCGGACGTGGTCGACTTCGACCCGACCGAGTACTCGAGGGTGATGGACCAGGTCCCGGTGGACACCTGGCTCGCGGGGAACGACACCTGCGCGCAGTTCACCGAGGACGCACTCGCCTCGGCCTTGCTCGTCAGTGTGCGGGCGGTGCCGCCCTTGGTGGCGACGAACGTGCACGTGCCGGAGGTGTCCGTCGTGCCGGAGACCAGGCCGCCCGCCTGCAGGGTCTTGCTGGCGGTGTCCCAACCGGAGAACGTCACGAGTGCCGTGGCCGGGAAGTCCGAGGGGTCGGTGTCGGGTTCGGGGGTCTGCCCGCTGCCGGGGAACGCCGTGGGCACGTCGTCGTCGGACGGCTCCGCAGTCGAGGACGAGGACGCGGACGACGAGGGGACGGACGACGGACCCGTCGCGCTGGGCGAGGGGCTGACCGTGCGCGAGGGGCTCGACGAGGGGCCGGGATCGTCGCCGGCGGAACACCCCGCCGTGAAGAGACTGAGAGCACCGACCACCGCGAGCGCAGCGATCGACCGTGGAACAAGCTGCATGCTTTCGGGCCGTCCTGTGGTTGTTGACAAGGGTCCGGGTTGCGTCAACGGTAACCCGAAAGTGAAGGTTGAGGGTTGTTGTCGCGCACTTTCACCCCCGCACGGGGGCGGACGACGGGTGTCGTCCGGCAGGCGGTGCGCGCCCCGACCTCAGCGGTCCAGTGAGTATGCTGTTCCGGTCCCGCCCCCACCGAACGAAGAGACGTATGGTCGATCAAGCCCGCATGGCGGCGCTCGCCAAGGAGCCCCTCGTCGTGATCGGCGCTCCGACGAGCGCTTTCCGAGGTACCTGGCGAGAACTCCGCGACGTCTTCGGACAGCGCGAGATGCTCGGGATGCTCATCCGCCGCGACCTGAAGGCGCGGTACAAGGACTCGGCACTCGGGTTCGTGTGGACGCTCGTGCGCCCGCTGACCCAGCTGATGATCTACTACTTCGTGATGGGCAAGATCCTCGGCTCGTCCCGTGCGATCGACAACTTCGCCATCTACGTCTTCACCGGCCTGACCGCCTACACGCTCTTCAGTGAGATCGTCGCCGGGTCGACCGGGTCGATCGTCGGCAACAGCGGGCTGATCAAGAAGGTCTACGTGCCGCGCGAGGTCTTCCCCCTCGCCAGCGTCGGCGCGGCCCTGGTCAACTTCCTCATCCAGTTCGCGATCCTCATCGCCGCGACGATCGTGCTCGGGGTCTTCCCCTGGCACGAGGGGTTGATCTACCTCATCCCGTCACTGCTGGTGATCCTGGTCTACGGCGCCGCGATCGGTCTCGTGCTGTCGGCGCTCAACGTGTACCTGCGCGACGTGCAGTTCGTCATCGACGTCGGGCTCATGGTGCTCCTCTGGGCGTCGCCGATCGTCTACTCGTACTCGATGGTCGTCGCCGAGCTGAAGGTGCAGTGGCTGCTGGCGATCTACACCAACAACCCGCTCACCCTGTCGGTGCTCGGACTCCAGAACGCGATCTGGATCCACCCGACCCCCGTCGACTACCCGCCGCACCTGATGATGCGGCTCGGGATCGCCCTCGTGATCGGGCTGTTCTGCCTCATCGGCGCGCAGCGGGTCTTCTCCCGCCTGCAGGGCAACTTCGCGCAGGAGCTCTAGACCATGGCCATCAGCACCCCCGTCGCCCCGTCGACGTCCGGCGCCACCGCCGAGCGCCCCGACGTCATCGTCATCGACCACGTCCGCAAGCGCTTCGTCGTCCGCAAGGACAACACCATCCGCGAACGGATCGTCACGCTCGGTCGCGCCGGCCGCAAGCACCGGCAGGACTTCTGGGCGCTCGACGACGTCACCGTGTCGATCCAGGCCGGCACCACCGTCGGGCTGATCGGCCAGAACGGATCCGGCAAGTCGACCCTGCTCAAGGCGATCGGCGGCATCATCCAGCCGACCTCCGGCACGGTGTCGCGCCGCGGGCGCCTGGCAGCCCTGCTCGAGCTCGGCGCCGGCTTCCACCCGGACCTGTCCGGCCGCGAGAACGTCTTCCTGAACGCGAGCCTGCTCGGCCTGACGCGCAAGGAGACCGAGGAGCGCTTCGACGACATCCTGGCGTTCTCGGGCATCGGCGACTTCATCGACACCCAGGTGAAGTTCTACTCGTCCGGCATGTACGTGCGACTCGCCTTCGCGGTGGCCGTGCACACCGACCCCGACGTCCTGCTGGTCGACGAGGTGCTCGCCGTCGGCGACGAGGCGTTCCAGCGCAAGTGCCTCGACCGCATCCGCTCGTTCCAGGAGCAGGGCAAGACGATCATCATCGTCACGCACTCCCTCAGCCAGGTGCAGGACATGTGCGACCGCGTCGTGCTCCTGAACAAGGGCAAGGTCCTGCACGACGGCGACCCGATCGGTGCCGTCAGCCTGTTCCGCGACGTGCTCGAGGAACGTCGTGCCGGGGAGCTCAGCGCCGACGTCGCGGTCGGTCGCGGCACCGTGCTGCAGGCGTCGGTGCACGCCGACGGCAAGGGACCGCGCGACGGGGTCACCCCCGGCGACGACCTGCTGGTCGACATGGAGTTCGAGCACCTCGACGGCGTCGAGGACTGGGAAGCAGCCGTCCAGGTCAACAACACGTCCGGCCAGGTCGTCTACGGCACCACGACCGGCATCATGGGCATCCACCTCGAGCCGCTGCACGGCCGCAAGAAGCTCCGCCTGCGGATCGCGGACACGAACTTCGGCACCGGCAAGTACTTCATCAACGTCTCGATGATGGACTCGGCCGGCCGGCACCTGCACGACCTGCCCGAGTGCGACTCGTTCGAGGTCCCCTCGTTCGGCGACGCGGTCGGCAGTGTCTACGCGAAGCCCTCGATCGAGGAGCTCGACTGACGCCCGTCGACGATGCGTCCCGCACCGCGGTCGTCGTCGTCAACTGGGAACGCGCGGACCTGACGACCGCGGCCGTCCGCGCCGTGCTCGCCGAGGGCGCGGCCGACCAGGTGGTCGTCGTCGACAACGGGTCGTCGGACGACTCGATCGCCGAGCTCCGTCGCGATCTGCCGGGTGTCACCGTGATCGCGCGGGAGCACAACGGCGGGTTCGCGGCCGGCGCGAACACCGGCATCCGGCACGCGGACGCCGACGTCGTCGTCCTGCTCAACAACGACGCCGTCCCGGCGCCGGGCTTCGTCCGGGCGCTCCGCGACCACCTGGCGCAGGCGGGGCCCGAGGTCGCGGCCGTGACGGGCCGCATCGTGCTCGCCGGACGCTGGACGGGCCTCCCGGTCGACGCGACGCCCGCACCCGGCCAGCGCGTGCTGCGGGGCCACGACGGCCGCCTCTGGACGCCGTCGGCGGACGGCGAGGTGCGCCTGAACTCGACCGGTGTGCGCGTCGACCGCGCCGGCAACGGCATGGACCGCGACTGGTTCGCGCCCGTCGACCGGGTCGCCGACGTCGATGTCTTCGGGTTCTCCGGCGGGGCCTCCGCCCTGCGGCGGAGCGCCCTCGACGACGTCGGCCTGCTCGACGAGTCGCTCTTCATGTACTACGAGGACACCGAACTCGCGTGGCGACTCCGCCGACGCGGCTGGCGCGTGGAACACGCGGCCGACGCGGTCGTCGAGCACGACCACTCGGCGTCGTCCGGGGTGCAGAGCGACCTGTTCCTGTTCCGCAACGCGCGGAACCGGATGGTCGTCGCACTCTGGCACGCACCGTGGGACACCGTCCTGCGTGCCGGTGCCCGCACCCTCTTCCGCGGCCTGCGCGGGCTGCTGTCCGCCTCCACCCGACGGGAGGCCCGGCTCGTCCTGGCAGCGTTCGCGGACGTCGTCGGGGCGCTCCCCTCGCACCTCGCGCGGCGGCTCCGCGAGTCGCGGCGCGCGTCCGTCCCGCGCCGCAGCGTGGACCCGGGCGCATGAGCGCGGAGGGCTATCCTGGTCTCTCCCGAGCCCACTCCCACTCCCCCGCCGACGGTCCCGACCACGGCGTCCCCGTCCGGAAGGACCCACGCGTGCCGCAGCTCACCGTCCTCGTCGACGGGACCGCGGTACCGCGTGAACTCGGTGGTGTGGGCCGCTACGTCGAGGGGGTCGTGTCGCACCTGACCGACCCGGCGCTCGACGTCCACCTGGTGGTCCGACCCGTGCACGCTCCGCACTTCGCCGCCGTCGCGCCGCACGCGACCGTGCACACCGCGCCGGGCTGGACCGACTCGGTGCCGCTCCGGTTCCTGTGGGAGCAGACCGGGCTGCCGGCGCTGGGCCGTCGCCTCGGCGCGCAGGTGCTGCACTCCCCGCACTACACGTTCCCGTTCGCGTGGCGCGGCGGATCGGTCGTCACGCTGCACGACGCCACGTTCTTCTCGAACCCCGAGTGGCACTCCCGCCTGAAGCGCACGTTCTTCACCTGGTGGAGCCGTCGGTCCCTGCGCTCCCGCCCGGTCGTCATCGTGCCGAGTGCGGCCACCGCGACCGAGGCCGCACGGGTCGTGCGCGGCATCCGCGCCGACGTCCGGGTCGCACCGCTCGGCGTCGACCGTGCTGTGTTCCACGAGCCGTCCACTGCCGAGGTCGAGGACGCCCGGATCGCGGCGACGCTGCCCGAGGGCGCGCCCTGGATCGCGTTCCTCGGCACGATCGAACCGCGGAAGAACGTCACCGCACTGCTCGACGCCTACGCCGCGGTGCGCTCCGCGCGGACGGCGGCGGGCACCGACACGCCGTGGCTGGTGCTCTCCGGTGCCCGGGGCTGGGACGAGTCCGCGATCGCCCGGCTCGACGCCCTGCAGCCCGACGACCACGTGATCGAGGCCGGGTACCTTCCCCTCGAGGACCTGGCGGGCTACCTCGGCGGCGCGGAGTTCGTCGTCTACCCCTCCCTCGGCGAGGGCTTCGGCCTGCCGGTGGTCGAGGCGATGGCCTCCGGCGCGTGCGTCCTGACCACCCGCCGGTTGTCGCTGCCCGAGGTCGGCGGTGACGCAGCCGTGTACACCGAGCCGTCCGCCCCCGCACTGGCGTCCGCCATGACGGGGCTGCTTGACGACCCGTCGCTCGTCGCGTCGCACCGGGCGGCCGCGCTGGCCCGGGCCGCCTCGTTCACGTGGGAGGCCACGGCAGCCGTGCACGTCGAGGCCTACTCGGCCGTCGCCGGGGTCGCTCCGGTCGGGGGTCTCCGGTGATCCGCGTCGCGGTGCTGACGGTCACCTACAACACCGGCGAGACCATCCGGCCGTTCCTGGCGAGCGTCGCAGCGGCGTCGTCGGAGCCCGTCGCCGTCGTGATCGCGGACAACGGCTCGACCGACATCGACGCGCTGCGGGCGATCGGCGAGTCCTACGGTGCCGTCGTGGTGTCCTCCGGGGGCAACCGCGGCTACGGCGGGGGCATCGACGCCGCGCTGAGCGCCCTCGACGACGTCCTGCCCGACGTCCGCCCCGAGTTCCTGCTCGTCACGAACCCCGACGTCGTGCTCGCACCCGGCTCCGTCGACGAGCTCGTGCGCGCCGCCGACCGGCTGCCGTCCGGCGGGTCGTTCGGACCGCGGATCCTCGACGAGCAGGGCGAGACGTACCCGTCCGCCCGCCAGCTGCCGTCGCTCCGGACCGGGCTCGGGCACGCGGCGTTCTCGCGGTTCTGGCCGGCGAACCCGTGGAGCCAGCGGTACTGGTCGACCACGCAGGTCGTCGAGCGCGAGGCCGGTTGGCTGTCCGGCGCGTGCTTCCTCATCCGCACCGACCTGTTCCGGCAGCTCGACGGCTTCGACGAGTCGTACTTCATGTACTTCGAGGACGTCGACCTGGGCCAGCGCGTCGGTCGCTCGGGTCGTGCGAACGTGTACGTGCCGAGCGCCGTGGTCACGCACACCGGGGCGCACTCGACGTCGTCGAACCGGCGCCGGATGGAGATCGAGCACCACCGCAGCGCGTACCGGTTCCTGTCGCGGAAGTACCGGGCGTGGTGGCTCTGGCCGCTCCGCGCCGTCCTGCACGCGGGCCTGTCCGTCCGCGCCCGCTGGGTGACACGGAAGTGATCACCCCCGGTGTCGCCGGAGTGACCGCCGGACGCCCGTAAGATGAACGGGCCGTGAACGGAAGGACACCATGGCCCCGCACCGCGTGCGCTCCAGCAGCGCACTGACCTACCGCTTCTACGGCATCCTCGACGTCGTCCTCCACTCGGGGCACGCCGGCTGGCGTCGGTACTTCGACAACGAGTACGCGCGCATCTCGGACGACGGCACCACGACGACGGCGTCGCTCCGCGTCGACGTGCACGTCACCAAGCGGCCACCGAAGCCGGAGCCCGGCGACATCGTGCGCACCGATCGCTTCAAGGGCCTGTTCCGCTACTCGTACATCGTCCGGGGCATCGACACGGACCACGTCTCGATCTGGTTCCGCCACCACCCGGTCGACCGCGTCTACATGAACGCCATCGGTGTGTACCTGCAGGCGCAGGTGCTCGAGCCGATCGTCTACGCGAAGCTCCTCGAAGAGGACGTCCTGCTCCTGCACGCGGGCGGGGTCGCGTCGACCGAGAAGGGCTTCCTGCTGCCCGCGTACGGCGGCACCGGCAAGACGACGCTCTCGATGTCCCTGATGGCGGCCGGCTACAAGCTGCTCGGCGACGACCTGCTGTTCGTCGAACTCGCCACCGGCCGCGTGCACCCGTACGCACGACCCCTGCACGTCTTCACCTACAACATCCGCAACCTGGTGAACGCGCGGATCCCCACGAAGTACCAGGTCGCCGTCTACACCAAGAACGTCCTGCGGTGGGTGCTCGAGCGTGTGCTGCGCCGCGAGTTCCTCATCTCGACACGGATCCACGCGGACGAGCTCTACTCGGGCGACGTGTTCGCGCACGCCGTCCCGTACACGGCCATCGGGTTCCTCCGGAAGACCGGACCCGCGGTCGAGCAGGTCCGGATCACGGCGGAGAACGTCGACGAGCTCGCCGACGCGATCGCCGCGTCGGAGGACCTGAACGACAGCATGCTGGCCATCCTCGGTGACGACGCCGACCGGGCTGCGGCGTTCGTGGCGCTCGAGCACGACGTCATCGTCCGCCTGCTCGTGCAGTTCGACCGCCTGCTCTACGTGAACACCCGCGCGATGGACCTCGCACACCCCGACCAGCTCGTCGCCGAGCTCGAGCGCGGGTCCTTGGCGAACGCGTGAGCGTCGACTGACCCGCAGTGCTCCCGGACGATCAGTCCGCGCCGCGCAGCTTCCGGAGGCCGGCCGACGCGGCGTCGAGCAGCACGCGCGCCCGGGCGTCGAACGAGTGGTCGGCGGCGACCCGGGCGGCCACGCGGGCTCGCTCGGCGGCCGACGGCCACGCACGGTCCGGCGCGAGCAGCGCCGCCAGGTCGCCACGGTCCCGCGCGACCGCGAGCGTCGGGACGTCCAGGACGTCGGCGATCCCCTCCACCGGGTCGGTGACCACGACCCCGCCGGCGGCGAGGACGTCGAACACCCGGTTGGACACGAACCCGCCGGCCGCCATGTCGTCCCAGTGGTCGTTGAGCACCACCCTCGCCGAGGCGTAGGCGGTCGCCACCTCGCTGCGCGCCAGTGACGGTTCGCCGAGCGAACCGGCCGGCACCAGACCGTCCCATCCCGGGCCGTGCACGCGGAGGTCCGCGCCGAGCGCCACGGCGTCCGCCACGAGGGGCCGGACCACACCGCGGGTCGACCCGACGAACACGACGCGACCGGCGTCAGGACCCTGCGCCGGGACCGGTCGGAACACGGCTGGGTCCGTCGCCTGCAGCAACGGGGCGACCGGCACACCGGAGCGTGCGGACGCCGCCGCCGCCCACGCGGGGCCGGCCGCGAACACACGGTCGAACGACCGCAACTCGGTGTCCGCCACGTCGTCGGGGTGGCTGATCACCCAGAGCAGGTTGACCGACGCGGGGTTCGGCGGCACGCGGTCGAGCCCACGGATCACCAGGGTCACGTCGTCCGCGGCGTCGTCGTCCCGCACGTGCGCGTCGCGCCGGTCGATCCGGACACGCTGTCCGAGCCGTTCGAGCGCACCCGCCAGCTCGGCCGCGAAGTGCACGTCGCCCCAGCCGTCGCCCCCGGTTCCGGCCGGCGCGGCGATCTTCAGCGACCAGACGAGGGCCTCGGTGTCGCCGGCCGATCGAGTCGTCGGCGACACGGGGCGTGCCCCCCACGGCGGCAGCGGCGGCCCGGCCACGACGCGCTCTGCCTCCGGCGCGCGGTCGCGCCACACGCTGAACGCGTCGACGGTCGCGGCGTCGACCGTGCGACCGGGCTCCACCGAACGGCTCGCCGCCGCGACCACGCGCACCTGCCCGCCGTGCACGTCCGCGGCCGCGCGGGTCCAGGCCGTCAGCGTCATGCGTTCGTCCGGGAGGCACGGTGCCGGCACCACGGCCGAGCCCGGCACCGCGAGCACCGGCTGGTCCACCGCGAACACGGTGTCGACGTCGGCACTGCTCCCCGACCACGGCAGGGCACCCGGGCGGAGGAGACGAGCGCCGGACCGGACCGAGCCGTCCGGCAGCAGCACCCGGGCCTGGGTGACCGAGTCGGCCGTCGCGAGCGCCAGGAGCCCCTCGGCGTCGATCGTCACCGAGGTGTCGAGCAGCACCAGCGTCCGCCCCACACCGGCAGCGACCCCGGCGTTGATCGCCGAGCCGATGCCGTCGACCGGTTCCGGGTGCACCCACGGCAGTCCGCGGTCGAACGGGTCACGCGGCGAAGCGTCGGCGACGTAGCTCACCGCACGGACGTCGGCAGGGGGGCCGAAGGCCTGACGGGCGACGGTGACCAGGCGGTCGACCTCGTCGTGCCGGTCGGACCGGGTCGTGACGAGGACCGTGACGTCGCGGTCCAGGTGTGGCAACGGGCCGTCGAAGCCGGACACGCGGACGACGGCAGCCGCCGGTCCGGGCACGGGACGGGACACCTGGTCGGGCTCGACGGCCGCCGTCGTACCGCGACGACGACGACCGAACCAACCAGGACCGGGGGTCACGTGCGGGTCAGGAGCCGAGCAGACGCTGCAGGTAGACGCCGTAGCCGCCCTTGACGAGCGGCGCGGCCAGCTCGGCGAGCTGCGCGTCGTCGATCCAGCCGTTGCGCCAGGCGATCTCCTCGATGCACCCGATCTTGAAGCCCTGACGGTCCTCGATGACCTTCACGTACTCGGACGCCTGCATCATCGACTCGAACGTGCCGGTGTCGAGCCAGGCCGTGCCGCGGTCGAGGACCTGGACGCCGAGCTCGCCGGCTTCGAGGTACCGCTCGTTGACCGTCGAGATCTCGAGCTCGCCACGGGCGCTCGGCTCGATCGTCTTCGCGATCTCGATGACCTTGTTGTCGTAGAAGTACAGACCGGGGACGGCGTAGTTCGACTTCGGCTCGGCCGGCTTCTCCTCGATGGAGACGGCCGAGAAGTCGTCGTCGAACTCGACGACGCCGTAGGCCTTCGGGTCGGCCACGTGGTACGCGAAGATCGTCGCACCCGCGACCTCGGTGTTCTTCTTCAGGCTCGTGCCGAGGCCGGTGCCGTGGAAGATGTTGTCGCCGAGGACGAGGGCGACGCTGTCGTCACCGATGAAGTCCTCGCCGATGACGAACGCCTGCGCGAGCCCGTCCGGGGAGGGCTGCACGGCGTACTGGATCTCCATGCCGAGGGCGGAGCCGTCGCCGAGCAGGGCCTTGAACTGCTCGTTGTACTCCGGCGTCGTGATGACGAGCACTTCGCGGATGCCGGCCATCATGAGCGTCGACAGCGGGTAGTAGACCATCGGCTTGTCGTAGATCGGCATGAGCTGCTTGCTGATGCCCTTGGTGATCGGCCAGAGGCGCGTGCCGGATCCACCGGCGAGGATGATGCCCTTCATCGGGATCGCTTCCTTACTTCGTTACTTCGTCGTGCGGAGGGACTCGGTGTAGGCGACGCACTCTTCGTACGTCGGCAGCAGACCGGCGGCCGCGGCCGCTTCGAGCGTCGGGGCGCTGGTGTCCTTCTCGGACAGCACCGGGTCACCGATGCCGTCCGGCAGCGCGAGTCCGACGGTCGGGTCGAGGATCGTGATCCCCTTCTCTCGCTCGGGGTCGTAGAGCGCGCTGACCAGGTAGTTCACGGTCGACTGGTCCTCGAGCGCGACGATCGCGTGGCCGAGGCCCTCGGACAGGTACACGGCCTTGCGGTCGACGTCGTCGATGCGGACCGAGTCCCACTGCCCGAACGTCGGCGAACCGACGCGGATGTCGACGATGTAGTCGATGAAGGCGCCGCGGACGGCGGTCACGTACTTCGCCTGGCTCGGGGCGACGAGGGCGTAGTGGATCCCGCGGGCGACGCCGGCCGACGAGATCGACATGTTCACCTGGCGGAGGTCCAGCGGGTGGCCGACCGTCTCTTCGAGGACGTCGGCGCGGTACGCCTCGAGGAAGGCTCCTCGTGCGTCGCCGTGCTGGACGGGCGTGAACTCCCACGCGCCGGGGATCTTGAGTTCGCGGATCTGCACTGCTGCACCCTACCAAGCCGCCCGGACACCCACCGGCGGCAGGCCGGACCTGCACCGATCCCTGCGGTCGCATAGGCTGTCCTGGCCTCGCGCACCTGCCGGAACCCAGAAACGAGACACTGCGTACCCGTGAAGCTCTTCATCCAGATCCCCTGCCTCAACGAGGAGAACACCCTCGCGAGCGTCCTCGACTCCATCCCACGGCAGATCGACGGCATCGACGAGATCGAGGTCCTCGTCATCAACGACGGCAGCACGGACCGCACCGTCGAGGTGGCGAAGGAGCACGGTGTGCGGCACTTCGTGCACCACACCACGAACATGGGTCTCGCCCGGTCGTTCCGCGACGGGGTGGACTACGCCCTGCTCCACGGCGCCGACATCGTCGTGAACACCGACGGCGACAACCAGTACCCCCAGGCGCAGATCGCCGAGCTCGTGCAGCCGATCCTCCGCCAGGAAGCCGAGATCGTCATCGGCGACCGCCAGACGCGCACGATCGAGCACTTCTCCGGGTTCAAGAAGCTCATGCAGCGCTTCGGCTCCTGGGTGGCGTCGCGCGCAGCCGGACTCGACCTGCCCGACGCGGCGAGCGGCTTCCGTGCCTACTCGAAGTACTCGCTCATCCGTCTGAACATCGTGACGCGCTTCAGCTACTGCATGGAGACCATCGTGCAGGCCGGGTACAAGCGTCTGGCGATCGCCTCGATCCCGATCACGACGAACCCGAAGACCCGCGAGTCGCGGCTGTTCAGCAACATCTGGCAGCACATGTTCCAGTCCGGGTCCGCCATCGCCCGCGTGTACCTGATGTACCGCCCGATGGCGCTGTTCGCCTGGGTCGCCGCGATCCTCGGTGCGCTCGGCGCCTGGCCGCTCGTCCGCTACCTGGTGCTCCTCGCCATGCACACGGGCGGGAACCACCTGCAGTCGATCATCCTCGGCGTGGTCCTGCTCATCACCGCCCTGTTGGCGGTCGTGATCGGGGTCGTCGCCGACCTGACGCGACTGAACCGCACCCTGGCCGAGGAACAGCTCGACCTGCAGAAGCTGCAGCGGTATGGCGACTGAGCGCGTGGCGGACCGCCTCGACCGACGGACCCGCTTCGCGCTCTGGCTCCGCCGTCCCCAGGGATGGGTGGAGATCGTCGCATGGGCAGCGCTGGTGGCGTTCGTGGTGTTCACGATCGGGCCCGCGCTCATCGGCCACGGCACCTTCCTGAACACCGGCCTGCTCAACCGGTACACGCCGTGGGGTGAGTCCTTCGAGACCACCACGGGGTCGACCAACATCCTGACGAGCGACACGCTGGACAGCGTGTTCCCGCAGACCACGCTGCTGGTGCGGAGCGCACACGAGGGCGTGTTCGCCGCGTGGAACCCGTTCGTCGCCGGTGGCGTCGAACTCGGCGGGGTGCCGAACTCCGGCGCGTGGTCGCCGTTGTCGCTGCCGTGGTGGATCCTGCCGTTCAGCTACGCGCCGGGTGCGGTGAAGCTGCTCGAGATCGTGGCCGTCACCGTCGGCATGTCGCTCCTGCTGCGCCGGTGGAGCGTCCCACGAGCCGCCTGGCCGATCGCCTCGCTGGTCTTCGCCTCGTCTGGCTTCATGGTGGCGTGGTCGAACTGGCCGCAGACCCGCGTCGCCGCGTTCATCCCCCTGCTCTTCTGGGCCATCGACCGTGCCGCGGTCGAGCTCCGGGCGCGCGACGTCATCGGCGTCGGGGCCGTCGTGGCCTCGATGCTGCTCGGCGGCTTCCCCGCCGTGGTCGGCTACGGCCTCTTCGTCGGCGGGATCTTCTTCCTGGCCCGCACGATCGTCGCCCACCGTGCGCTGCGGGGCGTGGTCCTCAGCGGACTGATCGCCGTGGGCGGCATCGTCTTCGGCCTGCTGCTCTCGGCGTGGCAACTCCTGCCCTTCGCGATCAGCGCCTCGAACGTCGTCGACTTCGGCGGCCGTGGACAGCACGGCGGGAGCGGACTCGGGTCGCGGCCGATGGTCACGTCGTGGATCCCCGACGTCTCGTTCCTCGGCAGCTCCGGTGCCGCGTGGAGCAACCGCAACCCGGTCGAGGAGTACTCCTACATCGGCATCGCCGCGGTCGTGCTCATCGCCGCCGCGGTGCTCATCCGTCCGGCCACGAGCCAGCTGTCGGCCGACCGAGGCGTCCTCGCCCGCCGTCGCACCCGTGGTGTCCTGACGATCGTCGCCGCGATGCTGGCCTTCAGCGTCGTGCTCGTGTTCCTCGGCGGCCCGATCCTCGCCGCGGCCCGGGAACTCCCCGTCTTCGACAGCAACCCGATCGGTCGCGCCCGCGTGGTCGTCGGGTTCTTCGCAGCGGCACTCGCCGGCATCGGCTTCGGTCGCGTCGTCGAGCCGGAGACCCTGCGTGACGAACTCGCCCGCTTCCGTGCCGCGAGCCCGCTCCGCCGGACCGGCCGGATCGTCGCGATCGTCCTCGTCGTGCTGTTCACGCTGTCCATCGGGCTGCAGACGATGCTCGCGCTCGAGGCGGTCCCGACCGAGTACGTCCACCAGACCAAGGTCGAGGCCCTGACGGTCGGCATCATCGGCGCCGCCGTGGGTGTCGCCGTGCTGCTCGCCTGGTTCTTCCGGTCGCGCGTGGTCCACGTCCTGGTGTCCGTCGCGATCGCCGCGATGGTCGTCGTCCCCGCGATCTCGGCCACGCAGAAGTGGTGGCCGATCGCGTCGCTCTCGACCTTCTACCCGACGACGCCGGCGCTCGCGTACCTGCAGCAGAACGTCTCCGACCAGGAGCGCTACGCCACCACCGGCAGTGCCACGCTGCCCGGCTCGGCCACGTACTACGGGATCCGCTCGGTCACGGGGCACGCGTTCCAGACCAAGGAGTGGAAGCAGCTCATGCGGTCGCTCGACCCGGACACGTACCCGACCGCCACGTACCTGAGCTTCTCGCCCAACCTGATCCCGTCGCTCGTCGAGTCGCCGATCCTCGACCGCGTCGCGACGAAGTACCTCGTCGCCGACCCCTCGGCACCGCTCGCCGGGACCACCGAGGACGGCGACTCCCAGACGAAGTGGTCCGACCTCACCGCGGACAACCCGTCGGTCGACTCGGCGACGAACAGCGGACCGCTCAACGGCATCACGATCACCGGCCCCCCGGCGCTGACGACGTCGAAGGGCGGCATGACCATGACGGTCGCGGTGATCGCCGACGGCACCGGCAAGACGCTGGCGAAGACCGAGAGCTGGGTGCCGGCGCTCGGCGGCGGACGGAACATCGCCCTGCCCGGCTCGGACATCCCCGCGGACACGAAGTGGCACGTCCGCATCACGATCACGGGGCAGTCGAAGCTCGTGCCGATCGGCACCGACGACGACGGCCACGCGGTGATGAGCATCACCCGACCGGTCTCCGGCGACGGCGTGTCCGTCGTGCACACGGGCGACGCCACCGTCTACGAGCGTGACTCGGCGCTCGACCGGGTGCGGTGGGCGTCGGACCAGCAGGTCGTGACCACGGCCGCCGACCGGATCCGCACGCTCGCGGACCCGTCACTGCCCGACGACACGGTCGTCCTGAACCGCACGCCCGACCACACGGCCGGGGGCGGCGACGCCACCGTCGACCTGCAGGACGGCGACACGAACGAGACCGTGGCGGGCGTCGACGCGTCCGCGGGTGGCTGGCTCGTCGTGGCCGACTCGGTGCTGCGCCCCGGCTGGAGCGCCACGGTGGACGGCGAACCCAGCGACCTCGTCACGGCGGACAACGCCGGTGGCGCGGTCTGGGTGCCGAAGGGCCAGCACACCGTCCGCCTGCACTACGCGGTCCCCCGCGCAGCGATCGGCGGCCTGGTCACCGGCGGCGCGATCCTGGTGGCCGTCGCGGCCTCGGTGCTCGTGTCCGTGTCCGTCCGGCGCCGACGACGACGCCGACCGGCAGACCCCGGCGACGGCCCGGTCACCGGTCCCGACGGCGACGCGACGGACGGTCCCGACGACCGTTCGGCCGACACCCTAGAATCAGCAGTCGATCCAACGCCAACGGCAACGCAAAGGAACCAGACCACGTGAAGATCCTCGTCACCGGCGGAGCCGGATTCATCGGCTCGAACTTCGTCCGTCGCACCCTGCAGGACGCCTACCCCGGCCTGGAGGGCGCCGAGGTCGTCGTCTACGACGCCCTCACCTACTCCGGCAACGAGGCGAACCTCGCCCCGGTCGCGGACTCCCCCCGCTACACCTTCGTGCACGGCGACATCCGCGACGCCGCGAAGCTCGACGAGGTCGTCCCCACGGTCGACGCGATCGTGCACTTCGCCGCCGAGTCCCACGTCGACCGATCGGTCCGCGACTCCGGCATCTTCGTCGAGACGAACGTCGTCGGTACCCAGCGTCTGCTCGACGCCGCGCTCCGCCACGGCACCGAGCGCTTCGTGCACGTCTCCACCGACGAGGTCTACGGCTCCATCAGCGAGGGTTCGTGGGACGAGGAGCGCCCGCTCGAACCGAACTCGCCGTACTCGGCGTCGAAGGCCGGCAGCGACCTGCTCGCCCGCAGCTACCACCGCACCCACGGGCTGAACCTGTCGATCACGCGGTGCTCGAACAACTACGGGCCGTACCACTTCCCCGAGAAGGTCATCCCGCTGTTCGTCACGAACCTCATCGACGACGTGCACGTCCCGCTCTACGGCGAGGGCAACAACATCCGCGACTGGCTGCACGTCGACGACCACACCCGCGGCATCGCGATGGTCCTGACCCGCGGCCGCGCCGGCGAGATCTACAACATCGGTGGCGGCACCGAGCTCACCAACAAGGAGCTCACGCAGCTGCTGCTCGACGCCACCGGCAAGGACTGGTCGTACGTCGACCGCGTCGCCGACCGGCTCGGGCACGACCTGCGCTACTCGGTCGACATCTCGAAGATCCAGGCCGAGCTCGGCTACGAGCCGCAGGTCCCCTTCGAGCAGGGCCTGGCCGACGTCGTGCAGTGGTACCGCGACAACCGTTCGTGGTGGGAGCCGCTCAAGGAGCGCGCAGCGATCGCATGACCAGGTACCTCATCACCGGCGCCGCCGGCATGCTCGGCCGTGACCTCCAGGCCGCGCTCGCCGGCCGCGACGTCACGGCACGCTCGCGCGCCGAGCTCGACATCACCGACCCGGCCGCGGTGGACGCCGCCGTCGCCGGGCACGACGTCGTGATCAACTCCGCCGCGTACACGAAGGTCGACGACGCCGAGGACCACGAGGACGACGCCTTCGCCGTCAACGCGACCGGCCCGAAGCTCCTGGCCGAGGCCGCGGTCCGCCACGGTGCGAAGCTCGTCACGGTGTCGACGGACTACGTCTTCGACGGCAACGGCACCGCCCCGTACGCCGAGGACGCGCCGACCGACCCGATCAACGCCTACGGCCGCACCAAGGCCGCGGGCGAGGCGTTCGTGCGCGAGATCGCTCCGGACACGTCGTACGTCGTCCGCACCGCCTGGATCTACGGTGCGCACGGGCCGAACTTCGCCGCGACGATGCTCCGGCTGGCCGGCTCGCACGACACCGTGAGCGTCGTCACCGACCAGGTCGGTCAGCCGACGTGGACCGGCGACCTCGCCGCGCGGATCGTCGAGCTCGTCGACGGGGACGCCCCCGCTGGCGTCTACCACGGCACGAACGCCGGGCAGGGGTCGTGGTTCGACTTCACCCGCGCCATCTACTCCGAGCTCGGGCTCGACCCCGAGCGCGTCCTGCCGACGGACAGCGCGGCGTTCGTCCGTCCGGCGCCGCGCCCGGCGTACAGCGTGCTCGGACACGACGGCTGGTCGCGCGCCGGCCTCGCGCCGATGCGCGACTGGCGTGAGGCGCTGCGCGCCGCGGTGGCCGCAGGAGCGTTGACGACGTAGGCACGGCAGTCGACCGGGAGGCCCGGATCACGTCCGCCGCGTCGCGGACGTGATCCGGGCCTCCCGTCTCGGTCCCCTGCCGCACCCCGCCGGCGGCGCTCAGGGGCCGGCCCGCCCGCCCTGGTAGGGTCGGGCAGCCGGGCGCCGGGCCGGTCCTCGGCCCCATCACCACGACGAGGAGACCAGCACCATGACCACCCTCCACGTCCTCGTCGACCAGGTCGTCGCCCCCGTTCCGGGCGGCATCGGGCGGTACGCCGAAGAGCTCGCCCGGCACCTCGTCGCCAACGCGCCGACCGGCTGCGACGTGGCCGGGGTCGTGTCGGCGGTCGGCTCCGACGAGATGGCCCACCTGCGCACGCTGCTGCCCGGTCTGTCCGACCTGCAACGTCTGCCGCTGGCCCGCCGTGAACTCTCGCTCGCGTGGCAGGGCGGCTTCGTCGGTGGCATCGCGAAGGGCATGGTGCACGCGCCGAGCGTCCTCGCTCCCCTGGTCAAGCACGACCGCTTCCAGGACCCGGGCCGGCAGACCGTCGTCACCGTGCACGACACCGTGCCGTGGACGAACCCCGAGACCCTGACGCCCCGCGGCGTCCACTTCCACAAGGCGATGGTGAAGCGCGCGTGGAAGCACGCCGATGCCGTCGTCGTGCCCACCCACGCGGTCGCGAGCGCGCTGAACGAGATCCACCGGTTCGACGACCGACTCCGGGTCATCGGCGGCGCCCCGAGCGGTCGGCTGCGGCTGCCCGTCGACGCCGACCTGCGCGCCGAGCGTCTCGGCCTGCCGGACCGCTACGTACTGGCCGTCGGCACGCTCGAACCGCGCAAGGCGCTCGGGTCCCTGATCGAGGCGCTCGCGCACCCCGACGCCCCCGCCGACATCCCGCTCGTCATCTCCGGCCCGGACGGCTGGGGCGACGTCGACGTGTACGGCACCGCCGAACGCGCCGGGCTCGCCCGCGACCGGGTGAAGGTGCTCGGACGGATCGACGACGCCGACCTCGCCGTGGTCTACGACCGAGCCACGGTGTTCGTGTTCCCGAGCCTCGCCGAGGGGTTCGGGCTACCCGTGATCGAGGCGATGAGCTTCGGGACCCCGGTCATCCACTCCGACGACCCCGCCGTGGCCGAGGTCGCGTCGGACGCCGGCGTGACCGTCGCACGGAGCCCGCGGGACTCCTACCCGGAACGGATCGCGCAGGCGGTCTACCAGGTGGTCAACGACCCCATGCTGGCCGGGCAGCTCGCCGTCGCCGGACCCGACCGGGCCCGCATGTACGACTGGAGCGACTCGGCCGCCGAGACCTGGCAGCTGCACGCCGACCTCTGACGCCTCGGGCGTCAGCCCTTGTAGGCGTAGGTGGCGACCCAGTCGATGCACAGGTGCCCGGTGGCGCCCCAGTTGCCCACCTGGAACATGTAGCGGTGCGCGGTCTTCGGCACGTGCTTGGTGATCTTCTTGATCACCTTGCCGTCGAGGCGGTAGCTGACGGACTTCCCCGGCACCCAGTCGATCGAGTAGGTGTGCCAGGAGCGCCACGTGACGCCGGTGCTCATGCTCGTCGCGTTGGCCTCTTGCCCGGGCGTCATCGAGTGGTGGTGCAGCATCGGCTTCTGGTCGAAGTTCGCCTCGGGGTAGTCGATCTCGCCGTCCGACCACTTGTCCGACGAGGGCCACAGCATGAAGGCCGCGCCGTTCCCGTTGCCGCCGAGGGCCTTGGCGCGGACGATGAACTTCCCGCCCTTGTGTCCCCATGCCCCGGTCGGGGTGCCGAAGGTCCCGGCGGAGCCGTGCTTGCCGTCCAGCTTCACGTCCATGTACCCGTCGTGCGCGCTGATCTGCGCGCCCGAGTAGTACATCCCCCCGGTGCCGTCCGGGTAGGGCTGCCACGACTTCGCGTAGGTCTTCGCGAACACGCCGTTGGCGGCCGCAGGGGTGTTGAAGTTCTCGCGGAAGGTGAGCTTGAACGCCCCGACGTCCGCGGTCGGTGCCGAGCTGGCGGACGCTGCGGTCCCCGACCCGAACGGTCCTGCGACGAGCACGGCGCCGAGGAGCACGACGGTGAGCGCGGCCCGCTTGGTTGCGTGTTGCTGCATGAGCTGTCACTCCCTGACGTGACGGTTCGCACCCGTTCCCGTGGGTGCCGGGTGGCCGGATCTCGACCACCCGCCGTTCACCGTAGTTGCGAAGTGCAGCCCGCGCGCGGGGTTGACAGCGCCGACGTATCCCCAGTACGCGGGGGTTGCAGAACGGTCCGTCCACGCCGAGAAAGTGCTGATCAGCACCGTGTTGCGTCCCCCGTTCTGGGGAGGAGCGCAGCAGCCTCTGGTGTGCTGCGGAGACGCCGTCTGTCGCTGCGGTGTGCTGCGGAGACGCCGTCGTGCGGGTCCCTAGAGGGAGTCGCGCAGACGCGCAGCCTTCTCCTCGACGAGTCGCTCGAGGCCGTCGGCGTAGTCGGTCAGGCGAGCTGCGACCGCGGGCTCCGAGGTGCCGATGATCCGCGCGGCGAGCAGTCCGGCGTTCGCGGCACCGTTGATGGCCATCGTCGCCACCGGGATGCCGGCCGGCATCTGCACGATCGACAGCAGCGAGTCGAGGCCGTCGAGCCGTGCGAGCTGCACGGGGACGCCGATCACGGGCAGCGTGGTCATCGACGCCACCATGCCCGGCAGGTGCGCGGCGCCACCGGCACCGGCGATCACGACGCGGATGCCACGCTCGGCGGCGCCGCGGGCGAACCGGGTCATCTTGTCGGGCGTGCGGTGCGCCGACACGACGTCCGCCTCGAACGGGATGCCGAGCTCGGCGAGGATGTCGGCCGCGGCACGCATCGTCGGCCAGTCGGAGTCCGACCCCATGATGATCGAGACGAGCGGCTGGACGGGTGCGTCGGTGTCGGTCACGCGACGAGCCTAGCCGAGCAGCACGCGGCGCCAGGCGTCGTCGTCGCGGCCGATCGTGCGCTCCTCGGTGACCCACCGGACGGCCCGGTCATCGGCCGTCCCGCGCTCGACGGCGGCGCGCACCGCATCGCGCCAGGCCCCGACGTCGTCCGGCACCGCGACGGCGCCGTGGGCTCGTGCCACGGCGTACGAAGGCCGGTCGGAGACCACCGCGGGCAGGCCGAGCGCGGTGTACTCCAGGAACTTCAGGTCGCTCTTGGCGCGGTTGAACTCCTCGTCGCGGAGGGGCGCGACGCCGGCCCGCCAACGCTCGCGGTGCGCCACGAGCCAGCGGGAGAACGCCGGGTAGTGGCCGTCCGGCACCTCCACACGGCGGAACCAGTCGGCGCCGCCCTCGTCGGTGACCCCGATGACCTCGAGCCGGATCGGTGTGCCGTCGGCGGTGGCCAGGTCGGTGAAGACGTCGCGCAGCAGTTCGAGGTCGGCCGCGTGGGTGAGCGTGCCCATGTAGAGCACCCGGTGCTCGTCGTGCGGGCGCTCGTCGTCGTCCTCGGTCGCTCCGGGTGTCCAGAGTCCGGGGTCGAGGGCGTTCGGTACCACCGTGACCTCGCGCGCGACCGGACGCACGACGTCGGCGAGTTCCGGCGTGCTCACCACGACCACGTCGGCGCCGCGGACCAGTGCGTCGATCGAGGCGAGGCGGTCCGGGTCGTACTCGGCCCGCGACAACCGCTCGCGTCCGGAGTCGGTGAAGAAGTCGTCGTCGACCTCTGCGACGACGCGGATCCCCCGTGCTGCGGCCACGTCGAGGAACGTCTGCACCGCGTCGCGCGGCAGGTTGTCCCGCTGGACGATGACCGCGGTGTACGGGGTCGTGTCCGTCCCGTCGACGAACGCGCCGGGGTCGACCTGCCGGACCCGCGCGGTACCGCTCGCGGCCAGGTGTTCGGTCCGCCGGACGACCCGCACGTGGGCGGACGCGGGGTGCGCGCCGCCGCCGCCCGCGACGACGTAGCCCAGGACCGGCAGCGGTGTGGGCACGGGCACGGCGACTCGCGGCCCGGGTGCGGTGGCGGCGGGTGCGGTGGCGGGTGCGCCCATGACGGCTCGGCGCAGTCGGCGAGCGGCCCGGCGGACGAGATCACGCGGCATGCGCCCATCATCCCGCACGGAGCGACCTCGCCACGCCGGACCGTCAGCGCCGCACCGTCAGCGCGGCACCGTCAGCGCCGCACCGTCAGCGCCGCCCGACCGTCACCGTCCGGCAGGCACCCACGAGCCGGTCCGCCCCGAGCCCCACGTTCCGGGCGACCGCGCAGACCTTGTGCTTGCCCGCCGTGACAGACACCGTGCCGGCGAACCCGTGCGCAGCACCGGCACCCCAGGTCCGGTCGACGTCGGCGCGCGTCCGGCCCGCTGACAACGACTGCACCCGCCGTCCGTCGACGCTGACCACCACCGAGGTCGCGGTCGTCACGGCGTCGCCGTCGAACGCCCAGCCGCGCAGGGCCACACCGCCGGACACCGCCTGCACCGACTCGAGGGAGCCGTACGGATCGTGCCGGAAGGCGCGGACGGTGGCGCACCCGAGCGTGGTGTCCGAGCCGGCGCCGATGTTGACCGCGGTCACGCAGACCCGGCGAGCGCCGGCAGCAGCGGGGACGACGGCCTCGAAGCCGTGGGTCGCCCCGACACCAGCGGCCGCGTCGACGTCGCTGCGGCGGAGTCCGGCGGTCACGGCTCCCGCGGCGACGCCGTCGACCGTGGCGCGGACCCGGACGGGCTGGGTGGGGTCGTCCTCGTCGAAGGCCCAACCCCGGACCCGGACACCACCACCGGTGCCGGCGACCACCTCGAGCGATCCCTGCGGAGCGAGGTCGGCCGCGGGGACTCCGAGGCGGGCGTTCGCGACCAGCGCCTGGGCGTAGGAGGACCACCACTTGCCCGCGGCCGGGGCGCCGTTGCAGGTGCCGTCGCTCGCGCCGGGGGTCTTCACCCACAGCAGGGCGTCGAGTGCGGTGCCGTCGGCGACGACCCGGGGCGAGGTGCCGAGTCCGGCGCCGGGACCGTTGCACCAGGTCCCGCGCCAGCCCTGTCCGTTCCGCGAGGTGTCGATCACGTAGTGCGAGCCACCGGTCGCAGCGGACACCTTCTGCGCGTAGGCCTGCTCCTGGGCGGTCGGGTAGTAGTTGGCGACGTTCGTGAAGAACCCGCGGGCCTGCTGCACGCCCGCGCTGTCCAGCCGGGCCGCCATGGTCGCCGGCGGCACCCAGTTCGAGTTGCCGGCGTCCAGGTACGCGGGCACCCCGGCGGCGGTGAGCCCGGCGACGGTGCGGGAGAGGATCCGGTAGCGCTGGTCGTCGAGCGTGGTGCTGCACTTCGCGTTGCTGAGCATCGCGAGGGAGTCCGGCTCGACGATCACGGCGGCGCGGTGCCCAGTGAGCGCGGCGGTCACCTGGTCGACCCAGGCGTCGTAGGAGGATTCCGAGAACCCGCCGGCGGAGTACCCGCCGCAGTCCCGGTCCGGGATCGCGTACAACACGAACACCGGGGTGGTGCCGGAGTCGTCGGCGCCGGTGACCGCAGCGCTGATCGTCTTGGTCAACTGGGCGCCCTGGGTCCACTCGCCGAGCCAGGTCGCCACGGGGTACCGCGCGATCGTCGAGGCTGCGGCGGCACCGGCGGGGTCCGCGGTGGCGAGCGCGGTGGCCGCCTTGGCTGCTTCGCTCGTGGGTGACCGGTACGGACCGGCACCGTACAGCGACGCAGCCGATGCGGACCGGATCGTCGTGGCGGACGTGGCAGCGGACGCGCCGCTCACCGGCAGCAGCGCGCCGGCGAGGGCGGTGAGTGCGACGGCGGTGCCGCAGACGACAGCACGGCGCGGACGGCGGCGCATGGACACACTCCTCGGACGGTCGACCCCTGACCGGTCCATGGGAACACGGGCCGCTGCCGGTCACCACCCGCCAGTGCGGGTGCCACCCGAGCGGGTGTCGGCAGTCCTGGGGACGCACCTGCGCCCTGGACGCGACCCGCAGACGGACGGGAGGCCCGTGGCGGCGTGGCCACGGGCCTCCCCCCACCGGCACGGCCGGACCACCGCTGGCGCGTCGCTCCGGTACCGGCGGCGTGGGCCCAGTCCGTCATCCGCCCGGTCGACGGACCCGGTGTCAGTCGTCGAAGTGCGCCGCCGCGGCGCGCGCCCGGTAGACGACGTCGTCGACGTCGTCGCCGATCACCGTGACGTGGCCGATCTTCCGACCGGGGCGCGGTGCCTTGCCGTAGAAGTGGTACTTCGCCTCGGGGAACGCTTCGAGCGCGGCCGGGTAGCGGGCGGCGAGGTCGCCGTCGGCCGGTCCGCCGAGCACGTTGACCATCACGGCGGCCCGGGCGAACGACCCGGTGGCACCGAGCGGCAGGTCGAGGACGGCGCGCAGGTGCTGCTCGAACTGGCTCGTCGTCGCGCCGTCGATCGTCCAGTGGCCGGTGTTGTGCGGTCGCATCGCGAGTTCGTTGATGAGGATGCGCTCGTCGGCGGTCTGGAACAACTCGACGGCCAGGACCCCGGTGACCCCGAGCTCCTCGGCGATGCGGACCGCGATCGACTCCGTCACGTCGGCGATGCGTCCGGCGCTGTCGGGCGCGGGGGCGATGACCTCGGCGCAGACCCCGTCGCGCTGCACGGTCTCGACCAGCGGCCACGCGACGACCTGGCCGGAGGGGCGACGGGCGACGGACTGCGCGAGCTCGCGGGTGAACGGCACGAGCTCCTCGGCGAGCAGCGCCTGCCCGCCGCCGGCCTCGGCGACCGCGATGAACCAGTCGTCGACGTCCGAGGGGTCCGACACGACC
The DNA here is from genome assembly GCF_015350945.1 of Curtobacterium sp. VKM Ac-2884. Taxonomy (NCBI): domain Bacteria; kingdom Bacillati; phylum Actinomycetota; class Actinomycetes; order Micrococcales; family Microbacteriaceae; genus Curtobacterium; species Curtobacterium sp. VKM Ac-2884. The sequence continues at coordinate 101,113 of NZ_JADKSA010000001.1, forward strand.
CGGACGCCCTTGCCGTCGTAGCCACCGCGGGGCGTCTTCACGACCGCGCGGCCGCCGTGCTCGTCGAGGAACGCGCGGAGTTCGTCGGGGTCGTGCACCGCGGCCCAGTCCGGCACCGGGAGACCGAGTTCGCTGAGCTTCGAGCGCATCGTGATCTTGTCCTGCGCGACGGCCAGCGGGCCCGGGCCGGGGCGGACCGCCACACCGGCGTCGACCAGGGCGCGCAGGACGTCCTGCGGCACGTGCTCGTGGTCGAACGTGACGACGTCGACCTCGCGGGCGAACGCCAGCACGGTCTCGACGTCGTGGTAGTCGCCCTCGGCCGTGGCGGCGATCGCGGCCGACATGCCCGGCCCCTCGGCGAGCACCCGGATGTCGATCCCCAGCTCGACGGCCGCCGGCACCATCATCCGTGCCAGCTGTCCTCCGCCGATGACCCCGACGCGCAACGCCATGCTGTGTGATCCTTCCGGCGTTCACACCGACCGGGGTGAACGCGTTGTCTACAATCGCTGTTCGGGTCGCACTGTGCACGACCCGCGACAACTCTACGGATCCTGGAGGGCACGTGCGGCGCCTCATTGCCCAGCTGGCACGCTTCGGCGTGGTCGGCGCCGTCGGCTTCGTCGTCGACACCACGGTGTTCAACGTCCTGCGCATCACCGTCCTGAACCCCGACGACGTGCACTCCGGGCCGTTCTTGGCGAAGGTCATCTCGACCGTGGTCGCCATCTTCGTGAACTGGATGGGCAACCGGTACTGGACGTTCCGTGAGCAGCGCCGTGCGGTCGCGACGCGGGAGGGCGTCGAGTTCGTCGTCGTCTCGCTCGGCGGCATGGTCATCGCGCTCGCGTGCCTCGGGGTGTCCCACTACGCGATGGGACTCACCTCGGTCTTCGCCGACAACGTCGCGAACATCGTCGGCCTCGTGCTCGGCACGGTGTTCCGCTTCTGGCTCTACAAGGTGTGGGTGTACCACCCCGAACGCACCGCCACGGTGCCCGCGGCCGCGGACGTCGCACGTCAGGACGCGCTCTAGGATCGATCGGGTGACGGCCCACGAGACCACCACCCGCACCCGCGACAGCACCCCGACCACCGCGCCACCCCGCACCGCTCGCTGGGAGCGTGTGGCGATCGCGGTCGTCACCGCCACCTTCGGCCTGTGGCTCGTCGCCTGGGCGCTGGTCGTGCCGGTCTTCCAAGCTCCGGACGAGACCGCCCACATCGACGCCGCCGTGCACGTCGCACTCGGCGACGCCTGGGCCGCCCCCGGTGCGTTGCACGTCACGAACGCCGTCGAGGCCGCGAAGACCGAGCTGGCCACGAAGCCGTCCAGCCAGTGGTCGACCGTCAGCGAGCTGCTGCAGAACGCTCCCGGACCGTCCGCGACCGTGAACCAGATGACCCAGCACCCGCCGACCGCCTACCTCGCCGGTGCCGCCGTGCTCCGGGCCGTGGACTTCGGCGACCTGCGCTGGGACCGGGCGTTCATCGCGCTCCGACTCGCCGACGTCCTGGCCGTCACCGCACTCCCCCTGCTCGCGTGGGCATCCGTCCGCCGGGTGACCCGTTCCCCGCGCGCCGCGCTCGTCGGCGGGCTCGCGGTGTTCGCGACGCCCGAGCTCGCGTCCATCGGGTCATCGTTCTCGAACGACGCCCCCGTGCTGCTCGTCGCCGGCGTCGTCGTCTGGCTCGCCACCCGGCTGTTGACCGGCGACACCCGGTGGCGCACCACGATCGCCCTGGCGGCGGTCCTCGGTGCCCTGGTCTGGATCAAGGGGACTGGCCTGCCCGCGGTGCCGTTCGTCGCCGTCGTCGTGCTCTTCGCCGGTGCCGGGGTGCTGTCCCTGCGGCAACGGGTGGTGCGCACCGTCGTCGCGATGGCCGTCTCTGGGGGCATCGGCGCCTGGTGGTGGGTCCACAACTGGTTCGCCTACGGCCGGATCCAGCCGAACGGCTACGCGTCCATGCGGCCGCCGAAGGACTTCCCACCGGGCGAGCACCCGACCCTGGGACACTTCCTCGACGTCAGTTGGGGAACCCTGGCACGCACGTTCTGGGGCAGCTTCGGTGCACGGGCACAGGTGAGCATGGGCGACCTGCTCACCGCCGTCCTGACGATCATCGTCCTGGTCGTCCTGGTCGGCTGGGCGTTCCGGCGTGGCCCGGACCTGCGGGTGGCCCTGTGCCTGGCGGTGTTCCCGGCACTGCTCATCGGCATCCAGAACGAGACGAGCGCGGGCGCGTACCTCCGGACGACCGAGGTCGCCGCCACCCAGGGCCGCTACTACTTCCCCGCGATCCTGTGCCTGATCGTGCTGAGCGCCCTGGCCTGGCGTCGCCTGGTACCCGCCGGACGCGCACGCTCGTGGGTCGCGGTGGCCCTGGCCGTCCTGCTGCCCGCCGTGGGCGTGTACGGGTTCGCGGTGGCGTCGGCGTGGTTCTGGAACGCCGCCCTGTTCCCGGTGACGGGCCGCGGGCTGCTCCGCTACTCCGAGATCGGGCCGGTGCCGCCAGCGGTGCTCGTGGTCGTGGTCGTGCTGGTGGCCGTCGGCCTGGTCACGTCGGTCGTCCAGGTCGCCCGTGCCGACCGTCGGGTGGCCGTGCCCGCGTCGTGACCTGGCGTCACGCGGCGGGGGCGCTGCCCTCCACCGCGGACGGGTCGTCGGTCGGGCGGCCGCGGCGGAACCAGGTCGGTGCTGCGGCGCAGAGCAGGAACAGCCCGTCGACCGCCAGGCTCCAGACGCGAGTGACGACGACCACGACGAGGGCGATGGGCACCGGCATCACGATGGCGAGGAGCAGCGCCTGCACGCCCTCGCGGACGCCGAGGCCACCGGGGGCGAACACGGCGAGCATGCTGATCGCCGAGGCCATGCTCGCGGCACCGATCACGAACGCTGCGTCACTGAGCTGGAGCGTCGGGTAGACCGCCAGCGTGATGAAGTAGTAGGCGGTGCCCGACAGGATCGCACCGGCGACGTACAGCCCGGCGCCGCCGAGCACCGTGCCGAGGTTCGGACGGACGTCGGCCTCGAGCGGCTTGCGGCGCAGGATCTTCAGCGCGATGCCGATCAGGAAGACGAAGACCCGCGGGATCAGGCAGACGACGCAGCCGACGAACGCGGCGACCATGAGCGCGATGAGCCACGGGTCGAGCGCGTGCGTGCGGGGGTCGATGAGCAGCAGCACGAGCGCCAGGGCGAGGGTGGCGGCGATCTGCAGCGCACCCTCGAGCAGGCCGCTGACGCCGAGCCGGGCCTTCGAGACACCGTGCTTCGAGGCGAAGTAGACCTTGCCGATGATCCAGGTCGCGGCCCCGGGGATGTAGCGGCCCATCCAGGACTTCGCGTACACGTAGGTGAGCGTCACGCCGGAGCCCTTGAGGCCGGTCGCGCCGAGCCGTCGCAGCAGGTAGAACCAGATGCCGACGCCCCAGTAGCGGAACCCGAGGCTGATCAGCGTCGCCACGACGACCCAGGACCACTGCCAGTCCAGGCCGGCGAGCTGGCCCCAGTCGACGCTGCGGACGTAGAGCACGAGGAAGACCGCGAGGAGCACGTAGAAGGCGATCGGGACCGCCTTGACGAGGAACCGTCGCCAGGACGGCGGACGCTTCCCCTCGGGGGCCGGGGCGTCGCTGGTGGTTCCTGACAAACGGGTCTCCTGCCGGTGCTGCTGAGCTCAGGTCATGCTAGCCGCTCCGGTGTGTGCGAAACTTGCCGCCGACACGACCGACCGAACACCGACACGAGGATGCCGTTGCCCAACCAGCCACGGGAGAGCGCCCGACTCGAGTTCACGTACCTCGACGGGCTTCGAGGACTCGCAGCCTTCGCCGTCGTGTTCCACCACACGTACCTGTTCACCGGCCTGACCGACGCCGCGAAGACGGACATGCCGTGGATGCGTCCGATCATCGGGTGGGGCTACCTCGGTGTCCCACTGTTCATCGTGCTGTCCGGCTACGTGCTCATGCTGCCGGTGATGACCCGCTCCGACGGCTACCGCGTGCCCGGCGGCTTCTGGAAGTTCATCTGGCGACGTGCCCGACGGATCCTCCCGCCCTACTGGGCGGCGCTCGTGCTCTTCGCCGTGGTGGTCCTGTTCGTACCGGTGATGCACAACCCGAACGGCACGCAGTGGGACACGAAGCTCCCGATGGGGTGGGGCGCGTTCCTGACGCACCTGTTCCTGGTGCACGACTTCTTCCCGACGTACATCGGCAAGATCAACGGGCCGATGTGGAGCGTCGCGATCGAGTGGCAGATCTACTTCCTCATGGCGCTGCTCATCCTGCCGATGTGGCGCCTGCTCGGCGGATGGGTGACGACCTCGGTCCTCGTCGCGGCCGGACTCTGGATGGGCGTCGAGAACCGGTACGCCTCGATGCACCCGTGGTTCGTGGGGCTCTTCGCCATCGGCATGCTCGCGGCGGCGATCACCGTACGGGCCCGCGACGCGCACCTCGAGGGACGACTCCGGTTCCTCGCGCCGCGGTGGACCGGCTGGGTGACCGGCACCCTCGTCGTCGCGGCGACCGCGGCGATGGTCCTGATGTTCGCCTCGCGTCGTCTGTACTTCCAGCAGCAGACCTGGCCGTCGGAGATCGCCATCGGCGTGCTCTCCGGGATCGTCCTCACGTGGCTCGGCGTGGCCGCCGTCACGGGCCACCACACCTGGTTCTCGCGGTTCCTCGCCTGGAGGCCGTTCGTCCTCGCAGGACTCGTCTCGTACTCGGTCTACCTCTTCCACAGCCCCTTGCTGGCGTTCGGCAACCTGCTCCTGCTGCCCCTGGGGCTCTCGACGAAGTGGCAGTTCCTCGTCATGGTCGTCGTCGTGGTGCCCGTGACGATCGCACTCTGCGTCGGCTTCTGGTGGCTGGTCGAGCGGAACTTCCTCAACCAGCGGCAGCGTCACGCCGCCGCCGAGGTCGCCTCGCGGGAGCCGATCCCCACCGTCGAGACCGTCCAGCCGGTGCGCGAGTCCAGCGTGCGCTGAGCGGCCAGGCCCCGCGACTCGGCGGCTACCATGGCTCGGACGCGACGTGGGCGACAGGGCTCCACGCATCTCGACGAGGAAGACGAGAACGCATGCGCAGATCCAGCAGAAGACTCCTCGGCCTGGGCACGGCGACGGTGGTGGCCGGGGCGATGACACTGGTGGCCGGTCCGGCGTGGTCCGAGACAGCAGGCACCGCGACGGCCTCGACCAGCCCGAGCGCCGGCACCAGCGCGGGCACGACGGCGACCGGGACCACGACCACGACCGGGCCGTCCGTCGCCGAGATGGACGCGAGCGGCAACCACGTGATGGGTGCCGGCATCGCAGCACACGCCGGGCAGACCCGGGTGGCCGCCGACCTGCCCGTCGGGCCGACGCCCCTCGGCACGAACACGAAGGTCGCCGCCGCGGCGAAGCGCCCGACGGGCAAGATCAACGGCATGGACGTCAGCGCCTGGCAGCCGAACGTCGACTTCACGGCGGCCTACGGGCTCGGCGCTCGCTTCGCCTACATCAAGGCGACCGAGGGCGTCTCGTACGTCAGCTCGACGTACGCGTCGCAGTACCGGAACGCCAAGAACGCCGGCTTCATCCGCGGCGGCTACGTGTACGCCCAGCCGAGCAAGGCCAGCGGCGCGGCGACCGCGAACTACTTCTTCGCCCACGGCGGGCAGTGGACGGCCGACGGCGTCACGCTCCCCCCGCTGCTCGACATCGAGTACGGCACCGCGGCGCAGGGCGTCTGCTACGGCAAGAGCTGGCCGCAGATGCGGTCGTGGATCGCGGACTTCTCGGCGACCGTCTACAAGAAGACGCACCGCTACCCGGCGATCTACACGACGACCGACTGGTGGAAGCGCTGCACGAACAACAGCATCCGGTTCTCGAAGAACCCGTTGTTCGTCGCGATCTACCCGGTCAAGGACTTCTCCGGCCCCGGGACGCTCGGGGCCAGCTGGAAGTCGACCGGATGGCGCTTCTGGCAGTGGGCGGCCAGTGGGACGCTCCCCGGCGACCAGGACGTCTACCGCAGCGCGGACGGCGCGAACCTCCGCGCGTTCGCCAAGAAGACGGAGTAGCCCCGCCGGACGTCAGCGGGTCCGGCGGGTGGCCTCGGCGAAGTCGGCGTCGAGGGCGGTCGCCATCCGGGCGACGCCGTCGGCGAGCTGCTCGCGGACCGCGTCACGGTTCGCGTCGAGTGCCTCGAGCTGTGCCGTGACGTCGTCGACGAACGTGGGTTCGAGCGCGGCCTCGATCGGCTTCGAGAACTCCTGCTGGCCCATCTGCTCGAAGAACAGTCGGCCCTTGTCGACGTAGTAGAGCACGGCGGCTGGGACGCCCGCGATGGTCGCGACGATGGCGGAGTGCAGGCGGCTCGCCAGGAACAGGCGGCTGCGGGACATCAGGCCGGCGTACTCGGCGGGCGAGAACTCGTCGGCCTCGACCACGTGGGTGCGGTCGCCGTGCTGCATGAGGGCGATGACCTCGCGCGCGAAGGCGGCATCGCCCTCCGAGGCCTCCATGTGCATCGGGTAGAACACGACGTCGGCGTCCCACCGGTCGATCACACGGTCGGCCAGGTCCGCGACGGCCTGGCGGTAGGTGACGAGACGGTCGCTGTCGACGCCGGTCTGGCGGAAGCGCTTCGGCAGGAAGCGGAACGGGATCCAGCCGCTGCGCTTGTAGTGGAACCAGCGGCGGACGCCGAACCCGATCGAACCGTCGAGACGCTCGGCGGTGAGGCCCGTGGTGCGCTCCAGGCGCTCGAGCACGCCGGCGTCCGGCGCCGTGACGGTGCCGACGACGGCCGGGTCGAAGGACGACACGATCGGCGTCGTCACGCCCCACGCCAGGAGCTTCTCGCGGGACTCGTCGTCGCGGACGGCGAACGAGCGGCACAGGTCGACGGTGGCGCGGATCAGGCGCTTGCTGACGCCTGCGGTGGTCGGACCGATGCCCTGGAAGGCCCCGACCAGGTTCTTGTTGACCGCACGGACGAGCAGCATCTTGCCGAACCAGTACACGAGGCCGAGCTTGTTCGTGTAGTCCTTGAGGATCTCGCCGCCACCCCACAGGACGACGTCGGCGCTGCGCGCGGCACGCAGCAGGGCGAACAGGTCGCCGATGCCGGTGCTGTACGGCGACACCGGCAGGAACCGGATCCCGAACCACGCGGCGTCCCGCTCGGGGTACTGCGACAGCGAGACGATCTCGGCGTCGGGCCACCGTCGGCGGACGAGCTCGACGTTGCCGGCGAGGATCGCCCGGTCCCCGCGGTTGTGGGGCGAATCGCTATTGTGGATCAGAACGCGCACGGGTGGAGAGCCTACCGGACCGTCCCCCGCGACCCCCGGAAAGGCACGATGTCCCGCCCCACCCCCTCTGCCCGCCCCCGCCTGCTCGTCCTCGGATCGACGTTCCCGGCCCGCCCGGACGACGGTGTGCCGGCGTTCGTGCTCGACCTCGCCCACCAGGAGGCCCTCGAGTTCGACACGATGGTGCTCACCCCGCGGGTGCCCGGCGGTGCCACCACCGAACGCATCGGCGACGTCGGCGTCCGGCGGTTCCCGTACTTCCCGAAGGCGTTCGAGGACCTGGCCGACGGCGCCATCCTCGACAACCTCAAGGAACGCCGCTCGCGCATCGTGCAGGTGCCGGCCCTGGTGCTCGCGCAGTGGTTCGCGATCCGCCGCGTGGTCCGCTCCGCGAAGCCCGACGTCATCCACGCGCACTGGGCGATCCCGCAGGCACTCGTCGCGACGTTGGCGGCCCCGGGCGTGCCCATCGTCGTCACCACTCACGGCGGGGACATCTACGCGCTCCGCGCCGCTCCCCTGGTCCGCCTGAAGCGCTGGGTCTTCGGCCGTTCGGCGCACGTCACCACCGTCAACTCCGAGATGCGCGAGCGCCTGACCGAGTGGGGCGTGCCCGAGGCGCGCTCCACCGTCATCCCGATGGGCGTCGACCTCGGTCCGGCCCGCGCCACCCGCGCCCGCGTCGCCGCGCAGGAGCACCACGTGGTGGCGGTCGGCCGGCTCGTCGAGAAGAAGGGCTTCGGCAACCTGATCGAGGCGCTCCGGGGACTCGGCGACGACGTGCCGTGGCGACTCACCGTGGTCGGGGACGGCCCCTACCGGGCGCAGCTCGAGCAACAGGCCGCCGGACTGCCGGTGACGTTCCTGGGCCAGCGCGGGCGCACCGAGGTGCTCGAGACCCTGGCCGCGGCCACCGTCGTGGCGGTGCCGTCGATCCCGGCGGCGAACGGCGACCAAGAGGGGCTGCCGGTCACCCTGCTCGAGGCCGCTGCCGTCGGCGCCGCGATCGTCGCGAGCGACCTGCCGGGCATCCGGGACGTCGTGCACGACGACGTGTCCGGCGTCCTCGTCGCCCCCGGTGACGTCGACGCCCTCCGCGACGCCCTGTGCCGCGTGCTCACCGACGACGCCGCACGGGCGAGGTACCAGGAGCAGGCCGTCGTGTCGGCGGCGGACTTCTCCACCGAGCGCATCGGCGAGCGCTACCGGGCGGTGCTGCGCGCAGCCATCGGCTGACGACGCGGCAGATGCACAGGAGGCCCGGTGCCGGTCCCACGGACCGGCACCGGGCCTGCTGTCGGTCGCGGCTAGCGCCCCATGCCGCGGTACGTGAAGCCGGCGGCGGTCCAGGCGTCGCGGTCGAGGCAGTTGCGGCCGTCGATGACGACCGGGCTCGACACCAGGGACGCCACCGTGGTCGCGTCGAGCTCGCGGAACTCGGTCCACTCGGTCAGCACGAGGACCAGGTCCGCGCCGGACAGCGCGTCCGCCGCCGTCTCGACGAAGTCGAGCTCCGAGTGCACGCGACGCGCGGTGACGACGGCCTCGGGGTCGTAGGCCGACACCGTGGCGCCGAGCTCGTGCAGGCGTGCGGCGATGTCGAGGGCGGGCGAGTCACGGACGTCGTCCGAGTTCGGCTTGAAGGCCAGGCCGAGGACCGCGACGCGCTTGCCGGTCACGACACCGCCGAGCAGCTCCTGCGCCAGCTCGACGACGTGCGCACGACGACGCAGGTTCGTGGCGTCGACGTCGGCCAGGAACGCCAGGGACTCCCCGACGCCGAGCTCGTTCGCCCGCGCCTGGAACGCCCGGATGTCCTTGGGCAGGCAGCCGCCGCCGAAGCCGAGGCCGGCGTTCAGGAACTTGCGGCCGATGCGGGCGTCGTGACCGATGGCGTCGGCGAGCGCGGTGACGTCGGCGCCGGCGACCTCGGCGATCTCGGCCATCGAGTTGATGAACGAGATCTTCGTGGCGAGGAACGCGTTCGCGCTGATCTTGACGAGCTCGGCGGTGGGCAGGTTCACGACGAGCCGGGGGGTGCCGGACGCGAGTGCCTCGGCGTAGACCTCGTCGAGTGCGTCGACGGCGGCCTGCCCGGCGTCACCGTCCGGCACACCGTAGACGAAGCGGTCCGGGCTGATGGTGTCCTGCACGGCGAAGCCCTCACGCAGGAACTCGGGGTTCCAGACGAGCGTCGCCCCGGGCACGGCCTCGGACACCTCGGCGGCGAGGCGAGCGGCCGTGCCGACCGGGACGGTCGACTTGCCGACGACGAACTCGCCGGCGGACAGGTACGGCGTGAGCGCGGCGACCGCGGCGTCCACGTAGGTCATGTCCGCGGCACCGGTCGGGCTCTGCGGGGTGCCGACGGCGAGGAAGTGCACGCGGGCACCGGCGACCTCGGCCATGTCGGTGGTGAAGCGGATCCGGCCGGAGGCGAGCGCCTCGGTCAGGATCTCCGGGAGCCCGGGTTCGAAGAAGGGGGCTTCGCCAGCAGCGAGCCGCTCGATCTTGGTCGGGTCGACGTCGACGGCGACGACCTCGTGTCCGAGCTTGGCCATGGAGGCGGCGTGCACGGCACCGAGGTACCCGCAGCCGATGACAGAGATACGCACGACGAAGAAGGTACCGGTTTCTCGTGGGAGTTCCAGCACCGCGGTGCCCCGGGTGTCGTGGCTCCGTCAGGCGCGGACGTCGCCCCACGGCGGTCGGTCCGGGCCGCCGACGATCTCGTCCCAGTCCGGCTCGCGGTGGCGTCGCCGGGCCTCGTACGCCTCGACCAGGTCGTGCAGGACGGCCACCACGAGGTCGGCGTGCGGGACGTCCGCGAGCACCACGGCGGGGTCGTCTCCCGGGAACACCAGGACGTCACCGGAGCGGAACACCCCCTGGAGCCCGCGCCGGCGCACCGTCACGTCGTACCCGCGGGAGTGCAGGAGCTCCTGCCGGGTCCGTGTGCCGAGCCCGTGCACGACGACGAGCCGCCGGGTCGTGACGACGTACCGCTCGGACATCCAGCGGAACAGCGGCACGGCGCCGCCGAACACCACGAGCACCACGACGAGTCCGGCGACGACGGCGTTCAGCCACGCCAGCTGCGCCTGGAACACACCGAACCCGAACCCGCCGGCGACCACGACCAGCACGACGAACACCGCCGGGCGCACGAGCCGACGAGCGTGCGGTCGCAGGCGAGCGACGACGCGTTCGGGCGGCGGCTCGGCGGTCATGCCGTCATGCATACCGCAGGTGGGTGACGTCCCCCACGGCGACGCCCCTGGAGTCACCCGCTCGATCCCGGATCGTGATGCGGCCCGCGTCGTCGATGCCGGTGGCGTCGGCCTCTTCCACGGTGCCGTCGGGCAGCTCGAGGCGGATGCGGCGACCGATCGTGCCGCACGCGGCGCGGACGTGGGACCGGACCGACTCGGCGGCGGGACCACCGCCGACCAGGGCGGCCACCGCCTCCAGGACGGCTGCCCGGAAGGCGGACAGGACCGCGTCGGCCAACGCTGGGGCGTCGTCGACCGCGCCGGCCACGAGCAGCGACGTCGACGTCGGGGTCGGCAGGCGGTCGGCGGGGATCGTGAGGTTCACACCGGCGCCGACCACGATGCTGCCGTCGGGGGCGACCTGGCAGAGGATGCCGCACACCTTGTCGTCCGCGACCTGGACGTCGTTCGGCCACTTGACGGCGACGTCGGCGCCGGCGGGCAGCACCCGTGCGATCGCGTCACGCATGGCGGCGCCGGCGACGAGGGGCAGCCAACCACGGTCGTGGTCGGCGAGGTCGGCGCGCACGAGCAGGCTCGCGGCCAGCGCCTCGCCGGCCGGTGCGCTCCACGTGCGGTCGAGGCGTCCGCGACCCGCGGTCTGGTGGAGGGTCGCGACCACGCTGCCGTGCTGCTGCTCGGGTGCCACGGCGAGCAGGTCGGCGTTGGTCGAGCCGGTCTCGTCGGGGACGGTGAGGGTCGCGCCCGCCGACCGGACCGCCTCGCTGGTGACGGGGAACGACGACGACGGGGATGTGGACATGCACGCAAATGTACGGGCAGGAACCGTGGGGGTCCTCCAACCGGCCCCGCCCCCGCCGCCGGTAGGGTGAGCGGGTGACTTCAGGAGACACCCCCGATCTCTCGACGACGGCAGGCCGACTGGCCGACCTCCGCGAGCGGTACCACGAGGCCGTGACCGCCGCGGGCGAGTCCGCGATCGCCAAGCAGCACGCCAAGGGCAAGGGCACCGCGCGCGAACGCATCGAGCAGCTGCTCGACGAGAACTCCTTCGTGGAGTTCGACGAGTTCGTCCGCCACCGCACCACCTCGTTCGGCATGGACGCCAAGCGCCCCTACGGCGACGCGGTCGTCACCGGCGTCGGCACGATCCACGGCCGCAACGTCGCCGTGTACGCGCAGGACTTCACCGTCTTCGGCGGCTCGCTCGGCGAGGTCGCCGGCGAGAAGATCATCAAGGTGATGCAGCACGCGCTGAAGACGGGCGTGCCGATCATCGGCATCCTCGACTCCGGCGGGGCCCGGATCCAGGAAGGCGTGGTCGCGCTCGGCAAGTACGGCGAGATCTTCCGCCTCAACACCCAGGCGTCCGGCGTCATCCCGCAGCTCTCGATCATCATGGGCCCGGCGGCCGGCGGCGCGGTGTACTCCCCCGCGCTCACCGACTTCGTGATCATGGTCGACAAGACCAGCCACATGTTCGTCACCGGCCCCGACGTCATCAAGACCGTCACCGGCGAGGACGTCGGCTTCGAGGAGCTCGGCGGCGCGCAGACCCACAACGCGGTCTCCGGCGTGGCCCACTACCTGGCCGAGGACGAGACCGACGCGCTCGACTACGCCCGCTCGCTCATCGGGTTCCTGCCGGACAACAACCTGTCCGACGCTCCCGCCTACGACGTCGCCCCCGAGCTCGAGACCACCGACGCCGACCACGAGCTCGACGTCGTGATCCCGGACTCGACGAACCAGCCGTACGACGTCACGACGATCATCGAGCACGTCGTCGACGACGGCGAGTTCCTCGAGGTCCAGCCGCTCTTCGCGCCGAACATCCTGATCGGCTTCGGCCGGGTCGAGGGCCGCACCGTCGGCATCATCGCGAACCAGCCGCAGGCCATGGCCGGCACGCTGAACATCGACGCCGGCGAGAAGGCAGCCCGCTTCGTGCGGTTCTGCGACGCGTTCGGCATCCCGATCCTGACCCTGGTGGACGTGCCCGGCTACCTGCCCGGCACCGACCAGGAGTGGACCGGGGTCATCCGCCGCGGCGCGAAGCTCCTGTACGCCTACGCCGAGGCCACCGTCCCGCTCGTCACCGTGATCACGCGCAAGGCCTACGGCGGCGCGTACATCGTGATGGGGTCGAAGCAGCTCGGTGCCGACATCAACCTCGCCTGGCCGACCGCCGAGATCGCCGTCATGGGTGGTCAGGGCGCCGTCAACATCCTGTACCGCGCCGAGATCAAGCGCGCTGAGGAGTCCGGCGAGGACGTCGCAGCGGTCCGCACGAAGCTCGCGAACGAGTACACCTACAACGTCGCGTCGCCGTACCTGGCGGCCGAGCGCGGTGAGCTCGACGGCATCATCCAGCCGCACGCCACCCGCGTCTCCGTCATCAAGGCGCTCCGTGCCCTGCGCGGCAAGCGTGCGACGCTGCCCCCCAAGAAGCACGGGAACATCCCCCTCTGATGGGTGCGCACTGATGGGTCGTCACGCAGCACCGGTCTCCTCGGACGAGCCCGCCTCGGTGGCCGACGTCCGGGTGGTCTCCGGTGAGCCCACCCCCGAGGAGCTCGCAGCGGTCGTCGCCGTGCTGCAGCGCCAGGCCGACGAGGCCGCAGCAGCCGGTCGCGCCGAGCTCGTCGACGAGCCGCGCACCGGGTGGCAGGCCTCGGCCCGCGGGCTGCGTCGCCCGCTCGACCACGGTCCCGGCGCCTGGGGCCGTTCGCTCCGCTGACCTCGCTGTACCCCTGGCATCCCCGAGTAAGCGGAGGTTGCAGGCTGCACTTCCCGGTCGGTATCCCCTCGCACGGGGGACACGAATCGCCCAAGTGGACCGGAAATGCCGAATTTGTCCCCCATAATGACGACTGACACCGGGGTTGCGGGTTGGCATAGTTACTGGTGTTCGGTGTCCTTCAACGAAGAACATCGCAGGTCGGTGGCCGACTAGGGTACGACGCCACCGCCCGCTGCGAGGCAGGGCGACATTCGGGTTGTCGCTCAGCCTCGGGTCGTGAACGGGCCGGTCGGATACGACCGGCCCGTTCCCCGTTTCCGGGGGCGTTCGCGCCGGCCGTCGATGCGGAACGACATCCTCGACGTCGTACGACGTCCACAGTGTCGTCCCCCGGCGCCGGCAACAGTTGCACCCGCGCACGAGCGACGCCCCCGACGTCGTACGACGTCCGTGTTGTCGCGTCAGCCGTCGGCGCCAGCCCGGCGCGACCACGTTGCGGCAGGGAGGCCCGTGGCGGCGCCGCCAAGCGCCTCCCGGCCGCCACGCCCCGCGTCCACCGCCGCGCGCGCGTCCCACGGACCCGGAACGACGTCCTCGACGTCGTACGACGTCGACGTAGTCGTCCGCACGCGGACACAACAGTTGCGCGCGCGCACGAGCGACACCCTCGATGTCGTACGACATCGACCTTGTCGCTTCCGTCTCGCCGCGCGCGACGATGCGCACGCACCGGGCGCCAGCTCGAGCAGGCGCAGCCCGCCTCAGGCGGGCTCGTGCCGCGGGATCTCGAGCCAGAGGGCCACGGAGTCGTCCTCGTCGCCGTCGTCGTCCTCCATGCCCGCTCCGAGGGCGGCGGACTCGCTCGCGGCCGTGTCGAGCTTGAGCCCGACGACCGTGACCGCGGAGTCGGACCCCTCGCTGACGGTGCGGACGATGACGTTGTCGGCCTCGCGGGCCTGGCGGAGCGCTTCGGCGATGCGGGCGTGGATGCGGCGGACGTCGTCGACCTCGAGCTCGTCGAGACCGCCGTCGTCGTGCAGCTGCACCGTCGCACCCCGGCGGCGCAGGCGCATGACCTCGTCGCGGACGTCCTCGGACAGCAGGGAGCGGCCACGGATCTCGTCGCGGATGGCCTGCTCGAGGTGCAGGCACTCGGCTCGGTCCGCGTCGTCGAGGTCACCGCACGAGTCGATGATCCGCTGCAGCATCGGCAGCGCCATCCGCGTGGTCTGGCTCAGGCGGAACTGCCGTTCGAAGACGTGGGCGTCCTGCGCCGCCTGCCAGTCGGCGGTCTCCTGCTCGGCACGGACGAGCTCGCGGGTGTTCCGGATGGCTCGGTTCATGGCGATGGCGAACACCGTGGCGATCGCCACCCAGGCCACGCTGCCGAGCACCCCGAGTGCGCCCAGCGCATCGAGACCGGCCCAGGCGACCGTGTACACGGCGAGGAACAGGACCCCTGCCCAGGCGAACGGGCCGCGTCCCCGCACGACGAGCACGACCATCAGGGTGCCGACGGCGGCGATCCACCACGTGGCGGGCCCCGGCGGCCTCGACAGGTCGACGACGGGTGCCGCGACCAGCGGCATCACGATCGCGGTGGCGAGCGAGAAGCACGCCGTCCAGACCGGCAGGACCTTGCCGGGCACGAACAGCGCGGTGCCGGTGGCCGCGGCGTAGAGGACCATGCAGGCGATCACGGGGCCGACGTCCTGCACGCGCTGCAGCGACGCGACGGCGAGGACCAGGTGGTAGAGGGAGAACAGCGACGCCAGGCCGAGCGCGATGCTCGCGGGCAGGGAGACCTTCACGCTGCGGCTCCCGTCGTCGTGGGCGTCACGGGCGACCAGGTCAGTTCGATGCGCGTGCCCTCACCCGAGGCGGTGTGCACCTCGGCTCGGCCGTCGACGGCGGCGACGCGCTCGATGATCGACCGCCGCACCCCGAGTCGTTCGGACGGGATCGTCGCGACGTCGAAGCCGCGACCGTCGTCACCGACCTCGATGTGCACACCGTCGTCGTGCTGCTCGACGCGGACCCACCGGGCGACGTCGGGCCCACCGGCGTGCTGGACGCTGTTGACGGCCGCCTGCAGTGCTGCTGACGCGAGGGCGTCGGCGACCGACGCCGGCAGTCGGACCGAGCCGGTCGGCGCCGGGACGAGCCGGACGGGTGCCGCGAGGGCACCGATCGCCTCGCCGATGCGGGCGCGGAGGTCGGCGAGCGAGACCGGGGTGTCGTCGTCCGGGCCGTCGGCTGCCGCGGCCTCGAGGTGGTCGATGGCGTTCCGCGCCATGCGGGCGGCGAGGGTCTTCGCCTCGAGCGTGTCGGCCCGCGCGGCGGAGAGCAGGGTCGTCAGCACGCTGTCGTGCACGATCGCGTCGACCTGCACGCGCTCCACCTCGACCGCGTGCTCGCGGATGGCGTGCGAGTACCGGCGGACCGCGGTCGACTGCGCCGTGTCGACCGACGAAGCGGCACGGCGGAGGACCACGGCGATGACGAGCACCGCACCGCTGAGCAGCGCCGTGTACACGCCGTCGAGCAGCGCACGGACGAGCCCGGCGTCGCCGCCGACCGGGGTGAGCCGGAGGACGACGTAGACCGCCGG
The DNA here is from genome assembly GCF_015350945.1 of Curtobacterium sp. VKM Ac-2884. Lineage (NCBI taxonomy): Bacteria > Bacillati > Actinomycetota > Actinomycetes > Micrococcales > Microbacteriaceae > Curtobacterium > Curtobacterium sp. VKM Ac-2884. Next base: position 117,022 of record NZ_JADKSA010000001.1, read on the forward strand.
AACGAGTGCGGTGTAGATCGTCGCCCGCCAGGTGGCGAAGCCCATGGCCGCCGCGGTCGAGCCGACGGTGCAGAACCACCACGGCCACGGCTGCTGCGTCGACGGGATCGGGTCCTGCACCGTGAGCGGCCACGTGGTCAACGCGACCAGGAAGAGCAGGGCGCACAGGATCTGCGCGAACTGCGCCACCCGCGGCACGAACGCCGAGACCCCGACGAGGACGAACGACGCCCCGAGCGCGATCGCGACGACCGGGCCCCAGAACGGGTCGAGGTAGGGCAACTGGGCGAGGACCGCCGGGGTGTCGACGACGCCGAGGCCGACCGCGGTCATCGCCAGCAGGATCGCGAAGGCACGCTCCACCGACGCCTGCGTGATCGACGCGCGGACGCTGCGTGACGGGTCGGCACCGAAGGGCGCTCCGTCCCCGAAGCCGACCGGGTCGCCAGCGGGAGCACGGCTCGAGCCTGCTGCGACGCGGCCGAACCGCCGACCGGTCCCCCGACCGGTCCCCGGGCCGCTGCCCCGACCGGTCCCCCGGCGCGACGCCGGCTCAGCCGCGCTCGCCATCGTGTTCAGCGACCGTCACCGTCGGGGTCGATACCCGAGTCGAGCCCGGGGAGGATGCCGTCCTCGACCGCCCGTCGCAGCAGGTCGACCTTCGTCGGGGCCGGGCGACCGACCTCGACGTACTTCACGCGGATGCGGTCGAGGTACTCACGAGCCGTGGAGTACCCGATGCCGAGTTGCTGCGCCGCCAGCTTGAGCGGCAGGCCCGAGGCGTACAGGTGCAGGATCTCGCGCTCGCGCCGGCCGAGCTGGGCCTTCGCGAAGTCGCGGTCCGCGTCGATGGCGCTCGCCCACTCGAGGTTGTTCAGCACGTCACCACGCGCGACGGTGGCGACCGCTGCCATCACCGTCTTCGTGGCGGACGACTTCGGGATGACACCGGCAGCCCCTGCTGCGAGTGCCTCACGGACGTTGGCGACGCGGTCCGCGATGGAGTGCACGAGCACGGCGGAGCCGGTCCCCTGCACGCCCTTGACGTTCTCGGTCACGGTCGAGCCGTCTCCGAGGGACAGGTCGAGGACGACGACGTCGACCTCGCGCCCGTCGAGGTTCTGGACGTACTCGGGCACGCTCGCGGCGGTGAGCACCACCTCGAAGCCCTCGTTCTGGCACGCCGCCTGGATCCCGAGTCGCACGGACTCGTGGTCGTCCACGATCGCGACCCGGACCGGCCTGGTGGCCGTGCCCGACGTCTCGGCTGCGGTTGTCGTTCCTGCTCCCACTGTGGCCTCTCGTTCCGATGTGCGTCCCCGGCCCCTGAAACCGGATCGCCATCAGCGCCCAGGATACCCAGGCTGGACTCAGGTCCGGGGAAACCGGACGCGCCACGCGGACGAAACCGCCCGGTTGCCCGTCAGCGCGCGGGTGTCAGGCGCGCCACGGCCTCCATGTGGTGGGTGTGCGGGAACAGGTCGAACGCCCGCAGTGCCTCGAGCTTGTACCCCAGGTCGGCGAACGTCGCGACGTCGCGGGCGAGCGCGACCGGGTCGCAGGCGACGTAGACGACCTGCGACGGGTGCAGGGCCGCGATCTGCTCGACGACCTGACGACCGGCACCGGCACGCGGCGGGTCGAGGACGATCGTGCCGGCGCGGAACCGGTCCTGCTCGGCGCGCGAGGCGTTCGCCACCGTGTTCGCGAGCCAGCGGTCGACCCGCCCGGTCTCGGCGCGCGCACCGAGCCACTCGGCGAGGTTCTCCTGCGCGTGCTCGGTCGCGCGCGCGGCGCTCTCGACGCTCGTGAGGCGCGCCTTCGGGCCGACGAGGTCGCCGAGCGCGGCGGCGAGCAGGCCGACACCGCCGTACAGGTCCAGGTGGGTGCCCTCGGGGTCGAGCCGGTCGCGGTCGACCAGGTCCTGCACGGCCGCGGTGAGCACGGACGCCGCGGCACGGTGCACCTGCCAGAAGCCGTTGTCGTCCACCTCGAAGGTGCGCTCCCCCACGACCTCGGTCACCACGGTGGGCTTCTGCTCGTCGATGACGAGGCGCGCGCCCTCGGAGCCACTCGGTGCCAGCACGTCGATGACCGACGACCCGGGCATCACGCCACGGCCGAGCGGCGCGCTCTGCTGCACGGCGTCGTTCGCGAGCGGCAGGCTGGTGACGGGGATGACCGAGTGCGAGCGTGCGGCGAACGGGCCGGCGGTGCCGTGCTCGTCGACGTGCAGCCGGACCCGGGTGCGCCAGCCGAGGCCGTTCGCGGCGTCGTCACCGGGTGCGGCCTCGACGACGACGTCCGTGCCGAGCACCGACGCCAGGTCGGTGTGCGCGAACCGCGAGAACGAGTCGACGAGCACGTCGTGCTTCAGCGTGCGCTGGTGCGCGAGGGCGATGTGGCCGAACTCGGCACCGCCCGGGCGCGTCTCGGGGTCGCGGTCGAGCGCGGCCTCGGCCCAGACGTGGTCGACGCGGTGCTCGCTCGGGGTGACGACACTGACGGTGTCGGCGCGCCAGAACGACTTCTTCCGGTCCTCGGTCACCCGGGCGACGACGCGCTCCCCGGGGATCGCGTCGGAGACGAAGACCACCCGGCCTTCGTGTCGTGCCACCGAGATGCCGCCGTGGGCGATCCCGGTGACGTCGAGTTCGAGCAGCGTTCCGACGGATTCACCCATGGTTCGATGGTCCCATGCGTCTGTACCTCGCGAGTACATCCCCCGCCCGCCGAGCACTCCTCGCCCAGTCCGGGATCGAGCCCGTGCTCGTGTCGCCCGGGGTCGACGAGGACGCCGCGGCGTCCGCTGCCGCCGCCTCGCTCGGCCGTGACCTGACCGGCCCGGAGCTCGTCTCGCTGCTGGCCGTCGCCAAGGCATCGGCCGTCGCGGACGCCGACGTCGCCGGGTCGCCGGTCGACGGCTTCGTGTTCGGCGGCGACTCCGCCTTCGAGGTCGACGGGCGCCTGTACGGCAAGCCGCACGACCCGTCGGTGGCCCGGGAACGCTGGCGGCAGATGCTCGCCGCCGGCGGCGGGACGCTGTGGAGTGGGCACTGCGTCATCGATCGACGACGCGACGACCGGCGCCGCGACCTGGACCCGGCCACGGGGCGGACGGGAGGCCCGGATGCGGCCCGCCCCGCGCCTCCCGTCCGCAGCCTGGTGACGTCTCCTGCCGGCGTGCCGGAGCTGGGGGACGTCTCGCCCGGCGGGTCGGCCCTGGCCGCCGGTGGCGACCGCGTGGTCGCCGTGGACAGCGCCGTGCTGACGTTCGCCGACGACCTGTCCGCCGAGGAGATCGACGCGTACGTGGCGACGGGCGAGCCGCTCGAGGTCGCGGGGGCGTTCACCATCGACGGACAGGCGGCGGCGTACATCTCGCGCATCGACGGGGCACCGTCGGCGGTGGTCGGGCTGTCCCTGCCGGTGCTGCGGTCGATGCTGCTCCGCGGCTTCGGCGTCCGCTGGCACGAGTTCTGGTCACTGTAGACATCCGCACTTGTTCGGCACGGTTCTTTGTGGGTGCCAGTCAATTCGTGCTCCCGTTGCACGAATACGCTGATGTCTCATGCCCCGTATCAGCAAGGTCCTCATCGCGAACCGCGGCGAGATCGCCGTCCGCATCATCCGCGCGGCCCGCGACGCAGGCAAGGCATCGGTCGCCGTCTACGCCGACCAGGACCGTGACGCCCTGCACGCCCGCCTCGCCGACGAGGCCTACGCGCTGAACGGCACCACGAGCGCCGACACCTACCTCGTCATCGACAAGATCATCTCGGTCGCCCGACGGTCCGGCGCAGACGCCGTGCACCCGGGCTACGGGTTCCTTGCCGAGAACGCCGACTTCGCCCGTGCCGTCATCGACGCCGGACTGACCTGGATCGGCCCGTCGCCGGACTCGATCGAGCGGCTCGGCGACAAGGTCTCCGCGCGCCACGTGGCCGAGAAGGTCGGCGCGCCGCTCGCGCCCGGCACCATCGAGCCCGTCAAGGACGCCTCCGAGGTCATCGCGTTCGCCGACGAGGTCGGCCTGCCGGTCGCCATCAAGGCGGCCTTCGGCGGCGGTGGCCGTGGCCTGAAGGTCGCACGGACGCGCGATGAGGTCGCCTCGCAGTTCGAGTCGGCGACGCGTGAAGCCATCGCGGCGTTCGGTCGGGGCGAGTGCTTCGTCGAGAAGTACCTCGACAAGCCGCGCCACGTCGAGACCCAGTGTCTGGCGGACGAGCACGGCAACGTCGTCGTCGTGTCGACGCGTGACTGCTCGCTGCAGCGCCGGCACCAGAAGCTCGTCGAGGAAGCACCCGCGCCGTACCTGACGGACGCGCAGCAGGAGCGACTGTACGAGTCGTCGAAGGCGATTCTGCGCGAGGTCGGCTACGTCGGTGCCGGCACCTGCGAGTTCCTGATCGGCGCCGACGGCACGGTGTCGTTCCTCGAGGTCAACACCCGCCTGCAGGTCGAGCACTGCGTGTCCGAAGAGGTCACCGGCATCGACCTGGTGCGCGAGCAGTTCCGCATCGCCGAGGGCGGCGTGCTCGACTACTCCGACCCCGTGGCGCGTGGTCACTCGTTCGAGTTCCGCATCAACGGCGAGGACCCGGGCCGCAACTTCTTCCCCGCGCCCGGCCCCGTGCACGCCTTCAACGCGCCGTCCGGCCCCGGTGTCCGCGTCGACTCGGGCGTCGTGAGCGGCGACGTCGTGTCCGGTTCGTTCGACTCGATGCTCGCGAAGCTCATCGTCACCGGCGCCACCCGTGCCGAGGCGTTGGAGCGCTCGCGTCGTGCACTGGCCGAGTTCGAGGTCACCGGCCTGCCGACCGTGCTCCCCTTCCACCGTGCGGTCGTGTCGGACCCGGCGTTCGCGACGGACGACTCCTCGCCGTTCTCCGTGTACACGCAGTGGATCGAGACCGAATTCGTCAACGAGATCCCGGCGTGGAGCGGCTCCCCCGAGTCGCTTCCGGAGCCGGCTTCGCGCGACTCGGTGGTCGTCGAGGTGCAGGGCAAGCGCATCGAGGTCACCATGCCGTCGATCGTCGGTGGCGGTGCCGCCGCCGGTGTCGCCGGTCGTCGTCCGGCCGGTCCCTCCGCTCCCCCGAAGCGTCGCTCGTCGGCGGTCAAGGGCGGTATCGCGAAGTCCGGCGGCTCCGTTGCGTCGCCGATGCAGGCGACCGTCGTGAAGCTCGCGGTCGCCGAGGGTGACACCGTGGTGAAGGGCGACCTGCTCGTCGTGCTCGAGGCCATGAAGATGGAGCAGCCCGTGCAGGCCCACAAGGACGGCGTCGTCACCGGGCTGAACGCCCCGGTCGGCCAGACGGTCTCGTCCGGTCACGTGCTGCTCGAACTGGCGTAGGCCGCGCGGAGTCGCGGGCTGTCGCGGGCCCGTCGCGGGCCGTCGCGGGCCCGTCGCGGCTCGTCAGCTTGGGTTGCGCCCCGCTGCGGTCATCGCGCCCCGACTTTTCGGGGCGCGATGACCGTCAGAGGGCGCGGCTCGCAGCATGACGCCAGGCAGTACCCCAGTTCGGACCGAGCGGCACCCCGGCGTCGTGCAGGATCCGCGGGAGCTGCCCCGCGGGCATCGCGTCCGACCACATCACCCGTGCGAATCCGTTGACCCCCCGACGACGGCGGAGACGGTCCTCACGGCGCTTCTCGTCGACCAGGGCGTCTGCCGCTGTGCGTCCTCGCCGCGGGTCGTCGTACTTCACCCGGCCGTCGAACTCGACGATCACCCCGGATTCCGCGAACCACAGGTCCACCCGGTCGTGGAGCAGGCCGTCGTGCCGGAACTCCTGCTGCAGGACCGGGTCCGGTGCGCCGAGCACGTGCGCACCCCACCGCGTGATGCTCTCCCCCGGTGACTCGGCGAGCGGATCCGCGTACTCGACCAGTTCCCGCGCGCGTCGATGCCCGCGAGCACGGCGACTGCCGAGCGCTTCGAGGATCGTCGCCCGCTCGACGCCGCGCCGCAGGACCGCGTCGAGCACGACGATGGCACGCCACGGGTGTTCGCGAAGGGCGACGTCGACCGCGGTCTCGGTCAACGTCGTGACGGGTACACCGTCGACCTCGACGGAAGACGGTCGCCGGCCGGCGCTGCCGATGCGCTGGATGCTCCGCTTGACCTGGCCCCGGTCCCGGGACGGGTCGGTCACCGTGACACGCTCGCCGAACGCCCCGATCCACGGCAGTCCGAGCACGGCGACCGCTGACCGGTGCGACACCACGACGGAGCCCGTCCCGCCGGCGAGCACACTCCGCACGAGCATGCGATGTCGTTCGCGTTCCGTCATCGAGGCCCACTCGCCCGACCCGACGTACGTGCCACGGTGCACCCGGACGAGGGCGCCGGCATCTGCTGCGCGACGGATCGCCGACGCCCGACCGGGGTCCTGCGCGAGGCCGACGGTCGAGATGGGTTCGTGTTCCATGCTCCGATGATCGCGACGCACGGTCCGTCGCGAGCAGGGTCTGCGCGATCTGTGGACAAGCCACGGGGCAGCGCACCCCGTCGCGGGCATCGCGCCCCGAAGAGTCGGGGCGCGATGCCCGCAGCGGGGCGCAACACGAACGAGCCGGGCGCGCGGGCAGCGCCCTACGAGACCAAGGGGCGGACCGACGCCGCGAGGGCGTCGACGAGGCGCTGGGCCTCGGCGGGGGTCTCGGCGACGGTGTCGATGTAGACCTTGACCTTGGGCTCGGTGCCGCTCGGTCGGACGATCACGCGCGCGTCACCGGTCAGGTCGTAGCGCAGGATGTCGGACGGCGGGAAGCCCTCCACCCCGTCGACGTAGTCCGTCACGGTGCGGACGTCCAGGCCGCCGAGCGACGACGGCGGCGCGGACCGCAGCGACGCCATGATCTCGCCGATGCGGGACAGGTCGTCCACGCGGGTCGCGACCTGCCCGGACGCGAACGCCCCGAACTCGGCGGCGAAGGCGTCGAGCTGCCCGGCGATCGACGATCCGGCAGCGGCGAGGTCCGACGCCAACGACAGCAGCGACAGTGCCGCCGAGATGCCGTCCTTGTCGCGGACGACCGACGGGTCCACCAGGTAGCCGAGGGCCTCTTCGTACCCGAAGAGCAGCCCGGGGACCCGCGAGACCCACTTGAAGCCGGTCAGGGTGTCGCGGTACTCCAGACCGTGGCGGGCGGCGACGCGGGCCAGCGCCGGCGACGAGACGATCGACGCCGCGAGGGTGCCAGTGGCGCCGGTCTCCGACGCACGGACGGCAGCCTGCCACCCGAGCAGCCACCCGACCTCGTTGCCCGACAGGCGGCGGTAGGTCGGGTCCCCGGAGTCGGCGACCGCCGGGATCGCGAGCGCGAGCCGGTCGGCGTCGGGGTCGTTCGCGATGACGAGGTCTGCGCCGACGGCGAGCCCGCGAGCGATCGCCAGGTCCATCGCGCCGGGCTCTTCCGGGTTCGGGAACGACACGGTCGGGAACGCTCCGTCCGGCTCGATCTGCTCCGGCACGACCGCGGGCGACGCGAACCCGGCGGCGGCGAACACCGCGCGTGCGGTCTCCCACCCGACACCGTGCATCGCCGTGTACACGACCGTCGGCTGCTCCTGGGGCGCCAGGGTCGGGGTCGGCACGATGGCGGCGGTGGCGGCCACGTAGGCGTCGAGCAGCGCCGACGACGCGACGGTGTAGTCGGTGCCCCGGGGCAGGTCCGTGATCGACCCCGCCGCGACGGCGTCGATGGCGTCCGCGATGCGACCGTCGATCGGCGGCACGATCTGCGACCCGTCGTCGTCCTGTCCGAGGTAGACCTTGTACCCGTTGTCGCGGGGCGGGTTGTGGCTCGCGGTGACCATCACCCCGGCGCCGACGTCGAGGTGCCGTACGGCGAACGCGAGCACCGGCGTGGGCAGGGCGACCGGCAGCAGCGTGACCTCGAGCCCGAGGCCACGCATGACCTCGGCGGAGTCGCGCGCGAAGACGTCGGAGTTCACCCGGCCGTCGTACCCGATCACGACGCTGCGTGACCGGCCGGTGTCGATCAGGAAGCGTGCGAGACCGGCAGCGGCCTGCGACACGACGACCCGGTTCATGCGGAGCGGGCCGTAGCCGAGCTCGGCGCGGAGTCCGGCGGTGCCGAACTGCAGCCGGCCGCCGAACCGCGCGGCCAGGGCCTGCACGGCCGGACCGGAGCCGTCGGACGCGGCGTCGATCGCGGCGGTCAGCTCGTCGCGGGTCTGCGGATCCGGGTCCTGCGCGAGCCAGGACCGAGCGGTCCCGAGCACGTGGTCGAGGTCGATCTTCACGACGCGGGCTGCCCGAGTGCGGTCACCACGCGGGCGAGCAGGTCCGCGATCACGGGCTCGGCCTGCTTGCCGGCCTCGAGCACCTCGGTGTGCGACAGCGGTGTCTTCTGGATGCCGGCGGCGAGGTTCGTGATGAGGGAGAACCCGAGGACCTCCATGCCGGCCTGTCGGGCGGCGATGGCCTCGAGCGCGGTGGACATGCCGACGATGTGCCCGCCGATGGCCTTGGCCATCTGGACCTCGGCCGGGGTCTCGTAGTGCGGGCCGCGGAACTGCGTGTAGACGCCCTCGTCCAGGGACGGGTCGACCGAGCGCGCCACGTCACGCAGCCGGGACGAGTACAGGTCCGTGAGGTCGATGAACGTCGCCCCCTCGAGCGGGCTGTCGGCGGTCAGGTTGATGTGGTCGCTGATGAGCACGGGCGTGCCGGGCGTCCAGTGCTCCTTGATGCCACCCGCGCCGTTCGTCAGCACCATGACCGAGGCACCCGTGGCCGCGGCGGTGCGGACGCTGTGCACGACCCGGCGGACGCCGTGGCCCTCGTAGTAGTGCGTACGTGCGCCGATGACGAGCGCGTGGCGGCCGTCGGCGAGGCGGATCGACCGGATGGTGCCGGAGTGTCCGGGCACGGCCGAGGCGCTGAACCCGGGGACCTGGTCCGCCGGGATCTCGGACACGGTCTCACCGATGATGTCGGCGGCCTTGCCCCAGCCCGAGCCGAGGGTCAGGGCGATGTCGTGCCGCTCGATGCCGGACTTCGCGGCGATGACGGCGGCGGCGTCCCGCGCGACCTCGAACGGGTCGGCAGCGGGGTCGTTCAGCGGGTTCTCGGTGCTCATGCCCCAACTCTAAAGGGCGGACGCCCGCCCCAGCGGCCGCCCGCCGCACCCACCTCAGTGCTCGCCGAGCGCCCGGTCCACCGCCGCCGTGATCTCGCCCTGGTCGAAGTGGTTCCGGATCACGATGACCTCGGCGTAGGTGTCGCCGATCGCCTCGACGAACTCCTGGCTGGTGAGGATCACGTTGGCGTCGTCGGACACGTCGCGCACCGAGGCCACGTCGGCCGCGACGACCGACGCCTGCAGACCGAGGGCGGACAACGCCTTCTCGGCGTTCACCTTGAGGATCCCGCTCGAGCCGATGCCCGCGCCGCAGATGGTCACGATCTTCACGCGGACACCCCCATGATCGTGCGGACCTCGTCCGCCGTCGTCGCGTCGGCGATCCGCCCCGTGACGGACTGGTCGTTGAACAGGTTCGCGATCTCGCCGATGGACTCGAGGTGCGTCCCCACCCCGGCGACCGCAAGCCCCAGGACCACGCGGACCGGGTCGTTGTGCGGGTGACCGAACGCGACCGGTGCTTCGATGGTCACGACGGCGAGCCCGTCACGCAGGACCGCGCCACCCGGTCGGGCGTGCGCGAACGCCAGCCCCGGGGAGATCACGATGTACGGCCCGTGTTCCTCGACCATGCCGATCATGGCGTCCGTGTACTCGTCGGTCGTGGCTCCGGACGCGACGAGCGCGCCGCCGGCCAGGCGCATCGCGTCACGCCAGGTGGGCGCGGTGGCCCCGAGGAGCACGGCGGCGTCCGGCAGCGGCGGCAGTCCCATGCGTCAGGCCTCCGAGTACCCGGAGGTGATGGTCGCGATGATCTCCTCGCGGTCCTCGAGCGGCAGGAAGGAGCCGAGCGCCGCGTTGATCTGGAACGCCGCCAGGTCGTCGAGGTCGTAGCCGAACGTGCCGGCGAGCAGTGCGAGTTCCTTCGACAGCGACGTCCCGCTCATCAGGCGGTTGTCGGTGTTCACCGTGACCCGGAAGCCGAGCTGGTAGAGCACGTCGAAGGGGTGGTCGGCGAGGTCGTCGCCCCAGGCCGCGATCGCACCGGTCTGCAGGTTGGAGGACGGCGAGACCTCGAGCGGGATCTCGCGGTCGCGGACCCACGAGGCGACCTCGCCGAGGGAGGCCAGCGTCGAGCCGTCACCGGCGTCGGAGAGGGTGACGTCCTCGAAGATCCGGACGCCGTGCCCGAGGCGCAGCGCGCGGCCGTCGACCAGCGCGGACCGGATCGAGGCGAGTCCGTCGGCTTCGCCCGCGTGGACGGTGACGGGGAACAGCTCGGATGCGAGGTAGTCGAACGCGGCACGGTGGTTCGACGCCGGGAACCCGGCTTCGGCACCGGCGATGTCGAAGCCGACCACCCCGTTGTCGCGGTGCCGGACGGCGAGCTCGGCGATCTCGAGCGAGCGGTCGGCGTGGCGCATCGCGGTGACGAGCTGGCCGACCCGGATGCTGCCGCCCGCGGCGTCGACCGCTTCCTCGATGCCGGCCTGCACGGCCTCGACCGTCTCGTCGAGCGTCAGCCCGCCCTGCAGGTGCTGTTCCGGGGCCCACCGGACCTCGCCGTAGACGACGCCGTCGGCGACCAGGTCCTCGACGAACTCACGGGCGATGCGCGTCAGCTGCGGAGCCGTCTGCATGACCGAGGTGGTGACGTCGAACGTCTTCAGGTACTCGACGAGCGAGCCCGAGTTCGACTGGTCGGCGAACCACTGCCCGAGCTCGGACGGGTCGGTGGTCGGAAGCGTCACACCCGAAGCAGCAGCCAGCTCGACGATCGTCGCGGGGCGCAGGCCGCCGTCGAGGTGGTCGTGCAGCGAGACCTTCGGCAGGTCGTTGATGACCGCCCCGGCGTCGGGCAGGCGGTAGGTCGGGGCGTCGGCGCTCATGCGACCAGGCTATCGGTGGTCACCGACCACGCGCAGGCACCTGTGCACAACAGACCCCTGCACAGACTGGAGGCTCTCCACACGTGTGCAGAGAGCCTCCAGTCGGTCGGACAGTCGCGTTCAGCCCGCGATGCGCTCCCGCACGATCGGCCCGCGAGCCGCCACGGCAGCGTCGGACGAGCCGATCGACCACGCACCCTCGAGCGACTCGAGCGCGCGCGGGATCCGCGAGGCGTCGTCGGTGTGCAGCGTCCAGAGCGGCTGCCCCTCGGTCACGGTGTCACCGGGCTTGACGTGCAGCTCGATGCCCGCCCCGGCCTGCACCGGGTCCTGCGCGCGGGCACGACCGGCACCGAGGCGCCAGGCCGAGACGCCGAACGGCAGGGCGTCCTGCTGCGCCAGCACACCGGACGACGGCGCCGTGACGACGTGCTGCTCGCGGGCGACCGGCAGCGCGGCGGAGGGGTCCCCACCCTGCGCGGAGATCATCCGGCGCCAGGTGTCCATCGCGCGACCGTCGGCCAGCGCCGCGGCGGGATCGGCGTCCGGCATCCCGGCGAGCGTCAGCATCTCCGAGGCCAGTGCGACGGTCAGCTCCACGACGTCGGCCGGACCGCCGCCCTCCAGCACCTCGACCGACTCCCGCACCTCGAGCGCGTTGCCGATCGTCAGCCCGAGCGGGACCTCCATGTCGGTGAGCAGCGCCGAGGTCTTCACCCCGGCGTCGTTCCCGAGGTCGACCATCGTCTGCGCGAGCTCGCGCGACGCTTCGTAGGTCGGCATGAACGCACCGGAACCGAACTTCACGTCGAGCACGAGCGCACCGGTGCCCTCGGCGATCTTCTTCGACATGATGCTCGACGCGATGAGCGGGATGCACTCGACGGTGCCGGTGATGTCCCGCAGGGCGTACAGCTTCTTGTCGGCCGGTGCCAGGCCGGAGCCGGCGGCGCAGATGACCGCACCGACGTCGGACAGGATCTCCATCATCCGGTCGTTCGACAGCGCCGCCTGCCACCCGGGGATCGACTCGAGCTTGTCGAGCGTCCCGCCCGTGTGACCGAGGCCACGGCCGGACAGCTGCGGCACCGCGACGCCGAACGACGCCACCAGCGGTGCGAGCGGCAGCGTGATCTTGTCGCCGACCCCACCGGTGGAGTGCTTGTCGACGGTCGTCTTGCCGAGCGACCCGAACGACATCCGCTCCCCCGACGCGATCATCGCGAGCGTGAGGTCCTTGACCTCGCGCCGCTCCATCCCGTTCAGGAAGATCGCCATCGCCATCGCGGCCATCTGCGGGTCCTCGACGTAGCCGCGTGTGTACGCGTCGACGAGCCAGTCGACCTCGGCGGTGCTCAGAGCGCCACCGGATCGCTTCGTGCGGATGAGGTCGACGGTGTCGAACGGCTCGACGGCCATGGGGATCAGTGCTCCTGTTGGTAGGTGGCGAGGGTGCGTGGTCCGAACGCGTCGGGCAGGACCTCGTCGATGGTGCGGATGCCCGAGACCGTCTCGAGGAGCATGCCCTCGGTCGAGTGCTCGAACAGCAGCTGGCGGCAGCGGCCGCACGGCATGAGGGTCGCCCCGTCGCCGTCGACGCACGTGAACGCGACGAGCTTGCCGCCGCCGGTCATGTGCAGCTGCGACACGAGCGAGCACTCCGCGCAGAGCGTCACCCCGTAGCTCGCGTTCTCGACGTTGCAGCCGGAGACGATCCGGCCGTCGTCGGTGAGCGCCGCGGCGCCCACCGGGAACGACGAGTACGGCGCGTAGGCGCGCCGCATCGCGGCCGTGGCGGCGTCGCGGAGGGCGCCCCAGTCCACGTCGTCGACCGGGAGGCCCGTGGCTGCGTCCGCCCCGTCGGCGGCGGTGTCGCCGCCTCCCGCGCGCAGGGCCGTGGCCGGGTCCGTCCAGGCGATCGCGTCGGTGGACGCGGCCGTGCCGTCGTCCGCAGCGTGCGTGTCGGTCATGTGCCGTGCCTCCTGGCCGTCAGCTCTTGATGTAGGGCTTGCCGGACGCGGCGGGGCCACGCGACTGTCCGACCAGGCCGGCCACCGCGAAGATCGTCACCACGTACGGCAGCATCAGCAGGAACTCGCTCGGCACGGGCGAGTCGATCGCCCCGAGCGTGTTCTGCAGGTTCGACGCGAAGCCGAACAGCAGCGCCGCCAGCGTGGCCTTGATCGGGTCCCAGCGACCGAAGATGACGGCGGCCAGGGCGATGTAGCCGGCGCCCGCGGTCATGTCCTTCGTGAACGGTCCGACCGCGTCGAGCGTGAAGTACGCACCACCGAGGCCGGCGATCGCGCCGGCGAGCGACACGTTCCAGAACCGGGTGCTCGTGACGTTGATGCCCACCGTGTCGGCCGCCTGCGGGTGCTCGCCGACCGCGCGGAGGCGCAGGCCCCAGCGGGTCTTGAACAGGCCGAAGGTGACGACCGCGACGGCCACGTACGCCAGGTAGACGATGACGCTCTGCTCGAAGAACACCGGACCGATCACCGGGATCTGGTGGAGCAGCGGGATCTCGAACTTCGGGAACCGGACGCCGACGTTGAGCGTGGTCTCGTTCGGGGACAGCACCTGCGAGTACAGGAAGCCGGTCAGCCCCGAGATGAGGGCGTTGATGACGACACCGACGATGACCTGGTCGACGAGGTACTTGATGCTGAACGCGGCCAGGATGAACGAGACGAGCACACCGGCGACGAGCGCGCCGACGAGCCCGACCCACGCGGAGCCGGTGAGCGACGCGATGAGCGCCGAGGTGAACGCACCCGCGAGGAACTGGCCCTCGATGGCGATGTTCACCACGCCGACCCGCTCGGAGATGACGCCGCCGAGGGCACCGAACACGAGGGGGACGCTCAGCCCGAGTGCGCCGACCAGCAGGCCGGGCAGCGGGATCGTCGCGCCGGCCGCTGCCCACGTCAGGAAGCCGACGACGAAGACGATCGCGAAGACCGACGTGACCCAGAGCGGGACGTGCCGGTAGGCGCGGACCTCGACGACGGCGTAGACCGTGGCGATCGCCAGGAGCACGACCACGACGTAGCCGGTCGGTGCCGCCGACAGCGGGACGTTCGGCAGCGCGACGAAGTCGCCGGCGTTCGCGAGCCGGAAGGTGGTCGTGCCGGCACGGCTGAGCAGGACGAAGAACACGACCGCGAGCAGCGTGAACACGGCGTACCCGATCGGGAGCTTCCAGCTGCGGGTCGTCTCGACCGGACGGTCGGACAGGGGCGACGCGGGCGCCGCGGTGGGGCTGAGGGTGCTCACGCGGCGACCGCCTTCTTGCTGTTCGTGCTCGTCTTCGTGCGCTGGCGGGCTCCCGGCTGCGGGATCCGGAAGATCGCGCGGACGAGCGGCGGCGCCGCGATGAACAGGACGATGAGGGCCTGGATGACACCGACGATGTCGATCGGGATGCCGTTGGCGGCCTGCATGGCGTAGCCACCGTTCTTCAGCACGCCGAACAGGATCGCGGCCCAGAACACGCCCCACGGCTTCGAGCGGCCGAGCAGCGCGACGGTGATCGCGTCGAAGCCGATGCCGGCGTCGATGCCCGAGGTGAAGCCCGTCGTGACCGCACCCTGCACCTGGTAGGCACCGGCGATGCCGACGAGGGCACCGGAGATGACCATCACCCAGATCGTCAGTGCCGGCACGCTCATGCCGGCGACGCGGGCGGCGCGGGGGTTCTCACCGATGGTGCGGAACCGGAAGCCGAGCGACGACTTGTTGACGAGCCACCAGACGACGACGACCGCGATGATCGCGACGATGAACCCGAGGTCCACGCCGTACCGCTCGCCGAAGAGCTGCGGCAGGAGCGCGCTGTCCTTCGTGGCCGGGGAGATCGGGTTGCTGCTGCCCGGAGCCTGGAGCAGACCGGGGGTCCGGAGCAGGTAGCTGACCAGGTAGAGCGCGACGTAGTTGAGCATGATCGTGACGACCACCTCGTTCGCACCCGTGCGCGCCTTGAGGACACCGACGATCCCGCCCCAGACCGCACCGCCGACGATGCCGGCGACGATCGTGAGCGGGATGTGGATCGCGGCGGGTCCGTCGAACGAGAACCCGACCCAGCCGGCGGCCGCGGCCCCCATCAGGATCTGGCCCTGGCCGCCGATGTTGAACAGCCCGGCGCGGAAGGACAGCGCGATCCCGAGGCCGGCGACGACGAGCGGCACCGCGTAGTCGATCGACCGGGTGAGCGGAGCGATCGCCTGCTGGAAGCTCGCGGCGCCGAAGTTGACCACCGAGCCCTGGAACAGCGACGCGTAGGCGCCGCCGACCGCGGTGCCGATGGCCTGGAGCATGTCGGCGGGACGGGCGAAGAAGTAGCCGGCCGTGGCGCGGACGTTCTCGTCGGTCAGGGCGATGAGGATGCCGCAGGCGACGAGGGCGAGCACGACCGCGAGGACCGTGACGAGCACGGAGCCGTTCAGGATGCTCTGCATCGCGGCGTGCCAGCGGTCGGTGCCGGGGGCGCCGTTGCGGCGCTCGGTGTCGTCCGCCGAGTCCGTCATCAGGTGCGGGGTCTCCGGGGACTCCTGCAGACGGTCGTCGGTGAGCGGCTGCTGCGTGTTGTCTGGGTCCTGCGCGGTCACGCTGCCAGCTCCGTTCCGGTCGTGGATGTGGCTTGGATCTCGCCGGCCGAACCGGTCATGCGGCCAACTCCGTTCCGGTCGTGGATGTGGCTTGGATCTCGCCGGCCGAACCGGTCATGCGGCCAACTCCGTTCCTTCTGGGATCTCGCCGGCCATCATGAGGCCGAGGACGTCTCGCGGGGTGGTCGCCGGCACGATCCCGACGATGCCGCCGCGGTACATGACGGCGATGCGGTCGGCCAGTGCGACGACCTCGTCGAGCTCGGTGGAGACGACGATGACGGGCACACCGGTGTCGCGGGTGGCGACGATGCGCTTGTGCACGAACTCGATCGACCCGACGTCGATGCCGCGCGTGGGCTGCGCGGCGACGAACAGCCGGAGGTCGCGGCTGAGCTCGCGGGCGAGGACGATCTTCTGCTGGTTGCCGCCGGACAGCCGACCGGCAGCGGTCGCGCGGCCCGGCGTGCGGATGTCGAACTCGGCGATCTTCTCGTCGGCGAAGGCGTCGCGCTCGGCGGCACGGATGGTGCCGGCGCGGACGAACTGGTCGTGGTCGGACCGGTCGAGCATGAGGTTCTCCGCGATGGTGAACTCGCCGACCAGGCCGTCCTCCTTGCGGTCCTCGGGGACGAACCCGACGCCGGCGTCGAGCACCTGCTTGACGCTGCGGCCGGTGAGCTCCTTGCCGTCCAGCGTGATGCGGCCGGCGTGGACCGGCTCGAGACCGAGGATCGCCTCGGTCAGCTCGGTCTGCCCGTTGCCCTGCACCCCGGCGATCGCCAGGACCTCGCCGCGACGGACCGAGAACGACACGTCGTCGACGAGCACGATGCCGGACGGGTCGGTGACGGTGAGACCCTCGACGACCAGGGCGTCCTCGCCACCGGTCGACGGCGTCTTGTCGACGACGAGGGAGACGGCGCGGCCGACCATCATCGCGGCCAGTTCGTTGTTGGTCGCCGCGGGCGAGGCCTCGCCGACGACCTTGCCGAGCCGGATCACCGTGATGCGGTCGGCGACCTCGCGGACCTCGCGGAGCTTGTGGGTGATGAAGACGATCGCGGTGCCGGCTTCGCGGAGCTGCCGCATGATGCCCATCAGCTCGTCGGTCTCCTGCGGGGTGAGGACGGCCGTCGGCTCGTCGAACACCAGCACGGAGGCGTCGCGGGAGAGCGCCTTGATGATCTCGACGCGCTGCTGGACGCCGACGGGCAAGTCCTCGATCTTGGCATCGGGGTCGACGTCGAACCCGAAGCGGTCGGAGATCTCCTTGACCCGCTTGCGGGCGCCGGCGAGGTCGAGCCGGCCGCCGAAGGTGGTCTGCTCCTGACCGAGCATGACGTTCTCGGCGACCGTGAAGACGGGGACGAGCATGAAGTGCTGGTGCACCATGCCGATGCCGGCGCGCATGGCGTCACCGGGGCCGTCGAAGTCCTGGACAACGTCGTCGAGCAGGATCTGGCCCTCGTCGGCGTCGTACAGGCCGTAGAGCACGTTCATCAGGGTGGACTTGCCGGCGCCGTTCTCACCCAGGAGGCAGTGGACCTCACCCGGCTCGACGGTGAGCGAGATGTGGTCGTTGGCGACCAGGGCGCCGAACCGCTTGGTGATGCCGCGGAGTTCGAGCTTCATGTTCGGGAGTCTATTTCTGTCTCGCGCGCGCCACGCGGGCGCACGGTCTCGAGTGCGCCACGCGGGCGCACGGTCTCGAGTGCGCCACGCGGGCGCACGGTCTCACGTGCACCGCTCGGGCGCACGAGAACGCGGGCGAGGGAAGCCCCTCGCCCGCGTTCGTCGGGTCAGGACTGGGTCTTGACCTTGATCGAGCCGTCGATGATGCCGGCCTTGATGTCGTCCAGTTCGCCCTGCAGGCCCTTGTCGACCTTGGACTCGTAGTCGTGGAACGGCGCGATGCCGACGCCCTCGTTCTCGAGGGTGCCCACGTAGGGGGTCTTCGAGAACTTCTTGTCGGCCGCCTGCTCGACGACGTCCTTCACGGCCGGGCGCATGCCCTTCTCGACCGAGGTGAAGGCGATGTCCTTGTAGCGCGGGTCGGCCTCGTAGAGGTCGCTGTCCGCACCGATGAGGACGGAGCCGTTGTCGGCGTCCTTGATGGCCTCTGCCGCCGACTGGTAGATCGGGCCACCGACGGGCAGGATCACGTCGGCGTCCTGGTCGAGGAGCGTCTGCGCGACCGACTTGGCCTGCGTGCCGGCCTCGAAACCACCGGTGAAGGAACCCTTGCCGGTGTCGACGTTCCAGCCCTTGACCTGGACGTCCTTGTCCTTCTGCTCGTTGTAGTACTTCACGCCGTCCGCGAAGCCGTCCATGAAGATGGTGACGGTCGGGATCTGCATGCCGCCGAAGGTGCCGACGACGCCGGTCTTCGAGTAGGACGCCGCTGCGTAGCCGGCGAGGAAGGCGGCCTGCGAGGTGTCGAACGTGATCGGCTTGACGTTCTTCGCGTCGATCGAGCTGTCGTCGATGATCGCGAAGTCGGTGTCGGGGTTCGCCGCGGCCTGCTTCTTCGTGGCGTCGGCGAGGTTGAAGCCGACGGTCACGACGAGGTTGCAGTTCTGGCCGATGAGCTGCTGGATGTTCGAGTCGTAGACGGTGGCGTCCTTCGACTCGGCTTCCTTGTAGGTGGCACCGAGGTCCTTGGCGGCGTCCTTCATGCCCTCGTAGCCGAGCTGGTTGAACGACTTGTCGTCGAAGCCACCGGCGTCGGAGACCATGCAGGGGCGGAAGTCGGTCTTCTTGGCGGTCGTCGTGTCGGACGGCGCCGAAGCGCAGCCTGCGAGGACGGCGGCGGTGCCGAGGAGCGCGAAGCCGCTGAGGACGACGCGTCGGGTACGAGATGTCACGGGTGGGTTCCTCCGGGGAGCGTGCCCGGACCACGTGCGTTCCGGGCGATCGTGGCGACAGTACACGACCGCCCGGCCGGTACAGGACCCGTTCTGAGCCCCGGACGGATCAGTTACGGGATCGCGACCGCGCCGAAACGCGCCCGTAACGCGGGGTCACGCTCGGACCCCCAGTTCGAGGGGTTTGTCGGTGGAGCGCTACAGGACGTCGCCGGACCGGCGGATCTCTGGAGATCAGAGTTCGTCGGAGTCACCAGGGAAACACAGCGAGATGGCTTCGACGGTGTAGTCGCCGGGGAACGCGTAGAGGTTGATCGAGTCGATCGAGCCACCTCCGCGGCCGACGATCGCAGGTCCATCGGGGTCAGCCCAGCGCTCGACCTTCATTCCCTGGGACTTCCAGCGGGCGAGCGTCGCCTTCGCGTCAGATTCCGGGTCCTGCGAGTCGCCGCTTGAAGTCCGGCCGGTGAGGTACACCCAGTGGGCGCCCTGCGTCCCGTCAGGCAGCTCACAGTGCTCAGGAGCGTCAGGGCCGGTGCGAGGCTTCCACACGCCGCCCAGATGCTTCGTGACGTCGTCGATGGCATCGATCATCTGCTGCTTCGCGGTGTCAGCGTCGATTGGAGGCTCCGTCGGAGGTGGCGCACTCACGTCCGGCTCGCGCAGAACGCACCCGGCGAGCGTTATCGCCACGGCGCCCAGGACGAACGCGACGGCGGAGGACTTGCACCGGCGGCCCTGACCGAGCATCACAGACGGTCCGCGTCGCCCGGGAAACACAGCGAGACGGCTTGGACCGTGGAGTTCCCCGAGTAGGCGTAGACGCTGATGGACAAAACATTGCCTCCTCCACTCCTGAGTACCGCGCGTCCCTCACTCGAGTCGCGCTGGACGATGCCCGTGCCCGGCGCCTCCCCGTGCTGCACCATTCGAGCAGCGTCGGTCTCGGGACTCCCTGTCCGCGCGCTGCCCATCAGGTATCGCAGGTGGGCGCCCGGCTCACCGCCCGGAAGTGTGCAGCCTTCCGGCGCGTCCGGTCCCGTACGGGCTTCCCAGTCATCCCCGAGACGGTCGCGCGGGCGGATGTGCCCGTCGCAGGACCCGGGGGACGGCCCTGCGTCACAGCTCGTCGGCGTCGCCCGGGAAGCAGAGCGAGAGGGCTTGCACGGTGTAGTTGCCCGGGTACGCGTACAGACTGATCGATTCCACCGAGCCTCCGCCACGACCGACGATCGCCGGGCGGTCTCCCTTGCCCCAGCGTTCGATCGTCATCCCTTGTGCTTCCCAGCGATCAGCCGTCTCCGCGGCGTCACTTTGCGGGTTGCCGCCGTCCGCCCGGCCAGTGAGGTACACCCAGTGCGCACCGTCCTCACCGTCCGGCAGCTGACATCTCTCGGCGTAATCCGGCCCGGTCCGGGGCTTCCACTCACCGCCCAGGCGCCCGGTGACTTCGTCGACGGCGTCGATCATCTGCTGCTTCGCGGTCTCAGGGTTCACGGACGGCTTCCTCTCCTCGGGGTGCCGGGCGCACCCAGCGAGCACGGTCACCAGCGCCACGAGCGCCATCGCGCTCGCAGCCACGCGTCCGACGGGCGTTACGACGGTCATCGTTCTCCTCATTGCTTGCGCACGGTCACCGTGATCCTGGCGGGGTGAGCTCGTCGTCCAAACCGATCGTCGCTCGCCCGACGTTGTAGATCGTCTCCGTGTCACGGTCGAGGTACCCCTTGAGGTCACTGTTCAACGGGTCGTGGTGCAAGACCGGATTCAGCTTCCTGCCGTCAGCCGCCGTCGTGCCGTTGGCACCGAACACGGTTGCCCCGAAGTCCCCGGACGTTGGGTCGACATGATGCGCAACGCTGTGGTCCCGTCCGAAGGCAGCCCACTCGTCACCCTGACCGGCCTGCCCCACTGGTGCGTCCTTCGCCTGTGCCGCGTACACGTGTCCGGCGTGCAGCTCGTCTGCTGAATCGACAGTGTCAGGCAGCCCCGCTGAACCGAGCGCCACGAACCGATCGACGTGAACGCCTCGTTGCGACAACGCGACGGCCGTCGTGGTCGTGCCGTACGAGTGCGCGACGACATTCGTCTCCGGCATCCGCTCTGTACGCACGGCCCCCAATCCACGGATTGACTCGGCAAGCTGCCCTCCGCCCCGCTTCGCCTTCCCCATGAAGAGAACTTCTGCGGGCGTCGGCGTGTCGTACCCGATCCAGGAGACGACTGCGTGGGTCCCGGAGAACCCGCCATCGACAGCAGCTCGCCCCTGCTCGTCGTAGATGTTCTGCGCCGCCATCGTCCACGAACTCATGTCCGCGGTCGTCGTGTCCATCCCCGGAACGGCCCACGTCACGGAGTCAGCCGTGTCGAGGTCACCGATCGAAACGGCCGCCAGCGGGGGCTGGTCGTCGGTGAGCGAGATGAGGTACCGCTCCCCCTCCGCCCCCTTCTTCGCCATCGTCGCGTTGATGTTGCGCAGGGACTTCAGCTCGGTCTTCAGCGCCGCGATCCGCTGTGCCGCCGCGCGTGCGGCACCCTCGTCGCCCGTGGACGCCACGGACGCCAGAAGACTCTCGATCTCGAGCTCGACGTCGCCCAACCGCTGGTTCAAGACCACGACGTTTGCCGTGCTCCGAGCCCAGTACGGAATCCCCTCCAGGTTGCCGAGCTCGGACAGCACCGACGTCGGCAGCGCACGAAGCGCATCGGCGTCGGCCGTGGTCAGACCGAGCGCCGCCCACTTCGCTGCGACCTGCGTCGGCGTCAGGCCGGGCGCGAGCAGACCCTGCACCGCGGGCGCTGCCCGGCCCATGGCGGCGATGTCGAGCACGGCGTCGGCGAGCGCGCCGCCGCCTGCGCCCTCGAACGCCTGGGCGGTCTTGGCGATCCAGGACCGATCCTCGTCGTTCTCCGCGACGTACCGGTCGAACCCAGCCGGCATGCTGCCGCGGTCGACCTGCACCCATGCGCACGAGGACCGGAACGACGACCAAGCCGATCGCACTCGCGCCGCCTCCGCCGAAGCCGAGGCGTCCAGCCCTGCCACCGTCGAGACGAACGCGCGCAGTGCCGTCGGGTCGGCGGAGCTCTTCCCTCGGCTCGCGCCGGCTCCGTACCGAGCACGTTCACGGCCGCGGAACTCGGCGTCGACGGTTGGTCGAGTGAGCGGCTCGTTCGAGGGTTCCCGGTCGGTCAACGTCCCCCAGAGATCGACCGCCGCGCCGGAGAACGGTCCGGCGAGCGCATCAACGGCCGACTGCTGACGCTCGGATTCTCGGACCTTCCAGGCGGCGTGCGCGCGGACGCGCTCACGCTCCTGCTCGGCGCGTTGGGCGGCTCGGTCGACCCCGGACGCGAGATCGGTCAGCACCCCGACGAGCTTGCCGCGGTCCTCGGCCTCGATGACGACGGCGTCACGGAACCGGTCGGCGTACGAGCCTGCGAAGTCCGCCAGTGCCGACTCCGCCGCCCCCGAACGGCTCCCGCCCTGCCCGCGCAGGGTCGCTGCTGCTGCCCGTACCGCCGTTGCCAGTGCTGACGCGTCCCCCGCGTCGAACTCGATGTCCACCGTCGCCCCGTGTCTCCCCCGTGTCGCTCCCCAGCGACCCTACACCTGACACATCACCGGACGGGAGCCCGGTACGACGTCGTCACAGGACGTCGCCACGGCCGCTGATCTTGAGAGCATCCACGACACCCTTGACCCGCTGTGCGTTCGCGCTGGTGGTCACGAGGAGCGCGTCGGGGGTGTCCACGACGACGATGTCCTCGACGCCGATGAGCGAGATGAGCCGCTGGCTGTGCGAGATCACGATGCCGCTCGACGAGTCGGCCAGGATCCGGGCGCCGTCACCGAGCACGGCGAGGTTGTTCGGTCGGCCACCGGACTGCAGCTTGGCGAGCGAGGCGAAGTCGCCGACGTCGTCCCAGTCGAAGTCGCCGGGGACGACCGCCATGCGGCCCGCCGCGGCGGCCGGCTCGGCGACGGTGTAGTCGATCGCGATCTTCTCGAGCGTGGGCCACACCGCGTCGACGACCGCGCCGCGGGCCGAGGTGTCCCAGGCGTCCGCGAGCTCGTTGATGCCGGCCAGCAGCGTCGGGTTGTTCCGGCCGATCTCCTCGAGCAGCACATCGGCGCGGGCGATGAACATGCCCGCGTTCCACAGGTACGTGCCCTGTTCGACGTACGAGCGTGCGGTGTCCAGGTCGGGCTTCTCGACGAACGACCGGACGGCGTGCGCGGTCGGTGCGCCCTCGATGTCCAGGGTGTCGCCGTGCGCGTGGATGTACCCGAAGCCGATCGCGGGCTCGGTCGGCGTGATGCCGATGGTGGTGATGTACCCGGCACGGGCGACGGCGACGGCCTCGCGCACGGAACGGCGGAAGCCGCGGGCGTCCCCGATGACGTGGTCGGCGGCGAAGGAGCCGATGACGACGTCGGGTTCACGGCGCACGAGGATCGCCGCGGCGAGGCCGATGGCCGCCGTGGAGTCCTTCGGCTCGCTCTCGAGCACCACGTTGTGGTCCTCGACCCCCGGCAGTTGCGACTCGACGGCGACGCGGTGCGCCCGTCCGGTCACGACCATGATCCGCTGCTCGCCCGCGAGCGGGGCGAGCCGGTCCCAGGTCTGCCGGAGCAGCGAGGTGCCGGACCCGGTCAGGTCGTGCAGGAACTTGGGTGCGTCCGCGCGCGACAGCGGCCACAGGCGCGATCCGATGCCCCCTGCGGGGATGATCGCGTAGAAGTCTTCGAGAGCGTCAGCCACGCGCTCACCGTACCGGTCCTGCCGCGCGGATCCTGGGTGGTCTCCGCACGATTCCCGCATGCGGGCTCCCGCAGGGCATCGTCAGCGTGCGCGCGGCGAAGGCGTCGCGTTGTTCACCCGTCGCCTCCGCCCCGTTCACGTCGTCGGCCCCGCGGGGTCACGTGACGCCCGGAGCATGGGCAGCACCATGAGCGCACGCAGCGTGGAGCGCGGCACGTCCCCCCGGACCGTCGCCGTCGTGACCGAGAGCTTCCTGCCCACCCTCAACGGCGTGACCACCAGCGTCCTGGCGGTCCTCGACCACCTGGAACGCCGAGGCCAACGCGCGGTCGTGATCGCACCGGACACCCCGGGGCTCGCGCAGTTCCGGTCCCGCAGCAGTGTCGAGCGCTACCGCTCCTTCGACGTGCACCGGATCCCCGCCGTCGCGTACCGGCAGTTCCCCGTCGCACTCCCCCACCCCGTCCTCGACACGATCCTCGCCGCCTCCGGCGCCGACGTGCTCCACGCCGCGAGTCCGTTCCTGTTGGGTGGGCGCGCGATCACGGCAGCCGGGAGGCTCGGCATCCCCTCCGTCGCCGTCTTCCAGACCGACGTGGCCGGTTTCGCCCGCCGCAACGGCTTGACGGCGACCGTCCCGTTGGTCCGCAGGATCCTCGGCCGCATCCACGCCGGCGCCTCGCTGACGCTCGCACCGTCGAGCGCGACCGCCGCGATGCTCGCCGAGGACGGGGTCCCCCGCGTCGCCCGCTGGGGGCGCGGTGTCGACACCGAGCTCTTCCACCCGGCCCGACGGGAGTCCGCCCACGTCCGGGCGCTCCGACGCCGGATCGCCCCGCACGGCGAGACGATCGTCGGCTACGTGGGGCGGCTGGCGCCGGAGAAGGAGGTCGAACGGCTCGCCGAGCTCGGCGGGATCCCCGGCATCCGCGTCGTCGTGGCCGGCGGCGGGCCGTCCCGGGCGCTGCTCGAGCGACGCCTGCGGCACCTCGACGTCACCTTCACCGGACCGTTGCGCGGCGACGCCCTCGCCGACGCGTACGCCTCGCTCGACCTCTTCGTGCACACCGGTCCGGCCGAGACCTTCGGGCAGACCCTCCAGGAAGCGCACGCCTCGGGACTGCCGGTGATCGCGCCGGCGTCGGGTGGTCCGCTCGACCTGGTCGCCCCCGGACTCGACGGCGAGCTCTACGACACCGACGCACCGCAGGCCCTCCGTCAGGCGGTCCTGCGGCTCCACCAGGACCGCGCACTCGCGGAACGGATGGGATCGGCGGGCCGTCTCCGGGTCGAGGGCACCACGTGGGAGGCCGTCGGCGACCAGCTCCTGGGGCACCACGACACGGCCAGGAACATCGGCGCGCCGCCCGTCGGTCGGGGCCTGCGGGCCGGTCGGGACGAGAAGGTCAGCACCCGCGCATAGGATGGGTCGTGTTCCACACGAACACGAACGGCAAGGGCTCGCCGATCGGGCGAGCCCGTCCTATGGAAGGACGAGCTCATGGCTGAGCCCACCGGCGGCGGTACGGCGACCGCCGTCCCCGACGTACGTATCGATGGAAAGCGTATCGATGCTCCACGGGCTTCTCGGAAGCTCGAGGGCACGCTGTACCGCGGATCGACCGGCATGTGGTCGTGGGTCCTGCACCGGATCACCGGTGTCGCGATCTACTTCTTCCTGCTCGTGCACATCCTCGACACGGCACTCGTGCGCCTCTCCCCCGAGGCGTACAACGCGGTCATCGGCACGTACAAGACCCCGATCATGAACCTCGGCGAGATCGCCCTGGTGATGGCCATCGTGTTCCACGCGTTCAACGGGCTCCGGATCATCCTCGTCGACTTCTGGTCCAAGGGGCCGAAGTACCAGCGGGCCATGTTCTGGGTCGTCATCGTCCTGTGGGCGATCGCGATCGCGGGCTTCCTGCCCCGCCAGCTCATGAACCTCTTCGCGGACTTCAACTAGAGGGGCACCTGATGACCACGCAGATCGTCGAACCCCCCCGTTCCGCCTCGGCCGCCCGCCGCTCCACCAACTGGGAGAAGTGGGGCTGGATCTACATGCGCGGCTCGGGCGTCCTGCTCGTCGTGCTGATCTTCGGCCACCTCTTCGTCAACATGGTGGCGGGCGAGGGTGTCAAGCAGATCGACTTCGCCTTCGTCGCCGGCAAGTGGGCCAACCCGTTCTGGCAGGTGTGGGACTCCCTCATGCTCGTCCTGGCGCTGATCCACGGCTCGAACGGCATGCGCACGATCGTCAACGACTACGTGTCGAAGCCGGGGGTCCGGAAGACGCTCCTCGCCGCGATCCTCATCGCGTGCGTCGTGCTGATCGTCCTCGGCCTGCTCGTCTGCTGGACGTTCGACCCGTGCCCCGCCGGCGCAGCCGCCGCGGACCTGCCCTCCTTCTGCCCGGCGCAGTAGCACCATCCCCGCTGCCGACCGCCTTCCCACCGTCTACGGAAAGACCCCTGTGACCGAGACCACCGTGCACCACCACCAGTTCGACATCGTCATCATCGGCGCAGGAGGCGCGGGCATGCGTGCCGCGATCGAGGCCGGCCCGAAGGCGAAGACGGCCGTCATCTCGAAGCTCTACCCGACCCGCTCGCACACCGGTGCGGCGCAGGGCGGGATGGCCGCGGCCCTCGCGAACGTCGAAGAGGACTCGTGGGAGTGGCACACCTTCGACACGATCAAGGGCGGCGACTACCTGGTCGACCAGGACGCCGCCGAGATCCTGGCGAAGGAAGCCATCGACGCCGTCATCGACCTCGAGAACATGGGCCTGCCGTTCAACCGCACACCCGAGGGCAAGATCGACCAGCGTCGCTTCGGCGGCCACACCCGCGACCACGGCAAGGCACCGGTCCGCCGGGCCTGCTACGCGGCCGACCGCACCGGCCACATGATCCTGCAGACGCTGTTCCAGAACTGCGTCAAGCTCGGCGTCGAGTTCTACAACGAGTTCTACGCGCTCGACCTCATCATGGTCGACGTCGTGGGCGAGGACGGCGTCACGCGCAAGCAGCCGGCCGGCGTCGTCGCGTTCGAGCTCGCCACGGGTGAGCTGCACGTGTTCCACGCCAAGGCGATGATCTTCGCGACCGGCGGCTTCGGCAAGATGTACAAGACGACCTCGAACGCGCACACCCTGACCGGCGACGGCGTCGGCATCGTGTGGCGCACGGGCCTGCCGCTCGAGGACATGGAGTTCTTCCAGTTCCACCCGACCGGCCTCGCCGGCCTCGGCATCCTGCTGACCGAGGGTGCTCGTGGCGAGGGTGCGATCCTGCGCAACGCCTCCGGTGAACGCTTCATGGAGCGCTACGCCCCCACCATCAAGGACCTCGCCCCACGCGACATCGTCGCCCGGTGCATGGTGCAAGAGGTGGCAGAGGGCCGCGGTGCCGGCCCGAACAAGGACTACGTCCTGCTCGACTGCACGCACCTCGGTGCCGAGGTCCTCGAGACCAAGCTCCCGGACATCACGGAGTTCGCCCGCACCTACCTCGGCGTCGACCCCGTCGTCGAGCCGGTGCCGGTGATGCCGACCGCGCACTACGCGATGGGCGGCATCCCGACGAACACCGACGCGCAGGTGCTCTACGACAACACCACCGTCGTCCCCGGCCTCTACGCCGCCGGCGAGTGCGCGTGCGTCTCGGTGCACGGCTCGAACCGTCTCGGCACGAACTCGCTGCTCGACATCAACGTCTTCGGCAAGCGCTCGGGCAACAACGCCGCCGAGTGGGTCAAGACCGCCGAGTTCCTCCCGCTGCCCGAAGACCCAGCTGCCGGCGTCCGGGCGATGCTCGACCAGCTGCGCGCCTCGACCGGCACCGAGCGCATCGCCGTCCTGCGCAAGGAGCTGCAGGACGAGATGGACAAGAACGCCCAGGTGTTCCGCACCGACGAGTCCCTCGCCCGCGTCACCGAGACCATCCACACGCTCCGGAACCGCTTCATGCAGGTCTCCGTGCAGGACAAGGGCAAGCGGTTCAACACCGACCTGCTCGAGGCCGTCGAGCTCGGGTTCCTGCTCGATCTGGCCGAGGTGGTCGTCTACTCGGCCCGCAACCGCAAGGAGAGCCGCGGCGGCCACATGCGCGACGACTACCCGAAGCGCGACGACGAGAACTACATGCAGCACACGATGGCGTACCTGACGGGCGACCCGCACTCGTCGCTCGCCGACGACCACATCACGCTGGACTGGAAGCCGGTCGTCGTGACCCGGTACCAGCCGATGGAGAGGAAGTACTGAGATGACCGACACCCTGGTCTCCGACGCACCCCGGACCGACACCACCGACGCGCCTCCCGGGTCCTTCTCCGTCACGCTCATCATCCGGCGCTTCGACCCGGACGTCGACGACGAGCCGCGCTGGCAGGACTTCGACGTCATGATGCTGCCGACCGACCGCATCCTCGACGCCCTGCACAAGATCAAGTGGGACCAGGACGGCTCCCTGACGTTCCGCCGCTCCTGCGCCCACGGCGTCTGTGGCTCGGACGCGATGCGCATCAACGGGCGGAACCGGCTGGCGTGCAAGACCCTGATCAAGGACCTCGACGTCTCGAAGCCGATCTACGTCGAGGCGATCAAGGGCCTGCCGCTCGAGAAGGACCTCGTCGTCGACATGGAGCCCTTCTTCAAGTCCTTCCGCGAGGTCCAGCCGTTCCTGCAGCCGAAGACGGCGCCCACCCCGGGCAAGGAGCGCATCCAGTCGGTGGCCGACCGCGCACGCTTCGACGACACCACGAAGTGCATCCTCTGCGCCGCGTGCACCTCGTCGTGCCCGGTGTTCTGGACCGACGGGCAGTACTTCGGCCCGGCCGCGATCGTGAACGCGCACCGCTTCATCTTCGACTCGCGTGACGATGCCGCCGAGGTCCGCCTCGACATCCTCAACGACAAGGAAGGGGTCTGGCGCTGCCGCACCACCTTCAACTGCACCGACGCCTGCCCCCGTGGCATCCAGGTGACGAAGGCGATCTCCGAGGTCAAGCAGGCCGTCATGCGGGGTCGCGCCTGACACTCGGGGGCGTCCAAGACTCGACATCGACTCCACCGATAGGCTCCGCTCCATGACGTTCGCGGCCACCCGCCCCATCCTCGACCAGCTCGGCTACACGATCCGCTACGTGCAGCTCCCCGGAGAGACCCTGCACGAGCCGCCGGTCGAGGGCGCGCTCCGCGTGGTCCCGGCCGAGGCGTCCGACGAGTTCGCGCTCGAGGTCGTCGACTACGGCACGGCCCGTCGCCTCGCCACCGCGCGCGGCGAGGAGGACGCGGTCGAGATGCTCCGTCGGTTCCTGAACCGCCCGTTCCCGGCTCCGCGCGACATCGCCCGGCACGAGCTCGACGGGCTCCGTGACCGTGCGGCGTCGACGTACCCGCAGCTGGCGCAGCAGGTGTCGCAGGCCGGCGAACAGGGGCTGACCATCCAGATCCCCGCGGGCGTCCCCGTCGACCGCATCGGTGGTCCGGACGGTTACCTGCTGCACCCCCTCGACACCCCGCTGCCGAGCCGGTCGCTGCCGCCGCACGTCGCCGGCGTCCCGGAGACCCACCGCTACCTGGTCGAGCGCCCGTTCATGGTGAACGTCCGCTTCGTGCAGCCGTGGTTCGAGCAGCCGGGCGGGGCGCTCCGCTTCCAGATCGCCGATCCCACGGTCACCGTCCGCGACCTCGTCGTCGACGGTGCACTGGCTCGACTCCGCGTGGTCTGACTCCGCGCACGACGCAGATCGGCCCGCACCGCGCGTTCGCGCAGTGCGGGCCGATTGCCGTTGTGTGGTGCTACGCCTGGTCGGGACGGTCGTACTGCGCACCGGCCGGGTTCGGCGGCAGGCAGCCGAACACGATCGCGGCGATGCTCACGAACAAGCCGATGATCCAGAGCGCACCGGGCAGGTTCGCGTCGTGGACGCGGCGCCAACCGAGTGCGAGGTTCGGCACGAGCGTCGCGAGCCACCACAGCCCGTAGAGCGCGAGCAGGACGAACGCGAACGGCGACGGCGCCGACGAGCCGACCGTGTTGCCGTACTCGTCGACCTGGGTGTTCGCGGCGATGGACGAGAACAGGATCGCGTAGAACCCGCCGAACAGCACGACGGTGACGATCGCGTTCGCCAGGACCCAGTACCAGTACTCACTGCGGCTGGCGCGCCCGTCGAACCGGGCGTACTTCTTGAAGAACCGGGTGAAGGCGTCGAGGAACCCGGCACCGTAGAAGGGTGCCCACAGCGGCGGAGCTCCGTCGGGCCCGACCGGGATCGGCGGGCCGGCCTGCGGGTACGGGTCGGCGTACTGCTGGCCGTACCCGGGCTGCTGCCCGTACTGACCGGGCTGCTGCCCGTAGGGACCGGGCTGCTGACCGTACCCGGGCTGCTGGCCGTACTGGCCGTACTGGGCAGGCTGCTGGCCGTACCCGGGCTGCTGCCCGTACCCCGGCTGCTGCTGCCCGGGGTCGGCCTGCCCCGACGGCTGGTCGCCGCCGGGCTGACCCCACTGCGGTGTGTCGTTGCTCATCGAGCGCCGGTCGGTCGGTCGTAGCGCTCGCCCTGCGGGTTCGAGGGCAGCAGGCCGAACACGATGCCGACGATGCCGACGAAGATCGCGATGATCCACAGGGCACCGGGCAGGTTCGCGTCGTGCAGGCGTCGCCAGCCGAGGGCGAGCGTCGGGATGATGATCGCGAGGCCCCAGAGTCCGAGCAGGATGCCGGCGATCACGAAGAGCGCTGACGGGCTGGTGACGGTCGACTGGACGCTCGCCGAGGTCGCGGTGGACATCGACACCGTCGAGCGCTCCGACGTGGCGAAGCCGATGCCGTACAGGATGCCGAGGACGATGCCGACGATCGCGTTCGCCAGGTACCACCACCAGAACTCGCTGCGGCTCGCGCGGCCACTGAAGGTCGCGTACTTCTTGAAGAAGCGTCCGACGGCCTTGCCGAAGGAGATCCCGTACCAGGGGGCCCAGATGGGCGGCTCGCCGTTCGGGCCGGTCGCCGGCTGCTGGCCGTACTGCGGCGTTCCGTTGTACGGGTTCGGCTGGCCGCCCGGCTGCTGGCCGGACGGGTTCTGCGGGTACTGGTCACTCACGGTGTCCCCCTCGATCGTTGGCTGGTAGTCGGGTCCGAGTCAACCAGAACCGTCGCGGGGCCGCCGCTCGCTACCCGCGGTGGGGTTCGTCGTACCGCTGCCCCTGCGGGTTCGAGCCCATCAGACCGACGATCAGGGAGAACAGGACGCCGAGTGGCGGGATGATGAAGAGGAAGGCGAAGTACCCGCTCAGGTTCACGTCGTGCAGTCGTCGCACCGTCAGCGCGATGAAGCCGAGGGCGCAGGCCAAGGCCCACAACCCACTCAACCCGTTCGACGCATCGTCGAAGAACGGCAGCACGTTGAAGAACCCACCGACGATGCCGGTGGCCGCCGAGCCGATGACGTACCAGAGTGCCCAGAACCAGAACTCCGACTGGCTCGCGCGGCCGTCGAACCGGACGTACTTCTTCCAGAACCGCGGGAACGCCTGCACGAACGGGATCCCGTACCAGGGTGCCCACAGCGGGGGCTGGCGCTGACCGGTCGGCTGCTGGCCGTACGGTCCGGGCTGCTGGCCGTACGGTCCGGGCTGCTGCCCGTACGGTCCGGGCTGCTGGCCGTACGGGTCCTGCGGCGGGTACTGGTCACTCACTGGTTCGTTCCTTCCGGGGGCCGACTGCGATCACCGACGAGTCTGGCAGCGACACCGACCGGACGCGTCCCCCCAGCGGAGGACAGCACAGCGACAGCACAGCGACAGCGCTCGACCGGCTCAGGGCACCAGCGCGAGCTTGCCGCCGGGGTGCCCGGACTCCAGCAACTCCGCGGCCGCCTTCGCCTCGGCGAGCGGGAAGGTCCGCGCGACCGGGACCTCGAGCTGGCCGGCCCCGGCCAGGTCGATCAGTCGCTGCCGCACCGAGTCGCGGAACGCCTTGCTCGCTGGCTGCGCCCCACCGACGGCCGCGAACCCGGCCTCGGCGGCGCGCGCCGGTGCCGCGATCGTGACGATCCGGTCGCGGTCCGCGACCACCGCGAGCGAGACGTCGACGGCCTCGTCGGTGCCCACGCAGTCCAGTGCCACGTCGATGCCGGAGGGTGCGAGCGACCGGACCCGTGCCTCCAGGCCCTCGCCGTACGCGACCCACTCGCCGCCGAAGCGTCGCACGACGGCCGCACCCCGCTCGGAGGCGGTGCCGACGACGCGTGCGCCGAGCAGGCGGAGCTGCTGCAGCAGGCTGACGCCGACTGCGCCGGAGGCGCCGTGCACCAGCACGGTGTCGCGCCCCGCGGCACGGGTGACGCGCAGCATGTCAGCGGCGGTGGTGCCCGCGAGCAGCAGGTTCGCCGCCTCGGGGAAGTCGAGCCCGACGGGCTTCGCGAAGACGTCCGCTGCCGGGACGGTGAGGGACGACGTCCAGCCGCCGGCGACCCGGAACGCCAGGACCTCGTCGCCGACCGCTCCCCCGCCGGACGCGATGGTGGTGTCCGGTCCGAGGGCGGTGAGCACGCCGGCGACCTCGTAGCCGACGAGCACTGGCAGGTCGGACGGGTCGCCCTGCCGCGTGTGCTTCGTGTCGGCGGGGTTCATGCCGGCGGCCCGGACCGCGATGGTGACCTCGCCGGGTCCGGGTGCGGCGACCTCGGTGTCCACGAACTCGAGGACCTCGCTGCCGCCGAACCGTGGAGCCACCCAGTGCTTCGTCATGCGCTCGACGTTACGCCCCGAGCCGCCGACGCCGTGCGCGGAGCGTCCGAGCACGGAGCACCATCACGGCGATCCCGCCGAGCAGCATCGCGCCCGCCGCGGCGAGCGGGATCGTCGGGTCGCTGCCGGTGAAGGCCAGTTCCGTCGTGCCGCCGCCGGTGGCGCCGCCACCGACAACCGGGACCGCCGGAGCTGTCGACGTGGGTGCGGTGGGTGCGGGAGCCGACGCGGTCGGCGTCGCCGTGGGTGCCGGTGCGCGGACGGTCACGACGTAGGTCTCGGTGTCCGGCGGTGCCGTGCCGTTGTCGACCGTGATCGTCACCGTCGTGGTGCCCGGCGTGGTGGGCGTCCCGGAGATGACACCCGTGTCCGGGTTGATCGTGAGGCCCGGGGGCAGGGTCCCGCCGTCGGAGTACGTGGGTGCCGGGTTGCCCGTCGCGGTGACTGGGAACGAGTACGGCGTGCCCGCGGTGGCGTCGGTCGGCGTGCCCGAGGTGATCGTCGGTGCGACGCTCTCGGACGGCGTGCCGGCAGCCGGGCAGTTGGTCGGACGGGTGATGGTGTTGTCGTCGAGCGTCACCGCCGCGTTCCGGGCGAGCAGTCGGCCCACGACCGTCGCACCCGTCGTCGCCGTCACGGACTGGTCCGCGAGGACGGTGCCCTGGAACTGGGCCGCGCTGCCGATGGTCGCGGAACTGCCGACCTGCCAGAACACGTTGCACGAACTGGCGCCACCGGTGATGACGATCCTCGTGCCGGACCCGATCGTCAGGGTCGACGCGGCCTGGAACACCCAGACCGAGTCTGCGCTGCCGGCCAGGGTCAGCTGGCCGGTGTTCGCGAGCTGCAGCGTGTCGCCGTTGTAGACGCCCGGGCTGAGGCTGAGCCCGTTGAGCTCCTGGAGCCCGGTCCGTGTCGGCGTCAGCGAAGCGGCCACGTTGTACGCGGTCGTGGTGTCCGACTGGGCCTGCGCGGCCGCGGCGTCGGTCTGGTGCACGGTACCGTTCACGGTCCCGTTGCCGGTGCCGCCGAAGCCGGTGATCGAGGTACCGGGCGAGACCCCGAGGTCACCGTTGACCACGGTCGGCCCGGTGTTCGTCACGGTCTGGGCACCGAGGACGCCGTAGCTCGCCGCGGTCCCGAGACCGACGGGGCCGTCGATGATGGTGGCGGCCGACGCGGCCGAGGAGGCGCCGAGCGCGAGTACCGCGGTCAACCCGATCCCGGTACTGACGACGACGATGGAACGGAAGATGGGCGATCTGGCCACGGAGGCCCCTGCCTGAGATGGCGAAGAGCCGATCGGACGTCGGAGACACCCGGCGTTCACCGTGTCCCGAGTGTGTTCTGATCACATGCGTTCTGCGCTCCGGACTCCCAGGTTCGCCCGGATCAGCCGATGGTGGACAGGATCAGTGCGTTCCGGAGCCGGATCCCGGTTCGGTATCGTCCTTCCATGCCGCGCGCCGCGATCGTCGTCAACCCGTCCAAGGTCGACCTGCGGGTGCTCCGCAACACCGTCGCGGCCGAGGCGGGCCGGAACGGCTGGGATCCCACGACCTGGTTCGAGACCGCGGCGTCCGACGACGGCCGTGCCGCTGCGGTCGATGCGCTCGCCACCGCGCCGGACGTCGTCCTGGTCGTCGGTGGCGACGGCACACTGCGCGTCGCAGCCGAGGTGCTGCACGGCTCCGGCGTGCCCCTCGCCGTGCTCCCCGTCGGCACCGGGAACCTGTACGCCCGGAACCTCCGCATCCCGCTGAACGACGTCGCCGGCTCGGTCCGAGCCGCCTTCAGCGGGACCGATCGGCCGGTCGACCTCGCCTTCGCCGAGCTCACCGACCCGCAGGGCACGACGACGCGCCACGCCTTCTTGGTGATGGCAGGTATCGGCCTCGACGCGAACATGGCGGCCAACACCAACGCGCGGCTCAAGAAGCGGTTCGGCTGGCTCGCGTACTCCGACCCGATCATGCGGTCCGTGATCGGCAACCGGCAGATCGACCTGCGGTACCGACTCGACGACGGTGACACCCGGACGATGCGGGCGCACACCGTCATCGTCGGCAACTGCGGCACCCTGACCGCCGGCGTCCTGCTGCTGCCCGCCGCGAAGCCGGACGACGGGGTGCTCGACGCGGTCGCATTCCGCCCCGGTCGGACGGTCGGCTGGGCCGGCGTCGGCTACGGCCTGTCGCTGAACCGCTTCTTCCACCGGACCGGGTTCGGCCGGTTCCTGTCGTGGCTCATCCCGGCCACCCGGACGCTGCGGTACACGAGCGCACGGGTCCTCGACCTCGTGCTGGACCAGCCCGAGCAGGTCCAGCTCGACGGCGACCCGTTCGGCACCGTGGTGGCGGTGCGGCTGACGGTGGACCACGGCGGACTCACCATCCGGGCGGGGCGGTCGCGGTGACCACGTGAAGACGGGAGGCCCGGTGCCAGCTGGCACCGGGCCTCCCGTCATCACTGAGCCACGTCGAGAGCGTCAGCCGCGCGCGACACGCACCCGGTCCGCGAACGCTGCGTGCAGCGGGTGCTCCGCGGCGAGGCCGGTGATCTGCGTCACCACGTCGGCATCGGACGCGTCCGAGGCCAGGAGCGCCTGCAGCTCGACGCTCTGCTCGTCGTCGGCGACGTCGAAGCGGAGCGCCGCGCCCATCGCGTCGAGCAGCGCGGTCGGCTCGGTGCCGTCCTCGGCCAGCGCCGCGGCGGGCGAGACGAAGCGCTCGTCGCGCGACAGCTTGCGGAGCGGCTGCCGGCCGACGCGTGTCACCGTGTCGGGCAGGTGCGGGTTCTCGAACCGGGTGATGATCGCCTGGACGTAGGCGCGGTGCACCTCGGGGTCGAGTTCGTGGCGGCGGACGAGCAGGTCGCTCGTCTCGGCCAGGACGGACTCGAGCTCGGAGCGCACGGCGGGGATCGCGATGGCGTCGGAGATCTTGTCGGCCCCGGCGACGAAGCCGTGGTACGCGACGGTGGCGTGCCCGGTGTTCACCGTGAAGAGCTTCCGCTCGATCGAGGCAGCGAGGCCGTCGACGTAGTGCGCGCCGGGGATCGCCGGCTCGTCGCCGCCGAACGGCGTGCGGTCGATGGCCCACTCGAAGTAGGTCTCGACGGTGACGTCGAGGCCGGCGCCCTCGGGCTGGGCCGGCACGATGCGGTCGACGGCGGTGTTCGCGAAGACGGCCTTCGCGAGCGCCGCGTCACGGCCCTCGGCCGGGAGCGCGTCGACGATGAACTCGCGCAGACGGTCCGTGGCGTTCAGCGCGTTCTCGCACGCCATCACGGCGATGGGCGCGGCGTCCGCGTCGCGCTGCTGGAGCGCCCGCGCGATGACGGGGGCGATGAACTTCAGGACGTTCGGACCCACGGCGCACGTCACGATCGCGGCAGCGGCGATCTCGGCGACGACGCCGTCCTCGTCCTGCGCGCTGTTCAGGGCGCGGAAGTTCGTGACCTCGTGGTCCTGCGCTCCGGTACCGACCTCGTGCACGGTGTACGAGTCGGCGGCGGCAAGGGCGTCGATGAGCGGCGCGGCGACGTCGGCGAAGACGACCTCGTAGCCCGCTTCGTGCAGGAGCAGGCCGACGAAGCCGCGGCCGATGTTGCCGGCACCGAAGTGGACGGCGGTGCCCCGGTCGGTGGTGCTCACTCGTTGACCTCGCCGAGGATCGACAGGATCGCGCTGGTGTCGGCCGCGTCGGTGAGCTTCTGGACCTCGTCCTCGTCGGAGAACACGATCGCGATCTTGGACAGGATGTCGAGGTGCTCGTTGTTCACGCCGGCGATGCCGACGACGAAGCGCACGGGGTTGCCGTCCCAGTCGATCGGGCTGGCGTAGCGGATGAACGACAGCGCGGACGACTTGATGGCGTCCTTCGCGTCGTTCGTGCCGTGCGGGATGGCGAGGAAGTTGCCCATGTACGTGGACACGCTCTTCTCACGCTCGAGCATCGCCGGGTAGTAGTCAGCGGTGACCGCGCCCGCAGCTTCGAGGATCTCGGCCGCCTCCTTCATCGCCTCCGACTTGGTCGGCGCGGTGTCCTCGGCGTGGATCCGGATCTGGCTCTCCTGCAGGACGGGCATCGTGGTTCTCCTTGGTGTTCGAGGACGTGACGGAGGGGACGGGGATGTCCCCGTCCCCTCCGATACTGCACTTCGTTACTGGTGGTGGCGTTACTGGTTCTTGAGCTGGTCGACGACCTGGTCGTACTGCGGCGCGTTCATGAAGTTGCCGACCGACACGTGCTGCGCGTTCGGGTTCTTCTGCTTGGCGCGGTCCGTCAGTTCTTCCTGCGTGATGATCAGGTCCTCGTCACCGGACAGGTTCGCGATCGCCTTGTTGGTGACCGTGACCCCTTCGATGCCCGCCTTCTTGATCTTGTTGCGCAGGACACTGGCGCCCATGGCGCTCGACCCCATGCCGGCGTCGCAGGCGAACACGAGGTTCTGGACCTTCGTCGCGGTGGCGGTGGTGCCGGCGGCGGCTGCCTCTTCCGAGTTGGCCGGGGCGGTGCCGCCGAAGAGCCCTGCGGTCGCGGCGTTCGCGTCGCGGCCCTTGGTGGCCTGCATCTTGTCGAACGCTGCGGTCATGTCGCCGCCGCCGTTGGCGAGGTCGCGCTTGCGGCTGGCCAGCAGGAAGAACGACGCGACCGCGAAGGTGACCGCTGCGGACAGGACGACCGACAGGATGACGCCGACGTAGCTGTCCTTCGCCGTCGCCGTCAGCACGGCGAAGATCGATCCGGGCGATGCCGGGGCGACCAGGCCGGAGCCGAACAGGACGTTCGTGCCGACGCCCGTCGCACCACCGAGGATGACGGCGATGAACAGGACCGGCTTCTGCAGCACGTACGGGAAGTAGATCTCGTGGATGCCACCGAAGAACTGGATGAGGATCGCACCGGGAGCGGTCGAGCGGGCGATGCCGACACCGAAGAAGGTGAAGGCGAGCAGGATGCCCAGACCGGGGCCGGGGTTCGCCTCGAGCAGGAACAGGATCGACTTGCCGGAGTCCTGCACCTGCTGGGCGCCGAGCTGGTCGAGCACACCGTGGTTGATGGCGTTGTTCAGGAAGAACACCTTGGCCGGCTCGATGATGACGCTGGCGAGCGGCAGCAGCGAGTGCTGGACGAGGAAGTTCACCGCGTCGCCGAGGCCCTCGGCGATGAGCTTGAACAGCGGCGCGAGCCAGAAGAACCCGACCATCGCCAGCCCGAAGCCGAGGATGCCGGCCGCGTAGTTGTTGACGAGCATCTCGAAGCCCGGCTTGATCTTGCCGTCCCAGATCTTGTCGATCTGCTTGATGAGGTACGCGCCGAGCGGCCCGCAGATCATCGCGCCGAGGATCATGATCGTGCCGTTGGCACCGAGGATGACACCCATCGCCATGATCGAGCCGACGACGGCGCCGCGGGTCTCGTAGATCATCCGGCCGCCCTGGAAGGCGATCGCGAGCGGGATCAGGTACGTCAGGATCGGGCCGACGAGACCGATGTTGGCCACACCGTCCGTCTCACCGAACCCGCCGAGGATCCCGACGGGGGTCCATCCGGTCTCGATGAAGAAGGCGGTGATCAGGCCCCACGCGATGAAGATCGCGATGTTGGGCATGACCATGCCGGAGAGGAACGTGCCGAACTTCTGAACGGCGACGCGTGCGCCGCCCCGCGACTTCGCGGGTGCGTCGGGCGCTGCAACGGACGACGTTGTCATGTGCGGTGACTTTCTGTGTGGTGGAGCTGCTGCTGGTGCGGACGGGGTGTTGGGGATGGTGCGGCTCAGACGGCGTGCGCGGCCGCCGCGGCGGACTTCGCGGCCGCCGCCGTGGACGCGGCGAGTGCCGCCTGGGCCATCTCGCGGGCCTGCTCGAGCGTGTGCTGACCGAGTTCGGCGCGCACGTCGGCCAGGGCCGCGGGGGTCATGGAGAGGGTGGTGGCGCCGAGGCCGACGAGCACGACGGCGAGGAGCGGGTCGGCTGCGGCCTCACCGCAGATGCCGACGGGCTTGCCCGCGTCGGCACCGGCCGCTCCGAGCTGCGCGACGAGGCGCAGGACGGCGGGGTGCCACGGGTCCTGGTAGGACGCGACGGTGCCGAGCATGCGGTCGGCGGCCATCGTGTACTGGGTCAGGTCGTTCGTGCCGATCGACACGAAGTCCGCGTTCTCGAAGACCTGTTCGGCCATCAGGGCGAGCGACGGCACCTCGGCCATCACGCCGGCGGTGCGGATGCCGAGCTCGCGGGCCAGGGTGACGAAGTACTCGGTCTCCTCGGCGTCGGCGACCATCGGGGCCATGACCCAGAGGTCGGCCTCGGTCGCGGCGTCCGCCTGGGCGAGTGCGACGAGCTGGTCGCGCAGCACCTCGGGGTGGTTGCGCAGCGCACGGAGCCCGCGACGGCCGAGCGCCGGGTTCTCCTCGTCCTTGTCGGTGAGGAACGGCAGCGGCTTGTCGGCACCGGCGTCGAGCGCACGGACGACGACCTTCTTGCCCGGGAAGGCGGCGAGGAGCTGACGGTAGGACTCGGTCTGCTCGTCGACGGTCGGCGCCTTCGGCGAGTCGAGGAAGAGGAACTCGGTGCGGAAGAGCCCCACGCCCTCCGCACCGAGAGCAACGGCGCCCGCGGCGTCGGCGGGGCTGCCGAGGTTCGCGAGCAGGGGCACGACGTGGCCGTCGGCCAGGGCACCGGCGGTGAGCGGTGCAGCGGCCGCGGCGAGCCGGTCGGCGATGCGCTGCTCGACGTCGGCCACCAGGGCCTCGGACGGGTCGGTGACGACGGTGCCGGCGACGGCGTCGACGACGATCGGCTGCCCGTCGGCCAGGTCGTCGGCACCGGTGACGCCGACGATCGCGGTGATGCCCTTGGCGCGGGCGAGGATCGCGGTGTGCGAGGTCGGGCCGCCGTCGCGGGTGACCAGCGCGAGGACCTTGTCGAGGTCCAGCAGTGCGGTGTCGGCCGGAGCGAGGTCACGGGCGACGAGGACGAACGGGGTGTCCGACTCGGGGACACCGGGGGCGTGCACGCCGCGGAGCTTCGCGATGATGCGCTGGGCGACGTCGTCGAGGTCGGCTGCACGCTCCCCCATGTAGCCGCCCATGCCGACGAGCAGGTCGCGGAACTGCGCGAACGCCTCGTACACGGCGCGTTCCGGGTTGGTGCCGCCGTCGATGCGCGTGTGCACGTCGTCGAGGAGGGTCGGGTCCTGCGCCATGAGCGCCTGCGCCTCGAGCACGGCCTGGGCGTCGCCGCCGGCGAGCTGTCCGCGCTTGTTGAGGTCCTCGGCCACCGCGGCCAGTGCGTCGTGCACGGCCTGCTTCGCGTCGTCCGCCGAACCGGTCAGGGCGTCCTTCGACGGTTCGCCGAGCGGGTCCGCCATGCGGAGCACGGGGCCGTGGGCGACGCCACGACCGACGCCGGTGCCGAGCAGTTCGGACATTCGAGACTCCTTCATCTCACACGCGCTTGCGGTGGGGTGTTCGTTCGGTGCGCGCACGGCTGAGACGGGACCTCGCCGGTGCGGCTGAGCAGCACACTACCCCGATCCGCGTTGACAAACAAACACATCCGGGGATAAAAATGCAGAAACAGATGCCCGTTTGCGTCTGGCGGCCAGCCGCTCCGGCTCGGTTCCGTCAGGTTCGTGCCCGGTCATGTCCGTTCCGTTCCGACCAGGAGACGACGAGGTCCGATGTACGCACCAGAACGCCACCAGCGCATCGTCGAGCAGGCGCGCGCGCAGGGGCGGGTCGACGTCAAGGACCTCGCCGAGCTGCTCGAGGTCACTCCCGAGACCATCCGCCGCGACCTGACGAGCCTCGAGCGCCGCGGGTTGGTCCGACGCGCCCACGGCGGCGCGATCCCGGTCGAGCGCATCACGATCCACCCCGGCGTCGGCGACCGCGGCGGCATCAACCAGGCCGAGAAGATGGTCATCGCCGAGGCCGCGCTCGAGGAGCTGCCGGAGAACGGCTCGATCATGATCGACGCCGGCACCTCCACCATCTGCCTCGCCGAGATGCTGCCGACCGACCGCGGACTCACCGTCGTCACGCACTCCCTCCCCGTCGCGATGGCCGTCGCGAACCGCCCGGGCATCGACCTGCACCTGCTCGGCGGCAACATCCGCAGCGACTCCCTGGCCGGCGTCGGAACGTGGACGCACCAGCTCATCGGCATGGTGAGCGTCGACGTCGCCTTCGTGAGCATCAACGGCATCACGCCGGAGCGCGGCCTGACGACCCACAACATGGCCGAGGCCGCGGTGAAGTCGGCGATGATCAAGTCCGCCCGCCGGAGCATCCTGCTCGCCGACCACACCAAGTTCGGCCGTGAGGAGTTCGGCCGCGTCGCACCCCTCGCCGCCATCGACACGATCATCACCGACCCCGCCGTCAACCTCGACCTGGTCCGCGAGGTCGAGGCCGCCGGCACCGAGGTGTTCTGGCCCGGTCGACCCTGACCGCTCGCCCGACCCGCCCATCCGGCGCTCGCTAGCATGAGCGCACCACCCATCGACAGGAGTACATCGATGTCCGAAGCCACCCGCACCGTGACCGTCGCCAGCGCGTCCGGCCTGCACGCGCGCCCCGCGTCCCTCTTCGTCCAGACCGTGACGGCCTCCGGCCACCAGGTCACGATCGCCAAGGGCGACAAGTCCGGCAACGCCGGCAGCATCCTCGCCCTGCTCGGTCTGGGCATCGAGAACGGTGACGAGGTCAGCCTCACCGTGACCGGCGACGACGCCGAGACCACCGCCGACAGCCTGGTCGAGTTCCTGCAGACGGACCACGACGCGGCCTGATCGCGCGGACCCGACGGCCGGCCCGCGCCCCCGAGGTTCCGAAATCTCGTCATCTCGGCGTCCCCCACGTCGGTCTGTGGAACCTCGGCGGACGGCACGCGGCGAGTCGTGGAACCTCGAACCGGTGCGGTCCGGGGCTGTCGGCGCCCGCCGATAAGGTGGTCGGCATGACACGCCTGCGCCTCGCATCCGTCAACGTGAACGGCGTCCGCGCCGCCTTCCGCAAGGGCATGGGCGACTGGCTCGCCACCCGCGACGTCGACGTGCTCGCCCTGCAGGAAGTGCGTGCGTCGAGCGAAGACCTGGCCGGTCTGCTCGGCGACGAGTGGGACATCGTGCACGACCCGGCGACCGCCAAGGGCCGGGCCGGCGTCGCGATCGCCTCGCGACACTCCGCCCAGATCCACCGCGTCGCCCTCGGACCGGACGAGTTCGACTCCGCCGGCCGCTGGCTCGAAGCCGACTACGAGATCGGCGGAACCACGGTCACGGTCGTGTCCACCTACGTGCACTCGGGCGAGGTCGACACCCCCAAGCAGGACGAGAAGTGGAAGTTCCTCGACGCCATGACCGAGCGGCTGCCCGCCCTCCGCGCACACAACCCGCTCGCCGTCGTCGTCGGTGACCTGAACGTCGGGCACGACCAGCGCGACATCAAGAACTGGAAGGGCAACGTCAAGCGAGCGGGCTTCCTGCCGCGCGAGCGTGCCTACTTCTCGCGCTTCTTCGGTACCGACGGCGAACCGGTCGAGGGCGCTGACGGCTCGACGGGCCCGGGGCTCGGCTGGGTGGACGTCGGTCGTGCGCAGGCCGGCGACGTCGAGGGGCCGTACACGTGGTGGTCCTGGCGCGGCCAGGCGTTCGACAACGACACCGGCTGGCGCATCGACTACCAGATGGCCACGCCCGACCTCGCGGCGAAGGTCACGGAGTACACGGTCGACCGCGCCGCGGCGTACGACCAGCGATGGTCCGACCACGCCCCCGTGGTCGTCGACTACGACCTCTGATCCCCACTCCTTGCGCTCCACCTGACCCACAGGGACACCACCATGACCAAGACCCGCATCTTCTCGGGCATCCAGCCGTCCGCCGGCTCGCTGCACCTCGGCAACTACGTCGGGGCGCTCATGCAGTGGCGCGACCTGCAGGACGACTTCGACGCCATCTACTGCGTCGTCGACATGCACGCGATCACCTCGCCGCAGGACCCGGCCGAGCTCCGCGCAAGCACCCGGGCGACGGCCGCGCAGTACATCGCGTCGGGCATCGACCCGACGAAGTCGACGCTGTTCGTGCAGTCACACGTGCCGGCCCACGCCGAGCTCGCCTGGGTGCTCAACACCCTCACCGGGTTCGGTGAGGCGAGCCGGATGACCCAGTTCAAGGACAAGTCGGCGCGGCAGGGGTCCGAGGCCGCGTCGGTCGGGCTCTTCACGTACCCGGTCCTGATGGCCGCCGACATCCTGCTGTACGACACCAAGGTCGTGCCGGTCGGCGACGACCAGCGCCAGCACGTCGAGCTCACCCGCGACCTCGCCGGACGCTTCAACTCGCGGTTCGGCGACACGTTCGTCGTGCCCGAGGCCCGGATCGGCACCGAGACGGCGCGCATCTACGACCTGCAGGACCCGACGAGCAAGATGAGCAAGTCGGCGGCGTCCGACAGCGGCCTGATCCGGCTGCTCGACGACCCGAAGCGCACCGCGAAGAAGATCAAGTCGGCCGTCACCGACGACGAGCGCGAGATCCGCTCCGACCGGCAGGCGAAGCCGGGCGTGACGAACCTGCTCGCGATCCTGTCCGCCTTCAGCCGGACCCCCGTCGCCGAGCTCGAGGCATCGTTCGCGGGCAAGGGCTACGGGGACCTCAAGGGCGCGGTCGCCGACGCCGTCGTCGCCGAGCTCGAGCCGGTGCGCACCCGCACGCTCGAGCTGCTCGACGACCCGGCGGAGCTCGACCGACTGCTCGCCGTCGGCGCAGACCGTGCCGAGTCCATCGCGCAGGAGACCCTGGCGCGCGTGTACGACCGGATCGGGTTCGTCCCGCGCTCGCGCGGCTGACCGTGCTGCCGGTCACGCTGGAGTCCGCCCGGGTCCGACTGGACGTCCCGACCCGGGCGGACACCGCGGCGATCACCGACGCCTGTCAGGACCCGGACATCGTCCGCTGGACGACGATCCCCACGCCGTACCGCGAACAGGACGCACGGACCTTCGTCGACGCCCTGGTCGGACCCGGCTGGGCGTCGGACCGCGAGTACACCTGGGCGATCCGTCGCCGCGGGTCGACCTGGCTCGAGGGGATCATCGGCTACCGCACCGCCGGCCGCGACCTCGGCTTCTGGCTGGCGCCCTCGGCCCGCGGTGCCGGGTTGATGCACGATGCGGTGGAGCTCGTCGTGGGCTGGGCGTTCGAGGGCGGTGCTCCGGACGTCTACTGGGAGTGCTACGAGGGCAACACGGCGTCGGCCGCGGTCGCACGCAGCGCCGGGTTCTCGTTCACCGGCGCCGGGCCTGCACGGATCCCCGGACGCGACGGCGGACCGACGACCGCCTGGACCGCCCTGCGCCGCCCCGACGGCGCGCCCGCATCGGACCTCCCGTGGCCCGACGCTCCGTGACACAGCGCCCCGTGACCCGGTCCCGCATGACGCCGCGTTCCCGACGATGACGCGTCACCGATCCACCGCCGGTAGGCTCGATCCGTGAGCGACACGGCACGACCCACCGAGGTCCGGGCGATGCGCCGCGGGCTCGAACTCGC
Organism: Curtobacterium sp. VKM Ac-2884; assembly: GCF_015350945.1. Lineage (NCBI taxonomy): Bacteria > Bacillati > Actinomycetota > Actinomycetes > Micrococcales > Microbacteriaceae > Curtobacterium > Curtobacterium sp. VKM Ac-2884. The sequence continues at coordinate 160,605 of NZ_JADKSA010000001.1, forward strand.
GGCCCTCGGGCCCGTCGTGGGCGACCACGCACGGGTCGGCGCCGTGATCCTCTCCCCCGCCGGCGACGTCCTCGCCGAGGGGTGGCACAAGGGCGCCGGAACCCCGCACGCCGAGGTCGACGCGATGGCGAAGGTCGATCCGGCACAGCTCCGCGGCGCGACGGCCGTCGTCACCCTCGAGCCCTGCAACCACACCGGCCGCACCGGCCCCTGCGCCGTCGCCCTGATCGAGGCCGGGGTCGCCCGTGTCGTGTACGCGATCGACGATCCGGGCGCGGACGTGCACGGCGGTGCCGACCGACTCCGCGCCGCCGGGGTCGACGTCGTGTCCGGTGTGCTCGCCGACGAGGCCGAGGCGTTCCTCGAACGGTGGCTCCTGTCGGTCCGCCTCGGACGCCCGTGGGTGACCGTGAAGTGGGCCTCGAGCCTGGACGGCCGCGCCGCGGCTGCCGACGGGACGAGCAAGTGGATCACCGGCGCCGCAGCCCGACAGCACGTCCACGAGCAGCGTGCCGCGCACGACGCGATCCTGGTCGGCACCGGCACCGTGCTCGCCGACGACCCGAGCCTGACCGCTCGGGGTGACGCGGGCGAACTCCTCGCCGACCAGCCGCTCGCGGTCGTGCTCGGTGACCGCGCCGTCCCCGACGACGCCGCGGTCCGTCGACACCCCCGTGGGCTCGTGACGCTGCCGGGGCACGACCTCGCCGCGTCGCTCGCCGCCCTGCGTGGGCACGGCGTGCACTCGGTGTTCGTCGAGGGCGGCCCCACCGTCGCGTCCGCGCTCATCGCCGCCGGGCTCGTCGACGAGTACCTCGTGTACGTCGCCCCGATCCTGCTCGGCGGACCCCGGGTCGCCCTCGACGACCTCGGGGTGGGAAGCATGTCCGGGCGTCGGCGGTTGGACGTACTATCGACCACCAGCCTGGGCCCTGACCTGCTGGTCCGAGCCCGACCGCAACGCAGCGTGACAGCGCAGCCGCAGCCAGCGCCACCACAGACAGCGCCACCACAGACAGCGCAGCAGCAGACACCGCAGCAGCACGACGCAGCACCCGGGTTCGGAGACGACGGGCCCACGAACGACCGGAGCACCCCATGACCGACGCGCTGACCTCCTCCACCCCGGGCAGCCCCGTCCAGTTCGAGGTGTCGACGAACGTCCCCACCACCCACGGCACGTTCCAGATGCGCGCCTACCGCGACCTCGTGACCGGCGCCGAGCACGTCGCGATCATCGGCGCGCTGCCCGACGGGTCCGCCCCATCCGACGGCGCCCTGGTCCGCGTGCACTCCGAGTGCCTGACCGGCGAGGCGTTCGGCTCGCTGAAGTGCGAGTGCGGGCCCCAGCTCGACGCCGCGCTCGACACCATCGCTGCCGAGGGCGGAGTGGTGGTCTACCTGCGCGGGCAGGAAGGGCGCGGCATCGGGCTCATCAACAAGCTCAAGGCCTACCGACTGCAGGAGGACGGCCTCGACACGCTCGACGCCAACCTGGCGCTCGGGCTGCCGGCCGACTCCCGTGCGTACGGGGGTGCCGCGGGCATCCTCGCCGAACTCGGGATCACCCGCGTGCGACTGCTCTCGAACAACCCCGAGAAGCGTCGCCAGCTCGAGGAGCACGGCATCACCGTCGAGTCGCTCGTGCCGCTGGTCGTCGGCGTCTCGGCGCAGAACGCCGGGTACCTCGACACCAAGCGCGATCGGATGGGGCACCAGCTGCCCGCACACCTGGAAGCCGGGGCGGGCGCCGGCGCAGGAGCCGCCAGCTGACTCTGGGCTGATTCGCAGGTGGGCGACATCTGTCGTACGATGTTGTCTTCCGTCACAAGCGGTCCCCCACCAACCGAACGCACCCGATCGGTGCCCGCGCCACCCTGCGCGAACCGATCGGTGTCCGCCGTTTCGGGTATCCGTGCTCCCTGCCAGGAGCGCGCACCACGGAAGACCACACGACACCCATGACCGCCGCACCGGCACCAGCAACCCCGACCTCAGCTCCGGCACCAGCAGGCAACCCGCGCTCGCGCGTCGTCATCGCCAGCCTCGTCGGCACCTCGATCGAGTTCTACGACTTCTACGTCTACGCGACGGCCGCGGTCCTCGTCTTCCCGACGCTGTTCTTCCCGAACGAGGACCCCACGGCATCGCAGCTGTCGTCGTTCGTGACGTTCGCCCTCGCCTTCTTCGCGCGGCCGATCGGGTCGATCATCTTCGGGCACTTCGGTGACCGGGTGGGCCGCAAGACCACCCTCGTCGCGTCGCTGCTCGTCATGGGCACCGCGACGTTCCTGATCGGCTGCCTGCCGACCTTCAGCACCATCGGCGTGTGGGCGCCGGTCCTGCTCGCCGTGATGCGCTTCGCCCAGGGCGTCGGCCTCGGCGGCGAGTGGTCCGGTGCGGCACTGCTCGCCACCGAGAACGCCCCCAAGGGCAAGCGCGGCGTCTTCGGTTCGATGCCGCAGCTCGGCGCACCGATCGGCTTCCTGCTCGCGAACGGCCTGTTCATCGCGATCAACGCCGCGATGCCCGCCGGTGCCGACGGCACCCCGAACGCCGACTTCCAGGCGTGGGGCTGGCGCATCCCGTTCCTGCTCTCCTCGGTCCTGGTCATCGTCGGGCTCTACGTGCGCTTCAAGCTCGTCGAGTCGCCGGTGTTCCGCGGCGTGCAGGAGTCCGGCACGGTCGCGAAGATCCCGCTGGGCCGGGTGTTCCGCACCTCGTGGAAGGCGCTCATCGTCGGCACGTTCGGCATGGTCGCGACGTACGTCCTCTTCTACTTCATGACCACGTTCACGCTGTCGTACGGCACCACCGGTGCCGAGGCCGGTCCACTCGTCCCGAAGGTCGGCCTCGGCTACAGCCGCGGTGAGTTCCTGACGCTGCTCATGATCGGCGTCGTGTTCTTCGGCATCTTCACCCCGATCGCCGGCATCCTGGCCGACAAGTTCGGGCGCCGGAAGACCCTCATCCCGACCACGATCGGCATCGCGCTGTTCGGTCTGACGTTCCAGTTCTGGTTCGCGGCGTCGCAGGGTCCGATCACGGTGGTGACGTTCCTGATCGTCGGGCTGTCCCTGATGGGGCTGACCTTCGGGCCGATGGGTGCCCTGCTGCCGGAGCTGTTCCCGACGAACGTCCGGTACACCGGCTCGGCGATCGCGTACAACGTCGCGTCGATCCTCGGTGCCTCGCTCGCACCGACGATCGCCCTGGCGCTGTGGCAGGCCGACGGCAACATCTTCCTGGTCGGGCTGTACCTGACGATCGCCGCCGTGGTGACGCTCGTCGCGCTGCTCTTCGTCCGCGAGACGAAGAGCAAGGACTTCACCGACGCCTGAGACGCGACCACCTGACGGACGGGAGGCCCGGTGCCAGCTGGCACCGGGTCTCCCGTCCGTCCGCCGTCGCGTCCACCGCACGGCGCGACCCTGTCCGTCAACTCAGGTTGACAGTTGTCGGCACGTCAATGTAGGTTGACAGCCATGGACCGACCGACCATCACGAGCCTCGCGGCCGGAGCCTCCGGGGACGACCCGTTCTCCGCCCTCGCCAACGTGCGCGAGCTCCGCCGTGAACTCGACCGGACCGAAGAGCTCGCTGCCCGTGCCGCCCGCAACGCCGGGGCGTCGTGGCAGGAGATCGCGACCCTGCTCGGTGTCAGCCGACAGGCAGTGCACAAGAAGTACGGCAGAAACTAGGAACACGATGAGTCTCCCCTTCGCGCGCCCCAAGAAGACCGACGGCCCCCGCGCCACCTTCGGCCGCCTGTTGTCCTACCTGTTCGAGAACAAGCCGGCGATGGTCGTCATCATCGTGCTGAGCATCCTCGGCGCCGGGGCGTCGCTCGCGCAGCCGCTGCTCGTCAACCAGGTCGTCACGGCGGTGCAGCAGGGCAACACGCTCAGCACGCTCGTCTGGCTGCTCGTCGGGCTCGTCCTGGTCGCCGGCGTCCTGAACGGTGTGCAGCACTTCCTGCTGCAGCGTGCGGGCGAGGGCGTCGTGCTCTCCACGCGCCGCAAGCTCATCGCCCGCATCCTCAACCTGCCGATCTCGGAGTTCGACACCCGTCGCACCGGCGACCTGGTGTCCCGCGTCGGCAGCGACACCACGCTCCTGCGCGCCGTCCTGACCCAGGGCCTGATCGAGTCGATCGGCGGCGCCCTGACCTTCATCGGCGCGATCATCGCGATGGCGATCATCGACCCGCTGCTGCTCGTGATCGTGGTCGTCATCGTCCTGGTCGCGATCGTGGTCGTCGGCGGACTGAGCCGGCGCATCCGGGTCGCGTCGAAGCGTGCGCAGGAGAAGGTCGGCGACCTGACCGCGGCCGTCGAGCGCGGCATCGGCGCCGTCCGCACCATCCGCGCGGCCGGTGCCACCGAGCGCGAGGTGCACGAGGTCGACGGACACGCGACCGAGGCCTACCAGCGCGGCCTCGACATCGCGAAGATGTCCGCGTTCGTCGTGCCGGTCGCGAGCATCGTCATGCAGGTGGCGTTCATCGCCGTGCTCGGCGTCGGCGGGGCCCAGGTCGCCGCGGGCACCATCACCATCGCCACGCTCATCACGTTCATCCTGCTGCTCTTCATGATGATCATGCCGCTCGGCCAGGCGATGGGCGCCGCCGTCGCGGTCGCCCAGGCGCTCGGTGCGCTCGGCCGGATCGAGGAGATCCTGCACCTGCCGACCGAGGCGCAGGACGACGCCGCTGCGCGCCCCGCCGCCGCGGTCGCCTCCGACGACGCCATCACGTTCGAGCACGTCACGTTCCGGTACGCGGCTGCAGCGGATGCGTCCGGTCCGGACGGCGCCGTCGCGTCCGGCGCGGTGGATCGACCGGGAGGCCCGGATCGGCTCGCCGACGAGCGTCCGGCCGACGACGTGGTGCTCCACGACGTGTCGTTCCGTGTTCCCCGCGGCTCGCGGGTCGCACTCGTGGGCCCGTCGGGTGCTGGCAAGTCGACGACCCTCGCCCTGATCGAGCGGTTCTACGACCCCACCGACGGCGTCATCCGGCTCGGTGGCATCGACGTCCGGGGCATGGACCGCCAGGAGCTCCGCGCCCAGATCGGCTACGTCGAGCAGGACGCCCCGGTGCTCGCCGGCACCATCCGAGCGAACCTGCTGCTCGGTTCGCCGGACGCGACCGAGGACGACTGCGTCCGCGTGCTCGAGGCGGTCAACCTCGGCGAGGTGCTGCACCGTGACCCGCGTGGGCTCGATGCCCAGGTCGGCGAGGACGGCGTGATGCTCTCCGGCGGCGAGCGTCAGCGGCTGGCCATCGCCCGCGCCCTGCTCGCCGCTCCCCCGATCCTGCTGCTCGACGAGTCGACGTCGTCGCTCGACGGCGTGAACGAGCAGAAGATGCGGCTGGCGATCGACGCCGTCGCCGAGGACCGCACCCTGCTCGTCATCGCGCACCGGCTGTCCACCGTGGTGGACTCCGACGTCATCGTCGTGCTCGAGCACGGCCGGGTCGTCGGCGCCGGCACGCACTCCGAGCTCGTCGAGTCGACGCCGCTCTACCGCGACCTGGCGAAGCACCAGCTGCTGGTCTGAGCCCCGCGGTCGGGCCCGTTCAGGCGGCGAACGGGTCCGGGGTGAGCACGTACACGGTCTCGAGGTACTCCTCGATGCCCTCGTGCGAGCCCTCGCGGCCGAGGCCGGACGACTTCACCCCGCCGAACGGGAACGCTGCGTTCGACACGACGCCGGTGTTCAGCCCGAGCATCCCGGTCTCCAGGCGTTCGGCGAGCCGCTGCCCGCGCGGGAAGTCCGTCGTGAACGCGTAGGCGATGAGCCCGAACTCGGTGTCGTTGGCGAGCCGGATGCCCTCGTCCTCGGTCGCGAAGCGCGTGATCGACACGACCGGTCCGAAGATCTCGGTCGTCAGGATGTCCGAACCCGGCTGCACGTCGTCGAGCACCGTGGGCGCGTAGTAGGTGCCGGGCCGCTCGACGCGGTGTCCGCCGGTGACGAGCCGCGCGCCGCGGGTGACCGCGTCGTCGACGAGTCCGGCAGCCTTGTCCACTGCACGGTCGTCGATGAGCGGCCCCATCGTCGTGCCGTCCTCGGTGCCCCGGCCGATGCGGAGCGCGTCGACCTTCGCAGTGAGGGCGGCCACGAACGCGTCGGCGATGCCGTCCTGCACGAAGAACCGGTTGGCGGCCGTGCAGGCCTCGCCGACGTTCCGGAACTTCGCGAGCATCGCGGCGTCCACCGCGGCGTCGAGGTCGGCGTCGTCGAACACCAGCAAAGGGGCGTTGCCGCCGAGCTCCATGCTCGTCCTGAGCACGTTGTCCGCCGCCTGCTTGAGGAGCGCGGACCCGACCGGCGTCGATCCGGTGAAGGTGAGCTTGCGGAGGCGGCGGTCGGCGATGATCGGCTCGGACAGGCCCTTGGCGTCGAGGGACGGCACCACGTTGAGCACGCCGTCCGGCAGCCCGGCACGGCGGAACAGCTCGACCAGGAACAGCGTGGTCAGCGGCGTGAGCTCCGCAGGCTTCACGACGACCGTGCAGCCGGCCGCCAGTGCGGGGCCGATCTTGCGGGTCGCCATGGCGAGGGGGAAGTTCCACGGGGTGATCGCGTAGACCGGGCCGACCGGACGCTTCAGGACGATCGCGCGTCCGGTGCCCTCGGGGTTGGTGCGGTAGTCGCCGCCGATGCGGACGGCCTCTTCCGAGAACCAGCGGAGGAACTCGCCGCCGTAGACCACCTCGCCGCGGGCCTCGGCCAGGGGCTTGCCCATCTCGAGCGTCATCAGGGCGGCCAGGTCGTCCTCGTGCGCGCGGACCAGGTCGAACGCGCGGCGGAGGACGTCGGAGCGCTGGCGCGGTGCGGTGGCCGCCCACTCCTGCTGCGCGGCGACCGCGGCGTCGAGCGCGGCGATGCCGTCCTCAGGGGTGGCGTCGGCGACCTCGGCCAGCACGTCGCCGGTCGAGGGGTCGCGGACGGCGAACGTCGCGCCGCTCGTCGACGGGCGCCAGGACCCGCCGATGAACAGGCCGGTCGGGACGCCGTGCACGGTGACGTGCTCGTCGCCCACGGTCGTGGTGAGGTCGCCGGTGGTGGTGCTCGTGTCGGTGCTCGTCTCGGTGTTGGTCTCGGTCACAGCTGTGCTCCTCCGGGGTTCGCGAGCCCCTCGTCCATGTCGCTGCGGTCGACGTGCCCGCCGGCCGCTCGGATGTCGTCGAGCGCGCGGGCACTGCGCTCGTCGTCGACGCCGGCCACCAGGTCCTCGTAGACCGCGACGTCGATGCCGGCAGCGCGGGCGTCGAGGGCCGAGGCCCGGACGCAGTGGTCGGTGGCGATGCCGACGATGTCGACGGAGTGCACCCGGTGCTCGGTCAGGATCTCCGGCAACGGCACGCCCGACTCGGTCCGGGCCTGGAACGCCGAGTAGTCCGGCGTGCCCTGGCCCTTGAAGACGTCGACGTCGATCGGCTCGGTGTCGAGCTCCGGGTGGTACTCGGCGCCCGGTGTGCCGGCCACGCAGTGCACGGGCCACGTGTCGACGAAGTCGGGGCCCTCGGGTCCGGCGAAGTGTCCGCCGTTGTCGTCGTCGCCGTGGTGCCAGTCGCGGGATCCGACGATCAGGTCGTACTCCTCGGCGTGCCGGCCGAGGAACGCGCTGATCCGTTCCGCGAGGGCCGCGCCCCCGGTGACACCGAGCGCACCGCCCTCGGTGAAGTCGTTCTGGACGTCGACGATGAGGAGAGCCCGTGCCATGGGCCCATCCAACACCCGGTGACTCAGGAGTCGGTGAGCTTGCTCCCGCACGAGTAGGCCGCCGCGGTCACCGCGTCGAGCGCCGGCAGCGCGGCCGCACGCGAGGACCCGATGGCGTAGAACGCGAAGGTCAGGCGCGATCCGTCCGCGGCGTCGATGTACCCGCCGAGGGTGTTCGCGCTGTCGATCCACCCGGTCTTCGCGTGCACCTTGCCGCGGGCGACGGCGTTCGCGCCGGTGAAGCGGCTGGCGAGGGTGCCGGACTGGCCCGACACGGGCAGGGCGTTCGCGAGGGTGCCGAGACCCTTCGCACCGGCGGCGACCTGCACCATGAGGTGGGCGACGAAGTTCGGCGACACCGCGTTGGCGGCGCTCTCGCCCGAGCCGTCCTTGATGACGATGCCGGCCGGGTCGACGCCGTAGGAGCCGAGCGCCGACTGGTACACCGAGGTCAGCGAGGCCGCCGACCCGTTCGAGCCGGACTCCTTCGACGACACCCGGGCGAGCATCTCGGCGAGGGTGTTGTCCGAGTTCGGGATCATCTGCCCGATCAGCGTCGACACCGGCTGCGACGAGACCGTCGCGATGGTGTTCGTGCTGGTCGTGGCGCGCTTGACGATCTGTGCCGACCCGGCCCCGGCGACCCCGGCGTTCGCCAGTGCCGTCCGGAACGCGGTGCCCGCACGGCCGACCGGGTCCTCGGACCGGGGCGAGGTCGCCGCGGCCGGGTTCGCCCGGTCACCGTCGACCATGAGCGCCGTGACCTTCGGCTGGTATCCGATGGTGCGCTCGGACACCGGCCACGTGGGGTCCCACGCGTCGGCGTCGCTCCAGTACGTGTCATCGGTCACGATGGTGGTGACGGGGGTGTTGCCGACCTTCGCCTTGACCTGCTGGGCGAGCTGCGCGAGCGTCGGGGCCCCCGGGTAGACCGTGCCGTTGCCGGCGGACAGCGTGGCGTCGCCGTGCCCGACCAGCGCGATGGTCCCGCCGGACTCCTGTGTGACGGTGGTCGGGATGCGGTGGTCGCCGCCGAGCACCGCGAGCGCCGTCGCCGTCGTCAGGGTCTTCATGACGCTGCCGGTCTGGGCGGCCTTGTCGCCGTCCTTCGAGAACAGGACCTCGCCGGTCTTCGCGTCCATGACGTACCCCTCGAACGCGCCGAGACCGCTCGCCGACGCCGCACCGGCGATCGAGCAGGTGCGCAGCGCGGACGGGCCGGCCGGGTCCTTCGGCACGGCGCGGGCGTCCGGGGTGGGTGTCGGCGTGCTCGTCGGTCGCTTCGTGGTGGCGGTCGACCGGCTCGGGGTCGAGGTCGCGCGCGACGTGGTCGCCGGCGCGGCCGTCGTGCCCGTGTCCGGTGTCATCGCGGCGGCGACCGCGACGGCCCCGCCCGAACCGATCACGAGCAGGGCTGCGAGCCCACCGGCGATCCAGGGCACCGGGCGGCGCACGGCGGAGGCGCGCGCGGCTGCGACGGCGGCGCGGACACGCTCCGGTACGGAAGGCGGGGTGGGCTGCTGCTCGGACATCGTGACCGATCCTACGGAACTGCGGCAGGAGCCTCCAGGCCGGATCGTCCCGATGTGGACGACGCGACCCGGATCAGGGCGCTGTTGAGGGGTCGTCCGCCGGGTAGTGCACGCCGACCTGGCGGCGGGCCTCGTCCATGACGGCCATGATCGCGACCGACTGTTCGGCGTCCATCGGACCGCCCTCGTGCACGCCGGACGTGACCATCGCCTCGAACGCGCGCGCCTCGTGGCCGTAGCCGGCGAGCTCCTCGCGCGCGTCGAACTCCTCGACCACGACACCGTCGCGGTCGCGGATCCGCCAGGTCGTCGGGGTGTACCAGGTCGAGTCGACGTCGATGCGCCCCGCTTCCCCGATGACCGAGGCGGTGTTCGGACTGCGCACGTCCATCCCGAAGTGGATCACCGACTGCGCACCGCCGTCGTGCGTCAGGACGATGCCCATCTGCGTGTCGACGCCCTGCTCGCTCAGCGTGCCGGCCGCGACGAGCGAGGTGGGCACCCCCAGCACGTCGACGGCGAAGGACACCGGGTACACGCCCAGGTCCAGCAGGGCTCCACCGCCGAGGGCCGGATCGCGCAGCCGGTGCGACGGGTCGGTGGGCAGGGCCTGGTGGTGCGTCGCCTCGACGAGCACCGGCCGGCCGATGCGCCCCTCGGCCAGGACCTCGCGGATCATCGCCATCTGCGGCAGGAACCGAGTCCACATCGCCTCGGTCACCGCGACACCGGCTCGACGGGCGGCATCGACCACGGTCCGTGCCTCGGCCGCCGTCATCGTGAAGGCCTTCTCGACGAGGACGTGCTTGCCGGCGCGGATCGCGAGCAGGGCGTCCTCGGCGTGCCGGACGTGCGGGGTCGCGACGTACACGGCGTCGACCGTGTCGTCGGCGACGAGGTCCTGGTAGGAGCCGTGCGCCCGTGGGATGCCGAACTCCGCCGCGAACGCCTCGGCACCGTCGCGGGTGCGGCTGCCGACCGCCGTGAACTCGATGCCCGCGGCGACGCAGTCGCCGACGAAGGACCGGGCGATGCCGCCCGTGCCGATGACTCCCCAGCGAACCGTCATGGGGCCATGTCTACCAGGACTGGCCGCAGCACTTTGGTATGGACTCCACGGGTGATTGCCAGCTAACGTGCTGCGAGATCCCCCATCCGGGGGTCACTCCTCCCCGAGTCGAAGGTGTGCAGGTCCTCCATGCGCCGTTCCGTCCTCTCCGTCGTCGCCACCAGCGCCGCGATCGTCCTCACGTCCACCCTCGTCGGCGGTCCGGCCAGCGCACACGGGTGGGGCGACCCAGGACACGGACCGGGGCACTCGGCCGACGCCGGCCTTACGCCGCGGACGCACTTCACGATGACTGCCGACGGCACGTCCGGTGCGACGCAGGGCGGCGAGGGCATCCCGAACATCGACTCCGTCAAGAAGACCATCGCCACCTACTACGGCGACCCCGGCACGGGCCTGGCGAACCGGACCGACTCCCCCTACATCCGCGAGATGCGATCGATCGTCGCCCGCCAGGGAGCGTCGCTGCAGCGCATCCACGACCGTGCCGTCCGGCACGGCGAGAAGCCCGCGATCGTCCTCGACGCCGACGACACCACCCTGTGGACGTACGACATGGAGGTCGCGGACATGCACTTCGTCTTCGACCCCGCACGGCAGGACGAGTGGGTGCAGGACGAACGCTTCGCCGCCACCCCGTCCATGGTCAGCTTCGTCAACCGCGCCGCCGCGATGGGCTTCACCGTCTTCGGACTGACCGGCCGGAACGACGACCAGAAGACCGCGACCGTGCAGAACCTGTCGAAGGTCGGCTACACCGCCTTCACCGAGGACCACTTCTTCACGAAGTGGACCGGCAAGGGCGCCTCGCAGCAACCGTCGTACGTGACCTGCGCCGCCGCGAGCTGCACGACCGTCGAGTACAAGGCCCTGACCCGCAAGCACATCGAGCAGGACCTCGGCTACGACATCGCGCTGAACATCGGCGACCAGTGGAGCGACCTGCAGGGCGGGTACGCCGAGCGGTCCCTCAAGCTGCCGAACCCCACCTACTACCTACCCTCGGCCGACCTGCCCGGCGTCTCCGAGCCCCGGCTGTCCCCACGGACGCAGTTCACGATGGCGGCCGACGGCTCCTCCGGTGCGACGCAGTCCGGTGAGGGCATCCCGAACATCGACTCCGTCAAGAAGACCATCGCCACGTACTACGGCGACCCCGGCACCGGCCTGGCGAACCGCACCGACTCCCCGTACATCCGCGAGATGCGGTCCCTCGTCCGGCGGCAGGCCCCCGTCGTCGCCGCCCAGTGCGCCGTCGGCCGCAAGCTGCACCGCAACCCCGCGATCGTGCTCGACGCCGACGACACCACCCTGTGGACGTACGACATGGAGGTCGCGGACATGCACTTCGTCTTCGACCCCGCGCTGCAGGACGAGTGGGTGCAGGACGAACGGTTCCCCGCGACCCCGTCGATGACCTCGCTCGTGTCGATCGCACAGCGTTCCGGCTGCACGGTCATCGGGCTGACCGGCCGGAACGCCGATCAGGAGAACGCCACCATCGACAACCTGCAGCGCGTCGGCTACCCGCAGTTCTCGGCGACGACGCGCGGCACCGAGACGTACTACACGAAGTGGACCGGGGTCGGGGCGTCGCAGCAGCCGTCGTACATCACCTGCGCCACGGCGAAGTGCACCACCGTCGAGTACAAGTCGCAGACCCGGGCGCACATCGAGTCACGATCGGGCGGCCGGTACGACGTGGTCGCGAACTTCGGCGACCAGTACAGCGACCTGCTCGGGGGCTCGGCGGACCGCAGCGTCAAGCTGCCGAACCCGACGTACTACCTGCCCTGAGGCCGGCGCTCGCCCTCAGCGGCGGTGCTTGCCGAGCGCCGCGTCCGGCGCCGCCAGCGGGTGGTTGCGGAACCACCGCAGCAGGGCGCGGGCCTTGCTCGTGTCCGCACTGCTGTCGCCGTCGACCAGGAACGCGTCGAACCCGTCCGGCAGCGGCGTCTCCGCGTCGCGGTCGAACGCCATCGTCCACTCGCCGAAGCGCGGCGTGTGGATGCGCTCCTCGACGAGCAGGCCGACGTCGGTGTGGCGAGGGTCGTCGATGATGCGCTGGTAGGTCTCGAGCACGGCGTCCTCCGGGCCCTCCAACAGCTGCATGAAGCGGCCGTCCTTGTAGACGAGCAGACCGGACAGGCCGGACGCGGCGTTGCGTGACCTGGCGTGCTCGAGCAGCGCGTCCAGCCGTTCCTGGTCGAAGGGCTCGTCAGCGGCACTCATGTAGAGGAGGGACAACAGCATGACGACCTGACGACCTTTCGACGCGCGGAGTGGGCTCGGTCTCGATCGTGGCCGATGGACGTCGCTTCCGGGAATCCCCAGAACGGGGAAGAACGTGCGGTGATCCGCACTCGTCACCGGGGGTCGTACGTGCGGACCCAGTCGATCTCGAGGTGGCCCGGGTCACCCCAGTTGCCGACCTGGAACATGTAGCGGTGCGGGGACGACGGGACGTTCCGGGCGACCGTGTACACCAGCTCGCCGTCGAGGTAGTAGTTGACCGCTCGGCCCGGGATCCACTCCATCGTGTACGTGTGCCACGAGCTCCAGGACACGCGGGTGTTGTAGTGGTCGAACCGCTTCTCGTGACCGGGGACCATCGAGTGGTGGAACACGCGGGGCGTGCTGTCGAAGTTGCCCTCGGGGAAGTTGACCTCGCCGTCGCCCCAGTCGTCCGACGTCGGCCACAGCATGACCGCGACGCCGTTGTCGGCGCCGCCGGTCGCGCGCGCTCGGATGCTGAACGTCCCGCCCACGTGGGACCAGGCATCCTCCGGGGTGCCGAAGGTGCCAGCCGCACCGTGCTCGCCGTCCAGGGCGACGTCCATGTACCCGTCGTGCGCGCTGATCTGCGAACCCGACCAGTACCGCCCACCGGTGCCGTCCGGGTACGGCTGCCACGACTGCGCGTACGTCGCAGCGAACGGCCCGTCCGCCGCCGCCGGTGTGTCGAATTCGACGGAGAAGGTCGGCACCCGGCCGATCGTCGGGTCGGGGCGGACAGCGGGGCCGTCCGCCCGCAGTGGCGTCGCGTTCGTCTGCTGCCCCTGGGACGCAGCGGCTGCCGACGAGCGGCTGGATTCGGGAACTGCGGCGGCGCTCACGGCGAGTGCCGCTGCCGCCGCACCCACGAGGACGATCATCGTCACACGGGTGAGCACGGTGCCTCCATCGATCGTCCGCCGGAGGAGGCTGGGCGATGTGGTTCTTGCGTCGCAGGGACCCCCGCGACGTCGTCACGCTATCCCGGGCCCCGTGCCCCTGTCTGTCCTGCGGCCGAAGCGTGCGGCTTCACGCCAACAGAAAAATCCCCGGTCAGGACCTGATGCAGATCCGTGACCGGGGATGTGTGCTGAGCCGCCTGTCGGAATCGAACCGACGACCTATTCATTACGAGTGAATCGCTCTACCGACTGAGCTAAGGCGGCGCGCTCGCTCCGAACCCGGAGCGGCACGATCAATGACTATACAGGCTCAGACGAGCGAACGCGAAACGAGCACGCCGAGCTCGGCGAAGGACCTGCGGAGCTCGTCGACCAGGTGCGAACCGGCCTCGGACCCGGACCACTCCCACCATGCGTGCCGGAGCGCACCGAGCGCCACGATCGACGCCAGGCGCGCCCGACGGCGGAGCGCATCGGGGTCCGCAGCGAGCTCGGGGTCCTCGCGCTCGAGCCGCCGGGTGACCGCCGCCTGGATCTCGGCCTGGAACTCCTTCATCGACTCCATGCGCCGGCTGAACAGCTCGGGGTTCGCCCGGAGCACCTGCTGCCGTTCCTCGATGAGTCCACGTTCCTCGATGAGCTCCTGCGTCGAGTGCACGAGCAGTGCACCGAGGTCCGACAGCAGGTCGCCGTCCGGTCCGCCGTCGACGAACTCCTGCAGCGCGGCGTCGTCGGGCAGCTCCGGGTCGTCCCCGAGGATCGCCTGTTCCTTGCTCGGGAAGTAGTTGAAGAACGTGCGGGGTGAGACGTCGGCTCGACGCGAGATCTCGTCCACGGTGACCGCTCCGAGGCCGTCCTCGATCGCGATGCGGAGCGCCGCCGCCTGGATGGCGCGGCGGGTGGCGCGGCGTTTCCGTTCGCGCAGGCCGGGTTCAGCGTCGGGCATGCCGTGATTGTCCCATGCCCCACTCGCCGCGGGGAGAGTCCGTCACGGTCAGTGCCGGACGCGGGCGATCGTGACGAGCAGCGCCTCGAGCGCGAGCAACGCCGCCACGTTCGCGGCGATCCGCTGCCGGGCGAGGGCGATCGCGTCGAGCACCTCGAGCGCCGCGGCCGGCGTGACCGACTGCAGGGCTTGGTCGAGGTGGTCGCGCATCGCCAGGTTGACGGGTTCCGCCGGGGCACCGAGACCGAGCAGGAGCAGGTCGCGGTACAGCGAGGACACGTCGACCAGGATGCGGTCGAGACCGTCGCGCAGGCTGCGGGTTGCACGGCGCTTCTGGTCGTCCTCGAGCAGCCGGAGCTGCGAGCGGAGGGCCGGCGGGATCGTGCCGCCGGGTTCGATGCCGAGCGATCGCAGTGCTGCGTCGCGCTCCTCGGAGTCGCGCTGCTGCGTGATGGCCTTGGCGTCTTCGTCGGCGACGGCGAGCAGGTCGGCAGCGGCCATCACGGCGTCACCGACGCTCCGGACGCCGAGCACGGTCGTCAGGGTGCGGCGGCGACGATCGCGGGCGTCCGCACTCGTCGCCAGGCGCTGCGCCATGCCGATGTGGCTCTGTGCCTGCCGCGCTGCGTCCATCGCGAGGGCACGGTCGATGCCGGTGCGGGCGACGAGCAGGTCGGCGACGGACTCGATGCCGGGGACCCGGAGGCGGACAGAGCGGACGCGCGACCGGATGGTGGGCAGCAGGTCCGCTTCACTCGGGGCGCAGAGGATCCAGACCGTGCGCTCCGGAGGTTCTTCCAGTGCCTTGAGCAGCAGGTTCGAGGTGCGTTCCGTCATGCGGTCGGCGTCCTCGATGATGACGATGCGGTACCGCCCGACCGAGGGTGAGTAGTACGACGACGTCACGAGCTGCCGGATCTCGTCGATGGTGATGATCACGCGCTGCGTCGTCAGGACCGACACGTCGGGGTGGGTCTTCGCGGTGATCTGCTGCAGGGTGTGGTCGTCGTCGGGACCGTTGCCCACGAGGGCCGCCGCGAACGCCGTCGCCACGTTCGACCGTCCGGACCCGGGGGGACCCGTGATCAGCCACGAGTGCGTCATGCCGCCGGTGCCGTCGGTCGACTCCGCGGCGTTCCGGAGGGAGGCGACTGCTTCTTCCTGCCCGGTCAGGCCGTCCCACACGCTCACGGGACCATCCTGTCAGCGACCACCGTCACGCGGGCGACCACCGTCACGCGGGCGTCCACGGTCATGCCGGGTCGATCGCGACGAGTGGAGCGACCGCGGCACGGATCGCACGCTGCACGTCCTCGGTGGAGCCGCCGGCGTCGACCACCAGGAAGCGGTCGGGTTCGGCCGCCGCCATGTCCAGGAACGCTCGTCGCACCGACTCGTGGAACGCCTCGGCCTCGGACTCCAGGCGGTCGAACGTGTCACCACGGGCCGCGGCGACCCGGGCGCGTCCGACCGTCACGTCGAGGTCGAGCAGGATCGTCAGGTCCGGCGCCAGGCCGTCCGCCGCCCACTCCGACACCGAGCGGATGTGCTCGGAGCCCAGACCGCGCGCGACGCCCTGGTAGGCGACCGACGAGTCGATGTACCGGTCCTGCAGCACGACCTCGTCACGGGCGATCGCGGGACGGACCACCGTCTCGACGTGGTGTGCCCGGTCTGCCGCGTACAACAGCGCCTCGGCGCGGGGCGACACGTGTCCGCGCTCGTGCAGCACGATCTCACGGATCCGGAGCCCCAGGTCGGTGCCGCCGGGCTCGCGGGTGCGCAGGACCGTGCGGCCGTGCTCGACGAGCCACGCCGAGAGCAGCTCGGCCTGGGTCGTCTTGCCCGCGCCGTCGCCGCCCTCGAGCGTGATGAACCGTCCGGTCACTTCTTCTTCGCCGGTGCCCGTCGGGCCGGCGTCTTCTTCTTGACGGGGCCCTTGGCGCGCTTGTCCGCGATGAGCTGGACCGCACGGGCGTGGTCGACCGCTTCGACGTCCTCGCCCTTCGGGATCGTCGCGTTCGTCTCGCCGTCGGTGACGTAGGGGCCGAACCGGCCGTCCTTCATCTTGATCGGCTTGCCGGACACGGGGTCCGCCTCGAACTCCTTGAGCGCGGAGCTCGCGGCACGGTTGCCGCCGTACTTCGGCTGCGAGAAGATCTCGAGCGCACCGGGGAGGTCGATGTCGAAGATCGCGTCCTCGCCCGGGAGCGTCCGGGTGTCCGTCCCCTTCTTCAGGTACGGGCCGTAGCGACCGTTCTGCGCGGTGATGTCGTTGCCGGTCTCCGGGTCCTGTCCGACCACTCGGGGCAGGTCGAGGAGCTTCAGCGCGGTCTCGAGGTCGACGGTCGCCGGGTCCATCGACTTGAAGAGCGAGGCGGTCCGTTCCTTGGGCGCCGCGGCCTTCTTCGTCGTCTTCTTCGCCGGGGCCTTCTTCGCCGGGGCCTTCTTGCCGGTCGTCGTCTCGGCGGGGGCCTCGGCCGCTGCGGGCTCCGGGGCGGCGGCTGCGGCGTCGACGACCTCGCCGGTCTTCGGGTCGACGGTGGGCTCGGGCTCCGGGGTGCGCTCCGTGACGTAGGGGCCGAAGCGGCCGTCCTTCGCCAGGACCTCCTTGCCCGTGTCCGGGTTGATGCCCACGACGCGGTCGCCGATGACGGGGGCGTCGACGAGTTCCTTGGCCTTCTCGACGGTCAGCTCGTCGGGTGCCAGGTCCTCGGGGACGTTGACGCGACGCGGCTTCTCCGGGTCGTCGCTCGGCACCTCGATGTAGGGGCCGTAGCGACCGATCCGCAGGGTGAGGCCCGGTGCGAGCTCGACCGAGTTGATCTCACGCGCGTCGATCTCGCCGAGGTTGTCGATGACGGTCCGCAGGCCACGCTGGTCGTCGTCGCCGCCACCGAAGTAGAAGCCCTTGAGCCAGTCGACCCGGTCGGCGTCGCCGCGGGCGATCCGGTCGAGGTCCTCTTCCATCTCGGCGGTGAAGTCGTACTCCACCAGTTCGCCGAAGTACTCCTCGAGCAGCCGGACCACGCTGAACGCGATCCAGTTCGGCACGAGCTGGGTGCCGCGCAGGGACACGTAGCCGCGGTCGATGATCGTCGGGCTGATCGTCGGGTAGGTCGACGGACGCCCGATCCCGAGCTCTTCCAGCGTCTTGATGAGGCTGGCCTCGGTGAAGCGCGGCGGCGGCGTCGTGTCGTGCCCCTTCGCCAGCACGTCGTGCACCTCGAGGTGCTCGCCCTGCTTGACGTCGGGCAGCGCGACGTCCTGACCGGCACGCTCGCTCGACTCGTGGCGGTCCTCGTCGCGGCCTTCTTCGTAGGCGCTGAGGAACCCGCGGAAGGTGATGACGGTGCCGGACGCGGTGAACTCGGCGTCCGTGCCGTTCGCGGTCGACGTGATGCCCTCGACCGACTCGGTCGATGCGATGCCGAGCACGATCGATGCGGTCGACCCCTTGGCGTCCGCCATCTGGGAGGCGACGGTGCGCTTCCAGATGAGGTCGTAGAGCCGCCACTCGACACCGGTGAGCGTGCCCTGGAGCTCCTGCGGGGTGCGGAAGGTGTCGCCCGAGGGACGGATCGCCTCGTGCGCCTCTTGCGCGTTCTTGCTCTTGCTCGCGTACAGACGGGGCTTGTCCGGCACGGTCGCGGCGCCGTACAGGTCGGCCGCCTGCTTGCGGGCCGCGTCGATCGCCTGCTTCGAGAGCGAGACCGAGTCGGTACGGATGTAGGTGATGTACCCGTTCTCGTACAGCGTCTGCGCCGCACGCGCCGTCTGCCGCGGCGACAGACGCAGCTTGCGCGCTGCCTCCTGCTGCAGGGTCGACGTGGTGAACGGTGCCGCCGGACGGCGGGTGTACGGCTTCGAGTCGACGCTGCGGACGGTGGCGTCCCCGGCGCGCTCGAGCACGGTGGTCAGCGAGGCGGCTGCGGCCTCGTCCAGACGCACGACGTCACCGCTGAGCGCACCGCGGTCGTCGAAGTCGCGCCCCGAGGCGACGCGGGTGCCCTGGATCCGGGCGAGTCGCGCCGAGAAGGAGGACTCCCCCGCCTTCTCGAACCGAGCGGAGAGGTCCCAGTAGTTGGCCGAGACGAAGGCGAGACGCTCGCGTTCGCGGTCGACCACGAGCCGGGTCGCGGCGGACTGCACGCGACCGGCGGAGAGGCCGGGAGCGACCTTGCGCCACAGGACCGGCGAGACCTCGTACCCGTAGAGGCGGTCGAGGATGCGGCGGGTCTCCTGCGCGTCGACGAGGGCGGTGTCGAGCTCACGGGTGGCCTCCTGCGCACGCTGGATCGCCTCCTTCGTGATCTCGTGGAAGACCATCCGCTTGACGGGGACCTTCGGCTTGAGGACCTGGAGCAGGTGCCAGGCGATCGCTTCACCCTCGCGGTCTTCATCTGTTGCGAGGTAGAGCTCGTCGGCATCCTTGAGCGCACGCTTGAGCTCGGCAACCGTCTTTTTCTTGGCGTCGGACACGACGTAGTACGGCTCGAAGCCGTTGTCGACGTCCACCGAGAACTTGCCGAGGGAGCCCTTCTTGAGCTCGGCCGGCAGGTTCTTGGGCTCGACGAGGTCGCGGATGTGTCCGACCGAGGCCTGGACTTCGTATCCGTCACCGAGGTATTGCGCGATCGTCTTCGCCTTCGCAGGGCTCTCGACGATCACGAGCTTCTTCGTGCCTGGCACGTGTCTCCTTGATCCGTGGTGCTGGTCGGCCCTGGACACGAGCGTGTCCGGGTCGCCCGGGACATCGGTGACCGGTGGCCGACAGGCACACCATACACACCGTGGTCGGGGTGGTCGTCCGCCGGACCGGCGACCGCGGATGCGCCGACGGCGAACGGTCCGGAGCCGACGACCACCCGCACCCGGGCCGTTGCGGCAGCGAGGTCGCAGGCCACGAGGGTCGAGCCGTTCGCCCGTGCGACCCGCTCGGCGACGTCGCACGGCGACCCCGTCAGGAGTCCGATGGACGTCGCAGCGGCCGAGGTCGCGGCGGCGTCAGCGGCGTCCCCCGCCCGGACCGCCTGCGTGCGGTGTCCGGCGGCGGCGAGCGCCGACGACGCGGCGAGCACCCCGACGCCGAGGACGGCGGCGACGAGCACGGTCACCGAACCGCGCTCGGGGTCAGCGTCCCCCGGCCGCAGCACACGCCGTCGCCCGGAGCGGCAGCGCCGAGAACGGACCGGTGCCGCCGCGCGTGGCGTCGACGCAGACCAGGTCGTCGGTACGCCGGATCGTGACGGAGGATCCCGGCGCGATCTGCTCGGCGGCGGCGAGTCCGACGGCGTCGTCCCCACGCCCGACGCCCCGCGCAGCCGCCGCGGCGGCCGACTGGAGGCGTCCCTGTCCGTCGACGACCAGCACGGCCGCGACGAGCAGGGTGAGGACGAGCGCGACGGCGGGCAGCACGACCGCGAACTCGACCGTGACCGATCCCCGGTCGGAGCCCCGGTCGGAGCGCCGCTCGTGGTCACAGCGAGAGGGCACCGCGGACGAGCTCGGTGAGGATGGTCTGCACCTCGCCCGAGCGCATGACGGCGACGAGCACGCCGGCGAACGCCACGGCGGCGAGGATGACGACCGCGTACTCGGCGGTCGCGGACCCCTGGTCGTCCTGTGCGACGGCGCGGAGCCGCTCGACGACGCGGTTGGCCCGACGGATTCGGTTCGAGGTGGTGCTCATGGGTTCGTCCCTTCTGTTGCGGTCATCCCAGCGTGGCGCGTGGCGACCGGGCGATCAGGGCCTCGATCGGCATCTGTGGAGAGGTCATCGCGCACCGACGACGGTGGAGGAGAGGACGCCGACCACGACGGGGACCACCCCGACGAGCACGAACGCGGGCAGGATGCAGACACCGAGCGGCAGCACCAGTCGGACGGCCAGGCGCTCGGCCGCGGTGAGGCCTGCGGCAGCAGCGTCGTCACGGACGTCCTCGGCGGCGCGGCGCAGTAGTCCCGCCGCGGGCACGCCCGCTCGCCTGGCCAGGTCGAGGACCTCGCGGAGGCGGACCACGTCGGCAGCCGGCGGGACGATCCCGTCGGCGGCACGACGGACCGCCTCGCCGGCGTCGATCCACGAACCGCCGCCCGCGACGGCCACCGCCCAGGCGTCGAGGACGATTCCGGGCACGCGTCCGTCCGGCGTCGCCGACCGGACGAGCCGCGCGGTCCAGGCACGCCCGGACAGGACGAGCACGGCCGCGAGCGCCGAGCAGACCCAGCCGAGCGGTGAGCTCGTGAGGACCTGCACCGCTCCGGAGCCCCACGCAGCCCCGAGTCCGAGGCCGAACATTGGCAGCGCCAGGACGACGCGGGCGCTGGTGCGCGGGCCGGCGAGGGCGACCCGGATCGCCCGGTCCGACGCTGCCGATCGGCGGAGCGCTCCGGCGAGGGCCCCGAGCGTCTCGGCGACGGGGGCGCCGGTCCGGTCCGCGACCCGCAGGACGACGGCGATGTCCGCGGACGCGGGAGCGGTCCCTGCGGGGAGCCGGCCGACGAGTTCCCAGGCCCGCGGCGGCGGGACCCCGGCGGCGACGAGCGTCGCGACCCGGTCGAGGGTGCCGGCCACGCGCGCCGGGTCGAACCGCACAGGACGCCGGGCCCGACGCCCCAGGAGCGACCCCGTGCTCACGGTGCTCCGTCCACCGGGCGCACCACGAGCCTCCCGTCCGACCCGACGTGGAACGCGCCCACCGCGACGAGCCGTCGTCCGCCTGCCCGACGCTCGACGTGGAGCACCAGGTCGAACGCGCTGACCGCTTGTCGGGCCAGCGCCTCGACGCCGAGCCCGGCGAGGGCGCCGAGCGCCTCGAGCCGAGCGGCGACGTCCGCGACACCGTTGGCGTGCACGGTGCCGGCGCCCCCGTCGTGGCCCGTGTTCAGCGCGGACACGAGCTCGCGGACCTCGGCACCGCGGCACTCCCCCACGACGATCCGGTCCGGGCGCATCCGCAGGGCTTCACGCACGAGCCGGTCGAGGCCGAGCGCGCCGACGCCCTCGGCGTTCGCCTGCCGCGCTTCGAGTGCGACCACGTGCGGATGGGCGATGCGCAGCTCGGCGACGTCCTCGACCGTGACGATCCGCTCGTCGGCCGGGACGGCGCCGAGCATCGCGGCGAGCAGGGTGGTCTTGCCGCTGCCGGTTGCGCCGGTGACGAGGACGTTGCGGCGCCGGTGCACGACGTCCTCGACGACGGAACGCGGCACGTGCTCGAAGGTGCCGGCGCGCTCGAGCGCGGCGAGGGTCGGCCGGGCGGGGTGTGGGAGCCGGATCGAGATCGCCGTGCCGCCCACCGATACCGGGGCGAGCACGACGTGCACCCGGATCCCGTCGCCGTGCCGGACGTCGGCGCACGGCGTGGTCTCGTCGACGTGGCGTCCGCCGAGCGCCACCAGGCGCGTGGCGAGCTCGCGGGTGCGCGCCTCGGTCAGGCGCGGCGCGGCGGTTTCGAGTCCGCCGCCACGGTCGATCCAGGTGCCGACGCCGCCGACGACCAGGACGTCGGTGACGCGGGCGTCCGTCACGAGCCCGGCGAGTTCCTCGAACTCGACGACACCGTGCGTCCGGCGCCGAAGGGCGGCAGCGGCAGCCCCCGGCGGACGAGCCCCCGGCGGAAGAGCCCCCGCCCCGGGCAGGGGCGGCCCAGCCCCCGGCAGGAAGGGCCCGGACCCGGGCAGGGACGGCGTGGCACGGTGACGGCGCATGACGCCAGAGCGTAGGAGGAGAGCCGTTTTCGGCATCCGGTGCCACAACCAGCCTGTGGAGAGGTAAGCGCCGATGGCACCAACGGACCGATTTGTCCCCCGAAACGGAAAGCCGTACCCCACTCAGTGAGGAGTACCCGACACGGCGCGACGGCAGACCACACGAGCAGGTCCCGTCGATCGCGGGCGCCGAGACGGAGTAGCAATTGCTACGAGCCTGCCGACCGTTCCATGCGTGAGCATGTACCGGTCTGTCCACTCGACCGGCGTCCCCGTGCGGATCGCCGCCGATCGTCGGCGGTCAGCGAGCGCTGAACGCTCGAGCCGGACCCCGGGCAAAAGAAGAGGCGGCACCGGTTGGGGGGAACTGGTGCCGCCTGGACACCGAAGGATTGGGGGGAATCCGATTCGGTGCCGCCGGAAACGAGTCCAGCAGGAACTACTGTACCCCACGATCCGCCCCTCGGGGCAACCCCCGACACGACCGCCGGGCGTGCCGCCGCGACCGGGACGGCCGACCCCGCCCGACGTGCCGCCGCGACGAGGACACCGCCGGCCCCACCGTCGCGGCCCGGCTGGCCCGCACCCGGGCCGCCGCTGGTCACGGAACCACGCAGCGCACCGGCCGAGGGGTAGTCTCCGTGGCGCACCCTGAGGACGCAACGACGCGAAAGGACATCGATGTCCACTCCGACCCAGACCGACCACCGCGAGGACGACGGCGCCACCTTCCCGCCGACACCCGAGTTCGTCGCCGACGCCGTCGCGCACGAGGACCTGCACGAGGCCGCCGCCGCCGACCGCGAGGCCTTCTGGGCCGAGCAGTCCCGCAGCCTGCTCGACTGGCGCACCCCGTTCACGCAGACCCTCGACTGGTCCGGCGCCCCGTTCGCGAAGTGGTTCGCCGACGGCACGCTCAACGTGGCCGAGAACTGCCTCGACCGGCACGTCCGGGCGGGCAACGGCGACCGGGTGGCGATCCACTTCGAGGGCGCACCCGGCGACACCCGCCGCATCACCTACGCCGAGCTCACCGCCGACGTGCAGCGCGCCGCGAACATGCTCACCGACCTCGGTGTCGGGCAGGGCGACCGCGTCGTCGTCTACCTGCCGCTCATCCCCGAGGCCGTCGTGACGATGCTCGCCGTCGCCCGCATCGGCGCCGTGCACTCCGTCGTGTTCGGCGGGTTCAGCGCCGAGAGTCTCCGTGCGCGCATCGAGGACGCCGGCGCGAAGCTCGTCGTCACGGCCGACGGCGGTTGGCGGCGCGGCGCGGTCTCCGCGCTCAAGCCCGCGGTCGACGAGGCACTCGAGGGCGAGGGCACCGAGAGCGTCGAGCACGTCCTGGTCGTCAAGCGCGGCGGCAACGAGATCGCCTGGAACGACCGCGACCTGTGGTGGCACGACGAACTGGCGAAGGCGGACGCCACCCACGAGCCGCAGGCGTTCCCCGCCGAGACCCCGCTCTTCATCCTGTACACCTCGGGCACGACCGGGAAGCCGAAGGGGATCGTGCACACCTCCGGCGGGTACCTGACCCAGGCCGCGTACACGCACAAGAACGTGTTCGACATGCACCCGGAGAAGGACGTCTACTGGTGCACCGCCGACATCGGCTGGATCACCGGGCACTCGTACGTCGTCTACGGCCCCCTGGCGAACGGCGTGACGCAGGTGCTCTACGAGGGCACGCCCGACGAGCCGAAGCTCGGCCGCTGGTGGGACATCGTCGACTCCTACGGCGTCACCGTCCTGTACACCGCGCCGACGGCGGTCCGTGCGGCGATGAAGGCCGGCCGTGAGATCCCCGAGGCCCGCAGTCTCGAGACCCTCCGTCTGCTCGGCAGCGTCGGCGAACCGATCAACCCCGAGGCGTGGAACTGGTACCGCCAGGTCATCGGCCACGACCGCACGCCCATCGTCGACACGTGGTGGCAGACCGAGACCGGCGCGATCATGATCTCCGCCCTGCCCGGCGTCACGAAGCTCAAGCCCGGTGCCGCGCAGACGCCGCTGCCCGGCATCGTCGCCGAGATCGTCGACGACGACGGCAACCGCGCCGATCCCGGCGAGAGCGGCTACCTCACGATCACGGAACCGTGGCCGTCGATGGCGCGCGGCATCTGGGGCGACCCGGACCGCTTCGTCGAGACGTACTGGTCGCGGTTCCCCGGCCGGTACTTCGCCGGCGACGGTGCACGGCTCGACGGCCAGGGCGACATCTGGATCCAGGGCCGCGTCGACGACGTCATGAACGTCTCGGGCCACCGCCTGTCGACGGCCGAGATCGAGTCCGCACTGGTCGGGCACGAGGGCGTCGCCGAGGCCGCCGTCGTCGGGGCCGCCGACGAGACGACCGGACAGGCGGTCGTCGCGTACGTCATCCTGACCGCCGAAGCCGCCGCCGACGTCGACCGCGAATCGGCGTCGACCGAACTCCGCAACTGGGTGGGCAAGCGCATCGGTGCGATCGCGAAGCCCCGCCAGGTGGTCATCGTCCCCGAGCTGCCGAAGACGCGCTCCGGCAAGATCATGCGGCGCCTGCTCCGCGACGCGGCCGAGGGCCGCCGCATCGGCGACACGACGACGCTGGCCGACCCGACGATCATGGCGACCATCGCGGAACTCATGGAGTCCCGGTAACGGAAGCAGGGCCTCCCGTCCGTCTCGGACTGGAGGCCCTGCTCACGTTCGTTCCGTCGGTCGCTGCCGTCAGGCGGTGAGCTCCACCACCAGCTCGACCTCGACAGGAGCGTCCAGCGGGAGCACCGCCACACCCACCGCGCTGCGCGCGTGGACGCCAGCGTCGCCGAAGACCTCGCCGACCAGCGTGGAGGCGCCGTTCGCGACCCCGGGCTGGCCCGTGAAGGACGGCTCCGACGCGACGAACACGGTGACCTTGACGACCCGGGCGACGCGGTCGAGCGAGCCGGCGACCGACTCGACGGCGGCGAGGGCGTTGAGGGCTGCCACACGGGCCTGCGCGGTGGCGGTCTCGGCGTCGACCGACGCCCCGACCTTGCCAGTGACGGGCAGTGCGCCGTCGACGAACGGCAGCTGGCCGGCCGTGTAGACGTACTGGCCGGTGACGACCGCGGGGACGTACGCCGCGACGGGTGCGGCGACCGGCGGGAGGGTCAGCCCCAGCTCGGCGAGGCGGTCCGCGATGCTCATGCGTCGGCCTTCGGGCGCTTGAGGTACGCGACGAGCCCACCCTCGGGGCCGGTGACGATCTGGACCAGCTCCCAGCCCTCGTCCCCGTAGTTGTTGAGGATGGCGGTGGTGTTGTGGATCATCAGGGGCGTGGTGAAGTACTCCCAGCGAGTCATGCGGTTCCTTGCCAGCCTTTCAGTCGTGGGTGTCGTTTAGGCTGCATCCTATGTCTGCCCAGAAGACGTCTGCCTCGCGGACCAAGCCCGTCTCAGCAGTCGGCGCCTTCATCGGATTCGTCGGGTTCAGTGCCCTCGCCGGCCTGCTGGTCACGATCGGGGTCACCCCGGCCATCGCGGTCGCCGGTGTCACGACGACGTCGACGATCGGTGTGTTCGAGTCCCTGCCGGAGTACATCGAGATCGGTGACCTGCCGCAGCGCAACGAGCTGTACGCGTACTCGGGCGGCAAGTCGGTGCACTTCGCGACCGTCTACGACCAGAACCGGCAGGAACTGAAGTTCGACCAGATCAGCGAGCAGCTCAAGAACGCCGCCATCGACGGCGAGGACAAGCGCTTCTACAACCACGGTGGCGTCGACATGACCTCACTCATCCGCGCGGGCGTCGGCAGCGTCGCCGGCGGGCTCGGCGAGTCGGGTGGTGGGTCGACGTTGACCATGCAGCTCGTGCGCAACATCAAGATGAACGAAGCGCTGAACCTCCCCACCAAGAAGGAACAGCAGAAGGCCTACAACGAGGCCGTCGAGCAGACCATCCCCCGCAAGCTCGAGGAGATGAAGCTCGCGATCGGGCTGGCGAAGAAGTACTCCAAGAAGGAGATCCTCACCGCCTACCTGAACATCGCCTACTTCGGCGACCAGACCTACGGTGTGCAGGCCGCCGCGCAGCACTACTACAACAAGAGCGCGACGAAGCTGACCCCGGCCGAAGCCGCATCGCTCATGGCCATCGTGCAGTACCCCGAGGCACGCAACCTGTCGAACCCGAAGAAGTACGAGGCCAACGTCGCCCGGCGCAACGTCATCCTCAAGTCGATGTACGCGCAGGAGAACCTGACGAAGGCCGAGTACGACCAGGCCATCGCGGCGAGCCCGAAGGACTACGTCCACCTGACCGAGCCGTCGCAGGGCTGCCGGGCATCGGTCGGCGACGGTTCGCAGTTCTTCTGCGACTACGCCGTCAAGGTCGTGAAGGAGATGTCCCAGCTCGGCTCGTCGCAGAAGGCGCGCGACACCGCGTGGCGGAACGGCGGCTACAAGGTCCAGACGTCGCTGAACATCGACCTCAACGCCGAGCAGAAGCAGCTCGTCAACACGTACGACAACAAGGCTGAGACCAACCTCGCGCTCGGTGCGACGCTCAACTCGATCGAGGCCGGCTCCGGCCGCATCGTGACGATGGCGCAGAACAAGGACTACGACCAGTCCCTGAAGTCCGCCCCGACGTCGACGTCCATCAACTACAGCGTGGACTACAAGTACGGCAACTCCGGCGGGTTCCAGACCGGCTCGACCTACAAGCTCTTCACCCTGCTCGCATGGCTCAAGGCCGGACACGGTCTGAACGAGGTCGTGAGCGGAGCTCCACGCAACATGTCGACGGGGTGGACCGCTTGTGGCGCCCCCATCACTGCGGGCAACTACAACCCGAAGAACGACAGCCCCGGCGAGAGCGGCAACTACACCGTGGCCGCTGCGACCGCCGGATCGATCAACCTCGCGTTCCTCAACATGGCGCAGAAGCTCGACCTCTGCGACATCCGCGACACCGCGGAGTCCCTCGGCGTCCACCGTGCCGACGGTGGCGAGCTGCAGTACAACCCGTCCGCGGTCCTCGGGACCAACGACATCGCCCCGATGACGATGGCCGCGGCCTACGCTGCCGTCGCCAACAACGGGATCTACTGCAAGCCGATCGCCATCGACCAGATCACGGCGCCGTCCGGCAAGCAGCTCGGCGGCCAGACCAAGGACTGCAAGCAGGCGATCGACCCCGAGGTCGCACACGCAGCCGTCTACGCCATGAAGGGCACGATCACCAGCGGAACCGCACGCGGGGCGCAGACTCCGGACGGCACGCAGCTGTTCGCGAAGACCGGCACCACCGACACGGCGAACCAGATCTGGCTCGTCGGGTCGAGCTCGCGCGTCGCCACGGCGTACTGGCAGGGCAACACCGACGGCAAGCTCAACAACCTCCGGCACTACAGCAACGGGGTGAGCAACACCTACGCCGGCGCTCGCGCCGACGTGTGGAAGCAGGCGATGACCCCGGTCAACGCGACCTACCCGGCGGGCCCGTTCACGGATCCGAACACGTCCGCGCTCCGTGGCAACGCCAAGGCGCTCCCGGACGTCCGCGGCAAGAGCGCCGACGAAGCCCGTGCCGCAATCTCCGGCGCGGGCTTCTCGTACGTCGACGGCGGGCAGCAGACCGGCGGCGGCTCGGCGGGCTCCGTCACGACGACCTCGCCGGCAGCAGGCTCGCTCCTGTCGTCGGGCTCCGCCGTCACCGTGTACACGTCGGACGGCTCACAGGGCACCGTCCCCGAGATCGGTGGGGACTCGCTCGGTGACGGCCGCTCCGCCCTCAAAGACGCCGGCTTCGGGAACGTCGCCGTGACGGACGACTACGCCAAGGGCGGTGGCAACAAGACCTGCAAGGTCGCAGCCGTCGACCCGGCGATCGGAGCCGCAGCCGACAAGAACACCGACGTGCGGATCAAGCTCTACGGCGACAAGGACGGCAAGGCTCCCAAGGAGTGCAAGTGACGCGCGGTCGCGCAGCACTCGGGGTCCTCGCAGCGGGAGCGGCCGTCGGCGCCGCCTCGTTCGCCTGGGGTTCCCTGGTCGAACGCCGACGCTTCGGCATCCGGTGGGAGACCGTCCCGGTCCTCCCGCCGGGGTCCCGTGACGTCACGGTCCTGCACCTGTCCGACATCCACATGGCGCCGTGGCAGGCCGACAAGCAGCAGTGGCTGCGCGATCTGTCCCTGGTCGAGCCGGACTTCATCGTCAACACCGGCGACAACCTCGGGCACCCCACGGCGAACGCGGCGGTGGAGTACGCGCTGGAGCCGTTCCGGGGTGTGCCCGGTGTGTTCGCGTACGGGTCGAACGACTTCTTCGGGCCGTCGCCGCGCAACCCGCTGCAGTACTTCTCCGGTCCGAGCCGGATGCACGGCGGGGCGAAGCCCGTCGAACTCGACATCGACCGGCAGACGGCGTTCTTCGAGTCCCTCGGGTGGCTCGACCTGAACGACCACGCCCACGCCATCGAGCTCCGCGGCTCGCGGTTCGAGCTGTTCGGCACCTCGGACGCGCACCGCGACTGGGACCGCCTCGACCTGCTCCCCACGAACGTCGACGAGATGCGCGGCGAGGTGCCCTGGTCCGAGGACGAGGACGGACCCGCTCCCGTCGCGATCGGTGTGACGCACGCGCCCTACCGCCGCGTGCTCGACGCCTTCGTCACCCAGGGTGCCGACGTCATCTTCGCCGGCCACACCCACGGCGGCCAGGTCCAGGTGCCCGGCGTCGGTGCGCTCGTCACGAACAGCGACCTGCCCCGCCGGTACGTCAGCGGACTGCACAAGTGGGAGCACCGGAACCACTGGTCGTGGCTCGAGGTCTCGGCCGGTCTCGGCACCTCGATCTACGCGCCGGTGCGGTTCGCCTGCCGGCCCGAAGCCGTCGTCGTCACCCTGACTGCACGGGCTTCCTGAGCCGACGCGCCCGGGAGTTCGCCGGATGGTCGTGAGCACCCTGGATCATCGGATAGTATTGTCGGGTTGCTCCGGTACGGAGTGATCACACCGCGGGGTGTGGCGCAGCTTGGTAGCGCGCCTCGTTCGGGACGAGGAGGTCGCAGGTTCAAATCCTGTCACCCCGACACTGTGTTGAGACAGTACGAAGAAGGCCCTGGTTCTCCGGAACCGGGGCCTTCTGCTTTTCCGTGGTCGGTGCTCGGCACTCCACCTTGCGACACATGTCGTGGCGGCCGTTCCCCCGGCCGCGACGACGCGGATAGCCTCGACAGCGATGTCACCCGCCGACCACCTCCGCCCGGTCCTCGAACGGATCGCCGCACAGTTCCCCGAGCTCGCCGACGACCCGGTCCTCACGCAGAACCTCGTCGACAACGTGACGTCGATGATCGCCGAGGCACACGAGCGCTACGCCACCGGTGCCGAGGACAGCGTCGTGAGCAATGCCTACTTCGATCCGGAGCACCTGGCCACCGGATCGCTGCACGCCGAGCAGTCCCAGCATCCCGCCGGCGCGATGCTCGCCGCGGAGATGCTCTTCGACGCCTACCTGCCGCTCTTCGTGGACGAGGTCGGCGCGGAGTCCACCGCCGAGGTCCTGCGTGCCACCAGGGCGCTCCACGCCGGCATCTGGAGCCGGTTCCCCGCCGGAGCCGTCGCCTACACCGAGGCGCTGCGCCAGCGCGTCACGACGGCGCACCTGGACTCCCGCACGCAGATCGCGCGAGACCTGCACGACCGCGTGGCGCACGGCATCCTCGCCGGGCTGCAGCGACTCGACCTGGTGCTGCTGACCGATCCCCCGGCCGGCGAACGGGCCGACCAGCTCGACGACGCCGCACGGCTGCTGCGCGGAGCACTCGGCGACGTGCAGGACCTGGCGGTGAGCCTGCACGCCCGCGTCGGCGCCGCCCTGCTCGACGATGCGCTCGCCCGGCACGCCAGGGACCTGTTCTCCGACGACGACCGCTTGTCGTTCAGCACCACGGGCACGCCCGAGCACCTGCCGAACTGGCAGGCCGAGGAAGCACTCACGATCCTGCTCGAGGCGCTCACGAACCGGCGGAAGCACGCTGCGGACTCCGCCGCCGAGGTGCACTTCGCGTGGACACCGGCCGCCCTCGTCGTGACGGTCTCCGACGACGGACCGGGCTTCGACCCCGCCGCCGACACCGATGGGCGCCTCGGTCAGCAGACCATGCGCGAGCGAGCCGCGGTCATCGGCGCGCGGCTCGACGTCGACAGCACACCCGGCACCGGTACCACCGTCCGCCTGACGATCCCGAGGGGCGTGCTGTGACCATCACGCACGTCGCCATCGTCGACGACCACCAGCTGTTCCGCGAAGGACTGGCCACGATCCTCGCCGCCGTCCCCACGATCCGCGTGGTCGCACACGGCGAGCGTCCGTCCGACGTCCTCGACTCCCCCGAGGCTGCCGCCATCGATGTCCTGCTCCTCGACGTCGAGCTCGACGGTCCGCCGGCGCGCACCACGATCGCCACGGTGCGCCGCACTCGTCCGGACGTCCGCGTGGTGGTGCTCACGATGCACCGCGATGCTGTCCTGCGCCGGACGCTGCTCGACGCCGGCGCGGTCGACTTCGTGACGAAGGACACCCCGAGCCGCGAGCTCGTCGACCGCATCGCCCGGGCCGCGCACGCCGACGCCGCGCCGGTGACGTTCCCGGTCGACCTGGTCACCGAGGCTCGTGCCGGATCACCGCTCAGCGACCGCGAGCTCGAGGTCCTGCGGCTGCTGGCGGCTGCGCGCACGAACGCCGAGATCGCGGCGGACCTGCAGCTCGCGATCGGCACGGTCAAGCGGCACGTCTACAACGTGTTCCGCAAGCTCGATGTCGGTTCGCGGGTCGGCGCCGTGGCTGCAGCGACGCGCCTCGGCCTGCTCACCTGAGGCTCCGCTCCACTTGGTGAGCAGAAATGGTCGGGTGCCCGACGGCGACCCGACCATTTCTGCTCACCAAGCGAACTCGAACTCGAACTAGACCGACGCCGACGCCGACGCCGACGCCGCGGACGACGCCGACGCCGCACCCGCGGGCACGAGCCGCCCGGCGGCGTGCAGCCCCGCCACGACGTCGAGCGCCTGGTGCCGGTACCGCGCCTGCGCAGCACCCGGAGCGACGATCACGCCGTTCGCCCCGGTGGACTCCACGAGCGCGTTGATCTTGTCCGCGACCTGGTCGGCGGTGCCGTAGGCCTGGCGCTCGGTGCGGGCGGCGATGAACCGACGCTCGAGGTCGTTGAACTCGTACGCGCGGGCCTCGTCCATCGACACCGGCTCGGGCTTCGCCCCCTGCCGCATCCGGATGAACGAGATCATCCCGGGAGCACTCTGCTCGTCGACGACGGCCGGGTCCTCGTCCGTGACGACCTGCACGCCGATGAGCGCGTTCGGCGTCTGGCGGAACCGCGAAGGCCGGAACGAATCGCGGTACAGCGCGAGCGCCGCCTCGGTGTTGTCCGACGCGAAGTGGTGGGCGAAGGCGAACGAGACGCCGAGCGCCCCGGCCACCTGGGCGCTGTACCCGGAGGACCCGAGCAGCCAGAACTCCGGCACGTCGCCGTAGCCCGGCACCGCCCGGATGCCCGACAACGGGTTGTCCGAGGACATGCCGGTGAAGAACCCGATCAGGTCGGCGAGGCGGTCGGGGAAGTCGTCGACGTCGAGCCGGTCGGTGCGGCGCAGCGCCATCGCGGTCGCCCCGTCGGTGCCCGGCGCACGGCCGAGCCCGAGGTCGACGCGGTCGCCGTACAGGGCTCGGAGCGTGCCGAACTGCTCGGCGATGACGAGGGGTGCGTGGTTCGGCAGCATGACGCCGCCTGAGCCGATGCGGATGGTCGAGGTGGCCGCGCCGACGGCGCTGAGCAGGACCGCGGGGGCCGACGAGGTGATGCCGGGCATGCCGTGGTGCTCGGCGACCCAGAAGCGCTCGTAGCCGAGCTTCTCGGCGTGGACCGCCATGTCGATCGAGCCCTGCAGGGCTTCGGTGTTGGACTGGCCGTACTCGCGCGTCGCCAGGTCCAGGACGGACAGGTGCAGGGTGTCGTCGCTCATGTGGTCACCAACGCGCGCCGCGGCGCACGCATTCCACGTGCCCTGGACGCGTCCGCCTGTCGGTCACCTGCAGGACGTCACCTGGCAGAGCGGGTCAGGCACCGTCGAGCCGGCCGCCGGACTCCGTCAGGTAGCAGTTGGCGCAGAGCGACTCGTAGGCGACGTCGACGCCGTCGATGGCGACCTGCGAGCCGTCGAAGACGAACCGGCCGTCGACGGTGCGGGCGTTGAAGACGGCCTTGCGACCGCACCGGCAGATGGTCTTGAGCTCTTCGAGCGAGTGGGCGACCTCGAGCAGGCGGGCGCTGCCGGGGAACGCCTCGGTGCGGAAGTCGGTGCGGATGCCGTAGGTGATCACCGGGATCTCGTCGAGGACCGCGATGCGCAGCAGGTCGTCGACCTGGCGCGGGGTGAGGAACTGCGCCTCGTCGACCAGGACGCAGCTGACGGCGCGGACCATGCCGTCGAGGCGGTCGGACTCGGGGTCGACGGCGCCGGCCGCGGCGACCGCGGACCGGACGTCGGCATCGGGGGCGAAGACCAGGTCGACGGTGCGGGTGACACCGAGGCGGGACACGATCTCACGGTCGCCCTTGGTGTCCACGGCGGGCTTCGCGAGCAGGACCCGGTGGCCGCGCTCTTCGTAGTTGTAAGCAGCCTGCAGGAGCCCCGTGCTCTTGCCGCTGTTCATCGCGCCGTAGCGGAAGTAGAGCTTCGCCACTACGCGAGGAACCCGTCCTCGGCGGCCCGCCGGATCAGGTCGGACTTCTTCGAGGCGGGACGGCCGACCTTGCTGTACTTCTCGCGGACGCGGCGCAGGTAGGTCTTCGCGGTCTCGTACTGCACGTTCATCTGCGCGGCGACCTCGTTGGTCGAGTAGCCGGACACGTACAGCCGCAGCGCTTCTTCCTCGCCGTGGCTGAGCTTCGGACGCTGGTGTGCGGCCGCGCCGGTGGGCAGCGGACGCCACTCGCGCGGCTGCGGGGTCTCGCGTGCGACGCCCATGATCTCGCGGGCGACGTCCATGACCTCGCGCATCGGCAGGGACTTCGACAGGAACGCCGCGGCGCCTGCTGCCAGGGCACGGTCGCGGGATTCGCGGCTGTCGACGCTGGAGAGCACGATCACCTTCGCGCCGGCGGCACGGCAGGTGCGGACACGGGCCTCGATCGAGACGGGTTCCTTGAGCTGGAAGTCGAGGAACACCAGGTCGGTCGGGAAGCTGTCGCTGTGGACCATCTCGAGCCAGGTGTGCGCGGTCAGGGCCAGGTCGAAGTCGAACGCGTTCACCGCGATCCAGCTCGACAGGCTGTCCAGCAGCACCTCGTGGTCGTCGAGGATGGCCAACCGCACACGTCGTGCCCCTGGGTTCGGGAGGGACGGGGACCCCTCCGAGAGCCTGTTCGGGTCAGTGCTGGTCATAGGAGAACCTTAGTGCGAGGGCGGACGGACGAACCGCGACGTCGAGGTCGGGGAACGTCACACGGAGGACGGCGAAGTAGGGGTCGAAGGTGCGGTGGATCCCGATGTCGGAGTCGGCCACGGCGAGGTCGAGTTCGAGCAGGACGCGGGCGTCGCGGGCGGTGTCGGTGCGGGCCGGGTCGGCGCGTGCTGGATCGCCGCGGGTGGCCGCGTCGTCCTGCCCGTCCGCGCGCCGGACCGTTGCCCGGAACCCGGCCGGGTCGACGGTCGAGGCACGGAAGGCAGCCCGCAGGAACGTCCGCACCACGGAGCGCTGGTCGGCGTCGAGCATCGCGGTGAGCCCGTCCGGGTCGTCGACCACCGGGGCTTCCCCACCCTCGACCCGCACGGCCTGCTCGAACCAGGTGCGGTCCGCGTCGGCGACCATCGCCCGGCGGATGCCGTCGGCGATCAGTCGTGCCCGTTCGCGGTCGGCGTCCGTGATGACCTCGCGCGTGCGCAGCTCGGCGAAGAACGGTGCGACGTCGCGGGCGAGGATCGTCGACCGGTCCTGCTGCACGCTCGCCGCGATGCCGTCCCGCTCCGCACGCTCGACCGAGTAGGAACCGGCCCGGATCTGCACCCGCTCGGCCAGGCCCGCGAACGTCCACGCGAAGACGGCCGACGCAGCGGTCAGCACCAGCGTGGGTGCCGCCGCCAGGAAGGCCGCGACGGCGACGGGGATCTCGTGCGGGAACGTCGCTGCGCCGACACCCCAGGTCACGGCGTTGACGACGGCGAGCAGGGCGCCGCCGATGGTCAGGTCCGTCCACGGCCGGTACGGCGCGACCATCACGATGCCGGTCGCGGTGATGAGCGACATGAAGTCGTTCAGGGCGCTGCGGTCGGGTCCCCACTGCGCGGCGACGCTCGTCACCGACGCCAGCCCGAGCAACCCGACGTGCGCGACGAACGCCCACCGCGGGAACGGTGCGCGGAACGGACTCGAGGCGGTGAACACGACCGCTGCCGACGCCGCGACCAAGATGACGGTGAGCGCGCTGAGGGTGGGGCTGCCCACGACGTCACGGTCGAACACGGAGACCAGGAGTGCCCAGACGATGCTGGCGGCGCCGAGCCCGATCGCGAGCGGACGCGACCCCATCGCGCCGAGCGGGTCGTACTGTTGCGCGGTCCGACGGGCCTCGGTCGTGGCGCTCACCGGTCGGCTCCCTGCACGCCGCCGACCTCGTCGGGGACCGCGGTGCCGACGTGGCCGGTGGCCACGGCGTCGGTCGTGGCGGTGACCGGTCCGAACGGCACCGTCATCATCACGCTCGTCCCCGAACCGGGCGACGACCAGATCTGGACGTCGCCGCCCACCCGAGCGATGCGGTCGCGGACGGAGCCACGCAGGCCCATCCGGTCGGAGCCCGTGGAGTCCTCATCGAAACCGCGACCGTCGTCGACCACCATCACGGTGCACGACGCACCGTCGTCGAAGACGCTGACCTCGGCCGCGTCGACACCGGCGTGCTTGTGGACGTTGGCCAGACACTGCCCCACGGCGCGGACGAGCGCGGTGACGGCGCGCTGGTCGAGCCGGTCGAGTGCGGACGGGTCGCCGGACACCGTGACGTCGAGACCGGCGGCACGGTGCTCGTCGACCATGACGGCGAACGCGTCGAGCGCTGCGCCCGGCCGCTGCCGGGCGGCCGGTGCGAGCCACCCCTTGCCGGTCAGGACGGCGACGTCGGCCTCGACGGTCCGCGCCAGGTGCGGGTCCATCGGCCCGTCGGGCGCCAGGGCGATCGCGTTGAGGTGGTTCAGGACGGTGTCGTGCAGGATCGCGGCCGCCTCGGCCTCGACCCCGGCACGGTACGCGGAGACGTGCTCCTCACGCGCCGACCGCAGCAGCTCCGGCTGCACCCGCTCCGACCGACCGGTGCTCCGGCTCGTGAACAGCACCAGGACGACCACGAAGCCGAGCGTCACCCAGGCGAGCACGAGCGGACGCGGCGGGCTGTCGGCCTGGACGACCGCGATCCACGTCGCCACCCGACCGGTCAGGAACCCGAGGAAGGACCACAGCACGACGCGGCTCGGCACCGCGCCGGCGCCGCCGACCAGGATGAGCGGGATGACCGCCAACGACAGCAGGTACGAGGTGACCCAGCCCAACGGGACCTGCTGCTGCACGACCATCGCGAACCACCAGGCGCAGACACCACCGACGACCAGGAACGCGACCGCGGAGCGCCAGGTGCCGAACTGCACGTGCACGCCGATCATGCCGAGCATCGGGACGAGCGCCAGGACCGCACTGATCACGTGCACGTCGGGCTCGGACAGCCGGTACAGCAGCAGCGCGATCGCCGCCGCCACCAGCGATCCGATCGCACCGGCGTGGAAGGCCCGCACCGTCGACCACGCGTTCACTCGCGGAGCGAGGTGCGTGGGGATGCCGAGCACGAGATGGGTCCTTCCGGGTGGCGGGAATGCCGCCCACGATCAAACACCTCGGTGCTGACCGTGTACCCCGAAACAGCGTCCGTTCGGCGACCCGGTCGATGATACCGGCCCCCACGACGCTCCGATGTCCCCCGAACGCGCAACCTTCGTTGCTCAGAACAACGTCTGCGTCGCGACCGGTCGGAGCAGACGGCGGTCGAAGCCCGGATCCGCGCGCTTGAGCGGCGACGTCGTGGGGATCGACTGTTCCTGCGGCACCGTCGAGGGGTCCGAGAAGCCCATCGACCCCGTCGCCGGGTCGACGCGTCCGAGGCCGACGCCGTGCGCCGCCAGGATCGGTCGGATGCGCTCCGACAGCCAGCGGCGGTAGTCCTTCGGCGCGAAGGTGTTGTCGAGGTACATCGCCCGGTAGCGCGCCACCAGGTCGGGCCGTTCGCGTCCGAGCCACTCGAACCACCACGGCTTCACGCCCGGCCGCAGGTGCAGCGCGGAGTACATGACGCTCGTGGCACCGGCCGCCGCAGCCCGACCGACGGCGTCGTCGAGGTGCGCACGGGTGTCGGTGATGTACGGCAGCACGGGCATGAGGAACACCGAGCAGTCGAGCCCGGCGTCGCGGATCGCCCGCACGGTGGCGAGCCGCGCGGCCGTCGTGGGCGTTCCGGGCTCCACCGACTGCTGCAGGTCGTCGTCGTACACGGCGATCGACATCGCGAGGTCGACCGGCACCACCTTCGCCGCCTCGGCCAGGAGCGGCAGGTCACGCCGGAGCAGGGTGCCCTTCGTCAGGATGCTGAACGGTGTGCGGCTGTCCGCCAACGCCTGGATCACCCCGGGCATCAGTCGGTACCGACCCTCGGCACGCTGGTACGGGTCGGTGTTCGTGCCGAGCGCGATCGGGTGGCGGTCCCACGTGGGCTTGCCGAGCTCACGCCGCAGGACGTCGGCCACGTTCGTCTTCACGACGATCTGCTGGTCGAAGTCGGCCCCGCCGTCGAACTCGAGGTAGGTGTGCGTCGGCCGTGCGAAGCAGTACACGCACGCGTGACTGCAGCCCCGGTACGGGTTGATGGTCCACCCGTAGGTGCCGGAACCGTCGGCGCTCGGCACCCGGTTCAGCGCGCTCTTCGCCAGGACCTCGTGGAACGTGACGCCCGCGAACTCGGGCGTCGTCACACTCCGCACGAACCCGCTGTTCGACTCCATGCCCGGCAGTGCATCGCTCTGCTCGGCATCGATCGCCTGTCCGCTCCACCGCATGCCGTCATTCGAACACATGTTCGAACAGGCCGCAAGCCGGAACTGCTCAGTGGTGCAGGCCGAGCACCTTCGCCGTGCGCTCGAGGGTGGCGTCGGCCAGGGCGGCGTCGTCGCCGAGGTCCTGCCCGTAGGTCGGGACCATCTCGTGGACGGCGTCCTGCCAGCCGTCCCAACGGTCGGGGAAGCACTTCCGGAGCAGGCCGAGCATGATGGGCACCGCGGTCGATGCCCCTGGCGAGGCCCCGAGGAGTCCGGCGATCGAACCGTCGGCGGCCGTGATGACCTCGGTGCCGAACTGCAGCACCCCGCCCTTGTCCTTGTCCGGCTTGATGACCTGCACCCGCTGGCCCGCGATGATCTTGTGCCAGTTCTCGGGCTCGGCGCTCGGCATGAAGTCGCGCAGCGCGTCGAACTTGGTCTGCTTCGAGGCGAGCAGCTGGCCGATCAGGTAGCGCACCAGGTCGAAGTTCGAGAACGCGACGCTCAGCATCGGGCGCAGGTTGTGCGGTCGGATCGACTTGAACAGGTCGAGCAGCGACCCCTGCTTCAGGAACTTCGGGCTGAACCCGGCGTACGGCCCGAACATCAGCGACGCGTTGCCGTCGACGATACGGGTGTCCAGGTGCGGCACCGACATCGGCGGTGCCCCCACGCTGGCCTTGCCGTAGACCTTCGCTGCGTGCTTCTGCACGACTTCGGGATCGTCGGTGCGCAGGAACTCGCCGGAGACCGGGAAGCCGCCGTACCCGCGGATCTCCGGGATGCCGGACTTCTGCAGCAGCTGCAGGGCCCCACCACCGGCACCGACGAAGACGAACTTCGCGGCGATCTTCTGCGTCGACCGACCGACCTCGTTCAGGACGTCGAGCGCCCAGCCGTCGAAGTCCTTGCCCCGCGAGATGTTCTTGACCTGGTGGTTCGGTTCGAACTCGAGCCCGTCGAGCTCGAGCTGGTCGAACAGCTGCCGGGTGAGCGACCCGAAGTCGACGTCGGAGCCCGCCGCCGAGTAGGTCGCCGCGATCGGCTGGTCCTTCTTGCGCCCGGGGATGAGCGCGGGCGCCCACTTGCGGATCTGAGCGGGATCGTCGGAGAACTCGATCCCGGCGAACAGCGGGTGCCCCCGCATCGCCTCGTACCGCTTGCGCATGTACTCGACGTTGTCCGTACCCCAGACGAAGGAGATGTGCGGGGTCGGGTTGATGAAGTTGGACGGGTCGGGCAGCGTACCGGTCTCGACCAGGTGCGACCAGAACTGCCGCGAGACCTGGAACTGCTCGTTGACCGTGACGGCCTTCGCGATCTCGACACGACCGTCGGCGAGCTCCGGCGTGTAGTTCAGCTCGCAGAGCGCGGAGTGCCCGGTGCCGGCGTTGTTCCACGGGTTCGAGGACTCCTGCGCGACGGCGCCGAGACGCTCGTACACGCGGATCTTCCACGAGGGCTCGAGCCGGTGGATGATCGCGCCGAGGGTGGCGCTCATGATGCCTCCCCCGACGAGGACGACATCGATCGGGTCCACCTGCTTCACTGCCACCCGTCGATCCTACCGGCGTCGACCGACAGGCCGGTCAGCCGCGCGCGGCGACCGTGTCGCTGCGCGCGGCCGTGCCGCTCCGCTCCGCGCGGCCGTGCCGCTACGCCGCGACGGTGCGGCGTGCGACGATCGCCTCGGCGATCTGCACCGCGTTGAGCGCTGCACCCTTCCGCAGGTTGTCGTTGCTGACGAACAGCGCGAGCCCACGCCCCTCGGGCGCGGACTGGTCGGCACGGATGCGCCCGACGAACGCGGGGTCCTGGCCGGCGGCCTGCAGCGGCGTCGGCACGTCCGACAGCTCCACGCCGGGTGCGCTCGACAGGATCTCGGTCGCACGCTCGGGCGACAGCGGACGCTCGAACTCGGCGTGCACCGAGATGGAGTGGCCGGTGAAGACCGGCACACGCACGCACGTGCCGGCGACGAGCAGGTCGGGGAGCTCGAGGATCTTGCGGCTCTCGTTGCGGAGCTTCTTCTCCTCGTCGGTCTCCCCCAGGCCGTCCTCGACGATGCTGCCGGCGAGCGGCACGACGTCGAAGGCGATCGGGCGGACGTACTTGACCGGCTCGGGGAACGTCACGGCGGAACCGTCGTGGGTGAGCGCTGCGGTGTCCTGCTCGAGGGCGGCACGCGCCTGGCCGAGCAGCTCCTCGACGCCGGCGAGCCCGGAGCCGGAGACGGCCTGGTAGGTCGTCGCGACCAGACGGCGGAGCCCGGCCTCGGTGTCCAGCACCTTGAGCACCGGCATGATCGCCATGGTGGTGCAGTTGGGGTTCGCGATGATCCCCTTCGGGGCCTGGTCGATCGCGTGCGGGTTGACCTCGCTCACGACGAGGGGGACCTCGGGGTCCATGCGCCAGGCGCTCGAGTTGTCGACGACGAGCGCCCCGGCGGCGGCGAACTTCGGCGCGAGGGCGCGCGAGGCGGTCGCACCGGCCGAGAACAGGGCGATGTCGATGCCCGACGGGTCGGCCAGCTCGGAGTCCTCGACCACGATCTGCTCGCCGCGGAACGGCAGGGTCGTGCCGGCGGACCGGGCGCTCGCGAAGAACCGGACCTGGTCGGCCGGGAACGCGCGCTCTTCGAGCAGACGACGCATCACGGCGCCGACCTGTCCGGTGGCGCCGACGACGGCGACGGTGAGGGTGCTCATGCGGTGCTCCTGGTTCAGCGGGTCAGCGTGGGTCAGCGGCCGGTGCCGGCGTGGACGACGGCTTCGGCATCGGCGTCGAGGTCGAACGCGCTGTGCACGACCCGCATCGCCTCGTTGAGGGTGTCGGCGCGGGTGACGACCGAGATGCGGATCTCCGAGGTGGAGATCATCTCGATGTTGATCGACGCGTCGTGCAGCGCACGGAAGAGCTTCGCCGAGACGCCGGCGTTGGTGCGCATGCCGGCACCGACCAGGGCGAGCTTGCCGATCTGGTCGTCGTACTGGATGCTCTCGTAGCCGATGTCGGACTTCGCCACCTCGAGCGCCGTGAGCACGGTCTGGCCCTGGTCCTTCGGCAGGGTGAACGAGATGTCCGTCCGCCCGGTCGACGCCGCCGACACGTTCTGGACGATCATGTCGATGTTCGCCCCGGCACGCGCGACGTTGGTGAAGATCTCGGCGGCCTTGCCCGGCTGGTCCGGGACGCCCACGACGGTGATCTTCCCCTCGGAGAGGTCTCCGGCGATCCCGGTGATGATCGGTTCTTCCACGGTTTCCCCCTCTGCAGGGTTGTAGACGATGGTGCCCTCGGTGTTGTTGAACGAGGACCGGACGTGCAGGGTGACGCCGTGCCGGCGGGCGTACTCGACGGCACGGATGTAGAGGACCTTGGCGCCGGACGCCGCGAGCTCGAGCATCTCCTCGCTCGTGATGCGGTCGACCTTGCGCGCCTTCGGCACGACACGAGGGTCGGCGGTGAAGATGCCGTCGACGTCGGTGTAGATCTCGCAGACGTCGGCGTCGAGCGCGGCGGCGAGCGCGACGGCCGTCGTGTCCGAGCCGCCACGGCCGAGCGTGGTGATCTCGCCCGTCGTGCGGTTGAACCCCTGGAACCCCGCGACGATGGCGACGTGGCCGGAGTCGAGCGCCTCGCGCACGCGCTTCGGGGTGACGTCGACGATGCGCGCCTTGCCGTGCTGCGCGTCGGTGAGCATGCCCGCCTGGCTGCCGGTGTACGACGATGCTTCGACCCCGAGGCTCTTGATCGCCATCGCGAGCAGCGCCATCGAGATGCGCTCCCCCGCGGTCAGGAGCATGTCGAGCTCACGGCCGGCGGGGATCGGGGTGACCGAGTGCGCCAGGTCGACGAGTTCGTCGGTGGTGTCGCCCATCGCCGAGACCGCCACGACGACGTCGTTGCCGGCCTTCTTCGTCTCGACGATCCGCTTCGCCACGCGCTTGATGCTCTCGGCGTCCGCGACGGAGGATCCACCGAACTTCTGCACGATCAAGGCCACTGGCTGGTACTCCCGGAGACGGCGACACCGCGAGGTCACGCGGTCTCACAATGGTAGTAGGTGTTTCGAGGATGTTGCGTGCGAGCCGCCCCACACGCAACGATCCTGCGTGGAGCTCAGCCGCCGACGACGCGACGGCCCTCGAACGCGCGGCCGAGCGTGACCTCGTCGGCGTACTCGAGGTCGCCGCCGACCGGCAGACCCGAGGCGAGCCGGGTCGTCCGGATGCCCATGGGGACGAGCAGCCGGCTCAGGTAGGTCGCCGTCGCCTCGCCCTCGAGGTTGGGGTCGGTCGCGATGATGACCTCTTCGACCGTGCCGTCGGCCAGGCGCGTCATGAGCTGCTGGATCCGCAGGTCGTCCGGGCCGATGCCGTCGATCGGGCTGATCGCGCCACCGAGCACGTGGTAGAGCCCCCGGAACTCACGGGTGCGCTCGATCGCTGCGACGTCCTTCGCCTCTTCCACCACGCAGATCGTGGCCGGCGACCGGCGCGGGTCGCGGCAGATGCTGCACTGGACGTTCTCGGTGACGTTGCCGCAGATCTCGCAGAAGCGCACGCGCTCCTTGACGTCCGCCAGCAGCTCGGACAGCCGCGACGGGTCGAACGACTCGGTCTGCAGGATGTGGAACGCGATGCGCTGCGCCGACTTCGGGCCGATGCCCGGCAGGCGACCGAACTCGTCGATGAGGTCCTGGACGATCCCGTCGTACATCAGGCACCGTCCTGGTGGAGAGCGGTCTCCTCGATGAACTGGGCATTGAGGATCTCACGCACCACGGCCTCGCCGTAGCGACCGGCGACCGGCGCACGACGTGCTGGTGGTGCGGTCCGCGGTGCGGCCGGCGGAGCGGTCTGCGCGCGCGGGGCGACCGGCGCCTGCGCGGGTGTTGCGGCGGATCGGCCGTGACCGGGGTCCGGGAACGGCGCGCCGTCGTCGTACGGTTCGTCGTCCAGCGGGTAGTCGTCGACGGGCACGCCCGGTACGACGGGTCCTCCGGGAGGCGCGGCGACCGTCGACGACTCCGCCTGCGGTCCGCCGTCGGTCGGCTGCACCCCTTGCGGTGCGGTGGCACCGGCGGATTGCGCGGGTGCCTCGGACCGGGGCTGCTGCGGGTCGACGGCCTCGGCCGGGGCGACGGGCGCGGCAGCCGGAGCGGTGCCGAAGGGTGCCGCCCAGCCGGGTTCGACGGACTCGGGCACGGCGTCGGCGGTGGGGTCGCTCGCGGGGATCGTCGCGACCGCCCAGTCGGTGACGGGTGCG
This sequence comes from Curtobacterium sp. VKM Ac-2884, assembly GCF_015350945.1. Taxonomy (NCBI): domain Bacteria; kingdom Bacillati; phylum Actinomycetota; class Actinomycetes; order Micrococcales; family Microbacteriaceae; genus Curtobacterium; species Curtobacterium sp. VKM Ac-2884. Next base: position 203,175 of record NZ_JADKSA010000001.1, read on the forward strand.
CCGGACGGTGCGGGCGCCTGCGCGGGCGCGGTTGCCGACGCCGGAGCGGGTGCCTGCGCCGGAGCAGGTGCGTGCGCCGGGCGGGGCTCCGGCTCGGTGGCGGCGGGACCGGACTCGGGCGTGGACGCCGCGGCTTCGGCTGCCGCCGTCGTGGCGGGCGCTGCGGAGGCGGCGGCCTCGGCAGGGGCGGCTGGACCGCCCCCGGTGGCTGCAACAGGCTCGGAGGCCGGGGCCGACGTCGGAGCGGGCGCGGCGGACTGCGGCGCCGACGACGCCCGCGGCTGCGCAGCGGGCTGGCTCGCCGGTGCCGGACGACCGGCCGGCGCGGACGGCTGCTGCGTGGGGGCCGGGGTGCGCTGTTGACCAGGGCCTCCGGGACCGCGGGCGACGAACTTCACGCGGAGCCCGATGACGTCCATGATCGCGGCGCGGAGCAGTTCGCTCACGCTGGCCGAGGGGTCGGACATCTCCTTGAACGAGGCGACGTCCTGCTGGCTCGGGAAGGTCAGGGTCAGCACGTCGTCGCGCAGCGCGGTCACCTGTGCGGTGACGACCACCGACCAGGCCGACCGCTTGGCGTGCTGCACGTGCTCGACGATCTGCGGCCAGGCGTCGCGCATCTGCTGGAAGCCCACGGCGCCGACGGTCCGGACCGCCGGCTCGTCACCGATCGTCGTGCCCTGGCCCGTGGACGAAGCACTGACGGGTGTCGAGGCGCTGACGGACTCGGTGGCCGGGATGGTCGGAGCAGCAGGCTCGGGAGCGCTCGGGACGGCTGCGGCCCAGGAGGCTGCGGCGTCACGTGCCGCACTGCCGGCGTCGGACTGCGCCGCCGGAGCCGCGTTCGCCGACGCCGCGGCGGGAGCCTGCTGCGCCGCCGGGGCCTGCTGGACGGCGGGGCCCTGCTGCGCGGCGGGCTCCTGCCGACGCGGTGCCGCAGCCGACGACGCGGCCGGTGCGGGCGCCGTGCTGGTGGCGGCCGGCTGGGTGGACCCCTGCGCCGCGACCGCGCCGGACGGTGCCTGGTGTCCGCCGGCGTCCCCGACACCGACGCGGCGCTCGAGCCGCTCGACCCGGGCGAGGGCACCGCGCTGGGTGTCGTCGGCCTCGGGCACGAGCATGCGCGCCGTCATGAGCTCGAGGTGCAGCCGGGGCGAGGTCGCTCCGGTCATGTCGGTCAGCGCCTTGTTCGCGATGTCCGCGCCACGGGACAGCCCGGTGGCACCGAAGACACCGGCCTGCCGGGTCATGGTGTCGAGCTCGTCCGGCGAGACACCGCGCAGGACCGCCGCGGCGCTCTCGTTCGTCGCCGCGACGACGATCAGGTCGCGCAGTCGCTCGAGCAGGTCCTCGACGAACCGACGCGGGTCCTGACCGGTCTGCACGACCCGGTCGATCGCAGCGAAGGCCGAGGCCGGGTCGGCCACGGCGAGGGCGTCCACGACGTCGTCGAGCAGCGCAGCGTCGGTGTAGCCGAGCAGGGCGACCGCGCGCTCGTAGGCGATCGCGCCGTCTTCGCTGCCGGCGATGAGCTGGTCGAGCAGGGACAGGGTGTCGCGGACGGAACCGCCGCCGGCGCGCACGACCAGGGGCAGGACGCCGGGTGCGACCGTCACCGACTCCTGCGTGCAGAGCTGCTCGATGTACTCGAGCATGACCGCAGGCGGCACGAGCCGGAACGGGTAGTGGTGGGTACGCGACCGGATGGTGCCGATGACCTTCTCCGGCTCGGTCGTCGCGAAGATGAACTTGACGTGCTCCGGGGGCTCTTCGACCAGCTTGAGCAGCGCGTTGAACCCCTGCGGGGTGACCATGTGCGCTTCGTCGAGGATGAAGATCTTGTAGCGGTCGCGCGCGGGGGCGAACACGGCGCGGTCACGGAGGTCGCGCGCGTCGTCGACACCGTTGTGGCTCGCGGCGTCGATCTCGATGACGTCGAGCGAACCGCTGCCGTCACGGGCGAGCTCGACACAGCTCGGGCAGACGCCGCACGGGGTGTCGGTCGGCCCCTCGGCGCAGTTGAGGCACCGCGCCAGGATGCGGGCCGAGGTCGTCTTGCCGCAGCCGCGCGGACCGCTGAACAGGTAGGCGTGGTTGACGCGGTTGGTGCGGAGCGCCGTGCGGAGCGGGTCGGTGACCTGCGACTGCCCGATCAGCTCGGCGAAGTTCTCGGGCCGGTAACGGCGATACAGGGCGGTGACCACGCGACCAGGGTAGCCGGGACGACCGACACCCGCGTGCCCCTCCACAGGTCCACGGGCACTGGACCGGACCGCCTGCGCGGGGTGGGCCGAGCGCACGGACGGCACCGCGCCTCCCGGCCGACACGGGGTCGGACAGGAGGCGCGGTGCGTGACGCTGCTCGGGCTCAGCCGCGGCTGCGGCGGCGGGCACCCCTGGCCAGGCGGGAGAGCCCCAGCAGCAGGAACCCGAGGACCACGAGTCCGGCTGCCGTCCCGGCGATCGGGGCGATCTCCGCGCCGGTCCAGGCGAGTCCGCCGGGGCCGGTGCCGGACCCGGTGCCGGCACCCGTGCCGTTGCCCGGGTTGCCGGGCGCACCGGGCGTGCCCGGCAGGCCGGGCGTCCCCGGGGTTCCAGGCGTACCCGGCGTTCCCGGCGTACCGGGGTTCCCCGGCGTTCCGGGGTCGCCCGGCGTCCCGGGGTCACCCGGCGTCCCGGGGTCACCCGGCGTCACGGTGGCGGCGTCCACCACGACGCTGATCGTCTGGACGGCCGAGGTCGCACCCGCCACCGTCTGGGTGATCCGGAGGGTGTGCGGACCGACCGCGAGCCGGACCGTCACCGACCAGGCGCCGGCCTCGTCAGCCGTCGTGGTGACCGGTGTCCCGTCGTCGGCGACGACCGTGACGGTCGCTCCCGGCTCGGCGGTGCCGGTGACCAGCCAGTCGACGTACCCGGCGGCCGAGGCCGTCTGGTGCGCGCCCGGCGTGGGCGACGTGACCGCGAGCGGGTCCACCGCGTCGACGACGATCGGCACCTCGGGTGCGGCGGTCGTCGTGCCGTTCACGGACTGGGTCGCACGGATCGTCCACGCACCCTCGGGCACGCGGTCGAACGTGACGCTCCAGTCGCCGTCCGCGTCGGCGGTCGTGGTGCGCACCTGGCCGTTCGACAGGGTCACCGTCACCGTCGTCCCCGGGGTCGCGTGCCCGGTCACCGTGAAGGATCCGGTGTCGCCGGGACCGTTCGCGGGGATGAGCTGACCCGGGGCCGGGCTGGTGATCGTGATGTCGGTCGCCTGGGCGACCACGACGGTGACGGCGCTGGTCACCGGGTCGGGGGTCCGACCGCCGACCGTCTGCGTCACCGACACCGTGTGCTCGCCTGCCGGCACGCCACCGACCGTGACCGTCCACGACCCGTCGTCGCCGGCGGTCGTCGTCGCGGTCCGTCCGTCGATGTCGACCGTGATCGTCGCCCCGGGCTCGGCCGTGCCGCTCACCGGGATCGACGCGGTCGTGCCGGTCGTCGGGACCACCTGTCCGTCGGTCGGGCTCGTCACGGCGACCGGGGTCGCCGCGGTCACCCGGAAGCCGACCTCCGGCGCGTCCGTCGTGGCGCCGTCGACCGTCTGGCTGGCGGCGATCGTGTGCGGACCGGTGCCGACGTCCGGCACGGTGACCGCCCAGTCGCCGTCGTCGTCCGCGGTCGCCGTGACCGCGGTGCCGCCGTCGATGCGCACCGAGACCGCGGCGTTCGGCGCCGCGGTGCCGACCACGCGGACGTCCGTCCGTCCGCCGAGCACGCGGTACGCGGTGCCGTCGGCCGGAGCCGTGACGACGATCGCGTCCGCCTCGGCGACCACGACGGTGACGTCGCGCTCGACCGGGAACGACGTGGTCCCGTTCACGACCTGGGTGACCGACACGGTGTGGTCACCAGCCGGCACGCCGGTCAGGCTCGTCGACCAGCGGCCGTCGGACCCGACCCGCACCGTCACCGGGTCGTCGTCGTCCAGCACGATCCGGACGTCGACGCCGGGCTGGCCCTGGCCGCTGACCGGGACGGTCGCGGTCGGGTCGGAGTCCGGCACGGTGAAGGTCGCGTCGTCGGCCGGGGCGGTCACGGTCAGGGCGGCACCGGGCGCCACCGTGAAGGTGCTCCGGACCTGCTCGGACGTGGAGCCGTCGACCGTCTGGGTCGCGCGGATCGTGTGCTCCCCGACGTCCAGGCCCGGCAGCGCGAGGGTCCAGGTGCCCGCGTCGGTCGCGGTCACGGTCGTGGGGTCGCCCCCGTCGATCGTGACGCGGACCTGCGCACCGGGCTCGGCCGCGCCGCCCGCGGTGAGGGTGACGACCGAGTCACGCTGCGCGACCCGCACCGTCGAACCGTCCGCCGGTGTGGCGATCGTGATCGGGGCGGCGACGAGGACGCGGATGCGGACCGTCACCGGAGCCGACTCCGTGTCGCCCACGCGCTGGGTGACGCTCACGGTCCGGTTGCCGGCCGGCACCCCGGGGACGGTGACGCTCCAGGCGCCGTCGTCGTCCGCGGTGGTCGACTCGCTGCGGCCGCCGCCGAGGTCGACCACGACGGTCGCTCCGGGCTGTGCGGTGCCGCTTACGTCGACCGCGGTGGTCGCGTCCTCACCGGCGACCGTGTACTCCTGGCCGACGGTCGGTTCGTCGATCACGACGGGGGCGCCCGGCACGATCTCGAAGGTGGTCGAGGCCGGCGTGGTCGAGGTGGAGCCGTCGACGGTCTGGGTCACCTCGACGGTGTGCTCGCCGACTCCGAGGTCGGGGACGTCGACCGTCCACGAGCCGTCGTCGCCCGCGGTGACCTCGACGGGGTCGCGGTCGTCGACCGTGACCGTCACGGTGGAGCCCGGCTCGGCGTCGCCGGCGACCGTCACGGTCGTCGTGGCGTCGTCGTCGGCGACCGTGATCGGGTCGTCGGCCGGCTGCCGGATCGTGAGCGCGGCGGCGGCCACGACCGACACCGGTCGTTCGACCGCGGCGCTCGTGGTGCCGTTGACCGCCTGCGTGACCGAGGCCGTCCACGATCCGGTCGGCACGTCGTCGACCGTGGTCGACCACCGTCCCTGCTGGTCGACCCGAACCGCCGCGCTGCCGCCGTCGCCCAGGTCGACCGTGACGGTCGCGCCGGGCTGGCCGGTGCCGGCGAAGTCGACGTCGGTGGTGGCGTCGCCGTCGGCGACCGTGACGGTGGTGGCAGCGGCGGGCGTCGAGACGACGAGCGGGGAACCGGCACGGACCGACACCGCCGCCGTGACCGGCGACGACGTCTGGCCGCCGACGACCTGGGTCGCGGTGACGCGGTGGTCGCCCACGGGTACGTCCGCGAACGTCGCCTGCCAGGCGCCGTCGTCGTCGGCCCTGACCGTCTGGGTCTCGCCGGTGGAGAGCCGCACCGTGACCTCGGCGTCGGCCTGCGCGAGGCCGCTCGCCGCGACGTCGGCGGTGCCCGCCGCGTCCGCGACCGTCAGGACGTCGCCGTCCTCGGGGGTCGCGATGGTCAGGGCCGTCCCCGCCCGCACCGTGACGGTCTGGGTCGGACTGGAGGCAGTGGTCCCGCCCACGGTCTGGGTCGCGGTGAGCGTCGGGGTACCGACACCGACCCCACCGAACGTGACCGTCCAGTCACCGTCGCCGGTCGCGGTGGTGGTCTGCGTGCTGCCGCCGAGCCGCACCGTGACCGGCGCGTCCGGCTCAGCCGTCCCCGAGACGACGACGTCACGCGTCGCGTCCGCGTCCGGCACGAGCAGGACGTCGTCGGCGTCGGGCGAGGTCACCGACACCGCGTCGGCGGCCTCGATCGTGATCGTGCGCTGGTCCGGTGCCGAGGTGCTCGGGTCGGACACGGTGCCCGGGAGCGTCTGCGTCACCGACACGGGGTGCGGTCCGACGCCGAGGTCCGGGAACGTCACCGACCAGGTCCCGTCGGCCGCGATCGTGTCCAGTTGGTCGGCCGCGCCGGCGATCGACGCGGTGACCCGGGCTCCGGGCTGACCGGTGCCGGAGACGGTGACGTCGCGCTCGACGTCCGGGCCGGCCACGGTGATCGGGTCCGCGCTCGGAGCCGTGATGGTCAGTGCGTTCGCCGTGACGACCTGGAAGGTCGTCGGGATCGCGCTCGTGACGACGTCCTCGATCTCCTGGCTCGCCGTCACCGTGTACACACCCGCGGGGGCGAGGCCGGTGGCGTCGACGGCCCACGCGCCGTCGGCGTCCGCGGTCGTGGTGAACTGCGTGCCCGGTCCGACCGAGACGGAGACGGCGGCCAGCGGTTCGGCCGAGCCCGTGATCCGGACCGTCGCGGTGGCGTCGTCGTCGACCACGACGAAGCGGGTGCCGCTCGCCGGGGTGTCGATCACGATCGCGTTGCCCGGCACGACGGTGAAGTCCCGCGTGACGACGGGACCGTCGGTGCCGTTCACGGTCTGGACCGCGGTGACGGTGTGGTCGCCGATGCCGAGCTGGGTGCTCGGGACCGCCCAGTTGCCCGCCGTGTCCGCGACCACCTCGACGGCGTCCGCGTCGTCGATCGTCACAGCGACGGTCGCGCCCGGCTCGGCGGTCCCCCGGACGACGACGTTCGCCTGTCCGCCGGTGCCCGCCGGGATCTCCTGCGCATCGCCCGGAGCCTCGATGACCAGGGCGTCGCCGGCCTCGACCGTGAAGTCGCGGTCGATCGGCGCCGAGGTCGCTCCGCCGACTGTCTGCGTGACCGAGGCGGTGTGGTCGCCCGTGCCGACGTCCGACAGGGTCACCGACCAGGCGCCCTGCGCGTTCGCCGTCGTGGCGACCGCGTCGCCGTCGTCCAGGACGACCTCGACGTCGGCGTCCGGCTGGGCGGTCCCCCGCACCGTGACGTCCACCTCCGAGTCGTCGGTCGCGACCGTGACGGTCGCGTCCTGCACCGGGGCGGTCACGGCGAGCGGAGCGCCCGCCTGCACGGTGACGACCTGACGGACGGCGGGCGAGGTGGTGCCGTTCACCGTCTGCGTCGCCGCGATCGTGTACCGACCGACCGGGACGTCCTGGACGGTGACGGTCCACGAGCCGTCGTCCTCGGCCGTGGTCGTCGCGGTGCGCCCGGAACCGAGCGAGACCCGGACCTCGGCTCCGCCCTCGGCAGTGCCGGTCAGCTCGAGGTCGGCCGTGGTGTCCGCGTCGAGGACCGTGACCACGTCACCGTCGTCGGGCGAGGTGATCGCGATCGGGTCACCGGCCGCGATGGTGAAGGTCGAGGTCACCGGCGCCGAGGTCGTGCCGTCGACGGTCTGCCGTGCCGTGACCGCGCGGTCGCCGGTCGGGACGCCCACGAAGGTCGCCGTCCAGTCGCCGTCGTCGTCCGCGTCCACCGCGGTGGTGAACGAGCCGCCGATGCCGACCGCGACCCGCGCGTTCGGGGCGGCGGAGCCGGAGACCGTGACCGGGGTCGTCGACGTCGCGTCCGCGACGGTGATCGTGCTGCCGTCGGCCGGTTCGTCGATGGTCAGCCCCGGAGCCGCCGTCACCGTGAAGTCGCGCTCGACCGGGCTGCTCGTGGTGCCACCGACCGTCTGGGTCACCTGCGCCGTGCGGTCACCCGCAGGGACGCCGGTGACGCTCGTCGACCACGTGCCGCCGGCGTTCGCCGTGGTGGTCGCTGTCAGGCCGTCGCCGAGGTCCACGTCCACGCGGGCCCCCGGCTGCGCGCTGCCCGAGAACGGGATGGAGCGGGTGTCGCCCGCGAGCGGGAAGTCCTGGTCCGCCGTCGGGGTGTCGACCGTCAGGCCCGCGGCGGCCACGACGCGGAACGCGCGGGTGACGGGGTTCGAGGTCGTGTCGCCGACCGTCTGGGTCACGCTCGCGGTCTGGTCGCCCACGGGGACGCCGGGCACGGTGACGCTCCAGGCGCCGCTGCCGTTCGCCGTGGTGGTCGCCGTGCGGGCGCCACCGAGGTCGACGTCGATCCGCGCGTTGGCGGTCGCCGTGCCCGTCAGGGTCACCGGCGTGGTCGTCCCGGTGGTCGTGAAGGTCTGACCGGCCGTCGGGGTCGTGATGGTCAGTGCCTGCTGCGCGACGACCGAGAAGGTCTGGGCCGCGGAGCCCGCCGCCGTCCCGTTGACCGTCTGGTTCGCCGTGGCCGTGTGGTCGCCGATCGGGACGTTCGGGATCGAGGTCGTCCACGTGCCGTTCGCCGCCACGGTGGCCGTGCCGGTGCGTCCGCCGCCGAGGCTCACGGCGATGGTCGCGCCCGGCTCACCGGCACCGCTGACGGTGATGCTCCGGGTGGACGAGGCCGAGGGGACACTGAACTGCTGGTTCGTCGTCGGGGCCGTGATGGTCGGCGGAGCGATGGCCGTCGCCCGGACGGTCGAGGTGGCGAGGTCGACGGTGGCGACGTTCGCGCCCGGCAGCACCGAGAGCCGGAGGGCGTGCACGCTGCGCGATCCCGGGTCGTACCCGCGTGCGTCGCGGAAGCCCGTGGTGGTGTCCTGTGCGTTCACGGTCAGGTCGACCACCTGACGGAGCAGCAGCACGACGGGGCGCAGCAGCGTGGACACCGCGGTGGTCGTCGCGGTGAGCGTGGTGCCGAGGGTCGTCAGGGCCGTGCCGGTGACGAGCGGCCGCACGATGGTCTGCAGTGCCGGGACCACGATGGAGTTCACGGCGGGGGCGAGCAGGTTCCCGAGGACGGTCAGCCCGAGCGGGCCGCCGGTCGCGGTGACGGTGGCGTTCGCCGGGGCGGTGCCGGCCAGGGCGCCGAGCGTGGTGTCCGCCCGGAGCGCCAGGGCGGTGAGCGGGACGCCGGCCACGTTGACGTTGGCGGTGACGTTCACGGCCACCGCGGTCGAGTTGATCGTGTTCACGACGGCGGTCTGCAGCGCGGTCGGCAGCTGGGTGCCGAGGATCGTCGTGATGCTCTGGTTGATCGAGCTGACGGCCGCTTCGGTCAGGACCGGGGTGTTCGCGGGCTGGTTGTTCAGTGTCGTCAGCTTGTCGAGGTCGACGGTGATCGCGCCGGTCGCCGGCGTGATCGTCACCGCGCCGTCCGTCAGCGGCTGTGCGAGCACCTGCTCGAGCGTGCCGTCGAGGTTGAGGTTGACCGAGGCGGTGACGTTCGTGCCGTTGAGGTTGACGAGTCCGAGGGCCGTGGACCGGAGCAGCCGCTGGAGCTCGGCGGTCAGCGCCGTCGTCGTGCCGGACAGCGCGCCGTTCGCCCCGACCGTGGTGTTCACGGAGTTCGAGAGCGTGCGCAGGTCGGTCCGCAGCGACGTCGTCAGGCCTGCAACCGCGGGGCTGGTGAGGTTCAGGTTCGCGCCGGCGATGCGGTAGTCGGTCGTGGTGCCGACCGTGGCGCCGCGCGTGGACTGGATGCGGGACGCCAGGGCACCGATCTGCAGCTGCGCGTTCGACAGCACCGTGGTGTCCGCGCCCACCCGCGAGAACAGCGGGTTCAGGTTCAGGGTGCTGGCTCCGGTGCCGAGTCCCGTGCCGACCCCGATGCCGCCGTCGTTGGTCAGCAGGCCGGACGACGCCGTGGCCCCCGATGCCGAGGTGGTGGCGTACTGCCCGTCCACCCCGAGCGTGAGGATGCCGTTGGTGCCGAGCAGGTCGATGTCGTTGCCCAGGTCCACGCCCACCGCGTTCAGGGCGGTGAGGTTCAGCGGCTGGTTCGTGGTGCCGCCGCCCGTGGTCACCCCGCGTGCGGAGTACGCGCCACCGAGCTGGGCGATGTCGTCGACGTTGACGATCCCGGAGCCGCTGAGCAGGACGCCCTCGCCCTCGGCGACGTCGGTCTGTGCCGCCGCCGCCGGTTGGATCGCCACGGTGGCGGCGACGAGCGCCGTCACCGTGGCGATGACACTGCCGCGCAGGAGGAGACGCCGATCGTCCGATGCTCGTCGTCGAGCTCGGTCGCCAGCATCGATGATCCGTCGTGTCCAGTTGTTCGCTGCGGTCGGTACCCGGGTACCGCGCTGCGACGCGTGCCTGCGCATGCGTGTCTCTCATCCTGGCGAGCGCACCCGCCACCTGATCCTCGGATCTCCCCCGCTGGTGAGGCGGTGGAGTCAGGAATCCTGGTTGGGGATTCCTGAGGCAGATCTTTACACACGATCAGGTTGCTGTCCGCAACCCGTTACGAAACAGACATGCGGAGACGCGCGGAGACAGAAAAGACTCCCCACGCACCCGCCAGAGCCCGGCTACCCTTGCTGCGTTTCCGCCCTGGGGGAGTTCACCTGGATGGCGTCACGTGAGGAGCCGCCGACAACTCTACCGGATGCGACCGGGCAGGATTGACACATGAAGATCGCCATCGCCGGAGGACACGGCCAGATCGCACTGCTCCTCGCCCGCCAGATCACCGACGCCGGACACGACGCCGTCGCGATCGTCCGCAACCCCGCGCACGTCGCCGACGTGGAGCAGCAGGGTGCCACGGCGATCGTCGCGGATCTCGAACAGCTCGGCGACGACGACCTGGCACTGCGCCTCCGCGGGGTCGACGCCGTGGTCTTCGCCGCCGGTGCCGGCCCGAACAGCGGCGCGGAGCGCAAGCTCACCGTCGACCGGGACGGCGCGATCCTGCTCGCGGACGCCGCGGAGCGCGCCGGCATCGACCGCTACGTGATGGTGTCGGCGATGGCGGCGGACACCTACGACGCCGAGGCCGCGGTGGTCCCTGCGAAGGACGACGCCGCCGTGTTCCAGGTCTACCTCCGGGCGAAGGCCGAGGCCGACGCGAACCTGCGCGCTCGACGGCTGCGGTGGACGATCGTGCGTCCGGGAGGCCTGCTCGACACGCCGCCGCAAGGAACGGTGGACGTCGGGCGGACCGTCCCGCGCGGCTCGATCCCCCGTGCCGACGTCGCCACGGTCGTGCTGCACGCGCTGCTCGACGACTCTGCGGTCGGGGTCCAGTTCGAGGTCACGAGCGGCAACACGCCGATCCCCGCGGCCCTCGACGCCCTGTCCTGAGGCGCGCGTCCCGTCCGCACCGTGCGTACCTCGTCACCCCGTGCGAGCTTGCACGCTCCGTGCCGCGCCACAAGCGCGCACCCAGCCACCAACCCCGCACCAGCCCATGCAGGCCGCACCGTGCCGTGACCGCGACCCAGCGCCGGACGGGAGGCACGGCGCCAGCCCGCCCCGCGCCTCCCGTCCACACCGTGCGCACCTCGTCACCCCGTGCGAGCTTGCACGCTCCGTGCCGCGCCACAAGCGCGCACCCAGCCACCAACCCCGCACCAGCCCACCCAGGCCGCACCGTGCTGACAACAGGCCGCGCAGCGCAGCGCACACCGCGCAGCCCGCCCCGCGTCAGAGCGCGACCGCAGCCGACTGCCGGGCGATCTCCAGTTCCTCGTTCGTCGGGATGACGAGCACCGCGACACGTGACGTGTCCGTGGAGATGACCCGGGCCTCCCGGGATCCCAGCTCGTTGCGGTCCGCGTCGATCTCGATGCCCAGGTGCTCGAGCCCGGCGAGCACGCGCCGGCGCAGCAGCGCGTTGTTCTCGCCGACGCCGGCGGTGAAGACCACCGCGTCGAGCCCGCCGAGCTGCGCCGTGTAAGCGCCGACGTAGCGGCGGATCCGGTGGCGGTACACGGCGAGCGCCGCCTCGGCGACCTCGTCGCCGTTGAGGGCGGCGTCCTGGACGTCGCGCATGTCGCCGTTGCCGGTGAGGCCGAGCAGCCCGGACTGCTTGTTGAGCATGGTGTCGAGCTCGTCGAAGGACAGCCCGGCCTCGCGGTGCAGGTGCAGCAGGACGGCGGGGTCGAGGTCACCGGAGCGGGTGCCCATGACGAGACCTTCGAGCGGCGTGAGCCCCATCGACGTCTCGATCGACTTCCCGCCGTCGATCGCCGCGGCCGAGGCACCGTTGCCCAGGTGCAGCACGATGGTCTTCAGCTCGGACAGCGGGCGGTCGAGGAAGACCGCGGCCTGCTCGGAGACGTACTTGTGGCTCGTGCCGTGCATGCCGTAGCGGCGGATGGAGTACTTCGCCGCCAGGTCGGCCGGGATCGCGTACGTGTACGCGTGCGGCGGCATGGTCTGGTGGAACGCGGTGTCGAACACGGCGACGTGCGGCACGTCGGAGAACACCTGCTTCGCGGCCCGGATCCCCTCGAGGTTCGCCGGGTTGTGCAGCGGCGCGAGGCTGTTCAGCGCCTCGATCTGTCGTTCGACGTCGTCCGTCACCACCGTTGCGCGGTCGAAGGTGGTGCCGCCGTGCACGACGCGGTGGCCGACGACCGCCGGCGGGTGCTCGTCGAACGACGGACCGACCTTGGCGAACGCGTCGATCATCGCCTGGAACCCAGCGGCGTGGTCCGGCACGGACGCGGCGTCGTTCGACGACGACTCCCCCGTCAGCGCGTTCGTGTGCTTCCACGCGCCGGCCGACTCGCCGATGCGCTCCACGAGCCCGGAGGCGAGCGTGCGCTCCCCCTCGAGTTCGATGAGCTGGTACTTGAACGAACTCGATCCGGAGTTCACGACGAGGGCTGCGGTCACGGGTGGTGTCGCTTTCTGCTCATGGCCTGGTCGGCCGGACGGGAGGCGCGGTGTGCGTCGCGCAGGTCAGGCCGCGTCGGACGCGGTGCCGGCCTGGATCGCGGTGATCGCGACGGTGTTCACGATGTCGCTGACGAGGGCGCCGCGGGAGAGGTCGTTGATCGGCTTGCGCAGGCCCTGCAGGACCGGCCCGATGGCGACCGCTCCGGCGGAGCGCTGCACGGCCTTGTACGTGTTGTTGCCCGTGTTGAGGTCCGGGAAGATGAAGACGGTCGCCTTGCCGGCCACCGGGGAGTCCGGCATCTTCGTGCTCGCGACCGTCGGGTCCGCAGCGGCGTCGTACTGGATCGGGCCCTCGACGAGCAGGTCGGGACGGCGTTCGCGCACGAAGGCGGTGCCGGCGCGGACCTTGTCGACGTCGGCGCCGGTGCCGCTGTCGCCGGTCGAGTAGCTGAGCATCGCGACGCGGGGGTCGATGCCGAACTGGGTCGCCGTCTCGGCCGACGAGATCGCGATGTCGGCGAGCTGTTCGCTCGTCGGGTCCGGGATCACCGCGCAGTCGCCGTAGACCAGGACGCGGTCGGCGAGCGCCATCAGGAACACGCTCGACACGATCGAGGTGTCCGGACGGGTCTTGATGATCTCGAAGGACGGCCGGATGGTGTGCGCGGTGGTGTGCTTCGCGCCGGAGACCATGCCGTCGGCGAGTCCGAGCTGGACCATCATCGTGCCGAAGTACGAGACGTCGGTCACGGTGTCGCGCGCGAGCTCGATCGACATCCCCTTGTGTGCGCGGAGCCGGGTGTACTCCTCGGCGAAGCGTTCGCGGAGCTCGGGGTCGAACGGCGACACGAGCTGGGCGGCGTCGAGGTCGAGTCCGAGCTCGGTCGCGCGGGTGCGGATCGCGGCGGGGTCGCCGAGGATCGTCAGCTCGCAGACCTGGCGGGCGAGCAGCGTCGACGCCGCGCGGAGGATGCGGTCGTCCTCACCCTCGGGCAGCACGATGTGCTTGCCGTACCCCCGGGCCCGGTCGAGCAGCCCGTGCTCGAACATGAGCGGCGTGACGACGCCGGACGGCGTGAGCTGCAGACGGTCGCGCAGGGATTCTGCGTCGACGTGCTGCTCGAACAGGGCGAGCGCGAGGTCGGCCTTGCGGGGCGAGTCCGCCGCCAGGCGCCCGCGGGTCTGCGTGATGCGGAGGGCGGTGTCGTACGTGCCCAGGTCGTTCTGCGCGATCGGCAGCGAGCTCGACAGCCCCTCGAGCAGCCGGGAGATCTGCGGTGCGGTCTCGAACCCGCCGTTCAGGATCACGCCGGCCAGGCTCGGGAACGTGTCCGACTGGTTCGCCAGCAGGGTCGCGATGAGCACGTCGCTGCGGTCACCGGGGACCACGACGATGCCGCCCTCGATCAGGCGCGGCAGGACGTTCTCCATGCTCATGCCGGCGACGACGGTGCCGAGTGCCTCGCGGTCGAGCAGGGCGTCGTCCCCGCGCACCAGGGTGGCGTCGGTCGCCTGCAGCAGCGCGCGGACGGTCGGGGCGACGAGGACGCGGTCCTCCGGGATCGCCCACACGGGCACGTCCGGGTGGTCGTCGTGCACGGCCCGCTCGACACTCGCCACGATCGCGGCGAGGGCCTCGGGGTCGGCGCGGTTCACGACGACGCCGAACAGCTGCGCGTGTGCCGCCCGGAGCTCGCTCGTCGTGACGTCCGCGACCTGCGCCATCCCCTCGGGTGTGCGGGCACCGCGCTCGGCGGCGTCACGACCACCGAGGACGAGGAGCACCGGGGCACCGAGGTTCGCAGCGACCTTCGCGTTGAACGACAGCTCGGTGGGGCTGCCGACGTCGGTGTAGTCGGACCCGAGCACGACCACCGCGTCGCACTGGCGCTCCACCTGGGCGAAGCGGTTCACGATGGTGCCGAGCGCGGCGTCCGGATCCGCGTGGACGTCGTCGTAGGTGACCCCCACGGCGTCGTCGTACGAGATCCCGACCGCGGTGTGCTGCAGCAGCAGTTCGAGCACGTAGTCGGGTTCGGCGACCGAGCGGGCGACCGGGCGGAACACGCCGACGCGGCCGACGGAGCGCGCGAGGGTCTCGAGGACACCGAGGGCGACGGTGCTCTTGCCCGTGTGCCCTTCTGCTGACGTGATGTAGATGCGGGTCGACACGCGTCCCAGGGTAGTCGCCGGACATGTCACGACAACTGGGAGCACCCGCCTCCACGACACACGGTCGTGAGCACCCCCGGGAACCTGTACCATTGGGTGTCGCCGTCGCGAGACAGCGCAAGGAGAATTCGCCTAGTGGCCTATGGCGCACGCTTGGAAAGCGTGTTGGGTGCAAGCCCTCGGGGGTTCGAATCCCCCATTCTCCGCCAGCAAGGCCCCGCACCGAGTGCGGGGCCTTCGTCGTTCCGGGCGGCGCTCGTCGTGGTCGCGTCGGCTGGTCCCCCACGCGGCGGACCCACCTGTCCCCTGTTCGCCAAGGACTGGCCGTCAAACGCCGATCCGGGGTGGAACGGGCTGTCCCCGGTCCCCGTCGTGCGCCTATGCTTGCCGGAGCGGACGACTCCGGGACGAGTCGACCGCGGTGCATCGAGCGGCAGGGGCGTCGCTCGCAGGGCGGCCGATTCGGCGTGCCCGGGAGACCCGAGGGTTCAGGAGACGCGCATGGGGGACATGACGGTGCCAGCGACGCCGCACCTGCGTGCCACCGTGTACGACGTCGTCCTCCGCCCCCGCCGGTCCCTGGTCCGTTCGACTGCGCTGAGCATCGTGTTCTCGGCCGTGCCGCTCGCCGTCGCCCTGGTCTGGGTGTCGTTCCCGTTCCGGACGTGGGCGATGGTCGCGACCGTGGTCGTCGCGCTGGCGGTCCTCGTGGGCGTGGTCTTCGTCCGACTGAGCACGGCGTACATCGGCATCGACCCCGACGGCCTGACGATCCGGGGCGTGGTCACCGCGCACCGTCGGATCCCCCGCGACCGTGTGCACAGCCTGGTGCTCGCCACCACCTACGGCAGCTCGGTCGACCGCACCATGCGCGAGCTCGTGGCGTTCGACGCGACGGGCGCACACCTGTTCCGCATCCGTGCCGACGTGTGGGGCGACGACGGGCTCGCCCAGGTCGTCGACGCCCTGGGCGTCCAGGTGACGGAAGAGGCACGTCCGGTCTCGGCCCGGGTCTTCGCGAAGCGCTACCCGTCGAGCCGCGCCTGGTACGAACAGCGGCCGGCCTACCTGCTCGTCGGCGGCGTGGCAGCACTCGTCGTCCTGGGTCTGCTCGTCGTCGAGTTCACCGGCCTGCTCGGTCGCTGACGCTCGGCGCTGCTGGACGTCACCGACGTCGGCGCAGCGTCGAGAAGATCCCCTGCACGACCTCCTTCGCGATCGTGCCGCCGAGCCGTGACCCGAGCAGGTCCGACAGCGGGTCGTCCGCCTTCCGTGAGGTCGTCGTCCGCGTGCTCCGCCCCGACCGGTCCGAACGCCGCGACGCCGCAGCCCGCTCGGCCTTCTCGAACTCGCGCTGCGTCCGCTCGTACTCCTTCTGCGCAGCAGCCCGCTCGCGTTCCTCCTGCTTGGCCTGCGCCGCGGCCTCCTTGGCCGCGGTCGCCGCCGCCCGCGCGGCTTCCTTCTCGGCCTCGGCCGCCGCGAGGCCTGCGTCCTTCTGCGCGTCCGCCGCCGCCGCCTCGGCAGCAGCTGCCTCCATCCGACGTGCCAGCATCTCGTGCGCCGAGTCCGGGTCCACCCGGGTGCCGTACGTCGCGAGCAACGGTGATGCCTGCACCCGCGACTGCATCTCGGCGGCGGGCATCGGGTCCATCGAGCCCTGCGGCGCGCGCAACCGGGTCCACGCGACCGGCGTCGGCGCGCCCTTCTCGTTCATGACGGTGACGATCGCCTCGCCGGTCGCGAGCGAGGTCAGCACCTCGCCCAGGTCGTAGTCGCTCGACGGGTAGGTCGACACCGTCGCCCGGAGCGCCTTCGCGTCGTCGGGGGTGTGCGCCCGCAGCTGGTGCTGGATGCGCGACCCGAGCTGCGCCAGGACGTCGTTCGGCACGTCCTTCGGGGTCTGGGTCACGAAGAAGATCCCGACGCCCTTCGACCGGATCAACCGCACGGTCCGCACGATCTGGTCCGTGAAGTCCTTCGACGCCCCGCTGAACAACAGGTGTGCCTCGTCGAAGAAGAACACCAGCTTCGGCTTGTCCTGGTCGCCGACCTCCGGCAGTTCGTTGAACAGGTCGGCCAGTAGCCACATCAGGAAGGTCGAGAAGACCTCGGGCTGGTCCTGCACGCCCGGGACCTCGAGCAGGCTGACGATCCCCCGGCCGTCCGCCGCCGTGCGCAGGAACACCTGCGTGTCGATCTCGGGCTCGCCGAAGAACTGGTCGGCACCCTTGTCGGCGAACGTGATGAGCTCGCGCAGGATCACCCCGGCGGTCTGCTTCGACAGACCACCGAGCTCGGCGAGTTCACCCTTGCCCTGGTCGCCCACCAGGAACGTCAGCACGCTCCGCAGGTCGGCCAGGTCGACGAGCGGCAACCCGGCCTGCTCGGCGTAGTGGAACACCAGTCCGAGCGAGGACTCCTGGGTGTCGTTCAGGCCGAGCACCTTCGACAGCAGCAACGGCCCGAACCCGGACACCGTCGCGCGGATCGGCACGCCCGTGCCCTGACCACCGAGCGAGAAGAGCTCCGCCTGGCTCGCGACACCCTGCCACTGCTGGCCGATGCCCACGGTGCGCGCGAACAGCTTCTCGTTCCCCTGCCCGACCACCGCGAGCCCGGACAGGTCGCCCTTGATGTCGGCCGCGAAGACCGGCACGCCGCTCGCCGCGATCTGTTCGGCGAGGACCTGCAGCGTGCGGGTCTTGCCGGTACCGGTCGCGCCGGCGACCAGCCCGTGTCGGTTCAGCATGCCGAGCGGGATGCGGACCTGGACGTCGGGCTGCGCCTCGCCGTTCACCAGGGCACCGAGTTCGAGCGCCTGCCCCTCGACGGTGTAGCCGGTGCGGATCGCGGCGACGGCGTCCGGTCCGAGCGGGCCCCCGCCACTGCCGGGAGCCGCGGTGCCGGCCGCAGGGGCGTCCGCCGGTGCCGGGACGGCCGCGTCGGGGGCCGCCGCCGCGTCGTCCGGGACGGCTGCGGTGGGTCCTGCGGTGGTGGGCTCTGGAGCCGGTGGGGTGGCGGCGGCGGGCTCCGCGTCGGGGGCGAGCCGGGCCTCCTGTCCGGAGGGTGCCGGTGACTCGGCGACCGCCGGTTCGGCGTCCGGCGTGAGTGCTTGTGCTTGTGCTTGTGCCGCGAGCGCGGCCGCGAGCTCCTCGGCCCGCTGCACGGCTTCGTCGGCCAACCGGCGTGCCTCGTCCGCTGCCTGTTTGGCGGCCTCGGCCGCTGCCCGTGCCTGCTCCACCGCGTCACTCATGGGCACAGCCTATGGACGCGCGGGGGCCGCTGTCCGGCTGTTCCGGGCAGCTGTGGAGAACCCGTCAGTGCGTGAGCTCGGGAACCGTCCGGGGCCGCACCACGAACCACAGGATCAGGATGGCCATCACCGAGGTCGAGGCCATCACGATCGCCATCGGGGTCGCGGTGGTGATGCCGAGCCAACCGACGATCGGCGAGATCAGGCCGGCGACGCCGAAGTTCAGGGCGCCGAGCAGCGACGCCGCCGTTCCGGCCTCCTTGCCGTGCGCAGCCAGGCCGATGACCTGGACGAGAGGGAACGAGAACCCGCACGCCGCGATGAAGAACCACAGGGGCACGAGCACGCCCACGAGCCCCGCACCGAGCTGGTCGAGCACGATGATCGCGATCGACGCCAGGAACAGGGTCGCCGTCGAGCACGCCAGGATCCACTGCGGCCCCACGCGCTGCGCCAACCGCGCGGAGATCTGCACACCGAGCACGACGCCCACCGAGTTCACCGCGAAGAGCAGCCCGTACTGCTGGGCGTCGAGTCCGTAGACGCCCTGGAACAGGAACGGCGACGAGCTGAGGTACGAGAACAACCCGCTGAACACCATCGCCCCGATGAGCGCGACCCCCACGAAGATCCGGTCGGAGAACAGCGCCTTGTACCGCTGACCGATCGTGGAGTGGCCGGCCTCGCGACGACGGGCCGGGGGCAGGGTCTCGACGATGAGCAGGATCGACGCGATCACCACGGCCAGGCCGTAGCAGGCGAGGAAGACGAAGATGCCGCGCCAGCTGGTGAACTGGAGCATCTGCGAGCCGATGAGCGGCGCGAGGATCGGCGCCAGCCCGTTCACCATCGCCAAGCGCGACAGCATCCGGACGAGCGGCTTGCCGCCGAACAGGTCGCGCACGGTGGCCATCGCGACGACACCGCCGGCGGCCGCGCCCATGCCCTGGAGCACGCGGAACACCGCGAGGAGCTCGATGTCGGGAGCAGTCGCCGCGCCGATCGACGCAGCGATGTGCACGGTGGTCGCGATGATGAGCGGCAACCGGCGGCCGACCTTGTCGCTCCACGGCCCGACGAGCAGCTGCCCGAACGCGAACCCGAGCGTCGTCGCCGTGAGCGTCAACTGCACGGCGCCGTCGGTGACGCCGAACTGCTCCTTGATCGCCGGGAACGCCGGCAGGTACAGGTCGATCGTGAACGGCCCGAGCGCTGTCAGGGCGCCCAGGACGAAGACGTAGACGAGTCGCTGCCCACGGGAGAGGGAGTCTCCGGGGTGCAGGACGACCCGGAGCGAACCGGTGGTGGCGGGCGCGGTCACGAGCAGGAGTCCTTCGGCGGTGAGGGGCGGGGAGGTGATCGCGGCGTCGATCGAATCGATTCGTCCGCGGAACCATCCTACGGGCCGACGGAACACTCCCGACGCCGCCGGCACGGATTGCCTGCGTGTTGCCACCCGCCGTCCGCGTGCCGATCCCGAGCCATGCGGTACCGTCGGACTGCTCGGGGGCCTCCGGGTGAACCGGATCAGAAGGGGGTGGGCGTCATGGTGGATGCCCGGATCCTGCACACGACCGCCGCCCTGCGCGAAGCGATCCTGCGACTGGCGGCCGACCGCCCCGTCTCCGAGATCACCGTCGCGGACGTCACCCGTGCCGCCGGAATCAACCGCGCGACGTTCTACTCGCACGCGGTCTCCCCCGGATCGCTGCTCGCCGACGTGCTGACGCCGGAGCTCGACCGCATCCGGCAGGACGACGCCGACGACCGACGGGCCGCAGCCGCCCGCGGGGCCGACGCGGGCGAGCTCGCGACCATCACACGGCGGGGCATCAACGCGGTCGTCGAGCACGTGACCACCCACCGCGACATCTACGCCAAGGCGCTGCCGGACCCGAACGACGCGTCACTGCACCGGCTGCTCGTGGGCCACTTCACCGAGTCGAGCGCCCTGCACATCCGCGAACTCGACGCCGACCGACGCCCGGAACTCCTCGACGACGTGGCCGCCGGCTACGTCGCGCAGGGCTTCGTCGGGGCGATCGAGGCATGGCTCGCCGGGCCCCGACGGTCGCGGAAGGCGCTGGTCGAGACGATCACGCTGTCGTTCCCGGCCTGGTGGAGCTGAGCTGAGTCGCCTGGACGAGATGAGCTGAGCCGCCTAGTGGCACGGCGCTGACCAGCCTGGTGGCGCCGCGTTGCGCGGCTCGGCTCACTCGGCGTCGGTTGTGTCGCCGTCGCTCGGTTCGGTCTCCGGCTTCTCGCCGCGCTGCAAGGACTGCACGACCTCGACCGCGGTGGCCGCAAGGTCTGCGTCGTCCGCTCCTGCGGGCACCCGGTAGTCGGCCGACACACCGTCGCCGCCGGTACCGCTCGCCGGCAGCGGATCGCCCAGGGACACCACCACGACGCCGGCGTCGTGCGCGGTCTGGATCACCCCGGTGAGCGCGGACGGCCGAGCCGCGTGCACGAGCAGGGCCTTGGCGCCCTTGCGGACGAGCTGCGCGACCGCGGTCCGCTGGGACGCCGCCGCACCGGACGCGGGTGCGACCCGGACGTCGGGACGGAACCCGGCATCGGCCAGGCCGGTCCGCAGGTCCTCGCCCAGGGCCGCGTCGTCGTCGAGCAGCACGACGCCGATGACGGCCTGCTTGTCGAACCCGCCGTCGGAGCTGGTCAGGTCCGTGCTCTGCACCGGCGTCGGAGCAGCGGAGGTCGTGCCCTGGCACCCGGCCAGCGCGAGGGCGGCCGTCAGGACGACGGCTGCAGCGACGATGCGCACCACGGGAGTCTCCTCTTCGGTCCGGTCTGCCACGCTACCCGGCCGCGCGGTCCGGTGACGCCGACGACACCGGCGCGGGGACGGGTCCGAGCCGCCGGACCGCGGCGACCGCCAGTGCAGCGAAGCAGATCATCGCCGCGAAGACCAGCGGGAAGGACACCGTGCCCGCGGCACCCCCGGTCGCGGTGAACAGCAGCCCGGTGACCGCCAGGCCGATGACACTGCCGGCGGCGTCGGCGATGGTGAGCGCCGAGCTCGCGAACCCGTCGTCACCCTCGCCCGAGAACCGCAGGGTGAGCATCGACGTCCGCGGGTAGATCGCCCCCATGCCCGCGCCGCCGACGAACCAGCCGGCGACGAGCACCCACCACGGCAGGTCGAGCGTCGCCACCGCGAAGGCCGCCAGCAGGCTCACCAGGACGAGCGCGAGTCCGACGCCGAAGGTCCGACGTGCGGTCAGGCGCTGCTCCCCCAGCCGACCGTGCGCCCAGCTCGAGGCCGCCCAGCTGAGCGCGGCGACGGTCAGCGCGAGCCCCGCTGCCGACGCGGACAGGCCGTGCTTCGCCTGCAGCAGGAACGGCACGTACGCCTCGCTGCCGAAGAACGACGCCGCCACGAGCCCGCGCAGCAACACCACCGACGGCAGTCCGGCGGCGGCGCGGAAGGTACCGGTCGGCAGCAGCGGGCGCAGCGCGAACCACGTCCCGACCAGGCCGACCACGACCGCGGCCACCATCCCCCACGGGGTCAGGTCCGGCGCGACGTTCAGCAGCAGGATCGACACGGCCGCGGCGACCGACCACCCGATCCGGATCCGCTGCCACGGCGGCCGCAGCTCGACCGCCGGTGCCTGCAGCCGTCCGAGTGTCGGCACGAGCACGCTGAACGCACCCACGGCGATCACGAGCGCCCCCGCGAAGACCCAGTGCCAGTTCCACGTGTCGGTGACGATGCCGGCGATCGCCGGGCCGATGAGCGCCGGGACCACCCAGGCGGCCGCGAACCCGGCGAACACCGGTCCGTGCAGCTCGGCGGGGAAGATCCGGGCGACGAGCACGTACAGCACGACGTCGATCGCGCCGGCACCGAAGCCCTCGACGAGTCGACCGACGAGGAAGACCTCCATCGTCGGCGCGAGCATGACCACGGCGGTCCCGACGGCGAACAGCAGCGCGGAGACCCAGGCGACGATCCGGCCGCCGGCGCGGTCGGTCCAGTTGCCGGCGAGCACCATGCCGGGCACCCCGGCCGCGAGCGGTGCCGCGAAGGCCAGGGCGTACAGGGCCTCGCCGTCCAGGTCGCGACTGATCACCGGCATGATCGTCGTCATCGCCAGGTTCTGGAACGCCGCGACGCCCACGATGGCGACCATGCCGATCGTCGCGAGGGCGTACCGCCCGCTCAGCAGGCCCGTCCTCGTCGCCGTGGTGCTCACCCGCTCATCGTAGGGGCGAGGGACGACACCGCCGACGGCGCGGGGCGGGAACCCCGCGCGATGCGCGTCAGCGCGTCAGCGCCTGCTGCAGATCCGCGTCAGCGCGTCAGCGCCTGCTGCAGATCCGCGTCAGCGCGTCAGCGCCTGCTGCAGATCCGCGATCAGGTCACCGGCGTCCTCGATGCCGACGGACAGCCGCACCACGTTCTCGGGCACCGCGAGCTCCGTGCCCTTCACCGAGGCGTGGGTCATCTCGCTCGGGTACCCGATGAGCGACTCCACACCCCCGAGCGACTCGGCCAGCGCGAACAGCTCCGTGGACTCCGCGAAGCGCCGGGCCGCGTCCGGCCCGCCGGACAGTGCGACGGACAGCATCCCGCCGAACCCGCGCATCTGGCGGGCGGCGACGTCGTGCCCCGGGTGGTCGGAGAGGCCCGGGTAGTAGACGCGCTCGATGCCCGGCGCGGCGACGAGCGCCTCGGCGACGGCCTGCGCGTTCGTGGAGTGCCGCTCCATCCGGACCGCCAGGGTCTTGATGCCGCGGGTGGTCAGGAAGGCGTCGAACGGCGACGAGATCGCACCGGCGCCGAACTGCAGGAACTGCACCTTCGCCGCGAGCTCCTGGTCGGCGAGCACGACAGCCCCACCGACGACGTCGGAGTGTCCACCCAGGTACTTCGTCGTCGAGTACACGACGACGTCGGCACCGAGCGACAACGGCTGCTGCAGGTACGGCGACGCGAAGGTGTTGTCCACGACGACGAGGGCACCGGCCTCGTGCCCGAGGGTCGCGAGTCCGGCGATGTCGGCGATCTTCATGAGCGGGTTGGTCGGCGTCTCGACCCAGAGCACGGTGTCCTGGGGGGCGCCCTGCAGCGCGGCCCGGACCTGGTCGAGCTCGCTCATGTCGACGACGACGAGCTCGACGCCCCACGGCACGTGCAGTCGGCTGACCAGACGGTGGGTCCCGCCGTACACGTCGTTCCCCATCACGACGCGGGCCCCGGGACGGAGCGCCGCCCGGAGCAGGGCGTCCTCGGCGGCGAGACCGGACGCGAACGAGTACGCGGCGACGCCGCCGTCCAGGTCGGCGAGCAGCGTCTGCAGGGAGTCGCGCGTCGGGTTGCCGGCGCGGGAGTACTCGTAGCCGTTCCGCATCCCGCCGATGCCGTCCTGCACGTAGGTGGACGTCAGGTGGATCGGCGGGATGACGGCGCCGGTGGGGCCGTCGGGCTCCTGGCCGGCGTGGACGGCGCGGGTGCTGAACTCGGTCATGCTGGCTGCGTTCCTTACTCGGAGAGGTAGGTCAGGAGATCGTGGCGGGTCAGGACCGTGACCGGCTTGCCGTCCTCGACGACGAGCAGGGCGTCCACCATCTCGAGGGCTCGACGCGCTGCGGACACGGACTCGCCCACGCCGATCAACGGGAGTGGCTCGCCCACGAACCCGGTCAGGGCGTCCGTCATCTTCGCGGCACCGGTGAAGACCTGTTCGAGCAGGTCCTTCTCGGCGACCGCCCCGATGACCTCACCGATGACGACCGGCGGTTCCGCGCTGAGCACGGGCATCTGGGACACCCCGTATTTGGTCATGATGTCGACGACCTCGCGCACGGTGTCCGCCGGGTGCGCGTGCACCAGGTCGGGCAGACGGCCGTCCTTGCCGGCGATGAGCGACCCGACGGTGCGCGCCTCGTCGGTCTCGGCGAAGCCGTACGAGCGCATCCACCGGTCGTTGAAGATCTTGCCGAGGTAGCCGCGACCGCCGTCGGGCAGCAGCACCACGACGACGTCGTCCTCGGTCAGGTCGCGGGCGGCCCGCAGCGCTGCGACGACCGCCATCCCGCTGGACCCGCCCACGAGCAGGCCCTCTTCCCGCGCCAGGCGCCGGGTCATCGCGAAGGAGTCGGCGTCCGACACCGCGATGATCTCGTCCGGTACCTCGGGGTCGTACGCGGTCGGCCAGAAGTCCTCGCCCACGCCTTCGACCAGGTACGGACGGCCGGTGCCGCCGGAGTAGACCGAGCCCTCGGGGTCGGCGCCCACGATGCGGACACGACCGTCGGACGCCTCCTTCAGGAAGCGCCCGGTGCCCGAGATGGTCCCACCCGTCCCGACGCCCGCGACGAAGTGGGTGATCTGCTGCTCGGTGTCGCGCCAGATCTCCGGACCGGTGGTCTCGTAGTGGCTGCGCGGGCCGTTCGGGTTGGCGTACTGGTTCGGCTTGTAGGCGCCGGGGATCTCGCGGACGAGCCGGTCGGACACCGAGTAGTACGACTCCGGGTGCTCCGGCGGCACCGCGGTCGGCGTGACGACGATCTCGGCGCCGTACGCGGTCAGGACGTTGCGCTTGTCCTCGCCGACCTTGTCCGGCAGCACGAACACGCACCGGTAGCCGCGCTGCTGGGCGACGAGCGCCAGCCCGACCCCGGTGTTGCCCGAGGTGGGTTCGACGATCGTCCCGCCGGGTCGCAGGTCGCCGGAGGCCTCGGCCGCGTCGATGATCCGCGTGGCGATGCGGTCCTTCGACGACCCACCGGGGTTGAGGTACTCGACCTTCACCAGGACGGTCGCGCGCACCCCCTCGGTGACGCGGTTGAGCTTGACGAGCGGGGTGTCGCCGACGAGGTCGACCACGGAGTTCGCGTAACGCACGGGCCCGAGTCTAGGACGCCGTCACCGCGTTCTGCTGGGATGCGACGTGCGCGGACACCGCTGCGGACACCTCGGCGCGTCGACGGTCGATCACGTCGCCCATGTCGCGCGCCAGCGCCGGGGTGGACCGGACGATCTGGTCGAGCGCTGTGGCGGGGATGACCAGCACCGCGACCTCGGTGAGCGCCGTTGCGGTCGTGAGCAGGGCCTCCCGGGTCAACGCCGTCTGTCCGACGTAGTCGCCGGCCTCGACGCGGGTCGCCGGCAACTCGGCGTCCTCGAACGGGACCCGAAGGTCCACGCTGCCGGACAGGACGAACCGGACCGAGTCCGGCACGGTCCCCACCCGGTGGATGACCTCGCCGGCGGCGTAGCGCTCCAGGCGCACGACCGGGGCGAGCGCGACGCTGTCGTCCCCGCTCAGGTACAGCGTCGCGGCGATGGCCGCGAGCGCCTCGTCGCGACGGGCGTCCGTCACGAAGTCGTCGGTGGTGTCGCCGTCGAGCCCGAGTCCCTCGCGACGCGCCGCGTACCAGAGCCACATCCGGAACTGGGCGAGCGCGTCCGCTTCCTGCGACGGGCCGCGCACCTCGAACGACAGGTCGTAGGCTGCGCCGCCCGCCGGCACCGCGACGGGCTGCGTGCCGGGGTACCGCTGCGGCAGACCGGCCGCGACCCGCTGCAGCAGCGCGACGACCGCGGCGGGCGGGTCGTCCGTCGTGAAGGTGACGGAGGTCGTGACCGGGAACGTGCCGCCGGTGCGGCTGAGGTTCGTGAACGACGAGCCGGCGAGCGACGAGTTCGGCATGATCAGGATGCCGGCACCGGTGTCGATGTGCACCGACCGCCAGTTCACCTCGACCACCCGGCCGCGCGTCCCGCCGGTGTCGAGCCAGTCGCCCAGGCGGAACGGCTGCTCGAACAGCAGGAACAGTCCGGCGATGACCGGGCCGACGGCGGACTGCAGCGCGAGGCCGATGACGAGGGACCCGACGCCGAGCGCCGTGAAGATGCCGCCGACGTCGGCGCCCCACACGATCTTGAACACCAGGGCGAGCCCGAGGGCGATGAGCACGATGCGGGCGATGTCGACGAAGATCGACGGGATCTTCTCGCGCCAGCTGCCCTCGCGTGCGTTCGTGAACAGCACGATGTTCAGGCCGTTCAGCACGAAGACGATGACCAGGAACCCCAGCACCGTGCCGATCACCTGGTTCACGACCGGCTTGCCGGGGTCGACCGCGTCGGTCACCTGCACCGACAGCACCAGGATCGCGATGATCGGGACGACCGCGTTGCGGAACAGCCCGACGACCTTGTGCATCGGGTTGTGGTGCCGTTCCAGGGCGGACTGCAGTTCGGTGAGCACCAGGAGCATCACCGGCAGCCCGACGATCACGCCGATCGACGGCCAGAACCACGCCTGCTCCCAGAAGGCGATCACGACGTCACCCGCTCGAGCTTCCAGACCTTCTGCGGACCGGTCTGGGTCTGCACCGTCCCGACGTCCTGCACGCCACCGCGGTCACCGAGCTTGTCGATCACCCGCTGCGTCGCGTAGACACCGGGCGCGGGCGCGATGCCCTGCACCCGGTAGGCCAGGCTGACGGCGTCGCCCCACATGTCGTAGACGATGCTGGAACGACCCACCAGACCACTCGTCACCTGCCCGGTGTCGATGCCGGCGCGCAGCCCGACCTTCGACCCGTGCTGGGCGTTGAAGCGCTCGAGCGCGCCCTGCGCCTCTTCCGCCCAGTCGATCACGCGGCGCACGTTGTCGACACGGGGGACGCTCAGTCCGCAGCTGGCCAGGTAGCCGCTGCGCGTCGTGCGCACCCGCTCGATGCCGTGCCGACCAGCGGCCTCGTCGAGAGCCCGCCACAGGTCGTTGAGCAGCGACAGCGACTCCTCCGCCGTCAGGCCGGCGGCGAAGTCGTCGTACCCGATGATGTCCGCGTAGACCACCGCGACGTCCTGGTGGTCCGAGGCGATGGTCTCGTCGCCCTGCTTGTACCGACGGGCGACCTCCTCCGGCATGAGCGTCAGGAGCAGGGTGTCGTTCTGCCGCCGCTGCTCGTCGAGCAGGTCCTGCTTCACCTGCAGGCTCCGGCTCATGTCGTTGAAGGCGAGTCCGAGGTCGCCGATCTCGTCACCGGCCTTCGTCTGCACCTCGACCCCGAGATCACCGCTGCTGACCCGGTTCACCGCGGTCTGCAAGCGGCGGATCGGTCGGACGAAGACCTGCGCCAACAGCAGCGACAGCAGGCTCACCAGGACGATGATGGCGACCAGGGACAACCCGATGTTCCGGGCGAAGTCGTTCACCGGGGCGAAGGCCTCGGCGGTGTCCATCTGCGCCACGACCACCCAGCGCAGGCCGTCCACCTCCAGCGGGGCGTACGCCGCGAGCACTTCCTTTCCGCGGTAGTCGGTCGAGATCACCGTGCCCGACTTGCCCTGCAACGCCCGGCTGACCGGTGTGGTGTTGACCTCTTGCAGGAGCACCGACCCCTTCACGGCGATCTGTCGCGAGGCCGTGCCGGGTGCGGTCCCCGCGGCGATCACGTCGCGCTGGTACTGCTTCGGGTGCTCGAGCAGCTGGCGCGGGTAGGACCGCATCAGGTGGTCCGCCCCCACCAGGTACGACTCCCCCGTGTCGCCGAGCCCGTCGTCGGCCCAGCCCTGGTTGCCCGTCATGACCTGGTTGATGAGGTCCACCGGCACCTGCACGGCCATCACGCCGATGATCTTGCCGTCCTCTCCCACCGGGGACATCACCCACAGCGTCGGGACGTTGAGGCTCGGTGCGTACCGGGCGAAGTCCGTCACCACGAAGTCGTCCGCGCTGGTCAGCTGCAGCGCCTGCTCGTACCCGCTCGCCAGGTTCGAGTCACGGTACGGGCCGTCCCGCAGGTTGGAACCGAGGTCCGCCCCCGAGTAGGTCGAGTACGTCACGTCGCCGTCGGTGTCCATGAGGAGCAGGTCCTCGTAGCCGGCGGACTCGACCGCCTGCCGGAAGTACGGCTGGTACTCGGCGTGCGCCTCGGACCATGTGCTGCCGTCACCGGCGTCGTCGAGCTGCGCGGCCTTGTCGTAGTCGTCGAACGGCGCCGTGTACCGCGCCTGCAGGTAGGCCTGCGGGTCGGTCGTCGGCGCGAACTGGTCGGGATTCGCCGAGCCGCCGCTCCGGGCGTCGAGCTGCGGGACGAAGGTGTCCGCGTACCAGGCGTCGACCTTCGTGTGGTCGGCATCGGACACCGGACGGTCCCGCAGGTCGTCCCACCCCGCCGAGAACGCCTTCGTCGCGCCGATCACGCTCTCGTTGCGGGTCTGGGCGACGACCGTCTGCGTGAACTGGTCGAACGACCGCTTCAGCTCCGTGATCCGGGCCTCGCGCAAGGACGTCACCTGGTTGAACGCTGCGTTCTCGAGCGAGGCCCGACCGTTCAGGTAGCCGACCACGCCGACGACCAACGCCGCGATGATGCTCACCGCGAGCAGCATCACCAGCAGCTTCGACTGGATGTCCAGCGAGCCGCTCGTCAGGAACGCCCGCAGCTTGCCCTTCCTGCGTGGTGCGTCCTCCACGACGCGCGGGCCACCAGCCTGCGGCGTCGTGCTCGGCGGGATCGGGTCGGAACCGGGGCCGGTGGTGTCGGACGTCGGTGGGACTGCAGTCACTTCGAACTCCGCTCAGGAGGGCAGGGTGCACGCGTGCGCGTCAACCACAGCTACCACGCGAGCAACACTCGTGTCAGGTATCCGACGTTCGTTGCGGCTTCGTGACCTCGGTGGTCGCGTTCGCGACATCTGTCGCGGTGCGGGGTGGAGACGGCGAGCGCGCGACGGCGAGCGCGCGACGGCGGGCTGGAGACGGGGCGCGGTCGGACGGGAGGCGCGCTGCGGCCCGGTCACGGGCCTCCCGTCCGCCGTCGGGTCACCTGTCCGTTCCGCGCACGCGCCGCGTGCGTCGGCGACTGTCGGTCTGTGCGCACCGGCGCCGGCCGGCCGGCTCAGCGCTCGACGGCGTCTGCCGGGGTGTTCTGCTGCCGGTGCAGGAGCGCGTAGGTGCCGTCGATCGCGAGAAGTTCGTCGTGCGTTCCCTGCTCGACGATCCGCCCGTGGTCGAGCACGAAGATGACGTCGGCGTCCCGGATC
Source organism: Curtobacterium sp. VKM Ac-2884 (assembly GCF_015350945.1). Taxonomy (NCBI): domain Bacteria; kingdom Bacillati; phylum Actinomycetota; class Actinomycetes; order Micrococcales; family Microbacteriaceae; genus Curtobacterium; species Curtobacterium sp. VKM Ac-2884. Next base: position 232,126 of record NZ_JADKSA010000001.1, read on the forward strand.
GTCGACAGCCGGTGCGCGATCGAGATGGTGGTGCGCCCCGCAGCCGCGGTGTCGAGCGCGGTCTGCACCACGCGCTCCGAGATCGAGTCCAGCGCGCTCGTGGCCTCGTCGAGCACGAGCACGGGAGGGTCCTTCAGGAGCACCCGCGCGATCGCGATCCGCTGCTTCTCGCCGCCGGACAGCCGGTACCCGCGCTCTCCCACGACGGTGTCGTAGCCGTCCGGGAACGAGGCGATCGTGTCGTGGATGTTCGCCGCCCGTGCCGCCCGTTCGACCTCGTCGTCGGTGGCGTCCGGTTTGGCGTAGCGCAGGTTTTCGCCGATCGTCGCGTGGAACAGGTACGTCTCCTGGCTGACGATCCCCACGTGGCGCATGAGGTCCTCGTGCACGAGGTCGCGGACGTCCTGTCCGGCGAACCGCACGGAACCCTCGGTCGCCTCGTACAACCGTGGCACCAGGTACGACACGGTGGTCTTGCCCGCGCCCGACGGACCGACGAAGGCGGCGAACTGGCCGGGCCGGAGGGCGAACGAGACCCCGCGGAGCGTCGGCTTGTCGGCCTCGCCGTCCGGGTACGTGAACGTCACGTCGTCGAACGCGACGTGACCGACCATGGTGTCGTCGACGGGCTTCGCCGTCGGCGAGTCCGTGATCGCGGGCTTCAGGTCGAAGTACTCGAAGATGCGGGCGAACAGCGCTCCGGAGGTCTGCAGGTCGAGCACCACCCGGAGCAGTCCGACCGTCGGGAACAGCAGGCGCGACTGCACCGTCGTGAACGCCACGATGGTGCCGGCGGTGATCGGGACGTCGCCGATGATCAGCCAGGCCGCGACGAGGTAGATGATCGCCGGGATGATCGACAGGAAGATCTGCACGATCGCGAAGAACCACTGCCCGGACATCTGCTGGCGGACCTGCAACTGGATCTGGTTGCGGTTCTCGTCCCCGTAGCGGCGGGTCTCACTGCGCTGCTGGTTGAAGCTCTTGGCCAGCAGGATGCCGGAGACGCTCAGTGCCTCTTGCGTGATCGCCGTCATGTCGGACAGCGACTCCTGCGTCTGACCGGCGATGCGGGCACGGACCTGCCCGACCCGACGCTGCGCGATGACGAGCAACGGGAGCAGCACGACCGCGACCAGGGTCATCTGCCAGCTCAGCAGCAGCATCGCGACGATGGCGGCGATGACCGTGACGGTGTTGCCGAGCACCGACGAGATCGTGTTGTTCAGCACGCTCGCGACGCCGCCGACGTCGTTCTGCAGGCGGGACTGGATGACACCGGTCTTCGTGCGCGTGAAGAACGCGAGTTCCATGCGCTGCAGGTGCCCGAACAGGCGCATCCGCATGGCGCCCATGACCTTGTTGCCGACCGTCGCCGTCAGGTACGTCTGCCAGACGCCCACCCCGGCGCTCGCGATCCAGAGGAACACCATCGCCGACACGAGCTCGACCAGCACCGGGACGTCGGGGCTGCCGGAGGGTGGGAACAGGCCCCGGTCGAACGCCTGCTGCGTCAACAGCGGCGGGATCACCGAGATCGCAGCACCGATCAGCACGAGGACGACCGTCAGGACGATCGACCTGCGGTGCGGGACGAACAGCCCGGCGATCCGCTTCACCAGGTGCGGGATCTTCGGCGCTTCGGCGTTGGCAGCCTTCTGCGCACGGAAGTCACCGCTGGAGATCCGGCCGCCGCCGCGCGGACCACCGCCACCGCCGCCCCCGCGCATCCCGCCGCCCATGCTCATGCAGCAACCGTATCCCCGCCGTCGGACATCGGCGCGCGCTCGACGGCCGCGGTTCCGCGGTGCAGTCCGACGGCCGTATTTGACCCCGTTCAGGGGGCGTGCGAGCATGTGCCGTCCCCGCCCCCGCACCACCGAGGTCCCATGACGTCCGCGCCGTCCCGTCCCACGTCCCTCCGCCAGCAGCTCGCCCGCCGCAAGCCGATCGAGCAACTGAAGTCCGAGGCGGCCGTCGGCGTCAACGGCGAACCGCTCCGCCGGTCGCTCGGTGTCTGGCACCTGACGATGATCAGCGTCGGCGCGACCCTCGGTACCGGCATCCTCGTGGTGCTCGGCACGGCCGTGCCGCTCGCGGGTCCGGCCGTGTGGATCTCCTTCGTCGTCGCCGGGATCGCGGCCCTGCTCTCAGCACTGTCCTACGCCGAGATGGCCGGAGCCGTTCCGACCTCGGGCTCGAGCTACTCGTACACCTACGCCACGATGGGCGAGGGCATCGCGTGGGTCTGCGGATGGTGCCTCGTGCTCGAGTACGCCGTCTCGGTGGCCGCGGTCGCCGTCGGCGCGAGCGAGTACGTGGACGAGACCCTGCGCGTGTTCGGGCTGCACCTGCCGACGGCACTGTCCGCGCCTCCGGGTGACGGCGGCGTCGTGAACCTGCCAGCAGCCGTCCTGGTCCTGCTCGCCACCGTCGTCCTGATCCCCGGTGCCCGCGAGAGCGCCTGGGTGAACACCGTCATGGTCGTCGTGAAGATCGCACTGCTCGTGTTCTTCGTGGTCGTCGCCTTCACGGCCTTCCAGGCGCAGAACTTCGAACCGCTCGCGCCGATGGGTGCCGCCGGGGTGACCGCGGCGGCGTCCAGGCTCTTCTTCTCGTACATCGGGTTCGACGCCGCCTCCACCGCCGGCGAAGAGGCGAAGAACCCGCGCCGCGACCTCCCCCGGGCGATCATCGGTTCGATCGCGCTCATCACGGCGCTGTACATCCTCGTCGCCATCGCCGCGATCGGCGCCCGCTCGTGGACGGACTTCTCGTCGTCCGAGGCCTCGCTCGTCCGCATCGTCGTCGACGTCACCGGACAGCCGCTCGTCGCACTGGTGTTCTCGATCGGCGCGGTGATCGCGATCGCCAGCGTGGTGCTGACGGTGCTCTACGGCCAGACCCGCATCCTGCTCACCATGGCCCGCGACGGTCTGGTCCCGAAGGTCTTCGGGCGGGTCTCCCGACGCACCGGCACCCCCATCGCGAACACGCTGATCATCGGCATCGCGGTCACGATCGTCGCCGCCCTGGTCCCCCTGGGCGAGCTCGCCGACGCCACCAGCATCGGAACCCTCGTGGCGTTCGCGCTCGTCAACGTGTCGGTCATCGTGCTCCGTCGCTCGCAGCCCGACCTCGAGCGCTCGTACCGCGTCCCGTTGTTCCCCGTCGTGCCGATGCTCGGCGCCCTGAGCTGCGTGCTCCTGGCGGTGTTCCTCGGCGCCACGACGTGGATCGCCTTCGGCATCTGGATGGTCGTCGGCGCCGTGCTCTACCTGGCCTACGGCCGCCGTCACAGCACCTTGCGCTGACCCGCCCGCCCCGCCCCGAGACTCGGCCTGAGCGACACTTCTCGAGCTCTGGCACGCGAGAAATGTCGTTCACCGCGAGAATCGCGGAGCCAGCACCGAGTCTCGTCCACAGTCCCTCACCACGAAGGACTCTCCACAGGCCGGCTCGCGCGGAGCACCTGACGCACGTCGGGCCGCGAGGCTCCAGCCATGACAACCGAACGAACGCGCCTTCTCCGAGCGACGAGTCTCGACCCGACCGGATCCCGCTTGCTCCAGCGGCGACACCGCGCGGGCCAGCTCGTCCGGATCACCGACGGCGTCTACGTCGACGCGCAGGTCTGGCGGGAGGCCAGCCGCATCGAACAACACCTCCTGATCGCACGCGCTCTGGCGCCGCAGCTCCGCGACGACGCTGCTTTTTCCCACCTGACGGCCGCGATCGCGTACGGCTGGCCACTGATCGGTTCTCCCCCGCAACGCGTACACGTGACCGACGGTGCAACGCGCAAGACGGAACACCGAGCGCACCTCGTGCGGCACGCTGGTCCCCCGGAGACCGGCACGAGACCGTCCTCCTTCGCCGGGGTGCGCCTCACCAGTGCGCTGCGCACCGCTGTCGACCTCGCCACGACCCTCGAGCCGTCCGTGGCGGCGGTGGCGATCGACCACGCGGTTCGCAGCGGAACGCTCGCGGTCGGAGACCTCGAAGCAGCACTCCCGACGCGCCCCAGACGCGGATCGGTCAGGTGCCGAACCGTCGCCGCGGCACTCGACCCGCTGCACGAGTCGGTCGGAGAGTCGTTCGCGGCGGTGCGGATGGTCGAACTCGGCTTCCCTCGTCCGGCCGCGCAGCACGAGTTCCGGCACGCGAGCGGCGCAGTGGACCGGGTCGACTTCTGGTTCGAGGACACCGGCGTCGTCGTCGAGTTCGACGGCAAGCAGAAGTACACCGATCGGGGCATGCTCGCTGGCCACGCGCCGGGTGATGCCGTCTGGCACGAGAAGGTCCGAGAGGACCGGCTCCGTTCGGTACCCAGCGTCCGGACTGTCGTCCGTCCGACCTGGTGGCATCTCGTCGATCCCGACCGACTCTGCGCTCTGTTCCGCCAGCACAGGATCATCGTCTGATCCCCCGAGTCTTGGGCCTTGCAGACCGAGACTCGGCATGAGCGACCGATCTCGGCCTCTTCGTCGCGAGAAGTGTCGCTCACGCCGAGTCTCGGGCCGCACCGCACCCCAGGCAACGACGAAGGCCGCCACCCCGAGGGGCAGCGGCCTTCGTGAACCGAACGGTCGAGACTACGCGAGCTCGATCGTGGCGCCAGCGGCCTCGAGGGTCGCCTTCGCCTTGTCGGCGGTCTCCTTGTTCGCACCCTCGAGGATCTTGGCGTCGGCGGTCTCGACGAGCGCCTTGGCCTCACCGAGGCCGAGCGACGTCAGGCCACGGACCTCCTTGATGACCTGGATCTTCTTGTCACCAGCGGACTTGAGGATGACGTCGAACTCGGTCTTCTCCTCAGCGGCCTCGGCCGGGGCAGCAGCGGCCGGAGCGGCAGCAGCGGCCGGGGCAGCAGCGGTGACCTCGAAGACCTCTTCGAACTTCTTCACGAAGTCCGAGAGCTCGATGAGCGTGAGCTCCTTGAAGGCCTCGATGAGCTCGTCCTGCGAAAGCTTCGCCATGATTTTCTCCTACTACTCAGTAATACGTGTGGTTGTGGAACGCGAGCCTGATCAGGCCGCGGACTCCTGCTTCTCGCGAAGGGCGTCCACGGTGCGGACGGCCTGCGAGAGGGGGGCCTGGAACAGGTACGCAGCACCGAACAGCGAGGCCTTGAAGGCGCCGGCGAGCTTGCCGAGCAGAACTTCACGGGACTCGAGGTCGGCGAGCTTGTCCACCTCGGTCGCGGAGAGCGGGTTACCGTCGAAGTAACCACCCTTCACCACGAGCTCGGGGTTCGCCTTGGCGAATGCACGCAGCGACTTCGCGACGGCGACGGTGTCACCGTGGACGAAGGCGAGAGCGGACGGACCGGCGAGCTCGTCGTCGAACGACGAGATGCCGGCGTTGTTCGCCGCGATCTTGGTCAGCGTGTTCTTCACCACGGCGTACGTGGCGTGCTCACGGATCGAGTTGCGGAGCTCCTTGAGCTGCGCGACCGTGAGACCGCGGTACTCGGTGAGCAGAACGGCGTTCGAGCTACGGAAGGACTCCGTGAGCTCGGCGACCGCAGCTTCCTTGTTCGCCATGGTTCTCCTTGGGGTTTCTTGCCGGTAGCCCCAGGTCCACGAACGAAAAAAGCTCCGGCGCAGAGGCTCGGAGCTGCTCTCACCAGATGGTGGGAGTGGTTCGGAACACCTGCGCGGGATGCCTCACGAGTGAGGACCTTCGGTCACGATGTTCACAAACACTTTGCGAGCAGGGCGACATCCGGCGGTCTTTGGCTTCGAGAACTGTACCAGACGCCGTGGGCGTCACCAAACACCGGACTGGAGGCGCGGTGCGGGCCTGCCCCGCGCCTCCTGGCCGTCAGTGGGCCGTGTCCACCGCAGCGGGCGTCCCCGACCAATCAGCGGACACCGCAGAAGCAGCCGACGCGGCCGACTCCGACGCAGCCGACGGATCCACCGGCAGGTGCACCGTGAACACGGTGTCGCCCGGCACGCTCGCCACCTCGACGCTCCCGCCGTGCGCCTGCACGACCGCGTCCACGATCGCCAGCCCGAGCCCCGTCGACCCCACGGTGCGCGACCGGGAGCTGTCGGCACGGGCGAACCGCTCGAACAGCTTCGGCAGGAACTCCGGGTCGATGCCTTGACCGGTGTCGCGCACGGTCAGGTCGACCCCGGGGCCGGACGGCGACGGCGCGAGACCCACCGTGATGCGGGTGCCCTCGGGCGTGTGGGTCCTGGCGTTGGTGACGAGGTTCACGATCACCTGGTGCAGGCGTGCGGCGTCCCCGACGACCACGACGGGCGAGGACGGCACGTCGATCTCGATGACGTGCTCGGGCGATGCGGCGTGGGCGTCGTTGACGGCGTCGAGCACGAGGCCGGTCAGGTCGACCTCGTCGAACTGGATCTCGCGCCCCTCGTCGAGGCGGGCGAGGAGCAGCAGGTCCTCGACCATCGACGTCATCCGGATCGACTCGGACTCGATGCGGCTCATGGCGTAGACGACGTCCTTCGGCAGGTCACCGCCCATCCGACGGGTGAGCTCGGCGTACCCGCGCACCGAGGCGAGCGGCGTGCGGAGCTCGTGCGAGGCGTCCGCGACGAACTGCCGGACCTTCTGTTCGGACCGTTCCCGCGCCTGCATGGCGCCTGCGATGTGTCCGAGCATCCGGTTGAAGGCGCTGCCGACCCGGCCCACCTCGGTGCGGGGGTCGGTGTCGGGTACGCGGACGCCATCCAGGGCGTCACTGCGGTCGAGGGGCATCCGGGCCACGGTCGAGGCGGTCTCGGCGACGCGCTCGAGCGGGCGCAGCGAACGCCGGACCACGACGGCCGCGACGATCGACGCGGCGAGCAGGGCGGTGCCGACGACGATGACGACCACCCAGAACAGCGACCAGACGCTGGCGTAGACCGGGGCCATCGGCAGTCCGACGACCAGGACGGCGGGACCGACGGTCACGGCGGTGAGCCGGTAGCGCCCGATGTCCGAGCCGAGGTCGACCGTCTCCGGGTCGCCGCCCACGCGCACCTGGCCGAGGGCCGCGGCACTCGACTGCGTGATGGAGCTCGGTCGCCCGTAGTCGTCGAGGACGTTCGCGATGACGACCTGCCCGTCCACGAAGTAGGCGGTCAGGGTGCCGGCGGCCTGCCCCGACGGACGGGACAGGTCGATGCTCGGCTGCCCGCTCTGGTTCTGCTCGAGGTAGCGCTGCGCACGGTGGGTGGCGCTCGTGATCTGCTTGTCGATCGCACCCGTCTGGATCGACGAGAGCGCGATGATGCTCACCGCCCCGATCACCGCGCTGACGACGACGACGAGCGCGACGATGCTCAGGACGAGCCGACGCCGGAGGGTCACGAGGTGGGCTTGATGACGTACCCGACGCCGCGCACCGTGTGGATCATCGGGGTCTCACCGGCGTCGATCTTCTTGCGCAGGTAGGAGATGTAGATCTCGACGACCGAGGATTTGCCGCCGAAGTCGTACGACCACACGCGGTCCAGGATCTGCGCCTTCGACAGCACGCGACGAGGGTTGCGCATCAGGAAGCGGAGGAGCTCGAACTCGGTGGCGGTCAGCTCGATCGGCCGGCCGGCACGGTGCACCTCGTACGACTCCTCGTCGAGCACCAGGTCGCCGACGACGATGCGGGAGTCGCCCGCCTCGGAGATCGAGATCTGCGAGCGGCGGATGAGGCCTCGCAACCGGGCTACGACCTCTTCGAGGGAGAACGGCTTGGTGACGTAGTCGTCACCGCCGGCGGTGAGCCCGGTCACGCGGTCCTCGACCGAGTCCTTCGCGGTGAGGAACAGCACCGGGGTGTCGTCGTTGTTCTGCCGCAGCCGGCTGAGCACCTGCAGACCGTCGAGGTCCGGCATCATCACGTCGAGCACCATCGCGTCGGGCTTGAACTCCCGCGCCGTCGTCAGGGCGTCCTGCCCGCCGTTCGCGCTCTTGACGTCCCAGCCCTCGTAGCGGAGCGCCATGGACAACAGGTCGGTGAGGCTGGCTTCGTCGTCGACGACCAGGATGCGCAACGGGGTTCCGTCGGCACGCGTGAGGCGCGGGGCTGCTGCGGGCTGGGAGATGGTCACGTCTTCGAGTATCGAGGAATTCCTATGAGCTGTCTGTGGACCGCCCCTCCGCGCTCTGTGGATCGCTCCGAGTGCACTCGGCCGCTCCTTCGTAGGTTGGGGGGATGCTGCGATCCTCCGCTTGGCCACCGTCCGCCAGGCACGTCGACACCGCGGGGATCGAGGAGACGGCCGGGAGGCCCGGCTCGAGCCCGGCAGACCGTCTGACGGCCGCGCGCACGCTCGCCACCACCACCCCGCTCCTGTCCGCGGGGACCGCCGGCGGGTTCCTCGCCACGCTCGCCGCCGTCGCCGCGGGTGACGTCGCGACCGCGCGCACCGTCGAACCCCACCTCGACGCGCTCGGCATCCTGCAGCAGGCCGACGTGCCGGTCCCCGCCGACTCGACCTGGGGCGTCTTCGCCGCCGAGGGCCCGGGACTCCGCCTCGAGGCCGCGCTCCAGGACGGCGGCACGGCGATCCTGACCGGCACGAAGCCGTGGTGCTCCCTCGCGTCGACGTTGTCGCACGCGCTGGTGACCGCGCACGCCGGCGACGACCGTGTCCTCGTCGCGGTGGACCTGCGGCAGGACGGCGTCACCGCGCACGACGAGGCCTGGGTCGCCCGGGGCATGCCCGACGTGCCGAGCGGCCCGGTGGACTTCGACGGCGCCACGGCACGGCTCGTCGGCGCACCCGGCTGGTACCTGCAGCGACCGGGCTTCGCGTGGGGCGGCATCGGCGTCGCCGCGTGCTGGTGGGGCGGTGCGGTGGGCCTCGGCCGGATCCTGCGCGCGCTGGCCGCGGCCCACCCGGAGTCCGAACTGCTGCAGGCCGCCCTCGGTGCGACCGTGCTCGACCTCGCGGACGCCGAGGACGCCCTCGCCGACGCCGCCGCCCGGATCGACCGGTCCGAGGCCGCCGATGCTCCCGACGCCGACTGGCCGCTGCTCGCCCAGACGGTACGCTCCCGGGTGCGCCGAGCGGTGGACGCCGTGCGCGAGCGGGTCGTCGCCACCGTCGGCCCGGCTCCCCTGACCTCGGACCCCGCGGTCGCGGCGCGGGTCGCCGACCTCGAGCTCTACGTACTGCAGGACCACGGGGCTCGTGACCTCGCCCGGATCGGCCGCATCGTGACGGAACGCGGCGGTGTCGCGTGGTGAGCTTCGACCACCGCGAGCCGGGCACCGACCCCGCGGCGTGGACGCCGTTCCTCGACACACGGTCGGCCACACCCCTCGACCTGGACGGCATCGGCTCCGTGGTGGTCCTCGCGCCGCACCCCGACGACGAGACCCTCGGTGCCGGCGGGCTCATCGCGACCGCAGCCGATGCGGTACTCCCCACCCACGTCGTGCTCCTCACCCGCGGCGAGCGCTCGCACCCGGACTCCCCCACCACGACGGCGCCGGAGCTGGCGACCGTGCGCGACGACGAGTTCGTCCGGGCCCTCGCCACGCTGCACCCCTGGGCGACGGCGTCGTCGGTCGGGATCCCCGACGGCGGGACGCGGGAGCACCGGGACGAGGTCACCGACGCCCTGCGGCGAGCGCTCGACGACGCCGCGCGGCCGACGCTCGTGGTGGCGCCGTGGCGCGGGGACGGTCACCGGGACCACCGCATCGCTGGTGAGGTCGCCGAAGCGGTGACCGCCGATGCCACCGAGGTGTCGCTGCTGACGTACCCGATCTGGGCGTGGCACTGGGACGACCCGTCCGCGTCCGCACAGCCGTGGGACCGAGCCCGGGGCCTGCCGTTGGCCGACGCCGTCCGGGAACGGAAGCGCGCCGCCCTCGACGCCTACGCCTCGCAGGTCCGCCCGCTGTCCGGTGCCGCCGGGGACGAGGCGATCGTCGACGACCGGCACGCCGCGCACCACCTGCGGTCGACCGAGTGGTTCTTCGCGCCCGAGCCGACGGCGTCGCGCTCGCGGGAGTCGTTCGACGCGCACTACGAGCGGAAGCCGGAGGGCTGGGACTTCGAGCGCTCCTGGTACGAACGCCGCAAGCGGGAAGTGACGCTCGCCGCGCTCCCCCGCGAGCGGTACCGGTCCGCGCTCGAGCTCGGCTGCGCCACGGGCGTCCTCACCGCAGCGCTCGCCGAACGCGCCGACGCCGTGCTCGGCACCGACATCTCGGCCGCGCCGTTGGCCCGGGCTGCCGTCCGTGCGCCGGGGGCCCGGTTCGTGCAGGCCTCGCTGCCCACCGAGTGGCCGACGGGTCGGTGGGACCTCGTCGTGATGTCCGAGGTGGGCTACTACCTGTCCCCCGCCGACCTCGACGAGACGATCGACCGGGTGCTGGCGTCGCTCGACGACGACGGCGTGCTGGTCGCCTGCCACTGGCGCCACCCCGACGACGAGGCGGTGTCGAGCGGTGACGCGGTGGACGCCCGACTCGCGGAACGGTGGCCACGACCGGCGCTCGTCCGCCACGTCGAACCGGACTTCGTGCTGAGCGTCCTGCCCGGCCCCGGCGTCGTGTCGGTCGCACGGGCCGAGGGACTCGTCCCGTGACCGCGCCCTCCGGCGTCACGCGGATCGACGTCGTGCTGCCCGCCCACGACGAGGAGGACCGCATCGCCGCCTGCCTCGACGCCCTGCTCGCCGCCCGCGCCCGACTCGCCGGGGAGCACCCCGACGTGGCGGTCTCGGTGACCGTCGTGCTCGACGGCTGCACCGACGACACGGCGACGGTCGTCGAGCGCTTCCCCGTCGACGTCGTCGCGACCGCCCACGTCGGCGTCGGTCGGGCGCGCACCATCGGGGCCATGCACGCGCTCCGGCAGCACCCCGCCGACCCGGCGTCCCGCTGGCTCGCCCACACCGACGCGGACTCGCGGGTGCCGGAGGGCTGGCTCGTCCAGCAGGCCGACGCCCTCCGCTCCGGGGCGCACGTGCTCGTCGGCGCCGTCGTCCCCGACCCGGACGACCTGGACCCGGTCGTGCTCGCCCGGTGGACGCAGGCGCACCCGCCCGGTGCCGCGCTCGGGCACGTGCACGGCGCGAACCTCGGCGTGCTGGCATCGGCGTACCTGGCGCTCGGCGGGTTCGACCCCGTCCCCGAGCACGAGGACGTCCGGCTCGTCGAGCGGGCGCACGCGATGGGGTTCCGCGTCGACGCGACGGTCGACCTGCCCGTGGTGACGAGCGGGCGGTTCGCCGGCCGGACGCCCGGCGGCTACGCGGAGCACCTGCGCCGGGAGTACGGCGACGCGAGCTGAGGGCCCCTTAGACAGCTCATAGGCTGCCGATGGGGCGGCCACTGACCGGCTGCCTACGTTCTCCTCCGTCGGCCCCGCCGTGCGCTCTGCGCGGCCGGTGACCCCAGCCGGCCACCACCGAGGAGAACCATGTTCCTGACCTACCTCAGGCGCGAACTCACGAACCGCAAGAAGCAGACCGTCATCATCGCGATCGGCATGGCGTTGGCCATCGCCCTCGTGGTCATCGTGTCCTCGATCGCGGGCGGCGTGAAGGCGGCCCAGTCCAGCGTCCTGCAGTCCGTGTACGGCGTCGGCACCGACATCACCGTCACGAAGACGACGACCCCGAGCGCGTCGGGCTCCGGTCGACCGAGCTTCGACTTCGGCAGCCAGAGCGGTGACGACAGCGACAGCAGCGGTTCGACCGACCTGTCGCAGTCACGGCTCGCCGTCGCCCGCGGCACGAGCACGCTCAGCGCCGCGAACCTCACGACCGTGACGGGCACCGATGGCGTGAAGGCGGCGACCGGTGTCCTGACCCTCGAGAACAGCACGTTCTCGGGGCAGGTCCAGCAGTCGACCGACGGCAGCAGCACGGACACCAGCAGCTCCGACAGCAGCAGCACGGACAGCTCCACCCAGCAGGGCCCGCCGAGCGGCGACTCCGGCCAGGGCGGCGGCTTCGGCGGCGGCTCGTTCAACGTCGACTCGTTCACCGTGACCGGCATCCCGGTCTCCGGCGACGCCGTCGGCCCGCTGACCAGCACCGAACTCACCAAGGGCCGCACGTTCACCGCGAAGGACGCGGGCAAGGACGTCGTCGTGCTGGACGCGTCCTACGCGAAGAGCGAGTCGAAGGCGGTCGGCGACACCGTCGACATCGGCGGCACCGACTTCGAGGTCATCGGCATCGTCACCTCGACCGGCTCGTCGTCGACGACCGGCTCGAACACCTACATCCCCCTCGACACCGCGCAGGCGCTGGCGGACCTCGACGGCAAGGTCACCTCGATCTACGTGTCCGCCGAGTCCTCGTCGGACGTCAGCGCGATCAAGACCGCCCTGCAGCAGAAGCTCACCACCGCCACGGTCTCGACCGAGTCCGACCTGGCGTCGAGCGTCTCCGGTTCGCTGAGCACCGCGTCGAGCCTCGTCTCGAACCTCGGCACCTGGCTGTCCATCGTCGTGCTGGCGGCGGCGTTCCTCATCGCGATCCTCTTCACGATCTCCGGCGTCACGAGGCGCACCCGCGAGTTCGGCACCCTCAAGGCCATCGGCTGGTCGAACGGCCGCATCACCCGCCAGGTCGCCGGGGAGTCGCTCGTGCAGGGCCTCATCGGCGGCGTCCTCGGCGCAGCAGCCGGCCTGATCGGCATCCTCGTGGTGAACGTCATCAGCCCGACCATCTCGGCGAGCGCGTCGAGCACGACCGGCGGCGGCGCGGGTGGCGGCGGTGGCATGCCCGGTGGCGCGGCGACCGCGGCCGCGGGCAGCGGCACGACCGGAGGCGCCCCGGCCGGTGGCTTCGGCGGCGGCGCGAGCACCGCGTCGACGACCGACGTGGTCCTGCACGCCCCGGTGACCGTCGAGGTGATCCTGCTGGCGATCGGCCTCGCGATCCTCGGTGGCCTCATCGCCGGCGCACTCGGCGGCTGGCGCGCGAGCAAGCTCCGTCCGGCCGAGGCCCTGCGGAGCGTGGCCTGATGCCCGGCCCCGCCACCGGCGCGGTGCCGACCGCCGGACCCGCACCGATCCCGAGCACGCGACCAGAAGGAGTGACCGTGACCAGCACCGACACCGCACCCGGCCAGGCGGAGGCGAGCCGCGCCTCCAGTCCGATGTACCGACTGACCAACGTCAGCAAGACGTACAAGCAGAAGAACCGCACCGTCACCGCGCTGACGAACGTGGACCTGACGATCCCGCAGGGACAGCTCGTGGCGATCCAGGGGCCGACCGGCGGTGGCAAGTCGACGCTGCTGCAGATGCTCGGGGCGCTCGACCGGCCGACGGCCGGCTCGATCCACCTCGGCGGCGACCGCGACGTGGCGAAGCTCGGCGACCGTGCGCTGACCGACCTGCGGGCGACCGAGATCGGCTTCGTGTTCCAGAGCTTCAACCTCATCCCGACGCTGACCGCGCTCGAGAACGTCGAGACGGCGTTCGCGGGGTCGCTCGCGAACCGGGCGCGCTCGGAGATCCGCGAGCGGGCCACGGCGGCGCTCCGCGAGGTCGGTCTCGGCGAGCGGATGGAGCACCTGCCGGCCGAGCTCTCCGGCGGGCAGCAGCAGCGCGTGGCGATCGCCCGCGCCCTGGTGAAGAACCCGAGCGTGCTGCTGGCGGACGAACCGACCGGCGCGCTCGACGAGGGCACCCGCGACGAGATCATGGGGCTCATCGAGAAGCAGTGGAAGGAACGCGGGCTGACGGTCGTCATCGTCACGCACGACTCGTGGGTGGCGAAGCGGGCCGAGCGTCGCCTGCACCTCAAGCAGGGGCAGGTGCGCGAGGTCTGAGGTGACCCGAGTCTCGCGGTGGGCGACAGTCCTCGTGGCCACGAGCCCGAGGACTGTCGCTCAGACCGAGTCTCGACCCACCGGGTAGTCGCAGTAGGCGAACCAGTGGGAGTCCGGGGACCACGGCGGGACGTTGACCGTGCCCTGGCCGCCGTCGAGCACGACGAGGGTCTCCGGCACCGGCATCATCCGGGCGCCGCGGACAAGCACCCCGGGCAGCAGCCGCAGCTCCACGCGGTGGTCGGCCGGGTGGCCCTGTACCCCCGGCTCGTACGACAGGTAGAGCAGGTGCTCCCCGTCCGGCGAGACGTGCGGGAACCAGTTCACCCGGTCGTCGTTCGTGATCCGGACCGGGTCGGTCGCCCCCGGCCAGAGCGCGACGAGCTGCGCGGTGCCCGGCGTGAACCGCTCCGAGTTCCACACGAGCATCTCGCCCGCGAACGAGACGCCGTCGTCGGGGTGCTCGTCGCGGGTCAGGAACGTCGGTTCGCCGGTGGCGGGGTCGACGAGTGCGACGTCGGTGGTCCAGACGCCCGCTTCGGTGCGCTCCCCGACGATCGCCGCGAGGGTCTCCCCGTCCGGGGCGATGCCGTGCAGGTAGAACTTCCGGACGACCGGCAGCGCGGTGGTGACGTCGGTGAGGGTCGCCGCCGCTCCGCCGGCCGGCACGGGCACCCGGTACAGGTCCCCGTCGCGGCCGCTCACCACGACGGAGTGGCCCGACGGGTCGAGCACGTGATCGTTGTTGATCTCGGGCACACCGGGCATCGGCACCGGGACGAGTGCAGTCTCGTCGAGGACCTGCGCGCCGTCGGCGAGCGGCAGCAGCCACAGGTCGCCGTCGCCGTTCAGCAGGATCGTGCCGTCGTGCAGGACGTTCGGCGCCTCGACGAGGAGCGACGACGACTCGAAGACGAGGTGGCTCGTCCGCGACTCGAGGTCGTACACGTGCACCCGGCTGGTCTGTCCTGGCAGCAGTTGCCGCCCGCGCGCTCCACTCATGCGCCCCATCCTGCCCGGAACGACGAGACTCGGGCTGAGCGACGTCTCTCGGGCGCGATGGCACGAGGACTGTCGCCCAGCCCGAGTCTCGGGGCCGGGGTGAGACCGCCTACTTCACGGCACCGGCGGTCAGGCCTGCGACGAACTGGCGCTGCACGATGAGGAACGCGATCACCACGGGGATGGACACGACCAGGGACGCGGCCATGATCTGGTTCCAGTACACGTTCGTCTGCGTCGAGTACTGCTGCAGACCGACCGCCAGGGTCTGCCCGTCGCCGTTGGTCATGACCGAGGCGAAGAGCACCTCGCCCCAGGCCGTCATGAACGAGTAGATGCCGACCGCGACCAGCCCCGGGCGGGCCGAGGGCAGGATGACCCGGAACAGGGCACCCATCGGGCCGGAACCGTCGACCATCGCGGCCTCGTCGAGCTCACGCGGGATGGTCTCGAAGTAGCCGGCGAGCATCCAGATCGAGAACGGGAGTGTGAACGTCAGGTACGTGATGATCAGGCCGGTCCAGCTGCCGACGAGCTGGATGCCGAGCGAGTTCCCGAGGTTCGTGAAGATGAGGAACAGCGGGAGCAGGAACAGCACGCCGGGGAACATCTGGGTGGAGAGCACCGCGGTGGTGAAGGTGCTCTTGCCCTTGAAGTTCCACCGCGAGACACCGTAGGCGGCGAACGTCGCGATGATCAGCGAGAACACCGTGGCGACCGTGCAGACCACGAGCGAGTTCACGAAGTACTTGCCGAGCGGCACCGTCGACCACATGTCGATGAACGGTTGGATGGTGATGTTCGTCGGGATCCACGTGAAGTCGTTCTGCACGTCACCGAGCGGCTTGATGGCCGTGGTGATCATCACGTAGAGGGGCACGACCGTGAACAGGGTCAGGATGACCAGGGTCACGACCTTGAAGGACTTGGCGCCGAATGTCTCACGCACGGACGGACCTCCGGTTGGTCACGGCGAGGTAGATGCCGGTGACGATGAGCAGGAAGATGAGGAGCAGGACGCTCATCGCGGCACCGGAGCCGAAGTTCCAGGTGATGAAGGACGCGTTGTAGATGTGGAAGCTCAGCAGGTCCGCGGCCGGGGGCTGCGCGGTCGAGCCGAACAGCACGAACGGCGTGTTGAAGTCGTTGAAGGTCCAGAGGAACATCACGAGCACGAGCGTCACGTTGACCGGGCGGACCATCGGCAGCGTGATCGAGCGCCACTGCCGGAACGGCTTCGCGCCGTCGACCGAGGCGGCCTCGTAGACGTCGTTCGGCACGGACTGCAGGCCGGCCATCAGCATCAGGAACGCGAAGGGCCAGGTCTTCCAGATCGCCACGACGACGACGGAGACGAAGGCGTTCGAGCCGATCAGCCAGAACGGGCCAGTGCCGTTGAACAGGTGCAACTGGTCGACCAGGACGTGGTTCACCGCGCCGGAGTCACGCTGGAACATGAACTTCCAGGTGATGATGCCGGCGTACATCGGCAGCGCGTACGGCACCAGGAACAGGGTGCGGAACAGCCCGCGGCCCCTGAACGGCTTCTGCAGCGCGACCGCGGCGGCCATGCCGAAGGTCCAGGAGAGGCCGACGACCAGCACCGTGAAGCCACAGGTGATCAGGAAGGAGTGCAGGACGCCCTTGCCGATCGCCTGGTCGAAGTCGACGACGACGGAGTAGTTGTGCAGTCCCGCGAAGGGTGCAGCGCCCCAGTTGGCGATGAAGTACTTGGTGAGCTGGATGAACGAGATCCAGATGCCGGTGAGCATCGGGACGATGTGGATGAGCAGCTCGAACAGGATGGCCGGCGCGACGAGCGCGTAGGGCAGCCAGTTGGTCTTGCGCTTGCGACCTGGCGGACGGCCCGACAGCGTCGAGCCCTTCGTGTGCGTCAGGTCGATGCGCTCCGCATCGGGCAGGACCGTCGTGGACATGGGCGGGGGCCTTTCGGCAGGAGGGGGTTCGGGTGCTTCGCACCCCGGTCCGTGGCAGCGGACGGGAGGCACGGCGTGCGTGAGACGGGACGCTCACTGCCGGCGGATGGCCGGCTCTGGGGCTGTGGGGCCGGTGACCACCTGCCCCGGCGCGTCCGGCTGTGGACGCGAGGGGTGGAGGCCCGGGGCGTCCTTGCGGACGCGCCCGGGCCTCCTGGGTGGATCAGCCGTTCGCCTGGGACACCTGGTCCTGGGCGGTCTGCAGCGCGGTCTTGATGTCGCTGTCGGACACGGAGCCGCCGGTTGCGATCTTGGCGAACATGTCGTTCATCGCCTTGCCGACGGTGGATTCGAACTGGTCCTCGGCGGGGACCAGCGGGAGGGGCTTGGCCTTGTTGTTGTAGATGTCGAGGAACGTCTTCGTCTGCTCGTCGGTGACCGAGTCAGCCGCGGCGGCGAGCACCGGGAGGGCCGAGTACGGCTTGTCGAGCGTCGTCTGCGTGTCCGCGCTCGTCATGTACTTGACGAACTTGAGCGCGCCGTCCTTGTTCTTCGTGTTCTTGAAGATCGACAGGTTGATGCCGGCCGGGAACGACGCGATGTCCTCGCCGTCAGCGGTGGTCGGGAACGGCACGACGCCGAACTCGTCCGTCTTCATGCCCTGCGAGGTGATCGTCGCGTTCGCGTTGTTCTGCGTCAGCATCATCGCGGCCTTGCCGTTCGCGAAGTCCGAGACGGCCTGTGTGCCGTTGTCGTACTGCGCGTTCGAGGTGTTGACCACCTTGTCGGACTGCATCAGGTCGAGGTAGCGCTTGATGCCGTCGACGTTCGCCTTGTCGGTGAAGGTCGGCTTGCCGTCCTTGTCGAACCACTCGCCACCGTTCTGCGCCGAGGTGATGAACGCGAAGTGCGAGTTCTCGGTGTACGAACCACCGGCGATGGTGAAGCCGTACTTGCCGCCGGTCGTGAGCTTCTTGGCGTCCGCCGTGAGGTCTTCCCACGTGGTCGGTGCCTCGAGGCCGGCGTTCTTGAACATGGACTTGTTGTAGTACAGGCCGTACGCGAGGCCGTAGAGCGGGACGCTCGTGACGGTCTTGCCGGGGGCGCCACCGGTGGAGAGCGCGACCTTGCCGAACTTGTCGGCACCGCCGATCGCCTTCATCTCGGAGTCGCCGTACTCCTGGAACGCACCGGTCGCCTGGAGCGAGGTGGCCCAGGTGTTGCCGATGTTGACGACGTCCGGGCCCTGACCCGAGGTGACGGCGGTCTGGATCTTCGTCTGCAGGTCGTTCCAGCCGATGACCTGGAGGTCGACCTTGATCCCGGTCTCCTTCGTGAACTTCTTGAGGACGGGGGTCAGCACCTCCTTGTCGTTCTGGAGCGACGTGCCCTGGTTGGACGCCCAGTAGGTGAGCGTCTTGGAGTCGCCGGAGGAACCGGACGACCCGGAGGAGCAGGCTGCGAGGCCGGTCACGGTGAGTGCGGCGGCCGCGGTGATGGCCAGTGCGCGGATGGCAGTGCGCATGACTCTCTACTTTCTCGTCGTTGAGATGGTGCAGGGATGGTGCAGGGGTGGTGCGGGATGGAACTTCGGGTGCTGCTGTGGTGTGCGGGGCGGATCCGGGCCGGTCAGGCCAGGGTCTGCTCCGCGGGGTCCCAGCCCTCGGGGAGGGTCTGGGAGGGCGACACGGTGCTCTCGACGAGCACCGCCTCGCCACGTTCTGCCGCCTCGGCGATGGAGACCATCACGTCGAGGACGTGGAAGGCGAGTGCACCGGGGACCCGGTTCTCGTCGCCGGCGCGGAGCGAGCGGGCGAGGTCGACCACGCCGGTGCCGCGCGAGTACGTGGAGCCGACCGCGGGGATCGTCTCGGGCTCCTCGGCGCCGAGCGCGTACAGCTCGGTGTCGCCGTCGAAGTTGTTCGGGTCCGGGAACACGACGGTGCCGGTCTCGCCCGCGATCTCGACGACGCCCGTGCGACCGCGGTCCGACTCGAACGAGAAGACGCTCTGCGCGCTCCCGCCGTCCTCGAACTCGATCAGTGCGGAGTGGTTCGTCGGGACGTCGACGGGGAACTCGGTGCCCGCCTTCGGGCCGGAGCCGATCGTGCGCGTGGCACGGGACTTGGACGCCGTCGCCGTGACCTTCTTCACCGGACCGAACGTCTGCACCAGGGTGGTGATGTAGTACGGGCCGATGTCGAACAGCGGGCCCGCGCCGTACGCGAAGAGGAACTCGGGGCTCGGGTGCCAGGACTCCGGGCCGGGGCTCTGGAAGAGCGTCAGGCCGTTGAGCGGCTTGCCGATGCGGCCGTCGCGGATGGTGCGGAGCGCGGTCTGCAGGCCGGCACCGAGGAAGGTGTCGGGTGCGACGCTGACGGTCTTGCCCGCGGCACGTGCGGCGTCACGGAGTTCGGTCGCGCTCTCGCGGTCGAGGGCGTAGGGCTTCTCGCCCCACACGTGCTTGCCGGCGGCGAGGACCTGCAGGGCGACCTCGACGTGGGCGGCCGGGATCGTGAGGTTGACGACGATCTCGATGTCGTCGTCGGCCAGGAGCTCCTCGACGGTGCCCGACCCGGCGACGCCCCACTTCTCGGCCTGGGCGGCTGCGCGCGGCAGGTCGATGTCGGCGATGAAGCGGACCTCGACGTCGGGGAAGACGGTGAGGTTCGACAGGTACTGGTCGGAGATGACCCCGGCGCCGATGACGCCGACGCCGACGCGGCCGGTCCGGGTGCTGCTGTCGAGGGCGGTGGACGCCGTGGTGTCGGTCATGCGCGGGCCCCCTCGAGGAACGTGTACGAGTCGGCGACCGCCTGGAAGACGTCGCCCTCGTGGCCGTCGAGCTCGACGACGTGGAGTGCGTCGGGGGCGGCGGCGAGGATCTCGCGGACCGGCATGATGCCGTTGCCCACGGCGACCTGCTTGTCGTCGTCGTGCGAGCCGTCGCCGTCCTTGACGTGCAGGAACTCGATCTTGTCGCCGTACTTGCCGATGATCGCCACCGGGTCGTCACCGCCGACCGTGACCCAGTAGGTGTCGAGCTCGAGCACGACGTCGTCGGACAGCGCTTCGGCGAAGACCTCGTAGGCGCTGACGCCGTCGATGCGGTTCGAGAACTCGAACGCGTGGTTGTGGTAGCCGAGCACCAGGCCGTGGTCGGCCGCGCGGGGGGCGAGGGCGCTCAGTTCGCGGGCGATGGCCTCGACGTCCTCGCGGGTGGTCCAGCGGGCCTCGTCGATGTGCGGGTCGATCAGGGTGCCGAGTCCGACGGTGACGCTCGCGTGGAAGATCCGCTCGAGGTCCTGCTCGCCGGCGTCCAGCAGCCGTGCGTGTCCGCTCGGGGCGGCCAGGCCGGCGTCGCGCAGCGCGGCGGCGAGTTCGTCGGCGTTGTCGACGAAGCCGAAGGCCTCGACGTTCGTGTAGCCGATGTCGGCGATGCGCTGGAGCGTGCCGGGCAGGTCGGCCGAGAGGGCGTCGCGGACGGTGTAGAGCTGAACCGAGATCGGTTGGGTCACCAGGGGTTCTCCTCGTCGAGATGGTGCGGTCGTCACTGACCGAGCGTCACACTATGACCACTTCTGTCGGCGGTCAAGCAGAAGTTCGTGGAAGGTCGACGAACTTCGTTGCGTGGCGCGTTCGATGTGTGCTTCACTCCCCCCATGGTCGACTTGACTCGGACGGCAGCGTCGCCTCCGGTCGGGACGAGCGAGCTCTTCCAGATCCTCCGCGACGGCGTGCCGCGGACCCGGGCCGAGCTCGCCGCACTGACAGGACTCGCACGCTCCACAATCGGCGTGCGCCTGGATTCCCTCATCGAGGTCGGTCTCGTCGGCCCCGTCGACACCGCCGTCTCCACCGGAGGACGGCCGCCGGCTCAGGTGGCGCTGAAGCCCCGCGCCCGGCTCGTGATCGCCGCCGATCTCGGCGCCTCGCACGGCCGTGTCGCCGTCACCGACCTGGTCGCCGCCCCGCTCGCCACCCGTGAAGCACGCATCGACATCGCCGCCGGCCCGGTGGAGACCCTGTCGTGGCTCGTCGCCACCATCGACGAGCTGCTCGACGAGGTCGGCCGCGCCCGACAGGACGTCATCGCCATCGGCATCGGCGTGCCCGGTCCGGTGGAGTTCTCGACCGGACGCCCGGCGAACCCCCCGATCATGCCCGGGTGGGACGGCTTCGACGTGCCGTCGTGGCTCCGCCAGCACATCGCGGCGCACGTCCTGCTCGACAACGACGTGAACATCGCGGCCCTCGGCGAACGGGAGCACGGCTGGCCCGACGTCGACCACCTGTTGTTCGTCAAGGTCGCCACCGGCATCGGGTCCGGCATCGTGTCGGACGGCGAACTGCAACGCGGCGCCCAGGGCACCGCCGGTGACATCGGCCACGTGCGGGTGTCCCGCGCCGGCGACGTCCCCTGCCACTGCGGCAACACCGGGTGCCTCGAGGCGGTGGCGTCCGGTCCGGCGATCGCCCGTGCCCTGCGCGCGAAGGGGCACGACGCCCACACCGGCGCCGACGTGCTGGACCTGGTGAACCGCTCCGACCTCGACGCGATCTACGCCGTCCGACAGGCGGGCCGCGACATCGGCGAGGTGCTCGCCACGTGCGTCTCGCTCATGAACCCGTCGGTGATCGTCCTGGGCGGCTCGATCACGCAGGCCGGGGAGCACCTGCTCGCCGGCGTCCGCGAGGTCGTCTACTCGCGGTCGATGCCGCTCGCCACCGAGCACCTCGTCATCGCCCAGTCGCGTGCGGGGTCGCTCGCCGCGCTGCAGGGAGCAGCGGCGCTCGCGATCGGCTACGCGCTCTCCCCCGCCGGCGTCGACGAGCTGGTCGCCTACGCCGAAGGGCGCGAGCTGGTCTCCTGACGGGTGCGCCGCGCCTCGTGAGCGCGTCGGATTCGGTCTTGCCGGTGGTCGGGGGGAGAATCGTCGGGTGACGATCGTGCAGCCCACCCTGTGGGGCGACCTGGACCCCGGACTGGAGGAGCTGTCTGCCTCCGCCACGCCAGCTGCGGTCCCCGGGCGCGATGCGTTCACCGCCCTGCGCGGCCACACCGAGCGGATCGTCGCGCACTCCTCGGACCGCTTCGCCTGGCTCCGCGCCCGCGCCGCGGGCATCACCGCGACCGACGTCGCCCGGCTCGCCTCGCTGCACGCGGTCGAGGCCGTCGTCACCGAGAAGCGCTACGGCTCACGGTTCTCCGGCAACGCGTTCACCGAGCACGGCAAGGACCGCGAGCCCCACATCGCCGCCTGGGTCGCGGCCACGCACGGCATCCAGCCCTCGGCGCACCTGTTCCACGCCGCCGCGAACCGGGCGCACCTCGCCACCCCGGACGGTGTCGGTGTCCAGGGCTCACGCGTGGTGCTCGCCGAGATCAAGACCACCGCGAAGGGCTGGCGGAGCATCCCCCGGCACTACCTGCGGCAGATCTGGTGGCAGCAGTACGTGCTCGGCGCCGATCGCACCCTGTTCGTCTGGGAGCGCCACGACGGCTTCGTCCCCGTCGCCGACGAGCCCGAGTGCCGCTGGGTCGATCGTGACGACGACCAGATCCGCGGACTCGTGCAGCTCGCCGACCTGGTGCTCGACAAGCTGCGCGACTTCCGCTCGTAGCCCGTCAGCTCAGACCTTGACCAGTCGCAGCCGGCTCATCCCCACGACCAGGACGCCGAGCAACCCGATCGAGACGCCCACGCCGACGCAGTAGATCGCCACGACGCCGTACCCCTGCGCCGGGTCGAGGAACGGGTACGGCACCCAGCCGTCGGTCGCACCCCGGATCAGGATGACGATCGTCCACACCGCGGGGTAGATCAGGAACCACCAGACGTGGCGGAGGAGCAGCTTCGACCGGTCCGAGAACAGCAGCCAGTCGAGCACCGCGTACGCGGGGATGACCTTGTGCAGCACGTCGTTCGACCACTGCACGCTCGCCGACACGTCGACGTTCGTCAGCAGGGTGTTGTAGACGATCCCGGTCGTCGCGATGTAGACCGTGCCGGCACCCCGGAGCAGGCTCACCCGCAGATCCCCACGCTTGCGGCGGGCCGAGGCGACGAGGGTCACCGCCAGGGCCACGGCGATGATGACGTTCGACTGGATCGTGAAGTAGCCGAAGAAGTTCCACGGGTTGTAGACGTCCGTCTTGGAGCTGACGAGCCACTGGGCGACGATCGCGACCACGACGGCGATGACGGCGATGAGCCGGAGCGAGTTCACGAGGGTGCGCACGGGACCACGCTACCGGGACGCGCGCCCCGACATGCGAAGAGGCCCGCACCGGAACCGGTGCGGGCCTCTTCGAGACTGATCAGGAGATCAGATGCTGTTGACGTCCAGCGGGATGCCGGGACCGAAGGTCGTCGAGACGGCGCCCTTCATGACGTAACGGCCCTTCGAGGAGCTCGGCTTGAGGCGGTTGATCTCCTCGAGCGCGGTCGAGATGTTCTCGTCGAGCTGCTCCGGCGTGAACGAGGCCTTGCCGACGACGAAGTGCACGTTGGCGTGCTTGTCGACGCGGAACTCGATCTTGCCACCCTTGATGTCGTTGACGGCCTGCGCCACGTTCGGGGTCACGGTGCCGGTCTTCGGGTTCGGCATGAGGCCACGCGGGCCGAGCACCTTGCCGAGACGACCGACCTTGCCCATGAGCTCGGGCGTCGCGACGGCGGAGTCGAAGGACGTGTAGCCCTCGGCGACCTTCGCGATGAGCTCGTCGCCACCGACCTCGTCGGCGCCGGCTGCGATCGCGGCCTCGGCCGCTGCACCCGTCGCGAACACGATGACGCGGGCGGTCTTGCCCGTGCCGTGCGGCAGGATGACCGTGCCGCGGACCATCTGGTCCGCCTTGCGCGGGTCGACGCCGAGCTTCAGTGCGACCTCGACCGTGGAGTCGGTCTTCGCAGAACCGGTCTCCTTGGCCAGGGCGACTGCCTCGGTCGGGGTGTAGAACTTGTCGGCCTCGATCTTCGCGGCCGCGGCTTCGTAGGCCTTGGACTTCTTCGCCATGGTGGTCTCCTTGCGAGATACGTGGTTGACGAGCCGGCGCGGCTCTCCCACGGAAAGGTGTCTGGGTGTGGGCCGGAGCCCGATCGGTGCTTAGGCCTCGACCGTGATGCCCATCGAGCGTGCGGTGCCGGCGATGATCTTCGCGGCCTGCTCGATGTCGTTGGCGTTCAGGTCGGCCTGCTTGGTCTCGGCGATCTGACGGACCTGGTCCATCGAGATCTTCGCGACCTTGACCGTGTGCGGGGTCGCGGACCCCTTCTGCACACCAGCAGCCTTCTTGATGAGCTCAGCGGCCGGCGGGGTCTTGAGGACGAACGTGAACGAACGGTCCTCGTAGACGGTGATCTCGACCGGCACGACGTTGCCACGCTGCGACTCGGTCGCCGCGTTGTACGCCTTGCAGAACTCCATGATGTTGACGCCGTGCTGACCGAGTGCCGGACCGATCGGCGGGGCCGGGTTGGCGGCTCCCGCGTTGATCTGCAGCTTGATCAGGCCCGTGACCTTCTTCTTCGGTGCCATGACTTGTCTTCCTCCTGGAATCGAACGCACGGGGATCCGTGCACTCTCCCGCTGGTCCGGCCGTTCCGGACCGCGGTGAAGGCCCACACGCACGAGGCGTGCGGGCCCAAACTCGATGAGTCTACCCGAACGGGGAGACCTGGACTAGAGCTTCGTGACCTGGTCGAAGCTGAGCTCGACCGGGGTCTCGCGCTCGAACAGCGAGACGAGGACGGTGAGCTTGCCGCTCTCCGGCTTGATCTCGGAGATCGAACCCGGCAGGCCCGCGAACGAGCCTTCCTTGATGGTGATCGTCTCGCCGACCTCGAAGTCGACCTCGGCAGCGGGCTGCGCCTGCAGGGAACCGCCGGACTTCGAGCCACCCTTGGTCGGGGCAGCCTCGGCGACCTGCACGAGGGACTTCAGCATGCCGAACGCCTCGTCGAAACGGAGCGGCGTCGGGTTGTGGGCGTTGCCGACGAAGCCGGTGACACCGGGGGTGTGCCGGACGACGGACCACGAGTCCTCGTTGAGGTCCATGCGGACGAGCACGTACGAGGGGATCCGGACGCGGGTGACCAGCTTGCGCTGCCCGTTCTTGATCTCGACGACGTCCTCCATCGGGACCTCGACCTGGTAGATCGACTCCTCCATCGACATCGACACCATGCGGTTCTCGATGTTCGACTTCACGCGGCGCTCGAAGCCCGCGTAGGAGTGGATGACGTACCACTTGCCCGGCTTCATCCGCAGCTCGACCTTGAAGGCCTCGTACGGGTCGACCTCGGCCTCTTCGGCGTCGTCGTCCTCGGCGTCGATCGCCTCGTCGGCGGCGAGGGTCTCGTTCGCCTCTTCGGCGGTCTCGGACTCGAGCTCGATCTCTTCCTCGTCCTCGACCGCCTCGACGGCGGCCTCGGCCTCGTCGGCGGAGTCGATCTCGAGGGCGTCCTCGACGACGGCGTCGGCCTCGGGGTCCTTGGACTCCTGCAGTGCCGTCAGCTCCTCGTCGATGCCGAGGGACTCGTCGTCCTCGGACTCGACGGAGATCGCGCGCTCCTCGGCGGACTCGGCGGAGCGCTCCTCGCCGGTCTCGACGTCGCCTTCCTGGTTCTCCTCGACCTCGGAGGACTGCTCGGCAGCCGTCGCGAGGTCGATGTCGTCGCGGGAGTAGTCAGACACAGTCGATTCTTTCCGTTCGGTGGTGCGGGTCGGGATGGCGGACGGTCCTGGTCACGATCGGCACCGTCTCGGGCGACCGTACTCCAGTGGACTGACGCACTCGGCAGTCGACGTCCGGGTCAGGCCGTGGGCCCGTTGCCGAAGACGTACCCGACGCCGAGACCGAACACGAAGT
This sequence comes from Curtobacterium sp. VKM Ac-2884, assembly GCF_015350945.1. Classification (NCBI taxonomy): domain Bacteria; kingdom Bacillati; phylum Actinomycetota; class Actinomycetes; order Micrococcales; family Microbacteriaceae; genus Curtobacterium; species Curtobacterium sp. VKM Ac-2884. The sequence goes on from NZ_JADKSA010000001.1 coordinate 257,705, forward strand.
CGAGGATCGACACCAGGATCATCATCACGACGACGAAGACGAGCACGACCAGCGTGTAGCTGAAGAGCTCCTTGCGGGTCGGCGTCACGACCTTGCGAAGTTCGCCGATCACCTGACGGATGAAGAGCACGATGGCAGCGATCGGACCCCGGCGCTCGGCCCGGTCCTGCTTCGCCTTGGCGACGACGTCGTCCGCCGTCGTCTCCATGTCTTTGCTCGCCAACTTCTACCCTTCCAGAGTTGCAGGGCGGACAGGACTCGAACCTGCAACCTGCGGTTTTGGAGACCGCTGCTCTACCAATTGAGCCACCGCCCTTCAGAGCACGTCCGTCACCGATCGTGTTCCGGTGGTCGAGTGTACGGGAGTCCGTCACACGGTGTCCACTTGGCCCCCTCCACGGCGTGCCGCGCCGATAGGCTGGCACCCGTGAGCACCGCAGCCCCCGGCCCCGAGTCCACCGCAACCCCCGCCGCCGCGCCGACCGATCGGCCGCGGATCGCGTCCCGCATCGCGGCGATCGCCGAGTCCGCGACGCTCAAGGTCGACGCGAAGGCCAAGGCCCTGAAGGCCGCGGGCCGCCCCGTCATCTCCTTCGCCGCGGGCGAGCCCGACTTCGCCACGCCCGACCACGTGGTCGCCGCCGCGGTCGAGGCCGCACAGGACCCGAAGAACCACCGGTACACGCCGGCGACCGGGCTGCCGGAGCTGAAGCAGGCCATCGCCGAGAAGACCGCACGCGAGTCCGGCATCACCGTCGACCCGTCGCGGGTGATCGTCACCAACGGCGGCAAGCAGGCCGTCTACCAGGCGTTCCAGACGATCGTCGACGCCGGCGACGAGGTCCTGCTCCCCGCCCCGTACTGGACCACCTACCCCGAGGCCATCCGCCTGGCCGGTGGCGAGCCGGTCGAGGTCTTCGCCGGCAGCGACCAGGGCTACCTCGTCACCGTCGAGCAGCTCGAGGCCGCGCGCACCCCGAAGACGAAGGCGCTGCTGTTCTGCTCGCCGTCGAACCCGACCGGCGCCGTGTACACCGCCGAGCAGACCACGGCCATCGGCGAGTGGGCACTCGAGAACGGCATCTGGGTGATCAGCGACGAGATCTACCAGGACCTCGTGTACGACGGACTCCGCTTCACCGGCATCCTCGACGCCGTGCCGGCCCTCGCCGACACCACCATCCTGGTCAACGGCGTCGCGAAGACCTACGCGATGACCGGCTGGCGCGTGGGCTGGTTCATCGGCCCGGCCGACGCGGTCAAGGCCGCGTCGAACCTGCAGTCGCACCTGTCGTCGAACGTGTCGAACGTGTCCCAGCGGGCCGCCATCGCCGCCCTCACCGGGCCGCAGGAGCCGGTGGCGGCCATGCGCGAGGCCTTCGACCGCCGTCGCCAGGCCATCGTCGCCGGGCTCAACGCGATCCCGGGCTTCGTCACGCCGACCCCGCAGGGCGCCTTCTACGTCTACCCCGACGTCACCGCACTGCTCGGTCGCGAGTGGGCGGGCTCGACCCCGACGACGACCCTCGAGCTGGCCGACCTGATCCTCGAGCACGCCGAGGTCGCGGTCGTCCCCGGCGAGGCGTTCGGTCCGTCCGGCTACCTGCGCCTGTCGTACGCGCTCGGCGACGACGACATCGCCGAGGGTGTGGCCCGCCTGGCGGAGTTCTTCGCGTAGTCCCCGCCGAACGCAGAACGGGCCGCCTCGCCGAGGTGGCCCGTTCTGCGTTCCGGGAGGCCCGTGGCCGGGTCGTGCCCGTGCCCGCGCCCGTGCGTTCAGTCGAGCAGGTCCCCCACCACGACGGGCTCCGGCACGAGCGACACCCCGAAGCGGTTCAGGACCGTGACCTGCACGTACCGTGCGAGCTCGGCCACCTGGGCCGCCGTCGCGCCGCCACGGTTGGTCAGGGCCAGGGTGTGCTTCGACGAGATCGCCGCGCGCGACCCCGGCACGGCGTAGCCACGGTGCACCCCCGCGTGCTCGATGAGCCAGGCGGCGCTGAGCTTGACGTCGCCGCCGGCCGGCCACCGTGGCGCGTCGGCGGGGAGGGTCTCGGCGAAGGCCGCGGACACGATCGGGTTCGTGAAGAACGACCCGGCACTCCAGGTGTCCCGGTCGTCGGCGTCGAGCACCATGCCCTTCGAGGCGCGCAGACGCAGGACCTCGTCGCGGACCGTCGTGGGTTCCACGAGGGCACCGAGGTCGACCCCGAGCGAACCGGCGAGCTGGGCGTACCGCACCGGCACGCCGTGCTCCCCCGCCGTGCCGAGCCGGAACTCGACCGTCAGCACGACACCGCGGCGTCCGTGCTTGAGGGTCGACGTACGGTAGCCGAGCGCCAGCTCGGCCGCGGGCACCCACGTGCGCTCCCCCGTGGCCGCATCGAGGAACTCGACCCGGGTGAGCACGTCGGAGAGCTCGACCCCGTAGGCGCCGATGTTCTGCACGGGGGCGGCGCCGACGGTGCCCGGGATGCCGCTGAGGGCCTCCAGGCCGGTCCAACCGTTCGCGACGGTGGTGGCGACGAACGCGTCCCAGGGTTCGCCGGCGGCGACGCGGACGGTGACGCCGTCGGCGTCCGCGTCGGCGTCCACCCCCGACGTGCGGACCAGGACGACGGTGCCGTCGAAGCCGGAGTCGGCGACCAGCACGTTGCTGCCGCCGCCGAGGACCAGCCACTCGTGGTCGTCCCACGCGGAGCGCGTGTGGGCGACGAGCTCGTCGGTCGTCGTGGCCGTGAGCAGCCGGGCGGCCGCCCCACCGACGCCGAGCGTCGTGAGGTCGGCGAGCACCGGCTCGTGCACGGTCAGCGGAACGCCACCGTGACCTGCGCCTTGCCGAGCACGGTCTGCCCGCCGGCGGTCACGGTGAGGTCGATGCGCTTCGGTCGGCCGTCGTCGTCGACGGTGCCGACCTTGGCGACGATGCCGACGGTCGCGCCCTGCTCCGGGTCCACGACGACGGGGCGGGTGAAGCGGACGCCGTAGCCAGCGACCCAGCCGCTGTCGCCGAGCCACTCGGAGACCGGCTGCACGGCGAGGCCCATCGTGAGCATGCCGTGCGCGAGCACGCCGGGCAGACCGACCGAGGCCGCGACGTCGTCGCGGTAGTGGATCGGGTTGAAGTCACCGGAGGCGCCGGCGTAGCGGACGAGCGAGTCGCGGGTGACGTGCACCTCGCGCTCGGTGACCACCGTGCCGACCTCGATCGCGGTGGCGGGTGCGGCGGTCATGCGTCGTCTCCTCGGACCACGAGGGTCGACGTCGCCGTGACGACGTGCTCCCCCGCGGCGTCGTTCATGGTGCTCTGGGCCGTGACCATCGCATTGCCGCCGAGCGTCTTGACGCTCGTCACGGTCAGGGTCGCGGTGAGTTCGTCGCCGGCCACGATGGGCCGGTCGTAGGTGAAGGACTGCTCGCCGTGGACGACACGGGAGAAGTCGATGCCGGCGTCCGGCTCGGCGAGGAGCTGCGCGAGCGTGGCTTCCTGCACGACGACCGCGAAGGTCGGCGGGGCGACGACGTCGGCGTACCCGGCGGCGCGGGCCGCGTCGGGTTCGTCGTGGACGGGGTTGGTCGCGAACACCGCGCGCGAGAACTCGCGCACCTTCTCGCGACCGACCAGGTAGGGCAGGGCCGGCGGGAACGTCCTGCCGACGAGCTCGGGGTTCACTGACACGTCGGCAGTCTACCGACGCCCGTCCGGGGGCCTGTCGATGCTGAGGATGCATCGGCTAGGCTTGCTGCGCCGGTTCGGGGGAATCGGCGGTCCGGTCGCGACACCGGATCAGGGGACGGGGGAGCAACGATGGACACCAGGACCGAGTTCGCCGTGCACACGGGCGACCGGTGCACCGCGATGGAGGTCGCCGGCGCGGCGCTCCGCACGGCGGGACACCACGTCGAGTCGACCGGTGGGACCCTCACCGCGACGACCGGCAACCGACTGCTGACGATCCTGCTCGGCGCGCTCGTGCACCCCTCCCGCGAGTTCCGCCGCTACGAGTTGTCGACGACCGTCGCCGGGGCCTCCACCACGATCACACTGCGGCACAGCGGACACGGCACGGCCGTCTCCGGCGGCAGCATCGGCGCGAGCCGGCGACGGGCCGCGTGGCACGAGGTGAACGCGGCGATCGAGCGCGCGCTGCGCGCAGCCGGCGTGTTGCAGACGCGGACCGACACCGGGTCGCACTCCGCGCCGTAGGACCGACCCCAGGGCGGACGGGAGGCCCGGTGCGCGTCCGCCACGTGCCTCCTGGCCGAGACGCCGTCGTGTCCACGGCACACCCCCGACCAAGCGAGACGCCGCCGGGTCTGGAGGCGTGCCGCGACGGTCGAGGCGTCTCACCGGGACGACGGCGTCTCGTGACGGCCGCGTCTCCTGACGGCGGCGTCTCGTGACTGCACAGAACAGCCCGGGAACGACGAAAGCCCGGCGAACAGATCGCCGGGCTTGCTGTAGCGAGGGCGGGACTTGAACCCGCGACCCCACGATTATGAGTCGTGTGCTCTAACCAACTGAGCTACCCCGCCAGAGATCCGGAGCGACACGCGCACCGGGTCGGAGCCCCGAGTCAGGATTGAACTGACGACCCCCTCCTTACCATGGAGGTGCTCTACCACTGAGCTATCGGGGCGATGTGCCGCGAACGGCACCACACGAGGATAGCAGAACCCCGACGCTGCTCCGGAACCGGACGAGACGCCCGGGCGTGCCGCGCCCAGGACCGCTAGTTCGCGTTGGTCTGGAGCCACGCCAGCGGGTCCACGGGGACCCCGTCGACGTGCACTTCGAGGTGCAGGTGCGGGCCCGTGGAGTTGCCCGTGCTGCCCACGAGGCCGAGCTCGTCGCCGACCTCGATCTGCTGACCGGTGACCACCTTGAAGGAGTTGTCCTCCATGTGGCCGTAGACGCTGACGAACTGCTTGCCGTCGACGTCGTGCTCCACCCAGACGTCGTTGCCGAAGCCGCCGTCGTTCGCCTGGACCTTGATGACGGTGCCGGCGGCGATGACCCGGATCGGGGTGCCCTCGCCGGGAGCGAAGTCGACGCCCATGTGGTTCGTCGAGCAGAACGAGCAGCCCGCGACCTGACGACCGCCGAAGCCCGAGGTGATCGGGACGCCGGTGAGGAACGGCCACTGGATCGTGCCGGTCGGGTCGTTGGTGAAGCTCGACGAGTCGACGTTCTTGTACTGCGTGGCGTCCGACACCGTGTACTGGTCGCGGGTCGTCGACCCGTCGGCTGCGGCACTGACGCTCATTGACTGGGTCGCACCGCTCGCCGTCGACCGGACCGCGGTCGAACCGGTCTCCGGCACGTAGAGCGCCTGGGCGGGCAGCGACGTCGAGACGACGAGGCCGGCGACGAAGAGGAGCGCACCGACGGCCGTGACACGCGAGGCCGCTCGGCGGAACGAGGCACCCTGCTTCCGGGCAGCGGGAGCAGCGGCGGGCACGGCGGCGGTGCGGCCGGCCGCGATGTGCCGGGTGGCGCGGTCGACCTGCACAGCGGGTGCGGCACGCCCGGTCCGCCGACGGGACGCCGGGACCTGGCCGATGACACGACGGGGCTGCGGTGCACCGGGCTCCGAGGCCGCGGCGGGCGCGGTGCGCGGTGCGGTGGCGCGGACGTCCGGCGACGTGGGAGCCGGCGGCGTCGTGATGCGCGAGGCCGGGCGGACCGCCGACTCGGGCAGCGCGGGCGACACCGGTGCGAGGTCGATCGGCGACACGGGAGCGGCAGCCGACGACGGCGTGGTCAGCCCGACGACCTCGTCGAACGACGGACCCGCGGCACGGTCGCGTGCGACGTCCTGCGCGTGGTCCTGCGTGACGGGAGCACCCTTCGCAGCCGCTCGCTCCGCCTCGATCCGTGCTCGTCGGGTCAGGTGGACGACCGGGGTGGCGGCGTCGACGGGACCGGTGGGGACGGACGTCAGTGGGGAGTGGGGCATGCGTGCGGTGGCGATCCTGATCGGGGAAGGGGTGCGCTCGTTGGTAACGAGCAGATAACGGGACCTGAGCACGGTAGCAAACGTCGTCGCACGTCGCCAGTCGTGGTCATGTCCACCGGGCACCCCCAGAGCGAGGGACCGACGGACGTCAGACGCCGAGCGCCTCCGCTTCCAGTCCGCGCAGGAGCGCCTCGAGGTCGTCGGCCACCGCGGGGCTCGCGAACAGGAAGGAGCGGGTGCCGCCGGCCTCCCAGATGCGGACCGACGCCCCGGCCTCGCGCGCGACGACGGAGCCGCCGGCCATGTCCCACGGGTTGATCCCGCGCTCGTAGTAGGCGTCGACGACCCCGGCACCGACCGCGCAGCAGTCGAGCGAAGCCGCTCCCCCGCGTCGGATGTCGCGCACCTCGCCGATCAGCCCGGCGAGCACGGACACCTGCTCGCGGCGACGGTCCGCCGTGTACCCGAAGCCCGTCGCCACGAGTGTCTCGGCGAGCGAGGCCGGGGCACTGACGGACAGGGGGACGCCGTCACGGGTGGCGCCCTGTCCGGCGGCGGCACGGAACACCACCCCGGTCGCGGGGGCGACGACGACACCGGCGATCGGCTCCCACGTCGTCGGGTCGGCGGAGCCCCGCACGACGCCGATGCTCACGCCGTACTCGGCGCTGCCGTACAGGTAGTTCACCGTGCCGTCGATCGGGTCGACGACCCAGGTGATGCCGGACTCCCCCGACGCCGAGCCGGACTCCTCGCCGTGGAACGCGTCGTCCGGCCGGGCCTCGGCGATCCGGGCGCGGACGAGCGCCTCGACCTCGCGGTCCGCCGCCGTGACCACGTCGACGATGCTCGACTTCCGGTCGGCGACCTCGACCCCCTCGGCCCGTCGTCGTGCGGCGAGCGTGGCCGCCTCGCGCGCGATCGTCTCGGCGAGGTCGGCGAACTGGGACGGTGTGCAGTCGGATGCCATGCACCGATCCTGCCAGGGACGACGAAAGCCCCGTCCGGGTCGGACGGGGCTTCGCGATGGTGGCAAGTGAGGGATTCGAACCCCCGAAGGCTACGCCGGCTGATTTACAGTCAGATCCCTTTGGCCGCTTGGGTAACTTGCCATGCGCACCCAGCCGGTGTGATCACCAACCGAAGGCGCGCACAAAAGCATAGCGGATCCGGAACGGTGGTCGTGACCACCGCGAGCCGATCCGCGCGACCGGAACCGTGCCTCCAGTCCGCCGTTAGGCTGTCCGGCATGGCAGACAGTTCCTTCGACGTGGTCAGCAAGGTCGACAAGATGGAGGCGGAGAACGCCCTCAACCAGGCGGCCAAGGAGATCGAGCAGCGGTACGACTTCAAGGGCGCGGACGCGTCGGTCGCCTTCAGCGGCGAGGACGTCCTCATCAAGGCGAACTCGGAAGAGCGCGCGAAGGCCGTCCTCGACGTCCTGCAGAGCAAGGCGATCAAGCGCAACATCAGCCTGAAGAGCCTCGACGCCGGCGACCCCTACCCCTCGGGCAAGGAGTACCGCATCGAGGTGAAGTTCAAGAACGGTATCGAGCAGGACGTCGCGAAGAAGATCGGTGCGTTCCTGCGGGCCAACGCCCCGAAGACCGTGAAGAGCCAGATCCAGGGCGACGAACTGCGGGTCTCCTCGAAGAGCCGCGACGACCTCCAGAACACGATCCAGCTCCTCAAGGGTGAAGAGTTCGACGTCCCGTTGCAGTACATCAACTTCCGCTGACGTCCGTGGAGCACTGGCTCACCGTCGCGATCACCGTCCTGGCCGTCCTGCTGGACCTGGCGATCCGCGTCTTCTCGATCATCTACGTCCCGATCAACCGGAAGCCGCAGACGGCGACCGCCTGGTTGCTGGCGATCTTCCTCATCCCCTACATCGGCTTCATCGTCTTCCTGGTCATCGGGTCGACGAAGCTGCCGCGTGCGCGGCGTGAGAAGCAGACCGAGATCAACGCGTACATCCTCGAACAGACCGAGGGCATCGAGCGCGTGCGCCGTGACCACCCGTGGCCGTTGTGGCTCGAGAGCATCACCACGTTGAACCGCCAACTCGGCGCGATGCCGCTGGTCGGTGGCAACTCGGCGGAGCTCTACCCCGACTCCGAGGAGTCGATCGCGGAGATGACCCGGGCGATCGACCAGTCGCGCCGGTTCGTGCACGTCGAGTTCTACATCGCGACGCTCGACGACACCACGCGACCGTTCTTCGACGCGCTCGCCCGCGCACAGGCCCGCGGCGTCACCGTCCGGTTCCTGCTCGACCACTGGGCCAGCCGCGGTTACCCCGGGTACAAGGACACGCTGGCGTTCATGGACCGCGCCGGCATCGAGTGGCACCTCATGCTCCCGCTGCTGCCGCTGCAGGGGAAGTTCCAGCGCCCCGACCTGCGCAACCACCGGAAGATCATGGTCATCGACGGCTCGGTCGCGTTCACCGGGTCGCAGAACCTGATCGACCCCTCGTACGACATCAAGTCGCACATCGAGAAGGGCATGGTCTACAAGGACCTGTTCGCCCGGTTCGAGGGACCGGTCGTCGCGGGGTTGAACGCCCTGTTCGTCACCGACTGGTACAGCGAGACTGACGAACTGCTGCTCCGCGAGAGCGACCCCGTCCAGCGGGCCGACCGCGGCGACGCCCTCGACTGCCAGGTGGTGCCGTCCGGGCCCGGGTTCGACGGCGAGAACAACCTGCGCCTGTTCAACGCACTGCTCTACTCGGCACAGAAGAAGGTGTCGATCACCTCGCCGTACTTCGTGCCGGACGACTCGATGCTCTACGCCATCACGACGACCGCCCAGCGCGGCGTCGAGGTCGAGCTCTTCGTCGGCGAGATGGGCGACCACGCCATGACGTGGCACGCGCAGCGCTCGTACTACGAGGGACTCCTCCGCGCCGGCGTGCGGATCTGGCTGTACCGGGCACCGACGATCCTGCACGCCAAGCACTTCACCATCGACGACGAGGTGTCGGTGATCGGGTCGAGCAACATGGACATGCGCTCGTTCAGCCTGAACCTCGAGGTCTCCGTGATGGTCCGAGGCCACCGCTTCGTCGACGCCCTGCGCGAGGTGCAGGACGCCTACAAGGAGCACAGCTTCGAGCTGACGCTCGACGAGTGGGTGGACCGTCCGCGCCGGTCCAAGGTGCTCGACAACGTCGCGCGGCTCACGGCAGCGCTGCAGTAGCGGACGACCGGGAGGCGCGGCTCGGCCCGGCAGGGGCGCTCAGCGCATCGGGACGGTGGACGCCAGGGCCGCGACGGCCCGCTCGAGCGGGCCCCGGCCGAGGAACCGGCGCCAGACCATCGCGAACACGACCGAGCCGAGGGCGAACCAACCCCACGCCTCGGCCGACTCCGGGTACTCGGACAGCATCGCGATCACCACGAGGTGTCCCGAGTAGATCGTCAGGGGCATCGACCCGACGGCGGCGAGCGGGAACGCGATCCGCTCGACGAGCCGCCCGCGCCCGTCGAACAGCAGGGTGCTGAGCGCGATGACCGCCACCGCCACCCCCGCGGTGCCGATCACGTCGACCGTCGTCGACGAGTGGTCGCGCGGTGACAGGAAGAGCTGGGCGAAGGCCTCGGCCGGCGTGCTGCCCTCGGCGGCGTACGGGACCCCCGGGAACGCGAACGCGGCCCCGGACGGAAGCGGCGCGATGACCGTGCCGACGACGTACGCGGTGGCGGCGACCAGTGCGCCGGACGCGAGGAGAACGACCTGCGTGCCCCGCGCCTCCAGACCGGACCGGGCGACGGCGAGACCGACCAGGACGTACGCCAGGAAGGTGACCACGGGGTAGACCAGGCCGAGCTGCTGTCCGACCATGCCCGCATCGGCGTAGGCCGGTGCGGTCGCGACGGCGACGATCGGCGACAGCACGGCGCAGGCGCCCGCGATGACGAGGAGCCACGCCGGGCGGACCCGGAGCACCGGGATCACCAGCAGGAACAGCACTCCGTACGTCGGCAGGATGACGTAGACGGGGGTGTCCAACGCGATGAGCACGAAGCCGATGGCGACGACCGCCGCGGCCCGGACCGCCAGGCGCGCCCGGACCCGCCCGATCGTCGGGGGTCCTGACGGAGTCGTGCGACCGCTCGTCAGCCCGATCGAGACGCCGGCGAGGACGGCGAACAGCGTGGACGGGCGCCCGTGCGCCACGGCGGACCACGTCGAGGGATCGGACCAGTCGAGCTGGTCCGCGATGCCGCCGATGTGTGCGGCCATCATGCCGAGCAGCGCGACGGCCCGCGCGACGTCGACGCCCTGCAGCCGCACGCCGGACGCGGACGCGCCCCGCACCGCGGTGGGCGGGACGGGGCGCGTGTCGGTCATCGATGTCAGTTCGTGGGCACGTCGACGCGACCGAGGGACACGTCGATCATCTCGTCGCGGGGCACGACCTTGATGCGCTCACGGCCCTCGGCAGCACCGAGCGCGAGCTCGTGGGTGTCCAGGTGGTGCCAGCCCTCGAGGTCGGTGTACTCGACACCGCGCTCGCGGAGCAGCGCCGGGATCGCACCCTCGGAGGGGTCCTCCGGCGTCCACCAGCTCGCCTGGTCGTTGACGATGTGCTGCACGGTCTCCATGGCATCGGACTTCGTGTGGCCGATGAGACCGACCGGGCCGCGCTTGATCCAGCCGGTGGCGTAGACGCCCGGGATCTGCTGGTTGTCGTCGTCGAGGACCTGGCCCTCGTGGTTCGGGATGACGCCGTGGCGCTCGTCGAACGGCAGCCCGGGCAGCGGCGAACCGAAGTAGCCGACGGCACGGTAGGCCGCCTGGATCGGGATCTCACGGATCTCGCCCGTGCCCTCGACACCGCCCTCGCCGTTCGGCCGGGTGCGCTCGTACCGGATCGCGGAGAGGTTGCCCTGCTCGTCGCCGACGAACTCGGTCGGCTTCGCGTAGAAGTGCAGGTGCAGCCGCCGGCTCGCCTGGCCGGTCTCGCGGGTGCGCCACTGCTCGAGCACCCGGTTGATGACCATGACCTGCTTGTTCGTCGCGATCGCGGTCTTCGACGCCTCGTCGTGGTCGAAGTCCTCGTCGTAGACGACCATGTCGACGTCACGGACCTCGCCGAGCTCGCGGAGCTCGAGCGGCGTGAACTTGACCTGGGCAGGACCACGGCGGCCGAAGACGTGGACGTCCGTGACGGGCGACGCCTTGAGGCCCTCGTACACGTTCGCCGGGATCTCGGTCGGCAGCAGGTCGTCAGCGTGCTTCGCGAGGATGCGGGAGACGTCGAGCGCGACGTTGCCGACGCCGATCACCGCGACGCTCTCCGCCGTCAGCGGCCAGGTGCGCGGAACGTCGGGGTGGCCGTCGAACCAGCTGACGAAGTCGGCGGCACCGTAGGAGCCCCGGAGGTCGACGCCGGGGACGTCCAGGTCGGCGTCCTTGATCGCGCCCGTCGAGAAGACGACCGCGTTGTAGTGCTTCTTCAGGTCCTCGAGGGTGATGTCCTGGCCGAAGCGGACGTTGCCGAACAGCCGGACGACACCGCGGTCGAGCACGTCGCGCAGGGCGTTGACGATGCCCTTGATCCGCGGGTGATCGGGGGCGACGCCGTACCGGACGAGTCCGTACGGCGCGGGGAGCTGCTCGAACAGGTCGATCGACACGTCGTGTCCGTGGGCCTCGCGCAGCAGGATGTCCGCGGCGTAGATGCCGGCGGGTCCGGCGCCGACGATGGCGATTCGGAGGGTGGGCACTGATCGTCTCCAGTTCGTTCGGGTGGGGTGCTCCCGGTGGTGCGTCCCGCGCGGCGACCGTGGGGCCGTCCGGTCGCGGGTGGTGTTCAGCGGCTGCGGTCGACGACGGAGTCGGCGAAGCGGGTGAGTGCCCGCTTCACGGTGCCGTCGGGCAGCGGGGCGAGGGCGTCCACGGCGTCGCGGGCCCAGCGGACCGCGACCGTGCGCGTCGACGCGGTCGCCTCGTGGTCGCGCAGTGCGGCGACGGCCGACTGGTACGGCACGGAGCCGACCGCGTCGTCCGGGGCGCCGTTCACGTCGCGCTCGATGCGCTGGACGAGATCCTGCGCCGCCGGGTCGGTCGCCGCGTGCCGCCGCAGGTGCAGCATCGGCAGCGTGTCGACGCCGGCACGGAGGTCGTTGCCGGCGATCTTGCCGGTCTTGTCCGTCGCGGGTGCCAGGTCGATGACGTCGTCGACGAGTTGGAAGGCGACGCCCACCTTCTCGCCGAAGGTCCCGACGGCGTCCAGGTAGGCACGGTCGGCACCGGAGAACATGACGCCGGCGCGGGCTGCGGTCGCGATGAGCGAGCCGGTCTTGTCGCTGAGCACCTGGATGTAGTGCTCGACCGGGTCGTCGTCGGGCTGCGGGCCGGTGGTCTCGTGCAGCTGCCCCATGCAGAGGCGCTGGAAGGTCTCGGCCTGCATCCGGATGCCCTCGGTGCCGAGGTCGGCGGTGATGAGGCTGGCGCGGGCGAAGAGCAGGTCGCCGGTCAGGATCGCGACGTTGTTGCCGTACGTGATCTGCGCTGCGGGGACCCCGCGGCGGACGGGCGCTTCGTCCATGACGTCGTCGTGGTAGAGCGACGCCAGGTGCGTCGTCTCGATGCTGACGGCGGCCTTGACCACGGCGTCCGTCACCCCGTCGCCGAGCTGCGCGATGAGCAGCGTCAGCGTCGGACGGATCCGCTTGCCACCCGCGGACAGCAGGTAGCGGCTCGTGGTGTCGGCGAGGGTGTCCGTGGACCGCATGGCGTCCTCGAGTCCCTGCTCGACGAGCTCGAGACCGTCGTCGACGGCGGCGATGAAGCGGCGGTCGGCGGGCGTGGCGAACAACCGCTCGCCGATGCCCAGCGAGGCGCGGAGGCTCGGCGCGCGACGTGCGACCGGGACGCTCGGATTCAAGTGCTGCTCCGTCTTCGGGGGATGGTGACCGGTCAGTCGTCGGCCGGGTCGACGCGCGGCTGCTCGCCGGTGCTCTGGTGGTCGCGGCGTGCCTTCGCACGACGGGCCGCGGACTCGCGCACCGTGTCGGCGACGGGCTTGCGGCCACGGTGCAGTGCGACGATACCGGCCGTGAGGTTGCGGTAGGCGACCACGGAGAACCCGACGCCGCGCAGCCACTGGGTGAGGACCTGCTGGTCCGGCCACGCGTCGATCGACTCGGCGAGGTAGCGGTAGGCGGCGGGGTTGCTGCTCGAGAGCTTCGCGATGCCCGGGAGCACGCGCTTCAGGTAGGTGCCGTAGCCGAGGCGCAGCAGCGCACGCGGCGGGGTCGAGAACTCGCAGATGACCACGCGGCCACCGGGCTTGAGGACCCGCAGCATCTCGGCGAGTGCCTGCTTCGGGTCGTTCACGTTGCGCAGCCCGAACGAGATCGTGACGGCGTCGAACGTGTCGTCGTCGAAGGGCAGGTGCTCGGCGTCGCCCTCGACGAAGGTGATCTCGGGGTGCCGCTCGCGACCGACCGCGATCATGCCGGCGGAGAGGTCGAGCGCGCTGACCTCTGCCCCCTTCTTCGCGAAGGCCGCGGCACTCGTCCCGGTGCCCGCGGCGATGTCGAGGACCTTCTCGCCAGGCTGGGGGTCGACCGCGCGCACCGTGGCGACACGCCACAGCGGTGCGTTGCCCGCCGACAGGATGTCGTTCGTGAGGTCGTACTTGGCCGCGACGTCGTCGAACATCGCCGCCACCTCGTCCGGCCGCTTGTTCAGGTCCGCTCTGCTCACCCGACCAATCCTAGAGGTCCCGACCGTACGTTCACCGGACTCGCAGCAACGGCCCGCGTGACTGGCGGACGGCCGGGCGTCCGACCGACCGCGCGTAGCATCGGAGTCGTGACCCGAACCACCACGGCGGCGCCCCCGCTGACGGTCTCCACCCGGATCCTCGACGACCCGGGCACCGTCCTCCGCCACACCCTGCGCGACCGTCCCCTGGCCTTCGTCCGGAACGGCGACGGCATCGTCGGGATCGGGGAAGCGCTGCGGTTCACGTTCACCGGACCCGACCGGATGCGCGACGCAGCCGCGGTGTGGCGCACCGTCGTGGAGTCGGCCGTCGTCGACGACCCGGTGCAGTTGCGCGGCTCGGGCCTGGTCGCGTTCGGCTCCTTCGCCTTCGCCGACGACTCCGCCGACGAGAGCGTCCTGATCGTCCCGCGCGTCGTCATCGGCCGTCGGCGCGGCAAGGCCTGGCTCACGGCGATCGACACGACCGTCGGCGCCGAGCCGCTCGCGTTCACACGGACCTCGGTACCGGTCCCCCACGTCGGACCACACGTCTCCGTCGCACTGCGCCCCGGCCGGATCGACGAGGCCGTCTACGCCGCGAACGTCGCCGAGGCCGTGCGGCGCATCGCCGCCGGGAGCGCGCAGAAGGTCGTCCTCGCCCGCGACCTCGTTGGCGTGCTGCCAGCGGACGCCGACCGTCGTGCCGTGCTGCTCGACCTCGCCGCCGCCTACCCGCAGTGCGTCACCTTCGCGGTCGACGGCCTGGTCGGCGCGACCCCCGAGACCCTCGCCCGCACCGACGGCACCCAGTTGACGGCGCGGGTGCTGGCCGGCAGCGCTGCACGCGGTGCCGACGAGGTGTCGGACCGTGCCGCTGCCGAAGCCCTCGCGGCCAGCGCGAAGGACGTCGAGGAACACGCGTTCGCGATCGACAGCCTGCTCGCTTCGCTCCGCCCGCTCGTCACCGAGTTGCGCGCTGATCCCGAGCCGTTCCGGCTGCAGCTGCCGAACCTGTGGCACCTGGCGACCGACGTGCAGGCGACGCTGCCGCCCGACACGACCTCGCTCGACGTCGCCGACGCCCTGCACCCGACGGCCGCCGTCGCGGGCACCCCCACCGACGTGGCCGTCCGGCTCGTCGCCGAGCTCGAGGGCGTCGACCGCGGCCGCTACGCCGGCCCGGTGGGCTGGATGAGCGCCACCGGCGACGGCGAGTGGATGCTGGCGCTCCGCAGCGCCCGCATCGACGACGACGGCACCGTCCGGGCCTGGGCGGGTGCGGGCGTCGTGGCGGGGTCGGAACCCGCGCGGGAGGTCGCCGAGACCGCCCTGAAGTTCCGACCGGTCACCGACGCGCTGGCCTGAGCGGCGCGGCGGCCCCGCGGCCCCGCGGTCGCGCTGCGCCGGCCCAGCGCCGCGTTGCGCCGGCCCCTCACCGCTTCAGTCGGCCAGCGGGACCTCGATCACGACCCGCTCGGCCGGGTCGGTGAGCACCCGCTCGAGGTCGCCCCACGTCTCCGCGCGGCGGTACTCCCAGCCGAGGCCGGTCACGACCCGTTCGACGTCGACGTGCTGCGGGGTCGACATCATCCGGCGCATGTCCTCTGGTGGAGTGGTGCGTGCCACCTCGAGCCCGCGGAAGATCGCGCCGCCGTGGTCGTTGCCGACGACGACCTGGACCCGGTGCGTGCGCTCCTCTGTCCCGGTGACGAACGCCCCGAGGTCGTGCAGCAGGGTCAGGTCGCCGAGCAGCACGCGCGTGGTGCCGACCGACGCCGACGACTGTTCGAGGGCCGCGGCGATCCCGAGGGCCGTCGACACGGTGCCGTCGATGCCGGCGAGCCCGCGGTTCGCGTGCACCCGGATCTTCTTGCCGAGCACGCGCCCGTCGGCGACGCGGATGATCTGCGAGGCGCCGAACACGAGCCGGTCGTGCGGCCACGTCACGCCCCACACGGCGTCGGCGAGCATCGCGCGGTCGACGGGTCGGCGGCGGAGGGCGACCTCGTCGCGCAGGAACTTGTTGCGCTCGGCACGGTCCGGGGACCGCTTGGCACCGAGGTCGGGTCCGGCGTCACCGTCGCCGAGCAGCTGCCGGCTCGCGCCGACCCAGCGCCCGACCCACGCACGGTGCTCCGGCCGGGTCCGGCCCGTCACGCGGACGTCGGACACGAAGGTGGTGTCGGAGGGCCGGGAGGCGCGGGCCGGGTCGAAGGGATCGGCCGCGTGTCCGCGGACCACGAACGTCTCGACCCCCTGCCGCTGCAGGAGCGCTGGGACCTCGCGACTGAGGGTGGGGTGGCCGAGCACGACGGCACGACGGACCGCTCCGCCGAAGTCCTGGTCGCCCAGGAGTTCACGGTAGGTGACGACGAGGTTCCGGCCGAACCGTGCGCCGCTGGAGACCTCGGCGAGCAGGGGCGCGCCGAGTTCCCACGCGATGCGCTCGGCGTCCTCGCCGGCGTCGTGCCCGGCGATGACGACCGTGCCCGGTTCGTCGTCCGGCGACAGCTCGGCCACCGGGAGTCCGCCGTGCGCACGACGGGTGGCGAACGCGGTGTCGACCTCGTCGTCGGGGACGCCCTGCACGCGCTCGGCGTCGAGGCCGGCGGACAGGGGTTCACGGAACGCGACGTTGAGCTGCGCGGGCCCCGGCTGCCCGGTGTGTCCGGCGGCTGCGGCGACGGCCTGGCGGGCGAGGTCGCGGAGCGCTGCACGCACCGAGGCGTCGGCTCCGTGCGCAGCGGGCGCCTCGACGTCGCGGACGAAGGCGACCGCGTCGCCGAACATCCCCGGCTGGACGGTGGTCTGGTTGCTTCCGATGCCGCGGAGCTCGTCCGGCCGGTCGGCGCTCAGCACGATCATCGGCACACCGGAGTGGTGCGCTTCGAGGACGGCAGGGTGCAGGTTGGCGACGGCGGTGCCCGAGGTCGTCACGACGGCGGCCGGTCGACCGGACTCCACCGCGAGCCCGAGGGCGAAGAACCCGGCGGTGCGCTCGTCGAGCCGGACGTGGACGGTCAGGCCGCCGGCACGCTCGAGGGCGACGGCCGCGAGTGCCAGGGCCTGGGATCGTGAGCCCGGGCTGACGACGACGTCGGTGACACCGGCGCGGACGAGTTCCTGCAGCAGGGTCAGGGCAGCGTCCGTCGCCGGACTGCCTGATCCGGCGGGACCGTCAGCGATCGGTGCGGCCGTCGTCGTCTCGGTCGTGGAACTGGTCTTCGAGGTCTCGGAGGGTCGCGTCGTCCTGGTCCTTGTCCGTGAGGGTGTCCCCCGGAACCGGCGTGGTGCCGAGGAAGTCCGGGTCGTCTTCGGGTCCACGGTACCGGGCGGTCGTGCCCGGGGACGCCGGCGAGCGGCCGAGCAGGAACCAGAGCACCCCACCGAGGACGGGGAGGACGATCACGAGGAGGATCCAGACACCCCGCCTGAGGGATCGGACACGTTCGCGGGGCATCGTCGCGCAGTCGATGGCCGCGTACACCGTGAAGGCGACAGCGGCGACGACGACGATCAACCACAAGCGGACCATGCCCAGGAGTCTAGGTCGCGAGCCTGTGACGACCCTGCCGGTCGGCCGTCCGTAGACTCGCAGGGTGAAAGCGTGGCTCCTGTACACCCTGGCCCGGCTCGGCATCTTCGCGGCGGCGCTCGTGCTCCTCCTGCTCCTGACCCCGATGCCCTGGTACTGGGCGACGATCATCGCCGCCCTCGTCGGGCTGCTGGTGTCCTACATCGCGCTCGCTGGGCTCCGGACGCAGGTCGCCCTGAGCCTGGCCAACCGCCGCGGTGGCCCGGAGCGCGATGCGGACACCGACTTCGAGGACGACTTCGTCGACGCGGCGGACACCGACGCCGCGGACGCCCCGACCGTGCGCCCGGTGTCGGACGCCGACCGGCACGCCGCGCGCCGGGACGCCGACGCGGAGTAGTCCTACGGCTGGACGGCGAGCGTGATGCCGAGCACCACGCCGAAGACCAGCGACGCGAACGACGACAGCTGCAGTGCCGTGATGAGTTCACGGGGCTTGCGGGACGACACCCCGATCGCGAGTGCCGGCAGGGCCAGCAGCAGCGAGAAGTACGTGAAGCCCGTGCGGAAGTAGAGCAGGACGAACCAGAGCAGGACGACGTACGGCAGCAGCAGGAACAGGCCGTACAGCACCCGTGCCACCGGTCGTCCGACGACGACGGCCAGGGTGCGCTTGCCGGCGAGACGGTCCTCGTCGATGTCGCGGATGTTGTTGACCATCAGCACCGCGCAGGCGAAGAACCCGGCGGCGACCGCTGCGGCCCACCCGCTCGTGGTGGCCTGGCCGATGAGCACGTACTGGGTGCCGAGCACGGCGACGAGGCCGAAGAACACGAAGACGAAGACCTCGCCGAGCGCGTTGTAGCCGTAGGGCTTCTTGCCGCCGGTGTAGAACCACGCGGCGACGATGGCGGCGGCGCCGACGAGCAGCAGCCACCACAGCTGGGTGAGCACCACGATGACGATCCCGGCGACCGCAGCCAGCCCGAAGAACGTCAGCGCGACGGTCAGCACCGTCCGGGGCTTCGCGAGGCCGGCCCCCGTCAGTCGAGCCGGGCCGACGCGGTACTCGTCGGTGCCGCGGACCCCGTCGGAGTAGTCGTTGCTGTAGTTCACGCCGATCTGCAGGAACAGTGCCACCGCCAGGGCGAGCAGTGCGATGGCGAGGTGGCCGTCCTGCGCCAGGAACGCACCGAAGTCGCCCGTGGTGCCGCTGTCGACGAAGCCCACGGTGGTGCCGAGCACCACGGGGACGACGCCGAGCGTCAGGGTGCGGAGCCGTGCCCCGCCGATCCAGTCCCGCGCGGTCGCCCGGCGCTTCGAGCGGACCAGGGCCGCAGCCTTGGCCGGGTTGCCCGAGCGGCCCTGCTTGTGCGTCGTGTTCTTCGTTCGTGCCACGACCACCGATCCTATCCGCGCCGCGTCGCACTGCATCGCGGTGCCGTGCCGTGCGGTGCGGTGCCGACCTACCGCGCCGCCAGGTCCTGGATCGTCCGCCGGTCGGGCTTGCCGGACGCGAGCATCGGGAGCCGGTCGACCACCACCACCGCGGCCGGACGGGCGGCGCGGCCGAGGGCGTCGCCCACGTGGGACCGGACGGTGTCGAGGTCGAGCGGTCGCTCGGTGACGACGACCGGCACCTCGCCCCACTCCCCCGAAGCCCGTCGGGTGACGACTGCGCCGTGCTGGTCGGGCAGGTCGCGCACGAGCCGCTCCACCGCGCCGAGCCGGACCTTCTCGCCGCCGGAGATCACCACGTCGTCGAGGCGTCCGAGCACCCGGACCACGCCGTCGGACACCGTGGCGGCGTCACCCGTGCGGTACCAGCGCAGGCCGTCGCGCTCGACGAACGTCGCGGCCGTGCGGTCGTCGTCGCCGAGGTACCCCTCGGCGAGCATCGGTCCCGACAACTGGAGCTCGTCGTCCACCACCGCGGTGCGGACGGTCCCGAACGGCACGCCGTCGTACACGCAGCCGCCGCTCGTCTCGCTGGCGCCGTAGGTCGTCACGATGCGCACGCCCGCGGCGACCGCTCGCTCGCGGAGCGCCGCCGGGGTCGCCTGCCCGCCGACGAGGACAGCGTCGAACCCTGCCAACGCAGCCGTCGCGCGGTCGTCGTCGAGCACGCGGGCGAGCTGCACGGGGACGAGCGACGTGTAGCGACGGGGGGCCGCTGGACCGGTGACGAGCTGGTCCGCGGCGTCCGCGAACGCCGCGGCACCGAAGTGCCCCGGTGCCACGACGACCGGCATCGTCCCCGCGGCGATCGAGCGGGTCAGGACGTTGAGGCCCGCGATGTAGTGCGTGGGCAGCGCCAGCACCCAGCTGCCCGGTCCGCCGAGCGCTGCGTCCGCCGCTGCGGCACCGGCGAGGAGCGCCTCGGACGAGAGGGCCACGCGCTTGCCGGTGCCGGTGGAACCGCTCGTCTCGACCACCAGGGCGACCCGCTGCCGGACGTCGGCAGGTGGCGGGGTCGGCAGCGCCGGTGCCCCTTCGGCGACGGGGAGCAGCGCGGGACCGCCGGCGAGCGCTGCCTCCAGGCCGCGGAGCACCGCCAGCGGATCCGACGTGCCCAGCGCGACCAGTGGACGGGTCATGCCGGCACCGCCGGGCTCAGTAGTGCCACGGGAACGACGTCCACTCGGGGGCGCGCTTCTCGAGGAACGAGTCGCGGCCCTCGACGGCCTCGTCGGTGCCGTAGGCGAGCCGCGTCGCCTCGCCCGCGAAGACCTGCTGGCCGACCATCCCGTCGTCGACGGCGTTGAACGCGTACTTGAGCATCCGGATCGCCGTCGGGGACTTGCCGAGGACGATCTCGCCCCAGCGGATCGCCTCGCGCTCCAGGTCCTCGTGCGGGACGACGGCGTTCACGGCACCCATCTCGTACGCGCGCTGCGCCGAGTACTCCTGTGCGAGGAAGAAGACCTCGCGCGCGAACTTCTGGCCGATCTGCTTGGCGTAGTAGGCGCTGCCGTAGCCGCCGTCGAACGACCCGACGTCGGCATCGGTCTGCTTGAACCTGCCGTGCTCGGCGCTGGCGATGGTCAGGTCGCAGATCGCGTGCAGCGAGTGCCCGCCGCCGGCGGCCCAGCCGGGGACCACGGCGATGACGACCTTGGGCATCATGCGGATCAGGCGCTGCACCTCGAGGATGTGCAGTCGTCCCATCGACGCCTGCGCGGCCGCGGGGTCGACACCCTCGGGCGGTGCCCCCTCGTCACCGACGTACTGGTAGCCGCTGCGCCCCCGGATGCGCTGGTCGCCGCCGGAGCAGAACGCCCAGCCGCCGTCCTTCGGACTCGGGCCGTTGCCGGTCAGCAGGACGACGCCGACGCGGGGGTCCTGGCGGGCGTCGTCGAGCGCCCGGTAGAGCTCGTCGACGGTGCGCGGACGGAAGGCGTTCCGCACCTCGGGCCGGTCGAACGCGACCCGGACGATCCCCTTCGAGACGTGCTTGTGGTACGTGATGTCCGTGAACTGCTCCGCGATCGGAGCCGCGGTCCAGACGTCGGGGTCGAACAGGTCGGAGACGGGAGCAGCCATGCCCCCAACGTACCGCCGCCGTCAGGCGGCCATGCCGGTCAGGCGCCCATGCCGGTCAGGACCTCGGGCGCGACGAACACCATGATCACGATGAGGATCACCGGGTTGGCGAAGAAGGCCACCACGACACCGATCGCCCCGTACCACCGGCCGAGGCCACCGACGGCGGCGACGAAGCCGAGCACCGCCGCGATGAGGGTCAGGAACACCACGACGAAGCAGATCCCGAACGCGAACTCGGTGTCACCGCCCATGAAGACCGCGAAGGCGCTGGCGTCCACCGCGGCGGACACCACCGCGAGGCCGAGGGCGATCTTGCCGACGATCGGGCTGCGGCGCCCGCGACCCGCCGTCTGGCGGACGTCGACGGTGTTCTGATGCATGAGCCGGGCGAACTCGTCGGTGTCGCGACCGGGGCGCTGCGCACGCTGCTGCGGTTCCCGCGCCACCGCGCCTCCCTCGTTCCGGACGGTTCGATCCGGGTCGTGACCAGTGCCGACCGGGGCCGACCGATGCATGCTAATGCCCTGCCCTGGCGGTCCCCTCCGAGGAACCGGCAGGTGCCCTGGGTGCGGTGGGAGGATGGCCGACGTGCTCCCCGACCTCGCCGAACTCACCGCCGACGCGCACGTGGTCGCCCTGCCCATGCGGGTGCGGTTCCGCGGCATCACCACGCGCGAGGCGGTCGTCCTCCGCGGGCCCTCGGGCTGGACCGAGTTCTCGCCCTTCGTCGAGTACGACGACGCCGAGGCCGCCGCGTGGCTCCGGGCCGCGATCGACTTCGGGTGGACCGAGCACGAGGCCGCCGCCGACTCCGTGCCCGTGAACGCCACGGTGCCGGCGATCGCCCCGGACCAGGTCGCCGCGCTGCTCGCGCGCTACCCCGGGTGCACCACCGCGAAGGTCAAGGTCGCCGAACCCGGCACCACCGTTGACGACGACGTCGCCCGGGTCGCCGAGGTCCGACGGGTGATGGGCCCCGCGGCCGCCGTCCGGGTGGACGCCAACGGACTGTGGAGCGTCGACCAGGCCACCGAGGCGCTCGAACGGCTTGCCCCCTTCGACCTGCAGTACGCCGAGCAGCCCTGTCGGACCGTGCCGGAGCTCGCCGCGCTGCGGGCACGGATCGACGGACTCGGCCTCCGGATCGCTGCGGACGAGAGTGTCCGCAAGGCCGCGGACCCGCTCGCCGTCGCGCGGGCCGGGGCGGCCGACGTCCTCGTCGTCAAGGCACAGCCCCTCGGAGGCGTCACTGCGGCACGTTCGGTCATCGCCGAGGCGGGGTTGCCGTGCGTGGTCTCCAGCGCGCTCGACACCTCGGTGGGACTCGGCATGGGCGCGTTCCTCGCCGCGGCTGCGATGTCCCCGGGGTACGCCGCCGGGCTCGGGACCGCCGCGATGTTCGCGTCCGACGTCACCGCCGACCCGCTGCTGCCGGTCGGGGGCCGCGTGCCGGTGCGACGGGTCGCGGTGTCGGCGGACCTGCTCGACCGGAACGCCGCGTCGCCGGAGCGCACGGCGTGGTGGCTCGCCCGGCTCGAGCGCGTGCACGCCCTGCTCGCTGCCTCGTAGGGCGCCGTCGAGGTTGCCAGTTGGTTCGCCCAGGTTCCACGACGCGCCGCTCACGTTCCCCGAGGTTCCACGACACACCGCTCTCGCCCGCCGAGGTTCCGTGATCTCGGAACCTGGAGGGGCAGGCACGCCGCCGCTTCAGCGACCCGCCGTGCTCACAGGCCCGAGTAGCTGTGCAGGCCCTTGAAGAAGACGTTCACGACCGAGAAGTTGAACATCACGGCAGCGAAGCCGATGAGCGCCAGCCACGACGACCGCGCACCGCGCCAGCCGCGGGTCGCACGGGCGTGGATGTACCCGGCGTAGACGACCCAGATGATGAAGGTCCAGACCTCTTTGGTGTCCCAACCCCAGTACCGTCCCCAGGCGCGCTCCGCCCAGACCGCACCGGCGATCAGGGTGAAGGTCCAGAGGACGAAGCCGACGAGCAGGACACGGTAGGTCAGGACCTCGAGGCGGTCGGCGTCCGGCAGGGTCGCCATGAAGCGGAGCTTGCCCGAAGCGGTCCGGCCCTGGCGGTACGTCTGCACGAGCTGCGCCACCGCGAGTCCCGCACCGAGCGCGAAGAACCCGGTGCCGGCGATCGCCACGAAGACGTGGATGACGAGCCAGTACGACTGCAGCGCCGGCTGCAGCGGCACGACGGGGACCCAGTAGTTCACCGTCGCGATGCCGAGCAGGATGATCGTCAGCCCGGTGATGAAGACGCCGAGGAACTTCAGGTTCTGCCAGAACTGCACGAGCAGGAAGATGAGCGTGATGAGCGCCGTGCCGGTGAGCGAGAACTCGAACATGTTGCCCCACGGCACACGGTCGGCCGCGATGCCGCGCAGGACCACGGAGCCGACGTGCAGCACCAGGGCGAGCACGGTCATGGCCATGCCGACGCGCTCGAACTTCGTGCCGCGCCCGGTCGAGCCGCCGGCGTTCCTCGGGGGTGCCGCGACCGGTTCGAGCACGACGGTGCCGCCCCGGACGGTGGCGACGGTCTTCGCCGAGCGGGCCGCGCCCACCGAGGCGGTCGCCGCAGCGTCGTCCGAGTCCGCACCAGCGTTCTTCGCCGCGGCCGTCACCTCGCCGGAGCGTTTCGCCATGTCCAGCGCGAACGAGATGAACGCGATGACGTAGACCGCCATCGCGGAGTACGTCAGCACGACCGAGTAGGTCGCGAGGTTCGTGGTCATGTCGTTCACTGGGGCATCCTAACTCCGAGGTCCGACGTGTGGCGCTGCGCGATGTCCGCGACGGCCCGTTCGAGGTTGGGGTCCTCACCGCGGGCGAGGCCCGCGTACTCCAAGTCGTACTCGCCGTGCTCTGCGCCCTTGCGGGGGACGACCTTCACCCACACGCGTCGGCGCGGGACGAAGAGCGACGTGAGCAGCCCGAGCGTGGAGAGCAGCGCGAAGGCGGCGACCCACGCCTGCGACGGGTCGTGGTGCACGTCGAGCGACACGTAGCGCTTGACGCCGTCGAAGGTGATCGACCCGGCACCGTTCGGCAGCTTCTTGGTCTGCCCGGGCTCGAGCGCGATGCTCGCCGTGTCGGACTGACGGCCGGCGATCTGCGTGAGGCCCTTGGTGTCGAGGGTGTAGACGCTCTGCGGCACGCCGCTGTCGAGGCCGAGGTCGCCGGTGTAGACCTGCAGCGTCAGCAGCGGGTTCTGCGTGTCCGGGTAGGCGCTCGTGTACGCACCCGAGGCGAGCTTCGACGCCGTCGGGTAGAAGAACCCGACCATGCCGAGCTGGTCCGGCAGCGCGTCCGGCACCTTGATGACGCCGGTGGACGTGTAGTTGGCGTCCTCGGGCAGGAACGGCACGACGTCCTGGAACGCCACGTTGCCCTCGCCGTCGCGTACGGTGACGTTCATCGCGTAGCCGTTGCCGAGCAGGTAGACGTTGGTGCCGCCCACGTGCAGCGGGTCGTTCACGCCCAGACGGCTGGTCGTCGCCTCGCCGCCCTTCTCCTTGCTCGTCACGGTCGCCGAGTAGTCGAGCGCCTGGCCGAGGGCGTCGAGGTTGCGCTCCTCGTACTTCGTGACGAACTTGTCGAGCGTCAGGTTGTAGCCCTTGAGGTCGGTCTGCTGGAACCAGCGACCCGGGTTGAACGAGTCGTAGGAGCCGAGGACGTTCGAGAACGTCTGCCCCTCGACCAGCAGCCGCTGGCCGGTGAACCCGAACCCGCCGCCGACACCGACGGCCAGCAGGACGCCGACGAGCGCCGCGTGGAACACCAGGTTGCCGGTCTCGCGCAGGTAGCCGCGCTCCGCGCTCACCGAGTCGCCGAAGCGCTCGACGCGGTACCCGGAGCGCTTCAGGATCGCCATCGCGCGCGTCACCGCGTGCTCGCTGGACGGGAGGCCCGTGGTCGCGTCGATCCCGGTGGTGCCGTCGATCATCGCGTCGGGCTGCACCGCCACGGTGCGGAAGCCCGCCAGTCGCGTCAGCCGGACTGGGGTGCGCGGCGGACGGGTGCGGAGCGCCTGCCAGTGGTGCTTCGTGCGCGGCACGATGCAGCCGATCAGCGAGACGAACAGCAGCAGGTAGATCGCCGAGAACCACACCGAGGTGTAGGTGTCGAAGACCTGCAGCTTGTCGAGGATCGGGTAGAGCGTGGCGTGGTCGGCCTTGTACTGGACGACACCGTTCGGGTCGGCGCTGCGCTGCGGCACGAGCGAGCCCGGGATCGCCGCGAGGGCGAGCAGCATGAGCAGGAACAGCGCGGTGCGCATGCTCGTGAGCTGTCGCCAGAAGAACCGGAGGGTGCCGACGAAGCCGAGCTTCGGCTGGTTGATGCCGGCGTCGCCGGGTCCGGAGCCGTCGACGTGGTCGGACGGTCGCTGCGGGTCCGACGCGGTGTCGGCGCCCGTTGCTTCGGTTTCGGGATCAGACCGCGGGGACAAAGCTCTGGATCACCGCCCCGACGCTCGACATGACGGCCGACCAGATTCCGGTGACCATGAGCAGACCGATGACGATCAGGATCGCTCCTCCGATGATGTTGACGGTGCGCATGTGGCGCTTCACGGCGCGGATCGCACCGGTCGCCCAGCCGGCCCCGAGGGCGACGAGGACGAACGGGATGCCGAGGCCCAGGCAGTACGCGACGCCGAGCCACATGCCCTGCCAGGCACTGCCCGACTGCACGCTGAGCAGGTTGATGGCCGCGAGGGTCGGGCCGAGGCACGGGGTCCAGCCGAGGCCGAACACGATGCCGAGCAGCGGGGCGCCGACGAGTCCGGTCGCGGGCGTCCAGCTCGGCTTGATGGTGCGCTGCATGAACGTGAACCGGCCGACGAACACCAGCCCCATCGCGATGACGACGACACCCAGGATCTGCGTGATGAGGTCGCGCCACCGCACGAGCCAGAACCCGAGCGCGCCGAACACCGTCGTGTACGCGACGAAGACCGCCGTGAAGCCGAGGATGAACAGGAGCACGCCGAGCACGACCCGCCCACGGCGCTGCCCGCCCTCGGCGATCCCACCGACGTACCCGAGGTAGCCGGGCACGAGCGGGAGCACGCAGGGCGACAGGAACGAGACGAGTCCCGCGAGCGCCGCCACGGGCAGCGCAACGGCCATCTGGCCGCTCAGGATCGCCTCGGCGAAGGGGTTGGAGGCCACGGGTCAGGAGGCCTTGCCGGCGTCGACTTCGTCGCTGATCAGGGTCTTCAGGATGCTCGTGCCGTCGACGGCGCCGAGCACCCGGGCAGCCACGCGGCCCTTGGTGTCGAGGACGATCGTGGCCGGCACGGCGTTCGGGGCGATCTGACCGGACAGGGCGAGCTGCATCGTGCCGGTCTTCTGGTCGAGGACGGTCGGGTAGTCGACGCCGAAGGTGCGCTCGAAGGCGGCTGCGGTCGCTGCCTCGTCGCGGACGTTGACGCCGATGAACGCGACGTCGTCGGCACCGGCGTAGGACTCGTGCACCTCGTTGAGGTACTTCGCCTCGGCGCGGCACGGCGGGCAGCTCGCGTACCAGAAGTTCAGGACGACGACCTTGCCCTTGAGGTCCTTCGACGAGACGGTGTCGCCGTCGGAGTCCTTCGCCTCGAAGTCGACCGCGTCGGACCGCTTGTCGGCGGTGACCTCGGTCACCGCGCCGTCGCCGGAGATGTAGTTCTGGGTGGTGCCGTTGCCGTACTGCTTGGCGAGGCCACCGTTGTCCGACGAGCACCCGGACAGGAGGAGCGCCGCGGCGACCGCCGTCGCTGCGAGGACCGCGAACCGCTTGCTGATGACGCTCACACTGCGCGTGCCGTTCACACTGCTCGTGCCGTTCACACTGCTCCTTCGTCGATGGCGGTCACGCGCAGCTCCTGCGCGGGATCCGTGTACCCGACCTCGGTGAACCGACCGGTCGACGTGGCGGGTACCCGTTCGACGGTCGTGATGCTCGACAGGTCGCAGCGGCGCTTGCGTGGGTCGTGCCAGAGCGACTCCCCCGCGAGCTTCCGGTGGACCGTCCAGATCGGCAGCTGGTGGCTGACCAGGACGACGTCGCCGCCGTCCACGCTCTCCCACGCCGTGGTCATCGCGGCGAGCATGCGGTTCGCGATCGACTCGTACGCCTCGCCCCAGCTCGGCCGGAACGGGTTCGCGATCCAGGGCCACTCCGCCGGACGGCCGAGCGAACGCTTCGTGAAGCCCGGGGGCTGCCCCTCGTACCGGTTCGTCGGCTCGATGAGGCGCTCGTCCAGCGTGACGTCGAGCCCGTACGCGGCCGACCACGGCGCCGCGGACTCCTGCGTGCGCTGCAGCGGCGAGGCGACGATCCGGCGCACGTCGACACCGGCGTCCTTCCACGTGGTCGCCGAAGCGAGGGCCATCTGCTTGCCGAGGTCACTCAGTCCGAAGCCCGGGAGCCGCCCGTACAGGACGCGGTCGGGGTTGTGCACCTCACCGTGCCGGACGAGGTGGAGTCGGGTGGCGGGCATGGGTTCCAGTGTAGGTCGCCCACCGGTGCTCACTGGCCCCACAGCCGATTCACCGGATGCGGAAGCGCTCAGCCGAGCTCGCCCGACAACCGCCCGTGGATGGCCACCGACCCGGTGTTGAGGCCCACGACCTCGACCGTGGACCCGTGCTTGGCGAACCGCTGCTCGACCCCGTCCAGCGCCGCGACCGTCGAGGCGTCGAAGACGTGCGCGTCGGACAGGTCGATGACCACGTGCTCCGGGTCCTCGGCGTAGGAGAACCGCGTGACGAGGTCGTTCGACGACGCGAAGAACAGGGCGCCGCGCACCCGGTACCGCACGGTGCGCTCGTCGACCGGCTCGCGGACGACGGTGACGACGTGCGCCGCCCGGCGAGCGAAGACCAGTGCTGCGACGACGACCCCGACGAGCACGCCGGTCGCGAGGTTCTCGGTCACGACGACCACCACGACGGTGATCAGCATGACGGCGGTCTCCCCGAGGGGCATCCGCCGCAGAGTACGCGGACGGATGCTGTGCCAGTCGAAGGTGGCCACGCACACCATGAGCATCACGGCGGTCAGCGCGGCCATCGGGATCTCGGCCACGAGGTCGTGCAGCACGATCGTCAGCACGAGCACCGACGCACCGGCGACGAAGGTCGAGATCCGGGTCCGTGCGCCCGCGGTCTTCACGTTGATGACCGTCTGGCCGATCATCGCGCAACCACCCGTACCGCCGAAGAACGCCGACGCGATGTTGGCGATGCCCTGCCCCCAGGACTCCCGCCACTTGCTCGAGCCGGTCTCGGTGATGGAGTCGACGAGCTGCGCGGTCAACAGGGTCTCGATGAGGCCGACGATCGCGACGCCGAACGCGTACGGCGCGATGATCTGCAGCGTCTCGAAGGAGAACGGGGTGAGGATGCCGTTGAACCCAGGCAGTGCGGTGGGCAGTTCGCCCTCGTCGCCGACCGTGGGGACGACGACGCTGAAGAGCATGGTGATGCCGGTGATCACGACGACCGCGATGAGCGGCGCCGGGACGGCCTTGGTCAGGAACGGGAAGCCGACGATGATCGCGATGCCGAGGGCGGTGAGCGGCCAGACGACGAACGGGACGTCGGGGCCGAGCAGGTTGGGCAGCTGCGCGGTGAAGATGAGGATCGCCAGCGCGTTGACGAACGCCACGTTGACGCTGCGCGGGATGAAGCGCATCAGGCGGGCGACCCCGAGGAACCCGAGCACGAGCTGGAACACGCCACCGAGCACGATCGCGGGCACGAGGTACTCGATGCCGTGTTCGCGGACGAGCGGCGCGATGACCAGGGCCACCGAACCAGCCGCGGCGGACACCATCGCCGGACGGCCGCCGACGATCGAGATGACGACGGCGATGATGACGCTCGAGAACAGGCCCACCGCGGGGTCGACCCCGGCGACGACGGAGAACGAGATCGCCTCGGGGATGAGCGCGAGCGCGGTGACGACACCGGCGAGGACCTCGCGGGTCAGCATGCGGGGTGAGCGGAGGGCGGTGAGGACGCTCGGGGCCGCCGGCGCGTGTGTGATCACGGACATCGATGGGAACTCTACCCTCACGTGAGGGTAGAGTTGTGCACCGTGAGCACCACCGACACCCCGGACACGATGCACATCGGCGAGCTGGCGGACCGTGCCGGCATGTCCCTGCGGACGATCCGCCACTACGACGAGGTCGGGCTGCTCGTGCCGAGCGGCCGCACCACGGGCGGGTTCCGGGTCTACACCGCGCAGGACCTGGACCGGCTGCTCGTGATCCGCCGCATGAAGCCGCTCGGGTTCACGCTCGACGAGATGGCGGACCTGCTGCGGGTCGTCGATGCGCTGGCGGCGAAGGACCCCGACGACGAGCCCGCGCTGGCTGCACGCCTCGACGAGTACCTCGACGACGCCCGGGCCCGGCACGCCAAGCTCGTCGAGCGCGCTGGCATGGCCGAGGAGTTCATCGGCACCCTGGGGTCACTCCGCGCTTCACTCCCCTGACACCCCGCTGTCCTCGGCGAGCACCCGAGCCCGCATGCGCTGCCGCTCGAGCTCGAGCTTCAGCTCTCCTTCTTCGACGTGCAGCTGCCAGTCGATCGCTCCTCGTTGCGCCCAGTCCCACATGCTCTCGCCGGGCGCAGGACCGATGTGCGGCCGCTCGGCAGGAGCCGCTTCCTTCCGTACCAGTTCTCGCCAAGCACGACGCAGACGAGTCGTCATCACGGTCTCCTCTTCTCGATGAACAGTTCCGCCAGCACCCTTGCAGCGGGTTCTTCTCCGGCGGGCACTTTTTGCATGTCGTACATCGCCTGTGCCAGATTGCGTCCGATCTCGCGACGTCCGACCTCGCTCGCAGTGATCAGGTCGAAGACCACCGTCAGCCGCGTCCAGTAGCGGTCCCGCTGCTCGCGCGCGACGTCCCGCCGCCACCGGATGACCGCCCACAGCCCACCGACGAACGCCGCGAGCAGCGTGAACGCCGCCGTGCACAGCGCTGCTGCCACGACCGCGACCGCCGCAGGCGGCCAGGTCGCGAGTTCCCCCGTCCCCGTCCCCACCCGGTCCCCCTCTCGTCTCGCGACCCGGCCACGTCGAGAACGCTACGGACCCGCTCGACGCCCCACGGGCCTCCCGGCCGACCTGTGGACGACGCCGGCAGCGGGCCGCCCTGTGGAGGGGAACGCCCTGCGGACCGACGCCGCCGGACGCAGACGGTTAGACTCGACCACCGTGATCGAACGCACCCGCATCGCCGACCTCGCTGCCCTCCCCGACGGCCCCGTCTCCGTGGCCGGATGGGTCGAGACCGTCCGAGACCAGAAGAAGGTGCAGTTCGTCGTCCTCCGCGACGAATCCGGCGCCGTCCAGCTCGTGAACCCCGCCACGCGCGAGGCCGAGGACGGTGACGACGCCGCCCAGGCCGCGCTCGCCACCACCACCGAGATCTCGGCCCTCGCCCACGGCACCTTCATCCACGCCACCGGCACCCTGAAGCACGACGAGCGCGTCAAGCTCGGCGGGCTCGAGGTCAAGGTCGGCACGCTCGAGGTGGTGAGCGCCGCGATCCCGGAGACCCCGATCGCCGACGACTCGTCGCTCGACAAGCGGCTCGACTGGCGCTTCCTCGACCTGCGCAACCGCAAGCAGAACCTCATCTTCCGCATCCAGACGACCCTGGAGCACGCGTTCCGCACCTACTGGGTGGACCGCGACTACATCGAGATCCACACCCCGAAGCTGATGGCGTCGGCGTCCGAGTCGCGCGCCGAGCTCTTCCAGCTCGAGTACTTCGAGACGACCGCCTACCTGGCGCAGTCGCCGCAGAACTTCAAGCAGATGGCCCAGCCGGCCGGCTTCGGCGCCGTGTTCGAGATCGCCGACGCGTTCCGCGCGGACCCCTCGTTCACGAGCCGTCACGCGACCGAGTTCACGAGCGTCGACGCCGAGTTCTCGTGGATCGAGTCCCACGAAGACGTCATGGCGATGCACGAAGAGGTCCTGGTCGCCGGCATCACCGCGGTCAAGGACAAGTACGGCAAGGACATCGAGGAGGTCTTCGGCTTCGAGCTGCAGGTCCCCGCGACCCCGTTCCCCCGCGTGACCCTGGCCGAGGCCCGGAAGATCGTGGCCGAGAGCGGACACGACGTCGTCCGCGCCGACGGCGACCTGGACCCCGAGGGCGAGCGCCGCGTCGCCGCCTGGGCGAAGGAGCACCACGGTTCGGAGTTCGTGTTCGTCACCGAGTACGACGCCTCGATCCGGCCGTACTACCACATGCGGAAGCCCGGCGACCCGTCGCTCACGAACAGCTACGACCTCATCTTCAACGGCGCGGAGATCTCCACGGGCGCGCAGCGCGAGCACCGCGTCGACGTGCTCGAGGCGCAGGCCGTCGAGAAGGGCCTCGACCCCGAGGAGCTCGGCTGGTACCTCGACTTCTTCCGCTACGGCGTGCCGCCGCACGGGGGGTTCGGCATGGGCCTCGCGCGCGTGCTCATGCTCATGTTGGGCGAGCCGTCCATCCGCGAGGTCACGTACCTCTTCCGTGGACCGACGCGCCTGACGCCGTAGGTACGTCACGCGTCGCCCCGCGCGAGCGCACATGGTGAACAGGAATGGTCGCCTCCCGATGTGGGAGGCGACCATTTCTGCTCACGAAGCGCCGCAGCGCACGCAGCGCCGGGGGCGGACGGGAGGCCCGGCTCAGCGCTGCCAGTCGATGGCAGCCCGCCCCGTGACCAGTCCACGGATCTCGGCTGCGGCAGCCTGGTGGTCCGGATGCACCTGGTACTCGTCGAGTCCGGCGAGGTCGTCGAACGACGCGACGACGGCGACGTCGCTGTTCTTCTCCGGGTAGGCGACGTTCTCGACGACCTCGAGCGAACGGATCGACCCGATGGTGCCGGTCAGGCCGGTCAGGAGTTCACGGATCCGGGCGATGGACGCGGCGCGGTCGAGGTCCTCGCGCAGGGTCCAGGCGACGACGTGGGAGATCATGCGGGGGAACCGGCCTTCTCGAGGGCACGTGCGAGCCGGTCGGCGTCGACGTGCCAGTTGCTGTGGACGCGCCCGTCGACCAGCACGACGGGGATGTCCTCCGCGTACTCCTGGCGGAGGGCGTCGTCGTCGAGGATCGAGCGTTCCTGCAGCGTCACGCCGGGGTGTTCGGCGACGACGCGTTCGACCACGGGCCGTGCGTCGTCGCAGAGGTGGCATCCGGGCTTCGTCAGGAACGTCACTGCGGGCATGGCTCCAGCGTAGCCCGCGGTCCGCGTCCCCTGGGGAATGCGAAAGCCCCGGCGAACCGGGGCTTGACGCTGCAGGCTCGGGGCCTACTTCTTGTTGCGACGCTGGTGGCGCGTCTTGCGAAG
Source organism: Curtobacterium sp. VKM Ac-2884 (assembly GCF_015350945.1). Lineage (NCBI taxonomy): Bacteria > Bacillati > Actinomycetota > Actinomycetes > Micrococcales > Microbacteriaceae > Curtobacterium > Curtobacterium sp. VKM Ac-2884. The sequence goes on from NZ_JADKSA010000001.1 coordinate 289,852, forward strand.
CAGCTTGCGGTGCTTCTTCTTCGCCATGCGCTTGCGACGCTTCTTGATGACAGAACCCATGTGGACCTCGCTCGGACTGTGCTGATGTATCGGACACCGGGCCGTCGAGACCGCGGAAAATCAACCCGGCCGAGTCTACCGGAGGGCTGACGCGATGTCGAACGCGCCCGGAACGGACGGGTGTGCGCTCAGCCGACGTCTGCGATGCCGCCGCGCAGCACGTCGGCGACGGCTGACTCGGGGACACGGAAGGACCGGCCGAAACGGATGGCGGGGAGCTCACCGGCGTGGACCATGCGGTACACGGTCATCTTCGAGACACGCATCATCTCGGCGACCTCAGCGACGGTGAGGAAGCGCACGTCGTCGAAACTGCCGGTCATGATCCGCCTTCGGTGGCTCGCACGCGATCCGCGCACGGGTTTGGTGTGACCTGTGTGGTCACTGGCAACTGTAGAGGCGCGTGCGACCCAGTGTCCAGGTTCAGTCTTCGTCGCCGCGGCGCGTGAAGCGCTTGCGGCTGCGGTCGACGACTCGCTCCCAGCCCTGCTGCGCACCGGAGATCGCCGCGGTGGCCCGGTAGGACGCCTCGGCCATGACACGCCCGAGCTCGGTCCCGACCTCGACGGTGGTCTTGCCGGCAGCCCCGTTCCGGCGGACGGACACGGGCTGACCGTCGGGGGTCCAGGCCGTGGTCGCGGGCATGCCGTCGGCGTCGACCGCGCCGGTGAAGGGCAGGACCCAGTCCTCCAGCGACACGAGCGGTTCCGGGTCGAGCCGGTAGAAGCGGTGCTGCCCTTCTTCACGGCTGGTGACGAGTCCGATGTCGCGCAGGACCCGGAGGTGCTTCGACACCGTCGGCTGGCTGACGCCCAGTCGTTCGACCAGTTGCCCGACGCTGAGTTCCCCGCCGGTGACGTCCGATCCGTACGCGGCGAGGAGGGTCCCGAGCAGCTCGCGCCTCGTGGGGTCCGCCACGACGGAGAAGATGTCGGCCATGCGGGCAAGGCTAGCCGGGGCACCACGGATGTACCATGACGAACCGTCCCGGCCCATGTCCTCGGAGGCATACGATGCTCGACCGTACCGAGCCGCTCCCGCGGCACGTGACCGTCACCCGACGACGCGGCGGACGGATCGCGACGGTCCTGCGCTCGTCGCCGTCGCGTCTGGCGATCCTGGTGTTCGTCGCCCTCATCTTCGTGTTCACGGCGCTGTTCATGACCCCGTGGGCGGCGGCCGACGGTACCGGCACGCACTTCTCCGACGCGCTGTTCACGGCGGCCTCGGTGGTCTGCGTCACGGGCCTCGCGACCGTCGACATGGCCACGCACTGGTCGGTGTTCGGCAAGGTCCTCGTGGTGATCGGGACGCAGATCGGTGCGGTGGGCGTCCTGACCTTCGCGTCGATCCTCGGGCTCTTCGTGACCCGAAAGCTCGGGCTCCGCGCGAAGCTGATGGCCGCCGGCGACTCGAACCCGCTCCGCACGCACCACGGGGCTGTCCCCGAGGGGCAGGCCGTCCGCCTCGGCGAGGTCGGCACCCTGCTCGCCACGGTCGCGGTGAGCACCCTGTCGATCGAGATCGTCCTCGGCCTGCTGCTGCTGCCGTCCGTGCTGATCGCCGGCATCCCCTTCTGGACCGCGGTCGGTGACTCCTTCTACTACGCCGCCATGGCGTTCACGAACACCGGCTTCTCGCCGAACGCGGACGGCCTCGACCCGTTCGCCCACGACTACTGGTTCCTGACGCTCCTGATGATCGGTGTCGTCGCGGGGTCGATCGGCTTCCCGGTCATCCGCACCCTGACGAAGCAGCTCCGCACGCCACGTCGGTGGCCCATCCACGTCAAGCTCACGCTGGCCACGAGCGCCGTCCTGCTCGTCGGCGGTGCGATCGTCTACACCGCGCTCGAGGCGTCGAACCCGACGACCTTCGGCGAGGAAGGAGCCGGCCGGACCGCGTTCCAGGCCCTCTTCCTGTCGACGATGACCCGGTCCGGTGGCTTCTCGCTCGTCGACTTCGACCAGCTGAACGGGTCGAGCCTGCTCGTCACCGACATGCTCATGTTCATCGGCGGCGGGTCGGCCTCGACCGCCGGCGGCATCAAGGTCACGACGCTCGCCGTGTTGTTCCTCGCCGCGGTCGCCGAGGCCCGGGGCCGGCAGAGCATGGAGGCGTTCGGGCGCCGCATCCCGAGCGACGTGTTGCGGGTCGCGGTCGCCATCGTGCTCTGGGGGGCGACGATCGTCGCCGTGGCGACCGTGGTGCTCCTGCAGATCACGGACGATTCACTCGACCGTGTCCTGTTCGAGGTGATCTCGGCGTTCTCCACCAGTGGGCTGTCCTCGGGTGTGTCCGCGAACCTGCCCGAGTCCGGCAAGTACGTCCTGGCCGCCACCATGTTCCTCGGCCGGGTCGGTACAGTGACCATCGCCGCAGCCCTGGCCGCGAGTCAGAGCCGGCAACTGTTCCGCCGTCCCGAGGAGAGGCCGATCGTTGGCTGACCGAACCCGTCCCCCGCACCCGATGGGTGCGATCAGTCACGACGCACCCGTGCTCGTCATCGGCCTCGGCCGGTTCGGCGCCGCCACCGCCGGTCAGCTCGAACGGCAGGACCGCGAGGTGCTGGTCGTCGACACCGACCCGGGCCTGGTGCAGAAGTGGTCCGACCGGGTCACGCACGCCGTGCAGGCCGATGCGACCGACATCGACGCCCTGCGCCAGATCGGTGCACAGGACTTCGCGATCGCGGTCGTCGGCACGGGCAGCGACCTGGAGTCGAGCGTGCTGATCACCGCGAACCTGGTCGACCTCGGCATCCCGCAGATCTGGGCGAAGGCCATCAGCCGGTCGCACGGCACGATCTTGTCCCGCATCGGCGCGAACCACGTCGTCTACCCGGAGCGCGAGGCCGGCGAGCGCACGGCGCACCTGGTGTCCGGGCGCATGCTCGACTTCATCGAGTTCGACGACGACTTCGCGGTGGTGAAGATGTTCCCGCCGCGGGCGGTGCGCGGCAAGGACCTCGCGACCACGGTGATCCGTACGCGGTTCGGCCTGACGGTGCTCGGCATCAAGCCGCCGGGCAGCCCGTTCGTGCCGGCGACCCCGGAGAGCATCATCGGCGAGAACGACGTGATCATCGTCTCGGGGTCCGAGACGGACCTGGAGCGCTTCGCCGCCTACGAGTAGTCCCGGACGCGGCTAGGACGCCGCGATCTCCTCCGCGCGAGCGATCGCCGCACGCGACGCGCGCAGGAAGGTGTCGGCGAGGTCGGCGTCCTGCAGCACCGCGACGGCCCGCTCGGTGGTGCCCTTCGGGCTCGTGACGGCGCGCCGCAGGTCCGCGGGTCCGCGATCCGACCGGTCGAGCAGCTCGACGGCACCCCGGAGCGTGCCCTGCACCATCGTGGCCGCCTGCTCCGGGCTGAAGCCCAGCGCCTCGGCGGATCGCTGCCACTCCTCGACGAGCAGGAAGACGTAGGCCGGGCCCGAGCCGGACACCGCCGACAGGGCGTCGAGCTGCGCCTCGGGCACCTCGATCACCCGTCCTGACGCCGTGAACACCGACGAGGCGAGCGCGACGGCCTCGGCGTCCGCCGAGGCCCCGGCGCTGATCCCGGTGACACCGTGGCCGACGCCGATCGGCGTGTTCGGCAGCGCTCGGACGACGCGGACCCCGGCCGGCACCCGCGCCTCCATGCTCGCGGTGGTGGTGCCGACCGCCACGCTGACCAACACCGCACCGGGCTCCAGGTCGGCGGCGACCTCGTCGAGCAGGTCCGCGATCACGTACGGCTTCACACCGACGACGACGAGTGCCGCGCCGCGGACGGCCGAGCGGTTCGCGTCGGGGTCGGTGTCGCTCGCGGTGGCGTCGAGGCCGCGCTCCCGGTGGGCGGCCGCCGACGCCTCGGACTTCGTCGTGAGGGTCACGGTCGCCGGGTCGAGTCCGGCGGCGAGCAGGCCGTCGAGGACCGAGCCGGACATGGAGCCGACGCCGAGAAGAGCGGTACGGGGCAGGTCGATCGTCATGCTCCCGACCCTACCGACCGGCCTCGCCTAGGATCGTCTTCCAGATCGGGAGAAGGGGACAGCTGTGAGCGCTTCAGGAGGCACGAAGGCGATCCTCGCCGCACTCGGTGCGAACGTCGGCATCGCGATCGTGAAGTTCGTCGCGGCGGCGATCAGCGGGTCCGCGTCGATGCTGGCCGAGGGTGTGCACTCCCTGGCCGACTCCGCGAACCAGCTCCTCCTGCTGCTCGGTGGTCGCCGGGCGCGCCGCGCTGCCGACGAGGAACACCCGTTCGGCTACGGCCGCGAGCGCTACGTCTACGCCTTCGTCGTCTCGATCATCCTGTTCTCCGTCGGTGGCGTCTTCTCGCTCTACGAGGGCATCGAGAAGCTCGCCCACCCGCACCCGCTCGAGAACTGGTGGCTGCCGCTCGTCGTGCTCGTCATCGCGATCGGGCTCGAGGGCTTCTCGCTCCGCACCGCGCTGCAGGAAGCCCGCCCGCAGAAGGGCACGCTCAGCTGGGTCCAGTTCGTCCGCCGCGCCAAGGCCCCGGAGTTGCCCGTCGTCATGCTCGAGGACACCGCGGCGCTGCTCGGCCTGGTGTTCGCGCTCTTCGGCGTCGGGCTGACCGCGATCACCGGCAACGGCGTGTTCGACGCGATCGGCACGATCTTCATCGCCGCCCTGCTCATCGCCGTCGCGGTCGTCCTGGGCATCGAGACGAAGAGCCTCCTCGTCGGCGAGGGCGCGACCGCCGCCGACGTCGAGCGGATCAAGCACGCGGTGCTCGACGGCCCGGAGGTCGACTCGATCATCCACATCAAGACCCTGTACCTGGGTCCGGACGAGCTGATGGTCGGCGTGAAGGTCGCCGTCGACGGCGACCGCCGCCTGGGGGACGTCGCAGCGGGCATCGACACGGTCGAGCACCGGGTGCGCTCCGCGGTGCCGATCGCCCGGGTCATCTACGTCGAGCCCGACGTGCTCCGCACCGGTCCGCGTCCGCCGACCGAGGCGATCGTCATCCTCGCCGCTGACTGAAGAACGCGTCGAGCAGCGCAGCGCACTCGCGTTCGAGCACGCCGCCGACGACCTCGGAGCGGTGCGGCAGCCGGCGGTCCCTGGCGATGTCGTAGACACTGCCGCTCGCGCCTGCCTTCGGGTCCCAGGCGCCGAACACGACCCGCGGCACCCGTGCGGCCAGGATCGCCCCGGCGCACATCGGGCACGGCTCGAGGGTCACGACGAGCGTGTGCTCGTCGAGGTGCCAGTCCCCCGTGATCGCAGCGGCCGCGCGGAGCGCGAGCACCTCGGCGTGGGCGGTCGGGTCCTGCAGCGCCTCACGCTCGTTCCGGCCGACGGCGACGACGACGCCGTCGCGGTCGAGCACCACCGCCCCCACGGGCACGTCGCCGGTCGCCAGGCAGGCCCGGGCCTCGTCGAGCGCGCGCTCCATCGCCGGGACGAACGGGCGGGCAGCGGGCGCTTCCACGGGACCTCCAGGTGGTCGGCAGCACGGTAGGCTCGACCCTATGCGAGTCCACGTCGCCGACCACCCGCTCATCACCCACAAGCTCTCGGTGCTCCGCGACCGGACCACACCCTCCCCCACGTTCCGCGCCCTGACCGAAGAGCTCGTCACGCTCCTCGCGTACGAGGCCACGCGGAACGTCCGGGTCACCGCGACGCCCATCGACACCCCCGTGGCGCACACCATGGGCGTCTCGATCGCCAAGCCGCGTCCGCTCGTCGTCCCGATCCTGCGTGCCGGCCTCGGCATGCTCGAGGGGATGGTCAAGCTCGTGCCGACGGCCGAGGTCGGGTTCCTCGGCATGGCCCGCAACGAGGAGACGCTCGAGCCGCAGACCTACGCCGAGCGCCTGCCCGACGACCTGTCCGGCCGTCAGTGCTTCGTGCTCGACCCGATGCTGGCCACCGGCGGGACCCTCGCCGCTGCCATCGACTTCCTGTTCGCCCGCGGCGCCGAGGAGATCACCTGCGTGTGCATCCTCGGTGCGCCGGAGGGGCTCGCCATGGTCGAAGAGGCCGTCGGCGACCGCAACGTCTCGATCGTCCTCGGTGCCCTCGACGAGAAGCTCGACGAGAACGGGTACATCGTGCCCGGTCTCGGCGACGCCGGCGACCGCCTCTACGGTCTGGCCGAGTAGGCAGTCGACGTCACCGACGATCGACGGGAGGCCCGTGGCGACACCGCCACGGGCCTCCCGTCGTCCGTCAGCCCGGTCCACCGCCACCGGTGCGCGGAACGCACCGTCTGCTCGGACGGTTGACACCACCTTGGTATACCGCCGATACTCATCCCATGACTGCAACCGTGTCCACCCGCGTCCTCTCCGAGGTCCAGGGGACTGCCGGCATGATGATGCCGGTCGCCGTCATGCGTTGTCGAATGTGTGCCTGATCGGCACCCGTTCCAGCCGGATCCCCCGCGACACCACCCCGGTCGCGAGCGTGTGATCCCCGGGTGACGGACACCGTCGGCGACGCGCACCACGTCACGAGGTCTGTCTCCCGTTCCCCCGGGTCCGCCCCGGTCCGCAGCAGGACCGCAGGGCACATCGGCATCCAGCCGTACCCGGGTCGACGCATTCGACACCGCCGCCAGCGCCACACGCGCACCGGCCACATCGCCCGGAGAACCACCATGTCGCTCACCATCGCCCAGCCCCGCACCGCGCTCCGCACCGCCGCTCCGGCGCCGACCGACCTCGGGACGGTCACCCCGATCCGTCCGCGTCCCGCGACGCCGGCCACGACCGGGCAGACGAGCGTGCCGACCAGCCCGGTCACCGCACCGCAGCGCAACCGCTCCCTGCCGGAGGGCACCGAGGCCCGCGGCTTCGCGCTCTACGTCGGGATCGACGAGGCGAAGGCGGCAGCGGCCGGCACGACGCTCGCAGCCGTCGTCGAGCAGCTGAAGGCACTGACCGCGCAGCTGGTGCCGAACTCGGAGACCTACGCGGCCGTCGCCGTCGCCGCGGAGCAGTCCGGTGGCCGTGACGTCGACGTCGTCCGCCTGGCCCTGCAGGACCGGTCCGCGGTCGCCGCCCGCAAGCAGGCCGAGAAGCCCGAGCCGGAGGAGACCGGGGTCGTCATCGACATCTCCCGCAAGCGCGTCACGCTCGACGGCGACGCAGCGCCCCTGACCTACAAGGAGTTCGAACTCCTGCAGTTCCTGGTGCTGCGCGAGGGCCAGACCGTGGACCGCTCGGCGATCATCGACGGGCTGTGGTCGGACGGCGAGGACGAGACCCCGAACGAGCGCACCATCGACGTGCACGTGCGCCGGCTCCGCTCCAAGCTCGGCGCGTTCGAGGAGATCGTCCGCACCGTCCGCGGTGTGGGCTACCGGTTCGACCGGCACGCCGACGTGGCCGTGCGCTACGCCTCGACACCCTCGCCCGACCTCTTCTGATCCTGATCGGTCGCTCTTGGTGAACTCGCAGCGAACGACGCAGCGGGAGGCTAGCGCGCCGTTACCGCTTCGTTATACAGTCGGTCGTGCAGACGGTGTTTGCTGTGGCACCGCCTGCGGAATGTGATTGCAGGAAACTCTTGGTGCAAGGGAGAGGGCCGGTCGCTCGGAAGAGCGGCCGGCCCTCGTGCATGTCGGAGCGCATGCATGTCGAACCCGCGCCTGTCGGGGGCCGTCGGTAGTGTGGACGGACCGTCCGACCAGAGGGGAGCGCCATCGTGAGCGAGTCACGCCGCAGCGAGAAGGCGACCGCCGTCGCCGCCTGGGAATCACTGTTCCGCGCCCAGGTCACCGTGATGCGGAGCCTCAACGCGGACTTCCCCGGCGGCGAGATCTCCTTCAACGAGTACGACGTCTGCTTCAACCTGTCGACGCAGCCCGGTCGACGCTGTCGCATGCGTGATCTCACCGGCCACCTGCTCCTCACCCAGCCGAGCGTGAGCCGACTGGTCGATCGCCTGCTCGCCCGCGGGATCGTCGAGAAGCAGCCGGATCCGTCCGATGCCCGCGGCGTCATCGTGGCGCTCACCCCGCTCGGGTTCGACGTCTACCGCCACGTGGCCGTGCAGCACGCGGCGAGCATCGCGCAGCAGGTCGGCGCCGGTCTGACCGACGCCGAACTCCGCACCCTCACCGAGCTCTGCACGAAGCTGCGCCTCGCGGTCGGCACCGCCCCGGGCCGACGGGCCGTCGCGCGCTCGGTCTCCGAGTCGGACCCGGCAGCGGTGTGACCGGCGCACTGGTCTGGCTCCGCGACGACCTGCGGCTGGCCGACAACCCCGCACTGCGTGCTGCGATCGACCACGGCGGCGACGTCACGGTGGTCTACGTCCTCGACGACGAGTCCCCCGGCATCCGTCCCGCGGGCGCGGCGAGCCGTTGGTGGCTCCACCACTCGCTCACCGCACTGGACGGCGAACTCCGTGACCGTGACTCGCGGCTGGTGCTGCGACGGGGTGCGGCCGCCGCGGTGATCGACGCCCTCGTCGCCGACACCGGTGCCGACGCCGTGTTCTGGAACCGTCGGTACGGTCCGGCCGAGCGCGAGGTCGACGCCGGCATCAAGAGCGCCCTGCACGACCGCGGCATCGAGGCGCACAGCTTCGCGGCGAGCCTGCTCTGGGAACCGTGGACCGTCCGCACCGGACAGGGCGAACCGTACAAGGTGTTCACCCCGTTCTGGCGCGCTGCCCAGGCGATGCCGGAACCACGGCACCCGCTCCCGAAGCCCCGCGACCTGCCCGCCCCGGCGCGGGCCGCGAGCGACGACCTGAACCAGTGGGACCTGCTGCCGACCCGTCCCGACTGGGCCGGCGGACTCCGCGACGCCTGGGAGCCCGGCGAGCACGGCGCACACCAGCGGCTCGAGCACTTCGTCACCCATGCGCTCGAGGACTACGACCAGCGCGACGAACCCGCCATGGCCGCGACGAGCGACCTGTCCCCGCACCTGCGCTGGGGCGAGGTCAGCCCGTACCAGGTGTGGCACCGGCTGCACGGAGCGCTCGAGCCCGAGCAGCGCCAGAACGCCTCGGCCTTCCTGCGACAGCTGGCCTGGCGCGAGTTCAACTGGAACGAGTACTTCCACTGCGAGGACATCACGACGGTGAACGTGCGTCGCGAGTTCGACGCGTTCCCGTGGCGGGACGCCCCCGATGCCGAGGTCGACCGGTGGCGCACCGGGACGACCGGGTTCGACCTCGTCGACGCAGGCATGCGCGAGCTGTGGCACTCCGGCGCCATGCACAACCGCGTCCGGTTGGCGACCGCGAGCTTCCTCGTCAAGAACCTGCTCGTCGACTGGCGGGTGGGCGAGCAGTGGTTCTGGGACACCCTCGTCGACGCCGACTCCGCCAACAACGCCGCGAACTGGCAGTGGGTCGCCGGGTCGGGCTTCGACGCGGCGCCGTACTTCCGGGTGTTCAACCCCGACCGGCAGCTCGAGCGCTTCGACCCGCACCGCGAGTACGTGCACCGGTGGGTGCCGTCGGAGGAACTCCGGCCCGAGCCGATGGTCGACCTCAAGGCGACCCGGCAGCGCGCGCTCGACGCGTACGCCGAGATGCGTCGGTCATGAGCCCGTGGGACACCGCCGTCGCGCAGGTCGACGCGCTCTTCCGTGACCGTGTCGACCGTGGCGTCGCACCGAGCAGTGTGTGGGGCGTCTTCGACCGGATCGGCCTCGTCGCCTCCGGGGGCCACGGCGATCGCGGCGACGGGCAGCGGCCGGACGCCGACACCGTCTACCGGATCGCGTCGTGCACCAAGAGCGTCACCGCGGCGACGCTGCTGACGCTGGTGTCCGACGGTCGGCTGGACCTCGACGCGCCGATCACCGTGTTCGTCCCGGCGTTCGGCGCCGTACCCCTGCCCACACCGGACTCCCCCGTGCCGACCGTGCGGATGCTGCTGACCATGTCGGCCGGCTTCCCCACCGACGACCCCTGGGCGGACCGGCAGGAGTCGATCAGCGACGCCGAGCTCGACGACGTCCTGCGCGGCGGTCTGCTGTTCGACTCCGTGCCCGGCACCCGGTTCGCCTACTCGAACCTGGGCTACGCCCTGCTCGGGCGGGTCGTCGCCGTCGTCACCGGCCGTCCGTTCACCGAGGCGGCACGCGACACCGTGCTCCGACCGCTCGGTCTCGACCACACGGTGTTCAGCGCGGCCGAGGCGCAGGGACCGGTCGTCACCGGGTTCCGCCCGCACGACGGCGGCTGGGAACCCCTGCCGATGACCGGCCCGGGTGCGTTCTCATCGATCGGCGGACTGTTCTCCACCGTCCGCGACCTCGCACGGTGGGCGACGCACCTCGGGTCGGCGTCCTCCGACGCCCCGGAACCCGGCCCGGTCTCCCCCGCCGACCGCCGGCTCATGCAGCAGGCGATGCGGGTCGTGCCGTCGTCCGTCGTCCCCGGCTCGTCACGCGCCACGGCGTACGGCTTCGGGCTGTTCGTCGAGCAGGACGACCACTTCGGCGAACTCGTCTCGCACTCCGGCGGCTACCCGGGGTTCTCCGCACACATGCGCTGGTCCGCACAGACCGGTCTCGGTGTCGTCGCGTTCGAGAACGCCACGCAGGCGAAGGTCTCCGCCGCTGCCCAGCAGGCGCACGACCTGCTCCTGGACGCAACGCGTCCGGCGGCGTCCGACGGGCACCCCGACACGACGACCGGAACGGTTCGCCGCCCCGGCGCCGAACCGACCATCCGGGCGACGCGAGCCGCGCAGGTTGCCGTGACGGGCCTCCTGGCCGACTGGCAGGACGACGTGGCGGACGCGGTCTGCACGCCGAACGTGGCGATGGACGTCCCCTACGACCGACGCCGTCGGGCGATCGCGGCGGCGGTGGCGGAGGTGGGTGCTGACCTGACCGCCGCTCCCGTCGCCGAGCAGTCGTCGGCGCCGTCGCACCTGCGGTGGTGGCTGCCCGGCGCCTGCGGGCGCCTGCGCGTCGAGATCCGCCTCGCCCCTGCCGCGGCAGGACGCGTCCAGACCCTCACCGTCGTGGCGGAGCCCGCCGAGCGCTGACAGGGCGGGCGCCGACGGGCCGCACCGCGGCGGGGCTGCGCCGGCGACCGACCGTCACACCGGTGGGCGACCACCCACGAACCCGAGCGCTCGGGCCGCCACGCGAGTGCCCTCACGTGCAGCCGCTCCGACGCGCACGGGATCGGTCGCCCAGGCACGCACGAAGCCCGCGGCGAACGCGTCACCGGCGCCGACCGTGTCGACGACCGTGGCCGGCGTCGCGGGGACTCGGTGCACGCTCCGTCCGCGTCGCCCCACCAGCACGCCGTCGGCGCCCACCGTGACCACCACGAGCGGGACGTGCTCGGTGAGTCGCCGCACCGCGTCGTCGAGGTCGGTCGTCCCGGTCAGTTCGAGGGCCTCCTGCCGGCCGGGGAAGAGGACGTCGACTCCGACGAGGGCCTCGAGGAAGGCGGGGGCACCGACGGACCGGACGATCGCTGCCGAGGACGGGTCGAGCGACACCCGTGCAGATCCCGTCCGGGCGCGGGCGACCAGGGACGCGATGCGGTCGGCGCCACCACCGAGCATCGCGTGCCCGGTCAGGTGCACGATGTCCGCGCGTCGGGCCACGGTCTCGGGGACGTCGGCAGCCGTGAGCTTCCCGCTCGCGGCCGCATCGGACATCGCCGTGCGGCCGCTGTCGTTGCGCACCGACACCACGACCCCGGTGGAGGTCATCGCGTCGTAGCGCAGGTGCGGACGGACACCGGCGTCCTCCAGCGACCGCTCGTGCCGGTAGACGTCGTCGACGCCCACCCGCGCGACGAGGTCCACCTCGGCACCGAGCCAGCCGAGCCAGGCGGCGGTGTTGCCGGCTGCACCGGTCGGTCGGTGGCGGATCACGGCGGCGGGGTCGTGCACCCCGACGGTGTGTGCGGTGGTCTGCACGAGCACGCCGTCCAGGACGTCGCCGACGACCAGGAACCGTTTTCCGGCGCCGCGACGGCGGCCGGCGACCACCCGTCCGGCACGGGTGCCCTCGGGCTGCGACACGGGCACGGAGGCCTCTTGCGGCATGGACATCTGCCTCAGTCTACGGGGAACCGAGTAAAGCTCCGTTTTCAGGACCGCACAGCCCATCCAAACCGGTGGCCCGTCGAGCGTACGACCGGTAACATACTCCATGCCACCACGCGGCAGGTCGAGTGACCGCCGACGACGATCCGACGGAGATGCCATGCCCCGGAAGCCCGACCCGACGCTCAAGCCGGCGATCCTCGAGAAGGTCACCCTGCACCTGCTGGACACCAAGCTCGAGGACGTCTCGGTCCGCAGCCTCGGTCGGATCCTGGGCACGAGCGCGTACCCGATCGTCTACCACTTCGGTTCGCGCGAGGCCCTGATCGACTCCGTCGTCGTGCACCTGGCCGACACGGTCTGCCACGCCGTGCTCGATCCCGGGGCAGACGGCTCCGCCCTCGCTGACTACTTGGTGACCAGCTTCGGTCGCCTCGACGACCGGCACCGAGCCCTCGCCGCTCGGCTCACCTTCGAGCTCGGCTCGGTCGAGGCTCTGGACGGCCGGGTCCGACAACGCGATCTGCACCGGGACCACGTGGCGGCGATCGCCGCGTGGTGCCTCGCACACGGCTACGACGCAGAGGCCGCCGATCGCGTCGCACGCGACGCCGTGACGACTGCCCGCGGATCCCAGTGGACCGCGATCGTCGACCGGGATCGCGCCGACACCGACGCCGCGCTCCGGGCGATCGCCGACCGGCTCGCCGCCGGAGCGGCAGTCACCGCGGCGTGATGCACGAACGGGAGGCACGGTGCCAGCTGGCACCGTGCCTCCCGTTCGTCCGTCGGTCGCGTCACGCGACCCGCGGTCGGTGGATCAGAGCGTCACGAACGACTGCGACTTCGCGTTGGCGAAGCGCGCCGCGACGTTCTCCCAGTCGACGATGTTCCAGACGGCCTTCACGTAGTCCGCCTTGACGTTGAGGTAGTCGAGGTAGAAGGCGTGCTCCCACATGTCGAGCAGGAAGATCGGCACGAGGCCGAACGGCACGTTGGCCTGCTGGTCGAACAGCTGGAACGTGGTCAGCTTCTGGCCGACGGTGTCCCAGGCCAGGACGGCCCAGCCGGAGCCCTGGATACCGTTCGCGACGGCAGCGAACTGCGCCTTGAAGGTGTCGAACGAGCCGAAGAACTCGTCGATCGCCGCGGCGAGCTCGCCCTCGGGGACCTTCGTGTCCGGGCCGAGGTTGGTCCAGAAGATCGAGTGGTTGACGTGGCCACCGAGGTGGAACGCCAGGTCCTTCTCGAGCTTGTTGATCGCCCCGAAGTTGCCCGACTCGCGCGCTTCACCGAGCTGCTGCAGCGCGGTGTTCGCTCCGGTCACGTAGGCCTGGTGGTGCTTGTCGTGGTGCAGCTGCATGATCTTGCCGCTGATGTGCGGCTCGAGTGCGGCGTAGTCGTACGGCAGCTCCGGCAGGGTGTACTCAGCCATGTGAGGTCCTTTCGATCAGTGGGTTGCGGATGGGATTCCGCGGCTCACGAGAGCCGGGAACGATCGGTGAGGGAGTGGAATTCCCGGTTGTGGTAGACCAGCGGCTCGCCGTGCTCGAGGCCGACGACGATGTCGAGGACCTCGGCGACGACGACGGTCGAGCTGCCGATCGGGGTCGTGGAGAGCGGGCGGCACCGCAACGCGCTCGCGGCACTGGGCAGGTAGCGGTCACCCGAGGGCAGGGTGCCCCAGATCGGGTCGTCGGCGGTCGGGCTGCCCGTCGAGGCGAAGCGCCGGGCGAGCGCCACGCTGAGCGAGTCGACCAGGTGCACGACGAAGACCGGGGCGCCGAGCACGACCCCGGCGGACCCGGAGTTCGTCGACAGCGAGAAGACGAGCACCGGCGGGTCCACCGCGACGCTCGCGACGCTCGAGGCGGTGAGTCCGGTCGGACCGTCCGGTCCCTCGGCGGTGATGACGGCGACGCCGGCCGGGTGCCCGCGGAACGCGGACTTGTACGCATCGGCGATGTTCGCCGGGGCTTCGTCGGGCATGGTGTTCGTCGTCGTTCCTTCGTGCGGGGGTGTGCCGTCACTGGGCGGGCATGTCCCAACGTATGACCTGAACCATGGTTGAGGTCAACGATTCACAGGTTCGACGGCTCCCGGGCGCGCCGTAGCGGTGACTTCGTGAGCAGAAATGGTCGGGTCGCGTGGCGCAACCCGACCATTTCCGCTCACGAAGCGGCGCGCGTCAGCGGCGCGCGTCAGCGGCGCGCGTCAGCGGCGCTTGAGCATGACGACGGCGCCTGCGGCAGCGATCACCATGAGCACCGCGGCGACGCCGGCCGTGATCGTCACGCCGGAGTCGAACGCCGCCCGTGCCGACTCGAGGAGCGCCTGGCCGGCACCGCCACCGAGGGACGACGCGGCGGACACCGCACCGCCGAGCGTCTCCTGCGCAGCGGTGTGCGCGGTCGAGCTCAGCCCGCCCGGCACCACGACGTGCGCCCGGTAGGTGGTCGCCAGGATCGTGCCGAGGACGGCCGTGCCGAGGACCGCACCGATCTCGTACGCCGTCTCGGACATCGCCGACGCGGCACCGGCCTTGTCCGCCGGAGCGGTCGAGATGATGAGGTCGTTCGTGACGGTCTCGGATGCGCCGATCCCGATGCCGAGCAGCACGAACGCGAACGCCAGTGCGGCGATCGACGCGTGGTGCCCGAGGACCGCCACGAGGGCGTACGCGGCAGCCGAGAAGAGCAGCGAGACCGACACGACCCAGCGCGGTGCGACCCGGGCGACGACCGGCACCACCGCGAGGCCGGCGACGATCGTGAGCACCGATCCGGGGATCAGCACGACGCCGGAGGCGAACGGGTCGAGCCCCGCCACGAGCTGCAGGTGCTGCGCGATGAAGAACAGGAAGCCGGTCAGCGAGAACATCGCCATCAGGTTCATGAGCACGCTGCCGGTGAACGCCGTGCTGCGGAACAGGCGCAGGTCGAGCATCGGCGTGCGGGACCGCAGCTGCCGGCGGACGAACGCGATGCCGCAGACGACCCCGACGGCGAGCATCGCGACCGCGAACCCGCGCTCCTCCGGGTGGACGAACGACTTGATCGCCCAGGCGATCGGCGCCAGCGCACCGAGGGACAGGAACATGCTCGGCACGTCGACCGGCCCCGGCATCGGGTCGCGCGACTCCGGCACGCAGAACGGGACGCCGACGAGCATGAGCACGAGGATCGGCACCGCGACCAGGAAGACGCTGCCCCAGTGGAAGTGCGCGAGCAGCGTGCCACCGACGAGCGGACCGAGGGCGTTGCCGGCCGCGAACATGGTCGACCACACGGCCAGCGCCATGCGCCGCTCCCCCGCGTCGACGAAGACGTTGCGGATGATCGAGAGCGTCGCGGGCATGAGCATCGCGCCGAACACCCCCATCGCGATCCGTGCGGCGACGAGCATCCAGGCGTCGGTCGCGAACGCCGCGGCGACGGAGAACAGCGCGAAGCCGGTGGCCCCGATCACCAGGATCCGACGGCGGCCGATCCGGTCACCGATGCTGCCCATCACGACGAGCAGCCCGGCCAGGACGAGCGGGTACGCGTCGACGATCCAGAGCTGCGTGGTCGCGTCCGGGTTGAGCGCACGACTGATCGACGGCAGCGCGAAGCTCAGCACGGTGTTGTCCACCGAGATGAGCAGGACCGGCAGCATCAGCACGGCGAGCGCGAGGAACCGTCGGGCGCGGCTGCCGGTGACGCGGGTGGCGATGGGGCTGGTGAGCAGTGCGGACACGGCGGACTCCTGGGACTTCGAGCCGGACCTGGTCGACGGCGGGCGGTGCGTGGGGCAGACGAGACGGGACGCGGGATGGACACGCGCCCCGTCAGGACTCTGTCAGTGTACCGTCTGGACGGTTATGGTTGCAAATGCAACCAACAGGCGGACGGGAGGCCCGTGGCGGGCTCGCCACGGGCCTCCCGTCCGATGGCTGGTCCCGCCCAGGGCGGGAGGCCGGAGCGACGGCACGACCTGCGTCCGGTGCCGGGTTCCGGTGCCGGGTTCCGGTGCCGGGGTTCCGGTGCCGGGGTTCCACAACACGCCGCGTGGACTCTGCCCGGGTTCCGATGTCGGGCGGCTTGAGCGCCGACATGCCGAGATTTCGGAGCCTCGGGGGCGGGACCGCGGCGGGGCGGGGCGGGGCCGGGCGGGGCGGGGCCAGGCGGGGCGGGGCGGGGCGCGCCGTCAGGCGGAGTCGCGGACCAGCAGGCTGTGGCGCACGGTGCGCTGCACTGCGGCGCCGTGCCGCGGCAGCTCACCGGCGAGCATGCCGAGCGCGAGCGTGAGGGCCTCACGCGCGACGGCGTCGAGGTCGACCGCCAGGGTCGTCAGCATCGGCGACACCAGTGCGCCGAGCGGCAGGCCGTCGACGCCGACGACCCGGACCTCACCGGGGACGTCGACGCCCGCGCGGCGGCAGGCCTGCAGCACGCCGAGCGCCATCACGTCGTTGAAGGCCAGGATCGCGTCGAGTCGGCGCTTCCGAGCCAGGATCCGCACCGTCTCGTCGGCACCGCACTCGGCGGTGCCGTGCGGCGCGTGCACGAGCTCCGGCAGGTAGCCGCGGCGGCGCAGCGCGTCGAGCATGAGCAGGCCGCGCGCACTCGTGTGGTCCGCCGACGAGTTGTCGAGCACGACCGGGTGCCGCACCCCGGTCGCCACCAGGTGGTCGGCGAGCGCTTCGATCGCGTCGGCGGGGTCGATCCACACCGCCGCCGTGGGCGGATCGGATGACGGGTCGAGCTCGACCATCGGCACGTTGCCGAGGAGCTCGCTCCACCGGTGCCGGCGCGAGCCGAGGTAGCCGATGACCACGTCGGTCTGCGCACCGAGCGCCTGGACCATCCGATCGGCGTCGCTCGCCAGGTCGACGTCGGCGAGCATGACGTTCCACCCCTGCTCGGCGGCGAGCCGGAACACGGCGGACGCGAGCTGGGGCGTGTACGGGTTCCGCAGGTCGTTCACGACGAGCCCGAGCTGGTGGTCCCCGCCGGTGACCAGCCCGCGGCCGAAGCGCGACGGCCGGTAGTCGAGCGACGCCGCGACGGCGAGTACCCGTTCCTTCGTGGTCGCGCTGATGCCGGACATGCCGTTCATCGCGCGGGTGACGGTCTGCCGGGACACCCCGGCGGCCGCGGCGACGTCGATGATCGTCGCGCGGCCGCCGGAGTGCGGGCCGTCCGGTGGCGACTGGGTCAGTCGCGGAGGTCCAGCCATGCCACCTGTTCCGGGGTGAGGTCGACGGAGAGGCCCGTCATGGACGATCGGGCTTCCGCGATCGTACGCGGTCCGAAGAGCGGGAACGTCGGGAACGGCTGGTTCAGCACGTACGCCAGGGCGATCGCCGTGGCGGGGACGCCGAACCGGTCGCCGAGCTCCCGCGCGCGACGGAGCCGCTCGAAGTTCTCGTCGCTGTAGTAGCAGCGGACGAGCTCGGCGTCGCTGGTGTCCTCCGGCGTCGCACGACCGGTGAAGAAGCCACGGGCCTGCGACGACCACGGCAGCAGCGGGACCTGACGCTCCTCGAGCCACGCCTTCGACGCGGCGTCGGTCGCGTGCTCGCAGCCGTCCCACGGCACGTCGTAGGCCTCGGCCAGGCCGAAGTGGTTGCTGAGGACCTCGAACTCGTGCTTGCCGTTCGCCCGTGCGTAGGCGTTGGCCTCGTCGAAGCGTGCCGGCGTCCAGTTCGACCCGCCGTACACGCGGATGCGGCCGGCGCGGCGGTGCTCGTCGAGGACGTCGACGAACTCCCCCACCGGGATGTCCGGGTTGTCGCGGTGCATCATGTAGATGTCCGCGTAGTCGGTGCCCTGGCGCTCGAGGCTCTCGAGCAGCTGCTTCGTCAGGGACTCCGGGTCACAGAACGGCGTGTGCGCACCCTTCGTGATGACGACCACGTCCTCGCGGACGCCGCGGTTCTGGATCCACTTGCCGAGCCGGCCCTCGAGCACCCCGCCGCCGTAGATGTAGCCGGTGTCGAACACGTTGCCGCCCTGCTCGACGAACAGGTCGAAGATCGCGCTGGCGTGCGCCAGGTCGGGCTGGTTGTCGACGCCCATCACCAGGCGCGACAGCCGCTTGCCGACACCCGGGATCTCGCCGTACTGCATGGGGTTGCCGTCCTGCACCCGGAGCGGCCGACCGCTCACGGTGGGGATGTCGGCGGACTCGGCCTCGAACGGGTAGCGCAGGCCGATCGCGGCGCGCCACTTGTCGAGGGTGCGGGCGGTCGCGAGCGACTCGTCGATCGTCATCTGTGCTGCCTCGACCGCACCGGCACGCAGGGCGTCGGTGGTGGCGTCGGCCTCACGTGCGTAGGGGTGCTCGCCGGCGAAGGACAGCGTGCGCGGGTCCTCGTCGACGGTGTGCACCTCGATCGTCGGGTCGGCGCCGAGGGTCCACGGGTCGGCGAGCAGGAGGCGACCGCGCGTGCCGTACACCGCGACGGCGTTGTCGTCCTGCACGAAGACGCCGGTGCGGACGGACGCCGTGATGCCGCCGCGGTAGGTCAGCTGCGCGACGGTCCACTCGTCGACGCCGGTCGGCCCGAGGGTGCCGGTGGCAGTGAGCTCCGTCGGCTCGGCGACGGCGACACCGGTCGCGGCCTGCACGATCGCGGCGGCCATCGTCACCGGGTACCCGCCGACGTCGAGGATCCCGCCGCCGGCCGTGTCGACGTCGAACAGTCGGCCGGTCCGCTCACCGGTACGGAACGCGAACGAGGCGTCGATGTGCGTGACCTCGCCGATCACGCCGTCCCGCACGAGGTCGAGCAGTGCGGCGGTCTGCGGGTGGAAGCGGTACATGAACGCCTCGACCAGCGGCAGGCCGGCCTGGCGTGCGGCATCGGCGAGCGCCATGGCGGTGCCGTGGTTCGGGGCGAGGGGCTTCTCGCACAGGACGGCCTTGCCGGCCTCGAGCGCGGCGAGGACGAGCCGCGCGTGCCCGGTGTGCACGGTCGAGACGTACACGGCGTCGACGCGCGGGTCGGCGAGGACCTCGTCGTAGGTCGCAGCAGAGACGTCGGCGAACCCGAGCTGCGCGGCTTCGTCGGCGAAGGTCTGCGCCCGCTCGGTGGACGAGCTACCGGCGGCCACGAGTGCACCACCGCTCGCGGGCAGCTGGGAGAGGAAGCGGCGGGCGATGCCCCCGGGGCCGAGGACGGCCCAGCCGGGGCGGTCGGCGACCGTCGGGGTCGTGGTGCTGGCGGTGTTCGCGGTCTGCGCTGACATGCGGATCCTTGTCGTCTCGTGAACCTTCACGGTCACGACGACGCTAGTGCCACACGCCCGGTGGATCAATGCGGAAGTGCTTGACACGGCGTGTCTCACAGAGGATGCTCTGGACCACTTCGTGAGCGTTCACGGTCGAACGCTCCGGGGACCCGGTATCGCTGTGTCCAACCCGATCTCAACGACGAGAGCAGGTAGTTTCGTGACGTCATCTCCATCGATCAGTCTCAGCAGGCGGGGGTTCCTCGCCGGCGCAGGTGCCCTCGGAGCCCTCGCCACCACCGCCTTGTTGGCCGGGTGCTCCACGAGCACCGCCATCTCCAGGGACCCTGACGAACTCGTCCTCTGGTACTGGAACCGGTCGCTCGACCCGAAGTTCCTGCGGCAGGCCGCCGGGGGGATCGCCGGGCAGGGGTCCAAGCGGCTCCGCCCCGACCTGATCGGCGGTGCCTCGTACGACACCAAGTTCCGGACGGCGCTCGCCGGGAACGCGTTCATCCCCGATGTCCTCATGGTCAACTCGAACTGCTGGCTGTACTTCCCCGACGAAGACCTGTTCACCGACTTCGACGACCACGGCGGCGCGGCGAAGCGGGACGAGTACTACGACTGGAAGAGCGCGCTCGGCCGGACGCCGAGCGGCCGGCAGTGCTTCTGGCCCGTCGACACCGGACCGACCGGCTTCTTCTACCGGCAGGACGTCCTGGCGAAGGCCGGGCTGCCGACCGACCCGGACGAGGTCTCGGACGCGATCGCGACGTGGGACGGGTTCCGCTCCTTCGGCGCGAAGATCCGGAAGGGTGCGGACGCCGCGACGGTCATCACCGCCAACCAGCTCTTCAACCAGTACATCTACGCCAGCCCCACGCGGTACTTCGACCGTGACGACCAGCCGGTCTTCGAGCAGGACGACAGCTCGGTGCGGCAGGCGTGGGAGAACGCCGTCGCCTGCGTCCGTTCCGGCCTCACCGGCAACCTGCAGTCCGGCACCGACCAGAACGCCGGGTGGGTGTCCGGCCGGGTCGCAGGACAGATCGAGGGCGCGTGGTGGACGCAGGTCATCCACGACACCGCTCCGGACGCCGCCGGCACGTGGCGGGTCGCCCGGCAACCGGATCGCCCGGGCAACAGCGGCGGGTCGTTCCTCGCCGTCCCGAAGACCTCGAAGGACCCGGCCGCGGCCGCCGCGTTCGCGCAGTGGATCACCTCGCCCGAGGTGCAGTCGCACACGTACAACGACATCCAGCTGTTCCCCTCCACCCCGGCGTCGTTCGACAACGGGATCATGCGGAAGCCCGGCGACTACTTCGGCGACCAGGACCCGCTGGCGTTCTTCAACGCCTCGGCGATGGACGTGCCGGTGACGTACATCTCGAACTCCGAACGGTTCATCGGTGCGTTCGCGACCGAGATCACGAACGTCGAGGCCGGGGGCAAGGACCCGGACCGCGCCTGGCAGGACGCCGTCGACCAGACCAACCGGGTCCTCGACAAGCGGGGGGTCCGCGCATGAGCACCAAGCAGGCGCCCCCGACGACGAGCATCCCCGCGGTCGTCGGGACACCGACGTCCTCCATCACCACCGCAGCGACCGGCAAGCGGTACGGGTTCCGCCGGTTCTGGCCGCAGTACGTCGCGATCGCGCCGTTCTACGTGCTCTTCCTGGTGTTCGGGCTGTTCCCGATCGTGTTCTCGATCGTGCTGTCGTTCACCGACTGGGACGGGGTCGGCTCCCCCGCGTTCGTCGGTCTGGCCCAGTACCAGTACCTGCTCGGCGACCCGCGGTTCTGGAACGCCGTCGGCAACACGTTCCTCATCTGGGTCATGTCGACGATCCCGATGCTGTTCCTCGCGCTCGTGCTCGCGTTCCTGCTGCACGGCAACATCCGGGCGAAGGGCTTCTACCGCGTCGCGTTCTTCGTGCCGAACGTCACGAGCATGGTCGCGATGGCGATCGTGTTCGGCTCGGTGTTCTCCGACGGCTTCGGCCTGGTGAACGCGGCACTGCGCGCACTCGGTGCGGACCCGGTCGGGTGGCTGTCGTCGTACTGGGGCATCAAGGTCACCATCTCGGTGATGGTGATCTGGCGATGGACGGGCTACAACGCGATCATCTACCTGGCCGGACTGCAGTCCATCTCGACCGAGTTGTACGACGCCGCGAAGGTGGACGGCGCGAACGCGTGGCAGATCTTCTCGCGCATCACCGTGCCGCTGCTGCGCCCGGTGATCCTGTTCACCCTCATCACGTCGACGATCGGTGGGCTCGGGCTCTTCACGGAGCCGCAGATCCTGTTCAACGGACAAGCGGTGGGCGGCCCCGACGAGGCCGGCATGACGATCGTGCTCTACCAGTACGAGCAGGCGTTCAACCAGTTCGACTTCGGGTACGGCTCGGCGATCGCCTGGGTGCTGTTCCTGTTCTCCGTGGTGTTCGCGATCATCAACTGGCGTCTGCTCAGTGAACGCGACGGCCTGAAGACCCCACGACGACTCCGCGTGGCCCGCACGGTCCGCACCAGCACGAAGGGGGTCGACGCATGACCGCGACAACGACCACGACGACGACCAACACCGCCGCAGCACTCGGGCGACCGGGCGCCGCGGGCAACGACCGTGGCCGCGGGTTCCGCCGCGGCTGGCTCGGGACCGCCGTCACGCACCTCTGCCTGATCGTCGGGGTACTGCTGTCGATCTTCCCGTTCTGGTGGCTCCTCGTGATGTCGACGTCGACGAACGCCGAGATCTTCGGCTACCCGCCGTCGCTCTGGTTCGGGGACAACGCCCTCGCGAACGTGGCGTCCGTCTTCAGCAACGTGGACATGCTGCGGGCGCTCCTGAACACCGTGCTCGTGGCCGGCAGCACCGCCGTCCTGGTCATGCTGTTCGACTCGCTCGCCGCGTTCGCGTTCGCGAAGTACGAGTTCCCGTTCAAGCGCACACTCTTCACCGTCATGCTCGCCACGTTCCTGGTGCCGGGCAGCCTGTCGCTGGTGCCGAGCTTCGTGCTCATGGCGAACCTCGGGTGGATCGGTGGTCTGCAGGCACTCATCATCCCGGGGGCGGCGAACGCGTTCGGCATCTTCCTGCTCCGGCAGTTCGCCACCTCGTCGATCCCGAACGAGGTGATCGACTCGGCCCGAGTGGACGGAGCGGGGTTCTTCCGCACCTGGTGGTCGGTGGCGGTCCCGATGCTCCGCGGCGGGCTCGCGTTCCTCGGCATCTTCACCTTCATCACCGCCTGGAACGACTACGTCTGGCCGCTCATCGTCCTCATCGACCCGAAGGGACAGACCCTGCAGGTGGCCCTGGCCGGACTGAGCTCGGTGAACGCGACGGACCTCGGGGCGGTGATGGCCGGCGCCGTGATCAGCGTGTTCCCGCTCATCGGCGTGTTCATCATCGGCTCGCGCCACTTCATCGCCAACATCGCCGCAGGAGCGCTGAAGGGCTGACGCGCCGAGCGCCCTGACCGGCCGGGTGCAGGCGTCACGGGACGGCCCGCGACGCCTGCACCTGCTCGTCCACAACTCCTCCTAGACTCGTGCCCATGGCCAGTGCCCGCGACCGCGTCCTCGACAGCTTCGTCGCCATCGTGTGCGAAGACGGCGAACGTCCCGCGACGCTCGACGCCGTCGCCGCCCGCGCCGGTGTCTCCAAGGGCGGGCTGCTGTACCACTTCGGCTCCAAGGCGGCCCTGGTCGAGGGGCTGTGCGAGCGACTCTCCGACCTGTCCGCGATCGACGTCGAGCGCATGGCCGAGGCCGAGGACGGTGCCGCCCGCTACTTCGTCCGCAACTGCCTGTTCGTCGGCAGCGAGCTCGACCTCGCGCTCCTCGCCGCGAGCCGCCTGCAGCAGGCCGGCTACGAAGAAGCGGGCCGGACCCTCGACGACACCGAGAACGCGTGGCTCGTGACCCTCGTCGACGCGCTGCACGACGAGCCCACCGCTCAGGCGGTCAAGCTCCTCGGCGACGGCCTGTACCACCAGGCCTCCCTCGGTGCCGCGAGCGACGGTCGACCGAAGCGCAGCACCGTCGACATGGAGGCGCTCCTCGCCGTCGTGGACCGGCTGATCGCGACGAAGCCCGGCGCGTGAACGACCATCCCCGTTCCTGGGGATAGACTTGGCGACGTTCCACTCGTCGACACCCGGAGGTATCCCGTGGGCCGCGTCATCGCCGCTGTTTTCTCGATCCTGCTGCTGCTGGTGTCGATGTACCTGTTCGGGTTCGCGTTCCAGGTCGACTCGGGCCAGGCGTTCATCTTCATGGGTGGCCTCATCCTGATGACCCTCTCCTTCTTCCTGCCGATCCACGTGTTCGGCAAGCGGTAACCACTCCGCACGCAGAACGGCCCCGCACCTCTCGAGGTGCGGGGCCGTTCTGCGTGCGGGCGCCGTGTCGGGAACCAGCCGCGCTACGCGAGCACGCGCAACGAGCGCAGCATCACCTCGGTCGCGACCGCGGCGTGCACGGCCTCGGCGCCCTTGTCCTCCTTCGAGCCGGGCAGCCCGGCCCGGTCGATGCCCTGCTGCTCGTCGTCCAGGGTGAGCACGCCGAACCCGACGGGCTTGCCGGTGTCGATCGCCACGCGGGTGAGCCCACTCGTGGCGGCGTCGGACACGTACTCGAAGTGCGGGGTGCCGCCGCGGATGATCACGCCGAGCGCGACCGCGGCGTCGAACCCGGCCTCGAGGGCGGTCTTCGCGACGACGGGCAGCTCGAAGCTCCCCGGGACCGGGAACACCGACGCGGTGGCGCCGAGCCGTTCGACCTCGCGCTGCGCCCCGGCGAGGAGGCCCGCCGCGATCGTGTCGTGCCACTGCCCGGCGACGATGGCCACCCGGATCCCGGTGCCGTCGACGTGGTCGCGGTCCGCCGCGCCTGCTCCGCTCATCGTGCTGTTCCTTCCGTGGACAGGGCAGCTGCTGCCGCCGTCCGGTCTGCCGCGTCCAGCCACTCGACGAGCGCGGCGATGGTGATGACGGGCACGCCCTCGCGCGCCCCGAGTGCGACGAGCGCCGGCAGCCGCATCATGCTGCCGTCCTCGTCGACGATCTCGCAGATCGCCGCGGCGGGCCGGAGCCCGGCTGCGGTGACGAGCTCGATCGCGGCTTCGGTGTGTCCCGCACGCTCGCGCACCCCGCCCGGTCGTGCCCGCAGGGGGACGACGTGGCCGGGGCGGTGCAGGTCGTCGCGCACGGAGGTCGGGTCGGCGAGGACCCGCAGCGTGCGCGCTCGGTCGTGGGCGCTGATGCCCGTGGTGACCCCGACGGCTGCGTCGACGGTGACGGTGTACGCGGTGCCGCGGACGTCCTCGTTGTGCTGGACCATCGGCGGCAGGTCGAGGGCGTCGGCGATCTCGGCGCTCACGGGCGCGCAGATGAACCCCGACGAGTGCGCCACGGTCCAGGCGATCCACTCCGGCGTCGCGAGCTCGGCGGACAGGATGACGTCGCCCTCGTTCTCGCGGTCTTCGTCGTCGACGACGATCACCGGGCGGCCGGCCGCGACCGACGCGAGCGCGGCCTCGATGCTCGACGACCCGAGGGTCTGCGGGACCGCGGCGACCATCACCGGGCCTCCGATCCGACGGTCTCGAGCGAGCCGACGGCGGCGTCGAGCCGCAGCATCCGGCGCACGTGCCGCGCGAGCACGTCGGTCTCGACGTTCACCCGGTCGCCCGGCACGCGCAGGCCGAGGGTCGTGGCCTCGAGCGTCTCCGGGATCAGGCTGACCTCGAACCAGGCGGCGTCCGGCGCGGTGTCCTCGGACGAGACGGCGCTGACGGTGAGCGAGACGCCGTCGAGCGCGATCGACCCCTTGTCGACGACGAGCGGGCTGAGCGCCGGCGCGAGCGAGAACCGCACCCGGCGCCAGCCGTCGCCGTCCGCGGTCTCGAGCACGGTGGCGGTGCCGTCGATGTGGCCCTGCACGATGTGGCCGCCGAGGCGGTCGCCGACCGACGCCGCGCGCTCGAGGTTCAGGCGGTCGCCCACCCGCAACGCTCCGTGCGCGCTCATGTCGAGCGTCTGCTTCATGACGAACGCGGTGAAGGAGTCGGGAGTCTGCTCGACGACGGTCAGGCAGACGCCGCTGGTGGCGATGGAGTCGCCGTGGCTGGCGTCCGCGACCACGATCGGCCCGCGGACGGTGAGCGCGACGGAGTCGCCGTGCTGCTCGACGGCGGTGACGGTGCCGAGTTCCTCGATGATGCCGGTGAACACTGGTGTCCTCTCAACGGGACTCCGGGGGTGTTCGACGATCGTCGGCATCGACGGACGGGTCGTCCCACGCAGGGTGGGTCGTCTCGTCCGCCAGCGCGCCTCCCATCCGGACTCTCACCGTCGGTCCCGGAGTTTCACCGAGTCAACCTCTGCCGGGTTCGCACCCGTCATCAGTTCGTGGACTGTCACCACCGGTTCGGAATTGCACCGACCCCGGAGCGCTTGCGTAGTCGGAACGATACCCCAGACCGGTGACGGACGCGTCGGGCCGGCGCGGGGCACGTAACGGGGCGACGCGGCGCACGACCGGGAGGCCCGTGGCGGGCCCGCACCGCGCCTCCCGTCCGCCGTCCGGTCGTGTCCACCGCTCCGGCCCCGTCGACCGTGCCGGGGTCAGCCGCGTCCGCGCGCGAGCGCGACCGCCTGCCGCAGCGACAGGTCCGGCAGGTACGCCCGGACCACCGCGAGGCCGATCGACGGCAGCGCGACCGGGTCGGGGTAGGCGAGGACGAGCGGGTGCAGCTCCGGGCCGAACTTCTGCTTGAACCGGAGCAGCGAGCGGAACCCGTAGACCGGTTCGAGGACGCCCCCGACGAGGTCCAGCAGGCTCTGCACGCCCTCGCTCGGCGCAGCGTTCTCACCCGCCTGTGCGAGCGGCGCCGCCGACAGGCTGAGCCGCTCGACACCGTCCTCGCGCATCCGCTCCGCGGCGCTGGCGACGAGGAACTCCATCACGCCGTTCGGGGCGGCACCGGTCCGGCGCATGACGTCGAGCGTCCACCCGACGACGCGGCCCGCGCGGTGGCTGGGGAGCCAGCTGGTGACGGCGAGCACCGTGCCCGCGGCGTCCTGCGCGACGAGGACGCGGACCGCCGGGTCGCGCATCTCGTCGACGCCGCCGAGCGTGAAGCCCATCTCCGGCAGGTCCCGCTCGGACACCCACTCCTCGGAGATCGCCTCGATCTGCCGCGTGGTCGAGCCCGGCAGCTCCTGCCAGGACGACCAGGTGGCCGTCGTGCCGTCGCGCTTCGCCTTGTTCACCGCCGTCCGGACGTCCTGCTTGCGCTTGCCGCTCGTCGTCCAGACCCTCGGGTCGAGGTCCGCGTCCTCGGCGACCGGCAGCGTGCTCCACCCCTGGGCGGTGAGGGTGTCGGCGGTGTCCGTGCCGATGCCGTAGAAGACGGCCGTCCAGCCGACGTCGTCGCACCACCGCGCGAACGCCGTCATGGCGTCGGCGCGGGCGTCCGGCCAGCCGAACGGACCGCCGACCGTCACCGCGACCCGGCCGTTCCGGCGGAAGGCGACACCGGCCCGGCCGTCCGCGGCGAACCAGTACGCGTTGCCCTGCCAGGTCGTCATCCACCCGAACGCGTCACCGCCACCGGCCTCGAGGAGCGCCCTGGCGCGTTCACGGTCGCCGTGGGTCCGGTCACCGTCCGCATCGGGCTCGACCGCCCCCGTCGGCCGGACGGCTGCGAAGGCGATGACGAACCAGAGCAGCGGACCGGCCAGACCGATCACGACGCGGAGCATCGGGTGCAGCGACGGGAGCCGGTCCCAGAACGTCACCGGCGCGATCGGACCGAGCGCGGCCACGGCCAGGCGCAGGGGGTCCTCGACGTGCTGCGGCGACGAGGCGGCCGTGACCAGGACCGCGGTCACGACGACGCCCGCGGCGGCGAGCACCGTCACCGCGAAGGTGACGACCCGGCGGCGGGACGGCAACACGGTGAACGACCGTCGGAGCAGCACGAGCACCACGGCGGTCGCGAGCGGGACGACGATCGACGCGGCGATGGACACGTCGACGACGAACCGGTCCTCCGGCCCGCGCAGCTGCTCGATCCGTCCCGGCACCGCGCCGTACGTGACAGCCGCAGCGACCGCCGTGACGACGTCGACCACGACCACGAGCCACACGGCGAACCGGCTGCCGCGGAACAGGCCGAGGCCGCCGACGACGAGCACGAGGAGCGGTGCGGCAGCGAGGACGAGGCTCCACGGGTCGGTCGCGCGGTACGCGAGCAGTGCGCGGAGGCACTCCCCCGCGACCCCGTCGGCGCGACACCCGTGCACCGGCGTGACCGGACCGGCGCCCACCACCGCGGCGATCGGCGCGAGGATGCCGACCCGTGCGCGCGAGACCAGCGCGATGACGGGGCCGACGGCGGACACCAGCACGACGGTGCCGAGCAGCACCCGGGTCTCGCGGTGGGAGCTCCGTACCCAGCCGCTGCGCTTGGGCGTCCGACGGAGCAGCTCGCCGAGCAGCCAGCCGGCACCGGCGGCCAGCACGGCGTAGAGGTCCGAGGCGTGTCCGGCGTACAGCAGCAGCGCAGCCACCACGGCGAGCGCGTTCACCCGGATCCGGCGTCGCCACAGGGGTCCGGCGAAGGCGCTCGCGGTGACGATCGTCCCGACGATCGCGGTCCACGGGTCGAAGCTCGTCGCACGACCGAGCAGCAAGGACCCGACGTCGCGCCCGTCGGAGTCGACGAAGGCGCTGAGCGCGCCGATCCCGGTGCCGACCGTCGTCGTCACCACGAACGCGAGGACGGTCCGCCACGACCCCATCAGCCGTTCGGCCGCACCGACGAGGACCACCACCCCGGCCAGCGTGACGAGCAGGGCGACGACGCCGGTCGACACTGCGAACACCCGGAACGGGCCGTACGACACCGGTCCGCCGCCGTGCAGCACGCGGAGGACGACCGCGGCGGCCGAGGTGGCGAGCACGAGGACGACGATCGCGGTCGTCACCGGGTGGCGACGGACCGCCCGCAGTGGTCCGCGCCAGCCCCACCCGGTGCGGGTCACAGGGCGCCCGTCGTCGTGGGGAGCCCGAGGTGTGCGATGACCGTCGGCAGACCGTGTGCCAGGACGTACCGCACGGTGTTCCAGTCGTGCGCGGAGCCCGGCGACACCACGAGCGGCGCCTGCATCCCGACGCGTTCGGCGACCGCTCGGAGGGCATCGGTGGACGCCCGGTACGGAGCGTCGTCCTGGCCGAACCCGAAGACCGTCAGGTGGTCGCCGTACCGGCCGTGCGCGGTCATGATCGCGCTCGGCGACGCTGCGCGGTACGCGGCGGCCGACCCGCCGAAGCCCAGGGCGATCGTGTTCTGGACCGTGCCGTTCCGCGGTCCGGCCTCGCTCGAGATCGCCAGCGCGGACCCGAAGACGTCCGGGTGCGCGGTCGAGAACTGCATCGCGCACGTCGCACCCTGGGAGAACCCGACGATCCCCCACGCGCTCGGCGCCGTCGCGACCGGCAGGTGCTCCCGGATCCACCGCACCGTGTCGGTCATCACGTACGTCGCGCTCCGGCCGAGGCGCCGGGAGTCGACGCACATCGGGTTGCGCTCAGGAGCACCGAGCTGGTCCGGGGAGACGACGATCGGGGCGAGACCGTGGTGGGCGTCGGCATAGCGCTCAAGGTACCGGCCGAGGTCACCGGTCTGGAACATGTCCGCCGGCTGCCCGGGCTGGCCGGAGAGCGCCACGAGGACGGGGAGGGTCGGCGGGTGGGCGACCCGGGCGGCCGGCGGCAGCCACACCACGGCCTTCCGGGCGCGGAAGTGCGACACCGTGCCGGGGATCCGGACGCTCAGGGTCTCGCCCTCGCGCGGCATGCGCGCCGGAGCCCGCCAGCGCGCGGCGTCGACCACCGCCCCGTCGTGCGCACCGTGCTGCTGGACGGCGAGGGACCGCGTCGCGTACGGGTTCGTCGCGACCGCCTGCTCGAGGTCCTTGTAGAAGCCGAAGTCCACGTTCACCCCGAGGCCGGCCGACAGCGCGACCGCGGCGGCCGCACCGACGGCGACCACCCGCAGCGTCCAGCCGCCCTGCACGAGGACGACGAGCAGCAGGGCGACCGCGGCGAACGCGAAGGCGATCCACATCCGGGTGACCGGGGTGAACGCGACCCCGAACAGGTCCTGGACGTCGCCCGTCCACCAGACCGCGACGAGCCCGGCTCCCGCGCCGACGAGCAACGCCGCGAGCCGGATGAGCACGGCCCGGACGGGGTGCGCACGGGTGCGTCGGAGCACGGGGGCCGTGACGACCCAGGCGGTGAGCAGCACCGCGAGGACGTCCACGGGGGCGAGGACGTCGCGGCTGGTGACGGGGAGGCGCAGCATGTCGTGGAACACGGTCTCATCGTGGCGTCACCCCGCTGCTGGCCAGCCGTCGAGGCGCTTCGGCTGCGCACAGGTTCGCCACCGTCCGGTCACAGCGGCCTGGCGGGATCCTCCCAGCCGCGGGCAGGGGGACGAGGGGCACCGCAGGTGCGGTGCCCCTCGAGCCCCGTTCGTGTCAGTGCCGCGTGTGCAGCACCAGGGTCCCCGCTCCGGCGAGGAGCAGCAGGAGCGCGAACCCGAGGGGGACGACCGGCGAGGTCGCTCCCGTGTAGGCGAGCTCGGTCGCACCGTCGCCACTGGCGACCGTGTCCGCCACGGTGTGCGCGACGGCCGGGATCCCGCTGGTCGCGGCGACCGCGGTGGCCACCACACCCGTCGCGGAGGCCCGGGTCGGCCCGTCCGAGCCGGTGGCATCGGCCGGGGTGGTCACGACGCCGGGCGTGGTGCCGTTCCCGGCATCCGTGCCGTCACCGGGGATCGTGCCCGGGTCGGTCCCGGGGTCCGTGCCGGGGTCGGTCCCGGGGTCCGTGCCAGGGTCGGTCCCGGGGTCGGTCCCGGGGTCCGTGCCGGGGTCCGTTCCCGGGTCCGTGCCGTCGCCGGGCGAGGTGCTGCCCGGGGTGGCGGCGGTGCCGTCACCGAGGACGCCGATGCCGTTCCCACCGATCGTGATCGGCAGGCTGATCACCGGGACCACCTGGGTGCCGGAGAGCAGGCCGTCGTCGCCGGAGGTCGAGCCTCCGGTCGACGGGGTCGTGCTGCCCGGGGTGGTGGCGGTGCCCGGGGTGGTGGCGGTGCCGTCGCCGACGACGCCGATGCCGTTCCCACCGATCGTGATCGGGACCGCGACCACCGGGGACACCTGGGTGCCCGAGGCAGTCCCGTTCGACCCGTCCGTCGTGCCACCGGCAGCCGGAGCCGGACCGGCAGCCGTGCCGGTCCCCGCAGCGGGCGTCGTGCCAGCCGAGGTGCCGTCACCGAGCAGCCCGATGCCGTTGCCGCCGATCGTGACCGGGACGTCGACCAGTCCGCCGACCTGCGTGCCCGAGAGCAGCCCGTCGTCGCCGGACGTGCTCGGCGCGGTCGTGGCCGGAGCGGCCGGTGCCGGAGTGGCCGGTGCCGGCGTCGTCGCCGGGCCGGACACGGCAGCGGCGCCGTCCCCGAGGACTGCGATGCCGTTGCCGGACACCGTCACCGGGACCGACACGACCGGGGCGACCTGGGTCCCCGAGACCGTGCCGTCCTCGCCCGAGGTGACCGGTGTGGGAGCGGCGGGAGCGGCCGGTTGCGCCGGGGCGGGTGCCGCCGGGGCCGGAGCAGCAGCCGGGGTCGACACCGCGTCGCCACCGACGGCGACGGCGTTGCCACCGACGGAGACCGGGGCGGTCACGGCCGGCGCCACCTGGGTGCCGGAGGCGGTGCCGTCAGCGCCCGAGGTCGTCGGCGCCGGGGCAGGAGCTGGAGCAGGCGCAGGAGCTGGAGCAGCCGCTGGAGCCGGAGCTGGAGCCGGAGCCGGAGCGGGCGCGGGCGCGGGCGCCGGAGCGGCCGCTGGGGCCGCAGGAGCCGCGGCGGGCGCGGTCACCGACGACACCGCGTCGCCGAGCACCCCGAGGGCGTTGCCGGTGAGGGACACCGGAGCGTCCACCGAGGGAACCACCTGGGTTCCGGACACGGCGCCGTCCGCGCCGGAGGTCGTGGCAGCGTTCGCCGCTGCCGCCCCTCCGAGCGTGAGGCCGCCGACGAAGAGGGCGAACCAGAGCCCTCTCGAGACGTACTTGTTCATGGTCGTACTCCCTGATCGAGATCGTTGGCCGACCGCGGTCGCGGTCGGTGTGTGTGCGTGCCTGCCGTGGCGGACAGGCGCACCGATCTCAGTCAGGGGCGACGTCGTGCTCGCCGACGAAGGATGCGGGCACCGCGTCGTCGGAGAGCGTGCCGCGAGACCCCGCGGCGATGGAGACGATGTCGTCGGTCGAGCCGACGATGCCGACGGCTGCGGCGCCGCCGGGAGTCGAGGTGGCACTGCCGCCGAGGACGCCCGCGCCGCCCGGGCCGTCGGACGGCGCGTGGCCGTCGCCCGGCTCGGGCACCAGCAGGGCGGTGCCGCCCAGGGTCGCGTCCTGCACGGCACCAGCGCGGGGGCCGGCGAGCGGGCCGGTCACGAGGGTGGACGGCGCGGTCACGGCCGACCGGCGCTCGGCGTCCGGGGCAGACGTCACGCCCGCGCCCGTCGACGTGGTCGCGGACGCGGTCGTCGCCGGGGCGGCAGCCTGCGGCGGTCGCGCGGACGGGACAGCCGAGCCGGGCACGCCGGACGGGGTGGTGCCGACGACGACCGGAGGTGCGGGGACGTCGATGACGGGATCCGTGCCTCCTGGCAGGACGCCACCGACCGACGGGACCACGCCCGCGACGACGTCGGGGACCTGTCCGACGATCGTGCCGACACCGCCGAGGGTGTCGTCGACCAGGCCGGTGACCGGAGCGGTGACCGTGCCGAGGGTGTCGTCACCGACGACGGGGCCGACCACCGGGGCGCTGCCGACCACGTGGTCGAGTGTCTCGACGACCGTGGTCACGGGTCGCGCGTCGGTGACCGTCTGCACGGTCCCGGTGACGGGACGCAGCACCGTCGCGACGGTGTCGGTGACGGGCCGGGAGGCGGTGCCCACGTGCTCGACGACGCCCTGCACCGGGTGCGTGGCCGGTTCGGCCGCAGGGGCGGTCGTGGCCGGCACCGCGGGCGCGGTTGCGGGAGCGGCGGGGGTCGGAGCTGCGGGGGCCGGAGCTGCTGGGGCGGGGGCGACGGGAGCCGGCGCGGGTGCCGAGGCTGCCGGGGCCGGCTTCGGGGGTACCGGGGCCGGTGCCGGCGCGGGTGCCGGTGCCGGTGCTGGCTTCGGAACTGACGCGACCGTCTTGCGGACGGGGTCCACGACGCCGCCGACGACCTGTCCGACACCGCCAGACACGTCGTGCACGGTCTCGCCGAGCCCGTCGACCACACCGCTGACGAGCCCGCGCTGCTGCGTCTGGGCGGGCGGAGTGGACGCTGGCTCGGCAGCCGAGGCCGGACGGGCCCCGAACGCCAGGGACAGCAGCACGAGGGCAGCGAGGGTCCCGACGCCCAGCAGGGCGATCCGGAGCACCGCGAGCCAGGGTGCGCGCGACGTCGTGTCCATGCGCTCACCTCCTGAACTCGGCTGCGCACGTAGAGTGGTTGACCGGCAATGTACGCCGGTCCGTTCCGGAACGCACCCCGTTCTGGAAGAAATTCTCAGGAAAGGCCGTCCGTGGTCTCGATCTTCTCCGCCCCGACCCGCAACCTGGACATCGTCACGCTGCACGAGATCCTCCGCCTGCGACAGGACGTCTTCGTCGTCGAGCAGGGGGCCGCCTACGGCGACATCGACGGGCGTGACCTCGAGCCCGGCACGGTGCAGTTCTGGGCGGGCCAGGGCTCGGTGGACGCCACGCTCCGGCTCCTGCGCGAACCCGACGGCACCGAACGCATCGGCCGGGTCGTCACGGCGGCGCACGCCCGCGGGCAGGGCCTGTCGGGGCAGCTGATCGAGGCCGCGATCGCCGAGTCCCGCTCCGCGAGCATCGCCCTCGGCGCCCAGTCGCACCTCGAGCAGTGGTACGCCCGCTTCGGGTTCGTGCGCTCCGGGGACGAGTACCTCGAGGACCGGATCCCGCACGTCCCGATGACCCGCCAGCGCTGACCGGACCGGCGCGTCAGGCGCGCCAGCGTGGGCGGGCGCGTCAGGCGCGCCAGCGGCGGAGCTCGTCGAACGAGCGGCCCTGCGTGGACCGGTCGGCGACGAGCCGCTCGAACACGATGTTCGTCTGGGTCGTCGCCACCGACGGGTCGCCGCTGAGCTCGTCGGCGACGAAGTCCCGCAGCTGCTCGGTCGACTCGCACGCGATGTGCACGAGGAAGTCCTTGTCGCCGGCCAGGAACGAGACGTCCTGCACGACGGGCACCCGGAGCAGTCGCTTCGCGAAGTCCCGGAGTTCGTGGCGGGCCGCGGCGTGGACCCGGACGGAGACCATCGCCTCGATCGAGAAGCCGAGTCGCGCGATGTCGACCTCGGCCCGGTAGCCGCGGATCACCCCGGCGTCCTCGAGGGCCCGGACCCGGGTCAGGCACGTCGACGGCGCGATGCCCACGGCGGCCGCGAGCCGGTTGTTCGGGATCCGGGCGTCGCCGGCCAGGGTCCAGAGGATGCGCTCGTCGACCTCGTCGAGGCGCGGGGCGGGGTCGGGACGGCGAGCTGGTCGGTCGGACACGGCTCGACGCTACCGCGACGGTGCGAGCAGGGCGCGGAGCGCGTCGTCGAGCGCCCCGGCCACGACGTCGTCGTCGGCCGACGCGAGCGGCTCCACCGCGGTGGACCGCCGGAGCATCGTCATCCCGAGCACCACCGACAGCGCGATCTCGGCCCGGACGAGCAGTTCCTCGGAGACCTCGCCGCCGACGGCCGTGGCGAGACGCTCCGCGTACCGGCGGAGGGTCTCGCGGCGGATGGCGTCGGCACCGTCGTCGCCGGAGGACCGGAGCAGCAGCATGAGCTGGAGGGAGTCGTCGTCGGTCGGCGCGCGCACCACGTGTGACACCAGGCCGGCCAGCGCGCGCTCGAGGCCACGCTCGACGGGCTGCTCGACCCCGAGGTCCTGCACCACCCGGTCGAGGCAGGCGCGGAACAGCCCCTCCTTCGACCCGAAGTAGCGGTTGATCAGCGCGACGTTGACCCCGGCGTCGGCGGCGATGTCGCGCACCGTCGTCGCCTTGTACCCGTCGAACGCGAACCGGTGCCGCGCCGCCCGCACGAGCAGCAGTCGGGTGGCGGCGGCGTCCTTGCTCATGGTCGAAGCGTACCGGCCCGACCCGGGATGTAAGCAAGTGTTGACATCGCGTGAGAACTGCGTACTCTCGTCAAGTCAGCAAATGTTTACATCACTCGAGACACGGAGCACGATGACCGACACCATGCAGAGCCCCCGCACGGGCTCGCACCCCACCACCGCCGGGCACCGGCCGAACAGCACGGCGATCATCGTCTACCTGTCCCTCGGCGGTCTGTCGTTCGCGGTCCTGCAGTCGCTCGTCGCCCCGGCGCTGTCGACCATCGGACAGGACCTCGGCGCCTCGACGAGCGCGACGAGCTGGGTGCTCACCGCCTACCTGCTCTCCGCGTCGGTGCTCACGCCGATCCTCGGCCGCCTCGGCGACATGATCGGCAAGCGCAAGGTCCTGATCGTCGTGCTGTCGATCCTGCTCGTCGGCGCCGTGCTCGCCGCGCTGGCACCGAACCTCGGCGTCCTCATCGTCGGCCGGGCCCTGCAGGGCGCCGCCGGCGCGGTGATGCCGCTGTCGATCGGCATCGTCCGCGACGAGCTGCCGAAGGAGAAGGTCAGCGTCACGATCGGTCTGCTCTCCGCGATCTTCGGCATCGGCGCCGGCGTCGGCATCGTCGCCGCCGGACCGATCGTCGAGCACCTGTCGTGGCACTGGCTGTTCTGGCTGCCCGCCGTGCTCGTCGTCATCGCCCTGCTCGGCGCGATCTTCGGCATGCCGGAGTCGCCGGTCCGCAAGCCCGGCCGCCTCGACATGGTCGGCACGTTCGTCCTCGCCGTCTCGCTCGTGTCGATCCTGCTGGCCGTCAGCGAGGGCGAGACCTGGGGCTGGGGTGACGGCAAGACCATCGGCCTGCTGGTCCTCGGCGCCGTGGCACTGGTCGCGTTCGTCCTGGTCGAGCTCCGTGTCGCCGAACCGCTCATCGACGTCCGCCTGTTCGCCGTCCGCGGCGTCTGGACCGCCCACGTCGTCGCGCTCGTCTTCGGGTTCGCGATGTTCGGCACCTTCGTGCTCGTGCCCACCCTGCTGCAGCTGCCGAGCGCACTGGGCTACGGCTTCGGCAAGGACGTCACCCAGGCCGGTCTCTTCCTGCTGCCGACCGTCCTGATGATGATCGTCGCCGGGCCGATCGCCGGCATCCTCGTGCGCAAGGTCGGTCCGAAGCCGCCCATGCTGCTCGGCGGGATCGCCATCGTCGCCGCGTTCCTGCTGCCCGCGATCGCGCACGGCGAGCTCTGGCAGGTCGTCGTCTCCGGCATCCTGACCGGCATCGGCATCGGCCTGGCCCTCGCCGCGTGCTCGAACGCCATCATCGAGAGCGTCCCCGCGAACCAGACCGGCGAGGCCATCAGCGCCAACACCGTCGTCCGCACGATCGGCTCGAGCGTCGGCACCGCGGTCATCGCGGCGCTCATCACCTCGCACAGCACCCCGCAGGGCATGCCGACCGACGACGCCTTCACCATCGGCTTCTGGGCGTGCACCGGTGTCGCGGTCCTCGCCGTCCTCGCCGCGCTCGCGGCCCCGTCGATGCGCGCGCGCCGCGCAGCGGCGGCGGCCCGTGGCATCGACGACCTCGAGGAGATCGCCGAGTAGGGCCCTCGGCCCGACCACCCCGGGAGGCCCGTCCTGCGTCGTCGACGCGGGGCGGGCCTCCCGGCGGTCGCGCCCACCGCCACCGGCGGCTCCGCAAGCTGGGAAGCGACCGAGCACGCCGCCGCCGGCGTGACGATCATCGGACCGGACGCGTCACAGCAGGTGGACGCGATCACCGCGCCCCGGACAGGAGACCCATGAGCACCACGGACCACGACGACACCACGACCAGCAGCAAGCCGTCCTTCCGCGACACCGTCACCGCCGGTCTGGTGCAGAAGGCGCTGGAACCCGTGCTGCGCGCCGTCCGTGACGAGGTGGCCTCGGCTCGGCGGGAGATCAGCGAGCGGGCGAACGGCGCGAAGACCGGGCTGGTGCTCACCGGCGCCGCGGTGGCCTTCGCACTGACCACGCTCGTGCTGCTGGCCGGACTCGTGGTGGCACTCCTGGCCCTGGCACTGCCGGCCTGGGCCGCGACGGGGATCACGTTCGCCGTGTTCGCCGTCGTCAC
This sequence comes from Curtobacterium sp. VKM Ac-2884, assembly GCF_015350945.1. Lineage (NCBI taxonomy): Bacteria > Bacillati > Actinomycetota > Actinomycetes > Micrococcales > Microbacteriaceae > Curtobacterium > Curtobacterium sp. VKM Ac-2884. The sequence goes on from NZ_JADKSA010000001.1 coordinate 326,485, forward strand.
CGCGATCTTGTTCGTGGTCGGACTCCGAGGCATCCGACGGGGCGTGCCGCCGGTGCCGAAGGACACCCTCCGCGCAGCGAAGGACCGTGTCACGCACACGGGCGACTCGTCGGCCACCACCGACTGAGCCCCGACGGGCGCTCCCGCACTACATCGCGAGGGTCATGCCGACGACGGCGACCGTCATCGCGAAGACCTCGCCGCTGCGCACGGCACGACGGTCCTCCTGCGCCCACTCGTACCGCAGGAGCCACCCGCTGAACGCGCAGTAGCCGATCACGCCGGCACCGAGCACCGCGGACAACGCGATGCCGTGTCCCGCGTGCCCGTCGGCGACGCCGGTCGCGTGGCCCATCAGGAGCATGCCGGCCATCACGACCGCCGACAGCGCGCGGTGCACGTCCATCGGCTCGGCGCGGCGGCCGTCGGCACGGCGTCGGCGCATCACCGGCAGCGGTGCGAGCAACAGCAGGAGCGTCGCCGCCAAGAGCGTCCACACCGCACCCGCGTGCACCACGGGCATGAGCATCGCGACGAGCATCACCGCAGCCGGCACGATCACGCCGGGGCGCGGTCGGTAGCGGTCCCCGACGATGCAGCACACCGACGCGAACTGCGGCACGACGAGCATGGCGTCGGCGACGGTCTCGTGCACGGCGGGTCCTCAGCTGCGGCGGCGCGGTGCCGGGCGGGTCAGTCCTCGGCGCGGGCAGCGGCCTTGGCGGCGCGCTCCTGCTTCACACGGGCGTTCTCGACGTGCACGGCGGCCTGCGTCTCGCGCTCACGGACGAGCCACTCGGGCTTCTGCTCGAGCAGCGTCTTGATCTCCGCCGTGGTGAGCGCGTCGTCGATCCCCGCACGGGTCAGCCCGGAGATCGAGATGCCGAGCTTCTGCGCCACGACGGGTCGCGGGTGCGGGCCGTCGCGTCGGAGGTCCTCGAGCCACGTCGGGGGTTCGGTCCGGAGCTCGTCGAAGGCGGTCCGTGTGACGGGAGCGCCCTGGAAGGACTCCGGAGCGGCCGCCAGCAAGATGCCGAGCTTCTTCGCAGCCCTTTCGGGCTTCATGGTCTGTTCCTGCGCCATGCCCCCTAGAGTACGGCCCCTATGCTCGTCTGCATGACCGCGGCACTCACCATCGCATTCGTGCCCGGGGTCTCCCCGGCCAAGTGGGCCCGTGTCTGGCGGGATCGACACCCCTCGATCGAGCTGCGGCTGCGGCCGATCGGGTCCGACGACGTCGACGACACGCTCGACGGCGAGGTCGACATGGTCTTCGCACGTATGCCCGTCTCCGAGCAGCACAACGCCATCCCGCTCTGGACCGAGACGGCCGTGGTCGCGATGCCGAAGGACTCCCCCCTCGCCGACCTGGCCGAGGTGGACCTCGCGGACGCCGAGGTGCACGTCGTCGACGCCGGTCCGGTGCCGGCCGACATCGCCGCCGCGCTCGACCTGGTCGAGGCGAACGTCGGCGTGGTCGTGCTCCCCCAGTCGCTCTTCCGCGCGGCGAGCCGCAAGGACCTCGTCGCGCGCCCGCTCTTCGGCGCCCCCGGCACGCAGATCGCGCTGGTCTGGCGAGACGAGGACGCCACCGAGACGACCGAGGAGTTCATCGGCGTGGTGCGCGGACGCACCGCCAACAGTTCGCGGAACCAGCCGACCGGCACCGATCGCGACGTCGAAGAGGCCCTGCGTGCGACGCAGGCCGGCTCGAAGGCCGGCGGCGGATCGGGCAAGGGCGGGTCGACCAAGGGCGGAGCGGGTGCCGGAAGCGCCGGCGGCAAGGCGAAGGCCAAGTCGCCCGGCAGCGGCAAGTCCGGCAGCGGCAAGAAGTCCAACACCGGCAAAGGCCCCACCCCCGGCCGCGGGAAGATGCGCGGCAAGCCGAGCCGGGGTTCCAAGGGCAACCGATGACGGACACGCGCCTGCAGGAGATGCCGGCCACGCGCCTCCCGGCCTGGCTCGACCGGACCATGGCCGAGTACGTGGCGTCGCGGATGCAGGCGGGCGAGACCCGCGAACAGGCCGAGGCGAACAAGCAGAAGTCGCTCGACCAGTGGTTCCCGGGCGGGGCCCCGGCCGACGGGCACCTGGTGTGGGACGTCCTCGACCAGGACGACACCACGGTCGGGTACCTCTGGATCGGCCCGTTCGCTCCGGGTGGGACCGACTGGTGGGTGTTCGACGTCGAGATCGACGAACCGCACCGTCGTCGCGGACACGCCCGACGTGCACTCGAGCTCGGCCAGCGGGCTGCAGCGGAGCACGGGGCGACGAGCATCGGGCTCAACGTGTTCGGCTACAACACCGGCGCGCAGGACCTGTACGCCTCGCTCGGGTACGAGGTCACCGCGACGCAGATGCAGAAGCCGCTGGTCTGAGGGCTCTGCCGCGTCGTCACGGCAGGTGCGTCGTCACGGCGCGTGCTTCGTCAGCGCATTTGTGTCGTCAGGGCATCTGTGTCGTCAGGGCATCTGTGTCGTCACGGCAGGACGGCAGCCGCTGCGCGGGTGACGCGGTCCCCGCGAGCCGCCTCGGCCGCGGCCCGTGCGCGGGCGACCACGACGGCGTCGGCGCGCTCCGCGGAGCCCGCGTCGAACGGGGGCTGCGGGTCGTACTCGATCTGCAGCTGGATCGCCTCGGCCGCTGCCTGCCCCGCGAGCTCGGCCGCCAGCCACAGCGCCATGTCGATGCCCGCACTGACGCCGGCCGCCGTGACGATCGCACCGTCGTCGACGATCCGTTCGTCGACCGGCTGCGCACCGAACGCCTCGAGCATCGGCTTCGACGCCCAGTGGGTCGTCGCCCGTTTGCCGGCGAGGAGCCCCGCGGCACCGAGGACGAACGCCCCCGTGCAGACCGAGGTCACCCAGGTGGCGCGCTCGGCCTCGCGCCGGACGAACCCGATGAGCTCGGGGTCGAGCATCGCATCGAAGGCACCGTCGCCACCGGGGACCACGAGGACGTCCGCCGGACCCGCGTCGGCGATGGTCGTCGTCGGGACCAGCGCGAACCCGCAGTCGGTCGGCACCGGATCGAGCGTCGCCGCCACGTACTCGACGCGTGCGCCGGGTACCCGGGAGAGCACCTGCGCCGGACCGGTGAAGTCGAGCTGCGTCAGGTCCGGGAAGAGCAGGAAGGCGATCCGGACCTCGGCGGGGTCGTGGCCCGGCTCCGTCGCCGAGTCCCCGGCCGCGTCCGGCGTGGGAGCGGGCACGTCGACGGGCACGGCGACAAGGTCGGCGTCGACCGGGTGGACGGGACGCACGCGCGGGTTCGGCTGGTCGGTGCTCATGCCGCGACCCTAGCCCGGTGCGGTCGCTGGCGGCGTGGACGGCGTCCGGGTCAGTTCCAGACGCCCGAGGTCCCGCGCCGGTGGCTGCCGAGCAGGTGCGTGTCGACGATGCCGAGCGCCTCCATCAGGGCGTGCATCGTGGTCGGACCGACGAACGCGAAGCCGCGCTTCCGCAGCGCCTTCGACAGTGCGACGGACTCGTCGGAGGTCGTCGGGACCTGGGCGTACGACTCGGGCTCGGGCGTCGTCGCCGGACGGAACGACCAGACGAAGTCGGACAGCCCGCCGTCCTGCCGCAGGGCGACCGTCGCGTTCGCGTTGGTGATGGTCGCGAGGATCTTCGCCCGGTTCCGGACGATGCCGGCGTCGGCCAGCAGCCGGGCGACGTCGTCCTCGCCGAAGCCCGCGACGGTGTCGGGGTCGAAGTCCGCGAACGCCGCACGGAACGCCGGACGCTTCGCCAGGATCGTGCGCCAGGACAGGCCGGACTGGAACGCCTCGAGTGACAGCCGCTCGAACACCCCGCGCTCGTCCCGCACGGGCATGCCCCACTCGGTGTCGTAGTAGTCGCGGAGCAGCTCGTCCGTCGATGCCCACACCGGCCGGGCGAGTCCGTCGTCGCCGGTCACCAGGTCGGAGTGGGGCGCTGCGGCGGGCTCGGTGGTTGCGGGCTCGGTGGCTGCGGGCTCGGTGGCTGCGGGCTCGGTGCTCATCGCACCATCCTGGCGTGCGCCGCCGACACCCTCGTTGTCGACCGTGTGGTCACTCGGCCGGCGGGCCGTCCTGGGCGGCCTGCGGGTCCATCCACACGTACTCCCACCGGTGGCCGTCCGGGTCGGTGAAGCTCCGCTGGAACATGAAGCCGAGGTCCATCGGCGCGCGGTCCTCGCTCCCGCCGGCCGCGACGGCGGCGTCGACGATGCGGTGCACCTCGTCCTTCGACCCGGCGGTGAGCGAGTTGATCACCTCGACGGTGCCGGCGTCGGCGATCGTCTTGTCGGTGAAGTCGGCGAACTTCGCGTGGGTGAGCGCCATGACGTAGATCGTGTCGCTGACGACGATGCACGCAGCGGTGTCGTCGCTGAACACCGGGTTGATCGAGTAGCCGAGGGCTTCGTAGAACGCCTTCGAACGGTCGAGGTCGGTGACGGGCAGGTTGATGAAGACCATCGTGTCCATGGGGAGGTTCCTTTCGTCACGCTCAACCTGGCCCGTGGTGCGACGATGCGCAACCGTTCCGTCGCGGTACGGACTGATACGCAATATGCTGATCCGATGCGAGCGTACGTCGATGAATCGGAGCCGGGCGGCGGACGCGACCACACGACGTACGTCATGGCTGCCGTGGTCATCACGGCGTCCGCCTGCGAAGCGGCACGTGCGGACGTCCGAGCAGCGACACCGAGGCGGATGCGGAAGCTGCACTGGTACGAAGCCCTCCCCGGTCAACGACTCTCGTGGCTCGACCTCCTCCGACGGGCGGTCGAGATCGTCGTCGTCCGCTACGAGGGCGCGGCTGCGCGCGCCGAACGGCGACGACGCCGGTGCTTGGAGCGACTCGTCTGGGGAGCTCGAGTTGCGGGGCGTCACACTCCTCGTCCTCGAATCGCGAGGGAGGGCACGCGATGACGGCGACCGGTCGATGTTCGATGCCCTTCGACGACGAGGAGTCGGCGTTCCGGTGCGACACGAGCACGTCTGCGGGGTCGACGAACCACTGGTCGCAGTGGCTGACCTTGCCTGCGGTGCGCACGTGGCGGGCCTCGACGACGAGCTCGACAGCACCGTTGTCCGCGTGGGGTGAACGAGCCTGGACAGCGCAAAACCCCGGTCCCGCGCTGGCTGCAGGATTCTCCGGGGCTCACTTTCGACCGAGCAGCACGCGGTCGACATATCAATTTTACGAGCCCAGCGCGGGCCACGTCAAGTGATCCCGAACACCGACCCGGAACGACGAAGCCGCTGTCGTGCGACAGCGACGTCGTCGTTCCGAGTCGACTCAGCGGTACTCGCGCGAGGTCAGGCGGACGCTCGGCCCTCGCCGGCGGCCTTCTGGTCAGCCTCGGCCTCGGCCTGGCCGATGATGTCCTCGGCCGGCACCGGGTTCAGGCGGTCCCAGAGGAAGAACAGCAGGCCGCCGACGAGCATCGACAGTCCGACCCACAGGTTGATGTGGATGCCGCCGGTCTTCTCGGGGTCGCTGTCCCAGTGGACGATGCCGACGATCGTCACGATGACGCCGTAGAGCACGAACAGGCCGCCGAGGATGCGGCGCAGGTCGAGACGACGGGTCGAGCGGACGAGGGCGGCCTTCTGCTCCTCGGTCAGCGCGCCGGGGGTGGTGGTGTCACTCATGGTCGGTGATCTCCTTCGCGGATCAGAGGAACGGCAGGTACAGGACGACGCACAGGATCAGTGCGACGGTGCCGAGCAGTGCGGGCGAGCGGTACCAGGCGGTGTCGGTCGCCACGGAGTCGCCGTGCAGGTCGATCTTGCCGATGCCGTAGACCAGACCGCCGAGCTCCTTCTCGTCCTTGGGCGTGGTGAACATCGAGACGATGAAACCGACGATCAGGACGGTCACGAACGAGATGATCGCGCCGTACAGGGTCTCGGCGGTCGCGGTGGCGAACAGGTCCGGGTTCACGAGGTACGCGATCCAGGTGATCGTCGGCGTGACGATGCCGAGGACGTAGCCCCAGAGCGCACCCTGCGTGGTCATCCGCTTCCAGAGCAGACCGAGGATGAAGACGGCGAACAGCGGCGCGTTGAAGAACGAGAACAGTGTCTGCATGTACGTCATGATGTTCGACGCCTGGGCCGCGATGAACGCGGTCGCGATGCCGACCAGGACGCCGACGACGGTGACCCAACGACCGGTCTTCAGGTAGTGGATGTCCGGCATGTTCGGCTTGATGTAGCGCTGCCAGATGTCGTAGGTGAAGACGGTGTTGAACGACGAGACGTTGGCCGCCATGCCGGCCATGAACGACGCGAGCAGACCGGTCACCGCGACGCCGAGCACACCGGTCGGCAGGTACATCTGGATGAGCTTCGGGATCGCGTCGTTGTAGGTGAGCGAGCCGTCGGCGAACTGGTTGCCGACGACCGCCGCGGCGATGAGACCGGGGATCACGACGATGGCCGGGATGAACAGCTTCGGGATCGCGGCGATGAGCGGGGTCCGGCGCGCTGCGGACATGTTCTTCGCCGAGAACGCGCGCTGCACCTCGGTGAAGTTGGTGGTCCAGTAGCCGAATCCGAGGACGAAGCCCAGACCGAGCACGATCGCGAGCCAGTTGGCGCCGATCGGGTTGGTCACGTCACCGAAGCCGGTGCCTGCCCAGGCCTGCAGGTGCTGCACGCCCTGGGTCTCGGTGATCGCCTTGCTGAGCCCGTCCCAGCCGCCGACGCGGTGCAGACCGACGATCGTCAGCGGGATGAGCCCGGCGATGATCACGAAGAACTGCATGACCTCGTTGTAGATCGCGCTGGAGAGCCCGCCGAGGGTGATGTAGACGAGCACGAAGCCGGCGGACACGACGATGGCCAGCCACTCCGGCCAGCCGAGCATCGCCTCGATGACGATGGCCATGGCGTAGAGGTTGATGCCCGCGATGAGGACGTTCGACACGGCGAACGCGATCGAGTTCACCAGGTGCGGGGCCTTACCGAAGCGGCGGAGCATGAACTCCGGCACCGACCGGACCTTGGAACCGTAGTAGAAGGGCATCATCACGAGCCCGAGGAACACCATGGCCGGCACCGCGCCGACCAGGTAGTAGTGCAGGGTCGCCATGCCGATCTGGGCACCGTTGGCGGCCATGCCGAGGATCTCGGTCGCACCGAGGTTCGCGGACACGAAGGCCAGGCCCGTGATCCACGCCGGCATCGAGCGCCCGGACAGGAAGAAGTCCATGCTCGTCCGGACCTGTTTGCGGGCGGTGAACCCGATCCCGATGACGACCGCGAAGTACACGATGATCATCAGGTAGTCGACCCAGCCCAAGTCGAGCCGAATCCCTTCGTTCGCTGCAGCGAGAACCATTCAACATCTCCACGTCAGTGTGTTGCAGTCGACAACTCCGCCGACCCGGACGGAGACGTTACACCGAATTGTGACCGTTCACATAGCCGAGGCATGTGTCTGCCGGCGGCACTCCGTGGCCCGCGATCGCTAGGCTCGCCCCATGACCGACCAGGCGCGCATCCTCGTCCTCAACGGACCGAACCTCGACATCCTCGGGCGGCGCGACCCGGAGCAGTACGGCACCGTGACGCTCGCTGAGCTCGAGGCGATCGTGCACACCGAGGCGGCCGTGCACGGGCTGGACGCGGACTTCCGCCAGACGAACCGCGAGGGCGAACTCGTCGAGTGGCTGCACGAGGCCCTCGACGACATCGCCGCGGTGGTGATCAACCCCGCGGCCTACGCACACACCTCGGTCGCGTTGCACGACGCGGTCGAGGCACTGTCCGTCCCCGTCGTCGAGGTGCACCTGTCGAACACGTGGAAGCGCGAGCCCTTCCGGCACGTCGACCACGTCGCCACCGCCGCGACCGCGGTCATCGCCGGCGCGGGCGCCGACGGCTACCGCCTGGCGGTCGCGCACGTCGCGTCCCTCATCGCCTGACGCCCGTCACGCCGCACGGGCGTCTGTCGCCCCGCCGAGGTTCCGAGATCTCGGAACCTCGGCGCCGCTGCCGCCTCGGAGTGGAACCTCGGCGTCACGCGGACGGCAAGTCGTGGAACCCGGCGGTCGCGCACGTCGCGCACGTCGCGCACGTCGCGCACGTCGCGCCCGACACGTGCGCACGAGGCGGACGGGAGGCCCGTGGCGGGGCCGCAGCGGGCCTCCCGTCCGCCTCGTTGGAACGTTCCCAACGCTGGCCCGACGCGCTAGGTTCATATGTATGGACAAAGTACGCATCGGACTCGTCGGCTACGGCATCGGAGGGCGGGCGTTCCACCGCCCGTTCCTGCTGGACGCGACGGGCGTCGACCTCGTCGGTGTCGTCGCCCGTTCGGCCGCCAAGCACGAGCAGCTCGCGACCGACCTGCCCGGCGTCACCGTGCACGACTCCCTCGGTGACCTGATCGCCGCGGGCGTCGACGCCGTCGTCGTCACCACTCCCCCGTCCACCCGCCGCGAACTCGTCCTGCAGGCGATCGCCGCCGGGATCGCCGTCGTCGCGGACAAGCCGTTCGCCCCGGACCCGGCCACGGCGCGCGAGATCCGACAGGCCGCGGCCGATGCCGGCGTCGTGATCACGCCCTTCCACAACCGCCGCTGGGACACCGACCTCGCGACCCTCCGGAGTGTGCTGGACGCCGGACGGGTCGGGGCGCCGCTCCGCTTCTGGTCCCGCTTCGACCTGGTCGAGCGGCACGGCATCGCGACCGGCATCGGCGGCGGCGTGCTCTCCGACATCGGCTCGCACCTGGTCGACCAGGCCGTGTCGCTGTTCGGACCGATCGCCCGGGTGTCCTGCACGCTCGACGTCCGCGATGCCCGCTCGCTCGGCCGCGACCAGGACGGCCAGATCGACGCCGGCTTCACGCTCGCAGCGACGCACGTGTCCGGCGTCGAGTCCGTCCTGACGTCGAACAAGGCCGGGTGGCTGGGCGCACGGCAGCTCCGCCTCGACGGTGTCGACGGCACGTACGAGGCCACGAGCACCGACGTGCAGGCGCAGGCAGCCGTGGCGGGTGCGTCACCTGCCGACGACCGGTCGACCTGGGGAGTCGAGCCCTCGTCCGGGACCCTCACGACGGAGTCCGGCACGGTCGACGTCCCGTCGGCACAGAGCTCCTACACGGACTACTACGAGCGGTTCGCACGGGCCGTCCGCGGGCTCGGTCCGGTGCCGGTGCCCGTCGACGACGCGGTGCACGTGGTCGAGGTGCTCGACGCGGCGCGCCGGTCGGCGGCGTCGGGCGAGACGGTCACCGTCCCCGCTCCGTAGGCGTTCTTTCCCACAACACTTGCGATGCGAGGTCGAATCGGGCGTACCTGGTGAGAACTTCAGACCAGGTACGCCCGAATCGGCCAGGAACGCGCAGAAGGGTCAGAAGTCCGCGGGGCGCCGCACGTCGGCCAGGCCGGCCGTGGCGAAGCCCCCGCGGATGATCGGGATCGCCCGGCGCACGGCCTGGTCGATGCGGAGTTCGAGGTCGACGTTGCCGATGTCGTAGCCACCTTCGCGCTTGGTGAAGTCGCGCTCGTTGCCGAACACCCCGATCGGCAGCGTCGTCGACTGGAAGAAGCCGAACAGCGGGCGCATCTGGTGCTCGACGAGCAGGGCGTGACGGTCGCTGCCGCCCGTCGCGGTCAGCAGGACCGGGGTGTCGACGAGGTCGTACTGCCCGATCCAGTCGAAGAACAGCTTGAACGCGCCCGAGTAGGCGGCGCGGAACGCCGGGCTGCCGACGACGAGCACGTCGGCGGCCTCGACGGTCTCGAGTGCCGCGCGGGTGCGCTCGGACATCGCCTCACGCGAGGACGCGGCACCGAGGTCGGCCAGGAGCGGGCCGATCTCGATGGTCTCGGTGCGGGCACCCTCGATCTCCTGCCCGAGGCGCGCCACCGTGGCGGCGACCAGGGTGGACGTCCTCGAGGGGTCCGAAGGGCTACCGCTGACGCCGACGACCAGTTCTCCACTCATGCGGTCGATGCTCACACGCCTGCCACGGGAGCGGTCCGCGTGTGACGACATGTGTCGGGTGCCAGGCCCCGCGGGTACCGTCCCGCGGCATGCAGACGTTCTTGCCGTACGCCGATTTCCGGGCCTCTGCCGAGGTCCTCGACGACCGGCGTCTCGGCAAGCAGCGCGTGGAGACCCTGCAGGTGATGCGGGCGCTGACGCTGCCGGGGTACGGCTGGCAGCACCACCCGGTCACCGCGATGTGGCGCGGCTACCGTCCGGCGCTCATGGCCTACCAGGAAGCGACGTGCCGCGTCTGGCTCGACCGCGGGCACGTGGACACCTGCCTGGAGAAGACGCTGCTCGACCTCGGGCGGGTCCCGGAGGACCTGGCGGTGTACGAGCGCGGCGACGTCCCGATCCCGCCGTGGAACGACGACGAGGCCCTGCACGCGTCACACCGCTCGAAGTTGGTGCAGAAGGCGCCGGAGCACTACCGCGAGTTGTTCCCGGACGCACCCGACGACCTCGACTACGTCTGGCCGGGCACGCCGGATGCACCGGGCGCGTCGGATGCACCGGGCACGCAGGACGCACCAGGCACGGCCGCAGTCGTCACGCCACCGGGATCCACCGCGCACCGTCGCGGCGCGTGACGACGTCGGAGCGGATCTCGACCACGTCGCGGAGGCCGTGCACGGCCCGGTCGCGCACGACCGCTGCCGTGGCGTCGTCGTCGGACTCGAACCGGACGACCGCGCACGGCACACCGCGCAGCAGGCGGACGTCCTGCGCCTCGACCACGGCGTGCTCGGCGACCAGCCGGGCCGCAGCGGGCAGGACGGCGTCGGGCGCGGTGCCGGCGGCGAGTGCGCCGATCGCCAGGGTCACACGGTACGAGGGCATGCCCCGACGGTAGCGGGAGCGGGAGACACCGGGAGCCCGCCGTGGGCTGCAGGGGAACCGACGTCGTTCAGGGGGTCGACGTCGGCCCACGGCGGGTCGCGGTGTGTGGCGGGACGCGACGACAGGGGGAACGTCGCGCCCCGCTCCGGATGTCGATCAGGGGTATCGACATCCGGTCTGGGGCACCGGCCGGGTCACGGGAGGAGCCGGGCGGTGTCGGACCTCAAGGGTGTTCGGTGTCCTCTCGGTACCGGTCCGTCTCGATCGGTGCGGGCATCGATCGTCGAGCGGCGGCGGGTCGGATCATGGGGAGCAGGGCGCTCCCGACGGTCGCGAGCGCTCCGACGGCGGCGATCAACCCGAGGGGGGCGGTGCCGAGGTCGTGCTGCGCAGCCAGGGCGAGCGCGACGAGGGTCGCCGGTGCGGGCAGGAGCTGCACCGCTCGGAAGCGGTCGTCCCGTCGCGTCCGGGTCATCATCACGTTTGCCATGTGGACACTCTGGCGCAGATTCCGTGTCCGCATAAGGGGGGACACGACCCCACTCATGGAGTAGAACGTCTAGTACACCCAGGATGCGATGTGTCAACCGAGTGCTCGGACCGTGGCCACGGCGTCCGCGACCGCTCCGACGACGACCGGCACGTCCTCGACACCGAGGGAACCGTCGAAGGTGAGTCGGAGCGCGGTCCGGGCGACCTCGTCCGGGATCCCGAGCGCGGTGAGCACGTGCGACGCCTCGGTGCTGCCCGCCGCGCAGGCGCTGCCCGACGAGGACACGACGTCGCGCCGTTCCAGCTCGAGCAGCACGGTCTCGCCGTTGACCCCGGGGAAGCAGAACGACGCGTGCCCGGGCAGCCGGTGCGCGCGCGACCCGGTCACGAACGCGCCGGGGACGGCGCCGAGCACCCCGTCGAGCACGGCGTCACGGACGGCCGTCGCGGCGGCAGCACCACCAGAGGCAGCAGCACCACCGTAGGCAGCAGCACCACCGTAGGCAGCAGCAGCACCAGAGGCAGCAGCACCACCGGCGGCCACCAGCCCGAGCGCCGTCGCGACCGCCACCGCGCCGGCGACGTCCTCGGTGCCGGAGCGTCGGCCCCGCTCCTGTCCCCCGCCGTGCAGCAACGGTTCGACGGGCACCCCCGACCGGACCGCGAGCACACCGGTCCCCTTCGGCGCCCCGAGCTTGTGCCCGGACAGCGACAGTGCGTCGACGCCCAGGACGTCGAGCCCGATCGGCAGCCACGGCGCGGACTGCACGGCGTCGGTGTGGAAGCGCGCGCCGACCGCGTGGGCCTCGGCAGCGAGCGCCGGGACGTCCTGCACGGTGCCGATCTCGTTGTCGGCGTGCGCGATCGACACGAGGGTCGTGTCCGGCCGGAGCGCCGCGCGCAGCACCGACGGGTCGACCAGGCCGTCCGACGCGACCGGCAGCACCGTGACGTCGAAGCCGTGGAAGCGTGCCAGGTACGCACAGCTCTCCAGCACGGCCTCGTGCTCGATCGCACTGGTGACGACGTGGCGTCCGCGCGGGGCGGCGAGCGCGATCCCCTTGACCGCGGTGTTCGCACCCTCGGTCCCACCCGTGGTGAAGACGACCTCGGCCGGTCGGCAGCCGAGCACGCCGGCAACCGTGGCCCGTGCGGCCGCGAGCCCGCGCGCGGCCTCGTCCCCGACACCGTGCGTCGACGACGGGTTGCCGAACACCCCGGTCAGGAACGGCCACATCGCCTCGAGGACCTCGCGGCGGACGGGGGTCGTGGCCGCCCGGTCCAGGTAGAACACGGTCAGTCCCCGGCCGCCACCGCGATGTCGAGCCCGAGGTCGAGCGCCCGGGCCGAGTGCGTGAGCGCCCCCACCGAGATGACGTCGACCCCGGTCGCGGCGATGGCCGCGACGGTGTCGAGGGACACCCCGCCCGACGCCTCGACGAGCGTGCGACCCGCGACGATGCCGACACCCGTCTCGAGCTCGGCCGGCGTGAAGTTGTCGAGCATGATCGTGTCGACACCCGCCGCGACGACGGGCTCGATCTGGTCGATGCGGTCCACCTCGACCTCGACGTGCACGGTGTGCCCGAGCCGCTGCCGTGCGGCGGTGATCGCGTCGCCGATGCCGATGCCGCCGGCGAGCAGCACGGCCAGGTGGTTGTCCTTGGCCAGCACGGCGTCGGACAGCGACGTGCGGTGGTTGTGCCCGCCGCCGCAGCGCACGGCGTACCGCTCGAGCGCACGGAGGCCCGGCGTGGTCTTCCGGGTGTCGACGATCCGCGCCGAGGTGCCCGCAGCGGCCGCGACGTGGGCCGCGGTGGCGGTGGCGATGCCCGACATGCGCTGCACCAGGTTCAGCGCCACCCGCTCGGCGCGGAGCACCGAACGCGCCGACCCCGTCACGGTGGCGAGCGTGTCACCGGCGGTGAACGCGGACCCCTCGTCGGCGTGCACGGTCGCCCGGATCGACGGGTCGACCGCGTGCATCACCGCCACGAAGACGGTCCCGCCGCTCAGCACTCCGGGCTCGCGGGCCGCGAGCGTCGCCGTCGCGGTCGCGTCGGCCGGGATGAGCGTCTCGCTGGTGACGTCGCCCCAGGGCGCGTCCTCTTCCAGCGCGGTCTCGATGACGCGGCGCAGGGCATGCGGCGGGATGGTGCCGGGGTCGATGGTCATGCGGGAACCTCCTGCGGAACGGCGATGTGTCGAGTGGCCGTCTCGGCGACCCAGGCGTACGAGGCCGGGGCTGCTGGATCGGTGTCGGGGTGGTCGGTGCGGGCGTGGGCACCGCGGGACTCCGTGCGGGTCTCGGCGGCGAGCGCGACCAGCCGTGCCAGGTCGAGCAGTGCGCGGTCCTCGTGCTCGCGCACGCCGCCGGTGGCGGGCGCGGTGAGCGCGTCGAGCTCGCGCCGGGCGCTCGCCAGTCCGGTCGCGTCACGCAGCAGCCCGACGCGGTCGGTCATGACGGCCTGGACCGCCTGGCGGACGTCGGTGGACCCGTCACGGTGATCCGGGCCTCCCGGCCAGGCCTGACGGGAGGCGCGGATCACGTCCGCCGCTCGGGGAACGCTGGTCACGCGCAGGTCTGCGTTCCCCCGCAGGCGGAGCAGGCCGGGCCGGGGTCCGGCGACCGCGTCCGCTGCGCGGAACGCGAAGACGAGTCCCTCGAGCAGGGAGTTCGAGGCCAGTCGGTTCGCTCCGTGGACCCCGGTGCATGCGGCCTCGCCGATGGCCAGCAGGCCCGGCAGACTGGTGCGCCCCTCGGCGTCGGTGGCGATGCCGCCCATCGAGTAGTGGGCCGCCGGGGACACCGGGACGCCCTGTCGGGTCCAGTCGAAACCGGCCGCGCGGGTGGCCCGGGTGAGTCCGGGGAAGCGTCCGGTCAGGAAGTCCGCGCCGAGTCCGGTGGCGTCGAGGAGCACTGGTGCGCCGCCCTGGTCGCGGACAGCGGCGGCGATGCCGCGGGCGACGACGTCGCGTGGAGCGAGCTCGGCGTCCGGGTGCACCGCCGTCATGAAGCGGCGTCCGCGCGCGTCACGGAGGACGGCTCCCTCGCCGCGGACGGCCTCGGAGACGAGCCCGCCGTCCGGCACTGCGAGGCGGGTCGGGTGGAACTGGACGAACTCCAGGTCGGCGACCACCGCTCCGGCACGCCACGCGGCGGCAACGCCGTCCCCCGTCGCCACGAGCGGGTTGGTGGTCTCGCGGTACAGGTGTCCCGCTCCCCCGGAGGCGAGCACGACGGCGTCGGCGTCGATCCGTCGGGGTTCGCCGAGCAGGTCGAGGACGTCGATGCCGACGACGGTGCCGTCGCGCACGACCAGGTCGGTGAGGCAGGTGCGCTCGAGGATCGTGACGTGCTGGCGGTGCAGCGCGTCGATGAGCGTGCGCTCGATCGCCGCGCCGGTCGCGTCGCCGTCGGCGTGCACCACGCGCCAGCGTCCGTGCGCGGCTTCGCGCCCGCGGGCCAGGTCGTCGCCGTACCGGTCGAGTGCCGACGGGTCGGTCGAGCGGTCGAACGGCACACCGAGGGCGAGCAGGTCGCGGACCCGCGCCGGTCCGTCTGTGCAGAGGACCTCGACGGCGCGCACGTCCGCGCTGCCGGCCGCCGCGACGTGGGTGTCGGCCTGGTGCAGTGCCGGCGAGTCGTCGGCACCGAGCGCCACCGCGACCCCGCCCTGGGCGTACGCGGTGGCGCTGTCGGCGAGCGCGCCCTTCGTCACCAGCGTGACGTCGTGGACGGCGCTGGCACGGATCGCTGCGGTCAGTCCGGCGATGCCGGAGCCGACGATGACGACGTGCACGGTGGTCTCCCTCGGTCGTTCGGGGTCGGGCTCGGGGGTCAGCCGCGGGGCTTGGCCGCGAGCATGCGCTCGAGCGCGACCTTGGCGTCGGCCTGGACCTCGGCGGGGACGACGATCTCGTTGAGGACCTCGCCACGCACCAGGGCCTCGAGCACCCAGGCGAGGTAGCCCGGGTGGATCCGGTACATCGTCGAGCACGGGCAGACGACCGGGTCGAGGCAGAAGATCGTGTGCTGCGGGTACTCAGCAGCGAGCCGGTTCACCATGTTGATCTCGGTGCCGATCGCGAACGTGGTCGGTTCGGTGGCCGCGGCGACGGTCTTCCGGATCAGGTCGGTGCTGCCGGCGTGGTCGGCGGCGTCGACGACGGCCATCGGGCACTCCGGGTGGACGATGACCTGGACGCCGGGGTGCTCGCGTCGGGCCTGGTCGATCTGGTCCACGGTGAAGCGGCGGTGCACCGAGCAGAAGCCGTGCCAGAGGATGACCTTCGCCGCTTCGAGGTCGCTCTGCTCGTTGCCACCGAGGGGCTTCCGGGGGTTCCACATCGGCATCAGGTCGGTGCTGATCCCCATGGCCTTGGCGGTGTTGCGACCGAGGTGCTGGTCGGGGAAGAACAGCACGCGCTGCCCGCGCTCGAACGCCCACTCGAGCACCGTCGCGGCGTTCGAGCTGGTGCAGACGATGCCGCCGTTGCGCCCGCAGAACGCCTTGAGGTCGGCTGCGGAGTTCATGTAGGTGACGGGGATGACGGGTACCCGGCCGTCGGCGTCGGGCTCGGTGCCGTAGACGGCGGTTAGCTCGGCCCAGGCGGCCTCGACGCTGTCGATGTCGGCCATGTCCGCCATCGAGCAGCCCGCTGCCAGGTTCGGCAGGATGACGCGCTGGTCGTCGCGGGCCAGGATGTCGGCGGTCTCGGCCATGAAGTGCACACCGCAGAACACGATGGCCTCGGCGTCGGGCTTCGTCAGCGCCGCGTTGGCGAGCTGGAACGAGTCACCGAGGAAGTCCGCGTGCCGGACGACCTCGTCGCGCTGGTAGAAGTGTCCGAGGACGACGACCCGGTCGCCGAGCGTGGCCTTCGCCCGCTCGATGCGCTCGTGCAGCTCGTCGGTCGGCGCGGTCTTGTACTCGTCCGGCAGCACGCCCTGGCGCGGTGCGCTGGTCGGGATGACGTCGGTCATCGACGAGCCCGGGCCGTACCCGGGCCGGGAGTCGAAGTCCCACGTGGGTATGGCGAGGTCGGGCGTGCAGGTGCTGCCGCCGGCCTTGCCGTTCGAGATGAGGTCGATGGTCGTCGCGATGGACACGGTGGTTCCTATCGGTTCTGCGGTCGTGTGCCCTGCTGCAGCGGGCCGTTGTCCGCGTAGGCCAGGTCGGGGTTCGAGCGGTACAGCCGGGCCGGACGGTGCCGACCCCCGCTCGTGGTCTCGTCGGTCGGCAGGATCGCGTCGGTCTTCTCGACCTGCCGACGGAAGTTCGCGGGGTCGAGCGCGCGCCCGAGCACCGCCTCGTACACCCCGCGCAGCTCGGCGAGGGTGAACCGGTCCCCCAGGAAGGCCTGGGCGATGCGGGAGTACGACATCTTGGTGCGGAGACGCCAGAGCGCGTACTCCACGATCCGGTCGTGGTCGAAGGCGAGCGGCGGGTGCTCATCGGCGAGGAACCAGCGGACGTTCCAGTCGTCCGGCACGACGTTCGCCTCGTCCGGGTGCACGAGCGCCCAGTACACGATCGACACCACCCGGCTCGGTGAGCGGCCGACGTCGCCGAACGCGTAGAGCTGTTCGAGGTAGCGGGGCTGGACGTTCGTCGTCTCGCGCAGGCGGGCTGCGGCGGAGTCCTCGAGTCCCTCGTCCACGCCCACCCAGCCGCCGGGCAGCGCCCACGACCCCTCGAACGGTTCGGCCACCCGGCGCACCAGCGGCATCCACAGCGCCGGTGCCCCGGTGTCGGGGTGCGGGCGCAGCGCGACGATCACGGTCGAGACCGCGACGCGGATGCCTGCTTCGTCCATGGTGGACCTTAGTGTCAATCTGACTCGAAGTGTTCGGGTTGCGATGACACTATCACCGCTGCGCGGTGTGTTGCGCCCGTGAGGGACTCCGGGTCGTCACGAACCGGAAACAGATCGTCACGAGGCCGAAAACTCCGGGAGGCCCCGCGTGGATACGGTGAGGACCATGACGACGGTGACGAGGATGCATGCCGTGGTGTCGGGGACCGTCCAGGGGGTCGGGTTCCGGTACTGGACGGCACGGAAGGCCGACGGGCTCGACCTCGTCGGGTACGCCAGGAACCTCTGGGACGGCACCGTCGAGGTCGAGGCCGAGGGGCCGTCGGTCGCGGTCGAGACGTTGATGGAGTGCCTGCGGAGCGGGCCGCCGTCGGCCACCGTGACGGACGTCGACCTCCGGCCGGTCGTGCCGCACGGCGACGCCGACGGGTTCGCGATCCTGCACTGACCCGCCGACACCGACCGTTCACCTGCGGATGTCGGTGCGGAGCGGAATAATCGAATCCACTCAGGCGGTTGCCCTGTCTGCGCGTTCTGCGCAACCTCGTTCCACCAGTCGTGATCCACCAGGAGCTCCCGCATGACCCAGGCCGTCGATTCCGCCCCCCGCACGGGAAGCGTCTCGCAACCGACCGCTGCCGAGACCCGTCTCGTGATCGGGCTGCTGCTCGTGTCCGCGTTCGTCGTCATCCTCAACGAGACGATCATGGGCGTGGCGCTGCCGCGGCTGATGGACGACCTCGACATCAGTGCGGCGACCGGGCAGTGGCTGACCACCGGCTTCCTGCTGACAATGGCGGTCGTGATCCCGATCACCGGGTTCCTGCTGCAGCGGTTCAACACCCGCCCCGTCTTCGTCTGGGCGATGGGCCTGTTCTCGGCCGGCACCCTGATCGCCCTGCTCGCACCCGGGTTCACACTGCTGCTCGTCGGCCGCATCGTCCAGGCCAGCGGCACCGCGATCATGATGCCGCTCCTGATGACGACGGTGCTCACCCTCGTCGACCCGGCCCACCGTGGCCGCATCATGGGGAACATCTCGATCGTCATCTCGGTCGCGCCGGCCATCGGCCCGACGATCTCCGGGCTCATCCTCAACGCGTTCTCGTGGCGTTGGCTGTTCGGCTTCGTCCTGCCGATCGCGATCGCCGCGCTCATCCTCGGCATGGTGAAGGTCCGCAACGTCTCGACGCCCCGCCGGGCACCGCTCGACGTGTTCTCGGTGATCCTGTCCGCGTTCGCGTTCGGTGGGATCGTCTACGGCCTGTCCAGCATCGGCGAGGCCGGCACCACCGGCCTGTTCGTCCCGGTCACCGCGCTCGTCGTCGGTGCCGTCGCCCTGGCGGTCTTCATCGTCCGACAGACCCGACTGCAGCGCACCGACAGCGCCCTGCTCGACCTGCGCACCTTCCAGACCCGCGGCTTCACCGTCCCGATCGTCGCGATGGCGCTGAGCTTCATGGCGATGTTCGGCACGCTCATCCTGCTGCCGATCTACCTGGAGCGCGTCCTCGGGCTCGAGGTCCTGAACGTCGGACTGCTGCTGCTCCCCGGCGGGCTGCTCATGGGGCTCCTCTCCCCCATCGTCGGACGCATCTACGACCGTCGCGGACCGCGCGTACTGCTCATCCCCGGCTCGATCATCGTCAGCGCGGTGCTCTGGGCGCTCTCCACGGTCGGCGTGGACACCAGCGTGTGGTTCGTCCTCGGGGCGCACGTCGTGCTGAGCATCGGCCTGGCGCTCACCTTCACCCCGCTGTTCACGGCGGCGCTCGGTGGCCTGCCCCCGAAGCTCTACTCCCACGGCAGCGCGGTCCTCGGCACGGCGCAGCAGCTCGCCGGAGCCGCCGGCACCGCCCTGTTCGTGACCCTGCTCACGATCGGCGCCGCCACGGCAGCGACCGGCGCGGGTGCGGACGCCGTGGCCGCAGCGACCGCCTCCGGCGTGAAGACCGCGTTCCTGGTCGGCGCGGTGATCTCGCTGTTCGGCATCCTGGCATCGGTCTTCGTCACCCGTCCGGCGGTGCCCGAAGGCGCGCCGACGCCCCCGCCCGCGCACTGACCGCGGTGCCGCCCACGGGTCCACGTGGCATCGTGGGCGGCATGCGGTCGACGGCGAGCGAACTGAACTGGTCCGGCACGGTCACCTACACGGCCGAGCAGGTACTCCGACCGGGCTCGATCGACGAAGCGGCCGAGGTCGTCGCACGTTCCCCCCGGGTGCACGGGCTCGGCACCCGGCACTCGTTCAACGACTCCGCCGACGCCCCTGGCGTCCTGCTCGACCTGACCGCGATCCCCACCGACCTGGTCGTCGACCCCGACCAGCGGACGGCGACGCTCGGAGCGGGCACCCGCTACGGCGTCGTCGCCCCCGACCTCGACCGCGCGGGGTTCGCGCTGCACAACATGGGCTCGCTCCCGCACATCTCCGTCGGCGGCGCGGTCGCCACCGGCACCCACGGCTCCGGCACCACCCTCGGCTCGTTGACCACCGCGGTCCGGTCCCTCGAACTGCTCGGTCCCGACGGTTCGCTCCGGATCGTCGACCGCACCGACCCGGCGTTCCCCGGGACCGTCCTGCACCTCGGGCTGTTCGGCATCGTGACCCGGGTCACGCTCGACCTCGAACCCACGTACCGGATGCGGCAGGACTCGTACGGGCCGTTCCCGTGGAGCACGTTCACCGACCACGTGGCCGCAGTCCACGCAGCCGGGTACTCGGTGTGCGCCTACACGGTCTTCGGCGACGAGATCAGCGAGGCGCTCGTGAAGTCACGAGTGCCCGACGGCGCCGACGACGTCGCCGTGCCGGACGACCTGTTCGGCGCTCCCCGGCTGCCCGGCTCCCCCGGCGACGGCCACCACACGGCCCGCGACGGGTCGGTGGGCCCCTGGTGGGACCGGCTGCCGCACTTCCCCATCGAGTCCGTGCCGAGCCACGGGTCCGAGGTGCAGAGCGAGCACTTCGTCCCGCTCCGGCACGCGGCGGCGGCGCTCGACGCCCTGCGCGGGCTGGCCGACCGCATCCAGCCGCACCTGCACGTGTGCGAGCTCCGGACGATGGCGGCCGACGACCTCTGGTTGAGCCCGACCCAGGGCGAGGACGTGCTCTGCATCGCGTTCACCTGGCAGAAGCACCCGGAGGCGGTCGCCACGCTGCTGCCCGACCTCGAAGCGCGGCTCGCACCGTTCGACGGGCGACCGCACTGGGGCAAGATGAGCTCGCTCGACGGCGACGCGATCGCGGAGCTGTACCCGCGGGTGGCGGACGTCCGTGCGCTGATCGCACGAGCCGACCCGGACCGGACGTTCGCATCCGCGTTCGGCGAGCGGGTGCTGCGGGCCTGACCCGCGCCTCCAGTCCGACGCCCCTGCGCCCCTTCGCACCCGCGCACCCGCGCACCCGCGCACCCGACGCCCCGGAACCAGGTTCCGCATGCCCTTCGCCGTCCAGGAGGCCCGGTGCCGGTCCGCAGGGCGCGTCAGCGCAGGCGGGTGACCACCTTCGCATCCCCGTCCCAGTGCCGGAGACCGCCCACGGTGAGCACCTCGGGCAGGGGCGCGTCCGCAGCGAGGACCCGGAGCGCCGCCGGCAGGTCGACGTCGCGGATCCGCCGAGCGAGGGTGACGTGCGGCGCCCACCGACCGGGCAGCGACGAGTCGAGCGAGCCGGGAGCGGCGGCGTCGACCGCGTGGTGGAAGCGGGCCAGTGGCTGGTCGACGACCACACCGAGGCCGAGCACGTGCCGACCGGGCCCGGCCGGGAAGAGCAGGAGCCCGGCGACGCGCAGGGCCTCGGGCACCGCGGCGTCGAGGTCCGTCGGGACGGCAACGGCCTCGCCGGCCACGAGGGTGACGTGCGGGTCGTTCGTCCCCGAGTGGCCGAGGCTCGGCAGCTCCGCGGCGACGAGGGTCTGCCAGAGTGCCCGGACCGCTCGGTCCGAGGGGCCGTCGAGGACGAGTTCGATGCTGCGCACGTACCGAGTGAACCAATGCACCCCGTGACGGCGATGTAACACGGCGGAACGGAACTCGCACCGGGGACCCGCTCCCGTCACACTCGACTCCACGCCGCGGACCACCGCGGCTCCCCCCGCACAGCACGGCCCACGAGGAGCACCAGCATGTCCGCAGCCCCCGCACTGCCCGAGAAGCCGAAGGGCAAGCGCCCGATCGGCTGGATCATCGCCGCCGTCATCGTCGTCGTGGCGATCGTCGTCGCCGTCATCGTCGGAGTCGTGCGCTCCGGTGGCGACAGCGGTGGCGCTGCCGCCGGTGACGCTGCGCCGAAGACCGTCACCATCGGTGTCTCGGACAAGTCGCTGCCCTACTGGAACACCTACGTGAAGGCCGCCAAGGAGCAGCTCAACGTCACCGTGAAGCTCCAGAACTTCTCGGACTACTCGCTGCCGAACCCTGCGCTCAAGGACAAGCAGATCGACATCAACCAGTTCCAGCACATCCAGTACCTGGCGAACTACAACGTCACCTCGGACGACGACCTGCAGCCGATCGGCGCGACGGCCGTCTACCCGCTGCCGCTGTACTCGACGAAGGTCTCCGACGTCGCGGACTTCGAGGACGGCGCGAAGGTCGCGATCCCGAACGACGCCATCAACGAGGCCCGTGCGCTCCTGGTCCTGCAGGCCGCTGACCTGCTCGAGCTCAAGGACGGCGGCAACGCCTTCTCGACCACGGCCGACATCACCTCGCACAAGGTCGACGTGCAGACGCTCGACGCCTCGCAGACCGCGAACGCCCTGCAGCAGGGTTCCGTCGAGGGCGCGATCGTCAACGTGAACTACGCCACCTCGGCCGGGCTCGACACCAAGGACGCGATCTTCCAGGACGACCCGAAGAGCGCCTCCGCCGCCCCGTACGTGAACGTCTTCGCCGTCCGCGACGCCGACAAGACCAACAAGACGTACCTCGACCTGGCGAAGCTGTTCCAGGACGAGGCCGTGCAGAAGGTCTTCGCGAAGGACTACCCGGACGCCGTCCCGAGCGACGAGAGCGCCGCCTCGCTGCAGAAGGAGCTCACCACGGTCGAGTCCGACGCGAAGGCGGCAGCGGAGTAGTGCCGGTCCTCGTCGAACTCCGCGGCGTCTCGAAGCACTACCGCCGCGCCGACACCGGCGAGACCGTGGTGGCCGTCGAGGACGTCTCCCTGGACGTGCACCAGGGAGAGGTCCTCGGCGTCATCGGGTACTCCGGTGCCGGCAAGTCCACCCTGGTCCGCCTGGTGAACGCCCTCGAGCTGCCCAGCTCCGGGACGGTCACCGTGGCGGGCAGCGAACTGACGGCGATCCCCGAGCGGGATCGCCGTCTGGCGCGTCGCAACATCGGGATGATCTTCCAGCAGTTCAACCTGTTCCGGTCCCGCACCATCGCCGGCAACGTCGCGTACCCGCTCAAGGTCGCCGGTGTGCCGAAGGACGAGCGGGACCGTCGCGTGGCCGAGCTGCTCGACTTCGTCGGCCTCCTCGAGCGCGCCCACGCCTACCCGGAGCAGCTGTCCGGCGGTCAGAAGCAGCGCGTCGGCATCGCGCGGGCCCTCGCGGCGTCGCCCGACCTGCTGCTCGCCGACGAGGCCACCAGCGCCCTCGACCCGGAGACCACGTCCGAGGTGCTCGGGCTGCTCCGCCGGGTGAACAAGGAACTCGGCGTCACGATCATCGTCATCACGCACGAGATGGACGCCGTCCGCCAGATCGCCGACCGCGTCGCCGTGATGGAGCAGGGTCGCGTCGTCGAGGTCGGAGACGTCTACGACGTGTTCTCCGCGCCGAAGACGGGTGCTGCGCAGCGGTTCGTCCGTACCGCGCTGCACGACCGCCCCTCGGTCGACACGCTCGCTCGCCTGCGGGAACGCCACCCCGGTCGTCTGGTGACCGTGCAGATCACCGACGAGGCCGGGCTGCAGAACCGGATCGACGCGGTGTTCCGGTCCGCCGGGGTCACCGCCGAGCTCGTCTACGGCGGGGTCGGTGAGATCCGCGAGCGCCGGATCGGGTCGCTCACGTACGAGCTGACGGCCGGTGCCAGTGCTGGTGCTGGTGCTGGTGCTGGTGCTGGTGCTGGTGCTGGTGCACCGGACGCCATCGACCGCGCCGTCGCCGCCCTGCGCGCCGACGGCGTCACGACCGACGAGGAGGCAGCAGCGTGAACAACTCCTTCCAGAGCGTGATCGACACGTTCGACGTCTTCCTCGCCGCCATGCGCGACACCATCGTGATGTCGCTCGTGTCACTCGTCATCGCCGGCGTCATCGGGCTCGCCCTCGGGCTGCTGCTCTACGCGACCCGTCCGGGCAACCTGCTCGGCAACCGCACCGCGTACACGATCATCAACGTCGTCGTGAACCTGGTCCGGCCGATCCCGTTCGTGATCTTCCTCGCCGCGATCGCCCCGCTGTCGCGCGTCGTGGTGCAGACCACGATCGGCGTGCCCGCGGTGACCTTCGCGATCTCCCTGGCAGCGGCCTTCGCGGTGTCGCGCATCGTCGAGCAGAACCTGCTCGCGGTCGACCCCGGCGTCGTCGAGGCGGCTCGCGCATCGGGTGCGCACCCGATCTCGATCCTGCTGACCGTCCTGATCCCCGAGGGCCTCGGCCCGCTCATCCTCGGCTACACGTTCATCTACATCGGCATCGTCGACATGACGGCGCAGGGTGCGTTGATCGGCGGCGGTGGACTCGGTGAGTACGCGATCACCTACGGATCGCAGCGGTACGACTGGTGGATCGTGTACGTCTCGGTGGCGGCGATCGTCGTCATCGTGCAGCTCGGCCAGTTCGTCGGCAACCGGCTGGCGCGCGCGACCCTGCGTCGCTGACGCGGGTGCGCCGCGCGCGGCGTGTGCTGCGACCTCGGCACGTGCCGTGGTCGTGACTGCCTGGAGGCCCGGTGCCGGTTCCTGGAACCGGCGCCGGGCCTCCAGTGCGTTGCCGCGTTGCGGGCGCGCCCCGCGTCGTCCGCCGAGCGGTCTCGGGCTTCCACGACGCGCCGCTCACGTCCGCCGGGGTTCCACTACTCGCCGCATGCCTTCCGCCGAGGTTCCACGAACGCCCGCTGGGGCCCCCGAGGTTCCGAAATCTCGGAGTGTCGGGGAAGCGGGCCGGGACGGGCCGAGTGGGACGGGTCCTGGGCGCCGCTCGATGCCGTCTCTGCTCGGTCCGGCGCCGAGGTTCCACGACTCGCCGCATGCGATCCGCCGAGGTTCCACGAACGCCCGCTGCGAGCGCCGAGATGCCGAGATTTCGGAACCTCGGGAGCAGCGGGGCGGGGGCGCGGGGGCGCGGGGGCGCGCTCGGGGCGGGCGCGCGGGTCAGGCGGCCGGGGACTCCACGGTCTCGATCGTGCCGGTCGCTCCGGGGTGCTCGTAGTGTGCGCGCACCAGGATCGGACGGTGGTCGGAGATGCCCGCCGGCAGGGTCTCGACGCCGGCGATGTGCAGCCCGACGCTCGTGGCGAAGTCGAAGTGGCCCGTGAACTTGCGGTAGCGCAGGTACGTCGGCTGGTCGGACAGCGACAGTGCGAACCCGCCCTGCTCGATCTTCCGACGCAGGTTCGTCTGGAACCAGGGGTAGTTGAAGTCGCCGACCATGACCGCGGGGACGTCCTTCGCGAGCTCGCGGAGGAACTGGTGCGCCGCCTCGATCTGCTTGCGACGCAGGGAGTTCGTCGCGGTCAGCGGTGAGGCGTGGAACGAGGCCACGACGACCTCGGCGTCAGCCTCGGTGTCGCGCAGGTGCATCGCGATGAGCCGTTCGTGCGCGGGTGCGAGGACCCGGTCGTGCAGGGACTTCTGCAGCGAGTGGATGCTGAAGTCCTGCACCTCGAAGCGGTCGTCGCGCTTGTAGATGGCGAGTCCGAGGCGGTTCGTGCGGGTCGACGCGGCGAGCGACAGCCCACCGATCGACGGCGCCAGGTCGTTGCTGTCGCACTCCTGCACGCAGAGGACGTCGGCGTCTGAGGCCTCGGCCAGGGCGGCGAGTTCACCGTTCGCGGTGTGCTCGCGGAGGTTGTAGCTGACGACCCGGAGGGCAGTGGGCGGCACGCCTGCGTCGGTGGCGATCGTGCTCTGCTGTTCTGGCGCGGCCATGCTGCCTTCCTGTCCGGGTGGTCCGGGTCACCCTGCCGCGGCAACCGTACTCGGCGTTCGCAAACGGATGCTGAGACTGTAACGCCTGTCGGGTTTCGCGCGTGTGACCGTGACGGAAACGGACAGTCGTGGGCTGCGCGGAACCTCCCGGGTCAGGCGCGGACCCGGCGGGCGGGGCGGACGGTGTCCCCCGCTGTGCGGCTCATCAGGATGCCCTCGACGCACGCGACGGCGAGCAGCGCCGCGATCACCCAGAACGCGACGGTGTACGGGCCGTCGCCTCCGAGCCCGCCGGCCGCGCGGATGACGACCGCTGCGACGGCGACGCCGAACCCGGCGGCGGTCTGCTGCAGCGTCGACGAGAGCGTGTTCGCCGGGGTCATGTCGGCCTGCTCGACGTCGGCGAAGGCGATGGTGTTGTACGCCGTGAAGCCGACGGAGCGGGCGGCTCCGCTCACGACGAGCAGCACCGCGAGCAGCCAGAACGGGGTGTCCTCGGTCATGAAGGCCATCGCGACGACGGTCAGCGCCGCGATCGCACTCGACACGATGATCACCGGGCGGTAGCCGAACCAGCGCAGGAACGGCGTCGTCATCGGCTTGATGCCGAGGTTGCCGACGAAGACCCACAGCACGGCGGACCCGGCGAGCACGGCGCTCCAGCCCCAGGAGTCCTGGAACAGCAGCGGGAGCACGAACGGCACCGCGGAGACCGCCAGGCGGAACAGGCTGCCGCCGGCGTGCGACACCCGGAACGTCTCGAGCCGGAACGCCTCGAGCCCCATGATCGGGTGCGGCGCCCGGCGGAAGTGCCGGATCGCGAACCAGCAGCAGACGGCACCGACGACACCGGACACCACGACGGCCAGGACCGGGATGACGTCGAGCGCGAGCAGCGACGCCATCACGACGAGCGACCCGAGGCCGAAGCACGCGAGCAGCGACCCGAACCAGTCGAACGGCACACGCTGCGCGGCGCGCTCCTGCGGGACGAGCACGAGCGCGGCGACGAACGCGATGACGCCGAGCGGGATGTTGATCAGGAAGATCCAGTGCCACGTCAGGGTGTCGACGAGCACGCCGCCGATGAACGGGGCGATGATCGGCGCGGCCAGGGCGGGCCAGGTGAGGATCGCGATCGCCGTGACGAGCTGCTCGCGGCCGGCGCTCCGGAGCACCACGAGGCGGCCGACGGGCACCATGAGCGCACCGCCGAGCCCCTGCAGGATGCGCCAGAGCGTCAGGTCGACGAGGCCGGTCGACATCGCGCAGAGTGCCGACGCGATCGTGAAGAGCGCGATCGCGCCCGCGAAGACGGTGCGGGACCCGATCCGGTCGGTGAGCCAGCCCGAGACGGGGATGAACACCGCCAGGGTGACCAGGTACGCGGTGATCGCGACGCCGACGGCGGCCGAGTCGACGCCGAGGTCGCGTCCCATCGCGGGCGCCGCGGTCGCCAGGATCGTGCCGTCGAGGAGCTCCATGAAGAAGGTCCCCGCCACGAGCACGGCGACCGCCGTGCTGCCGGTCCGCCGTCTGGGTGTCGTCATCGTCGTCGCCATGTCGCGTCAAAGGCTATGCCCGGTGCCGGGTCGCGGGGGATCGTGTCAGGAGGTTCCGCGATCGCGTTGTGCATTGCAGAATGATGCGCACCACAGCGTTGCCCTGCGGGTCCGCCGAGCGGGAGCGTGGAGTCTGCGCGACGACAGGAGGCTCACCGATGACCGACGCCGACACGACGACCGGGACCGTGACCACGAAGGGCGCCTGGGACCCGGCAACGGGCACTCCGCACCACGTCCTCGACCACGCCCACTTGCCCGTGATGACCCTGCGCGAGTCCGCCCTGGCGAACAACGCCGCCGTCATGCAGGCCTACGTCGACCGCCACGGGCTGCTGTTCGCGCCGCACATGAAGACGCACATGGCGCCCGACCTCGCCGCGCGGCAGATCGACGCCGGAGCGTGGGGTGTGACGGTCGCGTCCGTCCAGCAGGCGATGGTCGCCTGGGAGCACGGCGTCCACCGGATCCTGGTCGCGAACGAGGTCCTCGACCCCGCCGGCCTCGCCTGGCTCGCGTCCCGGCGCACGGTCGACCCGGACGCCGACGTCCTCTGCTACGTCGACTCCGCCGCGGGCGTCACCGCCGCCGTCACCGCACAGGGCAGCGTCGCCGGCGAACTGCACGTCCTGGTCGAGCTCGGGTTCCCGGGCGGGCGCACCGGGGTCCGCTCCCCCGACGACGCGCGTGCCCTCGCGCTGCTCGCCCACGACGCCGGGCTCGTGCTCCGCGGGGTCTCCGGGTACGAGGGCGGGCTGCCCGGCGTCGATGCTGCGCGCGAGTACGTCGCCGGCGTGCTCGACGTCGCCGAGGACGTCCGCGGGCTCGTCGACGGTCGCGGGCTCCTCAGCATGGGCGGCAGCGCCTGGTTCGACGCCGTCGTGGACGCGGTGGCAGCTCGCACCGACGACCTCGACGTGCTGCTGCGGTCGGGTGCGTACCTGACCCACGACGACGGCTTCTACGCCGAGCGCACGCCGTTCGGCCGGCACCCGGCCGAGGGCTCGCTCGTCGCCGCGATCGAGGTCTGGGGACGCGTGACGTCCTGTCCGGAGCCCGGGCTCGCGTTCGTCGCCGTGGGCAAGCGCGACATCTCCTTCGACGAAGGGCTGCCGGTGGTGCGGTCGGTGCGGCCGGCCCTGCCAGGAGGCCCGGCGGGCGCCACACAGGTCGTCCCGCCGCCCGGGGCGGTCACCGTCACCCGCCTCGACGACCAGCACTGCTACCTCGCGCTGGCGGACGGTGCCCCCGAGCTGACGCCCGGCGACGTCGTCGTGTTCGGCATCTCGCACCCCTGCACGGTGTTCGACAAGTGGCGGCAGGTGCACGTCCTCGCCGACGACGACACCGTGCTCCGGACGATCGCGACGTGGTTCTGATGCGCGCGACCACCGCGGCCCCGGTGCCGACGGACGGCGACGGTCCCGCCCGGAACGCCGCACTGTCCCTGCGTCGCGGGCTGCGCCTGCTCGACTGCATCGCCGACCGGACCCGCAGCGGCGCGGTGTCCGTCAGCCTGTCCGTGCTGGCCGCCGAGCTCGGCGCCTCGAAGTCGACGGTGCTCCGCCTGACGGCCCCGATGCTCGAGAACGACCTGCTGCGCCGAACCCCGGACGCCGGCTTCACGCTCGGCCTCGGCGCCCTGCTGCTCGGGCAGAGCTACCTCGAGGGGATCGACCTGCGCTCCGCCGCGGCGCCGTTCCTGC
The DNA here is from genome assembly GCF_015350945.1 of Curtobacterium sp. VKM Ac-2884. Taxonomy (NCBI): domain Bacteria; kingdom Bacillati; phylum Actinomycetota; class Actinomycetes; order Micrococcales; family Microbacteriaceae; genus Curtobacterium; species Curtobacterium sp. VKM Ac-2884. The sequence continues at coordinate 355,017 of NZ_JADKSA010000001.1, forward strand.
GTCGGACGGCGGAGCAGACCGGCCTGACGTGCCACCTCGTCGTGCCGGACGGCACCGACATCGTCTACGTCGACAAGGTCGAGACCCGCGGCACCGTCCGCATGGGCTCCCGGATCGGGAACCGCCTGCCGATGCGGAACACGGCGTCCGGCAAGGCGATCGTCGCGTTCGGTGAACCGGAGCTGCTCGACCGGGTGCTCGCCGAACCGGCCCAGGTCATGACGGAGCACACCATCACCGACGACGACCGCTGGCGGCACGAGGTCGACCGCACGCACGGACGGGGGTACGGCATCGACGACCGCGAGAACGAGCCCGACATCCGGTGCGTCGCCGCCCCGGTGTTCGACCACGCGAACCAGGTGGTCGGCGCGATGAGCATCTCCGGGCTGGCCTCGCGTTTCCCCGCAGCGGCGGTCCGCGAACTCGGCGACGGGGTCGTGCGGACCGCCCACGAGATCTCGGTCGCGCTGGGGTCCTCGTCGGCGCAGCTCGCCCTCGCGCGGGGTGCGCGGTGACCGGCTCGGTGCTGACGTTCGGCGAGACGATGCTGCTCCTGACCGGGCGCGACGTCGGCGCGGTGCCGGACCTCGAGCACATGCGGGTGGACACCGGCGGAGCCGAGAGCAACGTCGCGATCGGCCTGGTCCGCGCCGGGGTTCCGGCCACGTGGATCGGTCGGGTCGGCACGGACCCCGCCGGCGACCGGGTGGCCGCCGACATCGGTGGCGAGGGCGTCGACGTGCTCGCGGTCCCCGACGCCGAGCGCTCCACCGGCATCATGATGAAGGAGCGGCTGCTCGACGGCCGTACTCGGGTGACCTACCACCGCCGTGGTTCGGCCGGCTCGGCGTTGGCCGCGACGGACCTGCCCGGCAGCATCATCGAGACCGCTGCGCTCGTGCACGTCACCGGGATCACCCTCGCACTCTCCGAGTCCGCACACGACACCGTGACCGCAGCGCTCGACCGGGCGGCCGCCGCCGGTGTGCCGGTGTCGTTCGACGTCAACCACCGGCCGAAGCTCATCGGGGCCGACGCTGCACGAGACCGGTACCGAGCCGTCGCAGCACGGTCCGCCGTGGTGTTCGCCGGCGACGACGAAGCCCGGCTCGTGCTCGGCCGCGACGACCAGGACGACGACGAGGAAGCGCTCGCGCACGACCTCGCCGCGCTGGCACGGGGCCGCGCGGTCGTGAAGCTCGGCTCCCGCGGCGCCGTGGCGTCGATCGACGGCGTGTTCGTGCGGCGGCCCGCAACTCCGGTGCGCGTCGTCGACCCGGTCGGTGCCGGTGACGCGTTCGTCGCGGGCTGGCTCGCGGCGAGCCTGGGCGGAGCGGACGCCGCCGAGGCACTCGACCGGGCCGCCGACGCCGGCGCCCTCGCCTGCACCGTCGAGAGCGACTGGCGCCGCCCGGACCCGGCCGCCTTGCACCACGCCCCGGATCCGTCGGACACCGACCACACCGTGCACGACCACGTCGACCGCTGACGCCGTGTCCGACGACACCGCGTCCGCTGAACACCACCACTCGAGGAAGCGCACCATGACGAACGACACCACGAGCACCGAACAGCACGCCGCCGCACGGCACCGTCACCAGGCCGGTCCGGCGATCGCGATCCTCCGCGGCGGCACCGGCGACCACGTCGAGGACGTCATCGCCACCCTGGTCGAGTCCGGCGTGACGGCGATCGAGATCACCACGAACACCCCGCGCTGGCGCGAGGGCATCGCGTGGGCGGTCGAGCGGTACGGTTCCGCGGCCTCCATCGGCGTCGGCACGGTGCTCGACGTCCGCCAGCTCGACGAGGCCGCCGCTGCCGGGGCCTCGTTCGCCGTCAGTCCCCACCTCGACGCCGAACTCGGCGAGCGCGCGCACGAGCGTGGCCTCGGCTGGTACCCCGGTGCGGCGACCCCGACCGAGATCGTCCGCGCGTGGCGGCTCGGCGCCCGTGCGGTGAAGGTCTTCCCGGCGGCGCAGCTCGGCGGCCCCGCGTTCCTGAAGCAGGTCCTGGCACCGCTCGACTTCGTCGACGTCATCCCGACCGGGGGCATCGGGGTCGACGACGCCCCGGACTACCTGGCCGCCGGTGCGGTCGCCGTCGGACTCGGGTCCCCCCTCGTCGGCGACGCGCTGACCTCGGGCGACCTCGACGCCCTGCAGGAGCGGGCCGGCCGCCTCGTCGCGGCGCTCGACCGATGACCGGGGAGCCGGCCGGGGAGCAGTCCGCCGGCGGCGGCGTCCTGCTGCGCGGCGGGTCGGTGCTCGGTGCGGACGGGGCCCCGGTGCGCGCCGACGTCCTCGTCACCGACGCCGTCATCCGCGCCGTCGGTGCCGACCTGGACGCCCCTGCCGACGCGCACGTGATCGACTGCGACGGACGCCTGGTGCTGCCGGGCTTCGTGGACGCGCACTCGCACGCCGGATCGCTCGTGTTCGACGAGGGCGTGCAGCTCGCGCTCCTGCGCCAGGGCGTGACCACGATCGTGACCGGACAGGACGGCGTCGGGCCGGCACCGGGCGACGGTTCGTACGCCGACACCTCCTTCGCCGCCATCGACGGTCCGCACCCGACGTACCGCGGTGGCGGGGTCGACGGCCTGCTGACGACCTACGACGGCACGACCCCGATCAACGTCGCGACGCTCCTGCCCGCCGGCACGGTCCGGCACCAGGTCATGGGCGACGACCCGGGGCCGGCGGACAGCGCACAGCTGGCCGCGATGCGGGAGCTCGTGCGCGACGGCCTCGCAGACGGCGCGGTCGGCATGGCGACGGGGCTCGACTACGTCCCCGGCCTGTTCGCCGGCACCGCCGAACTCGCTGCGCTCTGCACCGAGGTCGCTGCCGTCGACGGTCTGTACGTCTCGCACATGCGCGGCGGTTACGAGGGGAACGCCCGCGCCGGCCTCGACGAGATCGCCGACATCGTCCGCGCGTCGGGCGTCCGCGCGCACGTCTCCCACCTGCACGCGCCCGTCGACCTCGCGGTGACCGCGCTGGCCGAGCTCGAGGCCGAGGGCGCCCCGATGTCGTTCGACGCCTACCCGTACTCGCGTGGCTGCACGATCCTGTCGATGCTGCTGCTGCCCGCGGCCCTCGCCCGCCCCGGCACCGAGGACCTCGCCCACGCGATCGCCGACGACGAGGGTCGTGCCGCGGTCCGGGCGGCCGTGCTCGACCGCGTGCTGTCCCGCGCCGACCTCGGCACCGGCTGGGCGGAGCAGATCACGCTGTCGCACGTGCCCGCCGCCGAGTTCCACGCGCTGCAGGGCCGCACCCTCGCCGACGCCGCCGAGGCGACCGGGACGGATCCGGTGGACCTGGCCCTGGACGTCCTGGTCGACTCGGCACTGCAGGTCACCGCCGTGATGCGCGTGCCCCGTCCCCGGACCGCCGACGACCTCGCGCCGCTCTTCCGACTGCCCGGGCACACAGCCGGGTCCGACGGCATCTTCGTGGGCACCCACCCGCACCCACGGGCGTACGGCACGTTCGCGCGCTACCTGCAGGACTTCGCCCGCACGGGGCTCCTGACATGGCGCGAGGCCTCGCGGCACCTGTCCACCACCGCAGTCGATCGGCTCGGCCTCGGCCGACGTGGCGCGGTCGCCGTCGGGGCGGTCGCCGACCTCGTGGTCGTCGATCCCGATCGGGTCGCGGCGCGGTCGTCCTACGACGAACCGATGCGCCTGGCCGAGGGCATCGACGACGTCCTCGTCGCCGGTGTCCCCGTGCTGGCCGAGGGCGCCCTGACGCACGCGACCCCCGGGGCCGGGCTGCGTCGCCACCCGGGCCGGATCGACCACGGGCAGGGAGCAGCGGGCACCGGGGGTCGGTGATCCAGCGTGGCGAGGCGCCTCGGTGAGGCTTCACACAGCCTGTCCCGACGTCACGAAGCGCTCGGCAGCACCGCCACGACGTCGATCTCGACCAGGATGTTCGCCAGGTGCGACTGCACGGTGGTGCGGACCGGGTACGGCTGCGAGAAGTGCTTCGCGTACTCCTCGTTGAAGGCCGGGAAGTCGCGGTCGGAGTGCTCGAGGTGCACCGTGGACTTCACGACGTCGTCGAGGGTGGCACCGTGCTCGGCCAGGACCGCTGCGACGTTGGCCAGCACCTGCGCGGTCTGACCGGCCACGTCGTCGGCGATCGCACCCGTGGCGGGGTCCTGCGGGCCGAACCCGGCGGTGTAGATGAAGCCGTTGGCGACGATGCCCTGGCTGTAGGGCCCGGCGGGCTTCGGGGCGTCGTCGGTCACGATGGCGGTCTTCGGCGCGGTGGGGTTCGGCACGGTTGCTCCTGTGGTTCGTCGGTCGTCGGTCGTCGGCGGAGACTCCAGGCTAGGCGGACGCCACGCGGTGGGGCCGACCACCCGACCAACGCATTCCGCATTGCAGAACGCGAGTCGGGCCTCCCGTCCGGGGTGCCGCACCGACCACCCAGGTGGAGGGCGACTACCCTGGCCGGGTGCCGTCATCCCTGCCCGAACGCCGCCGAGCGCGCACGGGCTCGCGCCGAGCACGCGCATGAGCCGGCTCGACGGCGCGGTCACCGGGACCGCCTCGACCGGACGGCGTCGCGCACTCGACACCGTCACCTCCCTGCCGGCGTGGGCGGCCGTGCTGCTCGTCTGGACCGGCGGCCGGATCGTGTCGACGCTGTGGCTGGCACTCGCGTACCCGCTCATCGGACGGGCGATGCCGGACAACGCCATCTGGGGCAACGGGCACGGCTTCACGGCGTTCCTCACCGCCTGGGACGGCCAGTACTACGAGCAGATCTCGCTGCACGGGTACCCCGACGTGCTGCCGCTCGACACCGTCGGCAACGTGGCGCAGAACGCCTGGGCCTTCCTGCCGGCGTTCCCGTTCACGATCCGGATGCTCACCGCCTCGACCGGGCTGCCGTTCACCGTCGGTGCCCCGCTCATCTCCGTGCTGGCCGGGCTGGTGGCGACCTACCTGCTGCACCGCCTGGTCCGTGACCGTGCAGGCAACGCCGCCGCGATGTGGGCGGTGTTCTTCTTCACGTGCGGGCCGCTGTCGTTCCTGTTGCAGGTCGGGTACGCGGAGAGCATGTTCCTCGCGCTCACGTTCGGCGCACTGCTCGCCCTGGAGCGTCGCCGGTACGGGCTGCTCACCGTGCTCGGGGTCGCTGCTGCCTTCACCCGTCCGGGTGCGTTGGCCGTCCCGCTCGTGCTCGGGGTCATCGCCCTGGTGCGGTGGGTCCGGGCTCGCCGTGAGACCGGGCGGGTGCTCGACACCTTCCCGCTCCGCGAGCAGGTGCAGGTCGTGGCCGCCGGTGCCGTGATGGTGGCGGCGGGCCTCGCGTGGCCGGTCATCGCGTCGCACGTCACCGGCACGCCGAACGCCTACCTCGAGACCGAGATGTCGTGGTGGGTGAACTTCATCGGCCGCGTGGACTTCGTGCCGCTGTCGCCGTGGTTCCTCATCGCCGGGCGCTGGCTCGGCGTCGGCGGGATCCTGATCGTGGTGTTCCTGCTCGTCGGGTTCCCGATCTGGCTGCTCCGCCGGTCGACGAAGCGGCTCGGGTCGACGACCGTGCTGTACTCGGCCGCCTACGCGCTCTACATCTTCGCGGTGTCGCTGCCGATGGCCTCGACCCCGCGGCTGCTCATGCCCCTGGCACCGTTGTTCGGCTCGCCGGAGCTCGTCGCGAAGCCGTGGATGCGGTGGACCTTCGTCACCGCGGCGCTGGCCGGGCAGCCGGTGCTCGTCGCGGTGCTCTGGCTGCTCGGGCCCCCGTAGCGGCGACGGCGACGCCGGCAGCGGCCCCGGCATCGGCATCGGCATCGGCATCGGCACGACGACACCTCCGAGGCGGAACGACGGAATCGACGTCGTACGACATCGGTCCCGTCGTTCGGGCTCGGATCGAGCCGACCCGACCCGACCTGAGCCCGCCCCGCCCCGCCCCGCCCCGCCCGCGCCTAGAGCTCGACGGTCCCGTGGTCCCCGGTGTCCGGCTGGCTCTGCTTGCCGAGTGCGGCCTTGAGCGTCTGCACGAGGCTGCCGACCGGGCCGGTGTCCTGCGTCCAGTACTCGACCGAGTCGCCCGACACGGTGAGGAGTCGGATCGAGGGGTCGTCGCGACCGTCCGGGAACCAGGCCTCGGCGAACGGCGACCACAGCTCGTCGATCACAGCGCTGTCCTGCGTCACCGTGGCGGTGCCGGCGATGGACAGGTAGCCGCCCTGCGACTCGATGGAGACGTTGACGTGCGGGTTCCTGGCGATGTCGTCGACCTTCTCGCTGCCGTCCTGCACCAGGAAGCGGAGGGTCCCGTTGAACGCCTTGTCCTGCACGGCGAGGGGGCGGGCGTGCAGCTGGCCGTCCTCGCTCACCGTCGTCAACAGGGCCGTGTGGGCGCCGTGGACGATGTCCGAGATGGCGGCGCGCTGGTCGGTCTGCGTGTCGGTCATGATGCTCCTTTGCGTCGTGCGCCCCACCCGTCCCGACGTTCGACCGCGGGTCCGGCGGGGCCGTACCGTTCCCGCCAGTGTGCCCCTCGACGCTGGGCGCGTCCGGCACACGGCAGCACCACCCCGACCGGGAGGCCCGTGCCGACTCCCCCGGACACGTCCGGCCACGCAGGTGGCCGGTCCGCAGTGCCCGCACCCGGTCCGGCGCACTCCATGCGTCCGCACACGGCGGCACTCCACCAGACGATCACCGCGTGCATCGTCGGAACATGCACACGCACCGGATGCATGCGCAACGAGCGACACTCCACGAGTCGATCCGGTGGTGGATCGTCGGAAGGTGCGCCCGCACGGAACGCGTCAGGCGGGCTCGCGGATGGTGGTCTCGACGTCGACGACCTGCGGCACCCGCGGCATCGAGGCGAAGCCGAACGCCACGGGCGGGTCGAGCGGCGCCAGGGTGCCGAGGGGCTCCCCCGCCCAGGTCCCGCGCACGCCGGTGACGTCGTGCGCCCCGGTCACGCCGTAGTACTCGCGGCGGCCGTTCCCCGCCGAGCCGGCGGTGCCGGATCCGGGAGCGACGAGCCGGGCGATCGGGTCGATCGCGGCGAGCCACCGCGGGTCGCGGGCGATCGGCTTCGGGACCACGCGCAGCACCCGGCCGAGCGGTGAGATCGTGCCGACGTCGACCGTCACCTGCAGCGCGCCGGCGTCGAGCTCCAGGCCACGGGCCGTCCGTCGAGCCCGCACGTCGACCACGGACACGGTGTCGAACCGGTAGGTGCCGGAGACGTAGGCGGCGACGATCTCGTCCGGCGCGAGCAGCACGCTGGTGCCGTCGGGCAGCTCGAGGAACACGTCGGTGAACGCCCCGAAGGGCGAGCGGTCCCACATCCCGACGACGATCCGGACGCCCGACGTGGTGCCGACGCCCATGATCCGGCCGCGGAACCGGCGCTCGACGGGAGGGGTGCTGGGACGTGACGGCATGCCGTGGACCGTACCCGGCGCGCCCGTGAGGCGGACCGACGGAGCCGACCCGCGCCTCCCGACCGGCGGGTTCGCGAAGGCGACCGATCGCCTACGGGACGGGGACGGGCTCGGCGAGCAGCTCGCGCACGCGCGGCGCGACCCGGGTGCCGTAGAGCTCGATGGACCGCAGCATGTCCTCGTGCGGGAGGCGACCGGTCGCGTACCGCATGTCGAACCGCGAGGCGCCGAGGATCCGCATGTTCCGGGCGATCTTCCGCGCCACGGTCTCCGGCGACCCGACGTACAGCGAGCCACCGGCGGACAGGCCCGCGTGGTACCCGGCGACGTCGAGGGGCGGCCAGCCGCGCTCCCGGCCGAGCTGGTCGGTGACGGCCTTGTGGTACGGCCAGTAGCGCTCGGCGGCTTCCTCGTCGGTCGCCGCGACGAAGCCCGGCGAGTGCATCGCGATGGGCTGCTGCGGCAGGTCGAGTTGGGCGAGCGCCTGACGGTACAGCCGCGAGAACGGGGCGAACTGCGCCGGCTGCCCGCCGATGATGGCGAGGAACAGGGGCAGGCCGTACGACGCCGCACGGATGACCGACTGCGGGGAACCACCGACGCCGATCCAGGTGGGGATGGCACCGTGCTCGAGCTTCGGGAAGACGTCCTGGTCGACCAGGTTCGCGCGCTTCGTGCCGGACCAGGTGACGGCGTCGCCGCCGCGCAGGGCCGCCCAGAGCTGCAGCTTCTCCTCGAACAGGACTTCGTAGTCGGACAGCTCGTGGCCGAACAGCGGGAACGACTCGGTGAAGGAGCCGCGCCCGAGGATGACCTCGGCGCGGCCGTCCGAGATCGCGTCGACGGTGGCGAAGCGCTCGTAGACGCGCACGGGGTCGTCCGACGAGAGCACCGTGACGGCGGAGCCCATCCGGATGCGGGAGGTCGAGGCGGCGATCGCGGCGAGGACGACCTCGGGTGCGCTCACCACGAAGTCGGCGCGGTGGTGCTCACCGACGCCGATGAAGTCGATGCCGACCTGGTCGGCGAGCACGGCCTGGGCGACGACGTCGCGGATGCTCTGCGCGTCGGACTTCAGGCTGCCGTCGGCGAGTTCGGTGACGTCGCCGAAGGTGTCGATGCCGAGCTCCACGGGGCCGATCCGCTCGGGTGCGGGCGGCGGGACGTCCGAGGGGCGGTCGGTGCCGAATGCGTTGCTCATGGTTCCTCCTGGTCGCACTTTCATGCGTTTGCATCAAACTACCACGATCGGGCGAGCAGGGCCAGGCCGGCTCTCCGGCACGGCCAGCGCCCGCGTGTACGGTCGCCCGCATGCCGAAGCTCCCTGACCAGACCGGACGCAGGATCGTCGTCACCGGCTCCAACAGTGGCACCGGGAAGGAAGCCGCGACCCGTCTCGCGGCCGCCGGCGCGAGCGTCGTGCTCGCCGTGCGCACGACCGCGAAGGGCGATGCCGCCGCGGCCGAGATCCGCGCAGCCCACCCGAACGCCGACGTCGAGGTGCGCGAACTCGACCTCGCGGACCTGGCGAGCGTGCGCCGCTTCGCCGACGGCATCGTCGGCGAGGACCGCCCGATCGACGTCCTGGTGAACAACGCCGGGGTCATGGCGCCGCCGAAGCGCTTCGAGACGGTCGACGGGTTCGAGCTGCAGTTCGGCACGAACTTCCTCGGCCCGTTCGCGCTGACCAACCTGTTGCTGCCGTCGCTGCTGCGCGCCGAGGCACCGCGGGTCACGACGATGTCGAGCCTCGCCGCGATCCCCGGCCGGATCCGCTTCGGCGACCTGCAGTGGGAACGCGGGTACAACGGCTGGCGTGCCTACGGCCAGTCCAAGCTCGCCGACCTGCTCCTCGCGCTGCACCTGCACCGACTGACCGTCGAGGCGGACGTCCCCGTCGTCAGCACCGCGGCGCACCCCGGCTACACCCGCACGAACCTGCAGTCGGCCGGGCGCTCGCTCGGACGCGCCAAGCCGGTGCGGCCCAGCAACCGCGCGCTCCCCTTCACCCAGGCGGTCGAGCAGGGCACCGAGCCGCTGCTCTACGCCGCGGTCGGCCCGAACGCGGTCGGCGGCGCCTACTACGGCCCGGCTGGCCCCTTCGGCCTGACCGGACCGACGACCGCCGTCTCGATCCCCGGGTCGGCACGGAGCGCCGACCTCGCCCGCTCGCTCTGGGCCGTCGCCGAGGACCTCACCGGGACACGTCCGCCCCTCTGAGCGCGTGGCTCGGGGCGCGGCCGGGAGGCCCGTGGTGCGTCCGGCGGGCCGCCCGCGTCAGGCGCGGTGCAGCTCCACCGACCCGTCCAGCCGTCCGGGTTCGGTCAGGCGGGCATGCTGCAGGACCGTGCGGTCCGGACCGATCGCCGCGGCGACGATCGACAGTGTCGTCATGTGCCCCTCGGCCTCGTGCGCGTCGCGGAGGATCGCGTCCGGGTGGTCGCTCGGCAGCGCAGCGGACTCGGCCAGGACCCCGAACCAGCCGCCCCACCCGTCTCCGGCGTCGTCGCCCGCGTCCACCGTCCGGAGTTCGTCGAAGGGCCCGAGCACCGGTGGCCCGACCGGGGCGTCCGCGGCACGGAAGGCCTCGAGCCACCGGCCGATGCGCGGTGCCGCCGGGTCGTCCGGTTCGCCGTGCGTCACCATGTGCACGCCGGGGCCGAGCTCGGTCGTGCGGACCCGTGTGCCGTCCCAGGTCAGGACCGCGGCGCCGTCGGCGGTCGCCCGCACCAGGTTGAACGCGCGGGTGGTCGGCAGCGTGCCGTCGTGTCCGGGCAACTGGCCGTCGGCGACGGCGTCGACCGGCACCACGCCGCGGGTCGTCCACGTGCCGTCGACACTCGGCACCGGTTCGCCGCGGTTGAGCACGACCGCCAGTCCGGCACGGTCCGAGGCGGCGAGCCACGCACCGCCGGCAGCACGGTCGCGCACACCACGGACCCCGGGGTCGCGATCGGGCCACCACGCCGCGGGCGGGTCCCACGGACGCTCGGGTGACTCGTCCCGCAGGGCGAGGACGGTGACGGGCCACGCGGACCCGGGGTCGACGCGGACGACGACGGTGCACATGCCGTCGATCCTCGCACGTGCCCCCGGTAGCGTGAGCGGCGTGAACGCAGCAGCAGAGCGCACCCTGACCGTCATCGTGGGGATCACCGGGGGCATCGCCGCCTACAAGGCCGTCGGCGTGGTCCGCGACCTCGTCAAGCGCGGGCACGAGGTGCACGTCGTCCCGACCGAGGGGGCGCTGCGCTTCGTCGGGCTGCCGACGCTCGAGGCGCTCAGCCGCAACCCCGTCACCACGAGCGTCTGGGACGACGTCTCCGAGGTCCGCCACGTCGCCCTCGGCCGCCGCGCGGACCTGGTCGTGGTGGCCCCGGCGACCGCGGACTCCCTGGCACGGATGGCGAACGGCCTGGCGAGCGACCTGCTCGGCACGACGCTGCTCGCCACCGACGCCCCGGTCGTCGTCGCGCCGGCGATGCACCCGCAGATGTGGGAGCACCCCGCGACCCGGGCCAACGTCGCCGTCCTGCGCGAGCGGGGCGTGCACCTGGTCGGACCGGTGGTCGGCGCACTGACGGGCGACGACGCCGGCATCGGCCGGATGGCGGAACCCGAGGACATCGTCGCCGCCGCGCTCGCCGTGCTGGACGGCCCGGCCGGTGCGGCGGCAGGGCGTCGCGCCGGCACCGACGGGGGGACGCAGTCCGGCGCCGGGGCCCGCGGCGAGCAGGGCGACCTGTCCGGCGTCCGGGTGGTCGTCAGCGCGGGCGGCACGCGCGAGCCGTTCGACCCGGTGCGCTTCGTCGGCAACCGGTCGAGCGGTCGGCAGGGCCTGGCGATCGCCGCGGACGCCGCAGCGCGCGGTGCCGTCGTCACCGTCGTCGCCGCCAACGTCGAGGCCGGCCTGACCGCGGGCATCGACGCGACCGTCGTGCCGGTGGGGTCAGCGCTCGAACTCGCCGAGGCCGTGCACGCCGTGGCGGTCGATGCCGACGTCGTCGTGATGACCGCTGCCGTCGCCGACTACCGGCCGGCCGAGGTCCTCGCCGAGAAGCTCAAGAAGGACGCCCAGGGCGAGCGGATGACGCTCGAGCTGGTGCGGAACCCCGACGTGCTCGCCGACCTGGTGGCGGCGCGGCGCACCGGGCAGGTCATCGTCGGGTTCGCCGCCGAGACCGAACCCGACCGCGACGCCCGCATCGCACTCGGCCGCGCGAAGATCGCCCGCAAGCCCGCCGACCTGCTCGTCGTGAACCACGTCGGCTGGTCGGCCGGGTTCGAGCGCGAGGAGAACGCGATCGAGGTCCTGGTGCCGGGCGGCGAGGTGGTCCGCGAGACGTCGGGCACGAAGGCCGAGGTGGCGGCGGCGGTCCTCGACCTCGTCGCGACCGCACTGACCTGATTCCGAGGACGGGCGAGCACGATGGGGGCATGCGACGACGTGAGCGGATCAGACGAGCCACCCGGACTGCCACACTGCTCGCGGTGCTGCTCGGCGGGGCCGGCGTCACCCACTTCCTGCGGCCGCGCCACTACGACCGGATCGTGCCGGACACACTGCCACCGCGGCTGACGACGGTCGCGTCCGGCGTGGCCGAACTCGGCATCGCCGCCGGACTCGCGTTCCCGGCCACTCGCCGGGCCTCGGGGTGGGCCGCAGCTGCTCTGTTCGCCGCGGTCTTCCCCGCGAACGTGAAAATGGCGAACGACCTGCTCGACAGCCCGCGGTCGAGCCGGGCGATGCGGCTCGTCTCCGTGCTGCGGCTCCCGCTGCAGGCCCCGCTCGTCCTGTGGGCCGTGCGCGTGGGTCGGCACGCACCGAAGCGGTGACCCAGCCGTCCTGGACCCGTGCGGCCGCACCGCTGCTGCACCGGCCGGTGACCCAGCACGCGTGGGACGACGTCGTCTTCGCGCACTGGCGACACGACCCGGGCTCGCTGGCGCGACTCGTCCCGCGGGGAACGCGTCCCGACGTGGTCGACGGCAGCGCCTGGGTGGGACTCACGGCCTACGTCTTCCACGAGACGCGGGTGCCGCCGTTCCCCTCCGCCGGCCGCCTCGGCCGCATGACCGAGGTCACCATCGAGGTCCTGACCGTGGACGACCAGGGCCGGCGCGGGGTCGCGTACCGCACCGTGGACACCGCGAACGTGCCGGCGATCGTGGCCGCACACGCGCTGCTCGGCGTGCCGTACACCTTCGCGCACGCCCGGTCGCGCCGCCGCGGTGAGGTCGTCGCGCACCGGTCGGTCCGGCACCCCGCACGTGCACTGCACCCGGTGCGCTGGGCGCGGTCGCTGCGGCAGGAACGCCCCTCGGGCACGGCCAGACCCCGGCACGCGGCCTCGATCCGGGTCACCGCCGGTGACGTCGTCGACACGCCACTGGCCGCCGAACTCACCACCCGCGCCGGCATCCACGCCCGGTACCTGGCCCAGACGCTGTTCTGGCAGCGACAGCACCCACCGCTCACCGTGCGGGCCGCGCACCTCGACCGGCTCGAGGGAGACCTGCCCGACGCCGTCGGCATGCCGGGGCTGTTCGATCGGCCACCCGACTCGCTGCTCGTCGTCGACGGCACCACGGTGCGGTACGCCTGGGGCGGGGTCGTGCGGTGAGCGACCACGCCACGGACGATGCCGCCCAGGACGGCCTCGACCGACCCGTGACACGCGCTGAGCCGAGCGGAACGCCGGTCTCATATCAGGTACGGTGATCGGTGCGCGTGCACTGACCGCGCCCCGATCGAAGGAGAACGCATGCCGGTCCCCCGCAGCGCCCCGACCGAGCACCAGCTGCTCCGCGACACCGTCCGGCACAAGATCCACGACGCGATCATGGACGGCACGCTCGTCCCCGGCGAGCGGCTCAACGACGACGAGCTCATCGCCTGGCTCGGCGTCTCCCGCACGCCGATCCGCGAGGCGCTGAGCCAGCTCTCCCGCGCCGGCCTCATCGAGATGGCGCCGAACCGGTACACGCGCGTCACGACACCCCAGCCCACCGAGGTGATCGAGGCGATGCAGACCCTCGGGGTGCTGTTCGGCGGAGTCGTCCGACTGGCGGTCCCCCGCCTCGGTGCCGGCGCTCGGAAGAAGATCCTCACGCAGATCGACAAGACGATCGCCGAGCTCGAGTCGCACGACGTCCCCGCGGTCAACCACGACGCGCTCGACGTGTTCGCGCTCTACGTCGCCGAGTGCGGCAACGAGAACCTGCAGCGCGTGTGCCGCGACACCATGGACGGCCTGGCGTTCCGCCTGCGCCTGCCGAACCTCGACGAGCTGGTCGACTGGGACCGCATGACCGCGGACTTCCGTCGGCTGCGCACCGCGACCGAGTCCGGCGACAACGTCGCCGCCGAGCTCGCGACCGAGGCGATCCACCAGCTGCCGGGCGAGAAGCACTGAGTCCGGCTGTACCCCCGTACAGGAACCCGCCCGTCTCGCGCACGCGAGGCGGGCGGTCCGCGTTCCACGGGCCTCCCGGACACCCCGTCCGGACCCGCGACCGACGCGCACGACGCTCCCAGACTGCGGATCCGGCGAGCCGATAGCATCGCTGGCGACCACCCGATCGCCCACCCGGAGCAGCACATGAGTCCTCGATCGACGGACCGTACCGAGGTCGCCGCACGTTTGGCTGCGGCGGTCGGACGGATCAACCGGCGTGCACGGACGGACTCGGCCTCGCTCGGGTACGGGATCGTGTCCGCACTCGCCACCATCCAGCGCGAAGGACCCCTGCGCCCGGGCGACCTGTCGCGGATCGAGGTGGTCACGAAGCCCACGATGACCCGCATCCTGACCGAGCTCGAACAGCGCGGCTTCATCGAGCGCGAAGCGGACCCCCGGGACGGCCGTGCCTTCATGGTCTCGGCCACCGCCGAGGGCATCGCGGCGGTCGAACGGGCACGTTCGGACCGCACCGGGATCGTCGCCGAGCTCATCGCCGAGCTCGGTGAGTCCGACGTCACCGCGATCGCCGGAGCGCTCGATGCCCTCGAGCGCGTCGCCCAAGGCGACCGCACCCAGGAACCTCACACGTTCTAGGTCCGAACGGGCCGTTACCGAACCGTTACCAACGGGTGGACGGACGGTTCTGCCAGCGATCCTGGACGCGTCATCCAGTCTGACGAGTCATCGTGTCGGCTTCGCCCGACGGCGGCCTCCCCAGGGCCGGTCGCGGCGGACGGACGGGCCCCACACCACCGTCCGGTCCTCCCCGGTTCGCCGGACTCCCCCTGCTCCGCGCAGCTCGACGCGCGCAGCATCGCTCTTCGGCCCCGACGTGCCGCGCAGCCCGGAGTCCCGCACCACGAACCGCCCGACCACCGGAACCGATGCCAGGACACACCCCCGACCTCCCCACCACCACCGCCTCGACCCGACGTGAGGCCCTGAACTCCCCCAGTCGGCGCGTGCGCCGCGCCCTCCGCCACCGCGCGCTCCGACACCGTGCGACGTTGATCGTCGGCGGCGCCGCGGTCCTCGCCGTCGCCGGCGGTGCCCTCACGATCGGCACCCAGCCCGCCATCGGCGAAGCGCTCGGCATGCCGACCGGTACCGCGAGCGCGTCCGCGACGGCACAGCCCGCCCTGCGCGGCACCGCCCTCGACCGTGCCCAGGCAGCGGCGACCATCTCGACCGCGAAGACCGTGATGACGACGGCGAACGCCAAGACCGACACGGCCTCGCTCGAGCAGCACATCGACGCGCTCAGTGACTACCCGGAGCTGTCCGGCGCCGCGCTCACGACGCGCATCTCGTCGACCGTCGAGTCGACCGCGCACGTCGCGCAGGCCAGCGCCACGCAGGACAAGCGCGACGTCGACGCGAAGGCGGCCGCCGTCGCGAAGGCCGCCGCCGAGAAGCGGGCCGCCGCCGCAGCAGCGGAGGCCGCCCAGAAGCTGGCGGCGGGCAACACCGTCGCAGGCGCCAAGGCAACGGCGACCTCGCTGGCGTCCTCCGAGTACGGCTGGGGCTCCGACCAGTTCCAGTGCCTCGACAACCTGTGGACCAAGGAGTCCGGCTGGGACTACCAGGCCGTCAACGCCAACGGCGGGGCGACCGGCATCCCGCAGGCGCTGCCCGGTTCGAAGATGGCGACCATCGGCTCCGACTGGCAGACCAACGCCACGACCCAGATCAAGTGGGGCCTGCAGTACATCAGTGCCGCGTACGGCACCCCGTGCTCGGCGTGGGCGCACTCGCAGGCGAGCAACTTCTACTGAGCGGCGCGGGCCGGCCGTCTGCTGGACCACGCACCTGCACCTCGAACGGCCCCGGGTACCGCCCGGGGCCGTTCGTCCTGTAGGCATGCCGGGTGACGACGATCGGACTGCGCCGGATGGCGCCCCGCGACCCCGCCGAGGGACACCGTGCCGCGAGCCCCCTGGAACTGCTGTTCGACCTGGTGTTCGTCGTCGCGGTGGGCTTCGCCGCCACCAACCTGCACGAGATCGAGACCGAGGGGCACGTCAGCTCCGCGGTGGTGGCGTACGCCATGGTGTTCTTCGCCATCTGGTGGGCGTGGCTGAACTTCAGCTGGTTCGCGACCTCGTTCGACACCGACGACTGGCTGTACCGCATCACGACGTTCGTGCAGATGGCCGGCGTGCTCGTGCTCGCCGCCGGGGTGCACGCCGCGATGACCGAGGGCGACTTCACGGTCCCGGTGATCGGCTACGTGGTGATGCGCCTGGCGATGGTGACGCAGTGGCTCCGCGTCGCCGTGTCGTCCTCGCGGTACCGCCGCACCGCACTCCGGTACGCCGTGGGCATCGTCGTCGTGCAGGCGCTCTGGGTCGGCATGCTCGCGCTGCCGCAGGGATCGACGGCGTGGTCGTTCCCCGTCCTCGTCCTGCTCGAGGTCCTCGTTCCGCCGATCGCCGAGGGCACGGGCGAGACGACGCCGTGGCACACGCACCACATCGCCGAGCGGTACGCGCTGTTCACCCTCATCGTGCTGGGCGAAGGACTCGTCGCCTCGGCGAACGCGGTCATCGACGGCATCGCCCAGGCCGACCACCTCGCGTCGCTGCTCGTGCTGGCCGCGGCCGGGCTCGTCATCGTCGCCGGACTCTGGTGGATCTACTTCTCGCGCGAGCAGCACGACCACATCCGGAACCTGCCGAGTGCGCTCGTGTTCGGCTACGGCCACTACTTCGTCTTCGCCGCCGCGGGTGCGCTGCCGGCCGGGATCGAGGTCGCGGTCAGTGCGGACGCCGGCGAGGCCGACCTGTCGCACGCCACGGTCGCTGCGACCGTGGCCGTCCCGGTCGCGCTGTTCGTGCTCGCGATCTGGGCGCTCGCACTCCGGCCGTCGATGTCCGCCGGGTGGAACGCGATCGTGGTCGTGCTCGCCGTCGCGATCCTCGCGACGATCGCGGCGCCCGACGTCTCCCTCGTCGCGACCGCACTGCTCGTCGCCGCGATCGTCGTGGTGCTCGAGGTCGCCGAGCGGCGGCCGGGGACGCACCGCGTGCGCTGAGGACGCGACCGGAGGTCGGACGGGAGGCCCGTGGCGGTGTCGCCACGGGCCTCCCGTCCGTCAGTGAGCCGGGTTCACCCCACCCGCGCGACCCGCACGTCGACCCGCGTGAGCGCCAGGCCGTGCGCCGACGCCGTCGTCAGGGCGACGTCGTGCACGGCGCGGGCGACCTCGGGCGCGGGGCGGTGTCCGTCGGTGCCGATGACGACCCGCAGGACGCCGTCGTCGACCACGATGCGTGCGGGGGTCGTGCTGGACGCCATGCCGCGGACGGCGCTGACCGTGCTGGCCACGGTCGGGCGGGCACGGTAGAGGTCGGTGACGCCGGGGACGTCGACCACGGCCTGTTCGACCGCGGCGAGGGTGTCGTCGGTGGTGCTCATCGGGTCCCCTCGGTGTCGGTCTCTGTGTCGGTGTCGGTGTGCGGGTCGTCGGCGTCGGGCTGCGGTTCGAGCAGGTCGCGGACCACCACGTCGATCGACTCGACGACCAGGTCGGTCTGCTCGGCGAGCGCCTGGGCGACCCCGGTGCGGACCAGGTCCGCCGTCGCGACGATCGACGGGCCGGACATGATCGCGACCTCGACGACGACCCGGACCGGTGCGGCGAGTTCGGTGACGTCGCCCTCGAGCCGGCACCGGGCGACGAGGACGCCGGGAACACCGTCGCCGGTCCGGCGGATGAGCGATCGGATCGCACCCTCGGTCATCACCGGGCGCTCCGACTCGGACTGCGCGCGGAGCGGGACGTCCCGTCCGGAGCGGGACTCCAACGAGATGTTGGCGAGCACGCCGCCGATCCACGACTCGTCGGCCGGGGCTTCGTCGCGGGCCGCGGCCTCGAGCGACCCGAGCGACGCGTGCCGCACCCGCAGGATCGCCGCGAGGGCGTTCTGGCACGCGGGTGAGCCGTCGATGGTGGGGTCCGGCGGCTGCATGCCGGCGTCCAGGTAGTCGGCGAGCTCGTCGATGGAGTGGCCGTCGAGGTCGTCGAGTTCGAGTGCGTCGAGGTCGCTCATCGCCATCCCTCCATGAGTCGGATCATGTTCTTCCTCGCTCGGGACAGGAGTCCGCGGACCGTCGACGGGGGCAGGTCGAGTTCTGCGGCGATGTCGTCGTAGCTGTACTCGAGCACCTCCTTCATGATCCAGCAGCGTCGTTGGGCTTCGGGCAGTTCGGCGAGCGCCGCCTCCGCCGCTTCCTCGCGAGAGCGGGCTTCGGCGACCCGGTCCGGGGCGTCGTCGGCGGGTGCGGCGACCTCGAGTTCGGTGACGTCGTCGTGGAACCGTCGGGCCCGGATGCGGTCCAGGCACTTCCGGCTGAGGATCCGCATCAGCCAAGACTTCACCTTGGCGTGGTCCTCGAGCCGGTCCAGGCGGTCCCACGCGGTGATGAAGGTCTCCTGCACGACGTCGTCGAGTTCGTCGGTCGATCCCAGGGTCCGACGGGCGTAGGCGCGCAGGAGCGGTGTGTAGCGGCGGATCAGGACCTCGAAGGCCCGGACGTCGCCATCGGACGACCGGCCGGCGAGGACCGCGTCGTCGAGCTCGGCGAGGGACTGGTGGTGCACGCTTTCCTTCTACTGGTGGTGGATGGTGTTCCGCTGGACGCGCTTGCGGACGGGGACGACCCGCAGCGGGCCGACCGGTCGGGAGCTGAGCGAACGGATCCGGACCTGCGCCAACCCGTGGGTCGGTGCGTGCCTGCCGTGTGAGGTCAGGCGGACGGCAACGATGTCGTCGTCGAGCATGGGAACTCCTCGGTCGGACCACCGGGCATGGTCCCTCATCGGTGTGACGCACCGAACCGGCGGATCGTCACACTTCTCGTCACACTTGCGCCAGAGTTGTGGCATGTCGCTCGTCACCGCCGTCTGCCGCGTCGACCGCCTGCTGCCCGACTCCGGCACGATCGGCGTCACCGCCATCGACAAGCGTCCGGTCGACGGGAGGGTCCGGGTCCGACCGCTCGGGCTGTACGCCGACGTCCAGGCCGACCGGAAGCACCACGGTGGCGAGGACCAGGCCGTGTACGCCTACGCCGACGAGGACGCCGAGTACTTCGCCGCCTCGCTGGACCGCGAGATCCCGCCGGGCCTGTTCGGCGAGAACCTGCGGACCACGGGCGTCGACGTCACCGGGGCCGTGACGGGCGAGCGGTGGCGCATCGGCGAGACGCTGGAGCTCGAGGTGACGATCCCCCGGATCCCGTGCGGCACGTTCGCGCGCCGGATGGGCGTCGACAAGTGGGTCCGGCGGTTCACCGAGGAAGGCCGTCCGGGCGCGTACCTGCGGGTCGTGAAGTCCGGCCCGGTGGCAGCAGGCGACCCGGTCGTCGTGACGTACCGGCCGGAGCACGGCGTGACGATCGGCGAGGTCTTCGCGGGGCTCACCCCCGAGCGTGCCCGTGCGGTGCTCGAGTCCGGGGAGCGACTCGCGCCGAAGGTCGTCCGCGACGTGTCGAAGGTGCTCGCCCGGTCCTCGGCAGCCGCCAGCTCCTGATCAGTCGCCGCGCGTCGGGTCGAGGGGCCGCTTCGCGCGGGGCAACCCGGCGACGACCAGGTCGTAGGCGTTCGCGACGAGGTCCTCGACCAGGGTCTCGTCGATGCCGTCGCCGGGAGCGAGCGTGATCCAGTGGCGCTTGTTCATGTGCCACCCCGGTGTGATCTCGGCGTGGTCGCGGACGAGTGCTGCCCCGTGCGGCGGCGCGCACTTCAGGTTGACGATCGGCACACCCCGGAGCTCGCTCGTCATCACGAACATCTTGTCGACGACCTTGTAGACGACGGCACCCTCGCCGAAGGGCTCGGTCTCGAACGCCGCGGGCAGGCCCATCGCGGTGCGACTCGCGATCTCGTGCAACTGCGCGCCGTCCATGCACCCAGCATGCCCCAGACGCCCGACACCGCGGCTCGCGGACCGGACCTGTTCGGGGGCATGTCATGAGCGTCGTTCACATCGTAGGATCAGCTCGCCGCGTACCCGACGCGGCGGTCGCTCCCGCGATCACCCACTCGTTCCAGGGGGAACCCGTGCGCATCATCCGTACCCTCGGCATCGCCGCCGCCACCGCAGTCCTCGCCACCACCGTCGTCGTCGGTGGGACCTCCACCGCGCAGGCCGCCCCGAAGACCTACGCCAACTGCACCGCGGTGCACAAGGTGTACTCGGGCGGCATCGCGAAGAAGTCCGTCACGAAGAACAAGGTCGTCTCCGGCGGCAAGACCACGACCCGTGCGCTCAAGGGCACGGTGAAGAAGGACGACGCCCTGTACAAGGCGAACGCGAAGCTCGACCGCGACAAGGACGGCATCGCCTGCGAGAAGAGCTGACGCGCTGACGCGCTGACGCGCTGGTGCACCGAAGCGCTGACCCTCGAACGCCCCGTCGACCCGGCGGGGCGTTCAAAGCGTCGGGACGCCCTCGTGCCCGGACCTCGGGCGGGCGACCCCGGCGACCCCGGTGACGACCGACCCCGCGGGGACGTCCTTCGTCACCACGGTGTTCGCACCCACGACGGAGTCCTGCCCGATGCTGATCGCCCCGATCAGGGACGATCCCGCGCCGAGCACGACGCGGTCGCCGACCACCGGGTGCCGTCGGGCTCCTGGGCCGTGGTCGCCACCGCGCCCGCCCAGGGTCACCCCGTGGAACAGCACGACATCGTCCCCGATCACCGCGGTCTCCCCGATCACGACGCCCATGCCGTGGTCGATGAAGAACCGTCGTCCGATGCGGGCGCCGGGGTGGATCTCGATGCCCGTCACCGATCGCGCTGCCTGGCCGATGACCCGTGCGACGAACCGCGATCCGGGCAGGCCCCGGGCGAGCCAGAGCCGGTGCGTCACGCGGTAGGTCCAGATGGCGTGCAGCCCGGAGTAGACGATCGCGTTCTCGAGGTCACCACGGGCGGCGGGGTCGCCGCGGCGTGCTGCGGCCAGGTCCTCCCGGACCGTCCGCAGCACGCCTCGTCGGACGGGACGACTCACGCAGTGAGTCCCTCGAAGAGCACCGTCGACAGGTAGCGCTCCCCGGTGTCGCAGACGATCGCGACGATGCGCTTGCCGGCGTTCTCGGGTCGTGCGGCGATCTCGAGTGCGGCGTGGATGATCGCACCGGACGAGATGCCGGCGAGGATGCCCTCGTCGGTCGCGAGCGCCCGCGCCACACGCAGGGCGTCGTCGAGCTCGACGTCGAACACCTCGTCGATGACGGACTGGTCGAGGACCTCGGGGATGAAGTTCGCACCGATGCCCGCGATCTTGTGCGGTCCGGCCTTGCCCTCGGTCAGGAGCGGGGAGTCCTTCGGCTCGACCGCGACGATCTGCACGCCGGGCACGCGCTCCTTGAGCACCTGGCCGACACCCGTGATCGTGCCACCGGTCCCGACGCCGGCGACGAACACGTCGACGTGCTCCTCGGTGTCGCGCAGGATCTCCTCAGCGGTGGTCTTCCGGTGGATCGCGGCGTTCGCGGCGGTCTCGAACTGGTGGGCGAGGATCGCGCCCGGCGTCTCGTCGACGATCGCGGCGGCGCGTTCGACCGCGCCCTTCATGCCCTCGGGACCGGGGGTGAGCACGATCTCGGCACCGTAGGCGCGCATCACCGCACGACGCTCGACGCTCATCGTCTCCGGCATCGTGATGATCACCTTGTACCCGCGGGCCGCACCGACGAGCGCGAGGGCGATGCCGGTGTTGCCCGACGACCCCTCGACGATGGTGCCGCCCGGCTGCAGGTCGCCGGACTGCTCGGCCGCGTCGATGATCGCGACGCCGAGGCGGTCCTTCACGCTGGCGCCGGGGTTGTAGAACTCGAGCTTGGCCAGCACCTCGGCGCCGCCCGCCTTCGGCAGCCGGTTCAGCTTGACGAGCGGGGTGTTGCCGAACGCCTGGGAGATGTTGTCGTAGATCGTGCCGCTCATCCGGTCCGTCCTCATCGGGTCAGGTCGCGCATCGCTCTTCCTGGAGGCGCGGTGTGCGCCCGATCCTAGCGACCGGACCCCAGGTGGTCCTGTCCACGGCGTCGGGCCCCCGTTGCCGTGTGGCCCACCTGGGCGTACGGTGCCGGGCAACGACGAGGAGGTCGCCATGTCCAAGCTGCAGCAACCCGAGGCCGCACCGCCCGTGGTCGATCGTGCCGCGTTCGACGAGGCACTCGCCACCCAGGTCCGCGACGAGAAGGAACTCACCCGGCACGGCGACCGGGTGTCCGCCGCCCGCCGCCGCCTCCCGATGGTCCAGGTGGAGGACTACGAGTTCCAGGGCGCCGACGGCCCGGTCCGGCTCTCGGAGCTGTTCGACGGCCACTACCTGCTCCTCGTGCAGAACGTGATGTTCGCGCCCGACTGGGACGACGGCTGCCCGAGCTGCACCTGGGCGGTGGACAACCTGCCGGCGAACACGGGCCGGCTCGACGACGAAGGGATCGCGTTCGCCATGGTCTCGCAGGCCCCGATCGAGAAGCTCGAGGGCTGGCGGGAGCTGCGCGGCTGGCCGCACCGGTGGGTGTCGTCGGGGGCCACGAGCTACCACGACGACTGGGGGTGGACCCTGCACCACGACGACTACGACGGTCCGGTGCCGGGCTACTCGTACTACCTGCTGCGCGACGGAGTGCCCTACCTGACGTACGCCACCGGATCGCGTGGGACCGAGGCCATCCTGCCGGTCGCGCACATCATGGACCGCACCACGTACGGCCGCCAGCAGGACTGGGAGGACAGCCCCGAGGGCTGGCCGCAGTACCCCACCTACGGTTGACTCCGGCGCTTTCGTTTCGATTGGTCAACAGGCTGTTGACCTATTGACGATGTCTCAGCGCACGAACGCCGTCCGCGCGAACCGCTCGTCGGTCGCCTCGAGGACCCGCAGCACGTTGCCCCCGGCGAGCGCCCGCAGGTCATCCGCTCCCCACCCGCGCCGCTGCAGCTCGGCGGCGAGCACCGGGTACCGGGACACGTCGCGCAGGTCCGGCGGCAGCACCGGGGTGCCGTCGTAGTCCCCGCCGAGGCCGATGTGTGCTGCGCCGGCGAGGTCGCGGGCGTGCTCGACGTGGTCCGCGACGTCCGACACCGCCACGAGCGGCGGTTCCCCCACCGAGCCGGCGTCCTCCCAGTCCGCCCAGTCGCGTGCGACGAACTTCGGCACGAACGTGATCATCACGATGCCGCCGTTGTCCGACAACCGGGCGAGCACGTCGTCCGGCACGTTCCGCGGGTGGTCGTCGACCGCGACGGTGGACGAGTGGCTGAAGACGACGGGCTGCGTGGCGACGTCGAGGGTGTCCCGCATGGTCGCCGGTGCGGTGTGGGACAGGTCGACGAGCATGCCGATCCGCTCCATCTCGGCCACCACCTGGCGGCCGCGGTCGGTCAGCCCGCCGTGCGGACGCGAGCCCGTCGCCGAGTCGGCCCAGGGGGTGTCGTCGTTGTGCGTGAGCGTCATGTACCGGACGCCGAGTCGGGCGAAGTCGCGGAGCACCGCCAGGTCGTCGCCGATGGAGTGCCCGCCCTCGGCGCCGAGCAGCGACGCGATCCGGCCGGACTCGACCGCCGCCCGGACCTCGGTCGCCGTCCGGGCCAGTGCGAGCGACTCCGGGTACCGCTCGATGATCCGGTGCGCCAGGTCGATCTGCTGCAGCGTCGTCCGCACGGGGTCCGGTTCGTCGACGGGCACGAAGACCGACCAGAACTGGCCGACGACCCCACCGGCGCGGAGCTTCGGCAGGTCGGTGTGCAGCGAGTCGACCTCGGTGTCGATGCCCTCGACCCCGGAGTCGTGGGTCTCGCGGCGCTCCCAGGGCAGGTCGTTGTGGCCGTCGATGACCGGGAACGGGATCGCGTCGAACGTCATGCTCCCGACGGTACCGCGCACGTCCCCGTGGCTAGGCTCGGTCCGTGGACCCCGTCACCCTCCGGACCGATCGCCTGGTGCTCTCCGTGCCGGTGCCCGCCGACACCGAGGACGTCATCGCCTACGCGAACGACCCGGACGTCGTCGCGTTCATTGCGATGCCCGAGCCGTACGGGCACGCCGAGGCGCACCAGTGGCTCACCGCGGTGGTGCAGGAGGGCTGGGCAACGGACACCCGCTACGAGTTCGGTATCCGTCGCGCCGGTGACCCGCGCCTGCTCGGCACGGTCGGGCTCTTCGGCATCGACGGTGGCGGTGCCGAGATCGGGTACGCGACGCACCCGGACGCCCGTGGTCAGGGCCTGGTGACCGAAGCCGCCGAGCGGGTGCTGCAGTGGGCGTTCGCGCCGGCTCCGCAGGGACTCGGACTCGTCCGGGTGCAGTGGCGGGCGAAGGCCGAGAACACCGGCTCGATCGCGGTGGCCCGGCGACTGGGCATGCGGTACGAAGGCCGACGGCGCTCGGCGGTCCTGCACCACGGCGTCCGGCACGACGAACTGCTCGCCGCGGTGCTCGTCGACGACGACCGCTCGGCCGGGACGGACTGGCCCGCGTCGTGACGGTGACGTTCCGCGTGGTGACCGAGCTCGCGACACCACCCGAGCGCGCGTTCGCGCTGTCGCTCGACATCGGCGCGCACGAGCGGTCGATGGCCGCGACCGACGAGCGCGCCGTCGCCGGCACGACGTCCGGCACGATCGGCCTGGGCGAGTCCGTCACCTGGCGTGCGCGGCACTTCGGGATCGTCTGGCGGATGACGAGTCGGATCACTGCTCTGGAGGCTCCACACCGGTTCGTCGACGAACAGGTGCGTGGGCCGTTCGCCCGCTTCCACCACGAGCACCGGTTCGAGCCGTCGGCCGGCGGCACGCGCATGGTCGACACCATCACGTTCCGCGCACCGTTCGGCCCGCTCGGTCGTCTGGCCGAGGTCGTCGCTCTCGAGCGCTACCTGCCGCGGCTCATCCGTGAGCGCAACGCGTCGCTCGCCACCGAGCTGCACGCCGACGGCCGCGACGGCCGCGACGGTCAGGGCGCTGCGAGCTCCCCCAGCGCGTCGTAGGCACTCGCCACCGCGTCGACCCGCGCGCGGCCGGCCGGTCCCGAGGCTTCGTACACGTCGTTCGCGATGGCCGCGACGACCGCGAACAGGGCCGCCATCGAGTCGAACGCCGCCGGCGAGTCGACCGGGCACAGGATCGCGGTGTTCGCCGGTGCCGCGATGACGGCTGCGGTCGGGTCGCCCAGCACGACGACGTCGGCGCCGGTCGACACGCAGTGCCGCACGATCCGGTCGACCCCGGCCGTGTGCCGACGCACGGTCACCAGGACCACGAGGTCACGGCGGTCGAGGTCGGCGACCTCTTCGCCGAGCCGCTGTCCCGGTGCCGGACCGACCCGGACGTCGGAGCGGACCTGGGCGAGCTGCGCGCGGAGCTGCAGCGCCACCGGGTAGGCGCCGCGCTCCCCGAACACGAGCACGCGACGGGCGCGGACGATGCGGCGCGCGAGTCGCGGACGATCGGCACGGGCCAGCGAGGCGAAGGCCGCGTCGAGGTTGCGGGCCTCGACGGCGCGCTGGTCGACGTGGGCGGCGTCCTCCGCCACCCACGGCAGACCGGAGCCGCGTGCGGACATCAGGTTCTGCCGGACCTCGGCCGCGTCCTGGAAGCCGAGCGACCGGACGAGTCGGGACACCGTGGCCTTCGACGTGCCCGACTCGGCGGCGAGTTCGGCCGAGGTGCCGACGAGCAGGAGTTCCGGGTCGTGCCGGACCATCGCGGCGACGCGGCGTTCGGCGGGCGAGAGCTGCTCCCAGACGGAGTCGATGCGGGCGCGGACGTCCGGTCCGGCGGTGCTCATGCCCGGGCCACCCGCTCCACCGCGACGGCGAGCGCGTCGAGCCCGAGCGCGATGTCGGGCGTCGAGACGAACTCGTCCGGGTGGTGGCTGATGCCGTCCGGGTTGCGCAGGAACAGCATCGCGACGTCGGTGACGAGCCCGAGCGACATGGCGTCGTGTCCAGCTCGCGAGAACAGCTCCATCGGCGCGGCCTCGCCCGTCGACTCGATGCCGGCACGGACAGCGTCCATCAGCCGCGGCGCGCAGAACACCGCCGGCGCCCGGTGCACCTCGGTCGGCGTGACGCTGACCCCGCGTCGTTCCCCGATCACCGTGAACGCCTTCGTGAGCTCGTCCCAGACCGCGTCGCGGCCGTCGTCGAACTCGCCGCGCAGGTCCACCGAGAACCGCGCGAGCCCGGGGACCACGTTCACCGCGCCCGGTTCGACGGTCATCGTGCCGACGGTGCCGACGTGGTGCGACGCGCGGCAGATGCGTTCGACGGCGAGGGCCGCCTCGGCCGCGGCGAGCAGCGCGTCGTGGCGGCGCTCGTAGGGGGTCCCGCCCGCGTGCCGGGCCTCGCCGACGGCCTCGACCGAGAAGCGTCGGGCGCTCGCGATGCTCGTGACGACGCCGAGCGCCTGACCGGCCTGCTCGAGGTACGGACCCTGTTCGATGTGCGCCTCGAGGTACCCGGCGAGCGTCGTCGGGTCGACCGCTGCGTCACCCACCCGGGCCGGGTCGATCCCGAACCGGGTGAAGGCCTCGCGCAGGGTGACGCCGTCGCCGTCCGCCAGGTCCCACCAGGACTCGTCCCACACCCCGGCGACGGCGGACGACCCGAGCAGGGCCTTGCCGAAGCGGGTCCCCTCTTCGTCGGAGAACGCGATGACCTCGAGCGCGACGGGCAGCGGTCCCGCGGCCGTCAGTCGCGCAGCAGTGCGGATGGCCATCAGGACCCCGACGATCCCGTCGTAGCGGCCGGCGTCCACCACGGTGTCGAGGTGCGAGCCGAGCAGCAGCACGGGGGCGTCGGGGGCCGCACCGTCGACCCGTCCGTGCAGGTTGCCGGCGGCGTCCTGCCAGGTGGTGAGTCCGGCGTCCTGCATCCACCCGGCGACGATCCCGTTGACGCGGGCGTGCTCGGGCGACAGGTACACGCGGGTGATCCGACCGGTCTCCTCGGTGACCAGGGCCAGCTCGTCGCACCAGCGCGCCACGAGCTCGGCGTCGGCGGTACCCAGGGCGGTGGCGGTCACGACCGGGGCCGCGCTCACGCCAGCACCCCGACCGGCGCACCGGAGAAGACGTCGAGGGCCGCGTCGACCCCACCGCCGTGCGGGACGGCGTGCCCCGCCCGGCGGAGCGCGTGCTCGAGGGCGGCGAGGGTCGTCACGACGGTGTCCTTGCGGGCGTTGTAGCCCATGGTGCCGATGCGCCAGACCTTGCCGTGGAGCGGTCCGAACGAGGTACCGATCTCGATGCCGTGGTCGTCGAGCATCGAACCACGGACCTGGTCGCCGACGACGTCGGACGGGATCTCCACGGCGACGACGTTGTGCATCTTGTGTGCGACGTCACCGAACACCCCGAGCCCGAGCGCCTGGACGCCCTGCAGCATCGCGCGGCCCGCGAGTTCGTGCCGAGCGATCGCCTGCGCGCGCCCTTCGTCGAGCAGGATGCGGGCGCACTCGTTGGCGGCGTAGAGCATCGACGCGGCCTCGGTGTGGTGGTTCAGCCGCCGCGGACCCCAGTAGTCGAGGATCATCGCGAGGTCGAGGTAGTTCGAGCGGATCGGCTCGTCGGCGACGTCGTCGCCGGGTTCGCGGATGCCCGCCTCGACACTGCGGCGCTCGTCGAGCACGGCGGTCGCACGCGGCGAGACGGTGACGGGTGCGCTGCCCGAGGGGCCGCCGAGGCACTTCTGCAGGCCGGCGCTGACGGCGTCAATGCCCCACGCGTCGACCTCGAGCGGGTTGCCGCCGACGGTCGCCGTGGCGTCGGTGTAGAACAGCACGCCGTGCCGCTCGCAGATCGCGCCCAGTTCGTCGAGCGGCTGGTTCATCGTGGTGGAGGTGTCGCCCTGCACGATCGCCAGCACCTTCGGCCGGACGCGGACGATGGCGTCCTCGATCGCGGACGGCGTGAACACCTGCCCCCACGCGGTCTCGATGGTGTGGACCTCGGCACCGGCACGGCCGGCGATCTCGGCGAGCAGGTGCCCGAACCGACCGAACACCGGCACGAGCACGCGGTCTCCGGGTGCGAGGAGCGAGACGAGCACCGCTTCGATCCCGGCGCGCGAGGTGCCGTCGACGAGCACGGTGGCGTCGTTCGTGGTGCCGAACACACCGCGGTAGAGCTCCTGGGTGTCGTTCATGGCGGAGGTCATCCACGGGTCGTACTGCCCGACGAGCGGGGTCGACAGGGCGCGGAGCACACGCGGGTCGGCGGTGATCGGGCCGGGGCCCATGAGGAGGCGGGCTGGCGGGTTCACGGGGTGCATGGTTGGTCCTTCCGTTCCAGTCACGAGCGTACCGGAACGATCGTTACAGACGTGTTTCGGCGACCCGGGCTCCCGCGGTCGCGGGCGCAGCGACGAGCTGCCCCTCGACGGCGGTGACGCCGGACGCGGTGGACGCCACCACGCGCCCGCGCAGCCAGGTCTCGGTCACGCGGCCACGGGCCTCCAGGCCGGCGAACGCGGAGACCGGGTTGCGGTGTGCGAGGCCGGCCACGTCGATGACCGCCGTGGCGGACGGGTCGAACACGGCGAAGTGGGCCAGCGCGCCGGGGGCGATGACCCCGCGATCGGCAAAGCCGACGAGTGCTGCCGGACCGGTCGTGAACAGCGGCAGCAGGGCCTCGAGCGGGACGCCGCGGCGGAGGGCCTCGGTCCAGACGGCCCGGAAGCCGACCTGCAGGCCGGCGATCCCGCCCCAGGCGAGTCCCCAGTCGTCGACCTTGAGGTCGGCGGTCGACGGCGAGTGGTCCGACACGATCATGTCGATCGTGCCGTCGAGCACACCGGCCCACAGGGCGTCGCGGTTCGCGTCGTCACGGATCGGTGGGCAGCACTTGTACTCGGTCGCGCCGTCGGGGATCGACCCCGCTTCGAACGACAGGTAGTGCGGGCAGGTCTCGACCGTGACCCGGACGCCGTCGTCCTTCGCGGCGCGGATCATCGGGATCGCTCCGGCGTCGGACAGGTGCAGGATGTGCACCCGCGCGCCGGTGGCCCGTGCGCCGTCGATGACCCGCGCGATGGCGGACCGCTCGGCGTCGACCGGCCGGGTGGCGAGGAAGTCCTCGTAGTGCCCGCCGAGCGCGGCGTGGTCGACCAGGAACTCGGGGTCCTCGGCGTGCACGATGAGCAGGGCGTCGATCCGGGCGACCTCCTCGATCGCGGCGCGCAGTTGGTCGGCGTCCAGGTGCGGGAACTCGTCGACCCCGGACGGCGCGGTGAAGCACTTGAACCCGAAGACGCCCGCGTCGTGCAGTGCGCCGAGCGAGCCGGCGTTGTCGGGGACCGCCCCGCCCCAGAACCCGACGTCGACGGCGACCCGCCCCTCGGCACTCGCCCGCTTCACGGCGAGCGCCTCGACCGTCGTCGTGGCGGGGATCGAGTTGAGCGGCATGTCGATGATGGTCGTGACCCCGCCGAGGGCGGCGGCCCGGGTCGCGGACGCGAAGCCCTCCCACTCGGTGCGTCCGGGTTCGTTGACGTGCACGTGGGTGTCGACGAGGCCGGGCAGCAGGACCTGGTCGTCCGGCACGGTGCGGTCGTCGAGCGTCCGGACCACGGCGTCGACCGGCAGGACGCCGTCGACGCGGCCGTCGCGCACGACGACCGCTGCGGGCCGGAAGGCTCCGTCGATCCAGGCGCGGTCTGCGCGCAGGACGAGGTCCGCGACGGTGTCGGTGTCGACGTCGGTGCGGGTCCCGGTGCTGCCGTCGGCCGGGAGGCCCGTCATGCGCCCGCCCCGACCGTCGCGGCCGCCGCCGGCTGGCGTTCGAAGCCCCCCAGCAGACCCGACATCGCCTTCGTCGGCGGGGCGGCGTACTCGCCGTGCTTCCCCGTCGAGAGCCCGAGCCGGACGAGCGACTCGGCGAGCACGGTCGCCGCGGCGACGCCGTCGACGACCGGTGCCCCGATCGCCCGCGAGACCTCGGCGCAGAAGTCCGCCATCCCCGCGCAGCCGAGCACGACCGCGTCGGCTCCGCCGGCGATGACGGCCCGGCACTCCTCGATCACCAGGGCGCGTGCGCCCGAAGCGGGGTCGTCGAGCTCGAGCACCGCGACCTCGCACGCCCGGATCTCGGTGACGAGCGACGCGAAGCCGTAGCGCTCGGCGAGCTCGTGGGCCCGTCCGGTCGTCCGCGCCAGGGTCGTCACGACGCCGAACCGGCGCCCGAGCATCGCCGCTGCGTGGAAGCCCGCCTCGGCGATCCCGATGACCGGCCCGGCGGCGAGCTCCCGTGCGGCGTCGAGGCCCGGGTCACCGAAGCAGGCGACGACGTAGGCGTCCACGCCGTCCTGCTCCCCGAGCGCGATCTGCTCGAGGAGCCCCGGCACCGCGAGCGCCTCTTCGTAGTGGCTCTCGATCGACGCCGGGCCCATCGTGGGGTTCACCGCCTCGACGATGGTTCCCGGGCCGGCGACCGCGGTGGCGGCGACGCCGATCGAGCGGGTCATCGAGGCGGTGGTGTTCGGGTTGACGACGCGGATGCGCATCGGGGTCCTTCCGGTGGTGCGGGCGGTGCGGGTGTCGCTGGTGGTGCGGGGCGTGTCAGGCTCGCCCGACGGCGGCGCCGTCGTCGACCGTCGGGTCGTCCGAAGCGAGCTCCGGCATGCTCGGCCGGACCCGCTCGAGGCCCCAGAAGACCACGAGTCCCAGGCCGCAGCCGATGAACCAGCTGTAGTTGTTCAGCCCCGGCAGGATCCCGAGCGCGGGCGGCAGGACCGCACTGGCGACCGAGACCACGCCGGTGACGACGAGGGTACCGATGGCGTTCGGGTTGAAGCCGCCGCGGTACCAGTACCGGGCCGAGGTGTCCTTCGTGTACATGTCGTCGACGGCGATGCGCTGCTTCCCGACGATGTAGTAGCCGGCGATCAGGATGCCGAACAGCGGGCCGATGAGGGCACCGAGCACCCCGAGCGTGTACAGGATGGCCTGGTCGTTGCCGTACCAGTTCCACGGGGTCAGCAGCACGGAGCCGACCGCGGCGATCATGCCGCCGGCTCGCCACGAGATCCTGCGCGGCGCGACGTTCGAGAAGTCGAACGCGGGGCTGATGAAGTTCGCGACGATGTTGATGCCGACCGTCGCCGTCACGAAGGTCAGGCCGCCGAGCAGGATCGCGAACGGGGCGCCGATCGCCTGCACGGTCTCGATCGGGTCGGTGATGAGCTTGCCGAACACCGGCACGGTCGCACTCGCGCACAGCACGGTGAGCACCGAGAAGAACAGGAAGTTGATCGGCAGGCCCCAGAAGTTGCCCCGCTTGACCGCCGCGAAGGACCTGCCGTAGCGCGAGAAGTCACCGAAGTTGAGCATCGGGCCGGAGAAGTAGCTGACCACCAGGGCGACCGCGGAGAGCATGACCGGGATCGACGCACCGAACGAGAGCGGCTCCCCCACCGACAGCGTGAACGAGATGTTGCCGATGCCGGCCTGGCTGACGAGGTAGATCGCCAGCGCGATCATCACGACGTACACCGCCGGGCCCGCCCAGTCGATGAACTTCTTGATGGCCTCCATGCCCATCCAGAACAGGGCCCCCTGCGCGACCCACAGGATGGCGTACGAGATCCACCCGAGCGCCGACAGCCCCAGGAACGAGTGGTCGAGCAGCCCGGCCGAGGCGGGGATGAACTTCAGGAAGATGATGTTGAGCGACTGCGCGGCGAGGAACGTCTGCACGCCGTACCAGGCCATCGCGATCAGCCCGCGGATGATCGCGGGCACGTTCGCCCCGAGCACCCCGAACACCGCACGGTTGATGACCGGGTAGGGCACGCCGGTGCGCTGCGACGGCTTGGCGACGAGGTTGGCGAAGACCTGCACGATCAGGATGCCGACCACCAGGGCGATGAGCACCTGCCAGCTCGCGATGCCGAGTGCGAAGAGCGACCCGGCGGTGACGTAGCCGCCGACCGAGTGCACGTCGGACATCCAGAAGGCGAAGAAGTTGTAGCTCGTCCAGCTCTGCTTGCGCAGCGGGGCGAGGTCCTCGTTCGTGAGCGCCGGGTCGTACCCGGGCTTGACGACGCCGGCACCAGCGGGTGCGGCGGTCGTGGTGGGGGCGTGGGGCGCTGCGACGGGTGTCACGAGATCGGTAGCCATGGCGTCCTCCGAGGGAGTGGGGTGGGGAGGCGGTGATCGCCTCCACCACAGAAGCTAGGGAGCCTCTTCGCGCCCGCCGTTTCCCTCGTGTAACGGTCGTGTGTCGTGAGTGCTCTCCTGAAACGCTCGTTCCACACCAGAACGTGCACAGACATGTGCACGATGATGGCCGCATGCCCGACACCATCCGTTACGTCGCGATCGGCGACAGCTTCTCGGAGGGCATCGGCGACGCCGGCGCCGTACCGTTCCCCGGCTGGACCGGTCGACTCGCGAGCGGCATGGCCCGTGCGCACGACGCAGACGTCCGGTACGCCAACCTCGCGGTCCGTGGGCGCCTGCTCGCCGGGGTCCTCGGAGAGCAACTCGACGCTGCACTGGCGCTCGACCCCACCCCGACGCTCATCACCTTCTGCGCCGGCGGCAACGACCTGCTGCGGCCACGGTTCGACGCCCACGCCCTCATCGAACCGCTCGAAGCGGCGGTCGCCACGGTCCTGGGCCGCGGGGTCCGGCTGGCACTGCTGAGCCCCGCCGACCCGAGCGCACGGCTCCCCCTCGGACGCCTCATCAACGCGCGCGGCGACGCCTGGGCGGACGCCCTCGCCGACCTCGCCGACCGGTACGACCTGCCCTTCGTCGACGTGTCCCGTGATCCGCACCTGCGCCGTGCCGAGTTCTGGTCCGACGACCGACTGCACATGAACGCGACCGGCCACCAACGCGTCGCCGACCTCGCCCTGCACGCGATCGAGGACGGACCGGCACCGATCGAGCCGGCGTCCGAACAGACCGGTCGCACCCGACTCTCCGAGGAACTCCGCTACTACCGCGAGCACGTCCTGCCGTGGGTGCAGCGTCGTGTGACCCGACGGTCCTCGGGCGACGGACGCTCGGCAACCTACCCGGCGTGGACCCCCGTCGACTGATCACGCACGATCGCGGCGGTTCTCCGCACGCGTCCCGCGCTCCGCTTGTCCTCCCCCGCGCGCAGCCGTTCTACTCGGGTGATCCACGTCCGAGCCGAACTCAGGGGAGACGGCACCATGCACACTGCGCCACGCCCATCCGGCACCACCGCGACACGTCCTGCAACCGTCACCACCCCGACGGGCACCCCCAGCACCGCACACGGCATCGACCACATCGGCCTCACCGTGCCCGACATCGACCAGGCCACCGACTTCTTCGTCCTGGGACTCGACGCCGTCCCCCTGTACGACCGGTTCCTCCGGAGCGAACCGCTCCGCGGTGAACCCGACGTCCAGCGGCGCCTCGGCATCCCGAAGACCATGGCCCAGGGGGCACTACGGATGCTCGCGCTGCCGAACGGGCCGGGACTCGAGCTCTTCGAGTACCACGGCCCCGATCAGCGCCCGGCCGTCCGCGCGAGCGACCTCGGCTGGCAGCACGTGGCGTTCTACGTCGACGACATCGACCACGCGCTGTCGCACATCGAGACCGCGGGCGGCCAGCGGTACGCCGACCCGCGGGACCTCGGCGGCAACGAGGGCGGGTTCGGCAACCGGTTCGTGTACGTCGGAACGCCGTGGGGATCGACGATCGAGCTGATCACCTACCCGAGTCGACAGTCGTACGAGGACCACGCCCCGCGACCGAAGTGGCGCGTCTGACCGTTCAGCGCGCCGGGGCCGTCGCGATGTACGTCCGCGTCGGCCCGCCCGTCAGGGCGTGCGGGAACTCGACCCCGTCCGCCCGGAACCCGCCGGCTTCGTAGAGCCGCAGCGCCCGCTCGTTGCCGGCGAGTGCGTGCAGGACCACCGCGGGGTGTCCCGCCGCCGACGCCGCGTCGACCGATGCGGCCAGGAGCGCACGCCCGACACCCCGCGCCTGCACGTCCGGGCGGACGGCGAGCAGCGACAGGTAGGCGGCGTCGGACGGGTCGGTCGACCGTCCGGACCCCGGTGCCGTCACGAGCGCGAAGCCGTCGATCGCACCGGCCGCTCCGACAGCGACGAGCAGGGCGACTCGAGGCACGGCGAACTTCGACGCCGCGCGGGCTCGCACCGCCTCGGATTCCGGCACGCCGTCCCGTGCCGCGACCGCTGCGACCCACAGGTCGACACACGCCGACACTTCGTCCGGGGCCGCTGGACGCACGGACACGGACGGTTCGATCACCCGGTCAGCCTACGACCGCGCTGCTGCCGATCCTGAACGACGCCCCACGGTGCTCGTCGGGCAGCCGGTCACCGCGGCCGTGCAGCTTGTGCCGCAGCGAACCGGGCTCGTAGCCGGTCGGGTACGCCCCGCGCGCCCGGAGTTCGGGGATGACGAACTCGATGACGTCCTCCCACGTGCCCGGGGTCACCGCGTACGCCAAGTTGAAGCCGTCGACGTCGGTGAGCTCCTGGATCTCCTGCAAGCGGTCGGCGATGGTCGCTCCCCCGCCGACGGCGACCGGCCCGAGCCCGCCGATCGCGGTGTGCCGGGCGAGGTCGCGGATCGTCCACGAGCTGCCGTCCTCGCCGGTCGCCGCCGCGATGTTCGCCGCCACCGACTGGATCGCGTTCGACTCGACATCACCGAGGGGCTCGTCGAGGTCCCACTGCGACAGGTCGACGCCCATCCAGCCGGAGTTGAGCACCAGCGCACCGAGCTCTGACGCGTACGACAGGTAGTCCTCGTACTTCGCCTGCGCCAGCTCGTCGGTGGCGTCCGTGATCACGGTGAGCAGCGTGTAGACGCGAGCGGCGTAGCGGTCGCGACCAGCTGCCTCCAGGGCGTCACGGACCTTCGCGACGGTCGACGCGAGCTGCTCGACGGTCGGTGCGCCCACGAAGACGGCTTCGGCGTTCTCCGCTGCGAAGCGGATGCCGCGCGGCGACGCGCCCGCCTGGTAGATGACGGGCGAACGCTGCACCGACGGCTCGGACAGGTGGATGCCCGGCACGTCGAAGTGCTTGCCGTGGTGCTCGATCGGGTGCACCTTCGCCGGGTCGGTGAAGACGCCGGACGCGCGGTCGGCGACGACCGCGTCCTCCTCCCACGAGCCCTCCCACAGCTTGTAGAGGACCTCGAGGTACTCGTCGGCAACGTCGTAGCGGTCGTCGTGCGACAGCTGGTCGGTCTGGCCCATGTTCCGCGCGGCGCTCGGCAGGTAGCCGGTGACGACGTTCCAGCCGACGCGCCCCTTGGTCAGGTGGTCGAGCGTGGAGATCCGCCGGGCGAACGGGTACGGGTGCTCGTACGCCGTGCCCGCCGTGATCCCGAAGCCGAGGTGCTCGGTCACCGACGCCATC
Organism: Curtobacterium sp. VKM Ac-2884; assembly: GCF_015350945.1. NCBI lineage: Bacteria > Bacillati > Actinomycetota > Actinomycetes > Micrococcales > Microbacteriaceae > Curtobacterium > Curtobacterium sp. VKM Ac-2884. The sequence goes on from NZ_JADKSA010000001.1 coordinate 390,322, forward strand.
GCCGACACCAGCAGGATCGGGTCGTTGACCGGCACCTGCGAGCCCGTGCGGAGTGCGGCCTCGTTCGAGTCGCCGTACACGTCGTAGGCGCCCAGCACGTCGGCGATGAAGATGCCGTCGAACGCCCCGCCTTCGAGCGTCTTCGCCAGGTCCGTCCAGTACGTCAGGTCGCGGTAGTCCCGCGATCGGTCGCGCGGGTGCCGCCACAGCCCGGAGGACTGGTGCGCGACGCAGTTCATGTCGAACGCGTTGAAGCGGATCTGCCGGGGTTCGCTGCTGCTGGTCACGCTTGGCGACGCTACGTGCGGGGTCTGCGTCCGTCATCCATCGTGACGAAGCGTGACGGCCGCAGCTCAGGCGCGGTCGTGGAGCGTGACCTGGTAGCCGTCCGGGTCGGCGAACGTGAACGTCCGGCCGAACGGGCCGTCGATCGGCGCCGCGACGATGGTGTGGCCGTCGGCCACCAGGGCGTCGTGGATGGCCTGCACGTCGGTCGCGTGCAGCCAGATCGCCGCGCCGATGCCCGGCTGCGACACCGCGTCGAGGTCGGTGCCGGGGACGACATCCCGCAGCGCGAACGCGATCGGCGTCGTCTCGAAGACGACGGCGTGCGGCGGGCCGGCCTGCGAGCGAACCAGACCGAGGTACTGCTCGTAGAACGCCTGCGACGCCGTCAGGTCGCGGGTCTGCAGGGAGATGAAGTCGGGTCCGGTGACGGGCATGTGGTGCTCCTTCGTGTCGTGTCAGTCTTCTGACACACAGCAATCTATGTCAGACTCCTGACATGAGTCAAGACGGTATCGACCTCGAGACGTCCCTCGGGTACCTGCTCAAGGAAGCCGCGAGCGCGCTCCGCGCCGCGATGGAGGCCGTGCTGCGCCCCCTCGGCATGACGATGACGCACTACTCGTGCCTCGAACTGCTGGCCCAGCGGCCCGGACTGTCGAACTCTGAGCTCGCACGCGGCGCCTTCGTCACCCGGCAGTCGATGAACGTGCTGCTGCAGGCCCTGGAACGGGACGGCTTCGTGACGCGGGCCACCGAGGCGCCGGTGGGCAAGGCGCTCCCGACGCGGTTGACGGCGAGCGGCCGCGCGAGCCTCGAGCAGGCGAGCGCGGCCGTCCGTGACGTCGAGGTCCGGATGCTCGACGGACTGTCGGACGAGCAGCAGGTGGCGGCGCGGGGGGCGCTGCGCAGCATGGTGCGCTCCCTCCGTCGCACCACCGACGACGAGGCCACCGCGGTCTGACGACGCGCTACCCTTCGACCGGTATTGATGTATCTCTCGAAGGGAACCGTTCGTGCACGAGGACTTCTCCGGCCTGTACCTGTCGAGCCTCTGGCTCAGCGTCGCGATGCTCGCCGGTGGGTACGCCCGGACCCGGAACCGATCGGCGTGGACCTGGTTCCTCCTGACGCTGCTGTTCGGCCCGCTCGCGGTGCTGCTGCTCGTCACGTGGCCAGCGCGCCCGCCGGGCCGCACCGATCCCACGCGGACCGATGCGTCCGCATCGGCACCGGACACGAGCGGTTCCGAGGAGTAGCCCTGACGCAGAAGCGCGCAGGACCAGATCCTCTCAGGGAAGGGCGGACACCATGGCGCTGCAGGACGACGTCGTCACCGACGTCGGCGGGGATCGACGACTACGGACCGCGCTGCTGATCGTCGGCATCGTGGCGGTCCTCGTTGGTGTCGCCTCACTCGTGCTCCCGCACGCGACGCTGTTCGCGGTCGCGTGGGTGTTCGGTATCTACCTGCTGGTGTCCGGCCTGTCGATGATCGTCCGTGCGTTCGCCCGCGGGATCGGCACCGGCCGCCGCATCGGCTTGGTCGTCCTCGGCGCACTGATCCTCGCCGGGGGCATCGTGGCGCTCGTCGCCCCGCCGCTCGGGGTGCGGTGGATCGCGTTCGTGATCGGCTTCGCCTGGCTGGTGGAGGGCATCACGCTGCTCTACGCCCCGACACCGACGAACCGTGCTCTGACGATCGGCGCCGCGGTGCTCAGCATCGTCATCGGCGTGCTCGTCATCAACCTGCCGTCCATCGGGGCAGCGCTGGCCGTCGTCGCCATCGCCGGCTTCCTGATCCTGTTCGGCATCGTGCAGATCGCCCTCGGGGTCACCGTCGGACGCACTGACCGATCCGCCACGACCGCCGGTCGAGCAGTCTGACCACGGCCGCTGCGCAAGGGCCCGTCGCCCGTCGAAGAGGACGTCGGCAGCGTCCCTCGGGGCGAACTGTGCTTCGAAGTCGCGTTCGTTGGGGATCCACACGTCCCGCCACAGGTCGTGGTGGTCACGTCCGAGCCGGCGATCGCGCGCCATGCCGCGACGAGCGGCGGTGTCGAGGTCCACGTCGCACCAGACCGCCACGTCGATGTGCGGCATCGCGTCCGGGTGGAAGAGGCCGATGAGGTCGACGACCACGACGTCCGTCGTCGGCAGTGGCTCCGCGGGACCGAGCGCCCGGACCGACCAGTCGAACCGCTGGAACGTGCTCGCTCGCCCCGTCCGATGCGGTTCGAGGACGGACGACGTCAGACGCTCCCGATCGACACCGCCCCAGTCTCCCGACCGTCGGTGGGACCGCTCCGGATCGAGGAAGTCGTCCCCACGGATCCGCACCGCGCCCGGGACCGTCCCGGCCAGACTGCGCGCCAGCGTGGACTTCCCCGAGCCGCAGTACCCCGAGATGCCGACGACGATGGGGTGCCCGGCCGAGGCGCGGCGTGCCGCCACGAGGTCGATGACACCGTCCTGATCCATCGGACCAGCGTACGAGCCGATCACCACCACGGGATCCGCTCCGACGACTCCTAGGCTCGACGGGTGGACGTCACACTGCGGAACAGCATCCCCGAGGACATCGAGTGGCTCGTCGAGCTGCGTGCGCAGGTCCTCCGCGCCGACCTCGAGCGTCTCGGCCGCTTCGACGCGGTCCGGGTCCGCCGACGGATGCGTGATGCCTTCGCACCCGAGCACACCCGGGTCGTCGTGGTCGACGGATGTGATCGCGGCTCGATCACCGTGCGTCCGGACGCCGACACCCGGTGGATCGAGCACTTCTACCTCGCGCCGGACGTCCAGGGGCGCGGCATCGGGTCCACAGTGCTCCGGACCGTCCTGTCCGGTTCCCACACGGGCACGACCCGACTCAACGTGTTGCAGGGAAGCCCCGCACGACGGCTCTACGAACGGCACGGCTTCGTCGTCGACACCGAGGACGACGTCGACGTCTTCATGACGCTCCGTGATCCCGACCGAGGACTGCACGGAGCGAGCTGACGGCAGCTCCCTGGGCGCGCCGATGGTCGTGACGGACACGAGGACGTGCCGGCAGGCCGACACGCCACCGCGTGTCAGGATCGCCTGCACGACGACACTGCTCAGTGAAGGGGGAGACCATGACCACACTCCGCACCACCGTCCTCACCGTCGGGATCGCCACGCTCCTCATCGGGGCCACGGGCTGCGCGACCGCGTCCGGCACAGGCGCTCCGAGCGCGGCGCCGACGAGCGCGACGGCCGCCGGGACGACCCGCTCGTCGACACCCACGCCGACCGCGACCGACAGCGCGTCGACACCCATGCCGACCCCGACCGGCGCCGCGTCGCCCGCCCCGACCGGCCCGTCGACGTGGCGCTTCGGGGACGCGTCCTTCGGACCCGTCCAGCTCGGCGCTGCCGACGCCGACACCGTCCTGCCGGCCGCCGGGTTCACGCGTCAGCCGTCCAGCGGTTGTCCGACGTTCTGGGAGTGGGAGTCTGCCGACCTGTCCACCCCGAGCGGATCCGGCTACCGGATCCTCGTCGCGGCCGATGACTCCGGGGCGGGCGTCCGCTACGTCCGCGTGGCCGGACAGGCCACCGATCTCGGGGCGTTCTCGTCGCCCGTGCTCACGACCACGGGCATCGCACTCGGTTCGACCGCCGACGAGGTGCGCGCGGCGTACCCGGGTCTCGAGAAGACGATCGACACGTGGGACTCGACGATCGGCGGCTACCGCGAGTACGTGACACCGACCACCGGCGGACACTGGCTGCACTTCGACACGACGGGCGGCGTCACCGCAGCCGACGACATCGTGACGACGGTCGTGGTCAACGACACGAAGGCCTCGACGCAGGACGTCTGCCCCTGACCCGGGCCTACAGCTCCTTCGCGTACCAACGGTCGGAGTACCGATCCTCGTTGAACGGCGGCACCCGGACGAACCCGAGTCGTTCGTAGAGCGCGCAGGCCTCGGCGAGCGCAGCCCGGGTGTCCAGTCGCAGGGACGTGATCCCCCGCGCACGACACTCCGCCTCGAGCCGGCGCAGGAGCACCGACCCCATGCCCTGCCCACGATGGCTCGGCAGCGTGAACACCTTCGTGAGCTCCGCCACGTCGCCGAGGAACCGGGCGCCGGCACACGCGATCGGCCGTCCACCGTCGGACGCCACCAGGAACACGCCGCTGTCCCTCTGCAGGTCGTCGTACGGCTCGTCGGCCAGTGCGAGATCGACCTCGGCAGGCGTCGCGTCGCGCCCGTACCAGCGCGAGGCCACCTCGGTCAGGTACGTCCGCACCATCAGGTCGGACTCCGCCCCTCCGGGGCGGCGCACCTCGACGATCACTGCTGTCCTCCGTTCGTCGCTCCGGACGCTCGAGACGCTCCCGGCGACGGACGGGAGGCGCGGGGCGGGCCCACACCGGGCCTCCTGGCCGTCAGGTGGTCGCGATCGCGAGCCGCACCCGGCTCAGCGGGACGCGGTCGCCTCACGCGCGGCGGCTTCCGCCGCGACCCAGGCGAGCATGCCGCACTTGACCCGCATGACGAACTTCGAGACGCCGTGGAAGGCGATGAGGTCCTCGAGGACGTCCTCGTCGGGCTCGCCGGCGCCGCGGGAGCGCATCATCGTGCGGAACTCGTCGGTCAGTGCGAGGAGCTCCGGGACCGTGCGGCCGACGGCCATGTCGGTGAGGACCGATGCCGAGGCCATCGAGATCGAGCAGCCGTCGCCCTGCCAGGCGAGACCGGCGATCCGGTCGGTGCCCGGTTCGAGGCGGATGCGGACGGTGATCTCGTCGCCGCACGTGGGGTTGCGCTCGAAGTGCGAGGCGTCGGCGTCGGGCAGGTCGCCGTCGCCGTGCCGGGCCTTCGCGTGGTCGAGGATGACCTGCTGGTACAGGCTGTCGAGGGCGTTCACGCGGTCGCTCCGAAGTAGCCGCGGACCTCGCCGACGGCCGCGATGAACCGGTCGACGTCGTGCTCGGTCGTGTAGACGTAGGTGCTCGCGCGGCTGGTGGCGACCAGGCCGAGGCGGCGGTGCAGGGGTTGGGCGCAGTGGTGCCCCGAGCGGACGGCGATGCCCTGCGCGTCGAGGTACTGCGACACGTCGTGGGCGTGCACGCCGTCGACGTCGAACGACACCAGGCCCGATCGCGGGACGCCGACCGGTGGACCGACCACGCGGATGCCGGGGACGGCGGCCAGGCCGTCGAGCATGCGCCGGGCGAGGTGCTCCTCGTGCGCGCGGACACGCTCCATGCCGATGCCCTGCAGGTAGCGGACGGCCTCGGCAAGGGCGACGGCCTGCGACACGGGCTGCGTACCGGCCTCGAACCGCTCGGGCGCCGGCATGAACTCCGACGCCTGCATGGTCACGGTGGTGATCATGGACCCACCGGTGCGGAACGGGGGCAACGCGTTCAACAGCTCACTGCGGCCCCAGAGCACGCCGATGCCGTTCGGGCCGAGCATCTTGTGCCCGGAGAACGCCGCGAAGTCGACGCCGAGCTGCTGCACGTCGAGCGGCCGGTGCGGCGCGGACTGGCAGGCGTCGAGGACGACCAGTGCGCCACGGGCGTGGGCGAGACCGACGATCTGCTCGACGGGGGCGACCATGCCGGTGACGTTCGAGACGTGCGCGAACGCGACGACCTTGGTGTGGTCGGTGATCAGGGCTGCGGCGTCCTCGGCGGTCCAGGTGCCGTCGTCGGCGACCGGGACCCAGCGGAGCGTCGCACCGGTCAGCGCGGCGAGTTCCTGCCAGGGCACCAGGTTCGCGTGGTGCTCGGCCTCGGTGACCAGGATCTCGTCGCCCGGTCCGATGCGGAAGCGGGCGGCGTCGACCCCGCCGCGGCCACGGCTGGCGTTCGCGATGCCGTAGGCGACGAGGTTGAGCGCATCGGTGGCGTTCGCGGTCCAGACGACCTCGCTCGGACCGGCAGCGCCGATGAAGTCGGCGACGGTGGCACGGGCGTCCTCGTAGGCATCGGTGCTCAGTGCCGCGAGCGTGTGCGCGCCGCGGTGCACGGCGGCGTTGTCGTGCTCGAGGAACCGGCGCTCGGCGTCGAGGACCTGGGTCGGGCGTTCCGCCGTCGCCCCGGAGTCCAGGTACGCCAACGGTTGCCCGTTCACGTCCTGCGCGAGGATCGGGAAGTCCGACTTGATCGTCTCGACCTCGGCCTCGGTGAGCGGCTGGTTCGGCGCCACGACTGTCACGTCTCGTCCTCCTGGTGTTGCTGTCCGGAGCAACCCGTCAATGGTGGCCGTTGTTCCCGACGGCGTCCAGTCGGCACGGGAACGGCCCAGGACCGCGCCGGGTCCTGGGCCGTCGCACGGTGGGGCTACTCGTTGCCGATCTTCTTGTCCGCAGCGTCGCGGGCACCGTCGATCTTGTCGTCGTACTTGCCGCCGGTGGCCTTCTTGACCGCGTCGGCGACGCCCCCGAGGACCTTGTCGCTGATGTCCTCGGCCTTCTCGCTCTTCAGGGCGTCCTGGACCTTGTTGTCCTTCAGGAAGTCCTGGGCCTTCTTCGTGATGTCGTCGAACCCCGCCATGGCCTGCTCCTCAGCTCGGTGCGGAGCCCGTCGCTCCGTCATGCCGCAGATCGTAGGCCGCAGAGCCGCCGTCTGTCCCGGAACGTGACGAAGTGTTCACACCATCTGTGCGCTGCGTCGTCGTGCCAGGACGTACCCGACCGCGACCGCCCCGGACACCGCGAGCAGCGACGGGATGAGGATGTCGGTGCCCTCCTGCGTGAACTCGACCACCAGGACGAGCGCCGTGAACGGGGCCCGCATCGTGGTCGCCAGGAACGCCGCGGCGCCGACGAACGCGAAGGCCGCCAGGCCCGGGCCGTCAGTCGGCCAGAGCAGGAGCCACGCGCCACCGAGGCCGCCGCCGATCGCCGAACCGATCGCGATCGAGGGCGTCAGGGTGCCGCCGACCGCGCCGGCGCCGATGGTGGCCGACGTGGTGATCGTGCGGACGACGCCGAGCAGCAGGAGCAGCACGATCGGCGCCAGGCCGGCGACGGTGCCGTCGTCGAGCGAGGCGTTCATGGCGACGAGGCCCAGCGCCCGCCCGTTGCCGAGGATCTCGGGGAACGGCACCGCGATGAGCCCGACCATCGCGAACACCACCGGCAGCACGACGAGCAGGTGCCAGCCCTTGGGCGCGATGCCCTGCAGCCGGTTGGTGAGCTTCACGAACCCGACGCCGGCGAGGCCGAGGACGGGCCCGACGATGATCGCCCAGACGAGCAGCGACGGCGACATGTGCATCGCCGGCACGTGGTAGAGCACCTCGTCCGGGATCACGAGCCGGGCGACGAACGCGGCGACGGCACTCGTGGCGAACGCGGGCAGGGCCGTGGCGAAGCTGATCTCGCCGAGCAGGACCTCGACGGCGAACAGCGCCCCACCGAGCGGGACGTCGTACACCGCGGCGAGGCCCGCCGCCGCTCCGCAGGCGACCAGGATCTTCGTCTCGCGCGGGGTGAGTCCGGCACGACGGGTGACGAGTTGGGAGAGCCAGGCGCCGACCTCGCGCGGAGCGACCTCCTTGCCGATCGAGGCACCGAGACCGACCGCCAGGATCTGCACGCCGGCGTTCGCCAGGGTCGCGAGTGCGGGCATCCGCTTGCCGCCGACCGCCGCGGTGACCGACACGATCGGACGCCCCCAGCGTCGGAGCGCCCACCAGGCGAAGCCCGTCAGGACACCGGCGGCCACGAGCGCGAGGAACCGGTTCAGCGCCGACGGGGCGTCCGCCGCCTCGAGGTGCCCACCGAAGCCGTACCCGAAGGCCACGAACTGGATGAGCTGCAATGCGAGCCACACGGCGATGCCGGCGATGCCGCCGGAGACGCCCACCAGGGCGGTGACGACGGCGAGCTTGAGCGCCCAGACGGGGGTCGCGTGTCCGGAGCGCGGCATGTCGAAAACCCTAGCGGCTCCGATCACCGGCACCGGGCCTCCCGGTCGTCCCACCTGCCGTCAGACGGCCGTCAGACGGAACGGGACCACGCAGTCGGCGGGCATGAGCGGCGGGTGCAGGCCGACCGTGCCGAGCACCCGACCGCTGAACACCCGTGCGCCGCTCCACCAGTCCGGTCGGACGATCCCGTGCCCGTCGCCGACCACGATCGGGTCGACGCGGTACGAGGCGTCCGGGTCGAGGTCGCGGAAGCTGACCCGACCGGTGCCGGACACCTCGGACCGCCCGATGCTCGCCAGGAAGAAGACGGCCTGCTGCCGGTCCGGCGTGACCGTGCCGTACACGAGCCGGGAGTCGTCGACCTCGTCCATGCGCACCAGGTCGCCGCCGTGCAGCAGCCCGCGCAGCTCCTTGTACAGCGCGATCCACTCCGCCAGCGACGCCGACTCCTCCGCCGTGGCCTCGGTGAGGTCCCACTCGATGCCCAGGTGCCCGACGAGCGCGGTGCCGGCCCGGAAGGCCAGGTCGTGCACGCGGCCCGTCGAGTGGTTCCTGCCGCTCGCGATGTGCGCGCCGAGGAGTTCCGGGGGCAGGAGCTGCTGCGTCCACCGGTGCATCTGCTGCCGCTCGAGGGGGTCGATGTCGTCGGACACCCAGACACGGTCGGTGTGCTCGATCACGCCGAGGTCGACCCGTGCGCCACCGGACGCGCACGACTCGATCTCGAGCGTCGGGAAGCGTTCCTTCAGGGTCGCCATCAGCCGGTACGTCGCCAGGGTCTGCTCGTGCACCGCCGCGCCGGCACCGGGGAACCCGGCCTCCACCAGGTCGCGGTTGTGGTCCCACTTGACGGAGTCGATGCCGTACTCGCCGATGATCGCCGTCATCCGCTCGAGCACGTACTCGTACGCCTCGGGGATCGCCAGGTCGAGCACCTGCTGGTCGCGGGACCGCATCGGCAGTCGGCCGTCCGCCTGCATGATCCACTCCGGGTGGGCGCGGGCGAGGTCGCTGTCCTCGTTCACCATCTCGGGTTCGAACCACAGGCCGAACTCCATGCCGAGGGCCCGGACACGGTCCACGATCGGGCCCAGCCCGTCGGGCCAGACGTCCTCGTCGACGTACCAGTCGCCGAGCCCGAGGTGGTCGTTCCGGCGGCCGCGGAACCACCCGTCGTCGAGCACGTACCGCTCGACCCCGAGGGCCGCGGCGCGCTCCGCCAGATCGGTCAGCCGGGCGAGGTCGTGGTCGAAGTACACGGCCTCCCAGACGTTGATCGTCATCGGCCGCGGGGTCGTCGGATGCTGCGGCCGGCTGCGGAGCCACTGGTGGAAGCGTCGGGCCTGGTCGTCGAGCCCGTCACCGTGGGCGAACCACACCCACGGCCCCTCGTACGTCTCGCCCGTGCCGAGCCGGACCTCGCCCGGCAGCAGCAGTTCACCGCCGCCGATCACCTGGCGCCCGGTCGACAGACGTTCGGCGTGGTGCCGGTGGTTCCCGCTCCACCCGGTGTGCACGCCCCACACCTGACCGCTGGCGAAGCCGAAGCCGGGCTCCCCCACCGTCAGGACGGTCGCGGCGTCGGCACCGGTCCGGCCCTTCCGGCTCTCGCGCTGGTGGGTGCCGACGACGAGCTCGCGGCGCTGCGGGGTGCGTTCCTTGCCCCATCGGCCGGCGAAGTCCAGGACCTCGCGCGCACCGGACGGGATCGGCATCGCCACCGTCAGGTCGTCCACCGTGTAGACGCCGTCGGCGGTGTTCGTGACGGCAGCCCGGGCACGGACGAGTCCGGAGACGAGCACCTCGATCGTCAGCCGGACGGCGAGCCCCGCGGTGTCGTCGGCAGCCTCGGCCGTGACGGTCGTGTCGGTCACGTCGAGCGACCGCACGGTGAACGCCGGCGACCAGTCGTGGCCGTCGCGGTGTCCGGCCAGGCCGGGTCGTCCGCTCCACCCGCGGTTCGGCTCCGGCAGCACGGCGACACGGACGGGGTCGTCCATCTCGTTCTGGGCCACGGGGGCGACGTCCGCGTCGGCGAGCACGACGAGCGCGTCGTCGTCCAGTGGCCCGAGGGCTGCTCCCCAGTGCACCACCGCGGGCAGCGCGTCGTCACGGCAGTCGAGGACGAGGGAGACGCCACCGGCGGTCAGGTGGACGAGGTCGGACGAGGTCACGGCCCCAGTCTTCCTCAGAACCAGCGCTTGACCTTGAACACGACCCACAGGATCGCGGCGAACAGGATCATCCCCACGATCGACAGCGGGTAGCCCCAGGTCCACGTCAGCTCGGGCATGTGCGTGAAGTTCATGCCGTAGATGGCGGCGATGAGCGTCGGGGCGAACAGGATCGCCGCCCAGCCGGAGATCCGCTTCGTGTCGTCGTTCTGCTTCTGTGCCGCCAGGGTGGAGTCGACGGTCAGCGCGTTCTGCAGCAGCTGCCGGAACGTGTCCAGCCGCTCCACCGTGCGGATGGCGTGGTCGAGGACGTCGCGGAACCGGCGCTGCATCTCGATCGGCAGGTGGTACTTCTCGGCGCCGCGGTGCAGGTTCTCGATGATGTGGATGAGCGGACGGGCCGCACGCTGGAAGTCGACGACCTCGCCGAAGAGTTCGTAGATGCGCCGCGAGACCCCGGCCTCGCCCGCGAACAGCTGGTCCTCGATCTGGTTGATGTCCTCTTCCAGCCCGTCGATCACCGGCACGTAGCCGTCGACGATCGTGTCCATGAGCGCCCAGAGCTGCGCCTGCGGTCCGACCGTCACCAGGCCGGGCTTGCCGCTCATCCGCTGCAGCGCTCGCGGAACGGTCGGCTTGCCGCGCGGGTCGGCCTTCACCACGACGAGGAAGAAGTCCTCTCCGACGAAGGCGTGCACCTCGCCGAACGCCACCTCTTCCTGCCCGTCGTTGTAGAGCGCGGGCTTGAGGACCACGAAGAGCGTCGAGCCGTACCGCTCGAGCTTCGGTCGCTGGTGCCCCTCGGCGGAGTCCTCGACCGCGAGCTCGTGCAGGCCGAGCGCGACCGCGACGTCGCCGAGCTCCTGCGCGTCCGGTTGGTACAGCACGATGCACGCGCTCGCGCCCTGCTCGTCGAGCATCCGGAAGGTGTCGTCCAGCGACGGACTCGCCATCGGGGCGATCCGGTCGACGTACACGGTGTTCATCTCGACGCTCACGCGACCACCGTACGCAGGTGACCGACTTTCGGACGGGAGGCCCGTGGCGGGCTCGCCACGGGCCTCCCGTCCGCCGTCCCCCACAGGCTGAACGCACGCTGCGCGCCCGAGCGGACCGCCCGCCTACGGTGCAGGTGATCAGCATGCTGACGAAGGGAACGGTCATGAAGAGGATCTGGAAGCGCATCGCGGTCGCCGTGAGTGCCGTCGTCGCGGTGGTCGGGGCGTTCGTCGGGTCCGGCGCGGCCGGCGGGACACCGATCCAGGACGCTGCCGGCGGCGCGCTGTCTGCATCGTCGACCGCCATCGCGCCGGACGGTCCGGCGTTCTCGATCTGGAGCGTCGTCTACGTCGGCCTCATCGCCTACGCCATCCGCCAGCTCTTCCGCACGTCGGACGATGACCGGCACGCGAAGCTGGCGGTGCCGGCGATCCTGTCGCTGCTGCTCAACGCGGCGTGGATCCTGTCGGTGCAGTTCGGGTTCCTGTGGGCGAGCGAGCCGATCATCGTGGCCCTGCTCGCGGTGTTGGTCTGGACGTTCACGATCCTGCGGCGGACGAAGCCGTCCGGCGTCGTCGAGGCGGTCGTCACCGACGGCACGTTCGGGCTCTACCTCGGGTGGGTGTGCGTCGCGACGGCGGCGAACACGGCCGCGGTGCTGACGGCAGCGGGCTTCCGGGGCTTCGACCTCGGGCAGGACGTCTGGGGTGTGCTCGTCGCAGCGGTGGCCGGGCTCGTCGGGCTGCTCCTGGCCGTGTGGGGTCGGGGTCGCCTGGCGCCGATGCTCTCCCTGGCCTGGGGACTGGCGTGGGTGGCGGTCGCCCGGCTCGACGGTCCGCTGGTGTCGACGCCGACCGCCGTGGCCGCGGTGGTCGCAGCCGCCGCGGTCGTGGTGGTGACGGTCGCCGTGCGGGCACGGGCGGGGTGGTCCGGCGCGCGTGGCCTGGCCCGAGTCTCGGGCTGAGCGACACTTCTCGGGCGCTCGGCTGCGAGAACTGTCGCCCAGCCCGAGTCTCGGGGCCCGGGGCCTACCGCGCGGACGCCAGCAAGCCGTGCGCGGCCGCCACGGCCTCGTTCGTGACCTGGCCGGCGTGCACGTTCAGGCCGAGGGCGAGCGACGGGTCGGCGGCCAGCGCGGCCTCCCACCCCCGGTCGGCGATCACGACGGCGTACGGCAGCGTCGCGTTCGTCAGCGAGATCGTGCTCGTGCGCGGGACGGCGCCGGGCATGTTCGCCACGCAGTAGTACACGGTGTCGTGCACCGCGAACGTCGGCTCGTCGTGAGTGGTCGGGTGCGAGCCCTCGAAGCAGCCGCCCTGGTCGATCGCGATGTCGACGAGCACCGATCCCGGCCGCATGTCCGCGACCATGGCGTCGGTGACGAGCTTCGGCGCGGACGCCCCGGGAATGAGCACCGATCCGATCACCAGGTCGGCCTCCCTGAGTTCTGCAGCGATGGCGTGCGCCGAGGACCGCAGCGTCGTGATCCGCCCGTCGAACCGGGCATCGAGCGCGCGCAGGCGGGGCAGGCTGATGTCGAAGACGGTCACGTCGGCCCCCATCCCGAGCGCCATCGTCGCGGCGTGCTCCCCCGCGACGCCACCGCCGATCACGACGACGCGGCCCTTCGGTGTTCCGGGCACCCCACCGAGCAGCAGCCCGCGTCCGCCGTTCGTGCGCATCAGGTTGTAGGCGCCGACCTGGGCGGACAGCCGCCCGGCGACCTCGGACATCGGCGACAGCAGGGGCAGTGAGCGGTCCGGCAGCTGCACGGTCTCGTAGGCGATCGCGGTGGCCCCGGAGTCGATGAGTGCATCGGTCAGCGGACGGTCGGCCGCCAGGTGCAGGTACGTGAAGAGCACCTGGCCCGGACGGATGAGCGGGTACTCGGACGCCACCGGCTCCTTGACCTTCAGGATCAGCTCGGCGCGCGCCCAGACCTCGTCCGCGGTGTCGACGATCTCGGCGCCCGCGGCGCGGTACTCGTCGTCGGGGAACGCCGACCCGGTGCCGGCCCCGGCCTGCACCAGGACCTGGTGGCCGTGCAGCGCCAGCTCCGCGACACCCGCCGGGGTGGCCGCCACGCGGTACTCGTTGTTCTTGATCTCGGTGGGGACGCCGATGCGCATCGCAGACTCCTTCGTGGGTGGTGCTCTCGTCCACACCATTCAGCGCCGGATTCGTTGCGGTGACGTTACGGCCGAATGTTCGAACGATGCGCGGCACATCCGTGCGATGGGATTCGGCGGGTGGCGACTCAGAAGACCTTGCCCGGGTTCAGGATGCCTGCCGGGTCGAACACCCGTCGGATCCCCCGCTGCAGCTCGAGGACGTCGTCGCCGAGCTCGTCGCCGATCCACCGACGCTTCAACACCCCCACGCCGTGCTCGCCGGTCAGTGTCCCACCCAGCTCGATCGCCGCCCGGAACATCGCATCGGCGGCGTCCCAGACGTGAGCAGGCACCTCGTCGCCGTCGAAGACGAAGTTCGGGTGCAGGTTGCCGTCACCGGCGTGCGCCACGGTCGGGATCGGGACGCCGTGTTCGCGGCCGATCTCCTCCACGCGGGCGAACATCTCGGCGAGCCGGCTGCGCGGCACCGCGACGTCCTCGATGAGCACCCGACCGCGCGACTCCATCGCGGCGTGGAAGGACCGGCGGATCGTCAGCAGGCGCTCGCGTTCCGCCGCCGACCCGGCCAGGTGCACGGTTCCGCCCTCGGCCTGGAGGCGCGGCACGGCTCCCAGCGCCGCTTCGGTCGCGCCCGGACCGTCGAACTCCACGAGCAGGAAGACCCCGCCCGCCGCGGTGCTCCCCACCGTCTCGACGATCACCTCGGATCCGAGGTACGCCGCGATCCCCTCGAGGGCCAGAGCGTCCAGCAACTCGACCGTCGACGGGCGGTCCGCCCCCGCCACCACGGCCGCTGCCGCGGCGGCGGCCTGCTGCACGGTCGGGTAGACGGCCCCGAGGGTCGCGGGCTCCCCCGCCGGGATCGGGACGAGTCGGACCGTCGCGCCGACGATGACACCGAGCGTGCCCTCGGACCCGACGAGCAACGCCGTCAGGTCGAGACCGGTCACCCCCTTGACGGTGCGGTGGCCGGTCGACACGAGCCGGCCGTCCGCCAGCACGACGTCGAGCCCGAGCACGGCCTCGCGCGTGACGCCGTACTTCACGCACCGCAGGCCACCGGCATTGGTGGCGATGTTACCGCCGACGCTCGCGATCGCCGCACTCGCCGGGTCCGGTGCGAAGCGCAGCCCGTGCTCGGCGACGGCGGCGTTCAGCGCACCGTTGAGCACCCCGGGTTCGACGACGGCGAGTTCGTCCTCGACGGACACCTCGACGATGCGGTCCATCCTCGCGACACTGAGCACCACCGTGCCCTCGGTGCCGTTCGCGCCACCCGCCAGACCGGTGCCGGCGCCACGCGGGACGACGGCGACGCCCAGGCCCGAGCAGGTCCGGAGTGTGGCCTGCACGTGCTCGACGGTGCGGGCCTCGACGACCGCGACCGGGGCGCCGGGTGCGATCCAGCCGGACTTGTCGGTCCGCGCGGCGTCGAGCACGGCCGGTTCGGTCCGGACGACGGTGCCGTCGGGGTCCTGCAGGGCGGCGCGGAGCGCGGTGACGACGGTGTCCATGCCGTCACGCTACCGCCGCCGGGTGGACCCTCGGCTCGGTGTCCCACGGCGGTCAGTGCATGCGGAGCGACTCGCTCGGCAGCTCGCCGAAGCGGGCACGGTACGTCGCCGAGAACCGCCCGAGGTGCCCGAAGCCCCACGACCGGGCGATCTCGGCCACCGAGGTCTCGTCGCGCGCACCCCCGACGAGGTCCGCCCGCGCACCGTCGAGCCGCACCCCGCGCAGCAGGTCGCCGGGCGTCTGGTCGAGGTGCCGCCGCAGGGACTGCTGCAGCCCACGCGGGCTCAGCCCCGCCGCCGCGGCGATCTCGGGTGTGCCGATGGGTTCGCGGGCGTGCTCGTGCACGAAGTCGAGCGCCCGCCGGACGCGGCCGTGCTCCGGACCGCCGCCGGCCACGGTCGAGCGCCAGCGGTCGCGCTGCGGGAACGCACGGATCGCAGCGGTCGCGAAGGCCTCGGCGATGTCGCGCTGCGCGATCGGGTCGAGGTCGTGGTCGACGTCGAGCCACGTCGACGAGTGCGTCCGGACCACGTCCTGCCACGCGGCCGTCCCCGCAGCCGTCGGGCGCTGCATCGGCTCGAAGGCGAAGTCGTCCTCGCCGACCAACGCCCGGACGAAGTCGCGGTCCAGGTGCACCAGGTTCAGCGCGATGTCGCGGTGGTGCAGGGAGTACGGCTCGGCGAACGGCAGCACGACGGGCACACCGGCTTCGAGCGCCCAGGTCTCGCCGCCGCAGGTGATCCTGCTGGAGCCACTCCGCATCCAGGCCACCAGGAACTCGTCGTCGACCTGGCTCTCGCTGCGCAGGTCGACCATGAACCGCGACGACCGCAGCGACATCCGGTCGTCGCCGACGCCGGCGAAGTCCCAGTGCGCGGTCGGGCGGGTGCGCCGGACCGTGGGCGCCCGGAAGTCGTAGTCGCGCCCGAAGAACGCGAGCGCCTGGTCGACGTCACTGCCGACCACGCGTCGGGAGTACCGGCCGCCCGGTCGGTCCATCGAGATCACCATGGCCGAGACCGTACCCGGCACCTCCGACAGAACCGGGTCACATCCTGACTCAGGGCTGCAGGATCGCCTGCCCGACGCTCTCGTCCAGGATCAGGTCCGTGACGAGCCCGGACGCCAGCGCACCCCGCAACGACGCCGCCTTCGAGCGGCCCGCGACGACGCACACCCGACGCGGAGCGCGCTTGATGGTGTCGAGGTCCGGCCCGCCGGCGCGTGCGTTCACGCCGATGTCCCGCCACGACCCGTCAGCCCGGTAGAACACCGTCGAGACGTCGCCGACGACCTGCGCCTTCGTCAGCTCGTCGCGGTCCGCGGGGTCGAGGTAGCCGCCGGAGTACACGTGCGACGGCACCGGGGCCTGCGGGGCGCCCACACCGAACACGACCAGGTCCATCCGCTCGTGCAGGTCGAGCACGCGGCGGATCGAGCGCTCGCGGAACAGCGCCTCCTTCGTGGCGGGGTCGTCGAAGAACGCGGGCACCGGGAACTGCTGCACGAACGCACCGTAGGCCTCGCCGAACCGCCGCAGGATCTCCGAGGCGTAGACGATGCCCGTGGTCCGGGTGTTCGCGGCACCGTTGATCTGCACGATGGTCGACCCGTGCGTGGTCTTCGGCACCAGGTACCGGCTGACCGCGCTCACCGTCGAGCCCCACGAGATCCCGATCACCATGTTCGACTCGACGTACTGCGTCAGGATCCGGGCGGCGGACAGGGCGACCCGTTCCAGGCGGTCGACGTCGCTCGTGTGGTCCGGCACCGGCACGACGTGCGCGTGCACCCCGAACCGCGAGCGGATGCTGCGGCTCAGCGCGGCCGCCTGGTCGAGGGGTGAGCGGATCTGGATGTCGACGAGGCCGGTGTCCCTGGCGTACTTCAGCAGGCGCGACACCGAGGAGCGCGAGGTCGCGAGTTCGTCCGCGATGGCGTCCATCGTCAGGTCCTGCAGGTAGTACAGGTGGGCGGCGCGCAGCGCCTGCTGCGTGCGCATGGGCTGAGCCGCATCGCTCATGGTGCTCCGATCTGTCGAACGCAACCATGCACGGACGTGCACGGCCTCTGCAACCCCTGTCGCGCCTCCCGGCCGCCGGATCGGAGCGCACGACACGTGTGCTGCACGTTCGTGCACGCGAGTTGCCCGACCTCCCAAACCGGCGCACGATCGATCCTGACCACGAGAACCGACGAAGGAAGCGACGAACCATGTCGAAGAAGACACAGCCCCGGAACACGGTGACCGCCCTCACCGAGCGCCCGAACGCGCAGGTCCTCGTCGTCGGCGGCGGCATCAACGGCATCGCCACGTTCCGCGACCTCGCGCTGCAGGGCGTCGACGTCGCCCTGGTCGAGCGCGGCGACTACGCCTCCGGTGCGTCCGCTGCGTCGAGCCACATGATCCACGGCGGCATCCGCTACCTCGAGAACGGCGAGTTCCGCCTGGTGCGCGAGAGCGTCCAGGAGCGCAACGGCCTCATCCGCATCGCCCCGCACTACGTCAAGCCGCTGCAGACGACGATGCCGATCTTCTCGACGTTCTCCGGCATCATGAACGCCCCGCTGCGCATGCTGACGCACAAGCAGCGCTCCACCAAGGAGCGCGGCGCGATGCTCATCAAGATCGGCATGACGATCTACGACTCCTTCTCGCGCGACGGCGGCTCCGTCCCGAAGCACGTCTTCCGCACCAAGAAGGCCGCGCTCGAGGACATGCCCGCCCTCAACAAGGACCTGAAGTACACGGGCACCTACTACGACGCGAGCGTGCACGAGCCCGAGCGCCTGGCCCTCGACGTCCTCAAGGACGGCATCGCCGCGGGCACCGGGACCGGTTCCGCCGCGACCGCCCGCGCGACGAACTACGTCGAGGCAGCCGGCACCCGCGACGGTGGCGTGCTGTTGCGCGACCGCGAGACCGGCGAGGAGTTCGTGTTCTCCGCCGAGGTCGTCATCAACGCGTCCGGCCCCTGGACCGACCTGACGAACGAGGCGTTCGGCGGCGAGACGAAGTTCATGGGCGGCACCAAGGGCTCCCACATCGTCGTCCAGAACGACGAGCTGCTCGAGGCCACCAAGGGCCGCGAACTGTTCTTCGAGAACGACGACGGACGCATCGTCCTCATCTACCCGCTCAAGGGCCGGGTCCTCATCGGCACGACCGACATCGACGCCGACCCCTCGAAGCCGGTCACGACGACCGACGAGGAGATCGACTACTTCTTCGGGCTCGTGAAGCACGTGTTCCCGCAGATCGACGTCACCCGCGACCACATCGTCTACAGCTACTCCGGCATCCGCCCGCTCCCCCGCCACGAGGACACCGCCCCCGGCTTCGTGTCGCGTGACTACCGGATCGTGGACACCCAGATCGCCGGACTGCCGGACTCGACCGTGCTGTCGCTCGTCGGCGGCAAGTGGACGACGTTCCGCGCCCTCGCCGCACACCTGTCGACCGAGGCCACCACGAAGCTCGGGATGACCCGCAAGGTCGACACGACCGGCATGGCGATCGGCGGTGGCAAGGAGTTCCCGACCACCGACGCGCAGCGCGCCCTGTGGATCACCTCGCACCGTGACGGTCTGGACGAGTCCCTGGTCGAAGGCCTGCTGGAGCGCTACGGCACCCGTGCCGCCGAGGTCGTGGACGTCCTGACCGACGGCCCCGTCGAGGCGCTCGAGTCCGACCCGTCGCTCACCCGCGCCGAGGTCGCGTACTTCGCCGAGCACGAGCAGGCCGTCCACCTGGTCGACGTGGTGCTGCGCCGCACGAACCTCGCGTTCGTCGGCGGTGTCACGATCGACCTGCTCGACGAGCTGGCCGACGTGCTCGCCGGGGCGCTCGACTGGACGCCCGAGGAGCGCGCGGACGAGGTCCAGCGCACGCTCGACGTGCTGCGCGAGGCGCACCGCGTGATCGTGCCGCTGACGTCCGCAACGGCACAGGCGTCGGCGTCGCAGCTCGCGTAGTCGACGCGACCGCATCCGGACGGGAGGCCCGGTACCAGCTGGTACCGTCCCTCCCGTCTCGGCCGTCACCCCGCTGGCGCGGTGCGCCGGTACCGGCGGGTGGGGCCCACCTCCCGTCGTTCGTCTGGTCTCGTTCCGTTCGCCCGGTCGCGATCGCGCGTCAGTAGCGCTCGCCGGTCGGGTCCAGCGCGGTGCGGTCGATGAGCTGGTCACCACCGATCGGCTCGCCCTCCCAGTCGACCAGGTGCCAGCCGTCGGCGAAGGACCCCTCGAGCTCGACGATGCCGGTGTTCTCCAGGTGGCGCTTGGTGCCGAAGTGGTCAGGGGTGTTGTCGGCGGCCGCGCTCGCCCAGGTACGGATCGCCGCACCGTGACTCACCGCCGCCGCCACGCCGACGCCTGTGGCCTCGATCTGCCGCACGGCGTCGTCGTACCGCTCGAAGAACTCGAGCCCGCTCTCCGCCCCCGGCATCCGGGTCGTGCGGTCCCCGCCGGACCAGCCGTGCACCGTCGAGATGTACAGCTGCACGGACACCTTGTCGCTCTTGCCCTGGGTGTCCCCGGCCTCGATCTCACGCAGACCGGGCAGCACGACGGGCTCGAGCCCGAGCGACGCCGCCAGGGGTGCCGCGGTGACCTGCGTCCGGATCATGGTCGAGGCGAAGAGCCGCTCGATGCCCCGGTCGGCGAGGGCTGCCGGCAGGGCGTCCGCCTGCTGCTGGCCGAGCTCGGTCAGTCCGGGTCCGGGCACCACGGCGTCGAGGACACCGTTCACGTTCGCGGGGGTCTGGCCGTGGCGGATGAGCAGCAGTCGCATGGATCCACCCTACGGACCACCGCCGACGTCAGCCCTGGCGGGTGTTCCAGCGGGGGTTCTGCTTGTTGATGACGTAGACCCGGCCGCGGCGACGGACGACCTGCGAGCCGGGGATCTTCTTGAGTGCCTTGAGCGAGTTGCGGACCTTCATGGTTCTCCTCCGTCGGCGTTCTCTTGTTGAGAACGGTTTTCAGGTAGGGTACCCGACATGCGTGCTGCTGCCATCACCCTCGTCACCGCCCTCCACGAGGCCGACGCCGACCGCGTCGCCGCCCGGATCACCACCGGGCACCGGATGCACGTCGACGGGAGTGCGTTCGCCGCGGCCCGCGCGGTCGCCGAGCGGGCCGACCACCTCGACCGCGCCTGCGGCCCCGACGCCGACCACGGCCTCGTCGTCACCCTGCGACCCGGCTCCGACGCCCGCGCCGTGGGCATGATGCTCGCGAACGCCGCCCGGAGCGAGACCGGCGACGACCGGGTGCTCCGACACGTGGTCGGGGTGCTGCGCGCCGACGACGTCGCCCACCTGCTGTGGTCCGACGTCGACGACGCGTTCGTGGCCGCCGACCGGGTCGCATCACTCGTCGAGTACGCGACCGTGATCGCGCTCGACCGTCTCGCTCCGCTGTCCCTGCGCCGCCGTCGCGCACTGGTCGCACTGCTGCACCGGCTCGCGCCGCAGGCCGTGATCGTGGCGCTGCCCGCACTCAGGACCGCGCGCGACCTGCCCGCGTCGAACGGCGGGGCCGCTCGGGTCCTGGCCTCGGGTGCCGGGTGGATGCGCGCCCTGTCGAGCGGCGCCGACACCGGCCGGGACGCCCGCGACGACCTGGTCGCGATGCGCTACCGGGAGCCGCTGCCGTTCCACCCCGGGCGACTGGCAGCCGTCATCGAGCGGGACCTGGCCGCCGGGGCCTCGGGCCGAGTGCTCCGCTCGAAGGGGTTCTTCCGGCTGGCATCACGCCCGGACCACGTCGGCTCGTGGTCGAGCTTCGGGGCGATGCTGGCGCTCGACCCCACCGCGAATCCGTCGTGGGACGCCGACGCCCCGATCGGGCAGGCGCTGTGGTTCGTCGGCGAGCGGCTCGACGTGCGGGCGATCGAACGGGCCCTCGACGGGGCACTGCTCACGCCGCCGGAGCTGCTGGCCGGGCCGGACCTGTGGCGCGGGTGGGCGGACCCGTTCCCCCTGTGGCCGGCGGTGGACCCGGCGTCGGAGCACCGGCACGAGTGAGGCGGGAGCACGACTGCTCCGACTCCGACTCCGAACGACATCCTCGACGTCGTGCGACGACCACGATGTCGTTCCCACTCCCGTGCAACAGCCCGCGCGTGCAACGAACGACGAGGCCGATGTCGTACGACATCGACATCGTCGTTCCGAGTCGAGCGACCCGCAAGCGCCCCAGGGTCAGCGCGCCGGCACGGCCTCGGCGTCGGCGGCCTCGCCCGCGGCCCGGGCGGCAGCGTCCTGCGCGGCGAACGGCAGGTCCCCCAGGTCCAGGTTCGGGTTCGTGTCCTGCGTGAGCACGAGTTCCTTCGCTTCGGCCTCGGTCTCCACCGCCGGCATCGAACCCGGCAGCGGACGCCGCGAGGACTCCTTCATGCAGAAGACGCCGATCGCACCGACGACGCTCATCGCCATCAGGAAGTACGCGGGAGCGAGCTCGTCCCCGGTCACGGTCAGCAGCGCCTGCACGATCAGGGGTGTGGTCCCACCGAAGACCGCGATGGCGATGTTGTAGGCGAAGCCCATGCCGCCGTACCGCGTCGAGGTCGGGAACAGCGCCGGCAGCGACGCAGCCTGGTTCGACACCCACAGTGCGGTCATCAGTGCGAGCAGCCCGAGTCCGGCCAGCGTGGACCACTGCGCACCGTGCCCGATCAGCATGAACGCCGGCACCACGAGCACCACGGTCGTCGCGGCACCGATCCACATCACGACGCGTCGACCGAGCTTGTCGGACAGCTTGCCGGTGAGCGGGAGCATGACCGCCAGCAGCAGGAGCACCGGGATCGTCAGCAGTGTGCCGTCGAGCGGGGAGTACCCGAGCGAGTCGGTCAGGTAGGTCGGCATGTACGAGGTCAGGGCGTACCCGACGGTGTTCGACGCCGCGACGAGCATGATCGCGATGACGATCGGCCGCCAGTGGTCCCGGACCATCACGAGCACGTTCGCGGGACGCTCCCCGTCGAAGGACGCACGGGTCTCGGACGCGGCCTCCTGCGCGGCCTGGGTCGCCTGGAACACCGGCGACTCCTCGATGCGCAGACGGAACCAGATCGCGACGACGCCGATCACACCGGCTGCCAGGAACGGGAAGCGCCAGCCGTAGGCGACCATCGCGTCCTCGCCGAGGGTGATCTGCAGCACCGAGACCACGGTCGCACCGAGCGCGAAGCCCAGGTAGCTGCCGAAGTCCAGGATGCTCGCGAAGAACCCGCGGCGACGGTCCGGGGCGTACTCGGTCACGAAAGTCGTCGCGCCGGCGTACTCACCGCCGGTGGAGAACCCCTGCGCCAGCTTCAGCACGACCAGCACGATCGGTGCGAACACCCCGATCGTCGCGTAGGCGGGCAGCGCTCCGATGAGGAACGTCGACGCTGCCATCATGATGAGCGTCGTCGCGAGCACCTTCTGGCGGCCGATGCGGTCACCGAGACGGCCGAAGACGATGCCGCCGAGCGGACGGGCGATGTACGTCGCAGCGAAGACACCGAGGCTGAACAGGATCTGCACGGCGGGCTCGGCGGTCGGCAGGAAGACCTTCCCCATCGTGACCGCCAGGTAGCCGTAGACACCGACGTCGTACCACTCCATCGTGTTGCCGACGACCATGCCGCTCACCGCGCGGCGCATCATGCTCTTGTCGACCACGGTGACGTCGCTCTCACGCAGACGTCGGTGCGGCCGGGTCGGGGTACGGCTGGGATCGGAGCCCATGTCTCTCCTCGAGGATCGTGACGAGCCGGCAGGGACCGGCTCGGGCCGGTGGAGACCGGCTCGGGAACAGCGAGCGACGTTACCGAGCAACCGAAATGTCATTGGCCGGTGATTCTCAGGCAGCGGCGTGTCACCCGAACGGGGGGAGTGCCCGATCCGCATGCGTCTGCGGATCGGCGACGCTGAGTAACGAGGACATAACATCGGCGCATGGCGATCGAACCCGAGACGAAGAGCTGGACCTGGGTCATCGAGGGCACCTGCCCCGAGTGCGGCTACGACGGCACCACGGTGTCGATCCGCGACGTGCCGGGGATCATCGACGCGAACACGACCGCGTGGCCGACCGAACTCGGCCGGGCCGACGTGCGCGAGCGTCCCGACGACCACACCTGGTCGGCACTCGAGTACGGCGCCCACGTGCGCGACGTACACCGGAAGATGACCGAGCGGCTCGCCCTGATGCTCGCCGAGGACGCCCCGACGTTCCCGAACTGGGACCAGGACGCCACCGCGGTCCAGGACCAGTACGGCGAGCAGGACCCGGCCGTCGTCGTCCGGGAGCTCGGCGAGGCCGCACACCGGGCAGCGCGGGCGTTCGACGAGGTCCGTGACGACCAGCTCGAGCGCACGGGGCTGCGGTCGGACGGCAGTGCCTTCACCGTCGCGAGCCTCGCGACGTACTACGCGCACGACCCCGTCCACCACCTCTGGGACGTGCGGCGCACGCACTAGACGCGGCGACGGGCGGACGGGAGGCACGGTGCGGCCCCGCCCCGCGCCTCCCGTCCGCCCTGTGGTCGCGGCAGACCGCTCAGGCGAGCGCGTCGAGCAGGGCGCGGGCCGTCGCGGCGTCCGACACCAGCTCGTTGACGAGCCCTCCGCGCACCGCACCGACGATGCTGCCGACCTTGGCGGCGCCGACGGCCACGCCCACGGCGTGCGGCACACCGGACAGGACCTCGCGTGAGGTCCGGACCATCCGGTCACTGCCGGGGAACTCGATGGGCGAACCGTCCGCGGCGTAGAAGTTGAGGCAGACGTCACCAGCAGCGTGGTCGAACGCGGCGTCCTCGACGGGGACGCCCCGCGCCAGGGCGTCGCGCGTCGGGGTCGGGGCCCCGATGCCGAGGATCGCACCCTTCGCCCGACCCCAGAGCCCGACGACGTGCTGGAAGGCCGGGTCCTCGTCGAGGGAGGAGCGCATCGCGGGCGACGGCAGCGCCTGCGCGAACAGGAAGGCGGGGATCGCTCCGGAGTGCTCCGCAGCGGTCCGGGTGATCTCGTTCGTCTGGAACCACGGCATCGGGTCGGCCTGGCCGCCCACCGTCGGGACGAGCTGCACGCCGGGCAGGCTCGGCATGCCGGCGTGTGCGACGTCGTACACCGTGCGGCCCGACGACATCAGGACGGCGTCACCCGGGACGAGTCCCATGCCCTCGACCGCAGCGGCGAGGGGCGCGGCGAGGTCGGCGCCGAGCGTGGCGGTGTGCGTGACGGCGGCCAGGTGCACCGCTCGGATGCCGAGCACGACCTGCAGCCGTTCGGCGAGCGCGACGGTCTCGTCCTGGAACGGGTCGACGACCTCGATGCGGACGAGTCCGGCCTTGCGCGCCTCGGCCACGAGCCGCGACACCGTCGGACGCGAGACACCGAGACGCGACGCGATCTCGACCTGGGTGGCGTCCTCGAGGTAGTACATCCGCGCCGCCTGGTACACGGTGTCGAGCGGGAACCGGGTCCGGGCACCCTCGGCGGCAGGGTTCTCGGCGGACATGCGCCGATCGTATCCCTGGCACCCGTCAGCGGATCGTGAACCCGCCGTCCACCCGGAGGTCGGCGCCGTTCACCATCGCGCTCGACTCCCCCGCCAGGAACAGCACCGCGGCGGCGATCTCGTCGGGGGTGGCGAAGCGGCCGGTGGGGATCTCGTCCTGGTGCCGGATGCCGTTCTCGTTCGCCCACGCGGCACGGCCGAGGTCGGTGAGGACCACCGTGGGCGACACGGTGTTCACGGTGACGCCGCGCCCGCCCCACTCGAGCGCGAGGACCCGGGTGAGGCCGATGACGCCCGCCTTCGAGGCGCAGTAGGCGGCGTGCCCGTCGATGCCGACGTGCGCGGCTTGCGAGGCGATGTTCACCACGCGCCCGTACCCGGCGGCGAGCATGTGCCGGCCGACGGCCTGGGCGACGCGGAAGGTGCCGGTCAGGTTGACGTCGATCGTCCTCGACCAGGTCTCGGCGGACAGTTCGTCCGCCGGAGCGAGGGCGGCGATCCCGGCGCAGTTGACGAGCACGTCGACGCGACCGAAGTGCGCGACGACGTCGGCGACGGTGCGCGCCACGGACGTCTCGTCCGTCACGTCGCAGCCGAACCCGGCATGGAGGCCCGCGCCCGGCAAGCCGGCCGCCGCCGTCGTGGCGCCGTCGGCACGGACGTCGACGATCGCGACCCGCGCACCCCGTCCGGCGAGTGCCCGAGCGATGGCGTTCCCGATGCCGGACGCGCCGCCGGTCACCACCGCGGTGCGGCCGGTGAAGTCGTTCGTCAGGTCGACGGTGTCCGGGCCCGGGCGCAGGGCCGCGGCGAAGTCGGTGGTGGTGCTGGTCGTCATGTTCGCTCCTTTGCGTCGGGTCGAACCTAGCAGAAATTGTGTTCTGGACAAACGTTCTGCGAGGTGTACAGTCGTCGCCGAAGCCATCCAACGAAGGAGCAGCGCATGTCGACGACGACCGAGAACGCGGCCACGACCGCCACCACGACCATCCCCACGACGATGCGAGCCGTCGTCGTCCACGGCCCGGGCGACTACCGGCTCGAGGAACGCCCCGTACCGACGCCCGGCCCCGGCGAGCTCCTCCTCCGCACCGACGCCGTCGGCATCTGCGCGAGCGACCTGAAGTGCTACCACGGCGCCGCGAAGTTCTGGGGTGACGAGAACCGCGCCGCCTGGGCCGAGACGGACCGCATCCCCGGGCACGAGTTCGTCGGCACGATCGTGTCCGGCGACGACGACACCCTGGCGAAGCGGAAGGTCTCGCTCGGCGACCGCATCGCGTGCGAGCAGATCGTGCCGTGCTGGGAGTGCCGCTACTGCCTCGAGGGCGCGTACTGGATGTGCAACGTCCACGACATGTTCGGGTTCAAGGGCTACGACGGCGCGATGGCCGAGTACGTGCTCGTCCCCGCCAAGGCCCTGACCCACCCGGTGTCGAGCGCCCTGCCCGGTCAGGTCGCCGCGTTCGCCGAGCCGCTGTCCTGCGCCTTCCACGCCGTCGAGCGCGGAGACATCAAGTTCGGCGACACCGTCGTGATCGCCGGCGCCGGGCCGATCGGCCTCTCCGCCATCGCCGGTGCTCGACAGAAGAACCCGCTCCGGATCATCGCGCTCGACGTGGTCGAGGCGAAGCTCGAGCTGGCCCGCAAGGTCGGCGCGGACCTGACGATCAACATCGCCGAGGACGACGCGGTCGCCCGGGTCAAGGAGCTCACCGACGGGTACGGCGCCGACGTCTACATCGAGGCGACCGGCCACCCGTCCGCGGTCCCCCAGGGCCTCAACCTGCTGCGCAAGCTCGGCACCTTCGTCGAGTACTCGGTGTTCAAGGACGCCGTCTCCGTCGACTGGTCGATCATCTCGGACGACAAGGAGCTCGACGTCCGGGGTGCCCACCTCGGCCCGCACACCTGGCCGGCGGCGATCAAGCTGCTCGAGGCCGAGACCCTGCCGATGTCGGAGATCTGCACGCACCAGTTCCCGCTCGAGCGGTTCCAAGAGGCCCTCGACCTGGTCGGCGACTCCGCCGGCGCGAGCGTCAAGGTCTCGATCCTCCCGTCCCTGCAGGCCTGAGCCCACCGACCCCTGGAGTCAGCAAGCATGTCAACGACGACACAGCGCGCCACCGGTGCGCCCACGACCCCTCGCGCCGAGGGCCGCCTCGACCGGATGGGGATCCCCCGCCCGCTCGCCCTCGGGTTCGTCGCCGTCCTGGTCTTCATGACCGGGAACGGTGTCGAGTCGAACTTCATCACCCCGCACATGGTCGCGGTCCTCGGCAGCCCCGAGGCCACCGTCGCGACCATCGTGACCTTCTACAGCCTCGCCGCCCTGATCGGCAGCTACGTCTCCGGCGCCCTCTCCGACCTGATCGGGCCGCGCCGGGTGATGATCCTCGGGTTCGCCGTCTGGGTCGTCTTCGAGGTGCTGTTCCTGCTCGCGCTGAACATCGGCAGCGTGCCGTTCGCGGCCGTCGCCTACGCCGTCCGGGGCTTCGGCTACCCGCTCTTCGCCTTCGCGTTCCTGGTCTGGGTGAACATCACCACCCCGGTCGAGCGGAACGGGTCGGCGGTCGGCTGGTTCTACGTCGCCTTCACGGGTGGTCTGCCGACGCTCGGTTCCCTCTTCGCGATCGGCGCCATCCCGGTGTTCGGCGGCGGCACGATCGGTGAGACCGGCGCGATGGTCGCCTCGATCGGCCTGGTCGTGATCGGCTTCCTCATCATGCTGTTCGGCGTCCGGCTGCCGAACGGGTTCTCCCGCATCGCCCCGGCGGGTGAGAGCGCCTGGCAGGTGCTGACGAGCGGCATCCGCCTGACCGTCACCCGGCCGAAGATCCTGATGGGCTTCCTGGTCCGCCTGATCAACACCGCGCCCGAGTTCGGCATGTTCGTCGTCCTGCCCGCCGTGATCGCGAACGAGCGCGGGTGGGGCCAGAGCCGCTGGCTGCTCATGACCGTGTGCGTCTACGCGACGAACATCCTGGTGAACGCCCTGTTCGGCTGGGTCGGCGACAAGATCGGCTGGCAGCGCACCGTCAAGTGGTTCGGCATCGTCGGGTCCGCCCTCGGCCTCATCGCCTGGTGGTACGTCCCGCAGCTCGTCCCCGCCGGGTCGGACTGGGGCTACGTGCTCTCCGTCGTCGCCGGTTGCGTGTTCGGTTGCCTGCTCGCCGGCTTCGTGCCGATGGGCGCGATCATGCCGGCGCTCGCCCCCGAGCACAAGGGCGCCGCGATGGCGATGTACACGACGGCGGCCGGTGGTGCGGCGTTCCTCGGCACCGGTGTGGTCGCCGCGGTCTTCGCGCTCGGCGGTGGCGGTCAGGCTGCGACCTGGACCTTCGTCGGTCTGTACGCCTGCGCGTTCGTGATGATCCACTTCCTCAAGGTGCCGCAGGGCACCCGTACCTCCCACTGAAGGACTCCAGCATGACCACGATCCACGACGCCCCCGACGAGTTCGCCGAGGACCAGCTCGCCGGCTGGCTCGCGCTCTACGCCGATCGCGTCCGCGGCGTCCACGGCGGCGTCGTCACCCTGCCCACCGAGGGCGCAGACCCCCAGGTCGCGGTGGTCGTCGGCGGCGGCTCCGGCCACTACCCCGCGTTCTGCGGGATCGTCGGCCCGGGGTTCGCCACCGGCGCCGTCGTCGGCAACGTCTTCACCTCGCCGTCCACCGCGCAGGTGTACTCGGTCGCCAAGGCGGCCGACCAGGGGAAGGGCGTCGTGCTGTCGTTCGGCAACTACGCCGGTGACACGATGAACTTCGGGCTCGCCGCCGAACGGCTGCGTGCCGAGGGCATCGACACCCGGATCGTCATGGTCACGGACGACATCGCGAGCGCCGACGAGGAGTCGAAGCGCCGTGGCATCGCCGGGGACTTCTCGGTCTTCAAGGCGATGGGTGCCGCAGCCGCCGCGGGCGCGGACCTCGACGAGGTCGAGCGCCTCGGCAACGCCAGCAACGCCGCCACTCGCACGATCGGTGTCGCGTTCTCCGGGTGCACCATGCCCGGCGCGACCGAGCCGCTCTTCACCGTGCCCGACGGCCACCTCGGACTCGGGCTCGGCATCCACGGTGAACCCGGCATCGAGGACGTCCCACTGCTCCGCGCCACCGAACTCGCGGCGCTGCTCGTCGAACGGCTGCTCGCCGACCGACCGGCGAGCGCGGGCACCCGGGTCGCCCCGATCCTCAACGGCCTCGGCGACACGAAGTACGAGGAACTGTTCCTGCTCTGGGGACGCGTGCTCCCGCTGCTGCGGGACGCCGGCCTCGAGATCGTCGAACCCGAGGTCGGCGAACTCGTCACGAGCCTCGACATGGGCGGCTGCTCGCTGACCCTGCAGTGGCTCGACGACGAGCTCGACCCCCTGTGGCGCGCCGACACCTACACGCCCGCGTACCGCAAGGCGGCGGCGCCGATCGCAGCGTTGCTGCCGGCCGACGCCGTGGACGACGCCGAGGACGAGGCGACGGTCGTGCCGGACGCGAGTGGGGCCTCCCGGCAGGCCGCGCAGACGGCACGCGACGCGATCGAGGCGATCGACGCGCTCCTGCGGGAGCACGAGGAGGAACTCGGCCGCATCGACGCGGTCGCCGGCGACGGCGACCACGGACGCGGCATGGTCAAGGGGATCGGCGCGGCCCGGAAGGCGGTCGACCGGGCCGGCCAGGAGGCAGGGGTCGCCTTCGTCCTCGGACGCGCCGGTGACGCGTGGGCCGAGTTCGCGGGCGGCACCTCCGGCGTCCTGTGGGGTGCGGCACTCGAGGCCTTCGGACGGTCGCTGCGCGACGACCGTTCCGCGTACGAGGCGTCCGACGTCGTCGAGGCCGCGCAGGCCTTCGCCGACTCGATCGTCCACCTGGGCGGAGCGTCCCGCGGGGACAAGACGCTGCTCGACGCACTGCTGCCGTTCGTGGATGCACTGCGGACCTCGGTGTCGGCTGGCTCCTCGCTCACCGACGCGTGGCAGGCTGCAGCGGAAGTCGCTCGTGACGAGGCCGACAAGACAGCCGACCTCACGCCGAAGGTCGGGCGCGCCCGACCGCTGGCGGAGAAGAGCCTGGGGACACCCGACGCGGGTGCCACCTCGATGGGGATGATCCTCACGCGGGTCGGCGAGGTCCTCGCTGCCCGTGCGAACGAACTGGAAGGAACACACGCATGACGTACCGTCTCGTGATCGGCTCGGACGATGCCGGGTTCGACTACAAGGAGATCATCAAGCAGGACCTGCAGGCCGACCCGCGGGTCGCGTCGGTCGTCGACGTCGGCGTGGACGCGGACGGGCACACCGCGTACCCGCACGTGGCCGTCGACGCAGCGCGACTCGTGGCGAACGGTGAGGCCGACCGCGCGATCCTGATCTGCGGCACCGGACTCGGTGTCGCGATCGCGGCGAACAAGGTCCCCGGCATCCGGGCCGTCACGGCGCACGACTCGTTCAGCGTCGAGCGTTCGGTCCTGTCGAACGACGCCCAGGTCCTCTGCATGGGTCAGCGCGTCGTCGGCATCGAGGTCGCCCGCCGGATGGCGAAGGAGTGGCTCGGCTACGAGTTCGACCGAACGAGCGCGAGCGCCTCGAAGGTCCAGGCCATCTGCGAGTACGACGGCAGCGCCCCGGCCGGCGTCGACGCCCCGGCGTAGGCGCGAGCGCACTCCCGCGGAACCAGGTTCCGGACACAGCACCGTGCACCTGCGCGGTGCTGTGTCCGTTGCGCGGGGTCGAACGGTCAGCTGCGCGCGGCCAAGCGGTGCACGACGGCCTTCGTCGCCTCGTAGAGCTCGCGGTAGTCGCGGTACCCGGGCTCGTAGGCCGCCGTCGCGACGGGGTCGGGCTCGATGACGGTGGCCGGCGGGTTCCACGCGGTGATGTCGACGGGGTCGCCCGCTTCGGCCACGAGCTGCGCCGCCAGGAACGCCGAGCCGTAACACGCCCCGATCGTCACGCTCGGCACTGTCTGCCGCAGCCCGGTGACGTCCGACACGATCGTCGGCCAGAGCCGTCCGAGCAAGCCGCCGCCGGCCCCGACGAGCTCGCGGACCTCGACCCCGGCCGCACGCAGCACCTCGATGTTGTGCCGCACCGCGTAGGCCGTCGCCTCGAGCGTCGCCCGGTAGATGTCCCCACGCGTGTGCCGCACCGTCAGCCCGGCGATCACCCCGCGCGCGTCCGGATCGGCGATGGGCGTCCGCTCCCCCGCGAAGTACGGCAGCATCAGCAGCCCGTTCGCGCCGATCCCGGCGCACCGAGCCTCTTCGAGCATCGTCGGCCACTCGCCGTCGACCAGCCGACGCAGCCAGTCGGTGATCGCCCCGGAGGTCGCCATCCCACCCGACACGCTCGGTTGCCCCGGGTGCGTCCCGACCGTCGTCCACATGCCCGGCACCGGCGTCGGCTCGGCCGTCGGCGCGATCATGAACATCGTGGTGCCGTACTGCAGGAACATCCGGCCCGGCACGGACTCCCCGACACTCACGCCCTCCGCCCACGCGTCGATGGTCCCGGCCGTCACGGGGATGCCGACCGGGAGGCCCGTGGCCGCGGCCGCCTCGCGCGTCACCACGCCCGCCTGGTCGCCGGACCACAGCAGCCGCGGCAGGGGCAGGCCGGGCGCGAGCTGCTCGCACCACTCGGCGATCCAGGTGTTCTCGTGGACGTCGTAGAGCGGCGTGGTCTGGCTGGCCGAGTGGTGGTCGAGGACGTACTCTCCCGTCAGCAGCTCGACCACGCGTGACGCCGGCATCGTGAACCGGGCCGCACGCGCCCAGACGTCGGGCTCGTGCCGGGCGATCCAGGCGAGCTTCGCCCCGGCGGCCTGGGTGCTCAGCCCGGAGCCACACCGGGCGCGGATCGTGTCCTCACCCCCGAGCTCGGCCGTGACCTCGTCGAGCAGGTCGGCCGTCCGGGTGTCGACGCCGTACAGGACCGCCGGGCGCAGCGGATCACCCGCGTCGTCGGTCAGCAGGACGCACGGGCCGATGCCGCTCACCCCCACCGCCTGCACGTCGGCATCGGGGACGAGCGCGAGGAGCTCGTGCGTCAAGGTCGTGAACTCGTCCCACCACACGGCCGCATCCATCTCGACCAGTCCCTGGGCCGGACGGTCGACGTCGTGTCGGCGGCTCACCTCGGCGATCACGGTGCCGTCGAACCGTGCCAGCAGCGCCTTCGTGCTCGACGTCCCGATGTCCAGACCGAGCACCGCCCGCATGCCGCCTCCTTCGCCGCCACACGACCGCCGTCGGTCGCCTCCCGAGTCTACGAACCTTCCGCGGGCCGCCAGATCGACTCCAGACCCCAGCTCTCCGGCGCGCCGAGATCCGCAGTGCTCATACCCGGAACGTCGGGGAAGTCGTGGAGCAGGGCGGTGGCACGCTCGCGCCACGCGCAGTCAGCATCGATCCGGCGCAGCAGGAAGGCCATGACCACCAACACTCCGTAGACCCCGAACACCACCTTCGCGTGTTCGGTTCGTCGAAGGTGGTCGAACTCGGGAACGTTCGCGGGGCGTTTCGGAGCAACCACGAGCTTGCGGTTGAACAGCCTGGCGTGATGTGCCGCGACGTTCCGGACGTAGTTGATCGAGGCGAGCCAGCTGCCGAGGACACGCTTCGACGGCGCTCCGAGCGCCATCGCGATCTCCGTCCCGAGCACGTTCGAGAGACCGCCGTACAGTCGGGCGACCTGTCCGAACTCCAGGATCTCGGTCAGCGCCCAGACCGGCAGCTGTCCGTCGTACCTGGTCCGGAAGTGCGCGACGAAGACCTCGTCTGATCGGTCCTGCCGGGCTCGCACGCGCTCGATCCAACGTTCGTGACCGCTCGTTCCTGCTTCGCCCGCCTGGAGGAACGACGGAGTGAACGAGGCCGGATCCCGATGCGCGAACGGTCCGTTCCGGCCGAGCACGTGGGCGATCTTGGTGCGTACTGCGACCTCGATCCGCTCGACTCCGTCGAGCACGAGGAGCCGCAGCGCGCGGTCGTAGTCCATCAGGGAACGGGCGTGCTCGATCGACGCTCCGGTTCGGTACGTCTCACGCAGCGTGATGTGCCCCGCGACCTCGTATCCACCATCAACGGCGTCCGGCTGTCGGAGCGGGTGGAGGTAGCCCGTCAGGCGGTAGTAACCGACTCGGTCGAGCAGGTCGGAGGCCGCCCGGTGGGACTCGACGACGAGCCCTCGGCTGCGAAGCTGCTCGACCTGCTGATCCAACGTGAGCCAGGGCTTCGAGTACTCGACCACCACACCCCCAGGTGAAAAGAAAATCAGCCCGGGCCGAATGGCGACGGGCTGATCGTGATGGGTTCGATCATACCCGAGGTCGACGACGCGGTGGGGTCCGACGAACGAGTGTGGACAACATGTTCTCCCCGGTCGAGACGCCCAGCGTCCTGTCGGGGGCCGGACGTACCGTACTCACGACTCCGATGCTCCACGAGGGGAACCCGATGAAGAAGTCAGCCTGGCTGCCAGCAGTCATCGCGCCGGTGGTCGTCGCCGGCGCCGTCGCCGCCCCGATGATCGCGAACGCGGCGAACGACCCGATCGCGGGGACGAACCCGACCGCGGCCGACGTCATCGCCAGCATCGCGAAGTCCTCGGACGCGCAGTACTCCGGCAAGCTCTCGCAGTCGAGCGACCTCGGACTCCCCGAACTGCCGACCGGTTCCGGCGGCTCCTCGCTCGAGGGCGACGCCTCGGACGTGCTCGGGCTGCTCACCGCATCGCACACCGCCCGCGTGTACGTCGACGGCCCCGACAAGCAGCGTGTCCAGCTGACACAGCAGCTCGCCGAGCAGGACGTGGTCCGCAACGGGTCCGAGGTCTGGACCTGGGACTCGAAGGAGCGCACGGCCACCCACGTGACCCTCCCCTCCGACTCGGCGAAGGACCCGCAGGACGGCACCGCCACGCCGACCGAGATCGCTGAGCAGGCGATCGACGCCATCACCCCGAGCACCACGGTCTCGAAGCCGACCGAGGTCAGCGTCGCGGGTCACGACGCCTGGCAGATCACGCTGACGCCGAAGTCCTCCGACACCCTGGTCGGCACCGTCCGACTGGCGGTCGACCAGCAGACCGGACTCCCGCTGCGCGCGACGATCCAGGCCGCCGGGCAGGACGACCCCGCGGTGCAGGTCGGGTTCACGAGCCTCGACTACGGCGCCCCGGCCGCGCGGCTCTTCGACTTCACGCCCCCGTCGAACGCGAAGGTCACCGAGAAGGACCTGTCCGACGCCGAGCACGGTACGCACGCGAAGGGCGACCACACCCGCGGTGCGCACGACGGTGACGAGCCGACCTTCACGGGCGAGGGCTGGGGCACGATCGCCGAGCTCCCCGCCGGCACGGTGGACCAGTCGTCCCTCGGTGACGAGGCGTCGGGCCTGCTCGGCCAGCTCACGAAGGCCGTCGACGGCGGCCGTGCCGTCCAGACCTCGCTCGTGTCGGTCTACCTGACCGACGACGGCCGGGTCCTCGCCGGCGCCGTGCCGGTGTCGTCGCTGGTCGCCGCCGCGAAGTGAGCACACCGGAACCCGCGCACACGACGGAACCGGCCGCCGTGGACGCGACCCGTCCGACCACGGGCACCGACCTCGCGATCCGCACCACGGGCCTCCAGAAGGTCTTCCGCAAGCAACGCGCCGTCGACGGCATCGACCTGTCGGTGCCGCGCGGTGCGGTGTTCGGGTTCCTCGGGCCGAACGGCTCCGGCAAGACGACCACGATCCGGATGCTCCTCGGGCTGTCGAGCGCGACCGGCGGCACGATCGAGGTACTCGGCCAGTCGATGCCGAAGGCGCTCCACCAGGTGCTGCCGCGCGTCGGTGCCCTGGTCGAGGGGCCGGCGTTCTACCCGTACCTGTCCGGGCGCGCGAACCTGCAGCGCTTCGACGCGGCGGACCCCACGTCGGATCCTCGCACCCGCACGGCCCGCGTGGCCAGTGCCCTCGACCGGGTCGGCCTGACGCACGCGGCCGACAAGAAGGCGCACGCGTACTCGCTCGGCATGAAGCAACGGCTCGGCCTGGCCAACGCCCTGCTGTCCCCGCGCGACCTGCTGGTGCTCGACGAACCCACGAACGGCCTCGACCCGCAGGGCACGCGCGAGGTCCGCAACCTCATCCGGTCCCTGGCGGACGACGGCACGACGGTGTTCGTGTCGAGTCACCTGCTCGCCGAGATCGAGCAGGTCTGCACCCACGCCGCGGTGATGCGCACCGGCAAGCTCGTGGCACAGGGCGAACTCGACGAACTCCGTTCGGCCGGGGCGCGCACCGTGACCGTCCGCACGCCCGACGTCGGGCAGGCCGGCAGCGTGCTGAGCCGGCTCGGCCTCGTCCCCCGCCACGACGGCGGCGCGGACGTCCTGGTCGCCGACCTGCCGCACGAGCTGCTGCCCGAGACCATCACCGCCGAACTCGTCCGCGCCGACGTCCGCGTCCGTGGGCTGACGGTCGGCGGCGGCACGCTCGAGGACCTGTTCGTCGCGCTCACCGGAGAGGGCTTCGATGTCGCTGCCTGACACTGCCCGTGCACTGCCCGACGCCGAGGCCGATGCCGAGACACCGCGCCGCCAGCGTCCCTTCGCCCTGCTCGGCTCCGAACTCGCGCTGGTGTTCCGCCGCCGCCGGACCTGGGCGATGCTCGGGGCGCTCGCGCTCGTCCCCATCCTGATCGCGGTCGCCGTGAAGCTGACGACCGACGGTGACGACGGCGGCCCGGCGTTCCTCGGCGACATCACCAACAACGGCCTGTTCGTGGCGTTCACCGCGTTGACGGTGTCGATCCCGCTGTTCCTGCCGCTCACGGTCGGCGTGGTCGCGGGCGACACCGTCGCGGGCGAGGCCAGCCACGGCACCATCCGCTACCTGCTCGTCGCCCCGACCGGCCGGGTGCGGTTCATCCTGGTCAAGTTCGCCGGCGCGGTCGCGTTCTGCTTGGCAGCGACGCTGCTCGTGGTGCTCGTCGGTGCGGCGATCGGTGCCGTGCTGTTCCCGATCGGTCCGGTCACCCTGCTGTCCGGCACCCAGGTCGGCGGAGCGTCGTACGCCGGTCGGGCACTGCTCCTCGCCCTGTACGTGGCGATGTCGATGCTCGGACTCGTGGCGATCGGCATGTTCGCGTCGACACTGACGAACGTGCCGGTCGGGGCCATGGCCGCGACGGTGGTGCTGGCCGGGGCCTCCCAAGTCCTCGACCAGCTGCCCCAGCTCGACTGGCTGCACCCGTACCTGTTCTCGCACCAGTGGCTGGGGTTCGGCGACCTGCTCCGCGACCCGATCTCGTTCGACTCGTTCGGGTCGAACGCGCTGCTGCAGCTCGGCTACGTCGTCGTGTTCGGCGCGCTGGCGTACAGCCGGTTCGCCTCGAAGGACATCCTGAGCTGAGCCCGACCGACGGGTCCGACCGCCGGGCCCGACCGCCGAACCCGACCGCCGTCAGCTCGCCGGGGTCGCTGAGCCGCCCGCCATCGTCTCCGCCTCCGAGCCGCGCGCATCCGCGTACCGGTCCCGCAGGTCGCGGGCCTTCTCGGAGCGGTACCAGTCGAGCCGGGCTCCGGTCTCGACCGTCTGCATCCCGATGACGACCTTGCCGCGTGACTTCATCTCGGCGAGGTCCTCGTACGCCTCGACGATGTACTCGAACGGGTAGAAGCCCGAGATGAGCACCTGGAAACGACGTTCCTGCAGGGCCTTCGCCAGCAGGGTCAGGAGTTCCCGGGTCTCCTCGTCCTCTGCCGGGGCGCGCAGGAACCGGAGCTCGATGTCGCGGCGTTCGTCCGACGACACGAAGCGCTCGGCCCCGACCCCGAGGCGTTCCGCCAGGAGCTCGGCGTTGCTCTCGCCGTGGTTGTCGATGAAGGCGGTGATCGGTCGGCCGTCCGCGATCGCTCGGATGCGGTCCTCCTCGCCCTCGCCGTACACGACCGGCAGCGTGCCGATCTGCCGCAGGTAGTCGTGGTTACGCGCACTGCCGAGGGTGATCACGGTCGCACCGGCGTCGTGCGCCAGCTGGCTCTCGATGTGGCCGACACCGCCCGCTGCAGCGGTGATGACGACGGTGTCGTCCGGTCCGAGGCGGAGCGATCGCACCACCGACACCGCCGTGCACCCGGCCAGGTACAGGCCACCGGCGACCTCCCACCCGACGTACTCGGGCTTCTTGATGACGGCACCACGCGGCACCGCGATCCAGTTCGCGTGCGAGCCGCCCTGGGGTGCGTGCCCCATGACCTCGTCACCGACCCGCAGGTCCTTCACGCCGTCGCCCCGCGCCCGGACGATGCCGGCGAAGTCGACGCCCTGCCGTGCCGGGAACTCGAGCTCGATGTGGTCCCGGAGCTTCCCCTCGCGCAGGAACCGCTCGATGTGGTTCAACCCGGCGGCGACGATCTCGACGACGATCTCGCCGGGGCCGGCCGTCGGCTTCTCCTGCGGGACGAGCTCGACCACGCTGAAGTCGCCGTACCGGTCGTACTGGACTGCCTTGCCGTTCCGCATGGGTGCTCCTTCGCTGGCGTGTGCCTCCGGCCTACTCGGTTTCCCCGCGTGCAGCCCGAGCAGGCGGGGTACCGGCCGTGGGCGGTACCGACGAGCGGACGGGAGGCCCGTGGCGGCGTCGCCACGGGCCTCCCGTCCGTCGGTCGCGCACGTCCAGTGCGCCTCGCGCGCTCGGTACGCGTCGCGCGCTCACTGCACGCCGGCTGCTCAGTGCTTGCCGGCTGCTCAGTGCTTGCTGGCTGCTCAGTGCTTGCTGGCTGCTCAGTGCTTGCTGGCTGCCGCGACGACGGACGCGACGGTCTCGGCGTCGAGGTGGAACGCGAGCGGGTCGGCGTCGGGGCGCGGGACGCGCAGCGGCGTCGACCAGACGGAGCCGTCCTCGGCGACGTCGACGACGAGGGCGCCGCTGTCGGCGTACGCGGATTCCTCGTCGTAGGCGCCGGTCACGTCCGTGTCGTTCGCGACCCCGGGGGCGACGAGGACCGGGACGCCGGCCAGCGAGCCGGCGAAGTGGTGGTGGTAGTGCCCGCCCAGGACCACGCGGACGTCGGACCCCCGGATCACGTCGGCGAGCGCCTCGGGGTTCTGCAGCCGGAGCGCCTCGTGCAGCTCGGTCGGGGCCGGCAGGGGCGGGTGGTGCAGGACGACGACCGTGCCGTGCGGGGCGTGGTCCCCGGCGAGCGCGGTGCGGAGCCGTTCGAGGCTGGCGTCACTGAGCTCGCCGTAGCCGGCACCCGGCACGCTCGTGTCGACCGTGACGATCCTCCGGCCGGCCACGAGCGACTGCCCCCACACCGGGACGGTCGGCGGGTGGTACTCCATCGTGTGCATGACGGGGCGGCCGCCCTCGCCGAGGACGTGGCCGTTGGACAGCACCTGGCGGAAGCCCTCGCGCAGGTCGTGGTTGCCCGGGACCGCGACGAGGGCGGCTCCGTGGCGCTCGGCCCATCCGCCGACCCGCTCGAGGAC
Source organism: Curtobacterium sp. VKM Ac-2884 (assembly GCF_015350945.1). Lineage (NCBI taxonomy): Bacteria > Bacillati > Actinomycetota > Actinomycetes > Micrococcales > Microbacteriaceae > Curtobacterium > Curtobacterium sp. VKM Ac-2884. The sequence continues at coordinate 428,346 of NZ_JADKSA010000001.1, forward strand.
GGCGGCGTAGGACTCGGGGCTGCCGTCCTCGGAGACGTCGCCCGAGATGACGACGAGGCCGATGCCGGGCACTCCGTCGACGCGGGCGAGCACGCCGTCCAGCGCTGCGGTGGTGTCGACGGACCCCTGGTGCAGGGCGCCGTCCCCGGTCAGGTGGGTGTCGGAGAGGTGGAGGACGCGGAGGGTTCCTGCTGCGGGCGGCTGCATGCGGTCCACGGTAGCCACGGGGGCGATGGGTGGGCTGGGCGGGGGCGCTTCGTGGCGGGTCGTGGGCGCTTCGTGAGCAGAAACGGTCGGGTCGGGGCGTCAGACTCGACCGTTTCTGCTCACGAAGTCACCCGGGCACGCACCGGCGGTCAGTCCGGCAGCACCGCGTCCGGGATGTCCCGCAGGAAGATCTCGATCGTCTTCGGACCGATCCCCGTGAGCGCGCCGAGTCGCTCGCGCAGGTCCTTCCGCGACGCCGCGGTCCTCACCAGGTGCGACACGGAGCCCTCGTCGGCGTCGAGCGTGTGCATCGTCTCGTGCAGGGCATCGGTCATCTGGTAGTCGAACCGCGCGTAGCCGCCCTCGTCCAGGACCCTCCGCAGCTGCTCGCGTCCGGCGCCCGCGAACTTCCCCGGGCTGGTGAACCCGTGGTCGATGAGGACGCGGTAGGTCGCCGCCGCCTGCTCCTGCCGGATGGGCCGGCCGAAGAGCATGCTCGCGAGGAACCACCGGTAGAGCTGTTGGGGCTTGCCGTCGGACAGGTCGATCCCGAGGTCCGCGGCGTGGGTCACGTCGGCCATGGACCGGACGCTACCCGTGGTGTTCAGCCGTCGGTGCGCCGCGGTCCCCAGTGCAGCGCGCCGACGACGAGCCACCCGACGAACGACAGGATCGTGACGAGCTCGACCACCACGATGAACGGCAGGTCGATCGCGACACCGGCGCCCGCGATGTAGGCGTAGCTGTACGTGTGCGGCGCGACGAAGCTCGTGATCCACCGCACGACGAGGATCACCGCACCCAGGATCGCGAGGGCACCGAGGGTGAACTGGAACGGGTTTCGGCCACGCAGGAATCGCATCCCGCCACCGTAGGGCCGCGGACCGACGGCGCACGACTCCCCGTTCGAGGTGTCCAGCGCTCCTCACTCGGCGGCGGCGGCCAGCTGGTCCTCCAGGTTGAACACCTCGGGCAGCACCCGCGCAGTCTGGTCCGCCCTGCCCGTGGCACCGTCGAACAGGTCCTGCATGTGCGCCTCCCATGCGCTCGCGACCTCGGAGGCCGCGAGCGACGCGTCGGCATCGGCCACCGAGTCGGTCTCGTAGTAGCCGATCAGCAGGCCGTCGTCGTCGAGGAACAGGGAGTAGTTCCGCCGACCCGCCGTGGCGATCGCCCGGAGCATCGCCGGCCAGACCGCGGCGTGCCGCTCGCGGTAGGCGTCCAGGTGCTCGGCCTGCACCTGCAGTCGGAAGCAGACGCGGGTCACCGGTCGGCCTCGGCGCGGCGACGCTGTTCGGCGTCCTGCACGGCGCGCTCGTCGGCGGTGCGCACGGTACCGGTGACGGTGGTCACGGTGCCGTACCGCTCGGCCTCGATCGCCTCGAGCGTCTTGCCCTGCGTGCGCGGCGCCCAGATGGTGCCGACCAGGAACGACATCGCGAGGAGCCCCAGGATGAGTCCACCGAGTGCACGGAGTCCGATGTCGGACAGCAGCAGCGGGAACCAGATGCTGAGCAGACCGACCATGACCCGCGCGGCGAGGAAGAGCACGCCCTGCGCACTGGCCCGGTAGCGGGTGGCGAAGAGCTCGCTCGTCCACAGGCCGTAGAACGCCTGGGCACCGATGCCCGACGAGATGCCCCACGCCACGGCGAAGAACAGCAGCGTCCCGAGGTTCGCCGGTGCGTAGATCAGGACGGCCCAGGCGACGATCGCCAGCACCGCGCCGAGGGCGAACAGCAACCGTCGACTGACCCGGTCGCCGTAGCGCATGAAGCCGAAGTAGGTGGCGGCGACGGTGCAGCCCCACACCAGGATCTGCAGGCCGTACTGCTCGGTCACGCTCGTGACCCCGGTGGCCGAGTACACCCGCGGCTGGAAGATGCCGGCCTGCCCGGCGACGGTGTTCCAGAGCGCGTAGACGCCGAACAGGAACAGCATCGCCGTCAGGTTCCGACGCCGGCTGAACAGCTGGGTGATCCCGTGGAAGAAGTTCGCGGTGCCGGTCGCGGCGCGCTCGTCCGTCCAGATCGCCGACTCCGGCAGCCCGCGGCGGAGCCACCAGACCACAGCGGCGACGACGAACAGGTGCGCGAAGATCAGCCGGCTGCCGAGCAGTCCGAGGGGTGCGGCGGCGATGGCCAACGCGAAGCCGACCATCGGGCCGATCGACCAGGCGAGCTGCGCGGTGCCGACGTGGGCCGCACGCTTGTCCGCCGGGGCCTGCTCGGCGATGTAGGTCCAGCTCGCCGGCACCCCGGCGCCGACCGCGATGCCGGTCAGGATGAAGCCGACCAACAGCATGCCGTAGCTGCCGGCGAAGACCGCGAGCAGGATGCCGAGCATGTACAGCAGCAGGTCGTAGGTGTAGATGAACTTCCGGCCGTAGCGGTCGCACAGCGGTCCGCCGATGATGGCGCCGGCGGCCGCGCCGAACGCGTTCGCCGACAGGCTCGCCAGCAGACCGACCTCGAGGTCGCCGACGTGGAACTGCGCCTGCCACAGACTGAGGCTCGTGGCGATCGCGATGATCGACCCGGACTCGATGTAGTTCGACATGGCGACCGAGACGGTCGCCTTCCAGCCCGTGGTGCTCCGGGCTCCGATTCGGACCGCCATTGGTCCTCCGTTCGCGTGTTCGTCAGTGAATCGTTTCAACGGGACAGCGAGACGATAGTGCGCCCCGGCGGGCGTTGGCAAGTCCGTGCTGTCCGCGTCCGCGTGCGGCGCGTGCGCGCGCGCCGCGCGCCCGCTTCCGCACGGTGCGCGTTCGCTCACTCGGTGCGAGGTTGCCCGCTCCGTGCGGCGCTGCAAGCGCGCACCGAGCGGCCAACCTCGCACGTGGCGGCGCAGCACGCACGGTGCGACGCCGGAACGGAGCACGCACGGGGCGCGGCCGCACCCACAATCTCGCACCGTGCGGTGGACCTGCCCACCCACCGGACGGGAGGCCCGGCTCCAGCCCGCACCGCGCCTCCCGTCCGCCGTTTTCCACAGATCACGGCGCGCACCGCCCGGAAGCGCAGGTGCGATGCCAGGATGGCCACATGGCGGTCAGTGTGCGAGAGGTGGCAGCGCTCGCCGGCGTGTCCCTGGGCACGGTGTCGAACGTCCTGAACCGCCCCGACAAGGTGGCTCCGACCACGGTCGACCGGGTGCAGTCGGCAATCGCCGCACTCGGGTTCGTCCGCAACGACTCCGCACGCCAGCTCCGGGCCGGCCGCAGCTCCACCGTCGGCCTGATCGTGCTCGACGGCGGCAACCCGTTCTTCACCGACGTCGCGCGCGGTGCCGAAGACGCCGCGATGGACAAGGGCCTGGCGGTCCTGATCGGCAACTCCGACGAGTCCACCGACCGCGAGCGCACCTACGTCGACCTGTTCGAGGAACGCCGCGTCGCCGGCCTGCTCATCTCCCCCGCCGGTGACGACCTGTCCCGCCTCGCCCGCCTGCGCGACCAGGGCACCGCCGTCGTGCTCGTCGACCGCCGCGCCGACGACGAGCACTTCGCGTCGGTGTCGGTGGACGACGTCGCGGGCGGTCGCATCGCGGTCGAGCACCTCGCGGCCATCGGGCGGACGCGTATCGCGTTCGTCGGTGGCCCGTCCAGCATCCGTCAGGTGGCCGACCGGCACGCCGGGGCACTGTCGGCGGCCCGGGCAGCGGGCATCGAGCTCGAAGTCCTGCCGACCGCGTCACTGTCGGTGCTCGAAGGGCGTCGCATCGGCGAAGAACTCCAGGCACGGCCCCGCGCCGAACGGCCGGACGCGGTGTTCGCGGCGAACGACCTGCTCGCGGTCGGTCTCGAACAGGCGTTCATCATGCGCGGCACGATCGCGGTGCCGGACGAGATCGCGATCGTGGGCTACGACGACATCGCCTTCGCCGAGGCGGCCGTCGTCCCGTTGACCTCGGTGCGCCAGCCCGCGCAAGACCTCGGGCGCCAGGCGATCGAGCTGTTGACGAAGCAGGTCGAGCTCGGGCAGGGCATCGACCTCGAGCACGTCGAGTTCACGCCGGAGCTCGTGGTCCGGCAGTCCTCCGTCGCCGACGCGTAGCCGACCGCCTCGCGCCTGCCCATCACCCTGCCCGGCCCCGCGGCACGGACCGGCCGCTGCTGCGGCCTACGATCGGAGCATGGTGCATGTCCCCCGGCGCGACGGCCCGCCGAGCGTGCACCACGTCGCAGCTCGCGCCGGCGTCTCGCTGGCGACGGTGTCGAACGTCCTGAACCATCCCGAGCGGGTGGCCGACTCCACCGCCGCGCGCGTGCACGACGCGATCGCCGAACTCGGGTACACACCGAACCGCAATGCCCGGGTGCTGGCTTCCGGCAGCAGTCGTTCGATCGGACTCGTCGTGATGTCGCTCCGGAACTCGCTGTTCAGCGACATGGTCAACGGTGCGCAGCTCGCGGCGCGGAAACGGGGCTTCACGCTCCTCATCGCGAGCAGCGAGGACGACCTGCAGGCGCAGGGCGAACACCTCGCGTACCTCGAGAGCGCTCGGGTGTCCGGCATCCTGCTCGCCTCGATGACGGAGTCGCGCGATCAGGTCGAGCTCACTCGCCGACACGGTCGGCCGGTCGTCTACGTCAACTTCGCGCCGGAGACCGTCGACGCTTGCTCCGTCGTCGTCGACAACGAACAGGCGGCGTTCCTCGCCGCCGAGCACTTGATCGCCTGCGGCTGCCGACGCATCGGCTTCGTGAGCGCGCGCGCCGAGCTGCAGCCGGTTGCGCTCCGCCGCACCGGGGTGCTCCGGGCGATCGCTGGCCACCCGGGGGTGGAACTCATCGACATCGACGCCGGTGACATCGACCCACCCGGCGGCACCGACGCCGGCGCGCGCATCGCCGCGATGCCGGTCGCCGAACGGCCTGACGGCGTCCTGGGCGTCACGGACCTGCTCGCGATGGCGGTCGTCTCCGAGCTCCGAGCCGCCGGCATCCGCGTGCCGGAGGACATCCCGGTGTCGGGGTGCGACCACAACTCGGTGGCGTGGGGCGGCGCGGTGCCGCTGACCTCGGTGACCATGCACGGTGCGGAGATGGGCGCGGCTGCCGTCGAGCTCCTGCTCGAGGAGCTCACGGACCCGATGCACGTCCACCGCACCGTCGTGCTCGGCAGCGAGCTCGTCCCCCGCGAGAGCACCCTCGGGCGAGCCGGTGCAGCAGCCGCGCGGGCCACGGCGCCGAGCGACCCGCGCCGTACCGAGGCCTGAGCGCGCGAGTCTCGGGGCGGGGGCGCCGAGTCTCGGGGTGAGCGACAGTTCGCGGGCTGCGGGGCGCGAGGACTGTCGCGCACCCCGAGACTCGGGACCGCGCGCACCCGGCACACGCGTTCCCGTAACGAAATCGGCACAGCGATTGACACGCTTCAATCCACGTGGTTCCATCCTGATTGAAACGTTCTAAACAGCAGCAACCGGAGCCCACGACGACGCGGGATCCGGGTCCGTTTCACCCGGGGTACCCCGCCCCGGGCCTTACGAGGAGGTAAGGAATGTCAGCTCGTTCCCTGACCACGAGGACGCTCACCACGCGCGCCGTCGTCACACGACTCGTCGCCATCGGCGGCGCCACGGTCCTGATCGGCGGGCTCGCGGCGTGTTCGTCCGGCGGTTCCGCCGACGAAGGCGGCGGCAAGGTGCAGATCACCTACCAGGCCGACAACTCACCCGCGACCGCAGCCACCGCTGAGCCGCTCATCGAGGCGTTCGAGAAGGCCAACCCCGACATCACGGTCAAGTTCGACACCCGCCCGCAGGGCACCGACGGCGACAACCTGGTGAAGACCCAGCTGTCGACCGGCGAGATGGCCGACGTCTTCAACTACAACTCCGGTTCGCTCATGCAGGCCCTCAACCCGGACAACACACTGGTGGACCTGTCCGACGAGAGCTGGACGAAGGACGTCGACGAGCAGTTCACCAAGGTCGTCAGCACCGACAAGGGCGTCTACGGCGCACCCTTCGGTACGAGCTTCGGCGGCGGCGTCATGTACAACAAGAAGGTCTACGCCGACCTCGGACTCAGCGTCCCCACCACGTGGGACGAGTTCATCAGCAACAGCGAGAAGATCAAGGACGCCGGCAAGGTCGCCCCGATCATCCAGACGTACGGCGACACCTGGACCAGCCAGCTGTTCGTGCTCGGCGACTTCGCCAACATCACGGCGCAGGACAAGGACTGGGCGGACAACTACACCGCGAACAAGGAGTCCTACGCCAAGGACCCCGCACTCGCCGGCTTCGACCACCTCGCCGAGGGCAAGGACAAGGACCTCTACAACGAGGACTACGCCTCGGCCACGCAGGCGAACGGCCTGAAGATGCTCGCCGACGGCACCGGGGCGCAGTACCCGATGCTGACGAACGCGATCTCGACCCTGCAGCAGGACAGCCCCGACGCGGTCGAGGACATCGGAGCGTTCGCGCTGCCGGCCGAGGACGCCGACGACACGAACCTGACCATCTGGGAACCGAACGGCCTGTACATCCCGAAGACCACCGAGGGTGACGAGCTCGCCGCGGCGAAGAAGTTCATCGCCTTCGCGAACTCGGCCGACGGCTGCAAGGTGCAGAACGACACCGGAACGCCCGGTGGCCCGTACGTCATCTCGACCTGCTCGCTGCCGGACGACGTGCCCCCGATGATCGACGACCTGCAGAAGTACCTGGACGACGGCAAGGCGAGCCCGGCGCTCGAGTTCCTGTCCCCGATCAAGGGCCCGAACCTCGAGAAGATCTGCGTGCAGGTCGGCTCGGGCATCACCAACGCGGCCAAGGGCGCTGACCAGTACGACGACGACGTCGTCCAGCAGGCACAGCAGCTCGGCATCAAGGGCTGGTGACACGGTGACCGCGACACTCACGACGGCACTCGAGCCGGCGACGACCCGAGCGGGTTCCGGCGGGACCGGTCCCGCGCGCAAGCGGATGCGCTCGTTCTACCCCGCGTGGTTCTTCATCCCCGCGATCGCGCTGTACGTCGTGTTCTTCGCGGTCCCCACCTTCGCCGGGTTCTACTTCTCCCTCACCCGCTGGACGCTGTTCGACCAGACCTTCATCGGTTTCGACAACTTCGTCCGGTTCTTCCAGGACCCGCAGCTCGTCTCCGGGTTCGTGCACACGTTCCAGTACGGCTTCGTGACGAGCGCGGCGAAGGTGGTCATCGGACTCGCCCTCGCCCTGCTCCTCACGTCGCCCGTGCTGGGGCGCGGCTACCTGCGGGCGGTCGTGTTCTTCCCGGTGCTCGTGTCGACTATCGGCATCGGCATCACGTTCAAGGCGCTGATGGACCCGTTCCACGGGATCATCAACGGCGTGCTGGGTTCGGTCGGCCTCCCCACTCCGGGGTGGCTGACCGACCCGGCCCTCGCCCTGTGGAGCGTCGCCGCGGTGGACGTCTGGAAGGGCGTCGGCATCGCGACGCTCATCTTCATCGCCGGCATCGTGGCGATCCCGCAGGAGTACTTCGAGGCCGCACGGGTCGACGGCGCCAGCGCGTGGTCGATCTTCCGGAACATCACCCTGCCGCTGTCGCGTCCCGCGATGGGCACCGTCATCATCCTGTCGCTGATCGGCGGGCTGCGGTCCTTCGACCTGATCTGGGCGATGACCGGCGGTGGGCCAGGGTTCACCAGTGACGTCATCGCGAGCGTCATCTACAAGCAGTACCAGGCCGGGTTCTACGGCCTGTCGACCGCCGGCAACGTGGTCTTGTTCGTGGTCGTCACGGCGATCATGGTCCCGATCTCGTGGCTCCTGAACCGCAAGGAGGCGGACCTGTGACCGCCGTCACCAGCCCCCGCCGGACCGCCGGCCGTGCGCCGACGCCGGCGAGCCGGAACCGCCACCCGGGCCGGACCCGCCGGTGGATCATCGGCTCGATCGCCATCGTCGTCAGCTTCGTGGTGTTCCTGGTGCCGTTCGTCTTCGTCCTGCTGCAGGCCATGAAGAACCCGGCCGAGGCGAACCAGCTCGGCTTCAGCCTGCCGACCGAGTGGCAGCTCTGGCAGAACCTGCAGGCCGTGTTCGGATCCGGTGACGGCGTGATCGTCCGCGCGTTCCTGAACAGCGCGGTCCTGACCGTCGGCAGCGTGCTCGTGATGGTCGTGTTCTCCGCGATGGTCGGGTACGTGCTGCAGCGTCGTCCGAGCAAGTGGAACGGCGTGATCAACTTCTTCGTCCTGGCGGGCCTCATCGTCCCGCCGGCGATCGTCCCGACGATCTGGGTGCTGCAGGGGCTCAACCTGTTCAAGACCATGGGCGGGATGATCCTCATCGAGGCGACCTTCGGCCTGTCGTTCTGCATCCTGCTCTTCCGCGCGTTCGTGGCGACGATCCCGAAGGAGCTCGACGAGGCAGCCGTCCTCGACGGTGCCGGACCGATCCGTCTCTTCTTCGGCGTCGTGCTGCCGCTGCTCAAGCCGGTCATCATCACGGTCGTGCTCGTGCAGTCCGTCACGGTGTTCAACGACTTCACGAACCCGCTGTACTTCCTGCCGGGGTCCGAGAACGCCACGGTGCAGCAGACGCTCTACGCGTTCCAGAGCCAGTCGGTCAGCCAGCTCAACCTGCTGTTCACCGACGTGCTGCTCATCACGATCCCGCCGCTCATCCTCTACATCTTCTTCAACCGACAGATCGTCGCCGGCATGACCAGCGGCGCCGTCAAGGGCTGACGCCCGACCCCGGCCTGGAGGCGCGGCTCGCCTCCTCCGGTCGTCCCACCTCGACGGGACGGCCGGGCCCACGACCCCCGCACCGGTCGACGACGACCGGTCGCGTGAAAGGACACACCACATGACCGCCTGGACAGCACCGTTCATCACGAGCGACGCCGACCTCGGGAGCGCACCGATCCTGCGCCGCGAGTTCACCCTCGACGACGGCCACGGCGCCGTCACGAGCGCGACCCTCGACGTCAGCGCCCTCGGCGTCGTCGAGGCGTGGCTCGGTGGCGAACGCGTCTCCGACCACCTGCTCGAACCGGGGTGGACGAGCTACGAGTGGCGCATCCGCGTCGTCTCGCACGATGTCACGCCACACCTGACCGAGACGCCCGCGGGTGGCGCCGCCGTGCTCGCACTCGTGCTCGGCAAGGGCTGGGCCGCCGGTCGGCTCGCCTGGGGTGGTGGCGGCGGCTGGTACGCCGACGAGCCCGCCGGGTTCGCCGAGCTCCGCATCACCTTCGCCGACGGCCACGAACAGCTCGTCGCCACCGACACGGACTGGCAGGCCCTGTCCAGCGCGATCACCGCCGACCAGCTGTACGACGGCGAGGACATCGACGCCCGGCTCCGCGACGGCTCCTTCCTGACGCCCGGCGAGGTCACCACACCGAGCATCGACGGCCACGAGGGACGCACCAGCGCCGTGCGCACCGTCGACATCGGCGAGCGCGAACTCGTCGCCGACACCGTGCCGCCGGTCCGGCCCCTCGCCGAGATCGCCCCCGTCGAGGTCTGGACGAGTCCGTCCGGCGCGACGCTGATCGACTTCGGCGTGAACCTGGTCGGCTGGCTCCGCCTGACCGCGAGCGGGCCCGCCGGCACCGTCCTGACCCTGAAGCACGCCGAGGTGCTCGAACACGACGAGCTCGGCACCCGCCCGCTGCGCACCGCGAAGGCGACGGACCACTTCACCCTGAGCGGCAGCGGCGTGGACGGTTCCGGCACCCCGGACGTGTTCGAGCCCCGCTTCACCTTCCACGGCTTCCGGTACGCCCAGGTCGACGGGTGGACCGGCACGCTCGACGAACTCCGATCGGCCGTCACCGCGGTGCAGGTCGGCTCCGACCTGACCCGGACGGGCACGTTCGAGTCCAGCCACGAGCTGCTCAACACGTTCCACGACAACGTCATCCGGGGCATGCAGGGCAACTTCCTGAGCGTCCCGACCGACTGCCCGCAGCGTGACGAGCGCCTCGGCTGGACGGGCGACATCGCGGCGTTCGCGCCGACGGCGTCCTACCTGTTCGACACCCGCGCGTTCCTGGGCGACTGGCTCCGCGACGTGTGGCTCGAGCAGCAGCACGCCGACGGTGTCATCCCGTTCGTGGTGCCGGACGTGCTCAAGTACTCCCCCGCCGAGGACTTCGGCACCCCCGACGCCACCGCCATCTGGTCGGACGCCGGCGTCTGGGTGCCGTGGACCCTGTACCAGGCCTACGGCGACACCGCGGTGCTCGAGGAGCAGCTCGACTCGATGACGGCGCACCTCCGCCGGATCAAGGGCCACCTGTCCCCCGAGGGCCTGTGGGACACCGTCTTCCAGTTCGGCGACTGGCTCGACCCGGACGCCCCGCCGGAGGACGCGGCCAAGGCGAAGGCCGACCCGGGCGTCGTCGCGACGGCGTGCGCGTACCGCAGCGCGACCCTGGTGGCGCAGGCGGCGCGGTTGACGGGCCACGAGGCGGAGGCGACGGAAGCCGAGGAGCTCGCCACGGGCCTCCAGGCCGCGTTCCGTCAGCACTACGTGACCGACGGCCGCATCCGGAGCGACTGCACCACCGTCTACGCGCTCGCGATCGTGTTCGGCATCCTCGACGAGGACGACGAGCGCCGTGCGGGCGACCGCCTGGCGGAGCTGGCCGAGCAGTCCGGGTACCGGATCTCGACGGGCTTCGCGGGTACGCCGTTCATCACCGACGCGCTGACGCAGACCGGCCACCTCGACGACGCGTACCGGCTGCTGCTGCAGACGGAGTGCCCGTCGTGGCTGTACCCGGTGACGATGGGTGCGACGACGGTCTGGGAGCGTTGGGACTCGATGCTGCCGGACGGCACCATCAACCCGGGTGAGATGACCTCGTTCAACCACTACGCACTCGGTGCCGTGGCGGACTGGATGCACCGGGTGGTCGGCGGTCTGTCGGCGCTCGAGCCGGGGTACTCCTCCGTGCTCATCGCGCCCCAGCCGGGCGGCGGTCTGACGTGGGCGTCGACGTCGCTCGACTCCGTGCACGGGCACATCGCGGTGCGGTGGGAGCTCGTCGACGGCGAGCTGCTCGTGCGCGCGGTGGTGCCCGAGGGCGTCACCGCAGTGGTGCGCCTGCCGGGTGCTGCGGAGCAGCGGCTCGGCGCCGGCTCGCACGAGCTGCGCGCGCCGGCTGCGGTCCCCGCGGCGTAGCGCGGGGGCGGAAGATGGGCCGGTCACGGTGGGCGCGTGGGACGCCTGACGGCGCTCGCCCGGCGTCGCGCCCCCGGGCGGTCTTCGCGCCCCGACTCTTCGGGGCGCGAAGACCGCAACGGGGCGCGCAGCCCGCGCCCGTCCCGCGCCCGTCCCGTCCCGCGCCCCCGTGCGCGCTTCGCGCCCCGACTCTCCGGGGCGCGAAGACCGCAACGGGGTGCGCGACGCAGCACCACCCCACACGGTTGCGGCAGCCCGCCGCGACCCGTACTGTATGAAACGATTCAATCGCACACGAGGAAGTGACACGATGACATCGACCCCGACCTTCACCGGCATCGCCGACCAGCTCGCTCGACAGCAGATCGAGCTGCCCAGCTGGGCCTTCGGCAACTCCGGCACCCGCTTCAAGGTGTTCAGCACGCCCGGCACCCCGCGCGACCCGTACGAGAAGATCGCCGACGCCGCCCAGGTGCACGAGTACACGGGGCTCGCACCGACCGTGGCACTGCACATCCCGTGGGACCTCGTCGACGACTTCAGCGCCCTCAAGCGGCACGCCGAAGAGCACGGCGTCTCCCTGGGCACCGTGAACTCGAACACGTTCCAGGACGACGACTACAAGTTCGGCGCCCTGACCCACGTCGACGAGACGATCCGGCAGAAGGCGATCGACCACCACCTGCGCTGCATCGACGTGATGGACGCCACCGGCAGCCGGGACCTCAAGATCTGGCTGGCCGAGGGCTCGAACTACCCGGGGCAAGAGGACATGCGCTCCCGCCAGGACCGCCTGCACGAGTCGCTCAGCACGATCTACGACCGCCTCGGTGCCGACCAGCGCCTGGTGCTCGAGTACAAGTTCTTCGAGCCGTCGTTCTACCACACCGACGTGCCGGACTGGGGCACGAGCTACGTGCAGACGGCCGCGCTCGGCGACAAGGCGATGGTCTGCCTCGACACCGGCCACCACGCCCCCGGCACGAACATCGAGTTCATCGTGATGCAGCTCCTGCGCCTCGGCAAGCTCGGCAGCTTCGACTTCAACTCGCGGTTCTACGCCGACGACGACCTGATCGTGGGCGCAGCGGACCCGTTCCAGCTGTTCCGCATCCTGGTCGAGGTCATCCGCGGCGGCGGCTACGACAACCACGACGTCGCGTTCATGCTCGACCAGTGCCACAACATCGAGGACAAGATCCCCGGTCAGATCCGCTCCGTGCTCAACGTGCAGGAAATGACGGCCCGGGCGCTGCTCCTCGACCGCGTGGCCCTGACCGCGGCGCAGGAGGCCCACGACGTCCTCGGCGCGAACGAGGTCTTCATGGACGCGTACCAGACCGACGTCCGGGCGGACCTCGCCGCGTGGCGGGAATCACGCGGCCTGCCGGCGAACCCGATGCGCGCGTACCTCGACTCCGGGTACCAGCAGTCGATCGCCGAGGACCGCGTCGGCGGCGTCCAGGCCGGTTGGGGCGCGTAGACAGATGACGATCAACGACCTGGAGGCACGGGTGGACCCCGCAACGCACGGCACCGACGCGGACACGACGATCAGTGCCCTCATCGCACGTTCCAACGCGCTCGGCTCGGATCCGCGGATCACGAACTACGCCGGTGGGAACACCTCGGCGAAGGGCACCGACACCGACCCCGTCACGGGCGAACCGGTCGAGCTGCTCTGGGTGAAGGGCTCCGGGGGCGACCTCGGCACCCTCACCCCGGCGGGCCTCGCGGTCCTCCGCGTCGACCGCGTCCGTGCACTCCAGGACATGTACGCATCAGACACAGGCCCGGGGGTGGAGCGCGAGGGCGAGATGGTCGCCGCGTTCGACTACACGCTGCACGGCAAGGGCGGTGCAGCGCCGTCGATCGACACGGCGATGCACGCCCTCGTCGACGCCGCGCACGTCGACCACCTGCACCCGGACGCCGGCATCGCCATCGCGACGGCGGCGGACGGACCGGCCCTGACGTCGACGATCTTCGGCGACACGGTGGTGTGGGTGCCGTGGCGCCGACCCGGGTTCCAGCTCGGGCTCGACATCGCCGCGATCAAGCGGGACAACCCGCAGGCGATCGGCACGATCCTCGGTGGTCACGGGATCACGGCCTGGGGCGAGACGAGCGAGGAGGCCGAGGCGAACTCGCGCTGGATCATCGACACCGCCGAGCAGTACATCGCGGAACACGGGAAGGCCGACCCGTTCGGCGGGACCCGAGCAGGCTTCGAGGCGCTGCCGACCGATGAACGCCACGCCCGCGCCGCCACCCTCGCCCCGACGATCCGCGGCATCGCTAGCCACGACAAGCCGGTGGTGGGTCGCTTCACCGACTCGGACGTCGTGCTGGACTTCCTCGCGAGCGAGCGCGCCGAAGAACTCGCGGCCCTCGGCACCAGCTGCCCGGACCACTTCCTGCGGACCAAGGTGAAGCCGCTCATCCTCGACCTGCCCGCTTCGGCGAGCATCGACGACACCATCGAGCGGCTGCGGACGCTGCACCAGCAGTACCGCGAGGACTACCAGGCCTACTACGACCGTCACGCCGACGAGACGAGCCCCGCGATCCGCGGCGCCGACCCCCTCATCGTGCTGGTGCCCGGCGTCGGCATGTTCTCGTACGGCAAGGACGCCCAGACCGCCCGCGTCGCCGGGGAGTTCTACGTCAACGCGATCAACGTCATGCGCGGCGCCGAGTCGCTGAGCACCTACGACCCCATCGACGAGGCCGAGAAGTTCCGCATCGAGTACTGGGCCCTCGAAGAGGCGAAGCTGCAGCGGATGCCGGCCCCCAAGAAGCTCGCCACCCGCATCGCCCTGGTCACCGGCGCCGCCAGCGGCATCGGCAAGGCGATCGCGAAGCGCCTGGCCGCCGAGGGCGCCGCGGTCGTCATCGCCGACCTCGACCTGACGAAGGCGCAGGAAGCCGCAGCCGAGATCGGTGGCCCGGACCAGGCGATCGGCGTCGCGGCGAACGTGACGGACGCCGGCGCGATCGACCAAGCGGTCCAGCAGACGCTGCTGCACTTCGGCGGCCTCGACCTCGTCGTCAACAACGCCGGACTGTCGCTCAGCAAGAGCCTGCTCGAGACCACCGAACAGGACTGGGACCTGCAGCACGACGTCATGGCGAAGGGGTCGTTCCTGGTGTCCAAGGCGGCGGCGAAGGTCCTCATCGAGCAGGGCCTCGGCGGCGACATCGTGTACATCTCGTCGAAGAACTCGGTGTTCGCCGGTCCGAACAACATCGCCTACTCGGCGACCAAGGCCGACCAGGCGCACCAGGTCCGGTTGTTGGCGGCGGAGCTCGGCGAACACGGGGTCCGCGTCAACGGGATCAACCCCGACGGCGTCGTCCGCGGCTCCGGCATCTTCGCGTCCGGTTGGGGTGCGAACCGTGCGAAGACCTACGGCATCGAGGAGCAGGACCTCGGCGCGTTCTACGCCCAGCGCACGATCCTCAAGCGCGAGGTCGTGCCGGAGAACGTCGCGAACGCCGTCTACGCCATCTGCACCGACGACTTCTCGCACACGACCGGGTTGCACGTGCCCGTCGACGCGGGCGTCGCCGCGGCGTTCCTCCGCTGATGTCCCACGAGAGGTAGCGACATGACGAACAGCGGCACCGTCGCCGCCGTCGACCTCGGGGCCACCAGCGGCCGGGTGATCCTCGGGCACGTCGACACCGACGGCGTCCGGATGGAGCACGTCGCCCGGTTCCCGAACGGCCCCGTGACCCTGCACGAGCACGACCACGAGGCCCTGCACTGGGACGTCGTCGAGCTCCACCGACAGGTGACCGACGGTCTCCGTCAGGCGTTCGCCACGCACCCGGCGATCGTCAGCATCGGCATCGACTCGTGGGCGGTCGACTACGGCCTGCTGCGCGACGGTCGGCTGCTCGGCCTGCCGTACCACTACCGCGACGAGCGGCACGAGGGCGGCGTCGACCGTGTGCACCCACGGATGGACGCTGCCGAGCTCTACGCCCGGAACGGTCTGCAGCACCTGGCCTTCAACACGGTGTTCCAGTTCGCGGCCGACCCGTCGCTGCAGCTCGCGCAGCGGGCGCTGCTCATCCCCGACCTGCTCGGCTACTGGCTCACCGGTGTCGAGGCGGCCGAGCGCACGAACGCGTCGACGACCGGTGTCCTGAACGCGACGACCCGCGGGTGGGACCCGGCGTTGCGGGCTGCTGCGGGCCTCCCGGCCGGCCTCCTTCCCACCCTGCGTGACCCGGGCGACCGACTCGGGCCCCTGCTGCCGTCCGTCGCCGACGCCGTCGGCGGGCAGGCACCCGTCACGCTCGTCGGCTCGCACGACACGGCCTCCGCTGTCGTCGCGGTCCCCGCGACCGAACCGGACTTCGCGTACATCTCCTCCGGTACCTGGTCGCTCGTCGGCGTCGAGCTCGACGCGCCCGTCCTGTCGGACGCGGCGCGCGACGCGAACTGCACGAACGAGGGCGGGGTCGACGGCCGCGTCCGGTTCCTGAAGAACGTGTCCGGACTGTGGTTGCTGTCCGAGAGCGTCCGCACCTGGGAGCGTGACGGCGCTTCGCTCGACCTGGAGGCCCTGCTCGCCTCCGCCGCGGCCGTCACGGCCCCGGTCCCTGTCTTCGACCCCGCCGACGAGTCGTTCACGGCGCCTGGCGACATGCCCGCGCGCATCGCCGCCTGGTGCGGCGACCACGGGCTGAGCGCGCCCGCGTCGCGGGCCGAGTTCGTACGCTCGATCCTCGAGTCACTGGCCGCCGCGTACGCGGAGACACTTGCGACGATCAGCACCATCACGGGCAAAGACGTCCGACAGGTGCACATCGTTGGCGGCGGATCGCAGAACCGACTGCTCTGCCAGCTGACGGCCGACCGCACCGGGGTGCCCGTCCTGGCCGGGCCCGTCGAGGCGACAGCGCTCGGCAACATCCTGGTGCAGGCGCGGGCAGCCGGACTCGGCGGCCTGCGCAGCGCATCGCTCGAGGCCCTGCGCGCAACGATCGCCCGCACCGTCGAGCCCGTCCGGTACACCCCGCGGGCCGATCACACCTCCCCACAATCCGCTCCGAGACGTAGGATGTCTGTATGACCTCGATCGACGACCAGCACCGAGTCGGCCCCGCAACGGGGGCTCCGGCAGCGACCCCCGGGGCGCCGTCGACCCGGCGGACACCGATCAAGCGGCAGCTGCCGACGGTGCGTGACCTCGCGCCGCTCATGCAGTTCAAGAAGCCTTCGCTGCCCGGTCGGCGTCAGCGCCTCGAACAGGCCCTGACGATCTGGGACCTGCGCGACATCGCCGCCCGCCGCACGCCGAAGGCCGCGTTCGACTACACCGAGGGCGCCGCCGAGGCCGAGATCTCGCTCGCCCGCGCCCGCCAGGCGTTCGAGGACATCGAGTTCACACCCGCAATCCTGCGTGACGTGTCGTCCGTGGACACGTCGCGTTCGGTGTTGGGCGCGCCGGTCGCGTACCCGTTCGGCATTGCCCCCACCGGGTTCACGCGCATGATGCAGACCGAGGGCGAGCGCGCCGGGGCCCGGGCGGCCGGTCGTGCGGGCATCCCGTTCTCGCTCTCCACCATGGGCACCACGGCGATCGAAGACGTCCGCGACGCCAACCCGAACGGCCGCAACTGGTTCCAGCTGTACATGTGGAAGGACCGCGAGAAGTCGATGGCGCTGGTCTCCCGCGCCGAGAAGGCCGGGTTCGACACACTGCTCGTCACCGTGGACGTGCCCGTCGCCGGCGCGCGCCTGCGTGACAAGCGCAACGGCTTCTCGATCCCGCCGCAGCTCAGCGCCCGGACCGTGCTGAACGCCATCCCGCGGCCGTGGTGGTGGTTCGACTTCCTGACCACCGAGCCACTGGCGTTCGCGTCGCTCGACCGGTGGTCCGGCACCGTCGGGGAGCTCCTCGACCACATGTTCGACCCCACCGTCACCTACGAGGACCTCGCCTGGATCCGCGACCAGTGGAAGGGCAAGGTCGTCGTCAAGGGCGTGCAGTCCCTGGCCGACGCCCGTCGCCTGGCGGAGATGGGCGTCGACGGGATCACGCTGTCGAACCACGGCGGACGCCAGCTCGACCGCGCACCCGTGCCGTTCCACCTGCTGCCCTCCGTGGTCAAGGAGGTCGGCATGGACACCGAGGTGCACCTCGACACCGGCATCATGACGGGCGCGGACATCGTCGCCGCCGTGGCGCTCGGTGCGAAGTTCACGATGGTCGGCCGGGCGTACCTGTACGGGCTGATGGCGGGCGGCGAGGCCGGCGTCGACCGGATGATCCAGATCCTGTCGGAGCAGATCGAGCGCACGATGCGGCTGCTCGGGGTCACGTCGCTCGACGAGCTCGAGCCTGGGCACGTGACGCAGCTGCAGCGGTTGCAGCCGGTGCCGCGCGGCTGAGGCTGCGGGCTGGCCCGAGACTCGGGGTGGGCGACGGTTCCCGCGGCTTCGGCCGCGAGCCCGGTCGCCCATCCCGAGTCTCGTGTGCCCGCCGTTCACCGCGCGTTCGAGTGCCGATTCGGGCGATTACCCCCGAACGGGGCACAAATGATGCAAGATGTCCGTGGACGCGTCACCGAACCCCTCGGCATCCTGCCCCCTGGCGCGCCGTCCCCTCCCCGCATCCTGCGCCCGAGCACCACGAGGAGCCCGACATCTCGACCCGAAGCACGTGCACGCCCATGCGCGGCACGACCCCCGCGACCACCACCCCCATCACCTCCTCCACCGAACGGCACACCCGATGAGCCGCCGTCGCGCGATCCTGGCGGCAGCGACCGCCGGGTGCCTGGCACTCGGAGTCCCCACCGCCTCCGCCGCCTCCGCTGACAGCTGGTGGGGCTGGGGCGGACACCGCCACGGGCAGCACGCCCCGGTGACCCCCACTCCCGCCCCCTCGGACACTGCGACCCCGGCCCCCTCGGACGACGAGGAGTCGGACGCGACGCCGACGGAGACGCCCGCGCCGACCGCCGAGGCCGCACCGATCGAGGACACCACCCCGACCGAAGCCGCGGAGCCGGAGGCCTCGGCCGAACCGCAGAACGAGGTCGCCGACACCTCCGCTGCGCCGGCCGCCTCGTTCGTCGAGGACTTCACCACCGACGCCGTCACCGGCCTCGTCTCGCGGCTCTACCCGCAGTCGTGGCAGCCCTACCCCGACGGCACCTCCGGCATCTACGCGCCGAGCAAGACCGTCTCGGTGCACGACGGCGTCATGGACGTCGCCCTCGGCACCGGAGCGGGGGCGGCCGGCACGTTCGGCTCCTCCGCCGGAGCCTGGGACCACGTCGGCGGCTCGTTCTCCGTCCGCGCCAAGGCCACCGGTGGCGACGGCAACGGCGCGGCGTTCATGCTGTGGCCGACGTCGGGCACCTGGTCCGACGGCGAGATCGACTTCCCCGAGGGCAACTTCGAGGACAGCCCGTCGGCCTTCCACCACTCGATGACCCCGGGCAAGGAAGCCGACCGCGTCCAGATCGGCACCGGCGTCTCGTGGCGCGACTGGCACACCTACACGGTCGACTGGGTGCCCGGAGAGTCGGTCACCTACAGCGTCGACGGCAAGGTCCTCGACACGATCACCCACGACGTGCCGACGACCCCGCACCGCTTCATGTTCCAGGTCGGCAACTGGGGCGAGCAGGGCAACCTGCTCATCGACTGGGTCTCCACCACGGAGTGAGCGTTCGGCCCACTGAGTGAGCAGAAGACGTCGGGTCCCCCACGGGTACCCGACGTCTTCTGCTCACTCGGTGACTGTGCCGCGGTACGTTCGGGCGATGGACGTCGTCAGCGCGAAGGTACTCGGAACGCTCGCACTGCTGGGCGGCGCGGTCTTCGTCGTGACCTCGGTCGTGCGGATTGTGCGAGCGGACTCCGACGTCGCGCTCATCCTGCTGAATGCGCTGTACGGGATCCTGCTGCTCATCGTGGGCGTGATGTTGTGGCGGTTCGCGCGTCGATCGGCGAAGCGCGACCGCTAGTCGTGCGTCAGCGCGGGCGGCGCCACGTGATCACGTACCGCCACAGCGGGCGTCGGCGGTACTCGGAGCCCATCAGGACTGCTCGCGCGATGTGCTGGACCTCGGCGTACGAGTGCGGTGGTGGCCAGCACGTCGGCGCGGAGTGCTCCCAGTAGCCGCGCCGCCATGAGAACCAACGATGCTGCGCGACACCAGCCAACCCGAGGACGTGATCACGCAGCCGGGTGGGCTTCGCGAGTCCGACGACCACCAGGGTGCCGCCTGGCGCCGTGAGGTCTGCGAGGCGAGCGAGCCCGGCTGACAGGTCCGGCAGGTGGTGCACCGTCGCGACCGAGGCCACCACGTCGAACTGCCGACCGAAGTCGTGTCCCATCACGTCACCGTGCAGCCACTGGATCCCGGTGTCGGCGTTCGCGGTGCGGGTGGCGCGCAGGACGTCCGCATCCATGTCGATCGCCGTGACGTCGCACCCCGCGTCGTACAGGTCACGGGCGAGCAGACCGTCGCCGGTCCCGACGTCCAGGGCGGTGTGCGCCCCCTCCGGCACGGCATCGAGCACCCGGGCGTGGAAGTGCGTGTTGTGGTTCCAGCGCCGCTCCGGATGCGGGACGTCCTGGGTCACGGGCTGCTGGACTGCCGGACGGTCCAGGTTCCGCGCAGGGTGGTCAGCAGGTGGTCGATGTTCCGCAGTGCCCGTCGGGTCTCCCAGACGGAGTACGCGCACATCCCCACGAACAGCACCAGCAGCAACCACCACCACGGGCTGATCACGAGTGCTGCCCAGATCGAGAACGCTGCGAACAGCACGCCCGCGATCGGGACGACCACCCGGTTGTTGCGGTACCGCCACCGGGTCGAGTCGAGCTCGCGTGCCCACACCACGGGATCGGCAGACTCCGGCAGGACGCCGGTCCGGACGGCGCGCTGGATGCCCACCGCCGTCTCAGTGCCGCCTGCTCGACGTCGTCGGATCGCGATCGCGATGCCGAACCCCGCGGTCGCGATCGTCGCGTACGCGATCGCACCGATCGCCCGCTCGAAAGGCGCGAAGTCATCGGAGCCGGTGAGGAGGCCCGTCGCGAACCACACCGACCACAGCACCACGAACAGGATGGGCAGCAGCGCCGGCAACGGCAGCCTTCGGAAGCGGTCCACGGTGTCCCCTCGTCGTGTTCGAGTCGTCCTCGGTTCTTCCACGATGCCGACGGCATCCGGGAGTCCGCTGGGTACTCGCGCTGCTACTGGCCGCTGCGCTCCCGCCGGCGGACCACGAGCGTGCCGATGCCCTGCACGACGAAGAACAGGCCGCTCGCGATGACCAGCACCGCTGTCAGGAGCCCGGCAACCGTTGCACCGTCGAACACGAGGGGCGCGACGCCCACGGCGACGAAGATCCCGCCCATCACGATGACCACGATCGGGTTCGGGGCGATGAAGAACCGGCGGCCACCGTTCGCTTCGGCGATGGCACGGTCGCGAGCCTGCGGGACGGCGTCCGGCGACCGACCCGCGAT
This sequence comes from Curtobacterium sp. VKM Ac-2884, assembly GCF_015350945.1. Classification (NCBI taxonomy): domain Bacteria; kingdom Bacillati; phylum Actinomycetota; class Actinomycetes; order Micrococcales; family Microbacteriaceae; genus Curtobacterium; species Curtobacterium sp. VKM Ac-2884. The sequence goes on from NZ_JADKSA010000001.1 coordinate 449,198, forward strand.
CCGGTCTGCACGGCGCCGCAGCGCTCGGAGGACGAGCCACACGACGAGGCCGATCACGATGCCACCGAGGAGCGCGGCCCACTCGGCCAGGCCGAGGAAACCGAGGACGACCCGCGCGAGGAAGCCGGCCACGATGCCGACGACCATCGCCGTGGTGGTCCGGTCGGTTCGACCGTCGACGCCCGTCACGTAGCCGGGGCGGCGGGCGTAGGGATCGTGCTCGTCGGCGGGTCTCTCGTCGACACGTTCGGTTGCCATGGGTCGAACCTACCGATCGCCGGACGACTCGTGGCCAACGCCTAGGGTGGGCGGGTGATGGACGACGGGCGCGCACGGGCGGCACTGGCGGGGGTCGCGGCGACCGGGTGGGGCGACGCCGAGCCGCTCGTCGAACCGGGCGGCACGGCCAGCCCGCGGCACGCCGCCGTCCTGATGCTCTTCGGCGCGCTCGACCGCACCCCGAGCGACCGCCCGGCCGTCGCCGCCGACGTCCCGCGTGAGCTGGACGTCCTGCTGCTCGCCCGTGCCACGACCCTGCGCGCGCACCCGGGCGAGGTCGCGTTCCCCGGTGGACGGATCGACCCGGGCGATGCCGACGCCGTTGCCGCAGCCCTCCGCGAAGCGCGTGAGGAGACCGGGCTCGACCCGACGGGCGTCGAGGTCCTCGGCACACTGCCCGCGGTGCCGCTGGCGTTCTCGAACCACCTGGTGCGCCCGGTGCTGGGGTGGTGGCGCGAGCCGTCCCCGATCCGGGTCGTCGACGAGCGCGAGTCGGCCGCGGTGTTCCGGGTCCCCGTGGCGGACCTTCTCGACCCGGCGAACCGCGGGGTCACGGTGATCCGACGCGGTGGTCAGGAGTGGCGCGGACCGGGCTTCACCGTCGATGCGGAGGACAGCGAGCACCCCGACGGCGGCGGCCACCTGGTGTGGGGGTTCACCGCGATGCTGCTGGATGCGCTGTTCGACCGGCTCGGGTGGACCGAGGACTGGGATCGGGAGCGGGAACTGCCGCTCGACCGTCGGTACTGATCCGGTCGACACCGCCCAGCGGGAACGACAGCGGGTCGGCACGGACCGCGTCCACCGCGTGGGCGACGGCCCCGATGACGACGACGTCGCCCCCGAGCGTCGACGCCACCAGGTCGGGCACGGGGTCGAAGTGCCAGCCGTCGAGCAGTGCGCGGGCACGGTCGATGACGGCGACCGCAGGCTGGGCGATCGCACCCGCAACCACCACGCGGTCGATGTCGAGCAGGCTGGCGAGCAGGACGCAGACGCGGGCCAGTCGGTCGCCGAGGCGGTCGACGATCGCCAGCGCCACGGTGTCGCCGTCCTGCGCTGCGCGGAACACGGCGGAGGCACCGGCGTCGCCTGCGAGCGGGCTGCCCGGCCGGACCTCGCCCGCGGCGACGGCCTCGGCGACCAGCGTCCGCGCCGTCGCGCCGATGCCGTCCGACGACCCGACCCCCTGGACGATGTCGAGCACGCGCATCTCCCCCGCGCCGCCGTGGGCACCGCGGAGCAGGACGCCGTCGACCACGAGGCCGCTGCCGAACCGCTCGCCGGAGAGCAGTGCGGCGAACGAGGCGTCCCCCGAGGACGGCCGCTCGGCGAGCGCGGCGAGGTTCGCGTCGTTCTCGACGACGACGCGGCCGTGCGGGACGGCGCCGGCGAAGCCCGGGTTCATCCGGTCCCAGAAGCCACCGTCACCCGGCGATGCGCCGCCGGCGTCGACCGGCGCGGGGATGCCGACGACGGTGACCAGGACGCGGGAACGATCGGCACCGGCGGCGGCGAGCGCGTCGTCCACGGTGTCGGCGAGGACTGCGAGCCGGACGGGGACCTCGAGTCCCGACTCACCGAGTGCCCCTTCGGCGCGACCGAGCACGGCGCCGCGCAGGTCGGCGACGATGGCGGTGACCCGGTGCTGTCCGGCGTCCACCCCGACGACGACCCCGGCGGCGGTGTCGAGTTCGTAGCGCCGGGCGGGCCGACCGATCCGGTACTCCCCGGCGGCACGGGCGTCGTCGAGCTCGTGGAGCCAGCCGAGCCGGACGAGTTCCTCGCACGCGGCCAGCACGGTCGAGCGGGTCAGCCCGGTGGCGTCGATGGCCTCGGTCGCGGTGAAGGCGCCAGCGTCGAAGGCGTGCGCGAGCAGTGTCTCGGCGCTCGTTCGACGGGGTGGCGGCATGCCGTGACCTTATCGCGCAACGAGTTCCTTGCGTAATTAGATTTTGTCGCTAGATTTAGTCTCGCAGTCGGCATCGGAGCCGATCGCAGGACGGAACGGCAGGGCTGCCGGGTCCGGACGGACGGAGACGACGTGCAACCACACGCCACGACCAGGACGGCGGCATCGGTGAGCCGACGCTCGTTCCTGCTCGGAGCCGGCGGCATCGGAGCGGGCCTCGCGCTCGCCGGGTGCGCCCCGATCGGGTCCTCGAGCGCCAAGCCGGAGACCATCACGTTCTACGTCTCGAAGCCCGAGGTCATCGGGTACTTCGACGGCGTCATCGCACAGTTCCACGACAGCCAGTCGAAGGTGCGGGTCGTCCGCGACTCGACCTCGAGCATGTCCGCGAACTTCGTCCGGAACCGGCCGCCGGACCTCGGCTGCTGGAACTACAACTTCTCGGTCGTGCCGTTCGTCGAGCACGGAGCCCTGACGGACCTCTCCGACCTGTCGCAGGCCGACACGATCAACCCGGACCTGTGGCCGCTCATGCAGCAGACCGCCGACTACCCGGGCCGCAAGAGCGCGCTGCCGTACTCGGTGACCGCCGCCTCGGTGATCTACAACAAGGCACTGTTCGCCGAGCAGGGACTCGAGGTGCCCACGACCTGGAGCGAGTTCGCCGACCTCTGCGAGCGCCTGCAGCAGGCCGGCATCGCCCCGATCTACGGGACGTTCAAGGACAACTGGACGATCGCGCAGGGCATGTTCGACTACACGGTCGGTGGTGCGATCGACACCCCGAAGACGTTCGACGCCCTGCGACGCGAGGGCACGAGCGTCGGCAAGGACTCGTCGGTCTCGTTCGAGAAGGACCTTCGGACGCCGATGGAACGCATGACCCAGCTGCGGGCGTGGCACCAGGACGGTGCCGCCAGCCGCGGGTACGGCGACGGCAACCTCGCGTTCGCACAGGGCAAGGCCGCGATGTACCTGCAGGGGCCGTGGGCGCTCGGCGAGATCGCCAAGACGAACAAGGACATGGACCTCGGCACCTTCCCGCTGCCCGTCACCGACGACGCCGCGGACAACAAGGTGCGGGTGAACGTCGACCTGGCGCTCTGGATCCCGGAGGCGTCCCGCAAGCAGGAGGCCGCCCGCGAGTTCCTGACGTTCCTGATGCAGTCGAAGGTCAACGACAAGTACAACGCCGACAACAACGGCTTCGGTGTCCGGAAGGACGCTCCCCCGGCGTCGAACCCGGCGCTGACCGGCATGCAGTCGTACTACGACGACGCCGCCTTCTACCTCGGTGCGTCGCAGCTCATCCCCGCCGAGATCCCGGTCGCGAACTACGCGCAGTCGATCGCCTTCGGAGGCGACCCGCAGCGCCAGCTCCGCACCCTCGACGCCGACTGGGCGCGTCTCGCGCTCCGCACGGCCGCGTAAGGAGACGTCCCATGGCAACCACGACCACCGAAGCCATCACGACGGCGGACCGCCGCCGACGTGGCGGAGCCGCCCCGGGCCTCCAGTCCGTCACCCACAAGCGGAAGCGGATCGAACCGCTCTTCCTCGCCTTCCTGCTCCCCACCCTGCTGCTCTTCACGCTCGCCATCACGCTGCCGGCCGTGATGGGCATCGTGCTCAGCTTCACGAACTCCGTCGGGTTCGGTGAGTTCCGCTTCATCGGGCTCACGAACTACGTCGCGGTGTTCTCCGACCCCGCGATCCTGCAGGCGTACCTGTTCACCCTCGGGTTCTCGCTCGTCACCGTGATCGTCGTCAACGCGGTCGCGTTCCTGCTCGCCATCGCGCTGACGTCGAAGATCCGCGGCAAGATCGCCCTCCGCGCGGTGTTCGTGCTGCCGATGGTCATCTCGGGCATCGTCATCGCGTACGTGTTCTCGTTCCTGTTCGCGAACAGCCTGCCGGCCCTGGCCGGTGCGATCGGCTTCGGTCCGCTCGAGCAGAGCATCCTGGCGAACCCCGACCTGGCGTGGATCGCCATCGTGATCGTCACCGCGTGGCAGGCGATCCCGTCGACGCTCCTCATCTACATCGCCGGGGTGCTGTCCATCCCCGGCGAGGTCTACGAGGCAGCTGCCCTCGACGGCGCGAGCGCCTGGCGTCAGCTGATCTCGATCACCGCGCCGCTGACGGCCGGCTACATCCTGATCAACCTGGTGATCGGGTTCAAGAACTTCCTGAACTCGTACGACATCATCGTCGGCCTGACCGACGGTGGCCCCGGCACCTCGACCACGAGCGTCGCGATGTCGATCTTCAAGGGCTTCAACGGCGGCGACTACGCCTACCAGATGGCCAACGCCACGATCTTCTTCATCATCGCGGTCGTCATCGCCGTGATCCAGCTGCGGGCGACCCGCGGGAAGGCAGCGCTCTGATGACCATCCAGACACCCCTCCGTCCGGGGACGACGAAGACGGGCAGCATCAGATCGGTCGACGCCGACCGGACCGCCGGCCGCCGGGGCGGCCGGTCCAACTGGCCCGTCACCGTCGTCCTCGTGCTCTGCGCGCTCTCGATCCTGGTGCCGCTCTACGTCACCCTGACGATGGCGTTCAAGACGACCGGCCAGGCCGTCGACGGCAACGCGTTCTCGCTGCCGGCTCCGTTCAGCATCGACGGCTTCGTGCAGGCGTGGGAGCTCACCGACTTCCCGCGGGCGTTCGGCGTCTCGGTGCTCGTCGCCGCGATCACCGTCGTCGGCACGATCCTGCTCGCGTCGTTCACCGCGTTCGCGATCGCCCGGAACTGGGACCGTCGGCTGTTCCGCTGGTCGTTCTTCTACCTGCTCGCCGCCATGTTCCTGCCGTTCCCGGTGCTCGCGCTGTCGCAGGTGAAGCTCACCGGGCTCGCCCACCTGGACAACCCGTTCGGCGTCGCGCTGCTGCACGTCATGTTCCAGCTGTCGTTCAGCGTGCTGCTCTTCACCGCGTTCCTGCGGTCGATCCCGGCCGAGCTCGAGGAGAGCGCCCGCATCGACGGCGCGAGCACGGGCCAGGTGTTCTGGCGGCTCGTGTTCCCGCTGCTGGCACCGATGAGCGCCACCGTCGGCATCTTCGCGTTCCTGGCGTCGTGGAACGACTTCGTGATGCCGTCACTGATCACCTCGGACCCGGCGTTGCAGACCCTGCCGGTGCTGCAGCAGATGTTCCAGACCCAGTTCAGCAACAACTACAACGTCTCGTTCGCCTCGTACCTGATGGCGATGGCCCCGGCGATCATCGTCTACCTCGTGACCCAGCGATGGGTGATGGCCGGTGTGACCCAGGGCGCCATCAAGTGAGCAAGACGACCGACCCGGCCAGCACGACCGACACCACCACGAACCCCACGAACCACGAAAGGCCCGTCGTGACCGACACCCTCGCCCAGCCCGCCACCACCAGCGCCGACGAGACCTGGTGGCGCCAGGCGAGCGTCTACCAGATCTACCCGCGGTCCTTCGCGGACGCGAACGGCGACGGCATCGGCGACCTGCCCGGCATCACCGAGCGCGTGCCGTACCTGGCGTCGCTCGGTGTCGAGGCCGTCTGGCTCAGCCCGTTCTACCCGTCCGCCCTCGCCGACGGCGGCTACGACGTCGACGACTACCGCGACGTCGACCCGAAGCTCGGCACGCTCGACGACTTCGACCGGATGGTCGAGGCGCTGCACGCCGCCGGCATCCGGGTGATCGTCGACGTCGTGCCGAACCACACGAGCGACCGGCACGAGTGGTTCCGCGAGGCGCTCGCCGCGCCGAAGGGCTCCCCCGCGCGCGACCGGTACGTCTTCCGCGACGGCACCGGACCGTCCGGCGAACAGGCGCCGGCCGACTGGATCTCGATCTTCGGCGGCCCGGCGTGGACCGCGGTCGGCGACGGCCAGTGGTACCTGCACTCCTTCGCCAAGGAGCAGCCCGACCTGAACTGGGCGAACCGCGAGGTCCGCGACGACTTCCTGCACACCTTGCGCTTCTGGTCGGACCGTGGCGTCGACGGTTTCCGCATCGACGTCGCCCACGGGCTCGCGAAGGACCTGCCGTCCGGAGCCCTGCCGACCTGGGCGGAGCTGGCCGAGATCCCGAAGGACGGCTCGCACCCGCTGTGGGACCGCGACGACGTCCACGAGATCTACGCCGAGTGGCGGACCGTGTTCAACGAGTACACGCCGGCGCGCACCGCGGTCGCCGAGGCCTGGGTGGCCGCCGACCGCCGCGCCCGGTACGCCAGCGCCGACGGTCTGGGGCAGGCGTTCAACTTCGACCTGCTCGAGGCCGACTTCGACGCCGGGTCGTTCAAGGAGATCATCGAGTTCAACCTCGGCCTGGCCGAGCAGTCCGGCTCGTCGACCACGTGGGTGTTCTCGAACCACGACGTCGTCCGGCACGCGACCCGCTACGCGCTGCCGGCGCGGAACGGCTCCCCCGACAAGCAGGGCGGCGCGTGGCTGCTCGCCGGCGGGTCGCAGGACGCGCTCGACCGCTCGCTGGGGCTGCGCCGCGCGCAGGCCGCGACCCTGCTCGAGCTCGCGCTGCCGGGCTCTGCCTACCTGTACCAGGGCGAGGAGCTCGGTCTGCACGAGGTCGGCGACATCCCCGATGCCGACCGCCAGGACCCCGCGTTCTTCCGGAACCCCGGCGTCGACGTCGGCCGCGACGGCTGCCGTGTCCCGATCCCGTGGACCCGGTCCGGCCCGTCGTTCGGCTTCGGCGACGGCTCCGCGCACCTGCCGCAGCCGGCGTGGTTCGCGGACGCCAGCGTCGAGGCCGAGGACACCGACCCCGACTCGACCCTGAACCTGTACCGGAAGGCCCTCGGACTGCGCGGCCAGCTGCAGTCCGCGGAGCACCTGGAGTGGCTCGAGACCGGCCGCGACGACGTGCTCGCGTTCCGACGCCCGAACGGCTGGACGAGCGTGACGGTGTTCGGTGACGAGCCCTACGAACTCCCCGCCGGCGAGCTGCTGCTCGCCTCGGCACCGGTGGCAGACGGTGCCCTCACGGGCGTGGGGACGGCCTGGTTGCGTTCCTGACGCAGGGTGCGCGTCGTGGACGCGACCAGGTGACGGACGGGAGGCTCGGTGCAGGCAGGCACCGTGCCTCCCGTCCGCCGTGGGGTCACCATCTCGGGCCGCGACCGGCACACGAGACGTCAGCCGGCCCCGGTAGGGTCGCCGCATGAGCGGGGCGACCATCAGCGTGCAGGACTTCGTCATGCGGTTCGGGGACCGGAACGTGGTCGACGGACTGTCGTTCGACGTCGCCGCCGGCGAGACGTTCGGCCTGCTCGGCAGCAACGGCTCCGGCAAGACCACGACGATCCGTGCCCTGCTCGGCATCACCACCCCGACCGCCGGCACCCTCACCATCGACGGCCAGCCGTACCGACCGGCCACCGGCGGCATCGGGTACCTGCCCGAAGAGCGCGGGCTCTACCGCAAGGAATCCGTCATCGACGTGATGTCCTACTTCGGACGGCTCCGCGGGCTCCGGGGCCCCGAGGCGACGGCCTGGAGCATGGACTACCTGGCACGCGTGGGCCTGGCCGACCGCGCCAAGCTCCGCGTCGACAAACTCTCCGGCGGGCAGCAGCAGAAGGTGCAGCTCGGCATCACGATCATGGACCGGCCACGGCTGCTCATCCTCGACGAACCCACGAAGGGCCTCGACCCCGTGAACCGACGGCTGCTGCTCGACCTGGTCGACGAGCGGAAGGCCGACGGTGCGACCGTCATCCTCGTGACCCACCACATGGACGAGGTCGAGCGGCTCTGCGACCGGATCCTGCTGCTCAAGGACGGCACCGCTGCCGCCTACGGGTCGATCCCCGACGTGCAGGACGCCTTCGGCGGCGCCGTCGCCCGGGTCGGTCTCGACGGACCGGTCCCCCGCTCACCGCTGTACAAGCTCGCGCGGCACGAGGGGCACGTCGCCTACCTCGTACCGACGTCCGCCGCAGCACCGGACGGTGCCGACATCCTCGCCGCGCTGGTGGCGGACGGTGTCCGCGTCACCGCGTTCGAGATGCGTCGGATCCCGCTCGACGAGATCTTCGTGCAGGTCTACGGCCACGACGCGCTCGCCGCCGCGGGGGCAGCGGCGTGAGCCGCCTCGGGACCGTCGTCCGGTTCGAGTTCGTCCGCGCGGTCAAGAAGCCCGCGTTCTGGATCGGCACGCTCGCGCTGCCGGTCGTCATCGTCATCGTCTCCCTGCTCGTCGGCATCGGACAGGCAGCCGGCACCGACTCGGTCGTCTCGGGCTCGTCGGCCACGAAGACCCCGTTCCGCTACGTCGACCACTCCGGGCTGGTGTCCGAGTCCGTCGCGGCGAAGTGGGGCGGGTCGCCGTCCACCGACGCGGACGCGGATCGAGCCGCCGTGCGTTCCGGGAAGCTCGACGCCTTCATCTCGTTCCCGTCGTCACCCTCGAACTCGCCGATCACCGTCGACGCCGCCGACCGCGGCCTGTTCGCGAACGGCGGCTACTCCTCGCTCGCCGAACGGGTGCTCGAACAGAGCGTCGCCGCGACCGTCGACGACCCCGAGACCGTCGAGCTCCTGCGCTCCCCACCGGCCACCGACGTCACGACCTACGCCGACGGGCAGGTCGCGCCGGGCTGGCTGTCGATCGTGCCGCCGTTCCTGTACGTCGCCGCCTTCTTCGGACTCGTCATCCTGCTCGCGGCACGCATGGTGACCGTCGTGGTCGAGGAGAAGGAGAACCGCATCTCCGAGATGATCCTGACCGCCGTCACCGCCGGCGACCTGATCCGCGGCAAGGTGATCGCGATGCTGCTCGTCGGGTTCGTGCAGGTCGGGGTGTTCGTCGTCCCGGGGCTGGTCGGGATGCTCGCCGTCCTGCCACTCGTCGCCTCGCAGCTCGGCGGGCTGACGATCGACCCGTGGCGCATGCTCGTCGGTGCGCTGCTGCTCGTCGGCGGCGTGCTGTTGGCGTCCGGGCTCTTCGTCGCCGTCGGTGCCGCGGTGCCGTCGATCAAGGACGCCTCAGCGCTGCAGTCCGCGGCGATCTTCGCCCTGATCATCCCGCTCTACGCGGCGTTCTTCGTGATGACCACCCCGACGTCGCCCGTCGCCGCGTTCTTCACGTACTTCCCGACGTTCACACCCATCACCGCCATGGTGCGGAACGCCGTCGGCTCGCTGAACGTCGTCGAGTCGGTGGTCTGCATCGTCGAGGTGTTCGTCGCCGCCGGCCTGCTGCTCTGGTTCGCCGAGTACCTGTTCCGGCACTCGGTCGCGCAGTACGGGTCGAAGGTGACGCTGCGGCAGATCGCGTCGTGGCGACGACGGTCGGTCTCCCGCTAGGGACGGCTCTGGGGTTCCCGCTCGGGCTCGGGAGCGGTCTGCTGGTGCTCCGCCGATCGCTGGCGCTGCGGCGTCTCACGCTCGGGGACGTCGGCGTCGAGGTCCCACGACGGCAGCTCGTGCTGCTTCCAGCCCCGTCGGAGCGTCCGGACCGACCGGTCGAACTCCACCATGACGTCGATGTGTGGCCGGACGAGCATCTGGATCTGCAGTCCCTCGTACACCGCGAGCAGCTGCGTGGCCGCCTGGTACGCCGGGATCGCCGACTCCTCGGCACCGTTGTCGAAGTCGCGCTGCAGACCGTTGCTGAGCTGCTCGACGTACTCGTCGAAACGCTTGCGGAACAGCTCGGCGAAGCCGGACTCGGAGCTCGCGACGGTGATCACCCCCGCGAGGACGCGGACGAGCCCCGGGTCGGCGACGTCCTCGGCCAGGGTCAGCCGGACGTGGTCGATCGTGCACGCCGGCGGGGTCTTCCGACGGGTGCCACGCAGCTGCGTCCACCGGTCGTACGTCACCAGCAACAGGGCTTCCCACGCGGGGAACAACCGCTCCACGGTCTCGAGCGGGATGCCCGCGACCTCGGCGACCACCGAGGCGTCGACCGCGTCGAAGGAGTGCAGCCGGTACGCGCGGATCGCTCCGCGGACGGTGCGCTCGGCGAGGGACTCATCGTCCTCGACGCGTTCGCCGTGCAGGGGTTCCATCCGACCATCCCATCGTGTGCGGTACCCCATTGTCTCGTCCCAGACCGGGGGCCGTCACATCCACGCCGGGTCGGCGTGGACCGGCTCGGCGTGGGCGGGCCGTTCAACCGGGTCGTCAGCCGAGTCTTCAGCCGACTCGTCAGCCGACCGTGACGGGGGCTGCCGGGGGCTTCACCCGCTGCTTCGCCCAGACGAAGAAGCCGGTCAGCGTGAAGACGCCGTAGAAGACGTACATGAGACCCGACGCGTAGTACCCGGCCGAGAACAGGAGCGGGACACCGACCAGGTCGACCGCGACCCAGATGAGCCAGAACTCGACCCAGCCCTTCGCCATGCCGTAGGTGGCGAGCAGCGAGCCGACGAAGATCCACGCGTCACTCCACACCGGCTCGTACGACCCGAGGGCGCGGAACACCGGCGTGAGCAGGGCGGTCCCACCGACCATGCCGACGATCAGCAGGACGCGGGTCCGCCACGACGCCCAGTGCGGTTCGATCACGGTGGACGTGTCGTCGGGGCGGTGGGTCCAGCGGTACCAGCCGTAGATGCTCACGATGATGAACATCACCTGGCGGCCGGCCTGGCCGAGCAGGTTGACGGGGTTCGGGGTGTCGAACAGTGCGCCCATGAAGACGGTGAACAGGAGCGCGTTGCCGACCAGCCCGACGGGCCAGGCCCAGACCTTGCGGCGCATCCCGCCGAGCGCACTGAGCAGCCCGAAGACGTTGCCGATCACCTCGCGCCAGAGCACCGTCTGGTCGCCGATGACGATCTGCGCGTCGAACAGCCAGCGCACGATGCCCATGGGCCCTCCTCGTTTCCGGTCGGTGCAACGGTCGGGGGACGTCCGGCATTCCGGTGACCATCGGGGTACAAACATGTCCTCCACAGGGTGGACAGAAATCACCCCCGTTTTGGGTCCATGCAAAGGCATGTTCCCGCTTGTCCGCACTTTGGGGGACGAGTAGCGTCGTCACCAGAGCGAGTCCAGCCCGCCCGAGCAGCAGATCTGCGCTCCGGAGCCCGGCGACCGCTCTCGGCACCGGTCAGCCGCGACCCCTCACCCGCGAGGTCGATGACACCGTCCCACCGGCACGACGACCCGAATCACGAGCCGGTGGAACCCAGTGCGCCCCGAACGCACAGAACGGACCCGCCACCATGCACAAGATCGTCACCGGCGCCATCGCCGGCGCAGCCGGCATCGCCCTCCTCCTCGGTGGAGCAGGCACCTTCGCCCTCTGGAACGCCAGCGCCTCGAGCGCCGCGTCCTCGGTGAGCTCCGGCACGCTGACCCTCAGCGCGAACAACGACGGCGCCTGGACGGACATCACGAACGGCCGCTCGACCGCGATCAACCCCACCACCGCCCTGATGGTGCCGGGCAACACGTTCCAGTTCACGCAGACGCTGAACATCGGCGCGACCGGCCAGGACCTCAAGGCGAACCTGACCTACGCCAGCCAGTCGATCACCGGTGACTCCGCACTCCTCGCCGCCACGCAGAAGACCCTCGCCGTGACGTCCACGAGCGCCACCGTCGTGCAGTCCACGTCGAACGCGAACACCTTCGTCGTCTCGCCGTCGGCGTCGACCTCGACCGTCAAGGTCGTCTTCACGATCACGCTGCCGTCCTCGGCGACGACCGGGCAGAACGGGTCGATCAACGTCGGCGCCCTGGCCTTCACGCTCACGCAGACCGCGATCGGTTCCTGATCCACCGATCGCACTGACGCGGGCCACGACCGGCCCCTGATCCGCCGGTCGTGGCCTGCTCCCGCACGATCGACGAGCACCAGGGGACGCACATGACCGGGACACCGAGGACGACGGGCCGCCACCGCGCGGCACGACGCCACCGGTGGATCCTGCCCGTCGCGCTCGCCCTGGTCGTCGCGGTCGCCACGGCGCTCCTCGGCGTCGGCGGGACCTACGCCCTCTGGAACGGCACCGCCAGCACCGCTGCCACCACCGTCAAGTCCGCGACCGCGACGATCACCGTCGGCACCCTGTCGACGATGAACACGACCGTCCTCGGACCGGGTACCGGAGTCACCGGCACCTTCGCCGTGAAGAACACCGGCTCGATCCCGTTGTCGATGCGCGTCGCCACGACGTCCACGAAGGTCGCCTCCGCGACGAACGCCTCGTCGGCAGCCGTACTCGGCGAGCTGACGCTCCGCCTGACCAACGTGTCATCGGCTGCGGCCTGCACCGCCGGACTGTCCGGCGCGAGCGGCCGTCTCGCCGCCTTCGACACCGGCAGCGGTTCGTTCACGCTGCAGCCCGGTGCGAGCTCCGTCGGCTGTGTCGAGCTGGTCCTCGACGCCGACGCTCCGCAGAGCGTCTCCGGCGCCGTCACCGACTTCACCCTCACCGTCACCGGAACGCAGGTCTCCGCATGAACCGCCGACTCCGGCTCGTCGTCGCCGTGCTGCTCACCGCGGTGTTCGTCGGCGGTGGGTCGAGCGCCGCCTGGGCACTGTGGAGTGCGTCCGGCACCACGGCCTCGAGCGTCACGATCGGCAAGGTCTCCGCCTCGATCGCCGGCACGAGCGCGCTGACCACCACCTTCTCGTCCACGGTGACGTCGGTCACGAAGCCGATCACGCTCACCGACTCGGGCTCCCTCGCCGGCACAGCGACGACGACCGTGTCCGTCGTCTCCGGCAGCTCGACGGCGCTCGCGCAGGCGGTCACCGTCGTCGCCTGGCCCGTCGCCACGACCGCGGCGTGCACCACGAACACCGCGGTCGGCAGCGGCTCGGTCACCGGCACCTGGGCGTCACTGCCGAGCATGACGTCCAAGCTCGCCGCCGGCGCCTCGGCCATCTGGTGCACCCGCAGCACGCCCAAGTCCTCGGCGCCGGCATCCGCCACGGCCAACGTGAACGTGAACCTCACCGTGGCGAGCGGCAGCTGGACCTCGGGCGTCGTGCAGGGCGGCTTCACCCTCACCACCGCGGCAGCGGACGCAGCCCTGACCTGCAACGACCACAGCGGCAACTACGTCGACGTCACCTGGGACGCCGCAGGCCGCCCGAAGGACACCTGGTACGCCGCCTACGTCGGGACCACGCCGGTCGGTCAGAAGGCGCAGGACTACTCGGCGTTCATCACCATCGCCCCGAGCGACATCCCGGCGAGCGCGGGTACCTCCGGCACGCTCACCGTCACCGTCAAGGTCCTCGACGGCGCCGGCAACCCGACCTCGACCGTCGCCGGCAGCGGCCCGGTCACGCTCTTCACGCAGAACAACGGCGCGGCGATCCGGTGCGGCGCGTGACCCGCGCGGCGGCTCGTCCCGAACGTGCAGAGCGCTCCGGTGGGCGTGCGGTCGTGCACGCCGTCGTCCTCGGTCTGAGCACCGGACTGCTCCTGCTCGTCGCAGCCCTCGCCGTCGTGCTCATCGTCATCCCCAAGGCCACGGGGTCGATGCCGCTGACGGTCCTGACCCAGTCGATGGAGCCGACGTTGCCCCCGGGCACCCTGCTCGTCGTCCGTCCCACCGCCGTCGACGACATCGAGGTGGGCGACGTCGTCACGTACCAGATCGTCTCCGGCCAGCCGGCCGTCATCAGCCACCGCGTGGTCTCGGTGTCCTCGTCGTCGAACGGGGCGCGCACGTTCGTCCTCAAGGGTGACAACAACGCGAAGACCGACCCGCGCCCGGTCACCGCTGCGCAGATCCGGGGCGTGGTCTGGTACAGCATCCCCGAGGTCGGTGTCGTCAACCAGCTCGTCAACGGCTCGCGGAGCTGGCTCATCCCGGCCGTCGCCGGGGTCCTGCTGGCGTACGGCGGCGTGATGATCACCATCGGCACCGTCACGGCCGCGCGCCGTCGAGGTGCGGCGTCCGGGCGCGGGCGACGTGCGACGACCGGTCACGGGCGCCGCAGCGCATCGCACCGGGGCTCGGGGCAGGCCCCGGTCTAGGCTCGGTGGACGTGACCGACGGAGTGCAGCGAGCGAGGGAACTGCTCGACGACGCCGCACGACGGCTCCGTGCCGCCGGGGTGCCGGACGAGGCGCTCGGCGAGTACGTGCAGCCGAAGGCGGTGCTCGGCATCCGCCGCGAAGCGACCATGCGGCCACTCGGTCGCGTGTGGCGCGTCGGTGCACTGCTGATCGGCTCGTCGCTCGAATCCGGCGGTCGGGTCTGGGCCACCGGGGCGATCACCCGGGTCACCGATCCGGGCCGGGCGCAGTTCCAGTCGGTCTCCGCCGAGGTCCGTCGGGCCTACCGTGCTGCTGCGGCGAAGGGACACTTCGCGGCCGGCGACACCGTCAACCACGGCGCCACGGCGATCAGGTTGGACGGATCGCTCGTCGCCGCCACCGGGGTGCTCTTCGTCGAGGACGACGTGCCGCTCGTCCGCTGGTCACCGGCTGCCGGCTCTGCAGTCCCGCTCGCCGACTACCTGGCCGACCGCGTCGGGTTGCTCGTCGAACCGCCCCGGGGTGCGACCGACTGAGCCGCTGTCGTGACGGCATGGACGGACAGCAGCCGCGCGAACGACGCAACCCTGGTGGGCGGTGCTGCTCGTCTTCACGTTCGGGGGCGTGCTGTCGCCGGTCGCCGGTCGGATGCTGCCTTGGCAGGACCAAGACCGCCAGGACACCGACTACTGAGGCAGGACGGCAGCCCGAGCATCGATGCGGTGCGTCAGCCGCTCGGGCTTCAGCGCACGCCCCTGGGCGGCGGGTTCACGTCGTCGTCGGAGCGGGCGCTGCGCCGGCAGGCTCGGCGCAACCACGTGATCGCGGCACCGACGATGACCGTGACGATCATGCCGACTGCGATCACGCCGGTCGACCCGGCCCCGTAGTTCGACCACGGCAGCCCGAGCGCCCACTGCGCCGCGGGGCCGACCACGAGCAGCACGGCGGCTGGAACGACGACGACGAGCAGCGCTCGGGTGCCGCTCCAGGCCGGGTTGCGGAGCACGATGATGCCGGTCAGCGCCGCGACCGCCAGGGCGCCGTAGAACCAGGAAGCGCCGGACATGCGCCAGCCGTCGTACGCGAACCAGTCCTGGACCGCGCGGACTGTCTGTGCCCACGTGTGCCGATCCGGCCCGCCACGCCCCGAGGCCAGGGGCAACGGCCAACCGATGACAGCGAGGAGCCCCGTGATCGCGCTCCCCACGCCGAGCAGCACCATCCAGAACCGCGGCCCGACGGCGGGCTCGACGTCGAAGTCGGGGATGCTCACGCGGAAGACGCTACCGGGCAGGAGGCGCGATCCGACCGCACCGCCTGCGTTCAGTCGGACTCGTCGTGCCGGTACGGCCCCGATGCGCCGGCGAAGAAGACGACCTGGGCGCGAAGGCCGACATCGGTTTGGATGCGCGCTGCCGTCCGGAGCCCGAGTGCGCGGGTCTCGGCGTCACCGAACGGCGTCCCGACTCGTTCGGTGAGGGCACGCCAGTGCACGATCGCCTTGGCGGTGCCGTCGCCAGTACCCGCGGCGCGTGCCGACCGGATGTCCCGCTCCCCGTCGCGCGAGAACTCGACATCGGTTCCGGGTCGTGCACTCGGCAGCACGACGGATCTGGCTGGCGCACCACGAGACGCCCGGCCGTGCCCCACAGACCGGCGTCGCGGTGTCCCGATCGACGATCGGCAACCGGACGGGTCGGCTGCTTGGGTGGGCTTTCGTCTGTTGGCATGCTTACGTTGACGCCATGCGCACAGAGGACGAGCCGGAGGGCCCGCGGTCGGACAGAGTCGTGATGCCCCGGCGCATGTACGAGTCGATCTTCGGATCCGCGTCGGAAGTCACTCGTCCGTCACTTGTCCCACGAACGCCGACGCCGGCGGTGCCGCCCGAGGACACGGTGCCGGCCCTCAGGGACGGGGAGTCAGACGTCTGGCTCACCGAGTGGCAGATCGAGGAAGACGGCTACGTCGTAGCGGTCGGCGATGCGATCGCCTGGGCGTTGTCCGCGATGGACCAGCCGTGGGTCGACCGCATCCTCAAGGTGCCTCGAAACGTCCCGCTGCAGCTCGACTTCTCCGCCCACGAACTCACCGAAGTGGATCGAGCGACTCGGAGAGACCTCCGCGGGACCATCGTTCGCATCGACCAGGTCTCGGTGCGGTTCGTCAACGATCCGGACGGCCGTGGCTTCTCCGTGCCCGAGACCAACGGCGGACAGCAGCACAGCGTTTCGTCACTGTCCGACCGCCGACCGCACCGCGGCGACATCATCGGATGGATCGTCCGCGTCCGAAGCTGATGAGTACCTCGTCCGCGGCGACGCTGCCGTCCGGAAGCCGGTTGCTCGCCGAGCGCTCGGAAGCAGTAGCTTCAGCGAATGGACACCGTCAGCGCGAAAGTACTGGGCACAGGTGCGATCGTGTTCGGGCTCGTCTTCATCGTGACGTCCATCGTGCGCTTGAGCCGTCCAGACCTCGACGTCCTGCTCGCGGTTCTGAACATCGTCCTCGGCGCCCTATTGCTCTCCACCGGCTTCAGACTGTGGCGATCCGCTCTTCGCGGAACGAACCGCGACCGTTAGGCGATCCTGGTGACCTCCTCCACGTAAGAAACCAAGCCGATCCTGTCGATCTGTTCGAAGTCACCACACCCCGGTCGCGTTCAAGATCGTGGTGATGACGAAGAATGCCACGACGACGCCGATGACGACCCAAGCGCCGGGAGTCACCTGTCCGCGAGGCTCATCGTCTTGGCCCACCTGGAAGCAAGGATGTGGCTGCAGCCAATGCACAGAAGCAACGCAAGGATGCCGAGCACTGGACTGCCCTGGCCCTCCGTGGAGGATGCTGCAGAGAGCATGCGATCACGCTACAAGGTGGATGCGGCGCGTTGTTCGGTCGATCAGCGGACGAGTCGGACGGTTGTCTCGATGGGGCCGAAGCTGGACGTGCTGCCATCAGGTGTGAAGCCGTTCCGTCGGTAGAACGAATGAGCGCGCGGGTTGTCGGCGGCGACCCAGAGCGATGCCGGTCGTCCACCGAGCGTGGCGTCGAGAAGCGCCTGACCGGCTCCGCCTCCGTGCGCACGCGCGAGGACGTAGAGCATGGTGAGCTCTTCAGGGCGACCAGCGTCGGGCTCCGGGGTGGCTTGTACGGCGGCGAACCCGACGACGCCCGTCCGGCTCCACCGCGACTGCGGTGGAGGACGTCGCCTGGTCGAGGTTCGAGCGCCACATCTGGCTACGCCGATCGACGTCGAACCGAGGGTTGGCATCTGGGTCGTCGACGAGGTGACCGTAGGTCTCCCGCCAGGATGCGGCGTGGACGCGTCCAATGCTCTCCGCGTCATCGGCGACTGCCGGTCGGATCACCACGGCGCGCAGCTGGCGTTGTCCCATGTCCTGACCGTACCGATCACGGGAGTCTCGGGGTGGGGATGCGTCTCACACGCCGGTGGGCCGCCGGGACGGCGGCCGCCATCGTCTGCGTGTCCAACTGGCTGCCCCTGTTCGGAATCGCAGAGATGGTCTTCGGCCCCGCCGATGCTGCCGGGAAGGTCATCGTCGCGGTGGTCCTCATCGTCCCCGGGTTGCCCGGGAGCGACGTCGCGGCCACGCTCCTGCATCACGATCCGGTGACGAGCTCCGTGTTCTCCCCCTTGCTCTGTCAGAGTGCTGCTCATGGGGGACCACAGAACGACCGCATCGGTGACCGGAGCGCTGCTCGCGCTGCTCGTGCTGACCGGTTGCGCGGTCGAGAGCGGCCCGGCTTCCGGTGGGTCGTCGACGAGCAGCACACAGACCGGCACCACGACCGGAGAACCGACGGGCGCCGCGGGCACGTACGCCGCCTCCGGGGACGGCGCCGGCCCAGGCGCCGACAGCCCACCGCAGTACGGGCTCAACAAGCGGCACCACGACCGCACTGACCTGAGCGCGGAGTCGGCGGCAGCGCTCGACGTCGCGCGTGCCCAGGTGGTGCGGGAGCTCGCCGCGCAGTCGGCCCCGGTCCTGCAGCCGGCGGTCGAGGAGATCCTCGACGGCGTCGGAGCACCGAACCGCTGGATCGTGACGACGCAGACCGGTGAGAAGGTGCTGTTCGAGGCACAGGTCGAGATGTCCGGGTGCCTGATCGGCGAGGTCCAGCGCGACGGCACGGCCGAGGTCACGACCGCGGGCTGGGTCCTCGACGGCGGATGCCACGCCCTCGACGGGCACTGAACGGTCCGACCAGCACTGAACGGTCCGACCAGCACTGAATGGTCCGACCAGCACTGAACGGTCCGATGGGCACTGAGCCCGACAGAACCTACTCTTGTCGGATGCTCTCCCGACGCGACGCCGCCGTTCGACTCGACATCCCACTCGAGATGGCGGCCCACCACGGTATCCCAACGCGCCTCAGCGAGGCCGAGCTCGACGCGATCGAGCAGGATCCACCCGCGTGGCTGGTGCAGTCGCGGGCCAACCGCACGGGCAAGAAGGTCTGGGTCCGCCTCGAGTGCGTCGTCTGCGCGTTCGCCGAAGAAGCGCGGCCGAAGAAGTGGTGGCCCGAGTGGGACTACCTGATGTGCGACTACCACGAGCCGTACCAGGCGCCGGAACCGACCGCGGGGCTCACCCGGCGTGAGGTCGAGGGCATCGGCAGCCGGTTCATCGCCCTCGTCGACGAACGCCCCTGACTGACAGTTCGACCCAACCCGCTGGGTACGGTCCACCCATGCCCACCGAACGTCGTCGCCTGCTCCTCCCCGGGCAGTACGGACCCCTGTTCGACGACGGTGGCCCAGCCCTCGTCGTCGAGGCACGTGAGTTCTTCACCGCTCGCCCCGTCCACCGGGCGAAGGCCCACCTGTGGCTGAGCGCCCTGCGCCACCGCGTCCACGAACTCGGTGACCGTGCCGAGCACGTCCAGGTCGACACCCTCCGCGAAGCGTTGACCGGCCGCGACGACCTCGAGGTGATCGATCCGCCGTCCCGCACCCTCCGCGCGCAGATCCGGCACTGGGGCCGGGGCACCGTGATCCTGCCGAGCCGTGGGTTCGTGACCGACGAGGACGACTTCACGGAGTGGGCGGCGCAGGGCACGGGTCGGTTCCGCATGGAGGACCACTACGAGCGTGTCCGGCGCCGCGAGGGCTGGCTGCTGCGCGACGGCAAGCCGATCGGTGGGAAGTTCAGCCTCGACGACCAGAACCGCCAGCCGCCGCCGAAGGGCGCGACGACCCTCGGGCTGCCCGAGCCGTGGTGGCCGGACGAGGACGACATCGACGACCAGGTGCGGCACGACCTGGACCGGTGGGAGCGGGACGGCACCGCCCGGTTCGTCGGCCGCGACGACACCCGTCGGTTCGCGGTGACGGCGGACGAGGCCCAGCGCGCGCTCGACGACTTCGTCGCGGTCCGCCTCGGCGACTTCGGGCCGTTCGAGGACGCCACGTTGACGAACGACTGGACGATGGCGCACTCGCTCCTCAGCGTGCCGATGAACCTCGGGGTGCTCGATCCGCGGCAGGCGATCGACGCCGCCCTCGAAGCACACCGCACCGAGGCCGCCCCGCTCGCCAGCGTCGAGGGCTTCGTCCGCCAGGTCGCCGGCTGGCGCGACTACGTCTGGCACCTGTACTGGTGGTTCGGCGACGACTACGGCGCGTCCGAGAACGCCCTCGGCGCACACGGACGACTCCCCAGCTGGTGGCGGGAGCTCGACGCGTCCGAGATCGACGCCGTCTGTGTGCGGACCGCGATCGAGGGCCTGCACGACCACGGCTGGCTGCACCACATCCAGCGCCTCATGGTGCTCGGCAACTGGGCACTGCAGCGCGGCTACGACCCGGTGCACCTGACGGAGTGGTTCACCGACGTGTTCGTCGACGGCACCGACTGGGTGATGCCCGCGAACATCATCGGCATGTCCCAGCACGCCGACGGCGGGATGGTCGCCACGAAGCCGTACACGTCGGGCGGTCGCTACATCGACCGGATCTCGGACCACTGCGGGGGCTGCCGGTTCGACCCGACGAAGCGGGTCGGCGACGACGCCTGCCCGTTCACCGCCGGGTACTGGGCGTTCCTCGCGCGCACCGAGCCGGCACTCCGTGACAACCACCGGATGGCCCGCCCGCTGCAGCAGATGCGGTCGCTGGCGGACCTCGACGAGGTCGTCGCGCAGGAGGCCCGTCGCACCTTGCCGTGACGTCACCCGGTCCCGATAGGGTCGTGAGCGTGAGCGTGAGCAACGAGGCATTCGACGACCGCTACGAGCTGCGCGAGTTCGCGCCCGGGACGGATGACGAGGGGGCACCGAACGCCGAGACCGGATCGTGGATGCAGGCCGTCGGCCTCGGCTTCCACGAAGCCGATCCGGACGCCGAAGGTGCAGCGCGCATGGCGTCCCACTTCATCGCCGACGAGGAGACCTTCCTGGGAGTCTACGTCCGGAAGCCCTTCCCCGGCTCCGTCGACGAGACCTGGCCCGCCGGCACCTTCACGTGGTTCCGCAAGGCACTGAGCTGGGGCGACGGGTCGTCCGTCGACACGCAGGCCATCTCCGCGGTCACGGTCCGGCCCACCGAGCGTCGCCGCGGCATCCTGCGCCGCATGATGACGCACGCGCTCGAGCGCGGTGTCGCCGAGGGCTACGCCGTGGCGTCCCTGACCGCGTCCGAGGGCACGATCTACCGCCGCTTCGGGTTCGGCAGCGCGATCCGCGAGCGCGCGGTGCGCGTGCGTCGCGAACGCGCACTCCCCCTCCTCGCCCTGACGTCGGGCTCGGTGTCCGTCGTCACACCGCAGTGGCTCGCCGACGGCCCCGGCAAGGCGGTCTTCGAGCGCTTCCACACCCGCACGCCCGGCTCGATGGTCCGCAACGCGGGCACCTGGCCGGTCGTCTTCGGACTGCTCGGCAACGACGGGCAGAAGGCGAAGGACGTCCGTGCGGCGGTGCACCGCGCCGAGGGCACGGACGAGATCGACGGCTACGTCACCTGGCGCGTCAAGGAGGACCGGGGTTCCGACACCGCACTCGAGATCGTCGACCTGGTCTACGCGGACGACCAGGCCTACACGGCGTTGTGGGAGTTCGTGCTGTCGATCGACCTGAACGACGTCGTGAAGTACAACCGCTCGCGCCTCGACGACCCGATCGTCGCGGCCCTCGGCGACAACCGTGCGTACGACGTCGACCACGAAGAGGACCACGTCTGGCTGCGCGTCCTCGACGTGGCCGCCGTGCTCGAGTCGCGGCCGTTCGCCGTCGACGGCTCGCTGACCCTCGCGGTCACCGATGCGCTCGGCCACACGACCGGTACGTACCGGCTGGACGTCCAGGAGGCCCGTGGCAGCGTCACGCGCGTCGCCGACGACGTCGACGTGGCCGGTTCCGACGTCCAGCTCGACGTGGCAGAGCTCGGTGCGCTGCTCATCGGGTCGGTCTCGCCGGTCACCCTGGCGGCCGCCGGCCTGGTCCGCGCTGCGGACCCCGCGTCGGTCGAGCTGCTGCGGGCGATGCTCCTGCCCCCTCGGACCCCGCACGGCATCACCTACTTCTGATCCACCGCCCGGGCTGTTGCTCGGTGCGGAGTTGCTCACTCGGTGCGAGGTTGTTCCCGCGCACGGAGTGAACAACCTCGCACCAGCCGCCCTCGCGCCACCACGTGTGCGCCGCACGGCGTAGCCTCCGCGCCATGAGCGACGACGCGGTGGTCGAGTGGCTGCTCGACTCGGACCCGGCAGTCCGGTGGCAGGTCGAGCGCGATCTGACCGGTGCGCCGCCGTCGGTGTGGCAGCAGACCCGGGCACGGGTCGCGACCGAGGGCCTCGGGGCCGCGATGCTCGCACACCAGGACCCCGACGGGCAGTGGGCCGGCGGCGCGTACTTCCCGGCGGACTTCGACTTCGACGGTCCCGAGGCGGACGAGCCCGGGCAGCCCTACACGGCGACGACCTGGTCGCTGAACGCCCTGCGCGACTGGGGACTCGACGCCGCGGTCCTCGGGGACACGGCCGCACGGCTCGCGACGAACAGCCGCTGGGAGTACGAGGACCTGCCCTACTGGAGCGGCGAGGTCGACTGCTGCATCAACGCCTTCACCCTGGCGAACGGCGCCTGGCTCGGTGCCGACGTCAGTCAGCTGGCGGAGTGGTTCCTCGACCATCAGCTCGACGACGGCGGCTGGAACTGCGAGTGGATCGAGGGGTCGACGGTGTCGTCGTTCCACTCGACCCTCAACGTGATCGAGGGGCTCCTGCAGCACGAGCAACTGACCAGCGGCACCCACCCCCGCGCGGCGGAACTCCGAGCGGCTCGACTCCGCGGCACCGAGTACCTGCTCGAACGGCGGCTGCTGTTCCGGAAGCACGACGGCGAGCTCGTCGGGCCGTGGGCGAGCCGGTTCGCGTACCCGCTGCGGTGGATCTACTCGGCGCTGCGGGTCACCGACCACCTGCGGGCTGCCGCGCTGCAGGACGGCACCGCGCCGGACCCGCGTGCCGCCGAGGCGGTCGAGGTCGTCCGAGCCGCCAGGAACGACGACGGGACGTGGACTCAGGGAACGCGGCCACCGGGTCGGCAGTGGTTCGAGGTCGACGTCCCCGAGGGCGAGCCGTCGAAGTGGCTCACGCTGTACGGCACCCGCGTGCTGCGCTGGTGGGACGCCGGCTGAGCTACGCCCGGCGCCGCACCCGTGGGTCGACGAACGCGTAGACCACGTCGACGATCACGTTCGCGGTGACGATCAACAGCGCCGAGAACAACGTGAAGCCGACGACGACCTGCAGGTCGAGGGTGTGCACGGCGTCGATGAGCAACGCGCCGAGGCCCTGCATCGAGAACACCTTCTCGGTGATGACCACACCGCCGAGCAGCGACCCGAGGTCGAGCCCGAACAGCGTCACCACCGGCAGGATCGCGGTACGCAGTCCGTGCCGCACGACGACCTGGCGCTCGCGCAGGCCCTTGGCCCGAGCGGTCCGCACGAAGTCCTGCGACATCGACTCGAGCATCTCGCCACGGGTCAGGCGCGCGTAGATCGCGGCGCTGATGAACGCGAGCACGCACCACGGCAGGATCAGGTGGGTGAACCAGCCGACCGGGTCGTCGGTGAACGCGACGTACCCGCTCGTCGGCAGGATGCCGAGCACGAACCCGAACAGCAGGATGCCGAGCAACCCGATCAGGTACGCCGGCGACGAGACCCCGGCGACCGCGACGGTCATCACGGCCCGGTCGACGAACGTGCCGCGACGGAGCGCCGAGACCGCTCCGCCGAACACCCCGGCGACGAGCCAGAGCACGGCTGCACCGACGGCGATCGACGCGGTGACGGGCAGGCGGGACAGGATCAGGTCAGTGACGCTCTCGTGCAGCTGGAACGAGTACCCGAAGCACGGCGCGGCGCAGGTGATCACGGATGCGCCGCTGCCGAACGTGCGGCCGGTGAAGATCCCCGCCAGGTAGGCGCCGAACTGCGCCAGCCAGGGCTTGTCGGTCCCCAGGAACGCCTGCACCTCGCGCAGCCGGTCCGGCGTGCACGGTTTGTCGCAGATCGCCCTCGCGGGGTTCGTCGGCAGCAGCATGAACAGTGCGTAGGTGATCGCGGCGACGACGAGCAGCACGACGGCTGCACCGAGGACGCGGATCGCGATGAAGCGGAAGGTGCTCATCGGCGTGCTCCTCTCGGGTCGAGGGCGTCACGCAGGGCGTCGCCGAGCACGTTGAACGCGAGGGTGATGAGGAACAGTGCCACTCCGGGGAACACGAGGTACATGGGGTCGGTCTGCACCCAGCCGACGGCGTCGCCGATGCTGCGGCCCCACGACGGCGTCGGCGGGGTCACGCCGACCGCCAGGAACGACAGCGCGGCCTCGGCTCCGATCATCGACGGGATCGAGATCGTCGCGTAGACGGTGATCGTCGCCGCCAGGTTCGGCAGCAGCTGGGTGCGGATGACGTGCCACCGGCCGGCGCCCATGGCGGTGGAGGCGACGACGTAGTTCCGGCTGACGAGCGACAGTGTCTGGCCGCGGACCACGCGGGCGACGGACGGCCAGCCGAAGAACCCGATGACGAGCACGACCAGGACGGGCTTCGGGAACGACGTCGGCACGATCGCGGTCAGGGCGATCATGAAGACGAGCGACGGGAAGCCGAAGATCACGTCGACCACGCGGGAGAGCACGCGGTCGTACCAGCCGCCGAAGAAGCCGGTGGTGACGCCGACGAGCACCCCGATGACGATCGACAGGAA
The DNA here is from genome assembly GCF_015350945.1 of Curtobacterium sp. VKM Ac-2884. Taxonomy (NCBI): domain Bacteria; kingdom Bacillati; phylum Actinomycetota; class Actinomycetes; order Micrococcales; family Microbacteriaceae; genus Curtobacterium; species Curtobacterium sp. VKM Ac-2884. The sequence continues at coordinate 473,601 of NZ_JADKSA010000001.1, forward strand.
GGTCGCGGCGAGCCCGATGCCGAGCGACGTCCGGGCACCGTACGTCACGATCGCGAACAGGTCGCGACCGGTCAGCGGCTCGACGCCGAACCAGTGCTCGCCGCTGATCCCCCCGCCGAAGCCCTTCGGTGCACCGAACGAGTTGAGCGCGTCGATGTCGTACCCGTACGGGTCCTGCCCGGTGACGGCACTGATGAGCGGCGCCGCGACGGCGACCACGAGGAACACCACGATGACGACGGCCGAGGTCACGGCCCAGCGGTCCTGCCGGATGCGGCGCACCACGGCGCGGAAGCCGGTGGTGCGTCCGGACGAGGCCACGGGGCGCTCGACGACGTTGGCGGTCACGAGGACACTCCTTCCCAGGCGCGCCAGGCTTCGCGGCGGGCCGCCTGTCGCACGGGATCGGCGACGGGCGCCGCTGCGAGCAGCATGCGCGTGTAGTCCTGCTGCGGGTCGTCGAGCACGGCGTCCGTGGTCCCCCGCTCGACCACGCGACCGTCGTGCAGGACGACGACCTCGTCAGCGAGCTGCCGGACGACGGCGAGGTCGTGGCTGATGAGGAGCATGCCGAACCCGAACTCGTCCTGCAGCTGTGCGAGCAGGTCGAGCACGGCCGCCTGCACGGTCACGTCGAGCGCCGAGGTGGGCTCGTCGGCGATGACGAGCGCCGGACGGAGCGCCAGCGCCCGCGCGACGGCAACACGCTGGCGCTGCCCGCCGGAGAGCTGGTGCGGGAACCGCTCGGCCCACGACGGGTCGAGCTGCACGGCGGTCAGCAGTTCACGGACGCGTTCCGCACGGTCCGCCCCCGACGCGGTCCCGTGCACGAGCAACGGCTCGGCGATGCTCCACCCGATCGTCTGCCGCGGGTTGAGCGACGACGCCGGGTCCTGGAACACGATGCCGACGCGGCTGCGGAGGTCGCGGAGCCGTCGGCCCCTGGCGGTCCGCAGGTCGCTGCCGTCGACCTCGACCGAGCCCTCGACGACGGGCACCAGGCCCGCCAGCGCACGGCCGATGGTCGACTTGCCGGACCCGGACTCCCCGACCAGCCCGACGGTCTCGCCGGCCCGCAGGTCCAGGTCGATGCCCGACACGGTCGGTCCGCCGCGTCGCGTGTACCGCACGGCGACGTCGCGCAGCTGCGCGACCGGCATTCGGGAGGCGCGGCTCGCCTCCGCGAGACTCGTTTCGGTCGGACCGAGACTCGCGTTCGACGACACGGCGTGCGTCCCGGGGGCCGCGTCCTGTCGTCCAGGCCGAGTCTCGGGGTCCGCAGCCGGCGTGGCGGACGCGGGACGGGCCTCCAGGCTGGGGACGGCGGCGAGGAGCTCGCGCGTGTAGTCGGCGGACGGGTGCGCGAAGACCTCGGCGACCGTCCCGTGCTCGACGGGGTCGCCGCGGCGCATCACCAGGAGTTCGTCCGCGACGTCCGCCACCACACCCATGTCGTGCGTGATGAGCAGGACGGCCAGGGAGCGCTCGCGACCGAGCCGGCGCAGCAGGTCGAGGATGCCGGCCTGCACCGTGACGTCCAGGGCGGTCGTCGGCTCGTCGGCGATGAGCGCGACTGGGTCGCCGGCCAGGGCCATCGCGATCATGGCGCGCTGCAGCTGCCCGCCGGACAGTTCGTGCGGGTACGCCTTGCGGATCCGCTCGGGGTCGGTGAGGCCTGCGGCACGCAGCAGCTCGTCGACGCGCGCGGAGACCGCTGCACGATCCAGGTCCGTCGGGTGCGCCCGGATCGCCTCGGCGACCTGCGTGCCGATGGTCAGCACCGGCGTGAACGAGTTCATCGGTTCCTGGAACACGACGCCGATGCCGGCGCCGCGAACGGCACGGAGGGTGTCGTCGGAGGCGCCGACGAGCTCCTCGCCACGGAACCGGACGCTGCCGGAGACCCGCGCCTCGGGCGGCAGCAGGCCGAGCACGCTCATGGCGCTGACGGACTTGCCGGAGCCGGACTCCCCCACGAGGGCGAGCACACGACCGGGGGTCAGGTCGAAGGAGACGTCACGGACGACGGGCTCCGCGTCGCCGAACGCGACGCGGAGCCCCTCGACCTCGAGCAGCGGCGAACTCACTTCGCGAGCGAGACCTTGAGGTAGTTCGGGTACGCCGGGAAGTCCGCGATCTGGAAGTTCTGCACGTTCGAACCGGCCAGGAACGACTGCTTCGCGTAGGTCAGCGGGACGATCGGCGCGTCGGCCATGATCTTCTTGTCCGCTTCGACCCACAGCTTCTGTGCGTCCTGCTGGTCGACGGTGGCGCTGGCCTTCTTGATCAGGGCGTCCACGTCGGGGTTGCTGTACTTCGAGACGTTGTAGCCGCCACCCCCGATCTGCGACGAGTCGTAGAGCGGCTGGATGTTGGCGTTCGCGCTCGGGAAGTCCGGCTGCCAGCTGAACAGCGCCAGGTCGAAGTCGGTGCCGTCGGTCGTCGCGGTGTAGAACGAGTCCGCGTCCAGCGGCTTCAGCGTGACGGTGATGCCGGCGCGCTTGAGGCCGGACTGCAGCGCCTGCGCCTGGGCGAGGTAGGTCGGGTCGTTCTGGGTCGCCAGGGTCAGCTTGAGGTCGGACACGCCCGCGTCCTTGAGGAGCTGCTTCGCCTTCGCGACGTCACCGTTCGCGCCGGGCTTGTACAGGTCGTAGTCCTCGCGGCCCGCGATGCCCGGGGTGATCAGGGTCGTGGCGTACGAACCGGCCAGCGCGCCGCCCGCAGCGATCCGGTAGGACTTCTTGTCGACGGCGTACTGCAGGGCCTGACGGACCTTGAGGTCCTTGAGCGAGCCCTTCTGCGTGTTGATCGCCATGTAGTTGATCGGGCCGGCCTTCGACGTGGCGAGGCGGTCCTGGGCGGCGGGGTTGCTCCGCACCTGGTTCAGCTCGGCTGCGCCCAGGTAGCTCGCACCGAAGGAGTCCTTCGCGTCACCGTTGTCGGCGATCAGCGTCTGCGTGACGGTCGACGGGTCCTGGCTCTCCTTGAAGACGACCTTCGACGGGCCGGCGGTGCGGACGTCGTCGGTCTTCGCGCTCCACTCCTCGTTGCGGACGAGGGTGACCTGCGTGCCCTGCGTGTTCGACTGCACCTTGTACGGACCGGACGCGACCGGCTTCAGGTCGTAGGCGCCGGTGTCCGTGCCGTCGCCCTCGGGGACCGGGGTGAACGCGGGCATCGAGGCCAGCCAGGGCCAGTCACCGTAGGCGCTGTTCAACTTGAAGACGATGGTCTTGTCGTTCGGGGTCTCGATGCTGTCGAGGGTCTTGCCGTCGAACGGACCCTTGTAGCTGTCGCCGCCGACCAGGAGCGACTTGTGGTAGCTCAGGCCGCCGGTCAGCGTGGGGGCGAACGAGCGCTCGATGCCCCACTTGATGTCCTTCGTGGTGATCGGGGTGCCGTCCTGGAACTTCAGCCCGTCCTTCAGCGTGTACGTCCACGTCTTGCCGCCGTCGCTGGACTTCCCGGTGTCCGTCGCGAGGTCCGGCACGACCTTCGCGGTCTTGCCGGGCTCCACGTCCCACGTGGTCAGGCGCCGCGCGACGAGAGCGAGCGACGTGATGCCCAGGCTCTGGCTCGTCGCCGGGTCGAGGTGGAACGCCGTCTGCGGCAGCAGGATGTTGAGCGTGCCGCCCTTGGCCGTGCCGTTCGCCGCGTCATCCGAGGAGCTGCCGCCCGAGCAGCCGGTCAGGACCAGGGCTGCTGCTGCGGCGACGGCCGCGGTGATCGTCAGGCGGTTCGGGCGTCTCATGACGGTGGTGCTCCTCGTGGCAAGGGTGGTGGCGACCGTGCTGCAGCCGCTGTGGTTGCACGGACCGGGTCGCCGGGCGGCGTCCATCCTGACACCGCGGCGGTCGCCCGTCCGAATCCCGCGTGCGACAGACGTCGCACGACGAAACAATCCAAGTGCCGTGCGACGTCCGTCTATTCCCGATGGATCTGCACCGAGTCCACCCGAGGGGCGAGGGTCAGCGGTCGAACAGGCCCCCGAGGAAGTCGTTGCCGAGGTTCGATGCCTGCTCGCCGAGGCCCGACGCCTGCTCGCCGAGGCCGCCGAGGAGCTGCTCACCCTCGCCCGCGATCCCCTCGAAGCCGCCGCCGAGGTCGGCTCCGAGGTCGGCCAGTCCGAGGTCGCCGATGCCCGAGGCGATGCCGTCGAAGTCGACGCCGAGGTTCGCGGCCTCTGCCAGCACGGGCCCGGCGGCGGCGCTCAGCACCGCTCCCCCGGCGACCGCGACACCGATGCCGCCGAGCGCCATCGCACCGGCGCCGACCGCAGCACCCCCGGCGAAGGCACCACCACGCCCGCGGCCGTTGCCGTTGCCGTTGCTCGAGCCGCCGAGGACGCGGCGGATCAGGCCCGGACGGCGGACCTCGCCGCGGGTCATCGCGCGCGCCATGCCGCCGGCCGAGTCGTCGCGCAGGTGTTCGTGCGGCGGGAGTTCCGAGTTCAGGCGGTTGCGCACCTGCTGCCGCTGCGCCGGGGTGAGGCGGGCGAAGGCGTCGTGGTGGACTTGCTCGAGCTGGTCCGGCGACGAGGTGCGGAGCAGGTAGTCGTACTTCGCCAGGGCGACCTTGTCCGAGTCGGCCGGGCCGTGCTGCTGCGGCTGGCCGTACTGCTGCTGCGGCTGGCCGTACTGCTGCTGCTGGCCGTACTGCTGCTGGGGCCGCTGCTGCGGCTGGGGCCGCTGCTGCGGCCGCTGCTGCTGGCTCCGATCGTCGCCCGTCAGCCGGTCCGCTGCGCCGCGGACGACGTCACGCCAGTCGGTCCCGCCAGCGCGCTGCGCTCCGTTGCCGGGCGCACCGTCCCCCTGCCCACGCTTCTGGAGCTGCTTGTCGATGACCTTCGAGGCCATGCCGAGGATGCGGTTGAAGTTCGCCATCCCCCGACCTTTGAGGATGCACATGTGCGCTCCCAGCGACCAACCGGCGGGTCGCCCGCACATCCGACGGGAAACCGCTGTGAGCGACGGCCGGAATGTCACCGGACAGTTCGTCGTAGGCTTGACCCGGTCGCGCCACAGCCGGAGCGCGATCCGGGCGGAAGTACGAAGCCCGGGACTGCGACAACAGTTCCGGGCTTCGATTCGCCTTCCGAGTGGAAAGCCAAGGGATGCACCAACCATCCCGAGTCCAACGCTCGGAACCGATGGTAGCCGAGCACGCTCGGCGACGCATCCCTCGGTCGAAGCTCCTCGTGTCAGCCGGCGACGACACCAGGAGGTCACCGATGTCGAACGACACCGATGATCGGTCCAGGCGTCGGGTGCCCTGGCTGGGGATCGCGAGCTTGCTCGTGACCGTGGTCAGGCTCCTGATCGACCTGTCCCGCAGGGACTGAGGACCAGGGTGTCCCGCATCGCGCTCAACGATGCGGGACACCTGTCGTCACGCGAGCAGCTGTGCCGCTCGGACGACGACGGCAGCCGATGCCGCCAGCCCGAGGACGACCGCTGCGAGTGAGACTCCGAATCCGGTGATCCGTTGCCCGGTGAGCTGCCCGGCGCGTGCCAGGCCGATCGCGCCGAAGACGATCCCCAGGATGCCGGGGATCGCGAACACGTTGACGATGAACCCGAGCAGCGCGAGGACCAGCCCGGCGTACCCGAACGGGTTCGCTGCACGGGTCGCCCGGTCCTTGGCGATCCGTGCCTTCCGCCCGCGGAGCGGTTGCTCGGTGACGGCCGCGCGGTACTCCGACGGCGCGGGCGGACGCGGTGCCGGCTCCCACTGTGGCGTGGGGACAGCTACAGCAGGTTGGGGTGCGAGCGCTCCCCAACGCGCTCCGTCCCACCACCGTGTGCGGTTCGAGTCTTGCGGGTCCGGGTACCACCCGGCGATCGGCAGCGTCACTGCGCTCCCCTCCGTTGCCTCCGAGGAGGCTACGGAACCGGTGTCGTCACGCGCACGCCCCAGTCGTGGTGCCACGCGCCACGCCCCGTCAGGACAGGACACGCGCCAGGTACGCGTTGCGGAACCGGCCCGTGGGGTCGACGTCGCGGGCGACCGCAGCGAAGTCCGACAGCCGCGGGTACGCCCCGTGCAGGCGCTCGACGCTCACGCCGGACACCTTGCCCCAGTGCGGCCGTGGGTCGAAGGGCGCGAGCGCTTCCTCGATCCGCGTCACCGCGGCCGCCACGGCAGCGGCGTCCCGGCGGAACGTGAAGTGGATGCCGACCGACTGCCGACCGGACGACGGCGCGAGCCAGGCGGTGTCGGGCGCGATCGTACGGATCTCGGCGGCGATGAGGATCGGCGCGAACACCGACTCGAGCGGACGGAGGGCCTCGAGCGCGGACACTGCCGACGCTGCCGGGATCAAGTACTCGGCCTGGATCTCGGCCCCGGTCGACGGGGTGAACGAGGACCGGAAGTGCGGCAGCCGCTCGGCCCACGGCCCGGGGACGCCGCCCTGCTCGGTGACGCCGGCGGGGTCGTTCTCCCCCGGGTGCACGAGGCCGGTGGCGGGCCGCGCTCCGAGGGCGACGAGGTCCACGGTGGGCGAGGGCTCGTCCACGCGGTGCTTCACCCAGACCTGCCGGGCGCCGCGGTCGTCGAACGAGGTGAACATCGACACCGAGTAGGCGTCGGACATGACCTGGTCGAAGTGGGCGGACACCGCGTCCCACGGCAGGTCGAGGTGCACCGTCGTGGCGACCTGGAACGTCGGCTCGATCGCGAGCTCCACCGTGGTGACGACGCCGAGCGCGCCGATGGCCACCCGGTGGGCATCGAGGGCCCCGTCCGGCGAGGACGCATCGACGTGCTCGATCGCGCCGGAGGCGCGGACGACGTCGAGCCCGACCACCGCCTGCGCGAGCGACGGGTTGCGGACGCCGGAGCCGTGCGTGCCCGTGGCGACGGCCCCGGCCGTGGAGATGTGCGGCAGGGACGCGAGGTTCCCGAGTGCCCAGCCACGGGCCTCCAGACCGGCCGCGACCTGACTGTGCGTCATGCCGGCGGCAACGCGGACCACCCGACGCGACGTGTCGATGTCGAGCACCGGCGGCAGGTCCTGCAGGGACACCTGCACGGCGTCGGTGTCGGCGATGGTGTTGAACGAGTGTCGCGAGCCGAGCGCCGTCAGGCGCGGTGTGGACGCGACCAGTTCCTGCAACGCGGCCACCGACGTCGGACGCGCCAGACCGGACGCCCGGTAGGTGACGTTGCCCGCCCAGTTCGTCCGGGTGCGCTCGGTCGCGATCACGTCGCTCATCGTGGGGTCCTGACTCCTCAGAAGCCGCGGTCGAGACGGTGCCACGTCTGCTGGAGACGCAGCTCGTCGCGGAAGCCGCGGGCGGTGGTGTGCTCGTCGATGACCAGGAACTCGGTGCCGACCATGGTCGCGAAGTCCTCGACCACCTGCAGACCGACGGCCGTCGTCATCACGGTGTGGTGGGCGGCGCCGGCGGTGAGCCAGGCCTCGGCGGCGACGGGGAACGACGGACGCGGCTCCCAGACGGCTCGGCCGACGGGGAGCTTCGGCAGGGCTTCGGTCGGCGGGACGACGTCGACGACGTTCGCGGTCAGGCGGAAGCCGTCGCGGGTGTCGGAGAGCGCGACCACCACGGCCTCGCCGGAGTCGGCCGTGAAGACCAGGCGGACCGGGTCGTCCTTGCCGCCGATGCCGAGCGGGTGGATCTCCAGCGTCGGCTTCGTGGTGGTGAGCGTGGGCGAGACCTCGAGCATGTGGGCACCGAGGATCTTCTCGGCACCCGGGGTGAGGTCGTAGGTGTAGTCCTCCATCAGGCTCGCACCACCGGGCAGCCCGGCGCCGGCGACGTTCATCGCACGGACCAGGACGGCCGTCTTCCAGTCGCCCTCGGCGCCGAAGCCGTAACCGTCGGCCATCAGGCGCTGGACCGCGAGGCCGGGCAGCTGCTTGAGCGTGCCGAGGTCCTCGAAGTTGGTGGTGAAGGCGGCGGACCCGTTCTGCGCGAGCAGGGTGCGGAGGCCGATCTCGATCGCGGCGCCGTCGCGGAGCGCGCTTCGGCGGTCGCCCCCCTCCTGGAGTTCCGGTACGAGGTCGTAGGACGCGTCGTAGGTGGCGAGCAGCGCGTCGATCTCGTGGTCCGATGCGGCGGACACCGCTGCGGCCAGCTCGTTCACCGCCCAGGTGTTCACCTGCACGCCGAGCTCGATCTCGGCCTCGGTCTTGTCGCCCTCGGTGACGGCGACGTAGCGCATGTTGTCGCCGAAGCGGGTGAGCTTCAGCTCGCGGACGGCTGCGGCGCCGGCTGCGGCGCGGGTCCAGTTCGACACGCGCTGCTGGACGCGGGGGTCCGAGACGTGCCCGACGGCGGTGGCGTGCCGGACACCGAGGCGTGCCAGGGCGTAGCCGAACTCACGGTCGCCGTGCGCGGCCTGGTTGAGGTTCATGAAGTCGAAGTCGATGTCCGCCCACGGCAGCGTGACGTTCGCCTGCGTGTGCAGGTGCAGCAGCGGCTTCGTCAGCGCCTGCAGGCCGCCGATCCACATCTTCGCGGGGCTGAAGGTGTGCATCCAGGTGGTGACGCCGATGACCTTGTCGTCGGCGCTGGCCTCGATGAGCGCGCGCCGGATGCCGTCGGCGTCCTTCAGGACCGGCTTCCAGACGAGCTTGACCGGCAGCGCGCCGGCCAGCTCGGCGTGCACGGCCTTGCTCTGCTCCTCGACCTGGCGCAGCGTCTCCTCGCCGTACAGCCCCTGGGAACCGGTGAGGAACCAGACCTCGTAGCCGTCGAGCGTGGCCTGGGGGTCGACGGTGGTGTCGTGCGTCGGGGTGTCGTGCGTCGGGGTGTCCTGCGTCATCGCATGGCTCCTTCGGGGTTCTGTCCGTAGACGTTCTGGTAGCGATCGAAGAGTCGATCGATGTCTGCTTGCGCGATCGGGACCACGTCCCCGCCCTGCTTCGCGATGTGCACGGTGCGGGCGACGTCCTCGCACATCACGGCGGCCTTGACGGCGTCCTTCGCGTCCTTGCCGATCGTGAAGACGCCGTGGTTCTGCATGAGGACCGCGCGGGATCGGTGGCCGGTCAGCGTCTCGACGATGCCGTGGCCGATGGAGTCGTCGCCGATGATCGCGAACGGGCCGACCGGGATCGGGCCGCCGAACTCGTCGGCCATCGCGGTGATCACGCACGGGATGGGTTCCGCTCGTGCGGCCCATGCCGTCGCGTACGTCGAGTGGGTGTGCACGACACCGCCGACCTCGGGCATGTTCCGGTACACGTGGGCGTGCGCTGCGGTGTCGGAGCTCGGTCCGTGCTCGTTGCCCCAGCCGTCGGCCGGCTCGCCGTCGAGGGTGCAGACGACCTGGTTCTCCGGGGTCAGGTCGTCGCTCGAGACGCCGCTCGGCTTGATGACGAACAAGTCGGTGCCGGGCACGCGCTCGGAGACGTTGCCGCCGGTCCAGATCACCAGGCCGTAGCGGACGAGTTCGCCGTGCAGGCGGGCGACGCGTTCCCGGGTGGTCGCGACGGCCCGCTGGGTGTCGGGGTCGGTTGCGCTGGTCATCTGGTCACTTCCTGCTCTGCCGGGAGGCGCGGCTCGGCTCCCGCCGTCCCCTCGCCTCGGGTCGTGGTCGCGTCGGCGCCGGGGGCGGCTGCCGCACCGGTTCCGGTCGTCTCAGGTCCGGTCGCCGCTGCGGCACCGGTTCCGGTCGTCTCGGGTCCGGTCGCCGCTGCCGCCACGGCCTGGACGGGCAGGGCAGCGCGGTACCGGCCGAGGTACGTCTGGAAGCCGTCGACGTCGGCCGGCTCGGGCTCAGCCACGTGCACGGCGTCCCCGCCGAACACGGTGTCCGCAAGGAAGTCGGCGAGCTGCTGGTCGGTGTGCTCGAGGTAGGCGGCCAGGACGGCGATGCCCCAGGCCCCGCCCTCGCCCGCGGTCTCCTCGAGGGCGATCGGCACCCGCAGTGCCGCGGCGAGCAGTCGCTGCGGGGCACCGGGCGTGCGGAAGAGCCCCCCGTGCGCGGTCATCCGGTCGACCTGCACCTGCTCGCCGTGCAGCACGTCCATGCCGATCGCCAGGGTGGCGAACGCGCCGTGCACCTCGGAGCGGACCAGGTTGCCCAGGGTGAAGCGGGCGTCGGGGGTGCGGAGCAGCAGGGGCCGGCCGTCCTCGACGTGGGTGACGGGTTCGCCGGCCAGGTAGTTGAACGAGAGCAGGCCGCCGGCGTCGGGGTCGGTGCTGTCCGCGATCGATTCGGTGAGCAGTGTCGCGTAGACGGTGTCGACGTCGAGGGGCTGCCCGGCCGCTTCGGCGAACCGTCCGAAGACCTTCGCCCAGCTCGCGATCTCACTGGCGCCGTTGTTGCAGTGCACCATCGCCACGGCGTCGCCCGCCGGGGTGGTCACGACGTCGAGTTCCTCGTGCGGGGTGCTGAGCGGGTGCTCGAGGACCACCATCGCGAAGATGCTCGTGCCGACGCTGACGTTGCCGGTGCGGGGTGCGACGGCGTTCGTCGCGACCATGCCGGTGCCGGCGTCGCCCTCGGGCGGGCAGAGCGGCGCGCCGGGTTCGAGCGTGCCGGTGGGGTCGAGCCACGCGGCCCCCTCGGGGGTGAGCGATCCGGCTTCCTCGCCCGCGACGAGCACCTCGGGCAGGACCGCGCGGAGGTCGGGGACGTGCTCGCCGAGCAGGGCCTGCGTCGTGGCGAGCATGTGCTCGTCCCATCCGCGGGAGCCGGGGTCGCCCGGACCGCTGTCGACGGGGCCACCCTCGATCGGGAACACCCCGGAGGCATCCCCGACGCCGAGCACGTTCCGTCCGGTGAGTCGTCGGTGCACGTAGCCCGCGAGCGTCGTGATGCCCGCGACCTCGCCCACGTGCGGTTCCTCGTCGAGGACCGCCTGGTACAGGTGTGCGATCGACCAGCGGAGCGGCACGTTGAAGGCCAGTGCCTCGCTGAGCTGTTCGGCCGCGGGCCCGGTCGAGGTGTTCCGCCAGGTCCGGAACGGCACGAGCAGGTCGCCCGCGGCGTCGAACGCCAGGTAGCCGTGCATCATCGCGCTCACGCCGACCGCGCGGAAGGTGGTCGGACGCACGCCGAACTGCGCTTCGACGTCGGCGATGAGCGCGGCGTAGGCGGCCCGGAGACCGGTCTCGACGGCGTCGAGCGAGTAGGTCCAGCGGCCGTCGACGAACTCGTTCTCCCACTCGTGGGAGCCGGCGGCGATGGGCACGAGGTCCTCGTCCACCAGGCATGCCTTGATGCGGGTGGAGCCGAGCTCGATCCCGAGTGTCGTGCGGCCGTTCGCGACCTGCTGGGTGGGGTCGTCGCCCATGCGTTCCTCCAGAACTCCGTCGTCCTCCGTGAGCGCTCACATCCTGGCACGTGAGCGCTCACTCTCGCAACGTCCGGGCGCGCCGCCCGCTCGGCTGTGCTGCACGTCCGCACCACACCCGGCTCTGCCCGGTTCCCACCCGGTTCCCACCTGATCTCGAGCCTGACCACGACACCCCCGCTCACGTCCGCCGAGGTTCCACAACTCGCCGCCCCCGCCACGCCCAGGTTCCACGAACGGCCCGGATCCCCGCCCAGATGCCGAAATCTCGGAACCCCGAGCGCCGAGCGGGAACTCCGGGCGGCGACCTTCGGCGCATTCCGACGGCCCTCTCCGCGCCGAGGACTCGCCCGACCCTTCCCCGTCGAGGTTCCACGACTCGCCGCCGACATCGCGCCGAGGTTCCACGAACGGCTCGGAGACCCGCCCAGATGCCGAGATTTCGGAACCTCGGGCGGGCGGGCGGGAGGGCGGACGGGGCGCGGCGGGGCGGCGCGGGCTACGCGCCGGCGGTGCTCTCGCGGATGACGAGGGACGGGGTGACCGTCGCCGAGGCCGCCGCGCCGCCGTCGATCAGACCGAGCAACGCCTGCCCGGCCACGCGCCCGAGCTCCTCGAGCCGCAGGTCCACCGTCGTCAGTGGCGGCCTCGAGGCGAGCGCCATCACGTCCCAGTCGTCGTACCCGGTGACGGCGACGTCCTCGGGGACCGATCGCCCGAGCTCCCGCAGCCGGTCGCACACGCCACGGGCGATCTGGTCGCTGCCGCACACGATCGCGTCGACGTCGGGCGACTGCCGCGCGAGCACGTCGACGGCCTGGCGCCCCCACCGCTCCGACCACTCGCCGAACAGCGGCGGCGTGACCAGTCGTGACCCGAGCACGGAGGCCGCTCCCGCCACCCGACGTTCGGCGGAACGGTGCCGCGCGGGTCCGGTGACGACGGCGACCCGCTGCCGTCCGAGCGTCAACACGTGCGAGGCGACGAGCGCGGACCCGGCGGAGTCGTCGAGGGTGATCGACACGTCGTCGGCCGAGGTCGACGGCGTGAACGCGTACACGACCGGGATCGCCACGTCGATCGGCGGTCGCGGGTCGGCGGACCGTCCGGTCACGATGATCCCGTCGACGCCGCGGGCTGCGAGGGAGCGGAGGTAGTGGGCCTCGCGGACGTGGTCGTCGCGGGTGTCGCAGAGCAGGACCGCCATCTGCCCGGCGGACAGGGCGTCCTCGGCACCGAGGAGCACCGGGATCGAGAACCGACCGAAGGAGTCGGTGGTGATCATGCCGACCGTGTAGGTCCGACCGGAGGACAGCGCGCGGGCCCGGGCGTCTCCGACGAACCCGAGCTTCTCGGCGGCGTCCTTGACCCGCGCCCGGGTGGAGTCGCGGAGCTGTCCGGTGCCGTTGAGCGCCTTCGACGCCGTGCCGATCGACACCCCGGCGAGCGCGGCGACGTCGGTGATCCGGACGGGTTGCGTGCCGCGGTCGGCACCGGTGCGCTCGAGGGTCACGGCAAGTTCCTTTCCGGATCGCAGGACGTGACGATGAGCATACGCAGAAAAACGCCCACAACTCTTGCGGACGCCGGACCGATGTCGTAGCGTCCCCGCCAGAAACCGTTTTCCGGAGCGCTGCACCAACGGCGGCACCGGGACGGTCCCAGTCACATCGCAAGGAGGCGACATGACCACCACGCTCGCGACCGACAGCCGTGCGCACACCGCGACCCCGGTCCTCCCGACCGCCGACGCGCACCTCACGCTCCGGCCCCTGCCGACGGGCGACGCCCGGATCACCGGCGGCTTCTGGGCTCTCCGACAGGAGCGCAACGGCCGTGACGCGGTCCGCGGCGGGTACGCCCTGCTCGAGACCGCCGGCAACTTCCGGAACCTGCGCATCGCCGCCGGGCTCGAGGAGGGCGAGGCCACCGGCCCGATCTTCATGGACTCGGACGTGACGAAGTGGCTCGAGGCGGTGGCGTGGGAGTACGGCCGCGCCCCGTCCGAGGACCTGCTCGAACTGCAGCGCGAGGTCACCGCCCTGTACGCCCAGGCGCAGGCCGACGACGGCTACCTCGACTCCGTGCAGCAGATCCGTGGGAAGGGCGAGCGGTACACGGACCTCAAGTGGAGCCACGAGATGTACTGCGCCGGCCACCTGTACCAGGCGGCCGTGGCGCAGCACCGGGCGACGGGCGACACCGGCCTGCTCGAGGTCGCGATCAAGAACGCCGACCACCTGGTCCGCACGTTCGGCGACGGCACCGCACCGGACGGCACGCCGAAGACCCGCGACGTCGACGGCCACCCCGTCGTCGAGATGGGCCTCGTCGAGCTGTACCGCGAGACCGGCAACCGCGACTACCTCGACCTGGCGCACTGGTTCGTCGACGCCCGCGGCACGGGAATCATCGAGCGTGCCGGCGGCGAGCCGACGTACTTCTCCGACCGGGTGCCGAGCCGGCAGGCCACGACCGTCGAGGGCCACGCCGTCCGCGCCGTGTACCTGGCAGCCGGCGCCGTCGACGTCGCGATCGAGACCGGCGACACCGAGCTGCTGGCCGCGAGCGAGCGCCAGTTCGCCGACATGATGGCGACGAAGGCGTTCATCACCGGCGGGCTCGGGGCGCGCTGGGACTGGGAGGCGTTCGGCGACCCCTACGAGCTGCCGACCGACCGCGGCTACGCCGAGACCTGCGCGGCCATCGGCGGTGTCCAGTGGGCGTGGCGCCTGCTGCTCGCCACCGGCAAGCCGGTCTACGCCGACGCGATCGAGCGCCTGCTGTACAACGCGTTCCTGGCCGGCGTGAGCCTGGCGGGCACCGAGTACTTCTACGTGAACCCCCTGCAGCAGCGGGACCACGCGCACCAGGACGAGAACCGCTCCCCCGCCCACGGGCGCCGCGGCTGGTTCGACTGCGCCTGCTGCCCGCCGAACATCATGCGCACGTTCGCGAGCCTGGACGGCTACCTGGCGACCGCGACCGACGGCGGCCTGCAGATCCACCAGTACGCGACGGCCGACCTCGGGCCGGTGTCGGTCGAGACCGGCTACCCGCACGACGGCCGCGTGGTCGTCACGGTCACCGAGGACGGCCCGCTCGCCCTCGGCATGCGGATCCCGGTCTGGTCGGACACGACGACGGTGCAGGGACCGGACGGTGCCGCGCACCCTGAGCCGGGCACGCTGCACGTCGTCGACCGGCACTGGACGGCCGGCGACACCGTCGAGCTCGTCTTCGACACGACGCCGCACCGGTACGTGGCCGACACCCGCATCGACGCCGCCCGCGGTCAGGTCGCCATCGAGCGTGGGCCCCTCGTGTACGCGGTGGAGCAGGCGGACCAGCAGGGCTTCACGGTCGACGACCTGACGGTCGACGCGGTCGCCCCGATCACCGAGGAACGTCGCGACGACCTGCTCGACGGCATCGTCACGCTCCGCGTGCCCGGACACGCCCCTGCCGGACACGAGCAGGCAGCGTGGCCGTACCAGCGGCTGGACGCGAGCCGGTCTGGAGGATCGGATCACGCCGTGGACGCGACCAGCGTCGACGACGCGGCCGGCTCGCAGGGCGCCACCACGGGCCTCCCGTCGGTCACCGCGACCGCGGTTCCCTACTACGCCTGGGCGAACCGGGGCGCAGCGCCGATGCGCGTGTGGCTCCCGCTGGCGCGGTGATCTGATGGACCGCAGAGCGTTCCTGGTCGGCGGTGTCGCCGGCGGCGCAGCACTCGCCCTGGCGGGGTGCTCCGGCACCCTGCCGAAGGTCGACGCGAAGGTGGCGAGCTTCGGGAAGGACGCGACCGGCACCGTGCACGTCTGGTGCCGGTCCGCGACCCAGGCCGGGCTGACGTCGGCCGTGGCCGGGTTCAACAAGGCGAACCCGAAGCTGCAGGTCGAGCTGACCCCGGTGCCGGACGGTCAGTACGTGACGAAGCTCGCGACGGCCATCCGCGGTGGTGAGCCGCCGGACGTCGTGGACATCGACGACATCAACTCGCAGCTGTTCATCTTCCGCGAGGCGTTCGCCGACCTGACCGACGTGGTGAAGGGTCTCGACTACTTCGACGCGATCTCACCGGGCCACCTGCGACTGCTCGAGTACCGCGACCGGTACTACGGGCTGCCCTACCTGGCGGACAACTCGCAGCTGTTCGTGAACACCGAGCTGTTCGACCGGGCGGGGCTCGACGTCGAGGACTCCACGAAGGACCTCGACTCCCTGCTGGCGGCGGCGAAGGCCATCCGGAAGACCGGCGACGACGTCTACGGGTGGTCGATCTCCGGCAACGCCGCCGGCATCATCGGCTTCGTCACCCAGCCGCACGTCTGGGCGACCGGCGTCGACATGATGTCCGGCGAGGTCGGCAAGCAGACGGCGAACATCACCGGCAACGAGGCACTGGAGCGGATGCTCGAGTTCTACCGGCAGCTCTGGAAGGACGGCGCGCTGTCGAAGGCGACCTACTCGGACGCCGGGACAACGTGGGGCGCGGACTTCCGGGCCGGCAAGGTCGGGATCTTCCCGACCTCGTACGGCGCCACCGTGCCCGCGGCCACCAAGGCGATGCGGGCGAAGATGCAGACGGTCCTCATCCCGTCGTGGGACGGCCAGCGGTCGTTCTTCGACGGCGGCGACAACATGTGCATCCCGAACGGGGCGGCGAACCCCTCCGGCGGCTGGGCGTTCATGCAGTACGCGAACGGCCTGCAGCAACAGCAGGCCCTGCCCGACGGCGGGTACTTCCCCACCCGCTCCGACGCCGCGACGCCCGAGTACCGGAAGCGGTTCCCACTGGCGTTCGGCCCGCTCGACGCCATCGACAAGGGCTACGCGCCGCAGACCCTGGCGTACAACCTGCTCAACAACCAGCCGTCGTCACCGTACTTCGCGATGTTCCGCGAGGCCGTGTTCGGCTCGGGCACCGCTGCCGCGATGAAGACGGCGCAGGCGGACTACAGCCGCATCCTCGACCAGGTCCAGGCCTGACCGTCGCTCGCTCGTTTGTTGCACAGAGAGGTGCAGACATGACCACCATCTCCAACCGACGGACCGGCGCCGGCCGCCCGACCGTCGGCCGCGGCGCCGGCCGCCCGGGCCGCTCGGGCCGCTCGGGTCCGTCCCGCGGCTCGCTCACGCACCCGCCCCGCGCCGGCGCCGTGCTCGTCACCCCGGCGATCGTCTTCGTCGCGGTGTTCGTCCTCGCCCCGCTCGTGTTCGCGCTCTACATCTCGTTCACGAACTGGCCCCTGATCGGCCCGTACCGGTTCATCGGGCTGCAGAACTACCTGACGCTGTTCCAGGACCCGACGTTCGTGCACGCCATCGGGTACACGCTGCTGTACACCGCGATCGTGACGGTGCCGATCCTGGTGCTCGGCTACTTCCTGGCGGTGCTCATCCGGGCACGGCGACGGGGCAGCACCCTGCTGCGGACGGTGTTCTTCCTGCCGTACGTCGTCGGCCTGACCACGCTGTCGTTCATGCTCGTGCTCGAGGCGCAGCCGAACTCCGGGGCCGTCAACATGGTGCTCCGCTGGCTCGGGATCACCGACGGCAGCACCGCCTGGCTCGTCAACGGCCCCCTCGCCACGCTGCTCATCTGCGTGCTCGTGGTCTGGGCGGTGTCCGGCCTGACGATGGTGCTCCTGATGTCGGCCATGCAGGGCATCCCCGACGAGGTGTACGAGTCGGCGCAGCTCGAAGGTGCGTCCTGGTGGCAGACCGAACGACTCATCACCCTGCCGATGATCCGGTCGACCATCGCCCTCAGCGCCATCATCTCGGTGATCGGCTCGCTGCTCGCGTTCAACCAGTTCTACATCCTGACCCAGGGCGGGCCGGGGACCGAGACCACGACGATCGTCAACGCGATCTACAACCGTGGCTTCGTCAACCTGCAGCTCGGCGCCGCGACCGCCGAGTCGATCGCCCTGGTCGTCGTCATCGCCGCCGTCACGGTGTTCCAGTTCTGGGCACTGCGAGAGAAGGACTGAGCCATGAGCACCACGACCTCCCGTGCCGGCCTCGCGGCACCGGACCTGTCCACCCGCACGCTGACCACCACCGGCGACGGACGCCGCCGGCGCCACCACCAGGGCAGCGTCCGGCACCCGCGCGACACCGCCGTCAAGCGCACCCTGTACGTGATCGCCGGCGTCGGGTCGGTGCTCGTCTTCGGCGTCCCGCTGCTGTGGTCGATCCTGCGGGCGTTCCAGTCCGAGGCCGTCATCACCCAGGCCGCCGACCCCGCGACCTTCTTCCAACTCGGCTGGCAGAACTTCGCCGCCGTCTTCAGCTCGTCGTCACACCTGCTGACCGGCGTGTTCAACTCGTTGATCGTGTCGATCGCCACCGCGGTGCTCACCGCGGTGATCGCCACGATGGCCGGGTACGGGTTCGCCCGCTTCCGGTTCCGCGGGTCGGGCATCGTGTTCGGTCTGGTGCTGCTGACGATGATGGTGCCGTTCCAGGCGATCCTCACCCCGCTGTACCTCGAGATGAACGCCATGAAGCTCACGAACTCGCTGCTCGGGCTCGTGCTGTTCTACACGACGGTGAACCTGCCGTTCGGGGTGTTCGTGATGCGGAACGCGTTCGAGTCGATCCCGACCGAGCTCGAGGACTCGGCGTTCGTCGACGGGGCCTCACGCTTCCGGGTCGTCGTGTCGGTGCTCCGCCCGCTCCTGCTGCCCGGCGCGGCCACCGCTGCGCTGTACGCGTTCCTGGCGTCGTGGACCGAGTTCCTCGGGGCGCTGACGTTCCTGACGAAGGACTCGCTCTACACGCTGCCGGTGGCACTGCTCAACCTGCAGACCGGGGCGTACGGGCAGGTGTCGTACGGCAACCTCGTCGCCGGGTCGGTGGTGGCGATGATCCCGTGCATCGCGCTCTACGTCGGACTGCAGCGGTTCTACGTCGCAGGCCTGTCGTCGGGGGCGCTGAAGGGCTGACGGTCGGGTCGGCCCGGCGGGCTGACGGTCGGGTCGGCCGTCAGCCCGCTCCCTCAGCTTCCGGTCCGGAGGCCGTGCGACGATGCCGCGCATGACGGACAGGACGACGGTGCTCGTGGTGGACGACGACGTGAACGTGCTGCTCGGCATCCGCGTCGCCCTCGAGACCGACGGGCACCGGGTCGTCACGGCCGAGGACGGCCGGGCGGCACTGGCCGCGGTGGTCCGCGAGGACCCCGACGCCGTGGTGCTCGACCTCGCGATGCCGTTCCTGGACGGCGTCGGCGTCTGCCGGGCGCTCCGCACCGCCGGTGACGCGGTCCCGGTGATGATGCTCACCGCGCACGACCGGCCGGCCGAACGCGTCACCGGTCTCGACGCCGGCGCCGACGACTACCTCGGCAAGCCGTTCGACGTCGACGAACTGCGCGCCCGCGTGCGAGCCCTCGTCCGCCGGGGCGGCTCGACCGGCGGCTCCGCTCCCGATCCGACGTGGTCCGGCGTGACCCTCGACGCCGAGCAGCGGCAGTTGCGCCACGGACCGGGCGCCGGCGACCACACCGACCTGACCCGCAGCGAAACGATCCTGGCCGAGCTGCTCTTCCGCGATCCGCAGCGGGTCCGCACCCGTGACGAACTCTCCGACGCGGTCTGGTCGGACGGCGCGGCGCCGACCTCGAACGCCCTCGACGTCGCGGTCGGCGGCCTCCGCCGCAAGGTCGCCGCCGCCGCGGGGACCCCGGCGATCACGGCGGTGCGCGGCCTCGGCTACCGGCTGGAACCGTGACCCCGACCGTGCGGCGCACCGGCTCGCTCCGGCGCCGACTCGCCGCGGTCGTCGCCGGCGTCGTCGCCCTCGTGGTCGTGCTCGTCGCCGTCCTGACCGGGTTCGTCGTCACCGTCCAGCTGCACAGCACGCTCGACACCTCCTTGTCGCGCGAGGCGACCCGCGTCCAGCGCCTCGCGCAGGCGAACCCCGACACGGTCAGCGACCTGAGCGGGGACTGCCGGTACGCCGTCGAGCCGGCCTGCGCCCGGCTGATCGCGTCCGACGTCACCGTCGGGACGGGCGGTGGCCCACTGGCCGTCACCTCGGCGGCACGAGCCGTCGCCGACGGGGCGCAGGACCGGGCGTTGTACACCGCCGACGGTGTCCGGGTCGTGGTCCTGCCGATCCGCCCCGACGGTGCGGTGATGGTCGGGCTCCCGACCCGCCAGACCGACGTCGCGGTGTCCCGCACGTGGATCGCGCTCGGCGTCGCGGGTGCGGTCGGCATCGTGCTCGCCGCGGTCGCCGGGTACGTCGTCGCCACGGTCGGCCTCCGTCCGGTGCAGCGTCTGGACCGCGCGGTGCGCCGGGTCCGGGACACCGCGGACCCGCACGCCCGTGTGGGCATCCGGCGGAACGACGAGCTCGGTCGGCTGTCCGGGGCGTTCGACGAGATGCTCGCCGAACTGGCCGCCGCGAGCGACAGCCAACGGGACTTCGCCGCTGATGCCTCGCACGAACTGCGCACCCCGTTGACGACGCTGCGGACGAACCTGCAGCTGCTCGGTGGGGACCGTCCGATCGACGACGCCACCCGTGATTCGCTGCGTGAGGCGGTGGCGCAGGAGCTCGCCGCAATGCAGGCCACGATCGACGACCTCGCGGAGCTGGCACGCGGTGACCGCTCGCTCGCCGGGCTGGCCCGGGTCGACGTGGTCGCGGCGGCGCACGACGCCGCGACGGTCGCTGCCCGTCGGTGGGGTGTCCCGATCGACGTCGACGCCCCCGAAGCGCACGTGCTCGTGTCGGTGCCGGACGGACGACTCCCCCGCCTGTTCGACGTCCTGCTGGACAACGCGGGCAAGTACGGTGCCGGCGGACCCGTGTCGGTGTCCGTCGGCGCCGTCGACGACGAGGTCGTGGTGCGCATCACCGACCGCGGCATCGGGATCCCACCAGCGGACCGAGCCCGGGTCTTCGACCGGTTCCACCGAGCCCCGTCGGCACGTCGCCTGCCGGGCTCCGGCCTCGGACTGGCGATCGCCGCACAGGTCGTCGCCGGCGCTCACGGCACGATCCGCCTCGACCCGGGACCGGACGACGTCGGCACCGCGGTCACGGTCGTCCTGCCCCGCGCCTGACCTCATCTCCGCCTCACCCACGCACCGCACCCTTGCGGCATGGTCATGCTGCACTCTCCCCGCGCCGGACGGCCAGCCTCCGGCTCCGCACCGCTCCGCGTCGTCGTCGCGGCCGGCGGCACCGGCGGACACGTGTTCCCCGGCCTCGCCGTCGCCGCCGCGATCGAACGCCTCGTCCCCGGCAGCACCGTCACCTTCTCGGGCACGCCGGACCGTCTGGAGGCCCGGCTCGTCCCCGCCGCCGGCTACCGTCTCGACACCACGCCGATGCAGTCCTTCCCGCGCCGTGTTGGCCGACGCGCGTTCGGCTTCCCCCTGCGCTTCGCGCGCTGCGTCCTCCGCGCACGACGACAGCTCCGAGCACGTGGCGCGCAGGTCGTCGTCGGGGTCGGCGGCTACCCGAGCGTGCCGGCGGTCGTCGCTGCGTGGACGCTCCGCATCCCCGTCGTGGTGCACGAGTCGAACGCGACGCCCGGGCTCGCGAACGTGCTCGCCGCCCGGCTCGCCCGGCACGTCGCCTGCGCCTTCGACCCGGCCCGCACCGGCCTCACCGGCCGCGCCGAGGTTCGCCGGGTCGGCATCCCGATCCTCCCCGCGCTGGCGTCCTGCGACCGGGCGTCGATGCGCGCCACCGCCCGCGAGCGCTTCGGCGTCGCACCCGGCGAACGGTTCGTCGTCGTGTCCGGCGGCAGCCTCGGTGCTGCATCACTCGACCGGGCCGCGGTCGACCTTGCCTGCGCCCGCTCGTGGGACACCGGCTTCCGGATGCTCGTCAAGGCGTCGCCGATCCACGTCGAGGAACTGACCGGACGACTGCACGACGGTGGCGGCGACGCGGTGGCCTCGATCGTGTCGCACATCGACGACATGGCGGCCGCGTACTCGGCGGCCGACGTCGTCGTGGTCCGCGCAGGAGCCTGCACCGTCGCCGAGGTCGAGCACCTCGGCGTGCCCGCCGTCCTCGTGCCGTCGCCGTACGCGACCGACGACCACCAGACCGCGAACGCCGAGGCGCTCGTCGCCGCCGGCGCACGGGTCGTCGTCGTGCCCGACGCCGACCTGGACGCCCGTGCCCTGGACGCCGCCGTCTCGGCGCTGGCCGCGCCCACCGGGGCCGACCCGCGCCTCCCGGCCGCTCCGCCGCACCACCTGCCGGACGCGACCTCACCCCACGCGGCCGCGGCGGACGCCGTCGCGGCCTGGGCGATCGAACTCGCCCGCACCGACTCCGAAAGGACCCCACGATGACCGATCAGCACTGGCACGGACGCACCGTCCTCGTCACCGGAGCGGAGGGCTTCATCGGCTCGACGCTCGTCGACGCCCTCGTCGAGCGGGGCGCCCACGTCCGGGCGCTCTGCCACTACAAGCCCTACGGCGCTGCCGGGTGGCTCGCCCGCTACGCCGACGACGACCGGGTGACGCTGCTCGCCGGTGACGTCCGCGACCCGTTCCTGGTCGACTCCGCGGTCGACGGTGTCGACACCGTGTTCCACCTCGCCGCGCTCATCGGGATCCCGTACTCGTACGTCGCCCCGGAGTCGTACGTGCAGACGAACGTCGTCGGCTCGCACAACGTCGTCGCCGCCTGCCGTCGGCACGGCGCCCGGATGGTGCACACCTCGACCTCGGAGACCTACGGCAGCGCGCTGCGCGTCCCGATGGACGAGACCCACCCTGCCCAGCCGCAGTCGCCCTACTCCGCGTCGAAGATCGCCGCCGACGCGATGGTGCTGTCGTACCACGCGGCGTTCGGCACCGAGGTCGCGGTGTGCCGGCCGTTCAACACGTACGGGCCACGGCAGAGCGGCCGCGCGGTGATCCCGGCGATCCTCGGGCAGCTCGCCGCAGGCGCGTCCTCGATCCGGTTGGGGTCGACGACACCGACCCGCGACTTCACGTACGTCACCGACACCGTCGCCGGGTTCCTGGCGATCGGCGCGTCCGACGCAGCGGTGGGGCGAGCGCTCAACCTCGGGACCGGCAACGAGATCGCGATCGGCGACCTGGCCGCGATGCTCGTGCGGATCAGCGGGCAGCGTGCCGAGGTCGTCGTCGACGAGTCGCGGCTGCGCCCCGAGGCGAGCGAGGTCGACCGGTTGCTGTCGGACAACACGGCCGTGCGCACCCTGACCGGGTGGGCGCCGCGGGTGTCGCTCGAGGAGGGACTCCGCCGCACCTGGGAGGCGATGCGCGAGGCCGCAGGCCCGGACGCCCTGCGCTTCCTGGTGTGACGGCTAGGCCGACCGGCGCACCACGAGCTCCGGGGCGAGCAGTGTCTCGTCGCGGGGCTCGCCCTCGACCAGGGCCCGCACGGTGTCGAGCACCCGCTCCCCCATCGCCCGGAAGTCCTGCCGCACGGTGGTCAGCGGCGGCGTGAAGTGCGCGGCCTCCGGCACGTCGTCGAACCCGACCACCGCGATGTCGTCGGGCACGCGCAGGCCCTCGTCGGCGAAGGCGTGGAGCACCCCGAGCGCCATCTGGTCGTTGCCGGCGAACACCGCGTCGACGGCCGTCACGTCGATGTGCCGTGCGGCCGCGAAGCCGCTCCCCGGGGTCCAGTCGCCGTCGAGCACGACGGGCTCGAGGCCGGCGTCCTGCATGATCCGGACGTAGGTGGCGCGACGCACCTCGGACTCCTGCGACACGGGCGGGCCGGCGATGTGCACGATCCGCCGGTGCCCGTGGTCGAACAGGTGCTGCATGACGAGTTCGGTGCCGGCGGCCTGGTCGATCGCGACCGCGGCGACGGTCGACGCCGCCGGGTTCCGGACGGCGTCGCGCTGCACGGCGTTCGACACCACGACGGGCACGGTGACCGGCACGGTGAGGGAAGCGAGGGCGTCGAGCACCCGGTTGTCCGCGGCGACGAGGACGATCGCGGCGACGTCCTGCGCGAGCAGCGTCGTGAGTGCACCGGACAGGTCGGACGGCGTCGGGTCCTCGGGCAGGGTTGAGAGCAGCACGTGGTACCCGGCCGACCGGGCCGCACGTTCGAAGCCGATCGCGGTGCTCGACGGACCGTACAGCGCGTCGCCCGCGGTGATGATGCCGAGCGCGCGGCTCCGCCCCCCGGCGAGTGCTCGGGCGGCGGCGCGGGGCCGGTAGCCGAGGTCGTGGACGGCGTCGGTGACCTGCGTGCGGAAGGCGTCGCGGACCGTCGGGTCGCCGTTGATCACGCGCGAGACGGTCTGGTGGGAGACGCCCGCGCGCTCGGCGACGTCGAAGATCGTCGGAGCCTTCCGGCGTTTGCCGCCCGTGCCCCCTGGGGCGGTCGTGGTCGTCACGAGGCCAACCGTACCGCGCAGTCCGGCCCGCGCGGCAAGATCGCGAAACGGTCACGCCGAGTTGACACCCCGTTACGAAAGCCCCAGTATGTGAGCGCTCACACGAGCACATCCCTCGGGGCACAGCAGCCCCGGCACCTGAGCGCGTCGAGGACGACGCGAGAGGAACAGAGGTACTTCGATGACGAAGCGCAGGATCATCGCGGGCGTTGCAGCCCTCGGCATCGCGATCGCACTCGCCGGCTGCTCGGCCGGTGGCCGCGCGTCCACCGACGGCGGCGGCAGCAGCAGCGACAACAAGGGCGCCCTCGTCGGCGTCGCCATGCCGACCAAGGTCTCGGAACGCTGGATCAAGGACGGCGACGCCGTCAAGAGCGACCTCGAGAAGGCCGGTTACAAGGTCGACCTCGAGTACGGCGACAACAAGGTCCAGCAGCAGGCCCAGCAGGTCAGCAACATGATCACGAAGGGCGCGAAGGTCCTCATCATCGCGTCGATCGACGGCGGAGCCCTCTCCGACCAGCTCGACGCCGCCGCCAAGGCCGGCATCAAGGTGATCTCCTACGACCGCCTGCTGACGGGCAACAAGAACGTCGACTACTACGTGTCGTTCGACAACGAGAAGGTCGGCGTCGACCAGGCGACGAGCCTGCTCACCGGCCTCGGCGTCCTCGACGACAAGGGCGAGAAGACCGGCGAGAAGGGCCCGTTCAACATCGAGGTCTTCGCCGGCTCGCTCGACGACAACAACGCCAGCTTCTTCTTCAACGGCGCCATGAAGACCCTCAAGCCGTACCTCGAGGACGGCACGCTGAAGATCCAGTCCGGTCAGGACCAGCTCTCGCAGGCCGCCACGCAGCAGTGGGACCCGGCGACCGCCAAGGCCCGCATGCAGAACCTCGTCGCGAAGTCGTACTCGGGCGGAACCACGCTGGACGGCGTGCTCTCGCCGTACGACGGCATCTCGATCGGCATCATCTCGGCGCTGCAGGGTGCTGGCTACGGCACCAGCGACCGTCCGCTGCCGATCGTGACGGGCCAGGACGCCGAGGCGGCCTCGGTCAAGTCGATCATCGCCGGTCAGCAGTACTCGACCATCTACAAGGACACCCGAAAGCTCGCCAAGCAGTCGGTCACCATGGCCGAGGACCTGCTCACCGGTGACAAGCCCGAGGTCAACGACACGAAGAGCTACGACAACAAGGTCAAGGTCGTCCCGACCTTCCTGTTCCAGCCGACGGTCGTCACCAAGGACAACTACAAGGAAGTCCTCGTCGACTCCGGCTACTACACCGAAGCCGACCTGAAGTAGTCGCAACCCACCTGTCGGACAGGAGGCACGGGTCGACCCCGCCCCGTGCCTCCCGTCCGCCCCATCCGCGCGCCACGGCGCGCACCACGGAAGGCGGTCGACGTGACGGACACGATCCTCGAGATGCGTGACATCACCAAGACGTTCCCCGGCGTGAAGGCCCTGCAGGGCGTCTCGATCGAGGTCGAGCGTGGCCAGGTCCACGCCATCTGCGGCGAGAACGGCGCCGGCAAGTCGACCCTCATGAAGGTGTTGTCGGGCGTCTACGCGCACGGCTCCTTCGAGGGCGAGATCCTGCTCGACGGGTCACCCGTCGAGTTCCACGACATCAACGGTTCCGAAGCAGCCGGCGTCGTCATCATCCACCAGGAGCTCGCGCTCAGCCCGTTCCTGTCGATCGCCGAGAACATCTTCCTCGGCAACGAGCGGTCCAAGGGCGGCTTCATCGACTGGAACAAGACGAACCTGGCAGCAGCCGAGCTCCTCCAGCGCGTCGGTCTCAAGGACAACCCGGTCACGAAGATCGTGGACATCGGTGTCGGCAAGCAGCAGCTCGTCGAGATCGCGAAGGCACTGTCGAAGAAGGTCAAGCTCCTCATCCTCGACGAGCCCACAGCCGCACTGAACGACGACGACTCCGCGCACCTGCTCGAGCTCATCCGCTCGCTGCAGGCCGAGGGCATGACGGCGATCATCATCAGCCACAAGCTCAACGAGATCAAGGCGATCGCCGACAAGGTCACGATCATCCGTGACGGCAAGACCATCGAGACGCTCGACATGCACGCCGACGACGTCTCCGAGGACCGCATCATCCGCGGGATGGTCGGCCGCGACCTGTCGAACCGGTACCCCGAGCACGAGCCGAAGATCGGCGAGGAGCTCCTGCGGATCGAGGACTGGACGGTCCACCACCCGCTCGACGGGTCGCGCGAGATCATCCACCAGGTCGACCTGAACGTGCGCGCCGGCGAGATCGTCGGCATCGCCGGACTCATGGGCGCCGGGCGGACCGAACTCGCGATGAGCGTGTTCGGCCGGTCGTACGGATCCGGCATCAGCGGCACCGTCTACAAGCGCGGCGAGCCGATCAAGACCCACACGGTGTCGCAGGCGATCGACCACGGCATCGCCTACGTCACCGAGGACCGCAAGCGCTACGGCCTGAACCTGATCGACGACATCAAACGGAACATCTCCGGGTCGGCGCTCGGCAAGCTCGCCAGCTGGGGCTTCGTGAACGCGTCCGAGGAGACCACGGTCGCCGGGCAGTTCCTGAAGAACCTCAACATCAAGGCACCGAACGTCGACGTCATCACGGGCAAGCTCTCCGGCGGCAACCAGCAGAAGGTCGTCCTGTCGAAGTGGATGTACACCGATCCGGACGTGCTCATCCTCGACGAGCCCACCCGCGGCATCGACGTCGGTGCGAAGTACGAGATCTACACGATCATCAACAGCCTGGCGGACCAGGGCAAGGGGGTCATCGTGATCTCCTCGGAGCTCCCGGAGCTCCTCGGCATCTGCGACCGCATCTACACACTCTCCGAGGGCACCATCACCGCCGATGTGCCCCGCTCCGAGGCCACCCCAGAGGTCCTCATGCAGTACATGACCCAGGAACGGGAGACCCCTGTCAATGAACGCGCTTAAGTCCGCCGCCGGCTACCTCACCGGGCAGCTCCGACAGATCGGCCTGTTCATCGCGCTGATCGTCATCGTCGTCTTCTTCCAGGTGACGACCAACGGCATCACCCTGGCCCCGATCAACGTCTCGAACCTGATCGTCCAGAACAGCTACATCCTCATCCTCGCCATCGGCATGGTGATGGTCATCATCGCCGGGCACATCGACCTGTCCGTCGGGTCGGTCGTCGCCTTCACCGGCGCCATGGCCGGCGTGATGATCACGCAGTGGCACATCCCGTGGCCGATCGCCGTCGTGCTCTGCCTCGTCGTCGGAGCGCTCGTCGGCGCCTGGCAGGGGTTCTGGATCGCCTACTTCGGGATCCCGGCGTTCATCGTCACCCTGGCCGGCATGCTCGCCTTCCGCGGTGCGGCCCAGATCGTGCTGCACAACCAGCAGATCTCGCCGTTCCCGGACGGGTTCCGTGCCCTCGGCTCCGGCTTCCTGCCGTCGTTCGGCACCACCGGGTACGAGCCGCTCACGATGATCCTCGGCTTCGCCGCCGCGGCCGTCATGGCCGTCACCGCGTTCCGCGGCCGGGCCACCCGCCGGAAGTACCAGCTCGAGAGCGAACCGTTCGCCTGGTTCATCGTGAAGCTCGTCTTCGGCGTCGTGCTCGTCGTCTACGTGGCCCTGCTGCTCGCGAGCTACAACGGCACCCCGATCGTGCTCGTCATCCTCGGTGCGCTCGTGGTGATCTACTCGGTCATCATGCGGAGCGCGGTGTTCGGCCGCCACGTCTACGCCATCGGCGGCAACGCCCTGGCCGCGCAGCTGTCCGGCGTGAAGACGAAGCGCGTCACGTTCATGCTCTTCGTCAACATGGGGGTCATCTCGGCCCTGGCAGGCGTGGTCTTCACCGGCCAGCTCAACCTGGCGGCACCCGGTGCGGGCAACGGTTTCGAACTCGACGCCATCGCCGCGGTGTTCATCGGTGGCGCAGCGGTCACCGGCGGCATCGGCACGGTCCCGGGCGCCATCGTCGGTGGTCTCATCATCGGCCTGCTGAACAACGGCATGTCGATCCTCGGCGTCGGCACCGAGTACCAGTCGCTCATCAAGGGCTTGGTCCTGCTCGCCGCCGTCGCGTTCGACGTGTTCAACAAGCGTCGGGCGGCTGCCGCGCGCAAGTAGCACCTCCGCCGCTCCCCGAGACTCGGGCTGAGCGACACGACTCGCGTCTCCAGGCGCGAGGACTGTCGCCCAGCCCGAGTCTCGTTGCGTCAGCGGGACAGGACCGCCCACCCCCTGGCCGGGAGGCGCAGGGTTCCGTTCCCCAGGTCGGCACCGCCCGCCTCCACCTGCGTCGCATCCGCCGCGGGCACCTCGACGGGATCGGCCGACAGGTTCAGGGCGGTCACCACGGCCGCGTCCGACGTCGCGGTCCGCAGGACGACCGCCGTGTTCGTCAGGTGCACGACGTCGGTGTGCGCCCGGTGCAGCCAGGGGTTACGGCGGCGCAGGGCGATCAGGGCCTCGTACGCGTGCGTCAGGTCCCCCGCTGCGGGTGGTGTGTCCGGGAACTCCGGTCGGACCGCGTCGTCACCGCCCTCGCGTTCCTCCTTCACCCCGGTCCAGCCGTACTCGTCGCCCGCGTAGACGATCGGGGTGCCGGCGACGGTGAACAACACCGCGGCCGCGTGCCCGGCGAACTGCTCCCCCACCGCGCTCGCGATGCGGGTCACGTCGTGGTTGCCGATGAACGTCGTCGGGGCGAACGTCTCGAGCAGGGCGTCGTGCCGCTCGATCGCGTGCGCCAGTTCGTGGCCGTTGCCGTCCGCGATGCCGTGCCAGATGCCCTGCCACAGTTCGTACTGCGTCAACGAGTCCATGGTCGACTCCCGCGCGATCGCCGCCGCGTCGCCGTGGATCACCTCACCGCTGAACCACGCGTCCGGGAACCGCTCGCGCACCCGCGGCAGCACCCTTGCCCAGAACGCCGGTGGCACCGCGTACGCCGCATCGAGGCGCCAGCCGTCGATCCCACGCTCCAGCCAGTGCGTCATGATCTGCACGACGAGGTCCTCGGTCGCTCGGCTGTCGTGGTCCAGCGCCACGAGGATGTCGTGTCCCTCGAACAACCCGACGGGCACCGGCTGCCCCGGCGACCACCCCGACCAGTCGATCGCGAACAGGCCAGCGGTCGCCGCGTCCGGTCCTGCTTCTTCGATCGCCCGGAACGCCGGGTGCTCACGGCCGACGTGGTTGAAGACACCGTCGAGCAGGACCCGGATCCCCCGCTCGTGCGCCGCGGACACCAGGCGCGCGAAGTCGGCGTCGTCGCCGAGCCGGGGGTCGATCCGGAAGTGGTCCACCGTGTCGTAGCCATGGGTGGAACTCGCGAACACCGGCCCGAGCACGAGGCCGTTCAGCCCGAGGTCCACGATGTGGTCGAGCCAGGGTTCGATGCGACCGAGACGGTGCTCGACGGCGCGCTCCTCGACCGGCCCCCCGGGGCGCACATCAGCCCCGACGAACCCGAGCGGGTACACGTGCCACCACATGACGTGCGGGACCCAGGCGGGCTCGGGCTGACGGATCGGTGCGGTGTCGGTTCTCACCGCTCCGATGCTGCCAGCCGCGCCTGTGCTCGGCGCTCCCGTGCTGGGAACGGACAGGGACGGCAGGACGAGGATGTGGGCATGGGACGTGCGATCAGGACGGAAGCGGACGCTGCGGCGTCGGAATCGGCACAGGCCGAGCGGACCTGCGCGTCGTGCGGCCGTCGGATGCCGTCGACGGCGGCGCCCGAATCCAAGTGGTGTTCCCGTGCCTGCCGTCGCCACGGGGTCGACCCGACGGACCTGGCGCTCGAACAGCGGATCGACGAACTGCTCGCCGCCCGGGCACGCACCTCGAGCATCTGCCCGTCCGAGGTGGCGAGGTCGCTCGATCCGGACGACTGGCGCCCGCTCATGGAACCCGCCCGTCGAGCGGCCCGGCGCATGATGGCCCGCGGCGAGGTCGAGATCACCCAGGGCGGCTCCGTGGTGGACCCGTCGACGGCGAAGGGTCCGATCCGCATCCGTCGCCCGCGGTGAGGGAACACCTGTCGCGCACCGTCGGTTGGGGACGGAGATGACTGCAACCGGATCGACCGAACCGACCCCCGTCCAGCCCCGAGCCCTCGTCGTGGGCGCGAGCGGCATCACCGGCTCCGCCCTGGTGAGCCACCTGCTCGGCCTCGGCTGGAACGTGACCGCGCTGTCGCGCCGACCGCTCCCCCAGCAGGACGTCCGGACCGTCGCCGCGGACCTCCGCGACCCCGACAGCCTCGGCGCCGCCCTGGCCGACGAACGTCCCACGCACGTGTTCTTCACCGCGTGGCAGCGCCAGGAGACCGAAGCCGAGAACATCCGCGTGAACGGCGGCATGGTCCGCGACCTGCTCGCCGCACTCGCGCACGCTCCACTGGCGCACGTCGCGCTGGTGACCGGGCTCAAGCACTACCTCGGCCCCTTCGAGGCCTACGCCGCGGGCGAGATGCCGGACACGCCCTTCCACGAGGAAGAGCCCCGCCTGGACACCCCGAACTTCTACTACGCGCAGGAGGACGAACTCTTCGCCGCCGCTGAGCGCCAGGGCTTCACGTGGTCGGTGCACCGCTCGCACACCGTGATCGGGCACGCCGTCGGCAACGCGATGAACATGGGCCTGACGATCGCGGTGCAGGCCACCCTGGCGAAGGAGCTCGACCTGGACTTCGTGTTCCCGGGCAGCGAGGCGCAGTGGAACGGCCTGACCGACATGACCGAGGCGGGGATCCTCGCTGAGCAGATGGTCTGGGCGGCGACCGCACCCGAGGGTGCCGACGAGGCCTTCAACATCGTGAACGGCGACGTCTTCCGGTGGCGCTGGATGTGGCCGCGCCTGGCTGCACACCTCGGCGTCGACCCGGCGCGCGTGGTCGGGTACCAAGACGAGCCGCGTCCGCTCGAGCAGCAGATGGCGCCGTACGAGTCGGAGTGGGCCGGCATCGCCGAGCGACACGGTCTGGCCGAGGCGGACATCACACGGCTCGCCTCGTGGTGGCACACCGACGCCGACCTCGGTCGCGCGATGGAGGTCGTCACCGACATGGGGAAGAGCCGCGAGGCCGGGTTCACGGCCTTCCGCCGGACCGAACGCGCGTTCGCCGACCTCTTCGCGCGCTACCGGGCCGACCGACTCATCCCCTGAGCCGTCGGCCCGGAACAGCGGGCTACAGCGCGAGCAGGAGCACCACGAGCGTCGCGACCGAGAGCACCAGCAGGACGACGGCGCCCTGCAGGTCCCGGTCGTGCGCTCGGAGGTGCGCCACCACGGCGCCGACGAAGTAGACCACCGCGCCGATGGCCGCGGCGATGGCGAGCGGCACCCACCAGATGCCGATGACGAGCCCGGCCGCAGCGGCGACCTCGAGCACCCCGAGGACCGTCATCTGCGAGGCGGTGACGTGGACGGCCTGCATCGAGGCGACGATCTTCGGGTTGCGGACGAGTTTCATGACGCCCGAGCCGAGCAGGGCCACGGCGAGGACGAGGGACAGGACGACGGCAGCGATGTGCACGGGGAACTCCAGGGAGTGAAACGGATGGTTGTCCCCGTTTCAAACCGGGCACTGCTCCCCGTATTCCCGGCCACGCGATCTAGGCTCGGTGCATGACCCGCCGAGACGTCGCCCGGAACCGTCAGGCGCTCGTCGACGCGGCCCGGTCCGCGTTCACCGCCCACGGCCTCCAGGCTGCACTGGAGCCGATCGCGGTCGCAGCGGGACTCGGCAACGCGACCCTGTACCGGCACTTCCCGACCCGCGCGGCGCTGTGGGAAGCCGTCCTGGTCGATCCGATGCACGAGGTGCTCGACCTCGTCGAGCACTGCCGCGAGTTGTCCGCCTCGGACCCATGGGAGGGCTTCGCGACCTTCGTCCGCGAGACGGCGGCCATCGAGGCGCGCCGCACCGGGTTCAGCGAGCTCATGACCACCGACTACCGCGACGCTCCGGAACTCCTCCGGCTCCGCATCGCCGTGCAGGACGGGATCGACGCCCTCTTCACAGCCGGGCAGGCGGCCGCGGTCATCCGCGCCGACGCCACCCTGGCCGACGTCGCACTCCTGCAGCTGTCGATCGCGGAGACGATCCGCACCTTCGGCCGTGTCGCACCCGAGGCGTACCGACGCTGGGTGGACCTGGTGCTCGACGGGTTCCGGGCGGCGGGGGTCCCGCGCGGCACGCTGGCCGGACGCCCCGTGCGCGGTGACCAGGTCCGACGAGCCCTGGCGGAGCGCCACCAGGCGTGACCTGGCACGCTCGGACCATGACCGCCGAAGCCGACGACCACTTCTTCGTCGTCAACGGGCGACGATGGCGCCGCACCGACCCCGCGCTGCCCGAAGACGTCGCGGCGGCGCTCCGGAGCCACCTCGGCCGCGGTCGCAATGCCGTCAAGCAGGCCAAGCACTCGGGCGACGACGACGCCCTGGCCGCGGCCCGGCACCGGAACGGACTCGCGAAGCACGGGCTCGGCGAACGGGGTCCGGAGTGGTGGACGCGCCCCGAGGCCGATCGGATCGCCGACGCCGAGCAGGCCCTCGCCGATCTGGACGCCCTCGACGCCGACTGATCCTTCCCAGAGCGCCCGTGGTGGAAAGCGGAATCGGGCGTACCTGGTCGGAAGTTCCGACTAGGTACGCCCGATTCGACCAGGCGCGCGCGGCGAGCCTCGTCAGCCCTCGGTGTGACCCAAGGACGGCTCGAGGAGCAGGTGGGCCGTGCGGGACGCGGACGCGTGCAACTCGAGGACGACGAGCTCGTTCCGGCCCTGGCGCAGGACCGGGCCGGGGATCGCCAGGGTCTGCTGCGGGCCGCGCGACCAGTACCGACCGAGGCAGAACCCGTTCACCCAGGCGACACCCTTGCGGAAGCCGTCGAGCGCCAGGTAGCGGTCGTCCACCACGTCGAGGTCGAACGACCCCGCGGCGAACGTCGGCCCCGCGAGCACCTCGCTGTCCGTCGGTTCCACGGCGGACAGCGCATCGAGGGCGGACGGTGCGATCGGGTCGAGCGCCAACGGTGCCGCAGTCCAGCGCGAGAGCGGGACACCGTCGACCGCGACCCCGCCGATCAGGCCCTTCGGTTCGCCGATCCGCACGCCGTAGTCGACCCGGCCCTGGTCCTCGACGAGCAGTTCGAGCGTGCCGGTGACCGGCGGCAGGACGACGGCGCGGTCGTGGTGCTCGCGCTCCAGGACGCCGACGACGGTGCCGTTGACACTGACGATCGCACGGTCGCGGACCTCTTCCCCGATGGTGAGCACACCGCCGGCGGGCAGGTCGACCTCGGCCCGGTACAGGACGAAGCCGCTGGCCGCACCGAGGGCGTCGAACGTCGGCGGCTCGTCGTGCGCCGACCAGGTCGTGAGCGTGGGCAGCAGGGAGCGCAGCGACGCGACGCGGTCGAGGCGGACGGCGAGGTCCGTGGCGGGGGCGACCCGGGCCTCCAGGTCGCCCGCGTCCGAGCGGTCGGAACGGGGGGAACGGTCGGAGCCTGCGGACTCGAGTCGACCCGATCCACCCGGCTCCATCGACGCCGGCAACGGCGGCACGGGCGCGTAACGCTCGATGACCGCGCGGAAGGCGTGGAACTTCGGCGTCGGTCGGCCCGCCTCGTCGAGCGGGGCGTCGTAGTCGTACGACGTCGCGATCGGCCGGTACACACCCTTGTCGTTCGCGCCGTTCGTGAAGCCGAAGTTCGTGCCGCCGTGGAACATGTAGATGTTGACCGAGCCACCGGCGGCGAGCAGGACGTCGAGGTCCGCAGCGCTGTCCGCGGCCGAGGTGGTGTGGTGGTGCTCGCCCCAGCTGTCGAACCAGCCGTCCCAGAACTCCGAACACATCAGGGGGCCGGTGGGCTGGGCCTGGCGGAGCCGCTCGAGGCGCGCGGCGGACCGCGAGCCGAACGAGCCGGTCTTGTGCAGCGACGGCAGCGAACCGTCCTCGAGCATCGTGCCCATCGGCTGGTCGACGCTCGTGAACGGGACGGTCAGCCCGATGTCGCGGTGTATCTGCTCGAGTGCACGCAGGTACTCGGGGTCGGAGCCGTACGCGCCGTACTCGTTCTCGACCTGCACCAGGACGATGGGCCCGCCCTGGTCGATCTGCCGCGGGACCAGCACGGGGGCCAGCTGCTGCAGGTACGTCTGGACCGCCGCGAGGAACCCGGGCTCGTTGCGCCGGACGCCCACGGAGCCGTCCGCGAACAACCAGTACGGCAGGCCGCCGTTGGTCCACTCCGCGCAGATGTAGGGGCCGGGGCGGACGATGGCGTGCATGCCCTCGGCGGCGACGAGGTCGAGGAACCGGCCGAGGTCGAGCCCGCCGGTCAGGTCGAAGACGTCGGGCGACGGCGCGTGCGCGTTCCAGGCGACGTAGGTCTCGATGGTGTTGAGGCCCATCAGCTTCGCCTTGCGGATCCGGTCGGCCCACAGGTCGGGGTGCACGCGGAAGTAGTGGATCGCACCGGACAGCACGCGGTGCGGCTCGCCGTCGAGCAGGAAGTCGGTGTCGCCGATGGCGAATCGCATGAGATGACTCTTTCAGACAGCGGGGTCGTGCGGACGATGTCCGCACGACCCCGGGGAGTTGGTGCCGGTGCTACTTGGTCGAGACCGTGAAGCCCTGGTCCTTGCCGTACTTGGCGAGGGCCTTCTGCCAGGCCTCGAGGCCGGCGTCGAGCGAGGTGCCGTTCTCGTACGCCTGACCGACGGTGTCGGCGTAGACGCTGTTCGCGTACACCTGGTACGGCAGGTAGGTGAAGTCGTTGTCCGAGGACTTCGACGCGTCGACGAGCACCTTGTTGATCTGCTGCCCACCGAAGTAGGACGGCTTCTCGTCGAGGAAGGCGGACGAGTCGAGGTCAGCGGTCGTCGAGGGGAACCCACCGGACTTCATGAAGACGTCGGTCGACTCCTTGGACGAGTTCAGCCACTTCAGGAAGCCCGCGGCCAGGGCCGGGTTCTTCGACTGCTTCATGACGACCTCGGCGCTGCCGCCGTTGTTCGCGGTCTGGGCGGTGCCACCGTCGTAGGTCGGCATCGGGGCGACGCGCCAGTCACCCGAGGCCTGGGCGACGCCGGACTCCAGGTTGCCGGGCATCCAGGCACCGGTGATCATCGTGGCGATCTCACCGTTGCCGAGCTGCTTGTACCAGTCGTCGGTCCAGCCGACGGTCTTCGACAGCAGGCCCTGCTCGACGAGCTCGTTCCAGGTGCTCGTCCACTTCTTCGAGCCCTCGTCCTGCAGGTTGATGGTCACCTTGTCACCGTCGGTGGTGAACGGGGTGCCGCCGGCCTGGGCGATCATGCTCGTGGTGAAGCCGGCGTCCCCGGAGTCGGCCGCGATGTAGGCGTTCGGGTCGGCCTCGTGCAGCTTCTTCGCAGCGGCGACGTACTCGTCCCACGTCTTCGGCACGGCGATGTCGTGCTTGTCGAAGACCGTCTTGTTGTAGAACAGCGCCATGGGGCCGGAGTCCTGCGGCAGGCCGTAGACCTTGTCGTCGATCGAGACCGAGCTCCAGGTGCTCTTCGCGAACTTGTCCTCGAGCGAGTCGAAGCCGTAGCCGGACAGGTCGAGCAGCGAGTCGGACAGGGCGAACTGCGGCAGCGCGAAGTACTCGACCTGGGCGACGTCGGGGGCGCCCGAGCCGGCCTTCACGGTGTTCTGCAGCTTGGTGTACTGGTCGGCGCCGGTGCCGGCGTTGACGAGCTTGACCTTCACCTTGGGGTACTGCTTCTCGAACGCGGCGACCTGGGCCTTGGCGGAGGGGGTCCACGACCAGTAGGTCAGGGTGCCACCGTCCTTCAGCGCCTTGGTGATGTCGTCGGACGAGCCACCCGACGACGAGCCGCCGGACGCGCAGGCGGCGAGGGCGATCGTGGCGGTGACGCCGATGGCGAGGGCGCTGAGCCCGCGCCGGAGACGCTTGTTCATGGGGGTGCCTTTCACTTCTTCGTGGAGAGGGGGTAGTGCTGCTGTGTTCCGGACCGGAGGCGCGGGGCGGGGTCGCCACGGGCCTCCCGTCCGACGGATCAGGCCTTGACGGACCCGGCCGCGAGGCCGGACTGCCAGAAGCGCTGGAGGAAGAGGAACGCGACCACGATCGGGATGATCGTGAGGAGCGATCCCGTGACGACGAGGTTGTAGATCGGCTGCGCGCCGGACCCGGTGGCCTGGGCGTTCCACTGGTTCAGGCCGACCGTCAGGGGGTACCACTTCGGGTCGCTCAGCATGATGAGCGGCAGGAAGTAGTTGTTCCAGGTCGCGACGACCGCGAAGAGCAGGACGGTGACGACACCGGGAGCGAGGAGGCGGAGCGCGATGGTGAAGAAGATCCGGAACTCGCCGGCGCCGTCCATGCGGGCGGCCTCGAGGAGCTCGGCGGGGATCGCGTCGACTGCGTAGGTCCAGATCAGGTACATGCCGAACGGGCTGATGAGCGACGGCAGGATGATCGACCACGGGGTGTTGGTCAGGCCGACCTGCGAGAAGAGCAGGAAGGTCGGGACCGCCAGGGCCGTGCCGGGGACCGCGATGGCACCGAGCACGATGGCGAACACCGCGCGGCGTCCGGGGAACTGGAACTTCGCCATGCCGTAGCCCGCGACGGTCGCGAGCAGGGTGGCGCCACCGGCACCGACGACCACGTAGAGCAGCGTGTTGCCGAACCACTGCAGGAAGATGCCGTCGTTGTACGTGACGGTGTCGACGATGTTCTGCCAGAGGTTGAAGTCCCCGCCGAACCAGAGCCCGAACGTGGAGAGCAGCGACGCCTGCGTCTTCGTGCTGTTCACGAGCAGGTAGAACAGCGGCGCGAACGAGTAGACGACGAAGACGACCATGACCGCGGTCAGCAGGCCGGAACGCTTCGGCTTGCGTCCGTCGACGTGCTGCTCGGCCTTCCGCTCGGCCTTCCGGGAGGCCCGGGTCGAGCGGATGCGCGGGTCGCGCTGCGTCGTGGTCGCCTCGGTGACCGTGGCCGGCCCGGCGGCGCCGGTCGCGGGGTGCTGGATGGTGCTCATCGGTTCTCCTGGCGGGTTCCGCGGACCTGGACGACGTAGGCGATCACCGCGGTGATCACGCCCATCACGATCGCGACGGTGGCGGAGTAGTTGAACTGCTGGCCGCTGAAGGACAGCGAGTAGGCGTACATGTTCGGGGTGAAGGCGCTGCCGATGACGTTCGGGGCCAGGGTCTTCAGCAGGTTCGGCTCGTTGAAGAGCTGGAAGCTGCCGATGATCGAGAAGATCGTGGCGATGACCATCGGGCCGCGCAGGGCCGGGAGCTTGATCGAGAAGACCGTGCGCAGGGGGCCGGCGCCGTCGAGCTCGGCGGCCTCGTACAGCTCACCGGGCACCGTGCGGAGTGCGGCGTAGAAGATCAGCATGTTGTAGCCGAGGAACTCCCACGTGACCACGTTGCCGATGGAGGTCAGCACCCAGCTGGGGCTGAACGGCTGCAGCAGGTCGATGCCGAGCGCGTCGTTCGCCGCACCGGTCAGGCCGAACTGGTTGCCGTAGATGAAGCCCCAGATCAGGGCCGCGACGACACCGGGGACGGCGTAGGGCAGGAACACCGCGATGCGGAAGAAGCTCGTGCCCCAGAGCCGTGCGCTGTCGAGCGCGAGGGCGGCCACGAGTGCGAGCCCGAGCATGATCGGCACCTGGACGACCAGGAAGATCGCGACCCGACCGAAGCCGGACCAGAACTTGGCGTCCTGGAAGAGCTGGACGTAGTTGGCGAACCAGACGAACTGGTTGCCGCCGATGAGCTGGTCGCGGAACAGGCTGAGCCAGAGGGCGTAGCCGATCGGGACGATGAGCATGGCGATCAGGACGACCACGAAGGGTCCGACGAACAGCCAGCCGGTGTAGCGCCCCCGCGCCTTGGTCCGGCGACCTGCCGGGCGGGGGGCTGCCGGCTGCGCTGCGGCTGCCTCGCCGGGCCGCGCTGCGAGCGTGCTCATGTGACTCCTTCGTCTGCTGCGTTCGGGTGTCCGGTGTCGTCTGCCGCGACCCGGGCCCGGTGACGGGCGCTCTGGCGGTCGCAGATGTTGACGTCAACATCGAACGTCAGGACGATAGCATGGCAACGTCAACATGCGCTAGCGTCCGGGAACGCAGACTGCGTGATCCCGCAACGGAAGGAGCTCGAGCCGATGACGACCGAGTCCCCCGCCGGCACCCGCCGCT
Source organism: Curtobacterium sp. VKM Ac-2884 (assembly GCF_015350945.1). Classification (NCBI taxonomy): domain Bacteria; kingdom Bacillati; phylum Actinomycetota; class Actinomycetes; order Micrococcales; family Microbacteriaceae; genus Curtobacterium; species Curtobacterium sp. VKM Ac-2884. The sequence goes on from NZ_JADKSA010000001.1 coordinate 511,470, forward strand.
CCCCCTCGATGGCCGCCGTCGCCGACGCCGCCGGGGTCTCGATGCAGACCGTCTCGCGCGTCGCCCGCGGGTTCGACAACGTCAGCCCGGACACCCGCGACCGCGTGCAGCGCGCGATGGACACCCTGGGCTACCGGCCGAACCGTGCCGCACGGGCCCTGCGATCGGGGCGCTTCCGCACCATCGGCGTGATCATGTTCACGCTCGCGTCCTTCGGCAACATGCGCACGCTCGAGGCGATCGCCGACGCCGCCGGTGCCGCCGACTTCACGATCACGCTGCTGCCGATGGCCTCGCGCACCGAAGAGGGCGTGCGCTCCGCGTTCTCCCGCCTGCACGAACAGGCCGTCGACGGCGTCGTGATCATCATCGAGTCGCACATCATCGACACGGCCGAGGTCGTGCTGCCCGACGGCGTGCCCATGGTCATCATCGACTCCACCGGCAGCACCGACCACCCGGCGATCGACACCGACCAGACCGACGGCGCCCGCCAGGCCACCCAGCACCTGCTCGACCTCGGCCACGAGACCGTCTGGCACGTCGCCGGACCGACCTCGTCGTACTCCGCCGCACGCCGGTTGGCCGCGTGGCAGGACACCCTCGAGCGCGCCGGGCGGCTCGTCCCGCCGGTGTTCCACGGCGGGTGGAGCACCGACTCCGGCTACCGCGCCGGCCTCACCATCGCCACACGCCCGGACATCACCGCCGTGTTCGCCGCCAACGACCAGACCGCGCTCGGGGTGCTCCGCGCCGCGCACGAGTTCGGGCGGTCCGTGCCGTCGTCGCTCAGCGTGGTGGGGTTCGACGACTCCCCCGAGTCCGACTCCTTCTGGCCGCCGCTCACCACCGTGCACCAGTCCTTCGACGAGGTCGGGCGCCGAGCTGTCGCGAACCTGCTCGCCCAGATCGACGGCGAGAGCGTGTCCGCTGCCCCCGACCTGGTGCCCGTGCGCCTGGTGGAGCGGGCGAGCACGGCGCCGCCGCCTGCCGCGCGCTGACGCGCCGCGGGCCGCGGGCCGCGGGCCGCGGGCCGCCGGCCGCGCGCCGAGACTCGCAGTGAGCGACCGATCTCGCGACCGCGGGCGCGAGAAGTGTCGCCCAGGCCGAGACTCGGCCCGCAATCCCTGGACCCACCGGACGGGAGGCACGGTGCCAGCCCGCCACGGGCCTCCCGTCCGCCGCCCGGCCGAGCCTCGGGCACACTGCCCCGAGACTCGCGGTGAGCGACCGATCTCGCGACCGCGGGCGCGAGAAGTGTCGCCCAGGCCGAGACTCGGCCCCCGCGCGCCCGCGCGGGAACGAGCAGAGGACGTCGGGCGCGAGTGCCCGACGTCCTCTGTGCTCACTCGACGCCCGCCGCAGCGCACGCCGAGGCGTCTCAGCCGATCGACACGGCGGTCCAGGACACGGGCGGCAGCTCGATCGTGATGGTGTCGCCGTCGCGGCTCACCGTCTCGTTCGTACGGAGCCCGACGCGCTCGGTGGACGAAAGGTCGTTCACGGCGTGGATGTCGTCGTCCCAGACGCCCTCGGCACGGACGTCGCCCGAGGCTGCCAGGCCCGCGAGGTCGATCGTGACGGTGGTCGACTCGGACGGGTGGCGGTTGATCAGGAAGACCGCTGCCTTGCCGTCCTCGGTCACGGTGGCGGCCGAGTCCACGACCGGCACCTCGCCGTACTTGCCGCCGTCGACGGTGTCACCCGAGGCCTTGACCTGCAGCGACGTGCCGTTCGCCAGGCGCGACGTCACCGAGAACGGGAAGAAGGTCGTCTGGCGCCAGGCCGGGCCGCCGGGCTCGGTCATGATCGGGCCGATGACGTTGACGAGCTGCGCGAGCGAGGCCGAGGCGACGCGGTCCGCGTGGCGGAGCAGCGAGATGAGCAGTCCACCCACGACGACGGCGTCGGCGACGGTGTAGACGTCCTCGAGCAGGCGCGGGGCGACCGGCCAGTCCTGCGGTCCGAAGGTCTTCTGCTGCTCGTTCCACTTCGAGATCGACCACACGTTCCACTCGTCGAACGAGATGTCGATGCGCTTGTCGGACTTCTTCTGCGCCTGCACGTGGTCGGCAGCGGTGGTGACCGTCTTGATGAAGTGGTCCATGTTGACGCCGGCGGCGAGGAACGACGGCAGGTCGTCGCCCTCTTCGTAGTAGGCGTGCGCCGAGATGTAGTCCACGTCGTCGTAGGTGTGCTCGAGGACGGTGCGCTCCCACTCGCCGAACGTCGGCATCGACGCTCCGGAGGAACCGCAGGCGACCAGCTCGAGGTCGGGCTGGATCTGGCGCATGGCCTTCGCGGTCATGGCGGCGAGCTTGCCGTAGTCGTCGGCGTTCTTGTGGCCGAGCTGCCACGGGCCGTCCATCTCGTTGCCGAGGCACCACATCTTGATGGCGAAGGGCTCCTGGCGGCCGTTGGACTTGCGGTACTCGGACAGTGCGGTGCCGGCGTCGATGTTCGCGTACTCGAGCAGCTCGATCGCTTCGGCGGTGCCACGTGTGCCGAGGTTCACGGCGAGCATGAGCTCCGAACCGACCTGGTCGAGCCAGTGCTGGAACTCGTGCAGGCCGACCTCGTTGGTCTCGGTCGAGTGCCAGGCCAGGTCGAGGCGCTTCGGGCGCTGCTCGACGGGGCCGACGCCGTCCTCCCACTTGTAGCCGGAGACGAAGTTGCCGCCGGGGTAGCGGATGGCGGAGACGCCGAGTTCCTTGACGAGCTCGACGACGTCCTTCCGGAAGCCGTGCTCGTCGGCGGTCTCGTGCGCGGGCTCGTGGATGCCGTCGTAGACGTGGCGGCCGAGGTGCTCGACGAACCCGCCGAACAGGCGACGTCGCACCGGCCCCACGGTGAACGCGGCGTCGAGGACGAGGTGTGTGCGGGGCATGGATCTCCTTCGATCGTGCGAGAGCGGGTACTGCGGGTCGTGCGGTGCGCGTGCTCGGTCCGGCGCCAGGGGTAGCGAAGCGGACCGTCACGAAAGTGAGCGCTCACCTGACAGAAACGCTACCGGGTTCCACGGCGACGCGAAAGGGGTGGCGGATGATCTGCGCGAGCGCTAATGTGAGCGCTCACGGAGCACCGACCCACCGCTCCGACGGAAGCACCGACCCTGCTCCCGAGCCCGGCCCATCCCGATGGAGTGATGCCATGCCGAACCGCCCAGCAACACCCGCGTCGCGCGTCTCGCGCCGCGGCTTCCTCGCCGCCGGAGCGGCCGCCGCGACGGTCCTGCCGCTCGCCGCGTGCTCCAGCCCCATCGCCGCCGGTCTGGCCGGCAGTGCCCTCAACCCCGAGACGCTCGTCTTCTGGAACCTCTTCGGCGGCGGCGACGGCGTCCGGATGCAGGACATGGAAGCCGGGTACGCCAAGCAGCACGGCGGTTCGAGCTCACTGCAGGCGACGACGTTCGCGTGGGGCAACCCGTACTACTCGAAGGTCACACTCGCCACCGTCGGGAACAAGCCGCCGGACGTCGCGATCTCCCACCTCACCCGGGCGAAGCCGCTCTGGGACGGTGACCTGCTCGACCCCATCACGTCCGAGGACCTGGCGGGCGTCGGCCTCAGCGCCGCCGACTTCAACCAGAAGGCCTGGGCTGCGCAGAAGACCGACGGCAAGAACATCTGTGTGCCGCTCGACACCCACCCCTTCGTGCTCTTCTACAACGTTGACGTGTGCCAGAAGGCCGGGCTGCTCGACGCTGACGGCAACCTCAAGGACCTGACCGGCATCGACGCGTTCGAGAGTGCCCTCGCGGCCGTCTCGAAGGTCACCGGCGGCACGGCCCTCAACGTCGCCAACGTCAGTGAGGTCGCGACCCCGTGGCGCTTCTTCTGGACGATGTACAACCAGGTCGAGGGCGCAACGCCGTTCATCAGCGACGGCGGCGCGAAGCTCACCGTCAACGAGGACGCCTACGCGAAGGTCACCGACATGACCCAGAAGTGGGTCAAGAACGGCTGGCTCAACAAGGGCCTCGACTACGCCACCGCGCAGACGCTCATGTTCACGGGCAAGGCGGGCTTCTTCATGCAGGGCGAGTGGGAGATCAGCACCGCACAGTCGATCAAGGGGCTGAAGTTCGGGATGGCCCCGATCCCGCAGCTCTTCGACAAGCCGGCGACCCAGGCCGACTCGCACACGTTCATCCTGCCGCGCAAGGACCGCACGCCGGAACAGAAGCAGGCGGCGATGCTCTTCATCAAGCAGATGCTCGAGCAGAGCCTGACCTGGGCACAGGGTGGCCACGTCCCCGCGTACCTGCCGACGTACGACAGCTCCGCGTACAAGAAGCTGACGCCGCAGTCGAACTACGCGTCGGCCGCCGAGACCGCAGTGTTCGACGACGCCGCCTGGTACGGCGGGTCCGGATCCACGTTCGAGAACACCGTGGGTGCCCAGCTGGCGCTCGTGCAGCAGGGCAGCAGCTCCCCCGCCGCCGCCCTGAGCGCGATCAAGTCCCAGCTGTCGACCTACCTGAACACGCCGAGTCCGCTGTGATCGGGCCGGCGACCACCACGAACGACGTGAACACCCTGCGAAAGGCACGATGACGTGACCACAGCACCTGTCCTCGACCGCCCGACGGACGCGGCGAGCGCGCCTCGCCGACTCCGCCCGTACCGCAGCAGCCTGACCCGTGGCCAGGGCCGCAGCGGCTGGCTCTTCCTCGCCCCGTTCGGGTTGTTCTACATCGCGTTCCTGCTCGGCCCGACGGTCTGGATGATCGTCACGAGCTTCTTCAACACCTCGACGGTCCGCACGGGTCTCGGCAGCTTCGCCGGGTTCGCGAACTACGCGGAGATGCTCGGACGCGACGACTTCTGGTCCTCGCTCTGGCACACGCTGCAGTTCACGCTGTACACGACCCCGCCGCTGGTCATCCTGGCGTTCGTGTTCGCCGTGCTGACGAACCGGATGAACAAGGGCCAGTGGTTCTTCCGCCTGGCGTTCTTCCTGCCGTTCATCCTGCCGTCGGCGACGATCTCGCTGATCTGGGTGTTCATCTTCACGCCGAGCACCGGCCTGTTCGCGAGCATCCAGTCGGTGCTCGGGATGACCCCGGGGGCCGGCGTGCTGGCCAGCCCGAACACCGCGATGATCGGTGTCGCCCTCGCCACCGTGTGGTGGACCCTCGGCTTCAACTTCGTGCTCTACCTGGCCGGCCTGCAGGAGATCCCGCGTGAGCTGTACGAGGCCGCTGCGGTCGACGGCGCGTCGAACTGGCAGCAGATCAAGTCGATCACGCTGCCGCTGCTCGGTCGCACCACGACGCTGGTCATCCTGTTGCAGATCATCGCGAGCCTGAAGATCTTCGACCAGGTGTACCTGATGACGAACGGCGGGCCGGGCATCTCCACCCAGGTCTCGCTGCAGCTCATCACCGGCGTCGGGTTCACCGACAACCGGCTCGGCGCCGCCTCGGCAGCGTCGGTCCTCCTGTTCATCGTGATCGTCGCGATCGCGGTCGTCCGGCAGCTCGTCGAGCGCGCTGCCGCCAAGCGTGAGATCGGTGCCTGAGATGACCACCACGGAGAGCATCACCACCGGCCGCACCAAGCTGCGGACCGGCGTCTCGTCGGCGGCCCCCACGAGCGCCGCCAAGATCGGCGTCAGCGGTCGCGGGTTCACGATCGCGTCGGGCATCATCCTGACGGTCTTCGCGATCATCTGGCTCATCCCGAGCGTGTTCGCGCTGAAGACGTCGCTGTCCGACAACGGCGTCGCGGCCCTCGGTGCGAACTCGATCCTGTCGAACTGGAACCCGACGCTGCACTCGTACGCGGCGCTGTTCCAGGCCGGCGACATCTGGAACTGGTACCTCGCCAGCGCGATCACGAGCATCGTCACCGCGGTCCTCACGGTGCTGTTCGCGTCGATGGCGGCGTTCGCGCTGTCCCGACTCGTGTTCCGCGGTCGGAACGTCGCGTTCCTGCTCATCATCCTCGGGATCATGATCCCGACGCAGGTGCTGATCATCCCGATCTTCCAGGAGCTCAACGCCGTCGGCCTGCTGAACACGTACTGGTCGGTCATCTTCCCGCAGGTGCCCGCCGTGATCGCGGTGTTCATCTTCAAGCAGTTCTTCGACGGGATCCCCCGCGAACTCGAGGAAGCAGCACGCATCGACGGTGCCGGCATCTGGAAGGTCTACTGGTCGGTCATCCTGCCGCTGTCGCGTCCGGTGATCGCCGCGGTGACGATCCTGACCTTCGTCGGGGTCTGGAACAACCTGCTGCTGCCACTGTTCGTGCTGTCGAACCCGGACCTCATGACGATCCCGGTCGGGCTCGCCACGGTCCAGGGCAGCTTCGGCCAGCGGTACGCGGACATCCAGGCGGGTGCGCTCCTGGCAGCGCTGCCGCTGATCATCCTCTACCTGATCTTCCAGCGGCAGATCGTGGAGGGCGTGACGGGTTCCGGCCTCAAGGGCTGACGCCACCCCACGACTGACGGGAGGCCCGGTGCCAGCTGGCACCGGGCCTCCCGTCCGTCGGTCGGTCGTGTCTCGGGCGTGGGTCGCCTGCCGAAATCAGGCGTACCTGGCGGAAACGGGCGTACCTGCCGAGAAGTTCCGTGTCGGTACGCCCGAAAGCACCAGGCATCGCACACGCCATGGGAAGGAACGGGCACCGCTCAGGCGGAGACGGACTCCTTGGCCTCGTGCTTCCAGAAGCCGGAGAACGTGATGCGCGCCTTCGGCAGACCCGCACGGTGCAGGTGCCGGCGGCCCTCGGTGGCGAGGGTCGACTCGCCGACCACGAAGGCGTACCCGCGGTCGTCGACGGGCACGTGCCGCTGCAGTTCGGCGAGGGCGGCGCGGCCCGGGACGGCGTGGTGGTCGACCTCGTCGCGGATGATCCACGTGACCGCGACCCCGGCCGGTGCGTCGATCTCGCGGACGTCGCCGGCGGTGGGGACCTCTTGGATGATGCGGCCGACGGTGTTCCGGGGCAGCGACGCGGCGATGCCGAGCACGCCGGGCAGCCCGGTCTCCTCCGCCGCGATCACGATCTCGCTGGTGTCGTCCGGGCAGTCGAAGATGCAGCCCTGGTCGAGCATCGCCAGCTGGTCGCCGGGGCGGGCGCCGCAGGCCCAGATCGCGGCACGACCCTCGGGCTCGCCGTCGGCGTCGGTGTGCACGACGAAGTCGATGTCCATCTCGGCGGTGCCGTCGGGCATCGGGCGGAACGCGGCGACGGTGTAGTTCGCGCAGTGCGGCCGGACCTCCTCGGGGATGGCCAAGAACGTCGGCCACCACTTCTTGCCGTCGAGGTCCGGCATCCGGAACGCGTCCTGGTCCGGGCGCCCGGTGAACAGGCGGAACCAGTGGTCGAAGCCGAGGAACGGGAACTCGTGCAGGTCGTCGCCGGTGACGGTGACGCGCTGCATCGACGGCGTCGTGCGCTCGGTCCGCAGGACTCGGGCACGGAAGAGCCGGGGATTCTCGGGCAGGAGCCGCGGAGTCTTCGCCATGAGGCAAGGCTAACCTAAGATGTTCTCCGTGCCAGCCCCCTCCCCTGCCCTGGCTTCCGTCTCGGAGGCCCGCACCGCCGATGCGTCAGCAGCCCTCGGTGTCCACCGCACCGCCGTCCGTCGCCGCGTCCTGGTGATCGCCGGATTGGTCGTCGTACTGGTCCTGGTAGCGGTCGCGAGCATGCTCCTCGGCAGCAACCGGATCGGCGTCGACCGGGTGCTCGACGGCCTGTTCCGGACCGGGTCGACCACCGACGAGGCGATCGTCTGGGGCTCCCGGATCCCGCGCACGCTCATCGGTGCGGCGGTCGGAGCCGCTCTGGGGATCGCGGGGCTCCTGATGCAGGGGCACACCCGCAACCCGCTCGCCGACCCCGGACTGTTCGGGGTCTCGTCGGGCGCCGGGCTCGCTGTCGTCCTCGGCGTCTACGTGTTCGGGGTCACGAGCACCGGCGCGACGGTGTGGTTCGCCCTCGGCGGCGCGCTGGTCGCGAGCGTCGTGGTGTTCTCGGTGACCATCGCGGGCAGCGGGACGGCCAGCCCGGTCCCCCTCGCACTCGCGGGCGCCGCCGTCTCGGCCCTGTTGGGCGCGCTGACCTCGTTCGTCGTCCTGACCGACCAGGACTCGCTCGACGCGTACCGGCTGTGGGTCGTCGGTTCCCTCGCTGCACGGCAGCTCGACATCCTCGGCGCGGTGTGGCCGTTCCTCGTCGCCGGGCTGGTGCTCGCGGTCCTGAACGTCCGGGCACTCGATGCACTCGGGCTCGGCTCGGACCTGGCCAAGGGCCTGGGCGAGAACGTGCTCGTCGCGCGGCTCGTCGGGCTCGGGGCCATCACGTTGCTCGCAGCCGGTGCGACCGCCGCCGCCGGGCCGATCGGGTTCGTCGGCCTGACCGTGCCGCACGTCGCCCGAGCCCTCGTCGGCACCGGGCACCGGTGGACCCTGCCGGTCTCCGGGCTCGTCGGAGCGGCGCTCGTGCTGCTCGCCGACGTCGTCGGACGCCTGATCGGCGGGTTCTCGGAGGTCGAGGTCGGTATCGTCCTGGCCGTCATCGGCGGCCCCGTCTTCGTCGCCGTCGCCCGTCGCCGATCGCTGGTGTCCCTGTGACGGGCGCAGCGGTCCGTGCGCCCGGCCGGACCGGGGTCCGCATCGGTCCGATCGGCCTCGCCTGGCGCCCGCGGGTGTTCTGGTACACGGCCGCCTCGCTCGGTCTCGTCCTGGTGCTCGTCGTCCTCGGTGTCGCGATCGGCTCGACCTGGATCGCCCCGGGCATCGTGCTCCGCTCCCTCGTCGGGCTCGAGACCGGCCCGGACGGCTTCATCATCACCACGCTCCGGCTGCCCCGTGTCCTCACCGGTGCGCTCGTCGGGCTGACCCTCGGCATCGCCGGCGCACTGACCCAGACCTTCACGCGGAACCCCCTGGGCACCCCGGACATCATCGGCGTGACGTCGGGCGCGAGCGTCGGCGCCGTGGCGGCCATCGTGCTCGGTGGGGGCACGTACTCGGTGTCCTCGATCGTGCTCGGCGGCGGGATCCCGGTGGCCGCGACGATCGGCGCGCTCGTCGCCGCCGCCGTCGTGTACGGGCTCGGCTGGCGCGGCGGGGTGCAGAGCTACCGGCTCATCCTGGTCGGCATCGGCGTGAGCGCGACCCTCGACGCCGTGACGAGCTACCTGCTCGTCCGCGCCAAGATCACCATCGCCACCGCCGCATCGCAGTGGCTCGTCGGCAGCCTGTCGAGCACCTCGTGGTCGAGCGTCTGGCCGCTCCTCATCGTCGCCGCGGTCGCGGTGCCGATCGCCCTGGCGACGAGTGCGGCGCTCGGCATCGGACAGCTCGGTGACGAGGTCGCGACCGGGGTGGGGCTCGCGGTCCAGCGGCACCGCCTGCTCGTGATCGCCCTGGCCGTCGTGCTCACCGCCGCCGCCGTCGCCGCTGCGGGACCGGTCGGCTTCGTCGCGTTCGTGGTGCCGCAGGTCGGACTCCGGCTGGCCGGGACGAACCGGCCGCCACTGCTGCTCGCCGGTCTGCTCGGCGCCGCGCTGGTCCTCGCGGCGGACCTGCTGTCCCGATCGGCGTTCCCGTGGCAGGTGCCCGTCGGCATCATCACGACCGTGATCGGCGCCCCGTACCTGATCTGGCTCCTCATCCGTCACCGCAAGGAGATGTCCCGATGACGACACCCCCGTCCACCCCGGTCCTCGAAGCCCGCGGCCTGTCCGTCGGCTACGACCGGCACCCCGTGCTGACCGACCTCGACCTGCGCATCGAGCGCGGGACAGTGACGACGTTCCTCGGCGCGAACGGCTGCGGCAAGTCGACCCTGCTCAAGGCCTTCGGGCGCGTGCTGAAGCCGCAGTCCGGCGAGGTCCTGCTCGACGGCGCCCCGATCCGCAAGGAACCGAACCGCCAGGTCGCGCGGAAGCTCGCGATCCTGCCGCAGTCCCCCGTCGCTCCTGCGGGCACGAGCGTGCTCGACCTGGTGATGCGCGGCCGCAACCCGCACCAGTCGTGGGCGAAACCCTGGACCGCGGACGACGCCGACGTGGCGGAGCAGGCCATCGCGGCGACCGGGCTGACCGACGTCGCCCACCGCGACGTCGCGAGCCTGTCGGGTGGCCAGCGACAGCGTGCGTGGATCGCCCTGGTGGTGGCGCAGCAGGCCGACACGTTGCTGCTCGACGAACCGACGACCTACCTGGACCTCGCACACCAGCTCGAGGTCCTGCGCCTGGTGCGCCGACTCAACCGCGAGCAGGGTTCCACCATCGTGATGGTCCTGCACGACCTGTCGCTCGCGGCCCGGTTCTCCGACCGGCTCGTCGTGCTGCACGACGGCGGGGTCGCTGCCGACGGCGCACCGCACGAGGTACTGACCCCCGCGTTGCTCGAGCACGCCTTCGGGCTGCACGCGCGCGTGTTCCCGGACCCCGTGACCGGCGCCCCGATGATCGTGCCCGAGGCCGACGAGCACGACACGTCGCTGCACCGCGAACGCGACACCGCGCTGGCGACGGCGGCAGACTTAGGTTAGCCTCTCCTAACGTGAAGCTCTCCCGACGCGGCTCCCTCCGAGCCACCCTCCTGACCTCCGTGGCCGTCTCGGCCCTCCTCCTCGCCGGCTGCTCGAGCACCGACTCGAACGACTCCGACGGTGACACCGCGGCGTCGAAGGCCTGGTCCTACGAGGACGCCACCGGCACGACCGTCAAGGTCGACCACACGCCGAAGCGCATCGTCGTGCTGAACGACATCGCGATCTCGTTCATCGAGTACGGCCTGAAGCCGGTCGGCACCTTCGGCCAGCTGACCATGGCGAAGGACGCCCGTTTCGACGACCTGGACACCGACGGCATCACGCAGCTCGGCACCGGGTACGGCGACATCGACCTCGAGAAGCTCGCCGCGCTGAAGCCCGACCTGGTCGTGACCTCGGTCTACCCGACCGACGCCAAGGGCACGCTCGACGACACGCAGCCCGGCTACGGCTTCAAGGACAACGAGCAGGAGAAGCAGATCGAGGCCATCGCGCCCGTCGTCCAGGTCAAGTGGGGCGGCAAGGGCGAGGACGTCATCGAGAAGATCGCCGACCTGAGCGAGTCCCTCGGCGCGAAGGAGTCGACGATCGAGGCCGCCGAGAAGCGCTTCGACACCGCCGGCGACGAGCTCGAGAAGGTCGCGAAGGAGAAGGACCTGTCGGTCGTCTCCATGTACGCCGACGGCGACGGCGCCTACGTCACCCGTCCGACCGACGAGCCGCTGCTGCAGATGTACTCGTCCTTCGGGGTCGACTTCGTGACCCCGAAGCCGAAGGGCTTCTACTGGGGCATCTACTCGTGGGAGAACGCGGGCCAGATCACCGGTGACGTGCTGCTGCTGTCGCAGCAGGGCTACCAGGTCGCGGACCTCGAGAAGCAGCCGACCTTCGCCGACAACGCAGCGCTCGAGGCCGGCCAGGTCCACAGCTGGACCTTCCCGGCGCTCGACTACGCCTCGCAGGCCGACTACATGAAGCAGCTCGCGGGCTGGCTCGAGGACAGCAAGAAGCTGTCCTAGAACGCAACCGACGAACAGACGGGAGGCCCGTTGCCAGCTGGCAACGGGCCTCCCGTCCATCAGTGGTGCGTTCTCGTGCACGCGCCCCGTCTGGTGTCGTCAGCCCACTGGCAAGGCGGCGTTCACCGCGGTCTGCGCATCGCGCCAGACCGCTGCGCGGGACCCCGCGTAGGTGCCGCCCTGACCGTTCGAGTAGTACCGCAGGTTGTGCTTCCCGCCGTCGGTGTTGCCCTGCCAGTACGCGGTCACCGCGCGCGAGCTCCCGCCGACCAACCACACCTGGTCGGCGGCGTCGGCCGTCCCGGTCTTGCCGAACAGCGTGGTGCCGTCCGGGGTCTGGCCGCCGCTCGCCGTGCCGCCCCGGAACGCGCCCTGCATGACCTCGAAGGCCGTCGCCGCGGTCTGCGGCGAGACGGCCTGCGAGCAGGTGCGCGGCTGCCCGCCGAGCTCCGTGCCGTCCGGTGCGGTGACCTGGTCGATGACGACCGGCGCGCAGTACCGACCGCCGTTCGCGACGCCCGCGTACGCCGCCGCCATCGTCAGCGGCGCGATGCTCTCGGTACCGAGCAGCGACGCTGGGTTCCACGGCAGCTCGCCGCCGGCGGCCAGGTGCACACCGAGGCGCTTCGCGACGTCGCGGATGTCGCACAGGTCGAGCTGCGCGGCCATCGACTGGTACGCGGCGTTCACGGACTGGGCCGTGGCCGAGCGGACCGAGTACGGCCCCTTCTGGCCCGGCGAGTCGTTCTTCGGCTGCCAGAAGGCCGTCGTCTGCTCGCCGCACGCCGTCCACGTGCTCTGCGGGTGCGGGGTGCCGTTCACGACCGTGTCCGGGCTGCGGCCGGCCTCGAGCCACGCCAGCAGCGTGAACATCTTGTAGGTCGAGCCGGTCTGGAAGCCCGTCGAATCTCCGTCGGCCTGGTCGACGGCGTAGTTCAGGGACGTCGCGGTCGGTGGGGCCTGCTCCGACCGGTCGTAGTCGGTGTTCTGCGCCATCGTGAGCACCCGGCCGGTGCCCGCCTCGACGGTGTTCAGCGTCGCGCCCAGCGCGAGACGAGTCTCGGTCTTCGGGTCGTACCGGTCGAGCAGTTCCTTCTGCTTCGCGTTCAGGTCGAGGTCGAGCGTCGTCTGGATGCGGTACCCACCCGTCCGCCAGGCATCGGCGCGCTGCTGCTTCGTCGCGCCGAGCTGCGGCAGCCGTGCGGCGACTCGCTCGGCGTAGTCGCAGAAGAACTCCGCCCCGGTCTCGACGGCCTCGCACCTCTGCTGCGGCGCGGTGATCCGGACGGAGTCGGCCAGCCGCGACAACCGTGCCGTGCGGTACTCGTCGGTCGTCAGGTGCCCCTGCTCGTGCATCGAGCGGAGGATCACGTTTCGCCGCGCAGCGTTGTCACGGTAATGGTCCGGCGTGGACAGGTCGCGGCGCTCCGGCCACTGCACGATCGCGATGAGCGATGCCGCCTCGGCCGGGGTCAGGTCGGTGGCGGACTTGCCGTAGTAGTGCTGCGCGGCCGACTGCACGCCGTAGGTCTGGTCGCCGAAGTAGGCGATGTTCAGGTACGCCGTCAGGATCTGCTCCTTGGTGTACTTCTTCGCAAGGCCGATCGCGAGCTTCATCTCGGCGAGCTTCCGCTGGGGCGACCGCTTCGTCGCCTCCTTGTAGCCGGCCTTCTGCTCCGCGAGCGTCGGCAGCTCGCTCGCCCGCTGGATCTTGATGTTGCGCACGAGCTGCATCGTGAGCGTCGAGCCACCCGATCCTCCCTCGCCCTGCGACGCGGCGACGCTCACCAGGGAGCGGACCATCGACGTCGCGTCCACACCACCGGTCTCGTAGAACCGCTTGTCCTCACCGTCGACCGCAGCGTGCTTGAGCTGGTCGCTGATCTGGTCGAAGGACAGCTCCTGCCGGTCCTGCGCCCACACGTTCGCCAGGTGCACCGGTTCGCCGCCACGGTAGGCCCAGACCTGGTTGCGCTGCGGCAGGTCCCCGATCTCGATGTGCTCCGGCAGCGACTCGAACACCCCGATCGCCGACGTCGTGCTCATTCCGGCGACCGCGATCATCGGCGTCACGCCGACCCCGACCATCAACCCGGCGAGCACACTGCCGCCCACGAAGCCGAGCGCGGCTCCCCCTGCACGTCTCATCGTCATCGCTCTGGATCCCCCGTGGTGCATCACCGCAACGATCTGGTGCGGTAGTTCGGGAGCGTCCCAGCCGATCTCGGGCGGTCGCCGGGACTTCGCCGCGGAACACCGCCGTGTCCGCTGGGAAAGCGCCCGTCGTGACGGGATCGTGACGTCCGCGGGGGCGATCTCGGCCTGCCGGACGATGACGGGCGGCTCCGAGAGTGCCCGCCTCTGCCCGTTTCGTCGCCGGCGGTCATCTCAGTACGAGCGTGCAGCACGTGAGACACGAGCTCCCAATGCACCTCCATCGACAACACGTCGGTCGTCGCGGCGCACGCCCGCGGCAACGAGGGGTCCTCGCGCCGAGCCGTGTCCCCCTGCCGGACGCACAGGCGAGCCGGATCCGATCTGCGTCGCCACCCTTGTCTCGCAAGCCACTGTCAATGACACCTTCACCGAAGACGCTTGCGAGACATGGTTGTGAGAACCGCCGCACCCCGGATCCCGCGGGACGGAACGCCTCGGCGGTGCTACGGACGAGACGTTTCGCAACCGTAGAGTTGCGCGATCCGCTGGAGCCGCCCCAGGAAGACGCCCGCAGCATGATTGCAGGTCATCAATACGTCACAAGTTGAGAGAGTGGCGTGAGAATGATTCAGTGACGTCGAATCCAAGTTGGGCAGACGAGCTCGAGCCGCAGGGCGACGCAGACTATGCGACCCTCCGGGTCCTCGGCAGGACCACGATCGGGCGGTCGTTCTCACTAGGGTTCGGACACCCCGATGATGTTGGCAGCCCGGCGAGGACGGTATGGCAAGTCATCGCGGAAGACGCCTCGTGGAGAGGTGATCTGGACGGAAAGGTCGAGGACGTGATGCTTCACGAAAGCCCGCGAGGAAGAGTGCAGGTGAAGGCGCGCGTGGTGCGCGACGCTGGGCGGGTCGTCGAGATCCGGTTTGAGAAAGTCACTGGACGAGCAAACAACGATGCTCAGATCTCGTCCCTCCTGAACCTCGACGAGGCTGCAGCCCGCCGGCTGATGGCTTTGTGCTCAACCCTGCAGACAACCGATCCGAGTGGCGTCGCGACTGTCAAGTTTGACGAAGGGCAACTCGCCGCGGCGCTTGAGCAGCCGGAGGCTGTAGCGACGGCCTATGCCGCGCAGCCAGAGCGGTTCAAAGCGATGATCGAGAACGACGTGACGGCGGAGGATGTGATCGCCGTCGCGGCACGTCGGCGAACTGTGGAGCGGTTCGAAGAGCTCTTGGACTCAGCCGAAGCATTTGAAGATGCTCGAGCTGGCGGTTCATCAGAAGCTGTCTGGCAGAGGTTCTTCGAAGAGAACCCGTGGCTGCTCGGAGTGGGGCTCGGAGGGCATCTGTTCACGGCTTGGGACCCAGATCGGCTGGAGCGCGCTGTGGCCGGGAACAGCGTCGGGGACGTGGGAAAGCGTGTGGACGCCCTCATGACCACTAACGGCTTGATCCGCTCGCTCGTGTTCGCGGAACTCAAAGTGCATGATGATGACCTGGTTGAAGGAAGCGATTATCGTCCCGGAACGTGGAGCGCCTCGCGCGCCGTCGTAGGCGGTGTCACTCAATCGCTCGTGACAGTACAGCGAGCGCGCGACGCGCTGGGCGAGTGGCTGGCATTGAAGGACCCGGACGGCTACCGAACCGGCGAGGAAGTGTTTTCCGGCGCACCTCGATCGTTCCTTGTCGTTGGGCGCCTGGACAGCCTCACACGAGGTGGTGAGCTTCACCCGGACAAGGTCCGATCTTTCGAGCTTTTTCGTCGCAACCTTGCGACTCCTGAAGTGGTCACTTACGACGAGGTTCTCGCGAGAGCGAAGTGGGTGCTGGATCTGAACCAGAACCTCACCAACTGACGGCTGAGCCATGGGCACCGACACACCCGCCGCTGGCGTGAAGGACGGTGCTCCCGGTTAGGGTTTCAGTGTGCCTACCGTCGTTGACATCGCCTCCGCTCGCCCGAAGGTTCTCGAGTTCTTCGCGGGGATCGGATTGGCTCCGATGGGGTTGGAGAGCGCCGGCTTCCGTGTCGCGTGGGCGAACGACTACGAGCCGGACAAGTGGGATCTGTACCGCGGCCACTTCAACGACCCCGAGGGTGGCGGACACAGCTTCGCCCTCGGTGACGTCGGTGCCGTCGGTGCGGATCAGCTGCCGAGAGACGCGAAGCTCGCCTGGGGCTCATCGCCATGCACAGATCTGTCACTCGCCGGCTCCCGAGGTGGCCTTCGTGCGGGGGAGTCGAACGCGTTCTGGCAGTACATCCGTCTCCTGGACGAGCTCGGCGACGACCGCCCCGAGGTTGCCGTGCTGGAAAATGTGGTCGGGCTGGCGACCTCGCACGGTGGCGACGACCTCGCCGCAGCCATCCGCGCGTTCGCGGAAGGCCGTTCCCGTCCGTCCGCTAGGGCGATCGACGTACAAGGCCTCGTCGGCAGCGTCATGGCTGAGTTTGGCGACGACGATCCTCAGGACGACAGCGGCGACGCATAGCGAGCTACACGCACAACGACTGGCAGCCGAGTTTCGACGCAACACGAAGTGCCACTTGTCGGCTACACGCAGCTGAGGAAACTGAGGTGAGCACCCTGCGCTCAATATCCTGCATTCAGCCTCAGTTCAATAGCCCGTTCAATGATACCGCGATTTACCTTAGATGCACCTTCCCAATACACGGTATTCCTAAACTCGGTCTCGCCTAGCTCACGGGCAAGCTTACCCAGGACTTCATCGGCGAAACTTGACGAGACAAGGGGAATGCCGGTTAGGTCGAGGACGACTTGGCCAGCGCCTGCCGCCAGGTAATTCTGTATACGAGTACGGACTTCCGTACCCTGCTGTCGGAATCCGACCATCGTCTCTAGCTCGGCAGCGTCAATGCGATGATAACCATCTTCAGTCCATAACGGCGATAATATGGCGCTTTCTTGTTCTGCTCGCCCAAGAGCATCGTTGATGCTCACCGGCATCGCGCAGTCTAAACGCCAATCCACGGTCGTTGAGTGGCTCGATTCTACATTCAGGAGTGGGCGCACCAAGTCTAACTCAGCAACCCCGCGCCCGTCTTGATAGCGCCAAGACCCTCGCCCCGACCGCACCGTCAGCGTCCCGCCGTTTATTTCTACGGCTCGCCGCAACCCGTGGAGGCCATTACCCTGATTGTCATTTCCTTTACTGGTGATACCTTGTTCAAGAGCATGGCTGATAGCGTTTTCCGCGGTGCGCACACGAGTGGGATCGACCGAACTGCCCTGGGCGGCCCCAGCCATAGCTCTATGGATACCTCGTCCGGTATCGGTAACGCTTAAGACACAAGTCCGATTTTTCGTATGAATCTGCAGCATGACGAAGCCTTCTTCGGCGTGGCTATGCTGAAAGACGTTGTCCAATACTTCATAAATGCACCAATTGAGTGTATCGATTACCCCAGCTTCGCAAATCACGAGGTCGGTCAAGCTATTCATGAAGGCATCGGAGATCCGATGCGCCTCATCCTCAGTGCTATATCGCCAAACAGTGTTTGTGGGGTACTCGCCGTTGGCGAGTCCAGAAATTGAGCGAGGTGACTGTACCCATGTCCGGGACTGGTTGGGGTGAATGCGATCTGCAACAAAATGTATTTGCTTGTGGGATCGTAGGTACTGCAAGGTTGCCGCCAAGCTTGCAGTAGTATTTGGCCAAGTGGTTCGGACCGACTGATAATCGAGAACTACAGTATCGTTTGCGTGCCAAGATTTTGAGGCGGAGATGAGTTCGTCTACGGCGCCCATGTTGCTGAGATTTTTTAGTTTGTATTGGACGGGCTGCCGCATCCCGTGAGTGTACTCAGACTCATAAGCGTTCCACAAGGCTTCTCTGAGAGAAAATCAGACCTGCGGCCGGGTGTGCGGAGAAGTGAAACGACCTGTTATTTCTTGTTGTGCATGCGAGATCGAAGCAGGCCCGGACTTAGCTGACATGAGAGGGCTGTATTGGCCGCGGACGAGAACAGCCAGCCGTCCCGAGGGTTGGCCGGCTGTTGTGTTTGGAGGAGTGCTGTCAGTGGGCAGCGTCGTACGCGTCGCGGACGGCCTGGCTGATGCGGCCGCGGGTGGAGATCTCGTGTCCGTTTGCTGCTGCCCACTCGCGGATCTTCGCGAGCTCGTCGGGGTTGCTGCGCTGCTTGCTGCCCGACGTGCTGCGGCTGTTCCGGCCGCTCACCTTGCGGGCAGCGGCGATGTAGTCGGAGAACGCTTCGCGCAGCTTTTCGGCGTTGTCGTCGGAGAGGTCGATCTCGTAGTGATTACCGTCGAAGGAGAACTCGACGTTCTTGCCACCGTCTTCGATGGTTTCGCCGGTGAGATCGTCAATGAGCTGAGTGGTGACCTTCTGTGCCATAGCTCTTGTGTAGCAGGAAAACGCCAGAACCCCCGCAGTGAGACGTACGCAGCGAGAGGTTTTTCGCTGACGTCGAGTTGCCCAGGGTGTGGTCAAAGCAGCTCGCGGTGCCTAAGCGCTGCTTCACAATGTGCCGGGCCCGGTTCGGGGAGCTACGGTGACGTGGTGATTGACGCGACCGCACGCAGGCAGTTGCGGCGTCGTCTCGGGATGCTTGCCGTCACGCTCGACGGTGACCAGCGGCCGCCCCGGTCCCGGTTGGTGTGGTCGCTTGTCGAACACGGCGGGCAGCCTCGCAACCCGGACGCAGAGCCCTATGAAACCGTGGTCGAGGAGATCGACCCGGAGACCCTCGCCGCGATCGCTGACCTCTACGGGGTACCCCGCTCCTACCTGACTGGCTGTGGCGCTGACCCTGTCTCGGAGCACGTCATCGACGAAGACCTCTTCCAAATCCGCACCACCACACCCCGGATGCGTTCGGCGTCCACCTACGAAACGGTCACGCGCGTTCCCGTGCCGCAACCCACGCCAGCGGAAGTGGCAGCACTGTCCCACGCTGCCCGGTGCGCAGCCCGCGCCGACGTCCGCAGCCGCATCCCAGCACTCGTGGTCATCGTCCTTGCCAGCGCGATCGCCGTCGCGGCGCTCGCCCTGGCGGGCACCATCATCACCTGGATCCTGTGCGGCCTTGCCGTGGTGCTGTTCGGCAGCCGGATCATCGGCGCAGTGCGCAGCATGCGCCTTGCTGCGGCGTTCGCGCGCGCCCCCGACGGTGCGTTCACCGGTGCGGTGCAGGACGGGCTCCGCCACGCGATCGCCCGCCGCTTCCATTACCAACGCACCCACAGCACCCTTCCCCTCGAGCAGCTCGTCGCCATCCTCGACAGCACCAATCCGATCGGGACCCTGCAACTCGGCGCTCTCACCCGCAGCGACCCCGGCGCGCAGGCCGACCTGCTCCACGCCGGCGTTACCGAGGCCATCGACGCATACGAAGGAGCATCGCGGAGAGGCCATACCCGCACCGGTAGGTGAGCGTCGCACGCGACGCCACCACGACACGAAGCGCGGCAAAAAGGACGACACGGAGCGAAGCTGCTCACAGCAATGGGTTTTGGACAGCTGATCGGTCGGCGTGTCACGACTCAGGAGCTACCTGCTCAGAAACGATCGTTTGTGAACGCGGTCACGGCCACAAGTGAGAGGTGCACCGCCAACCGAGGGGCCGACGGGCTCGTGATATCAGCTGGCCGAGGACTCCATCGGGACGGTACCCGCGAGCAGATCGAGCACGCCGTCCGGGAAGACCGGGACGTCCGTGTCGACGGGTACCCAGCGCACCGGGCTGCCCTCGTCCAGCACCACGAGTTCGGCGTCGATCGGCACTTCGTCCAGATCGGCTGACCGGACGGCGAACACGTGGACGTACTCGTGTCCGGGCTGCCCCTCGTACTCGAACAGGTTCTCGAGAACACCGAGCAGCCGGACCTCGTCAAGGGCGACGTCGAGCTCCTCGCGGAACTCGCGACGGAGCGCCTGGACCGCGGTCTCGCCAAACTCGATGCCGCCGCCGACGGCACGGTGGAAGCGGAGGTCCCGCACGCCGTCGAACGACTCGGACAGCAGCACGTGGCCGTCCTTGGTCGGCAGCCCGACCGAGATGTTCCTGATGCTCCCCATCACGCCACTCTGCCACCGGTGCGGGGTCGGTAGGTTCGGACCATGCGCGACTTCCGCTCGATCGTCACCCTCGCGGTCGTCTTCCTCGGTCTGGGCTTCCTGCTCACCGCCGGTGGTTCGGTCTGGACGATCCTCACCCCGGACGGCACTGGCGTGAACTTCGCCGCGGGGTTCATGTACATGGGCGGCATGGTTGTCGGTACCGCCGGGATCGCACTCGGGGTCGCCGCGCTCGTGGCCGTCGCCCGGGCGGCGAAGCGCTTCGGCCGCTAACCGGCGAGCGCCTCGGCAGCAGCACCCCACCCGGTGGGATCGTCCCCCGGCGGGATGAACAGCATCGTGTTCCAGAGCACCAGGACGTCCCACCACACGAGCTCGTCGGCAGTGAGCGCGCTCACCGAGCGGTAGCCGTCGAGCAGCTGCCGATGGACGGCTTCGGGGACCGGCCCCCAGTCGTGGAAGAGCGTCCCGAGCAGGACGGCCGACCGCGCCAGTTCGACGATGCGGTGGTCGCGGCGCAGGTCCTCGAAGTCGATGACGGCGACGACGTCCGCGTCAGCGCACAGGACGTTCGCCGCCCGGTAGTCCCCGTGCACGATCTGGACCGGCAGGTCGTCGGACGGCGCGGCCGTCAGCAACCGTCGCAGCGCCACCCGGGCACGGTCCGGCACGTGCGTCGTCGCACCGTCGAGCCAGTCCTCGACCTGCTGCACGAGCGGGGTCGGCGGCGGGCGCACGCCGGCCGCGCGCGCCCGATCGGGGCTGTCGCGCAGGGCGTCATGGAAGCGGGCCAGCGTCGCGCCGGCCGCGTGGACCTGTGCCGGTTCACGGACGTCCAGCAGGGTTCCGCTGATGACGTGCTGGAGCCCCATCGAGACTCCGTCGTCCTCGACCTGCACCCGTCCGTCGGGCGTCGGCACCGGGGCGGAAACGGGCAGGCCGCGCTCGCCGAGCCCGGCCGTGAGGTCCGCCGCGAACGCCAGGCGCTCGAACCCCTCCGGCGCGATCGACCACTTCAGGAGCATCCGTCCCTCGGCGGTCGACACCCAGGCGAGTGCGTTGTGGTCACTCATCACGATGCGCTCGCACGCGACGACGTGCACGTTCCACCACCGATCGAGCGTCCGGATGACCCAGTCCTCGGCAGCGTCGACGTCCGTGAACCCGAAGCGGCTCCGCAGCACCTGGGCTGGATCGGCTCGTTCCCAGAGCATCTCGAGGGTCATCGCTCCACCCTCGCAGGTCGCGCTACCATCCGGTACCGGTCCACGCACGGAAGCGAGTCGCCATGACCTCCCAGAGCACGAGGGTCCTGCACGTGATGTGCACGGTGTTCCTGTTGGGCGCCTTCCTGTCGGTCGGGATCGGTGCGTGGTCGCTCGCGAACGACACCGGGGGCGGTGCGAACATCGGCGGCGGCATCCTGATGCTGTTCGGCTACCTGCTCGGTCTGATCGGGATCGCGCTCGGCGTCGCCACGCTCGTCGTCGCCACCGTGTCGCGGCGACGGTCACGCACGCGCAGCTGACGCCTCAGCGGCGAGTGCGGAGTCGCTGCACGCCCACCCATCCGGCGACCGCGAAGCAGCCGAGCGCGAGGACGTACGCGACGAGCAGGTCGGCCCATGCGCGCGGGTTGATCGATCCGTCGGGCAACCGCTCCTGGAGTTGGAACGACGTCGGGAACAGCCAGTAGGACGTCGCGTAGACGGTCAGCGCCAGTCCGACGACGACCGAGCCGACGATGATCCACCGAGCGGCGCGCGCTCCGACGGTCACGCGGACGCCCCCTTCACGGATCGTCGCGACGCCGACCGCGGTGGGTTCGCACGGAGGTGCTCGCTGATGCGCCCGAGGATCCGGGCGAGGTCACTCGCGTCGTCGTCCGTGATCGGTGCGAACAGGAGTCCGTGCACGGTGCCGATGTGCCCGGGGAACACGTCGGCCAGGACCTCGCGTCCCGCGTCGGTGATCGCGACGACGGTGCTGCGCTCGTCGTCCGGCGACGGCGACCTCGTGACGAGCCCGCGCTGTTCGAGCAGTTGCGCCTGGTAGGTCAGACCGCTGCGGCTGTAGACGACACCGTCGGCCAGGTCCGTCATGCGCAGGTGCCCCTCCGGAGCATCCCCCAACCGCGCCAGGAGCTGGAACTGCACGGTGCTCAACCCGCCGACGTCGCGGAGCTGCTTCTCGACCGCGGGGCGCAGGAGTGCACTCACCTCGGTCAGCGCGAAGTAGGCGCCGAGCTGTGTCGGGGTCAGTGCGGTGGGGGTGTCGCTCATGGAGCCATCCTACCTGTTGCTTCGAGTTCGAAGCAGTGCTAGCGTCTATGACAAGCGCTTCGAATTCGAAGCAACTACGAGAGGGCATCACCATGAAGGCAGTGCAGTTCCACGAAGTCGGCGGACCCGAGGTCCTCCAGTACGGCGAGGTCGAGCAGCCGACCCCGGCAGCGGGTCAGGTGCGACTCCGCGTCGCGGCCTCCGCGTACAACGCTGCGGACAACGGCATGCGGGCCGGCTTCCTGCCGATCCCGATCCAGCTGCCGCACGTCCCCGGCTACGACGTCTCCGGCACGGTCGACGCGATCGGCGAGGGGGTGACCGGGTTGACCGTGGGCGACGCGGTGATCGCGTTCCTGCCGATGGACCGCGACGGCGGGGCAGCCGAGTACGTCATCGCACCGGTGGGCGCCGTGGTCGCGGCGCCGACGAGCATCCCACTGGCCGACGCGGCCGCGCTGCCGTCCGTCGCGCTGACCGCCTGGCAGGCCCTGTTCGACGACGGCCAGCTCACCGCCGGGCAGCGTCTGCTCGTCGTGGGTGCCGGCGGGGTCGTCGGCAAGTACGCCGTCCAGCTCGCCAAGCGCGCCGGCGCACACGTCATCGCGACCGCCAGCCCCCGCAGTGCCGATGCCGTGCGCGCGGCCGGTGCCGACCAGGTCATCGACCACACCGCCACCGACCTGCTCGACGCCCTCGACGGTCAGGTCGACGTGCTGCTCAACCTGGCGCCGATCGAGCCCGAGCAGTTCGCGGCGGACGTCGCAGCGGTCCGCGACGGCGGAGTCGTCGTGAGCACGACGGCGTTCATGGCCACGCCGGGTGACGAGTCCCGAGGCGTTCGTGCAGCGACCGTGTTCGTCCGGCCGAACCGGGAACGCCTGGCGGAACTCGTCGCGCTGGTCGACGACGGTGCCCTGACGGTCGAGGTCACGCGGCGCATCCCGCTCGCCGAGCTGCCCGCGCTGCACGCCGAGGGCGCAGCCGGGAGGATCGCCGGCAAGGTCATCGTCCTGCCCTGATCCGGATCACGGGAGCGACCAGTGCCCTGGACGATCGAGGTCGTCGGGCAGCACCGTGGACGCATCGCCCTGCGCAGCGTTCACCTGGGGTTGAGTCAGGAACAGCGCGTTCGACAGGTCCGCTCCCCCGAGCCGGGCATCGCGCAGGTCCGCTCCGAGCAGGTCGACACCCGACAGGTCGCATCCCCGCAGGTCCGCGGCGATCAGGACCGCACCGCGCAGATCGGCGCCGACCAGGACGCGAGATCGCAGGTCGCGACCGGCCAGGTCGGTCGACGGGTGCAGGTCATCGGCCGCGTCGCCGGCGGCGGGGTACCCACCTCGGGCCTCCGCGCTGACGTCGATCAGGACGGAACGGACCTCGGACCGGAGCGACTCGACGTCCACCGCGAGGAGGCCCGACAGCTCGCCGTCGAGGATCTGCTGGACCCGGTGCCGGAGCGTGGTCGGCACTTCCGCCGACCCCAGAGTCGTCGAGCGGGACACCGCCTCGGCCAGGTACCAGAGCATCTCGTGGAGCTGCCGGGCGACGGCGAAGGCCCGGAACATCTCGGGCTTCGAGTCCGGGCGGTCGACCCAACTCGTGCCGTCGAACAGGACCTGCGAGACGTACTGGCCAGCCCCGAAGCAGTCGAACGTGGTGCACCCGGTGAAGCCCCGCGGACGGAGCGCCTGGTGGATCGTGCAGGAGAAGTCGTCGGCCAGGTTCCGGCACGGGGTGCCGGCGGGCTTGTCGATCGGGAAGTCGCTGGACCGCTGGAACCCGAAGGCGGTGCAGCAGAGGGCGAAGCAGTCACCGCACGAAGCGCGGAGCCCCGAGCGGTCGGCGGGAGCAGAAGAAGATGAAGAAGAAGACGATGACATGGACGAACGGTCTCTCTGGAGTGGTCTCGACAGGGCGCCGGGGTGCTGGGGAACTCCGTCGGGAGTCCCCGTTCCGGGCGCACGAGATCACCACCCCTCGTCCGAGGAGCGAACCGGTGTCGCTGGAAGGGCTCTGCGTCACAGAGCGGGAGAACGTGTCACTGCCGCCAGGCTAGCGGCGCGCGACTGCGCCCGTCCGCAGTCCCGACGCGTACGGTGCACGTGTGACCAGAACCCACCCGGCAAGACCGCACCGCCTCGTGCTGATCGCCGCCGTCGTCGTGCTGGTGATCGGCATCGTGCTCCTGTTCACACCCTGGGACGGCTTGATCCCCGTGCTCGCCTGGGTGCTGATCGTCGCGTCCATCGCCCTCGGCGCGATCACCCTGTTCTTCTCGAGGGCCCCGCGCAGCTAGGACCCAGCACAGCTAGGACCGCGGCACGAGACCGTGCTCGTAGGCGAAGATCACCGCGTGCACCCGGTCACGCAGCCCGAGCTTGCCGAGCACCCGCCCGACGTGGGTCTTGACCGTGGACTCGCTCGTCACCAGGTGTGCGGCGATCTCGGGGTTCGACAGCCCGCGGGCCATCGCGAGCAGCACGTCGCGCTCCCGCGGGGTCAAGGGCTCCAGCGGGTCCGGACCCGCCGGCCGCTCGTCGGGGAGCACGGAACCGAACAGCTCGAGCATCCGCTGCGTCACCCGCGGTGAGACCGCGGCCTCGCCCGCTGCCACGGACCGGACGGCGTCGAGGAGCTGCGCGGCACTGACGTCCTTGAGCAGGAACCCGCTCGCCCCGGCACGCAGGCCACCGAACGCGTACTCGTCCAGGTCGAACGTCGTCAGCACGAGCACCCGGGTCTCGGGGACCTGCTCGACGATCGCGGCCGTCGCCGTCACGCCGTCGACGTGGGGCATCCGGACGTCCATGAGCACGACATCCGGACGCAGAGCACGCACGAGCCGAACACCCGCGCCGCCGTCGCCGGCCTCACCGACGACCTCGATGTCGGGCTGTGCCTCGAGCAGCAGCCGGAACCCGGTCCGGATGAGCTGCTGGTCGTCGACGATCGCCACGCGGATCACCGGTCCTCCGTCCTGACCGGGATCGTCGCCCGGATCTGCCAACCGTCGGTGCCGTCGCGGGAGCCCGCGCGCACCTTCCCACCCAGCGCGCGGATGCGCTCGTCGATCCCGATGAGCCCTCGACCCGACCCCGCTGGGGCGTGCGCCGATCCGTCGGGCCGAGTCGGGCCTCCTGTCCGTCCGTCGTCGGTGACGACCACGGTGACCTCGGTGGCGGACGCTGCCACGCGGACGTCGACCGATCGGACGCGCTGCGCGTGCCGGGCGGTGTTGGTGAGGCCCTCCTGCACGACCCGGTACACGGCGAGCTGCAGGGCATCGTCGTCGGGGATGACGCCGATGCGTTCGAGAGCGACGGGGGTGCCCAGCGCGCGGAACCGGTCGACGAGCTGCGGGACGTCGTGGATGCCCGGTTGCGGCGCGAGCGCGGGTTCGCCGTCGCCTCCGAGCACCCCGAGCATGCGGCGCATGTCGCCCATCGCGCCACGGCCGACTTCGGCGACACCGCGCATGGCGGCGGCAGCGGACCCCGCCGAACCGGTGGGTGCACCAGCGGTCGCCCCCGCCGCCGCACCCTCGGCCAGCCGCACCATCACCGTGAGCGAGTGCGACACGATGTCGTGCATCTCCCGCGCGATCCGGGCCCGCTCCGCGGCGGTGGCGAGCTGCGCCTGCTGGTCGCGCTCCCGGGCCAGCTGGTGCGCGCGGTCGATCAGCGCCTGCGTGTAGCGACGGCGGTTCGACACGTTGACGCCGATCAGGACCGCTGCCAGCAGGAACGTCGCGGGCTGCGGGTACAGGACGTCCGCGAACGCTCCGGACCCGGGCGCGACCACGAAGACGCGCAGCGCCGTGGCCCCCGCGGCCAGCACGACGGCGACCGCGGCCGTCCACCACCCGGCGGCACGCGACCACCACACGGTCGCGGCGTAGACGGTGAAGAGCACCGGGGAGTAGCCCGCCTGCGTCCACGTCATCGCGACGACGGACGCGAGCCCGAGCACCGCCGTCACCGCGGGGTGCGTGCGCCGGAGCGGGATGCCGGAGACGGCGATGACCACGAGGACGACGACCGTGACCCGCGCAGCGGGGCTCCCGTCGACCTGCCACGCACTCCGGAACGCCACGACGACCTCGATCGCACCCCAGAAGACCATGAGCAGCACGTCGGTCATGACCGGGTGGCGCGCCCAGAACCGCCGGAGACGACCGGGTGCATCGGGCAGGGCGATGCCCCCGGTGCCGTCCACGACGGCACCGGGGGCGAGGTCGGCAGGGGTCACGCGTCCCGCTTCTCGACCAGGGCGAGTGCCGTCACCGAGGCGACGACCACCCAGGCCAGCAGTACCGCGAATCCGCTCCATCCCCCCAAGGCTAGGACGCCGTCGTGCCACCCCGACGTCACCTCGGTGCCGAACTGCATGAGCGGTTGCCCCGCGTTCTGCGGCAGCAGGTTCGTCAGCGTGCCGAGCCAGTCCGCTCCCGTGAACGACTGCACCAGCTGCACGACGACCGGGGCGACGAGCATCAGCCCGAGCACACCCGCGATCGCCCCGGCGGTGGAACGCAGGACCACACCGACCGCGAAGGCGAGCAGGGCGATGAGCGTCAGGTAGACGGAGGCGCCGAGCAGCGGCATCGCGACGCTCGCGTCCAGCGACGCCTCGACGTTCCGTCCCGCGGCGATGGGCAGGGTGGTGAAGGCGGTGGCCCAGACGCTCACGGCACTCGTGGCGAAGACGGCCACGGCGAGGACGATCGCCTTCGCCGCCAGTGCGACCGACCGCCGTGGGACCGCCGCGAACGAGGAGCGGATCATGCCGGTGCCGTACTCGCCGGTGACGACGAGGGCACCGATCACCGCGACGATCAGCGACGAGAGCATCGTGCCGCTCGTGCTGTAGAGGACGAGCGCGTTCCGAGCCGCGTCACCCGTGAGCCCCTGACCGCCGTTGTCCGCGAAGGCCGCCAGGAGCACGCCGATGCCGATCGGCAGGACGAGCACCAGCAGGAAGCTCCACGCCGTCGACCGCAGCGAGCGGAGCTTGATCCACTCCGAGCGCAGGACGCCGGAGAAGTGGACGCCGGACGAGTGGCTGCCGGCTCCGTCATGCCGAGGCACGGCGTTGCTCGTGACCGCGCTCATCGGGCCACCTCCGATCGGTACTCGACCTGGTCGTGCGTGAGTTCGAGGTAGGCCTGCTCCAGGCTCGCCTCGGTGGTGGCCAGCTGGTGCAGGACGATCCCCGCGGCACCGGCTGCCTCGCCGATCTGCTCGGCACCGAGGCCACGGACCTGCAGCGCCCCGTCGCCCTCGTAGCCGATCGTGACGTCCGGGCCGGCGATCGCGTCGAGGAGCCGCTCGGGCTCCGGCGTCCGCACGGTGACCGACCGCTCCGTGGCGGCGGCGACCAGGTCCGCGATGTCCATGTCCGCGAGCACCCGGCCGCGACCCATCACGACGATGCGGTCGGCGGTCAGCGCCATCTCGCTCATCAGGTGGCTCGAGATGAAGACCGCACGCCCCTCGGCGGCCAGGCTGCGGGCGAGCCGACGCACCCACACGACGCCCTCGGGGTCGAGGCCGTTGACCGGCTCGTCGAGGATCAGCGTCTGCGGATCGCCAAGCAGGGCCGCCGCGATCCCGAGCCGCTGCCCCATGCCGAGCGAGAACCCGCCGACGCGCTTCTTCGCGACGTTCTCGAGGCCGGTCATCCCGATGACCTCGTGCACACGGGCCGTCGGGATCCGGTGCGTCGCGGCGAGCGCCGACAGGTGGTCGAAGGCGCTGCGTCCCTTGTGGACCGCCTTCGCCTCGAGCAGTGCGCCGACGCGACGCAGCGGGTCGCGCAGCTCACGGTAGGGGCGTCCGTCGACGTGGGCGGTGCCCGAGGTCGGCCGGTCCAGTCCGACGACGGCGCGCATCGTGGTGGACTTGCCCGCGCCGTTCGGACCGAGGAAGCCGGTGACGACGCCGGGGCGCACCGTGAAGGACACGTCGTCGACGGCGACCTTGTCGCCGTAGCGCTTGGAGAGGTTCTGGATCTCGATCATGCGGCAACGGTACGGAGACGACCGGGTCCGCCACATCGCCGTCGCAGACGATCTCCGCGGAGCGACCGTGGTACCCCGGTACCACCCGCAGCGGTGCCGGATACGGTGGGGTCATGGTCGTCCAGCGGTGGCACGAGGACGTCCTCGGGGCGCCCTACGAGCGCCTCGAACTGCCGCTCGGCACCGACTCCGAGGGGCCGGTCGTCGCCACCCTCGTCCGTCGTCGGCACACCCCGACGGACCTGCTGCTGCACGGGCGCGGACCACTGCACGGCGCTGACGTGCTGTACGTGCACGGGTGGTCGGACTACTTCTTCCAGACCGAGCTGGCGGAGCGGGTCGAACGGCTCGGGGCCGGCTTCCACGCGCTGGACCTGCGGAAGTACGGCCGGAGCCTGCGCCCCCACCAGACCCCGGGCAACGTCGACGACCTGGCGGTGTACGACGAGGACATCGCCGCGGCGCTCGACGCGGTGTCCGCCGAGCACCCCGGTCCCGGCGAGCGGCGGCTCGTGCTGATGGGGCACTCCACCGGCGGTCTGACCCTGTCGTTGTGGGCTGCGCGCCACCCCGAACTCGTCGACGGCATCGTCCTGAACAGTCCGTGGCTCGAGTTCCAGGCGACCGCCGTGGGCCGGGCGATCGTCGCGCCCGTCATCAAGCTCGGCGCCAAGCGGAACCCCCTCGCCCCGATGCCCGCCGTCGACCCCGGCTTCTACACGCGCACCGTGTCGGCCGCCGGCGAGGGCTCGTGGACGTACGACCAGCAGTGGCGGCCGGACCGCGGGTTCCCCCTGCACCCCGGTTGGCTCGCGGCGGTCTTCGCGGGGCAGGAGACGGTCGAGCACGGGCTCGACATCCAGGTCCCCGTCCTGGTCATGCTCAGCGACAAGAGCATGTTGCAGCCCCGGTGGGACCCCGGGATGGCACACGCGGACGTCGCGTTGAACGTCGACACGGTGGCCCATCGCGCCCTGTCGCTCGGCAACGAGGTGACGGTCCGGCGGTTGCCCGGAGCCGTGCACGACGTGGTGCTGTCCGCGCCCGACGTGCGCGAGCAGGCGTACGACACGATCGGACGCTGGGCCACCACGCTGCGGCCCCGCTAGCGTGACGGCATGACCGAGCGCTCCGTCCGGCTGACCCGGCTCGACCCGATCGGGATCGACCACGACGCCCTCGTCGACTTCCTGTCGACCGAGGACTTCCCGTTCCACGTGCGGCGGACGTGGAGCCGGTCGGAGGCCGTCCAGGCCGTGGACTCCGGCTCCTACCGCGACGACGAGCACGACTCGTACTGGGTCGACCACACGGAGCACGGCCGCATCGGGTTCGTCCGGCTCGAGGACCTGGAGGACCCGGTGCCGCTGTTCGACCTGCGCATCGCCGGCGCGTTCCGCGGTCGCGGACTCGGCGTCCCGACACTGCGTGCGGTCACCGACCACGTCTTCGGCACCCTGCCGTCGGTGACCCGCTTCGAGGGCCAGACCCGCGAGGACAACACGGCCATGCGCCGGGTGTTCGTGCGTGCCGGGTGGGTCAAGGAGGCGCACTACCGCGAGGGGTGGCCGGTCGAAGGCGGCCGCGCGGTCGCGTCGGTCGGGTACGGGATCCTGCGCCACGACTGGGAGACGGGCGAGACGACGCCGGTGCCGTGGGACGACGACGTGCTCCCGGACAGCTGAGCGGACGGGAGGCGCGGGTGGCGCCCGCCACGAGCCTCCCGTATCGTCAGTGGACGCGTCCAGGGCATGACGTGCGATCAGCCGCCGGTGGCCGTCCGCAGCGCGGCGCACGTGCGTCGGAACGCCGCGCCGAGCGATCCCGCCGCGCCGCGTTCCGCCCACTCGTCGAACGCGGCGCGCAGCGCGAGCAGCGCCAACGGCACCGCGAACCGGTCGGCGCCCTGCCACGCCGACTGCAGCTCCAGCGTCTGCGCGGCGTCCCGCTCGAGCACGGCGGACAGCAGCACCGGATCGGCGACGAGCAGCGCGCGCACCCGGACCAGGCGCTCGAGGTCGTCGGGGCGGTCACGCTCGAACGTCACGAGCACCGCGGCGATCACTTCGGTCAACGCATCGAACGTCACCGGGGCGGTCACGGCGGCGGTGACGGCGTCGTGGACGTCGCGCGAGACGAACAGGAACGCGTCGACCTTCGAAGCGCAGTACCGGAAGAACGTGCGCTCGGTGACGCCGGCCGCGGTGGCGATCTCGGCCCCGGTGACGGCGTCGAACCCGCGCGCGCCGACCAGTGCAACCGCGGCGTCCTCGACGGCACGCTCCGTCGCCCGCCGGTTCTGCGCCCGCCGGTTCTGCGCCCGCCGGTTCTGCGCCCGGACCCCGGTCACGGCGCGGACCGCGTGGAGACCGTCTCGCGCTGCCAGAGCTCCGGCAGTCGGAGGTCGACACCGTCGGCGTCCGCCAGGCGTGTGAACGCGCGCATCGTGACGTCGAGGCGGTCGAGCTTCTTCGGCAGGGGCGTGAGCGGACGGGTCAACGGACGCCAGAACGCGTCCCAGTGCACCGGTCGGACGACACTCGGCCGCAGGGCGCCGACGGTCTCCTGCCAGTACTGCTCGATCCAGGCCGTCGGCTTCGCGCCGGCGGCACCCGCACCCAGGTAGACGGTGTCGGCGTGGAGTCCCGCGAAGGATCCCGGGATGAAGTTCGCCGTCGGGTGGACCAGCACCGATCCGTCCGCGTGCTCGAACAGGAACGAGAAGCAGCCGCCGGTCCGGAAGTCGCGCATCCGGGCCGGCAGGGTGACCGGCTCGGTGATCTCGCCCGGGACCGCGTCGCCGTCGCTGTGCAGGGCGTGCAGCGGCGTGACCGTGAAGGCCCCCACCGCGAACGACTCGCGGTCGTGGAGCTCCCGGAAGGGCACGCGGTCGAGCCCGTACCCGGTGGCGATCATCCGGGTGGACGCCGAGCCGCCGAGTTCCGCCCCGGTCCGGTCCGCGACCACGGGCGCGTCGAGGGCGTGGTCGGCGTGCGAGTGCGAGACGAGCACGGCATCGAGGTGGTCGACGTCGAACCGCGCGAGGGCGTCCTCGATCCGGGTGACGTCCGGTCGGAGCCGGCCGAGCATCAGCCGCGGGAACGAGGGACGACTGAAGAAGCCGTCCACGAGCAGCGAGGTGGCGCCGTCCGTGACGAGCACGTTGGACACCCCGCCGAACACCGTGGTGACGCTCATGCGCGGGCCCCGCCGAGCACGTCGTCGAGGAGCTGCATCGTGCGCGCGGCGTCCTCCATCGCGAGGTCGTGGTGCACCCCGTGCACCCGTTCGACGTCCCACCCGAGGCGCTCGTAGACCGGCACCTCGGCGTCGGGCACGACGTGTCGACCGTCGTCGGTGAGCACGAGCGTCGACGGCACGAACGGGGCCGCCGGAGCGACCGGTGTCGTCGCGACCTCGCGCAGGACGTCCCGCAGCATCGTGCGGTCCCAGTGCCGGTGGCTCTCCGCGGCGCGGGCGACGTTCGCCGGCCCCCACCGCGGATCGGTGCGGTCGTAGGCCTGCACGAGCAACGGCTGCAGCCCGGGCAGCGCCCAGAACGCCCGCCCGAGCACGCTCCGCCCCGGTGCCCGCAGGTGGAAGCCGGGGTCGAGGTACACCGCCCGCGCGGGGCGCAACCGGTCGACGGCGTCGAACAGGACCCGCCCGCCGAGCGAGTGTCCGACGACGGCGTCGAGCCCCTGCGGCAGCGTCTCGGCGAGGTCGTCGGCGAACGCGGCGAGTGTGTACGACGCCGCGCGGTCGCTCTCGCCGTGACCCCGCAGGTCCGGCACGAGGAACGTGTACCGGTCCGGGTCGGCGTGGGACACGAGGTCGCGCCACACCAGCGCCGAACCGAGGATGCCGTGCACGAGTCCGACCCGGACCGGGCCGTGTCCGTGGGTCTCGACGTGGAGCTGCATGTGCACTCGATTCTGTCAGTGACTGACAGAATACACGGTCAGACGGGGCGGCTGAAGAGGTTCACGAGGTTGCCGTCAGGGTCACGGAACAGCGCCGATCGATTTCCCCAGGGCATCGTCGTCGGCGGCAGCACCACGTCGTCGAGGTCACCGCACAACCCCGCGAACGCGGCGTCGACGTCGTCCACCACGAACTCGAGGAACACGCCGCCGTTCGTGCGGGGCTCCGGCGCGGCCGGTCCGAGCATCGCCACGGTCGCCGGGGTCGCGAGGGCGAGCACGGCGCCACCGGTCACGATCTCGGCGAAGACCGGTGCGGGCCGCCGCGCCTCGGTCCCGGTGACGCGTTCGTAGAACCGCACCATCCCGTCGAGGTCGTCGGTGATGATCCGGATGGATGCGAACTGCATGGGAAGCCCTCCTGGCCGGCCACCCTGACCGGACTCGTCGAGCATGCGCGACCACCGCGACACCGTCCTGTCGGTGTTTCGGCGAACCGGGAGACGGATCGGGCGGTTCAGTCCCCGAGCAGGTCCCCGAGCACGGGGCGCAGGACGCCGTGCGGGATGTCGAGTTCGTCGAGGTGGACCACCCGGGGCGGGGCCGGCTCGTCGGTCTCCTCGACCGCCAGCACCCGGTCTCCGCGGAAGGCACGGACGCCGTCGCGCAACCGGCACCACGCGACGAGGTACCAGTCCTCGCCCTTCCCGATGGAGCCGAGCGGTTCGACGACGCGATCGGTCTCCGTGCCCGCCGCGTCGCGGTACCGCATCCGGACGACGCGCCCGCCCGTGAGTGCACCGGCGAGCGCCGTGGGAGCAGGCGTGCGCTCCCCCGACTCCAGCAGGTGCACGCGGCTCGCGAGTCGCACTGCCCGTCGGGCGTCGTCCTCGGCGAGCACCGCGGTGACCTTGCGGGCAGCGCTGCGCGCCGCGTCTCGGAACGGGCTGGAGGCGAGCGCGCCGAGGCCGATCGCCACCGCGAGCGCTTCGTCGACGGTCAGCCCGAGCGGCGGGAGCGTCGCACGGGCGTCGATCGTGTACCCGCCGGTCCGCCCCGGCTCGGCCCAGATCGGCACGCCGGCCTGCTGCAGGGACAGCAGGTCCCGCTCGACCGTGCGCACACTGACCCCGAACCGCTCGGCGAGTCGGCGCGCGCTCCGCAGCGCGGGCGCAGCGGCGCGCAGCTCTTCGACGAGCGCGTACAGGCGGTCGGTCCGGTTCACGACGCGACCATAGCCCGTGACGCTCCCGGGCATCGGACGGGAGGCGCGGTGCCAGCTGGCACCGGGCCTCCCGTCCGCCGTCCGGTCACGCGCAGGGCGCGACTCGCGTCACGAACGCGACAAGCGTTCGACCGTGGCGTGTGCGCCGTCGGCGATGAGCCCGTCGAGGGCGTCCCGGTAGGCGGCGACGAACCGTTCGTCGTCGATCAGGTCGCCGAAGACCTGCCGGTTCGCGATGAAGGCGAGCCGGTCGTCGCGCTGGGTGAGGGCGATGCGGTGCAGCGGTTCGGCCAGCCGGTCGACGATCCGGATCGGCTCGCCGGACTCGTCCGTGCCCTCGTCGTAACGCGCCCACGACGCGACGATGCCGGCGGACAACGTGACGGGCCGGCCCGCGGCGAGGTTGTCACGGACCACCGGCAGCAGCCACTTCGGGATCCGGTCGCTCGACTCGGCACACAGGCGCGCGAGGGTGTCGCGGACCTCGGGGTTCTGGAAGCGCTCGATGAGGGTGGACTTGTAGTCCTCGAGGTCGATGCCGGGCACGGGGTGCAGGGTCGGCGACCCCTCTTCGTCCATGTAGCGGCGCAGGAAGGTGGCGATCGCAGGGTCCTGTGTGGCCTCGTGGGCGTAGCGGTACCCCGAGAGGTACCCGAAGTAGCACAGGCCCTGGTGCGAGGCGTTGAGCAACCGGAGCTTCATCAGCTCGTACGGCTCGACGTCCTCGACGATCTGCACGTCGGCGTCCTGGTACGGCGGGCGTCCGGCGGGGTGGTCGTCCTCGAGCACCCACTGGAAGAACGGTTCGGCGACGACGGGCCAGGCGTCCTCGATGCCGAGCTCGTCACGGACCCAGGCGCGGTCCTCGTCGGCGGTGACCGGGGTGATGCGGTCGACCATCGAGTTCGGGAACGACACGTGCTCGTCCATCCAGTCGGCGAACGTCGGGTCCTGCAGGCGTGCGTAGGCGGTGAACATGTCGCGGGCGACGTGGCCGTTGCCCTGGATGTTGTCGCAGGACATCACGGTGAACGGCTGCTCGCCGCGGTCACGCCGTCGGCGCAGGGCTTCGACGACCAGGCCGAACACGGTGCGGGGCGGTCCGTCGCCGCGCAGGTCGGCCGCGACGCCGGGCTCGTCCGCGACGAACTCGCCGGTGACGTGGTCGAAGTTGTAGCCGCCCTCGGTGATGGTCAGGCTGACGATCTTGGTGTCGGGGTGCGCCATCTTCTCGACGACGGCGTCCGGGTCGTCGACGGCGAGCAGGTAGTCGACGATGCTGCCGACGACACGGGACTCTCGGGTGCCGTCGGGGTGCTTGAGGACGAGCGTGTAGAGGCCGTCCTGCTCCGCCATCGCCGTGGCCATCCGGCGATCCTGCTCGAGGACACCGACGCCGCAGATGCCGTACTCGCGCGCCTC
Source organism: Curtobacterium sp. VKM Ac-2884 (assembly GCF_015350945.1). Taxonomy (NCBI): domain Bacteria; kingdom Bacillati; phylum Actinomycetota; class Actinomycetes; order Micrococcales; family Microbacteriaceae; genus Curtobacterium; species Curtobacterium sp. VKM Ac-2884. Next base: position 546,107 of record NZ_JADKSA010000001.1, read on the forward strand.
GCCCCGCTGGAGCAGCCGGTCGATCACCATCGCCTGGTGCGCGCGGTGGAAGCCGCCGACGCCGAAGTGCACGATGCCGGCGGTGATCCCGCTGCGGTCGTAGGTCGGGACGGCGACACCGCTCGCGGCGATCTCGTCGAGGGTCTCCGGGGACAGGCGGACGGGCATCGGGTACTCCTTCGTACGACGGTCGTTCTGGCGGACGCGCCACCGGTCGCACCGGCGGTCGTGCTGGGTGCAGTCAACCATGCGCACATCTGTTCAGAACCGAGTTTCCACCGCGGGGTACGAACCTGAAGATGCACTCGTAGTCGTTGCACCGAGTGCATCGATGCACCTAGTGTTCTCATTCGTGACCCTCACGACCGACCGCCGCGCCGCCCTCAAGGCGAAGCACCGTGCGGCGATCCTGCAGGCGGCTCGCGACCTGATCGACGAACGCGGCGGCCGCGAGTTCGGCGTCGACGACCTGGCAGCACGCGCCGACATCGCGCGGCGGACGGTGTTCAACCACTTCGCCTCGCTCGACGAGGTCCTGCTGGCCGTGTGCGAGCAGGAACTGTCCGTGATCATCGACCGGTTCCTGGTCGACATGGCGCGGACGCCGATCGGCGACGGCAGCCGGGCCTCGATGTTCGACGAGCTCGAGTCCGCCGCACGCGGAGCCGACCTGGCAGCCGCGATCTCGAGCATGTACCGGATCCTCGGCGACCCGGGCAAGGACGACCCGAAGGCCGCGGTCCTCACCCAGACGGCGTTCTCACGGGTCACCGAACGACTCCGCGACGAGGTCGCTCGTCGCTACCCGGCGGCGGATCCCCTCGACGCCGCCCTGCTCGTCGAGTCGCTCATGAGCGGCATCGTCGTGATCGCGGAACACTGGCTGGCCACCTCCGGCCCCGCGATCGACGAGCAGTCCGTCGCCGACTGGGACGCCCTGCTCGCACGACTCGTGCACAGCGTCCGCAGCGGCTACATGCCCACCGACTGACACTTCCCTCCCCAGGGGTCCACCGGCGCACCCCGCTCCACACAGCACCTGCAACGAAAGGAACGGGGCAACCGCATGGCCGGTCTCCTCTACCGTCTCGGACGGTTCTCCGCACGACGCCACTGGCTCGTGATCATCACCTGGGTGGTGATCATGGCCGTCGCCGGCGTCACCTACAGCCTGTTCTCGGGCACGATCTCGTCCGCGATCTCGATCCCGAACACCAAGACCAGTCAGGTGCAGGACGAGCTCGCCGACAAGTTCCCGTCGGCGAACGGCGGCAACGGCACGATCGTCTTCGAGACGACGAACGGCAAGGCGTTCACCGACGCGCAGAAGTCGGAGGTCGCGGACTTCCTGACCAAGATCGAGAAGCTCGACGGCGTCAAGGGCGCGACGAGCGGCTTCGACACCCAGGACCAGCTCGACGAGCAGCGCCAGAAGATCGTCGACGGCCGCAAGGAGATCACCGACGGCCGCGCGAAGCTCGAGACCGGCCAGGACCAGCTCGACGCCCAGAAGGCGCAGCTGACCTCCGGCAAGCAGCAGATCGAGGACGCCCAGGCGCAGCTCGACGCCCAGAAGGCCCAGGCCGAGGCCGCCGGCGCTGCCCTCCCCGCAGCGCAAGCGCAGGCCGCGGCAGCGCAGCTCCAGCAGGCGCAGGCGCAGATCGACGCCCAGCAGGCGCAGATCACCGCCGGCGAGCAGCAGCTCGCCGACGCGCAGAAGACGATCGACACCAACACGAAGAAGCTCGACGACAGCTCTGAAGAGCTGGAGCAGGGCTCGAAGCTCCTCGACCTGTCGAAGGACGTCCGCTTCGTGTCGTCGAACGGCAGCGCCGCCATCGGCACGGTCCAGTTCACGAAGTCGACCTACGAGGTCCCCGCCGACACGAAGACCGCCATCGCGGACGACGCCGACTCGGCCGACATCAGCGGCGTGAACGTCTACGTCTCGAACGACATCGCGCAGGGCGTGCCGTCGATCCTCGGCCCGGGCGAGATCGTCGGCGTCATCATCGCCGCGCTCGTGCTCTTCCTGATGCTCCGCACCGTCATCGGTGCGGCGATCCCGCTCGTCAGCGCCGTGCTCGGCGTGGGCGTGGCGTCACTCGCCTCGCTGTCGTTCTCCGGCCTGGTCGAGTTCATCTCGGTCACGCCGGTGCTGGGGGTGATGTTGGGCCTGGCGGTCGGCATCGACTACTCGCTCTTCATCCTGAACCGACACCGCACCCAGCTGAAGCAGGGCATGCAGGTGCACGAGTCCATCGGCCTCGCGAACGGCACCTCCGGCAACGCCGTGGTGTTCGCCGGCGCGACCGTCATCGTCGCCCTGCTCGCGCTGAACATCACCGGCATCCCGTTCCTCGGGCTCATGGGCACGGTCGGTGCGGTCGCGGTGTTCTTCGCGATCCTCATCGCCACGTCGTTCACGCCGGCGCTGCTGTCCCTGATCGGGATGCGGATCCTGCGCAAGAAGGAGCGGACGAAGATCGGCAACACCGGCTCGACCCGGGTGCCGAACAAGCCGATGAAGACCTGGCGCGCGATCGTCACGCTCGTCGCCGGCGTCGCCGTGCTCGGCACCATCGCGCTCCCCGCGACGCAGATGCGCCTCGGCCTGCCGACCGGTGCGTCCGAGTCCGTCGACTCGAGCCAGTACAAGGCGTACAAGGCCCTCGACGAGGAGTTCGGTGCCGGTCAGAACGGCCCGCTGCTCGTCGTCGCGACGCTGCCCGAGTCGATCAGCAAGTCCGACGTCACCGCGACCGAGGTCACCATCGGTGAGGCCCTGGCGAAGAACGACGACGTCAAGGCCGTCCTGCCGATCGGTACCTCGTCGGACCGCGACATCATCGCGTTCCAGGTGAAGCCCGGCGGCGGTCCGGACAGCATCTCCACCGAGAACCTGGTCAAGGACCTGCGCGACCAGACCGTCACGACCGACGACGGCACGGTCACGCTCGGTGTCGCGGGCAACGCGTCCGCCAACATCGACGTGTCCGAGAAGCTGTCGAACGTCCTGCCGCTCTACCTCGTGGTGGTCGTCGGCCTGTCGCTCATCATCCTGATCATCGTGTTCCGGTCCTTCCTGGTCCCGATCACGGCGACGGCGGGCTTCATCCTGTCCGTGATGGCGTCGTTCGGAGGTCTGACCGCGATCTACCAGTGGGGCTGGCTCGGCTCCGTGTTCGGCGTGCACGACCCGGCGCCGATCCTGAGCTTCCTGCCCATCATCGAGATCGGCATCCTGTTCGGTCTGGCGATGGACTACCAGCTGTTCCTCGTGTCCGGCATGCGTGAGGCCTACGCCCACGGCGCCTCGGCGAAGGTCGCGGTCCAGCGCGGGCTGCACGCCGGTCGCGCGGTGGTCACGGCGGCAGCGATCATCATGATCTCGGTGTTCGCGGGCTTCATCTTCTCGGACTCCTCCACGATCAAGCCGATCGGCTTCGGGCTGGCGTTCGGTGTGCTCATCGACGCGTTCGTCGTCCGCATGCTGCTGATCCCGGCAGCGATGCACCTGCTCGGCCAGAGCGCCTGGTGGTTCCCGAAGTGGCTCGACCGGATCGTGCCGGACGTCGACGTCGAGGGCGCGAAGCTCGAGCGGTCGCACCCGGTCGCCGGTCAGCCCGGTCAGCCCGGTCAGCCCGGTCACGAGGACACCCACACGGGGTCGCACGCCCTCCCCGTGGCGCCGGACGCCAACGCGCACGAGTCGGGGCACCCGCCCGCGCACCGCGCGTAGTCGACGCACCCAGCCTGGAGGCCCGGGGCCGGTCCACGAGACCGGCGCCGGGCCTCCCGTGCGTGCGCCCACCCCGCGTGAGCCGACGCCGCGCCGACCCGCGACCCAGAGCGACATCCTCGATGTCGTACGACGTCGAGGATGTCGCCAGCCCGCGCCTGCAACTGTTGCGGTCGCGCCAGTGCGACAAGTTCGATGTCGTACGACGTCGAACTTGTCGCACCGACCCACACCGACCCCCTCGACCCGGGAACACTTCGTGGGCGAACGGTATCGTGGGCGCATGACCTCCGCACCCGACCCGCTCGCGCTCGACCGGCAGCTCTGCTTCGCCCTCGCGGCCACGAGCCGGAGCGTCATCGGGCTGTACCGCGACCTGCTCGAGCCGATGGGCCTGACGCACCCGCAGTACCTCGTGATGCTCGCACTCTGGGAGCAGGACCCGCGGTCGGTGCGCGAGATCGCCGGCGAACTGCGGCTCGACTCGGCCACCCTCAGCCCGCTGTTGAAGCGGCTCGAGGCATCGGGCTACGTCCGCCGGACCCGCAGCGCGGCCGACGAACGGCAGCTCGAGGTCTCGCTCACCACGGCCGGGCGAGCACTGCGCGACCGCGCGCGGGCGGTCCCCCTGGCGGTCGCGGACCGACTCGGGTGGCCACTGGAACGCCTCGAGGCGCTCAAGGACGACCTGACGGAACTGCTGGAGCGCGTCGACCAGGTGTGATCCGTGGCCGATGGTGCCATAATGGTTCGTGCACGAACGAAAGGACGCACCGTGGGGCGCTTCGGCAAGTGGTACGAACGGTGGAACACGACGCTCATCAACAAGATGGGACCGTCGCAGATCGGCGCCGGACACCCCGAGGGGGTCGACGACCGGTCAGTGGACCGCGGCTGCCCGATCTGCGGCAAGCCCCTCTCCCGGCACCAGGTGATCCGCCCCGAGGGCCAGGTCCGTTCGTCGACCCTGGTCTGCCCGCGCGACTGACGACGGGAATTGCACCGAGCAACACGACGTTCCACTCCCTCGTGAAGCTCTTCGAACCCACCTCCTTCGGCGCCCTGCGCCTGTCGAACCGCGTCGTCATGGCCCCGCTCACGCGCACCCGCGCCGGCGAGCACGGCATCCCGAACGACCTGCTCATCGAGCACTACCGTCAGCGTGCGGGCCTCGGCATGATCATCACTGAGGGCACCTGGCCCGTGCAGGAAGGCCGCTCCTACCCCGGGCAGCCCGGCATCGAGACCGACGAGCAGATCGCCGGCTGGCGCCGCGTCGCCGACGCCGTGCACGCCGAGGGCGGCACCATCGTGATGCAGCTCATGCACGGTGGCCGTGTCTCCCACCCCGACATCTCGCAGACGCCGCGCATCGTCGCCCCGAGCGCCATCGCCGCTCCTGGACAGACCCACACCGCGACCGGCAAGGCCGACATGCCCGTCCCCCACGAGCTGACCACCGCCGAGGTGCAGGACGCCGTGCAGGGCTTCGCGCAGGCTGCCCGCAACGCCATCGCCGCCGGACTCGACGGCGTCGAGGTCCACGGCGCCAACGGCTACCTGGTGCACGAGTTCATGTCCCCGGTGTCGAACACCCGCACCGACCAGTACGGCGGCTCCCCCGAGAACCGCGCCCGTTTCGCGATCGAGGTCACGACCGCCGTCGCCGAGGCCGTCGGCGCAGACCGCACCGGCATCCGCCTGTCGCCCGAGCACGGCATCCAGGGCGTCATCGAGGACGACGCGGCCGACGTCCGCGCGACCTACACCGCGATCGCCGAGGGCCTCGCGCCGCTCGGACTCGCCTTCATCGACGTCCTGCACGCCGAGCCGACCGGTGACCTGGTGCAGCACGTCCGCCGCACCGCGGGCGCACCGTTCGTGGTCAACTCCGGCTTCTCGGCGCTGACCACCCGCGACGAGGCCATCGCACTCGTCGATGACGACCACGCCGACGCCGTCGCCGCCGGCCGCCCGGCCATCGCGAACCCGGACCTCGCCCACCGCTGGGAGCAGGACGCGGAGCTCAACGAGGCCCGTCCCGAGCTCTTCTACGGCGCGACCGCCGAGGGCTACACCGACTACCCGTCGCTGGCCGAGGTGCGCGCGACCGTCTAGGGCTGCGCGCGGTCCCTCGGCACGCCGCCCGCGGTGCGCCGAGGTTCCACGACACCCCGCGTGCGTTCCGTCGAGGTTCCGATCAGGACGATGCGTGCCCGCGAGGTTCCGAGATCTCGGAACCCCACGGGGTGGGGGCGAGGGACGACGGACAGGAGGCCCGTGGCGAGACCGCCACGGGCCTCCTGTCCGTCCCGGGGATGGTTCCGATGCGTGACGCGCTTCTCGTAGGATCGTGGCAGTGAACACTGCAACGCCAGGCGAGCGTGGCCCCGCGCACCAGGCGCCCGACACGACGCGGTGGGACATCCAGGGGCTCCGCGCCTTCGCGGTCCTGTCGGTCGTCGTCTACCACCTCTGGCCACACGCGCTCCGCGGTGGGTTCGTCGGCGTCGACGTCTTCTTCGTGATCTCCGGCTTCCTCATCACCGGACACCTGGTGCGCGAACAGCTCGCGACCGGCGCCATCCGTCTCGGCCGGTTCTGGTCACGCCGGGCGAAGCGTCTCCTCCCCGGCGCGTTCCTGACGATCCTGGTCACGGGCGCCGCCGTCCTGGTGGCCGTGCCCAACACGCTCTGGGGCCAGTACGGGCGCGAACTCATCGCGTCGACCGTCTACCTGCAGAACTGGGAGCTGGCGGCGAGCGCGGTCGACTACCTGGCATCGACCAACGACCCCTCGCCCTTCCAGCACTTCTGGTCGCTGTCCGTCGAGGAGCAGTTCTACATCGCGCTGCCCTTGGCGCTGATCGGGCTGGGGTTCCTCGTCCGTCGGCGCCGCTCGCCCCTGACGACGGCGCGACTGCTGCTCGGCGTCGTCGTCGTGCTGTCGCTCGCGTGGAGCATCGTGCAGACCAGCACGAACCCCGGCGTCGCGTACTTCTCCACCGGCACGCGCGCGTGGGAGTTCGCCCTCGGCGGGCTCGCCGCCACCGTCCGTCTGCCCGAGGTCCGCACCGACGTGGCCCGACGGGTACGCCTCGTGCTGGCGAGCACCGGCGCCGCCGCACTCGTCCTGTCGCTCGTCGTCATCGGACCCGGCACGCCGTTCCCCGGCGTCGCTGCACTCCTCCCCGTCGCGGGGGCCACACTCATGGTGCTCTTCGGTGGGAGCACCGTGTTCGCGTCGCTCGGCGCCCTCGCCCCGATCGCGTTCACCGGGCGGATCTCGTACTCCCTCTACCTGTGGCACTGGCCGCTCGTCGTGATCCTGCCGATCGCGCTCGGACACCCACTCGACTGGGCGACCAGCACCGCTGTCCTGCTCGTCTCCTTCGGACTGGCCGCGGTCACGACCGTCTGGTTCGAAGAACCCGTCCGGTTCTCGACGTGGATGCACGACCTCCGGCCACGGGGCACCGTCGCGCTCGGGGTCATCTGCACCTTCACCGTCGCGACCCTCGGTGCCGCGACCCTGACGGTCGTCCACGTGCAAGAAGTGCATGCCGAGCGCGCCACGCAGCAACTCACGAAGCAGCTCACCACCCAGCGGGCCAAGGACGGTCCGTCGTGCATCGGTGCGGCCGCGCTCATCGGCACCGCGCACCCCTGCATCGACCCGAACCTGGCCGACGTGCGCATCCCCGCCCCCGCATCGGCCGCGCGCGACGACGCGAACCGTGGCGAGTGCTGGAACGAGGTCTTCACGACCTGTGTCCTCGGCAAGGCGACCGGATGGTCGAAGCACCTCGTCGTGATCGGCGACTCGCACAGCAACGCACTGCTCGGAGCGTACGAGCGGATCGCCGACGACAACGGATGGCGGATCGACCTGGCAGGCACCGGTGGGTGCTACCTCACCACCGCGCGACAGAGCTCCGTCAGCACCGACTCCATGCGCAAGTGCGACGAGTGGAAGCACCAGGCGATCGACTACGTCCGCGCCCACCGGGATGCCGACGCCCTGGTCGTCACCCACTCGGCCACCCAGCGACCGGTCGACCTGCCCGCCGGCGCAGCCCGCGACGCGGCAACCCGCGACGGCCTCGTCGACGCCTGGGAGCAGGCAGCCGGCGACGACCTGCCGGTGATCGCCATCCGCGACAACCCCGTGCCCCGACCCGACGTCGTGGAATGCGTGGGCAAGATGTCCGGGCCGACGAACACCTCGTGCGACCAGCCGCGGTCAGAGGCGTTCCGGCAGACCGACTCGACGGACGACGCCGTGCGGGCGTTCACGGCCGCCGGGGGTCACGCTGCGGAGATCGACCTGACGGACCACTACTGCACGGCGACGACCTGCCCGGCGGTGATCGGCGGCGTGATGGTCTACCGGGACAAGTCGCACGTCACGGCGACGTGGGCGACGTCGTTGGAGCCGTACCTGGAGCGCGGACTGCAGGAGCAGCTCGAGGCGCTCGGGCGATGAGCGCGTCGCGGGGCGCGGCCGGGCATGGCGGCGCATGCAGTGCGCATCGTGAGCAGAAATGGTCGGGTCCCGCCGACGAACCCGACCATTTCTGTTCACGAAGTCGGCCCGACTGATCAGCAGCGCCACCAGCGGGTGTGCATCGAGGACCGCGAACACCGACCTCGTCGTCGTGTTCCCCAACCGACCTCGCCGTGCTTCACTCTGACCATGACCTCGACCACCGTCCTCGCCTCCTGTGCCGCCGGGACTGTCGACTGCCACGACACCGCTTCGGTCGACCTGCTGCCCCTGCTCGTCGTCGTAGCGCTCGTCGTCGTGGCGCTGGTCGCTCTGGGGATCGCGCTGCTCGGGCGTCAGCGTCGGTGAGCTGAGGCGGGTCAGACGCTGACGATCTCCACTTGCCGCGCGGGGAGAGCGCCGTGCGATGCGGTCGCCAAGCGTGCTGGAAGCACGATGCCCCCAGCGCAGTGCGACAAGTAGTCGAGGAACGCTCCGACGGTGCTCGATGCGCTGGGTTGCTCGCTGGGCTCGCGCATGTCCTCTGCTGTTCGCACGTCGAGCGCACCGTCGACGTCCATGACGGCGATCCGACGGATGCCTCGCTCTGCTCGCACGAAGACGTTGGCGTACCCGCCGACGTTCTCGATCCGACGCAGGAGCACCGGCAGGCGTTCGTGCTCGAGTGCAACGACGACAGGACAGCGCCCGTCGACGTCGACCACCTCGAGGGCCAGGTCCGCGAAGGGGCCGACCGCGAGTGCGCGATCGACCTCGACACGGAAGATGTCGAGTGCGGCCTGCTCAGTCATCACTGCCTCTCATGTCCCGGATTGTAACGGCGTACGCGGTCAGGCGGACCAGCGCCGCGTCCAAGAGCTCAGCGACGTCCGCGAGGTGGTGCAGCGGTCCGATCGAGCTGACCGTGCCGTCCTCGTGGTGGAGGTGCACGTGCCCGTGGCAGCAGTCCACGCGCGCGACCTCCCGCCACGCTCCGTCGAGCTGCAGAGCGGTCACGATCAACGCGAAGTCGACGAGCCGACCGTCTGCCCGGTAGAGCCGGTGGTCCATCCGCATCGTGTCCGTGTCGTCGATGCTCTGGTACCAGCTCCGTTCGACACAATGTCGTCGGTCGGGCGGGCGGAAGCGGCCGCGTTCCTGATCCGCGGCGGCACGTTCAGCCGCGAGACACGCACGACGCACGTCTCGCCGTGGTTGCTGACCTCGACGAACCATGCCAGGAACCTAGACCCGGTCGAACCCGATCCCGAAGGACTTCGAATGCGACATTCGAACTCGCGGACGAGCCACCGAGCACCAACGACGAAGGGCCCCGGCGGAATCCGCCGGGGCCCTTCGTCTGTTCGGTGTCATGCCGTTCAACCGGCACTGTGCGCTCGAAGGGACTCGAACCCCCAACCTTCTGATCCGTAGTCAGAAGAGTTCTGCCGCATCTGGCTTGACGCCGGACACATCTGACTAGTAACGTGCCATAAGTGCTCCTAATCGGCTTGTACAAGCCGAATACAAAGGATGCACCGACGGGATGCACCCGCTCCCACGAAGAAGGCCGCGACCTGGCAGGGTCGCGGCCATCGGGTCCCACCCGTGAGTCAGCACGAGAAGGAACACCATGCACGGTAGCGCCAGCCACCGACGTAGAAGAACCACGCACACGGGCGTCCTGAGCGACGGCCGGTGGAGCGCGCACGACAGAAGATGACCCGGCCCGGCCGGGTGCCGGAAGCGGAGGACCATCGGCATGGCGAGCATCGCACGAGGCAAGGGTGAAGGCGCGCTCTTCCGAGTCCCGAAGGACCCCAGGAAGCCACTCAAGTACTGGCAGGCCGTCGTCGAGCTCCCCGGCCGCGACGGTGAGCGCCGCCGCAAGTACGTCCGCGCGAAGGACAAGCCGACCGCGCTGAAGAAGCTGCGCGCGCTGCAGAAGGAACTCGAGCGCGTCGGAGACCTCCCCACCGCGTCGATGACCCTCGGCGCGTGGATGAAGCTCTGGTACGACGAGATCGCGGTCCACCGCCTTGCCCCGAAGACCGCCGCCGGCTACCAGTCCGCGATCCGCCAGCACATCCTCCCCGAGATCGGCGCGGTGCGACTGGACAAGCTCGAGCCGAAGCACGTGCGCGACTTGAACCGCGCGATCCGCGCGAAGGGCCGGAGCGCGTCCACCGCGCTGCAGGCGCACCGCATCCTCGGCGTCGCCCTGCGCGACGCCGAGCGCGAGGGTCGGGTCACGCGGAACGTGACCACGCTGCTCGATGCACCTCGCCGCTCGCACGTGTCCCTCGTCACCCTCGACGCCGCCGCCGGCATCCGCATCCTCGATCGCGCCGCCCGCGAAGACGTCCGCATGGGGTCCCGCTGGGCCGCGGCGCTGCTCACCGGCGCACGCCAGGGCGAACTCCTCGGCCTCGAGATCGATCGCGTGACCGACCGGCTCGACCTCTCATGGCAGCTGCAGCGCCTCACCTGGTCGCACGGCTGCAACCCGCGGGACCCCGAGCAGCCGCGATGCGGACGCATCCGGGGCACCGACTGCCCGGACCGGTTCCTGCGCACGCCGGAGGACCACGAGCACCGCCACCTCACCGGCGGGCTGTGGCTCTCGCGCCCCAAGTCGAGGGCGGGCTGGCGGGACATCCCCCTCGTCGAGCCCCTGCGGTCCATCATCGAACGCCGGCTCGCCGCATCCGCTGCGGAGCCGAACCCCCACGGGCTGCTCTGGACGGCTGAGCGGAAGAAGGAGCCGTACGTCGAGACGCTCCGGCCGCTCGACGGCTCCCCGATCGACCCGGCGAAGGACAACTACGCCTGGCACGCGCTCCTCGCGTCGGTCGGCGTGCGCGACGCCCGCCTGCACGACGCCCGGCACACCACGGCCACGCTGCTCTACGAGGCGAACGTGTCCGAGCCGGCCATCATGGAGATCCTCGGCCAGTCGACGCTGTCGGTGACGCGCGGCTACCGGTCACGTGGCAACCATGCCGTGCTAGGCGACGCCCTCGCCAAGGTGTCGGCCCTGTTGACGTCGGACGTTCCACCACACGCGCCAGAGCTTGCCGCTCACGCCTAGCTCGGCGGCGATGCGCGCCGGGTCCTGAGTCCATCGACACAGCTCCCACGCCCGCTCCTCGTCAACGAGGTGGTCCGCGGCGTACCGGTCGGCCTGGATCTCGTGCTTCGGCCTGTCGTCGCGGTGCCCGAGGGCGGCGTGCCCGATCTCGTGCGCGAGCGCGGCACGGTCGTGGACCGCGCGGAGCTTCGCCTTCACGACGATCACGTTGTAGTCCGGGATCCAGAGACCGTTCCCGGTCCGGATCGGCCGGTGGATCACCTCGATGCCGAGGTCCGCGGCGTGCTCGTAAGGGTCGTACAGGCCCCTCACCCCTCCCCAGGTCAGGTGTCGGTCGGTTCGTCCGTCGCCGATTCGGGGTCGATCTCGGTGGCGGCGTGATCGATGGTGATTCGATCGAGCTCCTCACCCGACATCTGTCGGGGGTGAAGCCGAGTCACATTCTGCGCACTGGCCTCTGACACTCGGGCTTCCTCAGCCATGCGCTCTGCCTTTCCGAGCGCCTCGGCGTAGAGCCTGTCCGCGGGCTGATGCAGCGCGTCCGCGATCCGCTGGAACGACTTCGCGGGCATGTCGACCTGAGCATCCAGGTACCGCGTGATGGTCCGGGAGCTGATGCCCGTCGCGCGCGCGAGCGCTTCCTTGCTCGTCCGGCGCCCCATCGCGGCCGAGATCACGTCGGCAAGGGCGCTGTTGATGAAGTCTGAGGGGTCCGGCACAGCCCAAGACTAACGGGCTAACTCGACAGATTTGTCCGTAAATTAGTCGTTTACGCTTGTGTTGGACAGATGTGTCGCGTACTCTGACAGATGTGTCCAGAACCCTCACCGCCACGCAGCTCGGCCAGCGCATCGACGCGGCCATCATCGCTCGTGGCACCGACACGGAGTCCGTCGCGAGAGCCGCCGGCGTGCTCGTCCACGACATCGAGAGACGCCTCCGCGAAGGCGACCTCACGATGGCCGAGGTCGTGCGCGTCGGCGGCTTTCTGCGTATGGGTCCGACTGACCTCTTCGGAGCCGCCGCATGAACGCATCACCCACCCTCGAGAAGGTCTCCTTCTCCGTTCCGAATCTCGCCGCTCTGGTGGACGTGTCCGAGGACACGATCCGGAAGGCGATCGAGTCGGGAGCTCTCACCGCGAGATACCCCACGGAGGCCGGCCGCAAGCCGATCATCCTCCGCGAGGACGCGGTCGAGTGGCTGCAGAACCTCCCCACCGAGAAGCCGACCGCAGCATGAGCAGCTGGACGAAGCCGGTGGATCTCCGAGTCGACGACCCTCGCCTCGCTGAGATCGCCGAGCAGAACGCGAAGGCCGCTCGCGCGATGGTGCGGAAGCGCCTCGGCGCGGACTGCTCCGACGTGCTCCACGCGCTGGGCCTCGAGGTCGCAGCATGACCGGCCGGCAGCGCGACGACCTCGCGCTCGTGGTGTTCCTCGGCGTCGTCGCCGTCGCCCTCATCACCGCCGCTGTCCTCGTCGTCAGCAACGGGGGCATCGCGTGAAGACCGCAGCCGTCCTCCTCGCACTCACCTACGTCGTCGCGCTGTTCGCGTCGATCAACCGCTACGGCTCCCCCACCTGGGTGCTGCTCGTCTGGGCCGGCATCGTCCTGTTCATCGCAGCGCTGCTCCGCGTGCACGCCGTCGTCAACGCACCGATGCGTCGGTGACCGGCATGAGCGACGACCGGATCACCGCCGCGGACCGCACCGAGTTCGCAGTCGACGACGACGCGGAAGCGAAAGCCATCGCCCGCGCCGCCGAGTGGGTCGCCGACTGCGACTGAGCTCCACCCGATCTCCCGCGTCCCAGCCCTGGGAACGCGTCATCTTCCGACCCCGCAAGGAGCCACCGTGACCACCACGCCCCCGACGCCGCTGCGAGTTCTCGCGCTCAACGTCGAGAACTACAAGCGCCTCACCGCCGTCCAGATCAGACCTGACGGCGACGTCGTGCTCGTCGGCGGCCGCAACGCCCAGGGCAAGACCTCGGTCCTCGACGCGATCTACGCGGTGCTGAAGGGCGGCGCCGCTGCCCGTGAGACCGTGCAGCCGATCCGCGACGGCCAGGACACCGCGGTCGCCCGCCTCGAGATCGGTGACGAGCACGGCAACGTCGTCTACGTCGCCACCCGACGGTGGACGAAGGAGGACGCCGGCACGCTCACCGTCGAGTCGTCCGACCACGCTCGGTTCTCGTCCCCGCAGAAGCTGCTCGACGGCCTCCTCGGCGGCATCAGCCTCGACCCGCTCGCCTTCACCCGCATGGACGCGAAGCAGCAGCTCCGCACCCTCGTCGACGCGCTCGGCGACTCGCTCGGGTTCAACCCGGTGACGCTCGAGGCTGAGCGGAAGGGCGTGTACGACCGCCGCACCGAGGTCGGTCGGAAGGTCACGGAGCTCGAAGGGCGGCTCAAGGGCTACCCGGAGCCGGACCCGTCGCTGCCTGCCGAGCAAGCGTCCGCCGCCGACCTCGTCGCGCAGGTCGACGCGATGACCCGCCAGAACCGCGCGATCGACGCGGCTGTCGAGCAGGCGAAGCAGGCGCGCGCCGACCAGCAGCGCGCCGCCGAAGCACTCGCCGCGGCGCAGGAAGCGCTGTCCGCCGCGACCGCCCGCGCGACGGAGACGGTCACCGCCGCCCGCGCGATCGGCGACCGGCAAGACCCGCAGGCACTGCTCGACCAGCTCGGCGAGATCGACGTCGTCAACGAGCGCGTCCGGAAGCAGCGCGACCGTGCCGCCGTCGCCGAAGAACTCTCCGACCGGAAGCAGGAGCAGGCGCAGCACACGCTCCGCCTCGAGGAGATCGCGAAGCAGAAGGCCGACGGGATCGCCGCGGCGAAGCTCCCGGTCCCCGGACTCGGGTTCGACGCCGACGGCGTGACGCTCAACGGCATCCCGTTCTCGCAGGCGTCCACCGCTGAGCAGGTCCGCGTCTCGACGGCGCTCGGCATGGCCGGCAGCCCGACGATCCGCGTGATGCGCATCGACGGCGGCGAGTCCCTGGACTCCGATTCGCTGGCGATCATCGAGAAGCTCGCCGCCGAGCACCAGTACCAGGTGTGGATCTCCCGGGTCGACGAGTCCCGGTCGGTCGGCTTCACCATCGAAGACGGCGAGGTCGTCGCATGAGCGCCGCCGAAGCGCGCGCCGCGCTCGCATCGTCCGAGCAGCTGCTCCGCGCAGCCGGAACTGCCGCTGCCGATCGTGCGCTCGTGCGGGCACAGGTGCACGCCACCCTCGCTCTCGTCGAGGAGCAGCGGACCGCGAACCTCATCGCCGCGTTCGAGCGCGACGCCGTGCAGCCGCCCGCCGACACGCACATCGCCAACGGCACGCGGCAGGCGTGGTGGAACGGCGTGGCCGACCAGATCACGGAACGGCTGGGCCTCGCATGAGCGTCGCGTTCGTCGCCGTCGCGACTCTCGCCCTGATGGGCGCCCTCGCGGTCGGCCAGTGGATCGACCGGCAGACGACCGGGATCCCGATGCAGGAGTGGAGGGACCGGTGGTGACCTGGAAGAACCGCATCGTCGTCGACGGCCTCGATCGCGACGCGTGGCTCGCCGCCCGCCGCAACGGCCTGATCGGAGCATCGGACGCGGCGAAGTTCGCGAAGGCGTCGAGCGTGGACAAGTACCTTGCCGCCAAGCTCGCGGCCTCGTCGTTCTCGGGGAACGCGTACACGGAGCAGGGCCACCGCTGGGAACCGCTGATGCTCGCGTACGCCGGCATCCCGCAGAACCTCGCGCTGATCCACTCGCCCACCGAGACCGGGTTCGCAGCGACGCCCGACGGCCTCCGGGAGAACCCCGACGGCAGCATCACCCTCGCCGAGTGCAAGGCGAAGCACGGGAAGGTCGTCGACGGCCCGAACACCGGCGAGTGGCGGCAGCTCGCGTGGCAGTTCGAGGTGGTCCCCGAGGCGAACGCCATCGAGTTCCTGTGGGTGGAGCTCGTGCAGAACGCCCGCGGTGAGTGGGACCTCCGAGCCGCGCACCGCGGTATCCCGCACCGCCTGGTCGTTACCCGTGACCACCCGAAGATCGTCGCCGCGCGCGAGCTGATCGTCCCCATCGCAACCGACCTCCTCCCGCGACTCCGCGTCGCGCTGAGCTACGAACGGAGTGCCGCATGAGCACCGAGATCACCACCTACGTCAGAGCGACGCTCGCCGAGAAGCGCGACTACGTCCAGACGATCGCACAGGCCGGCGAGCTGCTCCCGAAGGGGCTGTGGCACAACGTCCGCAACCCGGACACGAACGTGATGGAGCAGCGCCCGTCGCCCGGGAAGGTCATGCTCGTCGTCGAGACCGGCATCATGCTCGGCGTCCACCCGATGGCCGCGCTGCAGGGCATCGACGTCATTGAGGGCCACCCCACGATCAAGCCCGCGCTGATGTCGGCGCTGATCCGTCAGGCCGGGCACTCGCTCCGCATCCGGCAGACCGGCTCCGTCCGTGGCGGGGACCTCGCCGTCACGACGACGCTGATCCGCAGCGACGACTCGGACTTCCCGTACGAGTACACCTGGACGCCGCAGGACGCCGTCGACGCCGGTCTGCTCGACTCGTACCAGCCGAACGCCGACGGCGTCTGGCAGCCCCGGGCCCGCTCGAAGGACGGCAACCCGAAGCCGTGGGAGCTGTACACCGCGCGCCTCTGCCGCTGGCGCTCCCTCTCCGACGCCGCGTCCGCCGGCGCCGAGGACGTCCTCATGGGCCTGCACTACACGGCCGAGGAACTGGGCGCGCCGGTCGACGCCGAGGGCGCACCCACCGCAGCCCCCGCGCCGACGCAGCCGTCACGTGACTGGGCCGCCGAGATCGCCGAGGCGTCGACGCACGAGGCAATCGAGGATCTGCTCGACGCCGCGGACGACGCCGGCGAGCGGACGGACGCGATCCGGACGGCGGCACTCACCCGGCACGGCATGCTCGACCAGCCCGCCGCCCCCGAGCCGTCGACCGCCGCGGCCGCCGTGCCCGTACCGGACGCTCCGGCTGAGCTCTCCGACGACGACTGGCTCGCCCAGGCGGGCGGGCAGCCGTGAGCACGCAGGACATCGCCCGGATGGACACGGGCGAGATCGTCTCCTACGAGCCCGTCACACCGATCGAACTCGAGTTCATGATCCGGGAGCTCGGCGAGCGCCTCGAGCGAGCCGTGCCGGCCATCAAGCAGATGTGGCACGAGCGCTACGAGGCCGAACGCACCCTGCTCGAGAACCACGCGAAGGCGATGCTCCGGTCGGACGCGACGACGGTCGCCGAGAAGCGCGCCGAGGCGATGCTCTCGACGATGCCGCACCGGCTCGACTTCGACCTGAAGAAAGAGACGCTGCACGCCGCCGAGGAGCTGCAGAAGGCACTCGCCGCTCGGCTCATGGGGCTGCAGAACATCAACAAGGTGCTCGGCCAGGCGTACGGCGCCAGCCGATGACCCCCACGAACGTCCGGCCGATCGGCCGGTCCACCCCACAAGGAAGGACACCCATGTCCAAGGACGAGACGCAGAAGAAGCCCGGGAGCTTCGCCGCGTTCCTCGCGTCGACGAGACCGAAGACCGACCTCGAGCTGCACGACGAGCTGTCGAAGCTCGTCGCGGCGATCGAGGAGACGGGGAAGGGCGGCTCGATCACCCTGACTCTCGAGTTCAAGCCGATCGATGAGGGCGTCACCGCCCTGAAGGTCAACGACAAGATCACGGTCAAGCGGCCCGAGAAGAACCGCGAGGGCTCGATCACGTACGTCGACCGCGACCACACCCTGTCCCGCCGCGACCCGTCCTCGATGCCCCTGTTCGAGGACGAGGACATCCGCACCGCACCCGCGCACGACCCCGCCACCGGGGAGATCAAGGAGCTCAACGAATGACCGACTACACCGACAACCCCGAGGCCGCCGTCGTCGCGGGTCTCGCTCAGCAGGCGATCCACCCGGAGGAGCTGGACACCGGCACCGTCTACGTCGAGGCCGATGGCTCCGGCGGCAGCCGCATCGTCGACACCGACCGATACGCCGAGCACCCCCGGCACATCGAGGCGAAGCGCGTCGTCGGCGACGCCGAATCCTTCGTCCGCTACGTCACGAAGCACGTCATCGACGGGCACACCGAGGTATACGCCGACACTCCGTCGTCGTCCGTCGTTGCCGTGCTCGACTCCCACGAAGCCGGCGAAGGCGGCTGGCAGAAGCACACCGCGCGCCTCGAGCTGAGGCCGACGAAGTCGTGGGAGGCGTGGACGAAGGTCGACGGGGAACTGCTCGAGCAGACCGTGTTCGCCGAGTTCATCGAGCAGCAGGCCCTCGACGTCCGGAAGCCCGACACCGCGGTGCTGATCGAGATCGCGCAGTCGTTCCAGGCGAACACGAAGGTCGACTTCGAGGGCGGCGAGCGGCTCGACTCCGGGCAGGTCCGGCTCGAGTACAAGGAGACCGTCACGGCGAAGGCCGGCCAGAAGGGGCACATCGACATCCCCACCGAGCTCGAGCTGCTGCTCCGCCCGTACCTCGGTGGCCCGGTCTACGTCGTCGTCGCCCGGTTCCGGTACCGCCTCCGCGGATCGCAACTCGGCCTCGGCATCGTGCTGCAGCGCCCGCAGGAGATCCTCGACGCCGCGTTCGCGGACATCGTCACCGAGATTCGCGACGGCAAGACCGTCGTCAAGGGCGACGAGAAGACCGTCGTGCACGAGGGCATCCCCGCCTCGGTGCCGGTCTACTCCGGCCGCCCGTAGCTCAGCCGGGGCGGTGGCCGACTGCAACGGCCACCGCCCCACCCACACCGACCCCTCTGCGAGAGACACCAGCATGGAACCCCAGGATCGCACAGCCCCGTCGCGCCCCCGCCGCTCGAACAGCAGCGCCAGGAAGGCCGGCCAGATGTTCGAGCGCAGCGTCGCGAACTACCTCCGCGACGAGCTTGACGACCGCATCGACATCCGCCCCAAGAACGGCCGCGACGACCGCGGCGACATCGGCGGCGTCCGGACCATCCGCGGCGAGCGCGTGGTGCTCGAGTGCAAGAACCACCAGTCGATGTCGCTCGGCTCCTGGCTCGCCGAAGCTGAGCGCGAGCGCGGTAACGACGACGCCCGCATCGGCATCGTCGTCCACAAGCGCCGCGGAACCGCGGCGCCCGGCGAGCAGTTCGTCACGATGACGCTCGCGGACCTGGTCACTCTCCTCGGAGGCCCCCGATGAAGGTCCTCCGCTGCGGCCGATCCTTCTGTCACCCGAGCGACTTCCGCCACTTCATGAGTTCGGATTCGTACTGCTTCAGCTCGGATCGAGCCTTTCGGTCCGCGACGGCCCACCTCGTAGCTCCGACCGAGAAGCTACGAGCCGCTTCCGCCCGCAGGTCGCGATTCCCCTCGAGGACGCAGGAAACGCACTCCTCGTACAGGTCCAGCAGCCCGATGTCCCGCCTGGCGAGGAGCACTCCCAGTTCCGTCCGCAGCACGAGCAGACGCCGGTACTTGTCGTCGGAGCTCCCGGACGCCACCGCGCCCGTCAGCGCACAGTCGGCGATGAGGTCGGTTGCCTCCAGCACGGCATCGTCACGTCGCTGTCGTCGACGTAGGCGGTCCGCCCGGTGCTCAGGTGAGAGACCCGGGATCGCACCCAACGCGCTCGCCCCAAGGGAAGCGATTGCTCCCACCCCTGCTCCGACGATTGCTGCCAATCCCGCGTCCATGCGACGCAGCGTAGCGGGATGCCGAGCATGAGCGGGCGCCCGATCACAACCCGCACCCGCGAGGTGATCGCCGCAGCTGTTCGCGCAGGCGAGCGCGACCAGCACATCGCCGACCGGTTCGGCATCGCCCGGTCCTCAGTGGAGCGGATCCGCAACGAACGCGGTATCGCCGCGAACTACGGCCGCGGACGACCCGCCAGGAAGGAGACCCGCTCGTGACCACACGTCAGGTGGCAGAAGCCTCTGGCTCGCCAAAGGGCGTTCCGGCCACGTTCAGCCCCATGCGCCGTTGGAAGCGGTCGAACGCTTCTTGCGAGGAGATCGACCCCCGGAACCAGGCCGCGATCATGTCGAGCGCGGCTCCCTGGTACGTCGGCGCACGGTACGGAGGGGTCCCGATTAGCGCCATCAACGACGCGATCGGCCAGTCGTCCTTGTCGAGAAGCAGGTTCAGGCGCGCGAGCGCTCGGGTTTCATCGGGGATCGCAATGACGAGGAGTGGCTGCTCGTACAGCCGGAAGAGCTCCGGGATGAGTTCAGCGAGTTCGGTCCGCCGCGATTCGTCGGCCTCGGCTCGTCTCTTTCTTCTGTCCAGCAAGAAAGGGCCGATGATCGTCCCGGCGAAGGTGACCACAGCACCGATGACCACGGCCCACCCACTGTCCATGCAGCAGAGCGTAGCGCGCTCTCCAGACGGGTTATGCGCCCCTGCTGTGAAGCAGGAGCGCACGGTCCGGACTAGTGATGCGTTCACCTCGCACAATGAACGCGCCATCTACCTCGTGGACCACCCCGCGCGGTCCCCAGTCGCCCTTCTCCGTCTGGTCGTACTCGACGTCCCAGCGGAAGCTTCCGTCGGGCTCGGGCTGCTCTCGTCGCCACATGCGGTGCGGGAGGGCTGTGAGATTCGTCTCGTAAAAGCGCTCGACCATGGCTCGATCGTAGGCGCCTCGTGATCGGCCCGAAGGCGCCTTCGCACACCGCGGCCGAAGAGACCCGCGCGTACGCGCTCGTCACAGAACGGGACGAGGAGCGCTGCCAGCGCTGCCACCGCGGTGGAGCCACGCAGCGAGACCACCGGAAGAACCGTTCGCAGGGCGGCCGAACCGCGACGTCGAACCTGCATCTCCTCTGCGCCGAGTGCCACCTGTGGAAAACGGATCACCCCGTCGAGGCGGCGCATGACGGCTGGGGCGTGCCTGGCTGGGCGGACCCGCTCGAGTTCCCCGCCCGCCGGTGGCTTCGCACTGAGCTTGGCACGCTCCGGCAGGCGTGGGTGCTCTACGACGACAACGCCAGCTGGCGCGAGATCAGCGTCGAGCAAGCACGAAGACAGATGGGAGGTGAGCCGTGACCGGCCAGCAGCAGGAGGTGGCAGGGCCCAGACGGGGGGATTTGAACCCCCGGGCGACTTGCACCGCCTCACGATTATCAGTCGTGCGCAATAGGCCGCTCTGCCACGCCTCCGTGGTCGCGATCCTCCGCAGGTGCGGTCTGTGGCCGGAGGCGCGAATCCGCCGCGCGAACGCGGTGGAGCACCGACTGTTCCACATCAACGACGATCGGTCAACTTCGAAGGGAGGTGCCGGCTGATGCCTTGGTTCAAGGTCGACGACGGGCTTCCGTCCTCGCGGAAGGTGCTGGGCATCCCGCGCCGCGACCGTCTCGCAGCGATCGGCTTGTGGACCCTCGCCGGCGCGTGGAGCGCGAAGGAGCTGCAGGATGGCGCAGTCCCGAGCTACATGATCGTGGAGCTGGGCGCCACGCGACGTGTTGCCGAGGCTCTTGTGAGCGCCGGCCTCTGGTCGCGCACCTCATCGGGCTACGCGTTCGTGAACTGGGACGACTTCCAGCCCACGAAGGCGGACGTGCTGTCCGCGCGGGAGAAGAACGCCGAGAAACTGCGGAAGTGGCGGCAACGTAACCGCGCTCGAGACGAGGGTGAAACCGAGTCCGTAACCGGGTTACAGGACGGTTCGGGTGAGGTTCGTAACCCTGCCCCCGTCCCGGCCCGTCCCGTCCCGACCTCTTCTCCTAACGGAGAAGAAGACGTCGCGGATCGCGCCGACGTCGCCGAGCTCTGCGAGCTGCTGGCTGACCTTGTCGAGGAGAACGGCTCGAAGCGCCCAGTAGTGACGAAGGCGTGGCGCGAATCTGCCCGGCTTCTCCTCGACCGCGATGGCCGGGACCTCGACGCGGCGAAGCGCCTTGTGCGGTGGGTCCAGAGCGACTCGTTCTGGCGGGCCAATGTCCTGTCGATGCCGACCTTCCGGAAGCAGTACGACCGGCTCCGCCTCGCGGCGAACCGACAACTCGAGGAACGCCGGCAAGCACCCGGCAACGGACAGCAGCGCGACGCCGAGCTCCTCGCGTTCATGACCCGCTACGACAACGACCCGACTACGAAGGAGATCGCCCAGTGAACAAGCCAGAGGTCGCACGCCTGATCGGGTACATCTCGGCCGGGTTCGACAACCGGAAGCTGTCCGAGGCCACCGTCGACGTGTGGTCCGAGGAGCTCGCTGAGGTGCACGCCGACGACGCGCTTCAAGCGGTCCGGAACCACTTCCGGAAGCCGTCGCCCCGCGACTACCTGTCCCTCGACGTGCTGCTCGAGCAGATCCGGGTCGACACCCGGCAGACGCCGACGGCGATCGAGGAGGACGTCCGGTCCGCGAAGGCCCGCGGGCTCATCGAGAAGTCGTGGCCGAAGCGGGACCCGCTGCCCCGGGCGGTAGCTGAGCAGCTGGCCCGAGCCCGTGCCGAGTTCGCGCAGACCGCCGCCGCGATTGAAGCCGGCGTGATCGACGCCCCGCGGGCACTCACCGTCGGCGCCGTCGGGCAGCCGATGCCGCAGGGGGAACCGTGACCGGCGACGCGGCGTGGGACAACTTCGTCGCCACGCTCGACCCGGTCGCGCTGCAGCGGGAGCACGCCGGCCCCGGTGACCTCGAGGCCGAGCGTCCCTGGTCACGCGAGGACCACGAGATGCGGTTCGCGCACGACTACGTGCGGCGGGACTTCTGGCGGAAGGTCCGCGGGGAGCTCACCGAAGCCGAGCGGCAGCGGGGCGAGCGCCGATTGCAGCAGCTCATCGACCGCGCCGAGCACCAGCGGCAGCAGCAGCTCGCCGAGCGAGACACCGAGATCGAGGCGGCCATCACCAGGTACGCCGCCACACACAGCAACGCGGCAGCAGCCGCACAACCGAAGGGACAAGCAGCATGAGCAAGACGTACCGGAAGAAGCCCGTGGAGATCGAGGCGATGCAGTGGGACGGCCGTCCCGAGACCGCTCACCCCATGATCCAGTGGGTCAACGGCATCGACGGCGCGACGGCCACATGGACCGAGCACGTCCCGTTCCAACAGGGCGGCTACTTCGACGGACACACGTACGTCCCTCGCATCGCGGAGCGCGCCGAGGGCATCTACATCCGCACGCTCGAGGGCGAGATGCATGTCAGCCCCGGGGACTGGGTGATCCGCGGCGTGCAGGGCGAGTTCTACCCGTGCAAGCCGGACATCTTCGAGGCCACCTACGAGAAGGTGGAGGCCCGCTGATGGCCGGCGAGACCGTCATCACCGTCGTCGGCAACCTCACCGCCGACCCCGAACTGCGGTACACGCAGAACGGCCTCGCGGTCGCGAACTTCACGATCGCGTCCACCCCGCGCACCTTCGACCGGCAGGCGAACGAGTGGAAGGACGGCGACGCGCTGTTCCTCCGCGCCTCGGTCTGGCGCGAGGTCGCCGAGCATGTGTCCGGCTCCCTGACGAAGGGCGCCCGCGTCATCGCGCAGGGCCGCCTCCGACAGACGTCGTGGACGGACCGCGAGGGCCAGCAGCGCACCGGGTTCGTGCTCGATGTCGACGAGATCGGCCCGTCGCTCCGCTACGCAACGGCGCAGGTCACCCGCGCACAGCGCAACGGGCCGGGCGGCGGCCAGCAGCAGGGCGGCGGATCGCAGTGGCCCGGCCAGCAGCAGTCCGCGCCGCAGCAGGACCAGCCGTGGACGCCGCAGCAGCAGGGCGGCCAGCCGCCGGCGGGCGGACCCCAGGCACAGGACGTGTGGTCTCAGCCCGGCCAGTTCGACGACGAGACCCCGTTCTGATGCCGCTGACGCAGGGCAACGACCTCGGCCCCCACGACTTCGGCGACCCGAAGTCCCCCACGTACGAGACGGCCGCCGCCCAGCGCGCGGCCGTCGCACAGCGGCTCTGCGAGGAGCAGGACAGGAGCAGCACCATGGACCACCCGATCGACAAGCCGGAGGTGTTCGAGCCCGGCGAGCGCGTCTACTTCACCGGCTGGACCCCCGACGAGTACGCCCCCGAAGGTGTCTCCGCCGAGAACGCCGAATGGGCGACCGTCGCGCAGATGCAGAGCGGTGAGACGTACCTCGAGCACCGCACGACCGTCGTCTACGACAGCGCCCCCGGCGAGGTGTTCGACGCTGCCACGGGCTACCTCGTAGCCGCCAAGGACGCACCCGTCCCCGACCCGAGGAGCGCAGCATGACGATCGCCCCACCCGACACCGACGACGACGAGCTCACGCTCACACTGCTCGTCGAGAGAGCACGCCGCCGCCTCGTGGAAGCGCCCGAGCTCGTCGAGTACGTCCGCATCCGCCGGCAGCCGGGCGGCGCCGTCCGCGATGGCCAGCCCGGCGCACCGTCCCGCACCCCACCGGCCCCGCTGCACATCGGCGCGCTCGACGACGCCGATCAGATCTACGTCGACCTCGTCGGTCACGTCCGCCGCTGGGCGCGCGACCTGTCCGTGTCCACGCTGAAGGTCGCGCTCCGCTCCGGCGAGTGGACCACCGACGGCGTGCTCCTCGGCTTCCGGTCCACCACCACCCCGCCCGGCGCCGCTCGGCTCGTTCGTGACCTCACCGACTGGCTGCTGCTCCACCTCGACCGGATCGCCGCCCACGCCGGCGGACCCGCGTTCCTCGACGAAGTCGCCGTGGCGATCGAGGCGGTGTACTCCCGGTTCCCGCTCGAGGCGCGCCCCGACCGGCCGCACTGGCGACGTCCGTGCGAGGTGTGCGGCGAGTTCGCCGTCACTGCGGACTGGGCGCCGGACGCCGAGATCCGCGACGTCACCGTCTGGTGCGAGTCCTGCTCGCACGTCCTCGTCTCGACGACGAAGGACGGCACCGTCAACACCGCTGAGGGCGCGACCGCTGACCAGCGCGCTGCAGCCCGGAAGCTGACCCGCATCGTCCGGCAGATCGCTGTCGGCACGTCCGTCCCCCGCGTCGAAGGAGTACCCGCATGACCCTCGCCCAGATCCGCGCCCTGCTGAAGCAGCACGGCCACAAGACGAATGCCGAGATCGACCGCATCGACGTGAAGCGCGCGTACGGCGCGATCACCGGCGTCGACGTGATGCTCGCCGACGGCACCGTCACGTTCCTGCCCGTCGAGGAGGCCACAGCATGACCGAGACCGAGTCCGCCATCACCGAGGTGCTCAACGCGCCCCGCGTCCAGTGGAAGTTCAACTACGACACCGAGTGGCAGTACGGCCGTCCCGTCGCGTTCACGGACCAGCCGTCGTACATCATCGAGCGGGAGTCCGACGGCCTCCGCGTCGGCGTCCTCGCCTCGTTCAACCCGCGCCCGGCCCCCGCCGACGCGTCGTCAGGCGACGTCCCCGAGAACTGGGACGAGATCGTGGAACTCGCCAAGGTGCTGACCGCCGCAGCAGCTTTCGGCTCACCCGTCGGCGTGACCGAGATCGCCCAGGCTGAGGCTGTGCTGAAGCATCTCGCCACGAGCGGCGACGCACACCGCTTCGCCGAGTCGGCCGGCGCGCTCGACGCCCTGCCCCGCGACTCCGTCGTCATGGTCGAGAACGACGACACCCGCCGGTGGCTCGCGTGGAAGGCGGGCGCCGGCGGCTGGGACGTCGTCACCCCGCGCGGCGAGGCCACCAGGATGACGAGCGTCGAGGTGGCCGCGCTCGGCACCTGGCAGGAACTCCGTCGTCTCCCCAACACCGAGGGGGCCACGCCATGAGCGACCAGCTGTTCGTGCAGGTGCCGCTTCAGCCGTACACGGCACTCCTGCGGCAACTCACCACCGCGCTCACCGAGAACACGCGGCTGGTCACCCCGGCAGGGCCATCGCGCGAGCAGGTCGAAGCCGCGGTGGGTGAGGTGCTGTTCCACGTGACCAACTTCCCCGAGCCCGCCCAGTCTCGACTGCTGGGGCAGGACATGGCACCTCTGCGGCGCAAGATCACCGACGCAGTGCTCGCCGCGCTCTCGCAGTCGGCCCCGACCGCCGAGTCGTCGGTCAGCATCTGCGCTTGCGGGCACGCCCGCGGCGAGCACTGGGGAGCGGGCGGGCAGTGCACGATGGTCGACTGCTCATGCCGGGGTCACGTGCACAAGGAGTTCTTCGGCGAAGTCGCCGCCCCGCCGCGCATCGCCGACATGGTGCCAGGGACGACGTTCACAGCGGCATACGGGCGGGACCTTTCGGCGTCGACTCGTTGGATGCGCTGCACGGGCCCGAGCCGCTGCGTGAACGTAGGTGGTGTCCGCTTCGACGCCGACGCCATCGACCCGTCCACGATCCGCGACGTGACTCCGCCGCCCGCTGCCTCGGAGGCTGATGCCGATGGAGGGTGACCCGCGCGACGACCTCGTGCCCCTCGCCGTCGCAGCACGCGCCATCCGCCGGGACGAGCGCACGCTTCGCCGGTGGGCGGCCGCCGGCCTCGAGGTGCGCGAGGTCGACGGTGCCCGGTTCACGACCCTTCGGACCGTCACGGCATGGGCTGCCGAGCATGGTCGACGCCGCGGACGAGCGGACCAATGACCCCCGAACGAGGGACGACGCGAATGTCCGCCCAGTGCGATACGCTATGCGTAAGCCACGAATCGGCCCGGACCTCACCAGTCCGGGCCTTTCGTGTATCCGGGGACTGGCATCGCCGCCCGGATCAGCGAGACGGCAATGCGTCCGTCCGCGACAACCAGGTCTGGCCCCACGGGGACAGGGTGCACGCAACCATCACGTGCGACCGACTGATGGCGGGTAGCTCCGATAGCGGCTCGGGCAGGTCCGGTTGGAGGAACCGTAACAACGGCGCGCGCTCGCGCCACCTGCCCACCCACGACTTCCCCGGCCCGCCGACACGCACGAACGCCGCACCAGCCGCACACGGACACCCGCAGCCTCGCCCGCTGCACTCGGTACTGCCCTGCAGTCACGTCCGCGCTGCCGCACCGCGAACCCATCGTCACGGCGCCGAGCACGGGGAACCCTTCTGGCCGTCGAGCCCGAGCAACCCGCTGGTGACACGCGGACCCCGGAGACCCGACGGCCGCCAACTCAGCGGGGGCGTCAACGCGGCGATGTGTGCAGCTGCGAAGGACGCCCACACTCGGGTGTCAGATTCCTCACCCGAGGCGCACCTGCGCCCCCGCTAACCCTCGCCGGCGATCTGCTGCAGCACCTTGGCCAGCTGACCCGCCTGCTCCGGTGAAACGGCGAACGTGATCTCGCCATCCTCGACCCCGTCACGCCCCACCTTCAGGTGAAGGGTGTGCCGCTGCCCGCTGCTCCCGACGACCGTCCGCCAGGATCCGTCGATGAAGTCGGGCGCGATGTCGTCCCCCATCAAGATCTTCCCGCTCCTGCCGTCCGTCGCCTCCTCCCACGGCTCACCCTCACCAAGCGCCTGCAAGTGGAAAGCGCAGACGAGGTACTCGAACTTCAGATCCTCCACGACGAACACATCCGTCGGGGTATTCGTGCAACCCTGCACGCGACACTCAGCCATGACCCGATCCTAGGAGACCGAAGCCCATGAGCGCCGAGACGAAAGCGGCACTCGACCAGGCGGTCGCCGCGCACTTCGCCGACGAGCAGGATGGCGCCATCCTCACCGGGTACGTGCTGCAGGCCAAGGGCCAGGGCTTCACCGACGGGGACAACGACCGCACACGCCTGCTCCGTGCCATCGCCGAGGGGCAGGACTACATCACCACGCTCGGCCTGGTCGACTGGATGCGCATCGTCGCCCAGCGCACAGCGCTTGAGGACTGACCGAGGAGGCGAGCATGCCGGCACCGTGGTCTCCGATGACAGCACCGCCGCTCCCGCTCCGCAACGACGCCGAGTGGGACACCTGCGCTCACGCGTACCCAGCCGAACTCTGCCCCGGATGGGACGGACCGCACCTGGACCTGCCGCCCTCCCTGCCCGACTCCGCGTACGACGCCTTCCGCCTCCGCATGGAGGCTGCGCTGCTCGACGTGGTCCTCCGTCCGCAGGTGTTCGTGCAGGTGCAGCCGTGAGCAAGCAGCCGAGGAACACGAAGCAGCGAGACCGCGACCGCGCCACCATTCGGAAGACCGGGGCTGCCTGTCACATCTGCGGGCAGGCCATCGACTACTCGCTGCCACACACGGACCCGAAGTCGTTCGTCGTCGACCACGTAGTACCTCTTGCCAGGGGAGGGGCCGACATCCTGGCGAACAAGAAGGCTGCACACAGGGACTGCAACAGCACCAAGCGCGCTCGCCTCGTCGCTCCGATCGTGCGTCGCAGCGGCTCACTGCACCGCTGACTTGTACCACACGATGTGCTGATACAAGTCGCTGATCTGACACAAGAGGCGACACAAGACCCCAGGGGGAGACCCCCCAGCAGGGCCTACGAGGTACCTCCGGGGATAGGCGCTCTCTCCCTCCGACCTTTTTTCCACACTGACCGTTCCGGCTCCCTAACTGACTTGTACCAACCTCCGGGGCTTCAACCAACGCCAAGGGGGTGGCTCGGATGGCTGATCGGAAGCTGCGCGCGGTCACCGCAGACGATGTCCCGGCTCCGCCGACGAAGCCGAAGACGGTCTCCGAGGCTGCCCGGACGGGGACCGTCCGTGAGCTGCTCGAGGCCACGCGTGACCGGATCGCGGTCGCGGTGGAGAACCCGAACACCCCGGCGCGGGACCTCGCGGCGCTGACGAAGCGCCTGCTCGAGACCGTGCGGGAGATCGAGGCGTGGGACGCCCGGGAGGATGCGGACGATGCCGACAGCGCCGACGCCGTCGAAGACGGCTACTTCGACGCCTCGGCTGTCTGAGTACGCCAAGGCGTTCACGTTCCCGTCCGGGATCGTCCGGACGGTGTGGCCGCGGGTCGAGGCGAAGGGCCTGTCGCTGGGGCTCGGGTTCGACTGGTGGCAGAGCCAGCTCGGCTCGGTGTGCTTGGGCTACGGCGAGGACGGGAAGTACGTCGCCACGGTCGGCGGGATCGGCATGTCGATCCCCCGGCAGGTCGGCAAGACCTACTTCGTGCTCGCGATGCTCGTCGTGCTCTGCATCCTCTACCCGGGGCTGCAGGTCGTGTGGACGGCGCATCATCTGAGCACGTCGACGAAGACCTTCACCTCTCTCCGCGGCATCTGCCAGCGGAAGCTGGTGCGCCCCCACCTCGCCCCGGGCCGGAAGGGACTCCGTTCCGCCAACGGCGAGCAGCAGGCAGTGTTCCGCAACGGGTCGAAGATCATGTTCGGCTCTCGGAAGATGGGCTTCGGTCGCGGGTTCGACGAGATCGACATCGAGGTCTTCGACGAGGGGCAGATCCTCGACACGAAGTCGCTCGAGGACATGGTCGCCGCCACGAACCAGGCGCGGCATGAGCACGGCGCGCTCCTGTTCTTCATGGGCACTCCCCCGCGATCGACGGACCCGTCAGAGGCTTTCCGTCAGCGTCGCGACGAGGCACTTGAGGGCGAGACCGAGGACGCCGTCTGGCTTGAGATCGCCGCGGACCCGGAATCGGATCCGAATGACGAGGACCAGTGGGCGGTCATGAACCCGTCCTACCCGCTGCGCACGCCGCGGGAGTCGCTGCTGCGTCTGCGGAAGAACCTCAAGGACGACGACTCGTGGAACCGTGAGGGCCGCGGGATATGGGACCCGAAGAACGACAGCGTCGTCATCGACGAGGCGTCGTGGGGGCTCATCGCCGATCCCGGGTCGATGGCGATCGAGCGGCTCACGCTCGCGATCGACGTCCCGCCGGACCGGTCGGTCGCCGCGGTCGCGCTCGCCGGCCGCCGCGCCGATGGTCTCTGGCACGTGGAACTCGACGAGCAGCGCAAGGGCGTCGACTGGGTGATCCCGTGGGTCGCCCAGGTCGCGGAGCAGAACCGTCTGCACGCGGTCGTCGTCGACGAGCTCGCCGGTCTGACCGAGAAGCGTCGCGACCGGAACTACCTGATCGGCACCGACATCGAGGTGACGCTCGCAGCAGCGGAGGGCAGAGACATGGCCATCGCCTGCGCGAAGTTCTTCGACGCCGTCATGGACCGCTCGGTCCGGCACACGGACCAGCCGCAGTCGAACGTCGCGCTGTCGGTCGCCCGCAAGCGGCCGATCCGCGCCGGCGGTTGGGCGTGGAACCGGAAGGACGGAGCGTCGGACATCACGCCGATCGTCGCCGAGACCCTCGCCCTCTGGGGTGCCCAGAACGACAACGTGAAGCGCCCGACGCGGCGCCAGACTTCGAGCAGAACGGCGGTGATCCTCTGATGGCGTTCACGAAGCTCCGTATCTGGGAACTCACCGACGACGAGAACGACGTCCTCAACGGTCTGCTCGAGCAGCTCGACGAGAAGGTGCCGCGGAACCTCTACCGCGCCAACATCTACGACGGCAAGCGCGCGACGAGGCAGGTCGGCGGGGTCATCCCACCGCAGTACCAGGACCTCGCGCTCGTGCTCGGCTGGTGCGCGAAGGGCGTCGACGGGCTCGCGCGGCGCTGCAACATCGAGCGCTTCGCGTGGACTGGAGGCGACCTCGACGCGCTTGGGATGAACGAGCTGCAGGACAGCAACTTCCTTCTCGCCGAGCTCGCTCAGGCGCGCACCGACTCCCTGATCAACGGCGTCTCCTACCTGGTGACGACCCGCGGCGAGCCGGGTGAGCCGAAGGTGCTCGTCCAGGCCCGCGACGCCCTGAACGCCACCGGCGAGTGGAACGTGCGCTCGCGGAAGCTCGACAGCTTCGTGTCCGTGACGTCGCGCAGCAAGTCCGGGTCGAACGAGGTCACCGGGTTCGTGCTGTACCTGCCGAACATGACGATCAGCGCGGAGAAGGACAGCAGCGGCTGGTCTGTCGACCGGTCGGAGCACACGTTCGGCGTGCCGGTCGACCCGATGGTCTACCGGCCCCGTGCCGGCCGCCGCATGGGCCGATCCCGCATCAACCGGCCCGCGATCTCGCACCAGGAAGCCGCGATCCGATCGATGATGCGCCTCGAGGCGCACATGGACATCTACGCGATCCCGAAGATGGTGCTCCTCGGCGGCAGCGACTCGATGTTCAAGAACCAGGACGGCACCTACAAGGCGTCCTGGCAGGTCGCGATGGGTCGCATCTTCGGCATCCCGGACAACACCGAGGACAAGGACGCGGAGAACCAGCGCGCCGACGTGAAGCAGTTCGCCGCCGAGTCGCCGCAGCCGCACCTCGCGCAGCTCAACGCCCTCGCGAAGCTCGAGGCACGCGAGTTCGACCTCCCCGACCAGGACTTCGCGCTCACGGACATGGCGAACCCCACTTCCGAAGGCTCCTACGTGCAGGGCCGTGACTCGCTCATCGCCGAGGCGGAGGGCGCGATGAGCGACTGGTCCGTGTCGGTGCGCCGCAGGATCGCAGCAGCACTCGCGATGCAGAACGGCCTGTCTGCGGTGCCGGAGTCGTACGCGAGCATCGTGCCCGAGTGGCGCAACCCGCTGTACCTGTCGAAGTCCGCCCAGGCGGACGCCGGCGGCAAGCAGCTCGCCGCCGTTCCGTGGCTCGCCGAAACCCGCACTGGGCTCAAGCTCATCGGTCTGACCGAGCAGCAGATCACCGAGGCCCTCGCCGAGAAGCAGCGGCTTCAGGGACGCGCCGTGATCACGGCGCTCGCGAACCGGACGCAGGGCAATGCCAACGCCGGATGAGTCGCGGGCGGACCTGCAGCTCGTCACCGCCGCGGCGGTGGAGGACGCGCAAGCGGTCTTCGCCACCACGTCGGGTGCGCCGGAAGCACGTCGGCTGCAGCTGCTCGACACCGTGCCGGGGCTGATCGGGTACTACTCCGACGGTTCCGCCGCCCTCGCCGCGGACTTCTACGAGGAGACCCGGGAGATCGCCCGAGCGCGCACCGCGTTCCAGGTCACGCTGACCGTCGCCGACAGGGTCGTGAAGATCCGGCGGGGCATCGCGTGGGCCGCGGAGCCGCTGTTCGGCGAGACCGGCGACGGCGACGACGTCGACAGCCGTCTGGCCCAGGTCGTGCAGCTCGAGACGGCGCGCCCCTACCGGGACACCGTCCTCGGGAACCGGAAGCGCGACCCCGATGCGATCGGCTGGGCTCGCGCGACGGCGGGCGGCTGCAAGTTCTGCCGGATGCTCGCCGACCGCGGCGCCGTGTACCGGGAGCGGTCGGCGAGCTTCGCGGCCCACCCGAACTGCCACTGCACCGCCTACCCGGTCTTCCGGGGCGGCGACCACGGCCCCGAGGCGAACGCGATGCAGTACGTCGCCTCCCGAAGGTCTCGCACGCCGGCGCAACAAGCCGTCCTGCGCGAGTACCTCAACGAGAACTACCCGGACATCCCCGGGTGACACCACTTCCCCACTGGGGAGAACGCTACGGCCGCGTTTCAGGCCGGTCTGACGTCCGACGGGACAGAAACGGAACGTATCGATGAACACGACCCCCATCACCGCTCGAGGACCGCTGTTCCAGCCGGCGTACTACCGCCCCTGGCTCCGGTTCATCGACACCACCGACCCCGCTGACGGCGGTGGCGGCGGCGGTGACGACAAGGGCAAGCAGGGCGACGAGGACAAGCAGGGCAAGACCTTCACCCAGGCCGAGCTCGACGAGATCGTCAAGGACCGCGTGAAGCGCGTCCAGTCGAAGTACGCCGACTACGACGACCTGAAGAGCAAGGCCGACGGCGCCAAGAGCGTCGAGGACAAGCTCGCCGACCTCGAGCAGAAGCACGCCGCCGCCGAGGCGCGCGCGCTCCGCAGCGACATCGCAGCGGCCCACGGCATCAGTGCCGAGGACCGCGACCTGTTCCTCACCGGTACGGACGAGGAAACCCTCACCGCACAGGCGAAGCGCCTGTCCGAGCGTGAGGCGGACCGGAAGAAGCAAGGCAACCGAGCCCCGAACGAGGGCAAGACCCCCCTGCTCAAGGCCGACGACGAGCGCGCTGCGGTGCGCTCGCTGTTCGGCGGCGGGCAGTAACCGGAAGGACCCAACGTCATGGCCGTTTTCGGCACCAACGACGCCAAGGTGCTCATGCCGCGGAACATCGCTGACGGCATGGTGAAGGCGTCGAAGACGCTCTCCACCGTCGCGCGACTCTCGCCCCGCGAGCCGCAGCGCTTCGGCACCACCGACTACATCACCTTCAACGACATCCCCAAGATGGAGTTCGTCGAGGAAGGCGCCGACAAGGCCTCGCAGGGCACGTCGTTCGGCTCCGTGACCGCCAAGCCCCACAAGGGCCAGGTCACGCTGCGGTTCAACGAGGAGGTGCAGTGGCTGGACGAGGACTACCAGCTCGGCATCCTCCGCGAGGTCGCTGACGCCGGCCAGACCGCGCTCTCCCGCGGCCTGGACCTCGGCCTCGTGCACCGCATCAACCCGCTCACTGGCACGGTCATCAACGGCTGGGACAACTACGTGACGGCGACCACGAAGCGCGTCGTGCGCTCTGCGGGTGTCGACGCCGACGCGGAGGTGCGCGCGGCCGTCGGTCTGCTGGTCAACGACAGCAAGACCGTCAACGGCTTCGCGATCGACCCGAAGCTCTCGTGGGACCTCGCGGGCCTGCAGGCGCTCTCGGGCGGCCAGCCCACCGGCACGCCCCGTTACCCGGGCCTCGGCTTCGGCACCGACATCACGGACTTCCTTGGAATCCCGTCGGCGCAGGGCGACACCGTCTCCGGCCTCCCGGAGGCCGCCGCGGACACCCGCGTGCGAGGCATCGTCGGCGACTTCCAGAACGGCATCCGCTGGGGTGTCCAGCGGGAGCTGCCCGTCGAGATCATCCGGTACGGCGACCCGGACGGTCAGGGCGACCTGAAGCGCAAGAACCAGATCGCGCTCCGTCTCGAGATCGTCTACGGCTGGTACGTCTTCGCGAACCGCTTCGCCGTCATCGAGGAGGCCGCAGCATGACCCAGTTCAAGACGGAGCACGGCGTGATCGTCGACGTCGACGACGAGCTCGCCGCTCGCATCGGCGGGAAGTGGAAGCCGGTCGGCGCCGACGAGCAGCCGGAGGGCGACCCCGACGCCTCGTGGACGCTGCCGCAGCTCAAGACGTTCGCGTCCGAGCACGGCATCGACCTCGGCGGCGCGAAGACGAAGCCGAAGATCCTCGCGGCGATCACCGAGTCGGACACGTCCGACGAGGGCGACGACGAGGAGACCGACGAGGACGACGAGTCCTCGGACGAGTGAACGGAAGGGGGCGGTCATGACCGTCGAACTCGCGAAGATCGCGATCGAACTCGGTCGGGCCGCCCCCGACCCCGACACCGCTCTCGCCGAGCAGTGGCAGATGTGGATCGATGACGCCGAGATGCTCATCGAGGACCGCGCTGTCGAACTCGGCAAGGACATGCCCGACCAGAAGAAGGTCGACTACGTCGTCCGGCAGGCGGTGGTCAAGCACATCCGGAAGCCGGACGACGCGACACAGGTGACCGTGTCGGTCGACGACGGCTCGTCCTCGAAGACGTACCAGTCGGGGCAGGGCCGCGTCGTCATCCTCGACGAGTGGTGGGCGCAGCTCGGGCTTGTGAAGGCGAGCGGCGGCGCGTACGCGTTCGACACCGCACCCGGCCGAGGCTCCCGGCACGTGCCCTGGTGCAACCTGCTCTGGGGCGCGACCTACTGCTCGTGCGGTGCCGACATCGCCGGCACGCCGATCTACGAGAACCGGCCGTGACAGACCTCGGCGCGGACATCGCCGCAGCACTCCCCGACCTCCGAGCCGCCGCGGAGTCGAAGATGGTCGACACCTGCACGATCGTCGAGATCACGACCAGCGGCGACCCCGACCCAGAAACCTCGCTCCCTGCGGAGACTCACACGACGGTCTACGAAGGCCGCTGCGAGTACCGCGCCGCCGACACCCAGGCGCGTTCCGTCGACTCCGCCGGCCGCCAGCTCGTGCAGCAGGGCGCCGTGCTGAAGATCCCCGTCGACGCCGTCGGCTCTGCCGCGGTCCGCGTCGGTCACATCGCGACCATCACCCTCGCCACGAACGACTCCGCCAGCGCGCCCGTCGTCGTCACGGTGAGCGGAACCCACCAGCAGACGTACGCGACCGCGCGCCGACTCCCCGTGGAGGTGACCAGCAGTGGCTGACGCCGTCACCATCGATGTCTCGGAGTTCGACAAGGCCATCGCCCAGCTCGGCCAGCTCTCCACCGAGACGCTCCCGTTCGTCCGCAAGGCGGTGCAGGTCAACGTCACCCACGTGAAGAACGCGTGGCGGGAGAAGCTGCAGGGCACGCCCTCGGCACCCCGGGTGCCGTACTCGATCACGTACGACACGAAGGAACTCGCTGGCGGCGTCGAGGCCGAGATCGGCGCGACAAAGGGCACCGGCAACCAGGGTGGTGTCGCGCTCCTGCTCGAGTACGGGACGCCCGGCCACAAGTACGTGAACCTCCCGGCGCACGGCTACGGCCTCGCAGCGCTGCAGGAGAACGTCGAAGACCTCGAGGCCGGCGTCGGCAAGGCGATCGACGACGGCCTGAAGGCGATCGGATGGTGAGCGCTGAGTTCGACGAGACGGTCGCGCTGCGCGCCCTCGTCGAGTCCGTCCCGCAGCTCGTCGGCCGAGTCGGAGTCGGCTCAGCACCAACGAGCGGCGACGGCAAGGTGCTGACTCCGCCCTACGCAGTCATCACCCAGTCGAACGAGGCCACCGAGACGGACCGGTTCTCGAGCCCTGTCTCCACGCGCCGACCGTCCTGGATCTTCCACGCCGTCGGGACGACCGAGCTCGGCGCCGTGCAGGTCCTTGGCTGGATCGACGCTCGCCTACGACCTGGCGGCCGCGGCGTCATCCCCGTCGTCCCAGGGCGCGCCACGAAGCGCATCACCCGCCTCGAGCGCCCGGGCAACGCCGAAGACAACGCCGTGCAGCCCTCCGTCTGGTACGCGATCGCCGTCTACGGCTTCGAGTCCAACCCCGCCCGCCCCACCACCTGAGAAGGAGACCCGCTCATGCGAGAGAAGCCCCTCGTCGAGAAGGTCGACGTCGTGATCGGTCAGGACGGCGACGAGCGCCTCGTGACCGTCGCGAAGGCGACCGCCGACCGCTGGCCCGACGTCTACCGGCCTGCGGAGACCGCAACCGGGAAGCCGACCGCGGCCGCAAAGCGAGCCGTCGACGACACCGACGAAGCACCGCAGGACGCGAAGGCGGACAGCGCCAAGCCGCGGCGCCCCCGGGCGAAGAAGCCGCCGGCGAGCAAGGACACAGGCCCGAAGTCGCCGGACGAGCTGCCCGCGGCCCCCAACACGTCCCCGGCGACCGCCGTGGCCGACACCACCGCCGGTGACGCCGGCGTGACCACGGAAGGAGTCACGTCGTGACTCGCGATCTCATCCTGCCCCCCAGCGTCGACGTCGACGGGAACTTCGCGCTCCTCGCGGCCCCGAAGTCGGCGATCACCACCTGGCCGCCCACGCTGGCGGACCTGAAGGCGGCGACCACCGTCGACATCACCTACTCCCTCACCACGGATGGGTGGACCCACGGGAAGGCGCAGGACGCCACCACCGACCCGCGGTTCGCGCTCCGGCAGGTGCTCGGCGGCTTCGGGCCCGTCACCCACACCGCATCGCTGACGTACGTCTACGGCGGCGACGAGGACGAGGCCGACCCGCTGCTGCAGGAGGGCGAGGAGTACATCCTGTTCGCCCGCTACGCGACGCCGTGGGAGGAGGACTTCGCCGCCACCGACAAGTGGGACATCTTCGACGTCATCGCTGGCACGAAGGTCCGCAACACCGCGTCGGGCGGCAAGTTCACGAAGACGCAGGCGCTCGCGCCGCGCCGGAACGTGCTCGAGGACTACACGCTCGCCGCGTAGCCCTTCCCCGCAAGACACGCGGGCGGCAGTCCTCCCCGGAGCTGCCGCCCGCGTCCACACCACCATCCGGGAGATCCGGGGAGGATCATCATGGGCAACATCGCCAAGGCCCGCGAGGGCTACAAGCCGCCGACAGGCACCGTGCAGGTCGTGCTCGACGTCGAGCTCGCGCGCGAGCGGAACACGCTCCTGCAGCAGCAGGCGCAGGAGGAGCAGACGCTCTCCACGGAGATCGACCGCGTCGCAGCACCGGCTGCCGGTCGCACCGTTCCGCCGAAGCTGAAGAAGCTGCGCGACGAGATGATCGCGCTGCAGCAGCGACACCGCGAGCAGCTCGAGGCGCTGACCGAGCGCGAGCGGGAGCACCTCCACAAGCTCCACATGACCAAGCTCGCCGGCGTCGAGTGGAGCGACCTCGCCGACAAGTTCCCGCCGCGTCTCGATGTGCAGTTCGACATCGACCTCGGCTACAACCACCACGCCGTCGCAATCGCGGCTGCCCGCCGGTCCACCGTAGACGTCAAGGAGGCCCTGCCCGAGGGCGCGAAGCGCGACCCCGAGCAGGTCTACGTCGAGGTCGGCGGCGTCGTCCACCGCGCCGAGCCGCTCGACGAGGACGACTGGAACTACATCCTCGAGATCGCGTCCGGCTGGGACATCTCGAACATCATCAACCTGCAGATCAATCTCAACGTGCTGCAGGCGTCGAACCGGCTGGGGCGACTGAAAAAAGACTGACCGAGGACCCCGCGCTACGGGCCCTGGTGACGCTGTCGCGAGACACCGGCCGGTCCGTCCGCAAGCTGCAGGGGTGGGAGCCGTCCCAGCGCACCGTGTACGAGCACGACGCGCAGGGGCGGCTCTCGTCGTCCACCACGACCCTCGAGTCCGAGTTCGGTCCCACCGACATCGACTGGCTCACCGCGCTTCTCGAGGTGGAGCGGGAGACCGGGGACCACGGCTTCCTCATCTCCGAGGCGACCGATCCGGATGCCGACCCAGACCTTCCCGACTCGCACTACCGGTTCGTCGCCGGCACGCCGCAGACGACGCCGGAAGGCGACCTCGTTTTCTCGCCGACGTACGACCTCGCCAAGCGGGCGCAGCTGAACTACATCGCCGACCTCCGCAAGGAGGACCGCGACCCGCACGCGGGCCTCATCGTGCCCGTCAACCGGATCCGCGTCGAGCCGAAGGGTGCTCGCAAGCGCCGGCGCCGCAAGACCTCTCCGCCACCGACTGACTGACGCCCTGCTCGGGGCAGAGAGAGCAGGTGCTCCGTGGCCTTCGGCTCCGATCGCAGTGTGAAGCTCACCGTCGCAGCGTCGATGGACGGGTTCTCGAACGAGCTCGCCCGCGGTGAGCGCGCGGGTCAGCAGTTCTCGAAGTCCATCGTCGCGAACGCGAAGCAGGCTGCGACCAGCCTCGCCGCGGTCAAGGACGAGGCGAAGGAGGTGGCGGTCCCGCTCCTCGCGATCGGGACCGTCGCCGCCGCCGGCGTCGCGTACGCCGTGAAGTCCTACGCCGACTTCGACGAGAGGATGTCGTCGGTCAAGTCGCTGTCGCACGCGACCGCGGACGAGCAGCGGCAGCTGAAGCAGGCTGCGCTCGAGACCGGCACGGCGATCGGGTTCTCGGCGACGCAGGCGGCCGACGCCGAGATCGAACTCGTCAAGGCGGGCGTCCAGGCCAGCGACATCTACGGCGGGGCGCTGTCCGGCTCGCTGAAGCTCGCCGCCGCTGGTCAGATCGACGTCGCGGACGCGACCTCGATCGCCGCGTCGACGATGGTGCAGTTCGGGCTCAAGGGCCGCGACGTGACGCACATCGCCGACCTGCTCGCAGCCGGTGCCGACAAGGCGCTCGGTGGAGTCTCCGACCTCGGCGAGGGGTTGAAGTACATCGGCCCCGTCGCGGCGTCGTCGAACATCTCGCTCGAGCAGACGGTCGGCACGATGGCGCTGCTCGCGCAGAACGGCATCCTCGGCCAGCAGTCCGGCACCGGCCTCCGCGGCGTGCTGCTATCCCTGACGGCGCCGTCCAAGATCGCCTCGGACACGATGAAGCAGTACGGGATCAACGTCTACGACGCCCAGGGCAAGTTCATCGGGTTCAACGGGGCAGCCGAGCAGCTGCACAAGCGGCTCGGCACGCTCGGCGACGCAGAGCGCGACGCTGCCCTCGGCCGCATCTTCGGCAACGAGCAGATCACCGTCGCCACGATCCTCATGAACGGCGGCGCGGACGCCGTCGACAAGTGGACGAAGTCCGTCAACGAGCAGGGCTTCGCGACCGAGCAGGCCGTCGGCAAGATGGACAACCTCAACGGCGACCTCACGAAGCTCAAGGCCACCTTCCAGACCGCTGCGATCGTCACCGGCGAAGCAGCTGACGGGCCGCTCCGCGCGGCCGTGCAGGTCGTCACCGACCTGCTCGACACCTACAACCAGGCGCCCGGCGCAGTCCAGGGCGTCGTGCTCGGAGTCGGCGCGCTGACCGCAGCGGTTGCCCTCAGCGGCGGGACGATGCTGATCGCTGTGCCGAAGGTCGTCGCCTTCGGCGCCGCCTTGCAGACCCTCTCGGCGTCCCGCATCCCCGGGGTCTCCCGTGCCGCTGGCGCGGGCCTGAAGGCGGCGTCCGGGCTCGGGCGCGGCCTTGCAGCGACCGCTGGCTTCCTCCTCGGCCCGTGGGGTCTCGCGATGGCTGCCGGCGCGCTTGCGGTGAACTCGATCATCGTCGCAGCCGAGTCGGGTGCGGTCTCGCAGGAGAAGCTCACCAACGCGATCTCGACGACCGTCGACGCGTCGAAGCTCCTCGATCTCGCCGGGCAGCGGTCCGGCGTCTCGAAGTTCCTCGCCGGCGACATCAGCGAGAACCTGAAGGACCTGCCGCGGATCATGAAGGACCTCGGCGACGAGGGCTTCACGACCGGTACCGTCCTGCGCGTCGTCGGAGACGACTTCGCGTCCCTGGTCAACTCGAAGAAGCAGTACATCGCGGTCGGCACCCTGAAGGAGGAAGCCCGGTCGATCGAGAACGTCGGCAAGGCGCTCTCCCAGGTTGCGCAGGCTGACGCCCCCGCTGCATCGAAGGCGTTCTCGGATCTCGTCGATCAGCAGAAGCTGAACAGGGACCAGACGTCCCAGCTCATCAACCTGATGCCCGAGTACAAGGCCGAGCTCACGAATCAGGCGACAGCGCTCGGCATCTCGGCGTCCAGGTCGAATCTCCTCAAGCTCGCCATGGGCGATTACGAGGGCGCGGCGAAGTCGGCGAAGAACCCGACGAAGGAGAACGCGGACGCCCTCCAGCAGATGGACAAGTCTGCGGAGGACGCCGCGAAGGCAATCCAGGACACGGCGAACGCGCTGAAGAACCTGACGTCGCCGACTCTGGACGCCCGGGAGGCCAAGCGTCAGTTCCAGGCGGCCGTGGACGGAGTAACGGCCTCCGTCAAGGAGAACGGCGCGACGCTCGACATCTCGACGGAGAAGGGTCGGAGCAACCAGGCGGCGCTCGACGGGATCGCGCAATCCGCGGAGAACGCAGCGGGAGCGATTTACACCCAGACGGGTTCGCAGGAGCAGGCGACCGCGGCAATGGAGCAGGGCCGCAACGAGCTGATCGCGGCTCTCGGCCAGTACGGCATCACCGGGGACGCTGCGCAGGCGTACGCCGACAAGATCATCGGCACGCCGACGGACTGGGCGACGTTGTTCCAGAACAACGCCCCGCAGGCCGCCGCTCCGGTGAGCGACTATCAGGCGAAGCTCGACGCGCTGCCGAAGGAGAAGCGCACCCAGGTGAACGCGGCAACAGCGGTGGCGCAGGAAGCGCTGCAGAACGTCGCGAACACGCTCCTCGGGATCCCGAATCAGAAGACGATCACGATCACCACAAACAGGGTCAACGTCGGTACCGCGGACAACACCAACGGCATTTTCAAGGCGTCGGGCGGTCCGATCTACGGCCCGGGCACGGGCACGTCTGACGACATCCCCGTGTGGGCGTCGAACGGCGAGTGGATGATCCGTGAGTCTTCGGCATCGATGTACGGGCCGCAGATCATGCACGCCATCAACCAGGGGATGCTGTCGAAGCAGCAGCTCATGTCCGCGATGGCGGGTGCGCGCGGGTACGCCACCGGTGGGCAGATCACCCGGTCGTCGTATGCTCCGCCGCCGTCGGCGCCGATCATCGTCCAGGCGCCGGGTGGTGGCGGCAAGGACGTGTTCGCGCCGACGTTCGTTTCGTCCGGCAACCCGTCCGCCGACCTCGACCGGACGATGTTCGTGTACCGCACCCAGGTGCGAGGGAGGCGGCGCCGATGAGCGGTCAGTGGGCGCTGCGGTTCCCGGGGGAAGACCCGGTGGAGTTCTCGGACGACTCCGGGGTCTTCCTCCGGGACGACCCGGAACTGCAGCAGTACGACATCACCGACCAGGACGTGAACACGGACGGTGTCGATGGCACACAGTTCGGCGTCGACACGCACGGCGGAGCCACCTACGCGATCGACTTCGGCATCGTCGGCTCGTCTCCGGATGACGCCCGCGACCGCGAGGGCGAGCTGAAGCGTCTGTGGCGAGGCGACAGCATCCGATCAACGCCGGACGCGGTCGCCGAGCTCATTTCTCCGCGCGGACGGTCGTCGTTCGGCCGGCCGCGCCGCATCGCGACGTCAGGCCGGCGGTACTTCGAGTACCCGCCGGCCGCCGACGTCGGCGCCGAGTGGCGGGCGGCCGACGCGCTCTGGTACGGCGAGCAGCAGTCCGCGGATGTCGGCCTCGTCCCCGAGGTCACCGGCGGCCTGATGGCACCGCTCGAGGAGCCGCTCACCATCGGCGCAGGACCCTCGACTGAGTCGACGACCTTCACGGTCGACACGGACGCCGCGACGTGGCTCTCCATCCGGGTGCGCGGCGCGATCCTCAACCCGATCGTGTCGATCCTCGGCCCCGGGTTTCGCCTGGTGTTCGCGTTCGCGATCGACCTCGCCTACGACGACGAGATCCTCCTGACCACGGTCCCCTGGGACCGCGGCGCAGTCCGGAAGAACAGCGGCGGCGTCGTCCCGCTCGGTTCGGGCTCGTCGCGCTTCGACTCCGCCGCTCTCCCGAGTGGCACGTACGAGCTCGTACTGACGGGCACTTCGCCGGCGGGCACTCCGCGGGCCTTCGTCGGGTGGCGCGACGCGCACCCCGTTCCCTGAGAGGACATCACCCATGACGTGGGACAACCCCTGGTTCGTCGGTCAGCCGGCGAAGCACTCCGCGCAGATCGCTCGCACCTTCGCGTTCGTCGCAACGGGCGGCGCCGCCGGCATCGCCCAGCCCAGCGACTGCAAGGTGGTCGCGACCGCGGTCCCCAGTGACACGCTCCTGGTGTCGGCGGGCGGACTGCTCATCCCTTCGCGAGGCGCGGACAGCTACGAGCAGTCCTACATCTCGTCGAACCGCGAACCGGACCCCGTGAAGCCAGCAGCGACCGGATCGACCGGAGGCCGCCGCGACCTGATCGTGGGCCGCGTGGAGGACATCAACGCCGCGGGCGGGGCACAGTGGAAGAACAACGGCGCGGACCCCGCCACGGGCCCGTTCATGTTCTCCCGCATCATCGAGAACGTGCCGGCGGGCACGAAGACGCTGCAGGAGGTCCCGGGCCACGAGAGCGACGTCGGCGAGGCGCTCGCGCTGATCACGATCCCGGCGAACACCGCCACGTTCACGAACGCCATGATCACCGATCTGCGTCGTCTGGCGCGTCCGCGGGAAACGACGGTCGAGCTGTTCGACCCGGGCACAGCGAAGGCGACCCTGTCGGCGACCGCCGGCACCGTGTTCCCGCCCTTCACGCCGGACGTGCCGGTGCCGGACTGGGCGACCCACGTCCGGATCACCCTCACGATCGCGCAGCTCGCAGCGCTGGGGAACTCGACTGGTGGCGGCAACGTACAAGGACGCGACACGTCCGGCGCGACGATCGTCGACGGCGACTCCGTGTCGTTCAACTTCGACGCAGTCGTGACCAGCACCCGAGGCGTCTACATCGCGTCGACGTACGGCGACGTGCGCGCGCTGCGCGGCAAGACGCTCCGCCCGACCTCGCTCATGCGGAAGAACGCAGGCCAGGCGAACCTGCAGTACGACGACGGCTCGCAGATGACCTACCGGGTCACCTTCTACGAGAAGCCCGTGTGATGCGCGGCAGGTGGATTCTCAAGCGCGCGCTCACCGGCGCGACGTTGCACACGGACGCTCCGATCACGGTGAAGGACGCGCCGGTCCGTTCCCTATCCGGGGCCGGCTCGCTGCAGTTCTCCGTGTCGGGCGCGTTCGCCGAGCGCAAGTCGGACGTCGACGGGCTCCCGCTCGTGCAGGAGTGGAACACGCGGATCTACAAGCTCGGCGACGACGACCGCGTCCTCTGGGGTGGCATCGTCATCGCCACCCCCGAGGACAGCCCAAGCACGTGGACGGTCGAGGCCGCGACGGACTCGACGGTCCTCTTCGGCACTCCGTACCTCGGGCCCGCGCGGTACCTCGCGAAGGTCGACCCGGCGGACATCGTCCGGACCCTGGTCAACCACGTGCAGTCGCAGCCCGACGGCGACCTCGGCATCAAGGTGCAGGGGTCAACCACGGTCCGGGTCGGCACGTTCTCGACTCAGAACGCCGTGGACGCCACGAACGCGTACAACGCCTCGGTGAAGGCGTACAACACCGAGGTCGCCGAGCGGAAGCGTCTCGCGGCGATCGTGTCGGCCTCGCGGAAGGCGTACAGCGCGCTCGTCGACGAGTCGCAGTCCGACAATGCTGAGCTCTCCGCGGCGAAGAAGGCGAAGCCGAAGGACCAGGCGCGCATCAACCGCGCGCAGGCAGCGGTGAACGACGTGACGGCGCGGAAGAAGGCGAAGAACGACACGATCACGACGCAGCAGGCCGCGGTCACCCGGCAGGCGAAGGTCGTCGCGACGGCGAAGGCGGCGAAGGACCGGGCGTACAAGCTCAAGGTCGCGGCGACCAAGGCGAAGAAGGACGACGGGGGCGCGTTCGAGCTGCTGTGGTGGGAGGCGCCGGACTGCGGTCAAACGGTGCAGACTCTCGCCGATGACGCCCCGTTCGACTACCTCGACGAGTGGACGAAGAGCGGCGACGACATCACATCGACGATCCACATCTACTACCCACGGGTCGGCCGCCTCCGCGCGGACATCGCGTTCCAGCAGGGCGTGAACGTCGTCGACGTCATCAAGTCGACCGTCCCGGGCGACGACTACGCCTCGGACGTGGTCGGGATCGGCGCGGGCGAGGGCGCGAAGTCGATCCGGCGCACGACGGCCCGCCGCAACGGGCGAATCCGGCGGGTAGCGGTCGTGACCGACAAGGACGTGAAGTCGAACGTCGCGATGGACCGGCGCATCAACCGGGAGCTCGCGTCCCGGCAGAACGTCCTCGAGGTGCAGCAGCTGCGCGTCCGCGGTACTCGCGGGGTGCCGTTCGGCTCATGGCAGATCGGTGACGACGTGCCGGTGCAGGTGACGCTGAAGGGGCACGGCCCCATCGACGTCCTCCACCGCATCGTCGAGGAACAACCGGAATCGGACAACATCGCGGTCCTGACGCTGAAGCGCTCGGACTCGTTTATCTACGGAGGGTGACACCGTGCAGTCGAACGAGGATCTCGGCGCGAAGGTCGCGCAGCTTGAGGCGCTCGCCATGCGCCTCGCGGCCGCGGACCAGCTGAGCTCCTCGTCCGTCGGCGACAACGACACCGACCTCGCCGAGGCAGTCGACGCTGCCACCGACGCTGCGGACGCGCTCCCCCAGCTGCAGGACGACCTCGACGAGCACGGCGAAGCAGTCTCTGACCTCGCCACGCAGATCGACGCTCAGATGGCGGATCTCGACGCGCAGCTCGAGCTGGCGGCTACCAACCTCGACGTCGCGCGCGAAGAGATCGAGGAAGCGCAGGCCGCCATCAACGTGGCGTTCGGGACCCGTGTCGACGGGATCTCAGACGATGTCGAGACGGCAATCGTCGCTGCTGGGTCTGCCAAGACCGAAGCGGAGGCTGCCACCGACGCGGCCCGCGATGCTGCCGGGCTCGCAGCGTCGAAGGGCGAGACGATCTACCAGGTGTCGGCTCCCACCGGGTCGCGGGCGTCCACGGCGAACCTGTGGATCGACATCACCCCGGACGCGAACGGTGTCCCGAAGAACACCCCGAACCGGTACGTCGAGTACAGCAAGATCATCGACCCGGCAGGCGTCGCTCAGATCGCCACCCGCGACACCATCAGCCAGGAACGCATCGTCGATGGGATGACGCTGACCGGCCTCACCGCTGGGCTCCGCCTCGCGGTGAACGTTGGTCTGTACGTGTCCATGGCCCTCAACGGCCTGCAGAAGCAGACCATCGCCCGCATCCGCGATGGCGGCGTCGACGGTCCGATCCTCGGCTCGTACGTCTT
Source organism: Curtobacterium sp. VKM Ac-2884 (assembly GCF_015350945.1). Lineage (NCBI taxonomy): Bacteria > Bacillati > Actinomycetota > Actinomycetes > Micrococcales > Microbacteriaceae > Curtobacterium > Curtobacterium sp. VKM Ac-2884. Next base: position 590,755 of record NZ_JADKSA010000001.1, read on the forward strand.
CACCGACCACGGCGACAGCACTACCGGCGACGCCGAGCGCTGGGACTTCGGCGGGTACGTCACTCCGACGACCTCAACGCTTGTCGTCACGATCCAGGTCGATCTCTCTGCCACGGTCAACAACCCGGATGTGTACGCCTCTCGCCGCCTCATCGCGGGCAGCGGCACCGGATGGGTGCCGATCACCGACCAGAAGGCGCTCGACGCCGCCACGGCTGCCGCAACGGCGTCTGCGGCCGCTCAGGCGGCCAAGGACGTCGCCACCCAGGCCAACGCCGCCGCCAGCGTCGCGCAGCAGACCGCAACGGACGCGAACACCGCCGCCCTCACCGCCGCCGGCATCGCGAACGCCAAGGGCAAGGTCATCCGGCAGCAATCCAAGCCCACGGGCGCGAACGCTGCAGTCGGGAACCTCTGGATCCGTTCGAGCGACAACACCCCGTGGGTGTTCGACGCGACGGCGTCGGACTGGGTTCAGGTCACCGACCAGGTAGCCATCGACGCCGCCGCCAACGCGGCGAAAGCACAGCAGGACGCCACGGCCGCGTCGAACGCCGCGAAGGCGGCGCAGGCGACCGCGGACAGCAAGCCGCTGATCCTTTACTCGTCGACGGCGGGCCCGTCCGGGACAGCACCCAACGGCACCATCTGGTTCCTCTGGGACTCGGCGAAGAATGTCGCTGGGCAGTGGCTGCAGTCGGGGACGCTCGCGGCCCCGGTGTGGACGCCGCAGCAGATCCGGTCCGAGGTCATCGCGAACCTCGACGTCGCGAAGCTCACCGCGGGCAGCGCGGCGATCGCCGAGCTCGTCGCGCAGAAGATCGCGGCCGCGACGGGGAACTTCCAGACCGTCAACGTGTCGAACCTGTTCGTCACGTCCGGCGCGACGATGTCGCAGGCCGTCATCGACTACCTGTTCGCCAACGTCGTGCAGGCGAAGAAGATCACCGCCGGCATGATCGACGTCGACTCGCTCAACGGCATCACCCTCACCGGGGCGCTGATCAAGACGGCCGCCTCTGGGGCACGCATCGAGATGCTGCAGCGGCGAATCGATGTCTACGATTCCACCGGTACGCGGGCGGGAGCGATCTCCGCGGCAGTCGTGAACGACTCGCTGAGTCTGTTCATCGGGGCGCTCGACGCGTCAGGGACACCGATCGCCGCGTCTGGCATCGCGTTCAACGGCGGTTCGCTCCGGGCACCTTCAACGATTTCGTCGACGAACCAGTACACGAAACTGTCGCGGCTTGGTGATGTGGACTGCAACGGCTACTACGGGTTCGGGGGGCTGAACGCGACCCGACAGGGTTCAGGGTTTGTGACGGCCGAGAGGTTTCGGCTGAATCTTGCGCCGGAGGCAGGCGGGAACAATTACCAGACCGTGGTGTCGAAGGAAGCCGAGGGCGTCGTTGTCACGGCCGACGTCGTCAACGCCGGACAGCTGCGCGATTCGAGCACCGGACAGTCTCCTCTTCCGCTGACCGGGACCTCGACCTATCCCGGGACACTCGCCGCGAACAGCTCGGACACGCTGACGGTCGCGTTCCCCTCGGGACGGTTCACGAAGCCCCCACTGGTCAACGCGAACGGATCCAACTCACGCGTCACCATCGGCATCAACTCGGTCACGAAGGACGCCGTCACGTTCGCCCTGGGCAACTGGACGTCGGGCGCGTCCGGCGCTCCCATCATCTACTACACCGCAACCCCGAGACCGTAGGAGAACCATGACCGACCCCACTGTGCCCGACGCCCCGGCGGACAGCGCTGGCATCGAACCGCAGCTGCCGACGTACCCGGACTCCGCCATCGGGACGCTCATGTGGCAGCGCGACCAGGCGAAAGCGTCCGCGGACAGCAACCGCCTGTTGTCGGCGCAGATCCTCGAAAGCGCCGCCGAGTCCGACGCGAAAGCGGTGCAGCTCCAAGCCGCGATCGACTCCCTCGGCGGCGACACCGCCTGACCTCGCACCATCCCATCTGGCCGTCCTTCGGGGCGGCCTTCGTCGTTCAAGGAGGGCGCATGGTCGCCAAGTTCAGCGTCGGCCCGTCGTCGTACGGGGATCTCCGACGCGTTCGCCAGTTCGTCGCGTCCGCACGGATGGCCCTGCAGGTGCTGTCCGTCATGGTCGACTTCAACAACTGGCAGAAGGCGCGCGGTGCCACCGGGAAGCTGTCCGTCAACGAGGGCATGCGTTCCCGGGCCCGGCAGTCCTGGTTCTGGGCCAATCGCTTCGTCCTCGGCATCGCCGTCGCACCTCCGTTCACCTCGCGCCATGACGAGGTCAACCACGGCAACGCGGTCGACTTCGGCATCACCATGCCCGACGGATCGAACCGGGCACTCACCACCGCCGAGTTCGCGATGCTCCACGCAATCGTCGAGTCCCGAGGTGGGACGTGGACGGGCGCGAACTTCGGAGAGCCGTGGCATCACGAGATGGCGACCCGCGCGGAACGGCTCGCCCCGTACCCGAACGCGGCGGACCTGTACCACGGCGTCGCCGCGAAGCCGTCGAAATCCACCATCAAGAAGCCGACGGTCCCGGCCGTCATCACGTCCCCGGGAGGGATGCTCATGCTGTTCAAGGCGAAGTACTACTACCTGGTCGGCGAGTTCACCGTCCAGAAGTTCACCGCCAAGGCCGATGCCGTGCCCTACTCGCAGGCGACGAAGCGTGCCACGAAGGTCACCTCCGACCGGATGAACCGGATCATCCGCCAGACCGCCGAGCGCCGCCAGTCCACCTTCGGGTCGATCGACGCCGACCTGCAGAAGCTCATCGACGACCGCAACCTCTGAGGAGACGACCATGACGGACAACAGCAAGCACGAAGCCGTACCCGCGTCCGGGCTCAGCCGGTTCATCGCGAACCTCGGCGCTCGAGCGAAGAAGGCGTGGTCGGCGGGTGTCGCTGGCGCGGCGCTCGGGATCGGTGGGATCTCGGTGACGGGGTTCTGGGCTGACGGGAAGATCGACACCGCGAAGGTCGGTGCCGCCGCTGGCGCTGTGGCGACCGGCTTCGTCGTCGGGTTCCTCGCTGCCTTCCTGCCGAAGAACGCCATCAACCCGGCGACACCGGAGCTGCAGCCCGCGCAGTTCACGCCGTCGACCGTCGACTACCGCACGGAGCAGGAGGCGCAGCGCACTGACCCCGACGAGCCGAAACACCTCGCATCGTCCTGACCGTCCTGACCCATGGAAGGGGAATCTGTGCCTGAGCCACAGGGGCCCGAGCCCACTGGTTGGGAACTCATGCGCGGCCTCGACTCCCTTCGGGAGGAGATCCGCGCGATCGGCGGGAAGGTCGTCACGCAGGACACCTACCAGGCAGACCGGCGTGCTCTAGACGCCCGGATGAAGGACATGCGCGACGAGATCGATGGCTTCCACACGAAGTCCGCCGAACGAGACAAAGCAGAGGCTTCACAGCGGGCTGAGTCCGATCGGATGCGGAAGACGGCGACGCTCTCGATCGCGCTGGCGGTCGCCGGGCCGATCATCACGGCCATCGTCGGGATCCTGCTCGCACGAGGAGGTGCACCATGACCCGTTCACGACTCGCGATGCGGTTCGTCCGTAGCCTCTTCACCGCGGCCTGGCAGTCGGTCGTCACATGGGTCGTCGTCATCACCGCGATCACCGCGATCGTGGCCCTAGTCGCATCCCAGTTCGCCACGATCGACGCGCTCCGAACTCGGAACTTCCAGCTTGGGGCAGCGAGCACGGAAGCGTCGAAGCGGTACGACCGGCTGTTCGACGAGTACTCGCAGCTGTACGACGAGTCCGAGCGGCAGGGCGTGAAGCCGTCCACGACGAAGCCAGACGATGTCCCGTCCACGGCGACGTCGGGCGCAACCGGAGCGACTGGCGCGTCCGGTGCCGCCGGCGCTGACGGCGAGGACGGCGTCGACGGTCGAGACGGCCGGGACGGCGCTGATGGCACCGACGGTTCCGACGGATCCGACGGCGCTGCTGGCGCAACCGGGTCTGCCGGTGAGATGGGCGTCTCAGGCCAGACCGGTGCCGCCGGCAGTGACGGCGCGACTGGTGCTCAGGGCCCGCCGGGCGCTACCGGAGCGACGGGCGCGGCTGGCAAGGACGGCGCTGACGGCAAGAACGGATCCGACGGCCGCGGCGTCGCCTCGGTGACGTGCGTGCTGACGGACGCTGGCACGGCGTTCCGGTTCACGTTCACCGACGCGACGACGAGCGACGTGTCCGGCGCGTGCACACCGCCGCTGGCGGGCGAGCCGACTGATGCGCCTACGGGCTGAACGAACTGACCCCCTCGGGGCTCCTCACGGAGTTCCGAGGGGGTCTTTCGTCGTTTGGTCAAACCACCGGTAGGCGCGCACCAGCGGCGCGACCAGCTGCAAACCCTCGAGGGAGGCCCGATACACGGCGTCCTGACGCGGGCTCTCAGCAGTGACGTGCCGTCTCCCTTTCCAGCTCGCGAGCACGTCCTCAAGCGGCCGGTACGCGAGGTGCGAGAACTCGACGGGGAACCTGATCGGGAAAACGACCCCGGGTGCTTTCTGCACGGCCACCACGGCGCCATGCGTCACTGCGTTGCGGAGGAGCCTGATGCCCGGCAAGACCTCTCCGTCGGGGTTCGCGTCTCGCCGGGCGTCGTAGGTCGGGTCGGTGACGCGCAGCTGCTCGTCGAGGGCGCAGGCCCAGAACGCGGCTGTACCGACGGCTGCACTGCCGATTGTGAGGTCGGAGCTGCTGTTCATCGTCTCGATGGCGGCTCCGAGCGCGTGCATCGCGATGCTGACGTTGGTGGCCATGACCAATCAGCAGTTGGTCGAGGCGAACGGACCGGACGCTGTGTTCGTCTTCACGACCTCACCCTCCTGTGTCACCGTGCACGTCAGGGTGCCGGCCGCGTACGGGTTGGTGAAGGTGTAGTCGGTCGTGCCGCCGTACGGCACCTCCTTCTCCCAGTGCTGCGGCGCATCCGTCACCTGGCTGATCGAGGAGCCGTCGAGGCTGGTGATTGTGCCGCCCGAGCCGGAGAAGTCCGCCGAGATGACCACCTTCGGGTCGCGGACCTTCACGGTAACGGTGGCGCCGTCCTCGACCACGGTCCCCGCCGCCGGCTTCTGCGACACGAAGATGGACTCGGACCCGAAGTCGTCCGAGAGGAAGTGGTAGGTGACGTCGGTGCCGGTGGCGTCGAGCACGACCGGCTTGAGGCCGAGCTCGTCCATCTTCGTCACCTCGCTCGTGAGGCCGGTAGACGCGTCGGGCACGACCACCATCACAGGCGCCGGGGTGGCGGTCGGCGTCGGGGTCGCGGTGCGGCCATCCGAGCTGCTGGCGGTCGTCGCGTCGGTCCCGGGGTCCGACGAGCAGCCAGCGACTGCCAGGACGAGCGCAAGGCCGGCAGCAACAGCGACGATGTTCCTCATGGTGAGAATCACTCTACGGCCGGGGCGCCACTGAACGCCTACCCCTGTTCACGGGAGCGGATCGCATCGCGCCAGACCCACGCGCACTCCGCAGCCTGCGAGAACCCCCACTCGACGAGCACCGCACGCTCCGTGTACGCGATGACGTGCGCCTCGACCTCAAGGGTCCGGTCGGGGAACTGCACCCACGCGAGCACGGGGTCGGGCGGGACGACGTCGTAGTCCGGGCCGCCGCGCGCCACCTCGGGGAGCGAGAGCGCCGGCCCGAGCGCCCACCGGTCGCGGCGCCGACGCGCCATCAGTCCCGCCGCGGCGCGAGCTTGCGCCGGGTCACCGACGACCGCAGCACCCACGCACGCTGCAGCCGTCCCTGCCACGAGATCTCCACGAACACGGCGACGTCGGACTGGGCGACCGCGAACGCCTTCACCTTCTCGAGCACGCCGATCTGCTCGAACCGCAGACGGTCGATCCACACCGGCTCCGGCGCATCGAGCTGCTCCGGCGAACCGATCGCGTCGAGCGGCAGCGACTCGGCCGCGTAGATGGGGACGTCCTGGTGCTCGGGGGCAGCCCACTTGTGCTCGGCCATGCCGGGATCGTACGGGCGACCGCCGACGTGCTCCCCTCGTCGATGGAAGTGCTTCACTTCGGCGGAATCAAGCGCTCCGCTTAACGGGTTCGGCTGTGGCGAGGCGGAAACGCAGAACGCCCCGAGCCGGAGCTCGGGGCGTCTGCTGTTCGGTGTTTCTACTGCGGGGATGCACCGGGGGATGCACTTCGCGGCTACTCCTGTGCGCTCGAAGGGACTCGAACCCCCAACCTTCTGATCCGTAGTCAGATGCTCTATCCATTGAGCTACGAGCGCGTGGCCTTGCGGCCGTGGAAGACTCTACAACAGCTCCGGCCCGGGCGCCAATCGAGGCCGCCCGACCGCTCCACCCGGCGTGTCGCGAGGCGACAGCCGAGCCCCCGACGTCACAGCGCCGCGGCCTCCTCGCCGAACACCTCGGCCAGGAACACCCGCAGTGCCTGCCACGATCGGCGGTCGGCGCGCTCCTGGTACTGGGCGCCGTGGTCGGGCGCGTCGGTCCCCGGTACGGCGAACGCGTGCATGGCCCCGGCGTAGGTGACGACCTGCCAGTCGACGCCGGGCTCGGTGCGCATCTCGTCCTGCCAGGCGTGCACGGCGTCGTCGGGCACGACCGGGTCCGATCCCCCGGTCAGCACGAGCAGCTTCGCCCGGATCGCCGAGACGTCGGCGGGGTCGTGCGTGATGAGCCCGCCGTGGAACGACACCGCACCGACGAGGTCCGCGCCGGTGCGCGCGAGCTCGATCGCGGTGGAGCCGCCGAAGCAGTACCCGATGACGACGATGCGGGCCGGGTCGACGTCGGGGTCCTGCCGCAGCCGCTCGAGTCCGGCGGTGGCACGTGCCCGGAGCAGCGGCAGGTCCTGGTAGTACGACCCGGCGACCTGGCCGGCGGTGTCGTCACCGGGCCGGACGCCGGCGCCGTAGATGTCCGCGCCGAACGCCACGTAGCCCAGGCGGGCGAGCATCGTCACGCGCGCTTCGACGTGCTCGTTCACGCCGTGCCAGTCGTGCACGACCAGGACGGCCGGGCGGGGACCGGCGACGGCCGCGTCCTTGGCGAGCACGCCGAGCAGGTCGGTGCCGTCGTGGTCGTAGTGGACGGGCTCGACACGGATGTCGGCGCCGGCGGGTTCGGGAACGGTCTGCAGGACGTCGTCGATGGTGGTCACGTCGTCCGACGCTACGCCGCCGTCCGGCTCAGGCGTCGATGTTGTCCCAGTCCTCAGGACCGCTCGACCCGGCCGGGTACTCGTCGAGCGGCGTCGTGCCGGCCTTCCACGCCTCGAGGAACGGTCCGACGACCTTCCAGCCCTGCACGGCGCTGTCGCCACGGACCGACAGGGTCGCGTCGCCCTCGAGCACCCCGGCCAGGACCTCGCCGTAGGCGCTGAGTCGTCCGGGGTTGAACGTCGTCTCGAGACTCGTGCGGTCGATCGTGTACGGGTCGCCGGGGCCGTTGACGTTGAGCTCGAGCTGCATCTCGTCCGGGGCGATCCAGATCCGGAGCCGGTCCGGGTGGGCGGCGCCGGACAGGCCGACGGGCACCTGCGGGGAGTCCTTGAACGTGATGACGATCTCGCGGCGCTGCTTCGCGAGCGCCTTGCCGGAACGCAGCGTGAAGGGGACTCCGGCCCACCGCCAGTTCGCGATCTCCAGGGTCAGCTGGGCCAGGGTCTCGGTGCCGAGCGACGGGTCGACCCCGTCCTCGTCGGCGTACGACGGCAGCGTGCGGTCGCCGACCGTGCCCGCGGTGTACCGGGCGCGCTTGCCGGCGGCGACGACGTCCCCGCCCCACGGCCGCACGGCACGCAGCACGAGTTCCTTCTGGGTCCGCAGGTCGTCGGCATCGATCGACGCAGGCGCCTCCATGGCCACGACGGCCATGACCTGGAGCAGGTGGCTCTGGATCATGTCGGTGAGGGCGCCGGCCTTGTCGTAGTAGCGGGCGCGTCCTTCGAGCCCGAGGGTCTCGTCGTACACGATGTCGACGCGTTCGACGTGCTGCGAGGACAGCAGGGGCTCGATGATGCGGTTCGCGAAGCGCAGGCCGATCAGGTTGAGCACCGTCGAGCGGCCGAGGAAGTGGTCGACCCGGTGGATGCGCTCCTCGGGGATGAACGAGTGCAGCAGGTCGTTCAGGTGCTCGGCGCTGGCGGCGTCGGTGCCGAACGGCTTCTCGAGCGCCAGGCGGGTGCGCTTCGGCAGGTCGAGGTGGGCGAGCTGTTCGCAGCTCTTCTCGGTCACGGCCGGCGGCAGCGCGAAGTAGATCGCGGGGTCGTGGTCGCAGGCTCCGAGCAGCGCGCGCAGGTCGTCGGCGCTCGTGACGTCGGCCTTGCGGTACGAGGACGCGTCGATCACGGCCTGCAGCCGCTCCGACAGCGACGAGTCGCCCTCCGCCCCTTCGTCGCCCTCGTTCTTCGACGCCTGCGCGTTCTCGAAGGACTCGCGCACCTGCACCTTCCAGTCGGCGTCGGACAGGTCCTCGACACCCGCCCCGATGAGCTGGACGTCCCAGTCGTCCTTGACCTCGAGCAGGGTCGCGAGACCCGGCAGGAGCAGGCGCTTGGACAGGTCGCCGCTGGCTCCGAGGATGAGCAGGCTGGTCTGGAGGCTCGACATGCCTCCGACCGTACTCATCGGCCCCGGTGGACGGCCGGGCCGCTACGGTGGTGACAGTTCGGCGCGAGGGAGCACCATGAGCAGTGGGTACGAAGGACGACGCCTCCGCGTCGTCGTGATCGGCACCGGCATGATCGCGGGCGTCCATGCCCGCGCTGCCCGGGCCGCCGGTGCCGAGGTGCTCGGGGTGCTCGGCCGGAACGCATCGCGCTCCGAGCAGGTCGCGGCGCAACTCGACCTGCCTCGTGGGTACGCCTCGCTCGACGACGTCATCGCCGACGCCCCCGACGTCGTGCACATCTGCACGCCGAACGACCAGCACCACCCGCAGGCGATGGCGGTCATCGCCGCGGGCATCCACGTGGTGTGCGAGAAGCCGCTCGCGATCGACCCGGCGCAGGCCGCCGAACTCGTCGCCGCGGCGGCGGACGCCGGCGTCGTCGCCACCGTGCCGTTCGTGTACCGCTACCACCCGATGATCCGCGAGATCCGCGCGCGCATCGCCGACGGCGACCTCGGTCGACTGCTCGCCGTGCACGGCCACTACCTGCAGGACTGGATGCTCGACGAGGACGCCTCGAGCTGGCGGGTCGACCCGACCTCGAGCGGGTTGTCCCGCGCGTTCGCCGACATCGGCTCGCACTGGTGCGACCTGGTCGAGTTCGTCACCGGCGAGCGCTTCACCTCGGTGTCCGCGGCGACCGACATCGTCTACCCGACCCGGCCCGCGGCCTCGGGGCCGTCGTTCTCCGGCTCCCCGGACCCCGACCCGGTCGCCGACGCCGCGGAACGGGCCGAGGTCACCACCGAGGACACCGCGGTCGCGACGTTCCGCACCGGCACCGGGCGCATCGGCAACGTGGTGATCTCGCAGGTGGCGTCCGGCCGGAAGAACCGCCTGTGGTTCGAGGTCGACGGCACCCGGGGCAGCGCCGCCTTCGACCAGGAGCAGCCCGAGTCCGCGTGGTTCGGCAACGAGCGCGGCGCGCAGATCGTCGTGCGCGACCCGTCGCAGGGGTACCCGGACCAGCGGCGTCTGGCGATCGTGCCGTCCGGGCACCCGCAGGGCTACCTCGACGCCTTCGCCGCGTTCGTCGCCGACACGCACACCGCGGTCCGCACCGGTGTGGCCCCCGACGGCCTGCCGACCTTCGCGGACGGCGCACGTTCCGCCGACATCATCGACGCCGTGATCACCAGCGCGGCCGAGAACACGTGGCGGGAGATCCGGTGAAGCTCGGCATGCTGACGGCCTGCCTGCCCGGCTGGACCCTCGACCGCATCGCGGACTTCGCCGCCGAGCAGGGGTACGAGCGGCTCGAGGTCGGCGTGTGGCCCGGCACCGGTGGCCGCGACTTCGAGGCGGCGCACCTGCCCGTGGCGACGTTCACCGACGAGGACGCCGCGGCGACCCGTGCCCTGCTCGACCGCACCGGCCTCGAGATCTCCGCGCTCGCGTACTACGAGAACAACCTGCACCAGGACCTCGCCCGCCGCGCCGAGATCAAGACGCACCTGTTCCACGCGATCGACGGGGCGCAGCGCCTCGGCGTGCCGTACGTCGGCACGTTCATCGGCCGCGACAACAGCAAGTCGGTGCGGGAGAACATGGCCGAAGGGAACCGGGTCCTCCCCGAGCTCGTCGACTACGCCGGCGAGCGCGGCGTGCGGTTGATCATCGAGAACTGCGTGATGGAGGGCTGGCACCCGGACGGCTACCCCGGCAACCTGGCGTACTCCCCCGAGCTCTGGGGTTGGGTCACCGGCCTCGGCTTCGGCCTGAACTGGGACCCGTCGCACCTGACCTGGATCGGCATCGACCCGGTCGAGACGATCCTGCCGTTCGCCGAGCACATCGTGCACGCCCAGGCGAAGGACCTCGAGCTGTTCCCCCGGAAGCGCGACGAGTACGGCTTCTTCGGAAAGGTCCACAAGGGCGACGACCCGTGGGACATGGGTTGGTGGCGCTTCCGGGTGCCGGGGCGTGGCGTCGTGGACTGGCCGCACGTCGTCGACCGCCTGTACGAGGCCGGCTTCGACGGCACCCTGTCGGTCGAACACGAGGACCCGCTCTGGGGCGGCACCGACGAGAAGGTCCTCGAAGGGCTGCGCATCGCCCACCGCACGCTCCGCCCCCTCATCGCCGCGGAGTGACGGCGCAGCACGCACAGCACGCAGCACGCAGCACGCAGCACGCAGCACGACGGGTGTTGCGCATGTGAACGTCGTGTGACGACTTCGACCCGGCACTGGCGGGTCGGCTGTGCGTCCTCATAGGTTCTCCGACGATGAACCTCCACTCCTCTCCGCGCCGCCGACGGCGCACCATCAGCGGCGCGGCCTTCGCCACCGCGGGTGTGCTCGTCGCACTGTCCGTCCCTTCCACCGCCGTCGCCGCCGAGGGCGACACGACGATCGACATCATCGACGTCAACGACTTCCACGGCCGCATCGAGTCCGAGGGCACCGCCGTCGACAAGGCCGCCGGTGCCGCCAAGCTCGCCGGCGTCGTGCAGTCGTACCGCGAGGCCAACCCGAACACGATCTTCGCCAGTGTCGGCGACAACGTCGGTGCCTCGACGTTCACCTCGCTGATCCAGCAGGACGCACCGACGATCGATGCGCTCAACGCCATGGACCTCGACGTCAGCGCGATCGGCAACCACGAGCTCGACAAGGGCCAGGACGACCTGACCGGGCGCATCGAGGACCGGGCCGACTGGCCCTACGTCTCGGCGAACATCGTCAAGCAGGGCACGACCGACCCCGCGTTCACCCCGTACTCCATCGTGGAGAAGGGCGGCGTGAAGGTCGGCTTCATCGGCGCGACCACCGAGGACCTCATCCCCGGGCTCGTCAGCCCGGGTGGCGTGCAGGGGCTCGCGATGGCCCCGATCGTCAGCCAGGTCAACAAGTACGCCGACCAGCTCACCGACGGCGACGACGCCAACGACGAGGCCGACGTGCTCGTGCTCCTCGTGCACGAGGGCGCCACCACGAACGCCCTCGCCGACGCGACCGGGTCCGGTGCGTTCGGCACGATCACCTCGGGCGTCTCGTCGAAGGTGTCCGCGATCGTCTCGGCACACACCCACGCGACCTACAACCACCGGATCGCCGGCCCGGACGGCACGACCCGCCCGGTGATCCAGACCGGTTCGTACGGCGTGAACTACGGGCACCTGCAGCTCACCGTCGACGCCGACAAGCAGCTCACCGGCATCACGTCCGAAGTGAAGTCCGTCAACGGTGAGACCCGCGTACCGGCCGACGCCACGTCCGTCAACGCGGTCACCGGCATCGTGACGGCCGCGAAGGCCGTCGCCGACGTCGAGGGCAGCAAGAAGCTCGGCGAGATCACCGGCGACCTGCGTCGTGCGGTGCAGTCGGACCGGAAGACGGAGAACCGCGGCGGCGAGTCCGCGCTCGGCAATTACATCGCCGAGGTGCAGCGCTCCGCGACCGAGCGCAACGGCTCGCAGGTCGCCTTCATGAACCCCGGCGGGCTCCGCACGGACATGGTGTACGCGTCGAGCGGCGCCGGCGACCCCGACGGCACAGTGACCTACAAGGAGGCCGCGCTCGTCCAGCCGTTCGCGAACACCCTGGTCACCGAGGACATGACCGGCCAGCAGATCAAGAACGCCCTCGAGCAGCAGTGGCAGCCCGACGGCCTGGAGCGTCCGTTCCTCAAGCTCGGCGTCTCGGACGGCTTCGCGTACACCTACGACCCCGCGAAGGGTCGCGGCGAGCGCATCACCGGCATGACCCTGAACGGCGAGCCGATCGCGCTCGGCGACACCCTCAAGGTGACGGTCAACTCGTTCCTGTCGACCGGCGGCGACAACTTCGCCGCCTTCGCGACCGGCACGAACATCGCCGACTCGGGCCAGGTCGACCTGCAGGCGCAGGTGGACTACTTCCTCGCCAACCCGACGGTCACGCCGCCGACCGACCAGCGCGCCGTCGGCACCACGGTGACGCCGACCCCCGAGGGCGGGTTCCAGCCCGGTGACGAGATCAGCATCGCGCTGTCGTCGCTCGTGTTCAGCAGCGACGACCCCGCTGCGGCCGGCACCGTGTCGGTCGGTGCCGGTGACGTCGAGCTCGCCACCGCCGAGATCGACCCGACGATCGTCGACAAGACCGACGAGCAGGGTCGCGCGACGCTGACCTTCGCCGTGCCGACCATCGAGTCGTCGGCCGACGCAGCGACGGTCCATGCGGCTGCCCGTGCCGCGGCCACGACGGACGCACCGCTCGTGGTCACCCTGCCGGGTGGCCAGACGATCACGCTCGCCGTGACCATCCCGCTCGCCGCAGCCGTCGACCCGACGGACCCGACCGAGCCCACGGACCCGACCGAGCCCACGGACCCGACCGACCCCACGGACCCGACCGACCCGGGCGCGGGCAACGGCAACGCTCCGGGCGCCGGCACCGGAACCGGAACCGACCTGGCGGGGGACCCCGCCGACTCCACGAACGCCGGCGGCGACCTCGCCTACACGGGCGCGGACCTGACGGCGCCGGGGATCGCAGCGGGCCTGCTCCTGCTGGCGGGAATCACCGCACTCGTCGCCGTGCGCCGGAAGCGCGCACGGACCGACGCGAGCGTCCAGACGGACTGACACCGCGCCTCCCGTCCGACACGAACGGGCCGTCTCACCACCGTGAGACGGCCCGTTCCGTCGCGCCGGGAGGCACGGATCGCGTCCGGCGCGCACCGCGCGCCGATCCGCTGCCGCGCTCCCTGTCCCATAGCAGCGCTGGCACGGCGGATCCGGGGATCGGCGGGGTACTGTCGGGCTTGTCGCATCGCGACGCGTCGCGCCGGGTCGCCTCTCAGGTCGGCGGTGGTTCCGTTCGACGAGACCCCGCGGCGCGGGTGCCCTCCGCCTCCAGGGAAACGGCGGAGGGCGCCCTCTCCCACAGCGGTGTCAGCGCGCTCCGGGCACGGTCAGCGGAACAGCTGCTCGCCGATGTACGACCCCTTGCGCGGTGCCGGCGGGATCGCGAACACCGCGGAGCCGATGTGCGAGACGTACTCGTTCAACCGGTCCGAGGCGCCGAGCTTCCGCTGCAGCCGGGTGAAGTGCTCCGGGTCGTTCATGTACGCCAGGAACAGCAGCCCGGCATCGAGCTGGCCGTACTCGTTGAGGCCGTCGGTGTAGTTGTACGGACGACGAAGGATCTTCACGCCGCCGTTCGCCTCGTGGGCGGCCAGGGCGATGTGGGACGTCGCATCGATCTTCGTGGCGCCGTCCTTCCCGGCCGCCGCGAAGTCCGGCGTCGTGTGCTCGGTCCCGCCGGACAGCGGTGCGCCCTCGATCTTGGACCGACCGAACACGCGCTGCTGGTCGCTGACGACGTCGGCGTCCCAGATCTCGATGTTCATCCGGATCTTCCGCACCACCTGGTAGGTGCCGCCGGTCATCCACTCCGCGCCGTCGCCCGGGTCGTCGACCCACACGAAGCGGTCGTGGTCCTCGTCCGTCGTGATGTTCCTGGTGCCGTCCTTGAAGCCCATCAGGTTGCGCGGCGTCGTCTGATGCGGGCCGGCCGACGCACGACCGAAGCCGAGCACGGTCCACCGCACGGTCGCCGTCCCCCGCGCCATCCGGGCCAGGTCGCGGACGGCGTGGTAGGCCACCTGCGGGTCGTCGGCGCAGGCCTGCAACGACAGGTCGCCGCCGGTCAGTCCGGCCTGCAGGTTGTCGCTCGGCAGCCGAGGCACGTCGGCGAGGTCCGCCGGACGCTTGTCGGCCAGACCGAAGCGTTCATCGAACACGCCGGGGCCGAACCCCACCGTGACCGTCAGGGACGCCGGGCCGAGGTCGAGCGCCTCACCGGTGTCCGCGCCGACGCCGTCACCGTGCGCTGGCTCGACGCTGCCGACGGTCTTCCCCGCCTGCAGCTGCGCGATCGCCGCGGACCAGCGGGCGAGGAGCACCTGCAGCTCGGTCGCGACGCTGGTGGACAGGTCGAAGGTCATGAAGACGCAGTACCGCTGGGGTGCGGTCTGCACCCCGCCCTGCGGCTGCCGTGCTGCGGTCGCGTAGAACGGGTGACTCTGGGACAGGTCGATGGACTCGTCACCGTTGGCGGCCGCCGTGAACGGGTTGACGCCCGTCGCGACGGTTGCGCCGCCGATGCCCACCGCGGCGCCCGCGCCGGCTCCGGCCGCGGCGAGTCCCGCGCCGAACAGCCCGCGCCGGGAGACCCCGGTGCGGGCTGCGCGGTCGTCGTCGGGCTGCGTCACGCGGTGGCGACCTTCTCGGCGAGGCGGGACAGCGGGTCCTGCAGGGCCTGGATCTGCTGCGAGATGCGGTTCGCGTCGGACTTCTTGGTCGCCGCGTCCCACGTGTCGAAGCCGCCGAGGTCGTCGGCGTTGCGGTAGCCGTCCATCATCGTGTTCGTCGCGTCGAACTGCTTCGCGATCTGCTCGGTGAGGGTCGGGTCGAGCTTCGTCAGGCCCGGCTTGAGGTACGCGAAGGCCTGACGGGCGCCCTCGACGTTGGCGGCGAGGTCGACGAGGTCGATGTGGCTGTACGCCTCTTCCTCACCGGTGACCTTGTTCGACTGGACCTCCTCGAGCAGGCCGGCGGCACCGTTCGCCAGGTCCTCGGGCTTGTAGTCGAGCGTCGGGACGAGCTGCGCGAGCAGCTGCACGTTCTCGGTCAGGTCGGCCGCGGTCTTCTTCGTCGACGCGGTGATCTCCCCCGCCTGGAACAGGTCCTTCTCGACGGCGTGGAACCCGCTCCAGCCGACGGCCGGGTCGAGGTTCGAGGCGCGCATGTCGATCAGGTAGTCGAGGTTGCCGGCGTTGTCGGTCGCCTTGTGGCCCTTCTTGACGAAGCCGTCGACGTCGCTCTCGACGTGCTCGTAGAACGGTCGGGCGTTCGCGTAGTCGGTCTTCGCGGCGTCGAGGTCGCCGGCGTCGATGTCCTTCTGCAGGAGTTCGACCGCGGTGACCATGTCGGTGACCTGGCCGTCGACGTACTCGGCGTAGCCCTTCGTGCCCTCGTCGAGCAGGGTGGCGGCGCTGCTGTTCGCGGTCGAGGTGACCTTGCCCGTGACCGTGAAGTCGGTGAGCTCGGTGTCGGCCCCGGGGCAGTACACCTGGTACTCCCCGCCGCTCAGGGTCGCGGTGAACTGCACGGCGTCGAGGCCGGGCGCGAGGTTCTCCTTCTCGCCCAGGATCCGCTGGTCCTGCAGCAGTTCGACCTCGGTGATGGCGGTCGAGGACTCGTTCTTCACCGAGAACGTGACCGGCCCGGCGGGGACCTTCGTCTCGGAGACCTTGCACTGGTCCGAGCCGTCGTTCGTCAGGGTGATGGTGACGCGCGAGACCTTCGCGGCGTCGGTGGAGCGGTCGGAGGCACCGTCGGAGCTCGCGCAGCCGGTCAGTGCGAGGGCGGTGACGACGCCGAGGGCGCCGAGGGTGATCAGGGGTCGAACGGGCTTACCGAACGGCATAGTCGTTGCTCCTTGCAGGGTCCCCGGCGGGTGGGCCGCGCGTCGGGACGGTTTCGGGGGTGGGGTTCACGGGTGCCGTCCGACGACGGCGGTCACGGAGCGCGAGCAGCGCCTGGGCGGCAGCTGCGACGCCGAGGGCGATCGGCAACCAGGCCTTCCAGAGCAGCAGCTCGGCAGCCCGCGTGTCCGCGGTCGCCACGGCAGTGGCGGACCGCTCGACGCGGGAGTCGGGGACGGACCACACGGAGCGGTCCAGGGTCGTGGTGCGCGCGGACGGGAGGCCCCCGTCGCTCAGCGTCAGCACCGTGCGTTCGTCGCGGGTGGCGTCCAGGACCCCACCACCGACCGACCACAGGGTCACGGTGTCGCGCACCGCCCAGCGGGCGGTGAACGGGCCGGGGTTCGTCGACGGCGAGACGCCGACCGGGATCCGGCCGAACAGGTCGACGAGGTCGTCGAGCGTCAGTGTGGCGGGGCGGTCCGCTGCGGTGGCCGACGTGCGCACCCGCCACCGGTCGGCGGCCACGCCCGCGCGGGTGACGCGGCGGTGGGCCGACGTCGGCAGGGTGAGCCGTGCCTCCTGGCCGGTGGTGGTGCCGGCGACGCGGAGGACGCCGGACGCGCCGTGGACGTCCGCCGAGACGGAGGTGGCGTCCCCGCTGACCGCAGCGGTGCGCGGCAGGTCGACCCCGCCCGTCGGCACGGCGATCGCCAGTGCTGCGGCGGCGACCGCGAGCGCACCGGCGACCGTCGCACGGATCGCGGGGACGCGTGCCGCAGACGGACGCCAGGCGCGGGGCCAGAGCGTCAGGGCGAGGACGGGCACGACGTACAGGACCCAGCCGAGCACCTCGATCACCCGGGGATCCGGCGGGATGCCGAGCACGCCCGTGACGAGCGCACCCTGCACCGAACCGTTCGGGGCGAGCCAGGACAGGTCGACGGTCCGCTGCTGCCCGATGACGATCCACCCGGCCTCGTGCGCGCGCCGGAGCACCGTCAGCACGAGCCCGCCGGCGACGAACACCAGGAAGACGCCGGTGCCGGTGAAGAACTTCGACAGGTTCAGCCGGACGCCGCCGGTGTAGATGCCGTAGCCGATGACGACGGCGCCCGCGATGCCGATGACCGCGCCGAGGGCGGCGAGACCGGTGTCCGACGACGCCTGGAAGGTGGCGAGGAGGAAGACCGCGGTCTCGAAGCCCTCCTTGAGCACGGCGAGGAAGGCCATGCCGGCCAGTGCCCACGCGGTGCCGCGGCCGAGCGCCTCGGTCGCGCTCGCCTCGAGTTCCTTGGTCAGGGTGCGCGCGTGGGTGCGCATCCAGACGATCATGCCGGTGACGAAGACCACGGCGACGATGCCGATGATCGCCTCCATGCCCTCCTGCTGCGCCTGCGGCAGGGCCTGCTCGACGACCTGCAGGCCGAACCCGACGCCGATGCTGAGCACGACGGCGACCCCGACGCCGAACCACATGGGGGCGAGGGGGACACGGTTGCGACGCAGGAACGCGGCGATGATGCCGACGATGAGCGTCGCTTCGAGGCCTTCACGGAGGCCGATGACGAGAGTGGCGAGCATGACGTAGGTGAGGCTAACCTAACCGTCGTTCGGCCCGCCAGTCGTTCGGCGTGGGGTTTGATGGTTCTCATGAACCTGCTGTCCGTCGATGGCCTGGCGTCGGTCACGAACGTGCTCGACCTGGCCGGGGTGTTCGCGTCCGCCCTGCTCGGTGGATCGATCGCCCGCGCGATGGACTTCGACCTGTTCGGGTTCCTGGTCGTCGGCTTCGTCTCGGGGCTCGGCGGCGGCATGCTGCGCGACACCCTGCTGCAGAACGGCCCCCCGGTCGCACTCGTCGACCCGCTCTACGTGCCGGTCGCCCTGGCCGGGGCACTCATCGCCTTCTTCGTGTCGTTCTCCGAGATCACCTGGGACCGACTGTTCACCGTGCTCGACGCCGCGGTGATCGGGTTCTGGGCGGTGGTCGGGGTGCAGCGCACCTACGACGCCGGCCTGGAGTGGCCTGCCGCGATCATCATGGGCACGATCACGGCGGTCGGCGGCGGCGCGATGCGGGACCTGCTGCTGCGCAGGGTGCCCGCGGTGTTCGGCGGGAACGCGCTGTACGCCACCGTGGCCGTCGCGGCGTCGGTGGTGATGGTCGTCGCGTCCGCCCTGGGGTCGCCGTCGATCGGGATCGTGGCCGCGATCGCGCTGTCGCTCGGGCTGCGCTGGGGTGCGGTCCGCCGCGGCTGGGGACTGCCCAACGGTCGCGACTGGCAGCCGAAGTCGACCCTCGGCTCGCTGCTGCGGCGCGGGCGGAGCCTGCGACCCGACGCACTCCGGCTGCTCCGACGCCCCGGACGGCGCACGGGAGCGGGCAGTGTCCGCGAAGAACACGACACGGCAACGGATTCCTCGTTCGACGACTGAGGGGTGTCATCTGTCGGTGCTCCGGCGTAGCATCCCTACCGTCGGGTATCGACCCGGCTCATGTCGTCCGCACCGAACCGACGCGACCCGAACGCGGCGGTTCCGCGCAGACGTGGTGATGGGGGCTTCGCTGATGCCGCGCGTGATCAGACGCGCGGCGCGGCAGGTCTCCCACCCCAAGCTCGCCCGCCCCCAGCTCGCCCGCCCGGGTTCCCGCCCCGGTGCCCCGCCCCGGCAGGAACGATGAACGACGACGTCTCCGACTCCCCCACGCCGAGGACCCCACGGGCCGAGGTCCGAGAACGTCTGCTCATCGCCGGCGCTGCCGTCTTCGCCGAACAGGGCGTGCACGGCGCGCGTCTCGACGAGGTCGCCGCCCGTGCCGGGTTCAGCAAGGGCGCGGTCTACTCGAACTTCTCGTCGAAGGAGGACCTGCTCGCGCAGGTCATGCAGCGCGGGACGAACCTGGTGCTCGGGTCGCTGCAGGAGCTCATCCGCGCCGACATCGCCGTGGCGGACATCGCGGACGTCGTGCGAGCGGCCTTCGGACAGCACGACCAGCGCGCGCAGTTCGCCCTGCTGTCGGAGTTCCGCGCCTACGCGATCCGGCACACCGACCTGCTGCCGGAGTTCGTGCGGCAGCGACGGGTGCTGCAGGACGGAGTGCACGAGCTGGTGCGACTCTGGTTCGAGGCGCACCCGGAGGTCGACGCCGGCATGCCGCTCGATGTCTTCGCCACGGCGCTCGTCGCCGCCAACGTCGGGGTCGTGTTCGACGGGCCCGCGCTGCCGGGGGTCGACCCGGGCGAGGTCATCGCCGCCCTGGTCGAGGCGGTCGTCCGCCGCCGCTGACCCGGCGGGCGCGGCGGCGCACGGTGCGGCGGCGCACCGTGCGACCGCGACCATCCCGTGCCGCGTTGACCACTCGGTGCGAGCTTGTTGCGCCGCACGGAGTGGTCAACCTTGCACCAGCCGAGACTCCGGGGTCAGGCGGGGTCAGGCGGGGTCAGGCGGGGCGACGGGAGCGCCGACGACCCTCGTGCGACCACGCGGACGACGGCAGCAGGCTCGGCGGCAGCAGGCGCGACCGCAGCACCCGTCCACCGGAGACCGAGGCGTCGAGGGCCTCCCGCGCCTGCTGCACGTGCCGGACGAGCGCACCACCGTCGACCGCTGCGACCCCGCCGGCCGCGAACCGTTCACGGTCGACGGCATCGACCACGGCGTCGAGGTGCTGGAGCGCCGACGCCGGCAGCACCGGGCGGAGTCGTCCGAGGACTGCCCGGGCGGTCCGGGCCGCAGCCGCTGCGTCACCCGGTGGTGCCAGCCCCGGGGCGTAGCCGTGGTCGGCGACGTCGTCGAGGGCCTCACGCCAGGCGTTCACCGCCGGTGAGCGACCAGCGGCGACGGCCGACAACCGCGACCGCCGTCGGAGCGCTCGGACGAGTCCGGGGGCGATGAGCAACGCGAGGACGAGTGCCGCGCCGAACAGCAGGCCGGCCGGACCGCTGCCACCCGAGGCACCGGCTGCACCGGGCTGCGCCGACGCCGAGGGGGTCGGCGTCGCCGAGGACTCGGCGGGGGCGGACTGCTCGGGCGCGGGCAGCGGGGACTCGGGCGTCGCCGCGGTCGGGGTCTCCGTGGGTTCGGTCGAGGGCTGCGCTGCCGCGTCGGAGTCCGGCGTCGGCTCGAACGCGACCCAGCCGGCCCCCTTGATGTACAGCTCGGGCCAGGAGTGCAGCTGCCGGTTCGACACCGCGTACTCGCCGTCGGGCTGCGCCGCACCGGCCCGGTACCCCACCGCGATCCGGGACGGGATGCCGAGCGTCCGGGCCATCACGGCCATCGCCGACGAGAAGTGGACGCAGTAGCCCTCGCGCACCTGCAGGAAGGTCGACACGACGTCCATGCTGTCGCCGTCGTAGCCCTGCTCGACGGGGGCCGTCTCGGAGTAGGTGAACAGGTCGCTGCGGAACCACTGCTCGAGGGCGCGGGCCTGGGCATAGTCGTCGGATGCGGCCCCGGCCACCCGCTCCGCGGTCGACGAGATGTTCGCGGGGAGGTCCTTCGGCAGCGTCAGATCGGTCTGCAGCTGGTCACCGCTCGGCTCGCGGAACCCCCGGCCGTCGGCACGGGACAGGACACCCGAGGCCGCGACGGCGTCGAGGTACGCGTTCGCGAAGGTCGAGGCACCGTAGACCTCGTACGTCGCACCGCGCGGCGTGGCCGGACCGGTCGACCGCACGGTGCTCGAGGACCCCATCCAGCGCCACTGCGACAGGTCGAGGTTGGTGGAACGCGACTCGATCGACACCGCCCCGGACGGCACCGGCAGGTACGTGCTCGACAGCCCGGTGATCCGGACCGTGACGTCGCCGCGGGTCGCCAGGCGGGGGTTCACGCCCTCGGCCCACTGCTGCTGGTCGGCGGTGTCGGCCTCGGCGGCGTTCGTCACCGTCGGCACCCAGTCCCCGGTGCCGAACTCGTCCAGGTCGGCGAGCTTGAGGTACTCGGGTTGGCCGTCGGACGACCGGTAGCGGAGCACCTCGAGTTCGCTCGGCTGCCGCAGGTCGTTGCCGAGCTCGAGCAGGGTGCCGGGTCGCCCGGGCTGGATCGGCGACTGGATGGCCCCGGTGACGCCGGACAGCCAGCTCGCGTTGAGCGGCACGATCGCGGGCAGGCCGATCGCGACGACGAGCCCGATCGCACCGACGACCGCGGCCGGGACCGCTCGCTGCACGGGTCGGACCGACAGCCACAGCAGGGCGAGGAAGGCGACCGCCGTTGTGATCACGAGCGCGGTGCCCGCCGGCTGTCCGGTGATGATCCCCGGGACGATGAGGATGACGAGTGCGGGCGCGGCGGCGAGCGACGGGATCCGGGCGATCGCGGCGAGGAACAACGAGACGCCCGCCACCCAGGCGATCGACACGGTCACGACCAGTCGGATCGCGTCGGTCTGCGGCAGCGGCGCGGGGTTCAGGCGGATGGCGGCGAGCGTCTCGCCCAGCGCTCCGTCGGCGTCGAGCCAGCCGAGGGGTTGCACGTCGTTGACCAGGGCGGCGGCGCACGAGCACAGCACGACGGTGGCGACGAGCGCGACGAACCGGACTCCTGGCGGCCGGCGACGCACCGCGAGCATGACGGCCACGAGCACCGCGACGACCACGACGCCGGACACCCACCAGGCGGTGCCCTGCACGAGCGGGCGGATCGCGAGCGCGGCGATGAGCACGGGCACCGGGGCGAGTGCGATGACCCACGTGCTCGGAGTGTCACGGGTGTCGTCGTCGCGGTCCAGGACCTCGCGCACGTCGACCGGCCGGCGCGACGACGCAGCGGTGCCGCTCACCGTGCGGCCCCGGACGCGGTCGCCCCGACGACGGGCACCACGAGGGTGCGCCACCCCCCGCGGTCGAGGATCCCCCGGACGACGGGGTCCGGCGGCACGATCGTCGCCATGATCCCGCGGCTCGATCCGCTCGTCGCCGTCACGAGTTCAGCCGCCTGCTCGGCGGTGCAGTTGCCGGTGACCACCGCGGTCATTCCGTGCACGTCCCGTCCACGCACCTCGGGCAGGACCTCGGTGACCGGACGGGCGTCGCTGCGGAGCCGGACGTCCGCGAGTCCGACGAGCACGTCGGTGAGGCCGCCGACGTCACCCGCGTGCCGGGTGCTGCCGGACGGTCCGTCGCTCACGAGCACGACGCGCGAGGTCCGGGCGGCGAGGGCGCGGGCGACACTGGCGGCGACGACGACGGCGTGCTCGAAGGCCTGGTCACCGCCCAGGTCGGACAGCTCCGCCAGGTCCTCACGCCCGAGGCCCTGGTACGACTCGCGCCGGACGTCGAGCGCGATGACGGCCTCGGGGGGTTGCGCCTGCGTGGTCTGCCGGACGTGCAGTTCGCCGCGGCGAGCACTCTGCGCCCAGTGCACCCGACGGATGGGGTCGCCGGGACGGTACGGCCGGAGTTCGCTGTCGTCGGCGGACCCGCCCTGCCCGACCCGTCCTTCGTCGGCGGAGACGGCCCCGGCGAGGGCGCCGGTGTCGATCGCGGCGAGCGGTGCGCTCGCAGGGACGACGACGACCTCTTCTACGGGCACCACCGGCCGGTCGATGCGGAGCAGGCCGAAGGGGTCCTCGACCCGGATCGTGACGGGTCCGACCAGCGTGCGGCCGCGGTGCATCGCCAGCGCCTCGACGTCGAGCACGGCTGGCGGGACCCCCGGGCCGACGAGCGCGTAGGTCTCGGCCTCGGACACACTGGCGAAGGCGTCCTCGAGCTGTTCGCGCACGAGCAGGGTCGACCTCGGTCCGATCGGCAGACTGGTGCTGCCGAGGGTGATCCGCTCGCGGTACACCTCGCCGACCTGCACGATCGCGCGTGCCGTGCTCCGGCTGCCCCGGAGCGGCGCGGCGACCACGAACGCCATCACGACGCCGAGCACGACGAGCACGAGCAGCAGCAGCCCGGCCGAGACGGCGACGCTGGTGGTGCCCACGAGCCCACCCCCGATCAGCCCGATGCCGATGGCGATGACGGTCCAGCCGCGCACGGTCGGACGGGGGAACGGCGTGCGCCGGAGCAGGGACAGCCCACGGCGGCCGAAGCGCCCGAGCGTCGAGCGCGCGGCACCGGTGCGCCGCAGCAGCGACGACGGCGCCGATCGGCCGGGCATCAGGAGCGGACGGGGGTCGCCGTGAACGGCACGGCGGTGTCGGAGACGATGCGGACGACGATCTCGCGCACGGTGTCCTCGCCCGTGCCGCCGAGACCCCTCGCGACCGGCACGAGCCGGTGGGCGAGCACGATCGGTGCCAGCGCGGCGACGTCGTCGGGGGTCACGAACGGCCGGCCGAGCAACGCCGCGTGGGCACGGGCGGCCTGGGCCAGGTGCAGCGTGGCGCGGGGGCTGGCGCCGAGCACCAGGTCGGGGTGGGTGCGGGTGGAGCGGACGATCGCGATGACGTACGCCTCGACGTCTGGGGCGATGTGGACGTTCGCCACCGCCTCGATGATCCCGCGCAGCGTGGTCACGTCGACGATCGGTCGCAGGTGCGACAGCGGGTCGCCGCCGCCGCGGTTCGCGAGCATCTGCCGTTCGGCGTCGACGCTCGGGTACCCCATCGTGATGCGCGCCATGAAGCGGTCACGCTGGGCCTCGGGCAACGGGTACGTGCCCTCCATGTCGATCGGGTTCTGCGTCGCCACGATCATGAAGGGGCGATCGAGCAGCCGGGTCACGCCGTCGACCGTGACCTGCGACTCGGCCATCGCCTCGAGCAGGGCGGACTGGGTCTTCGGGCTGGTGCGGTTGATCTCGTCACCGATGACGACGTTCGCGAACACCGGCCCCGGTGAGAACCGGAACGTGCCCGAGGACTGGTCGAAGATGTTCACCCCGGTGACGTCCGACGGCAGCATGTCGGACGTGAACTGGATGCGGTTCACCGAGCCGCCCACCGAGGCGCCGAGTGCCTTCGCCAGGACCGTCTTGCCGACGCCGGGGACGTCCTCGACGAGCAGGTGCCCCTCGGCCAGCATCACGGTGAGGGCGGTGCGGATCGCCTCGGTCTTGCCGTCGATCACCGTCGAGACGGACGCGACGATCGCGTCGCCGACCTCTCGGATGCGCTCGAGGGGGAAGGCGGGGTCGGTCGGCTCCGGCACGCAGGGCTCCTCGTCTCGGGACAGGTGTCGTGCATGCTACATCGGTCCGGTGACAGCGCCCGGTGGGCGTGTCACCGATGCGCACTGGACGGGAGGCCCGTGGGACGTGCGCTGATCGGCGCACGTCCCACGGGCCTCCCGTCCGGATCGCGTGGTGCGTCTCAGACGCGACTCACGCGCGCGTCGTGAGCGCCGTGTCGGCTGCGAGCAGGACCTTCGCGGCGACCGCGACCCCTTCTTCGCGACCGAGCTCGGTGTCCTCGTGCTCGATGTTGACCCACATGTCCGGGTCCACCTCGCGCAGGGCCTCGAGGAACGCCGACCAGTACGCCTCGTCGTGGCCCTTGCCGAGCGCGACGAAGTCCCACGCGGACGGCTTCGGCCACTCGTTGGCCCACTCGTCGCCGCCGAGGTTCGTGCGCGGCTCGTCCGGCGACAGCCGACGGAACGAGTTGTCGAGCACGCCGTTGATCGCCGCGTGCGGGTTGATCCGGACGTCCTTCGCGGCGGCGTGGAAGACCAGGTCGCCGAGGTCGCGGACGACCGCGACCGGGTCCATCTGCTGCCAGAACAGGTGACTGGCGTCGAGTTCGACGCCGATGTTCGTCAGGCCACCGCGCTGCACGAGCTCGCGGATCGTCGCCGGGTTGAACACCACGTTCTGCGGGTGCAGCTCGAGTGCGACCTTGACCCCGTGCTCCCGCGCCAGGGCGTCGATCTCCTGCCAGAACGGCACGGCGACGCTCCACTGGTACTCGATGACGTCGAGCGCGGCGGAGTTCCAGGCGTTCACGATCCAGTTCGGTCGGGTGCCCCCGGGCTCGCCCGCCGGCAGCCCGGACATCGTGACGACGCGGTCCTGGCCGAGGCGTGCGGCGAGGCGGATGCTGCGCCGGATGTCCTCCGCGTGGGCCTGGCCGATCGCACGGTCCGGATGCAGCGGGTTGCCGTTGCAGTTCAGGCCGGCGATGGACACCCCGGTGCCCTCGAACCGGGCGAGGAAGGCGTCACGTGCTGCGTCGTCCTCGAGGATCGCGTCGATGTCCGGCACGTGCACCGGCGGCAGGAACCCGCCGGTGTTCAACTCGATGCCGGTCAGGCCGTTGCCCGCGATGGCGGTCAGGGCCTCGGCGAGCGGTCGGTCGTGGAAGATCGCGTTGTACAGACCGAGCTTCATGCGTGCGCTCCTTCGGTGGTGCGGACGGGCGGCACGTCGAGGGAGGCCCCACCGGCCCCGGCGGACCGTGCCACCGCGTCGAGGATCTCCATGTTGTGCACGCCGTCGTCGAACGTGGCGTTGGCCGGCAGCGGGTCCGCGACTCCGGCGACCTCGTCGAGGAACGCGCGCGCCTGGTACTCGAACATCTGGTTCTGCCCCCAGCCGACTCCGGGCGCGTCCATCGCCATGCCGCCGGCGACGTAGGGGTGGTCCGGGCCGAGGACGACCTGGCGGTACCCACCGAGGCGGGAGCCGTCGGACTGCAGCGCGAGGCCGATCTCCGAGGCGCGCTCCTGGTCCCAGCGCGCTGCACCGTTCTCGCAGAAGACCTCGATGACCAGGCCGTTCGGGTGCGCCGTGGCGACCCGGGACACCTCGAGCGAACCCACCACGGAGCCGTCGCCGAAGCGTGCGTTGCAGGTGGCGTAGTCGTCGTTCTCGACGTCGGCGAACTCGCCCGTCAGCGGGACCGCCTGGCCGCGCAGGGCGAACCCGGCGGCGATCGGGCGCTTCGTGATCGCGGTGGTGAACATGCCGCCGTTGACGCTCTGCACCTCGCCGGCCAGGAACTCGGCCACGTACGCCAGGTGCGAGCCGACGTCGGCGAGGGCTCCGGTGCCGGGGGCACCCGCGAAGCGCCACGAGAAGGGCACGTCGGGCGACGAGCCGTAGTCGGTCCAGTAGCGGGCGGAGACGTGCAGGACGCGGCCGAGCGTGCCGTCCTCGACGAGCTGCTTGATCGCGGCGAGGCCAGGGGCGCGGCGGTAGGTGAACCCGACGCGGGCGACGAGCCCACGCTGCGATGCCTCGGTGGCCGCGGTGGCCATCGCCCGTGCGTCCTCGAGCGAGTCCGACAGCGGCTTCTCGCACAGGACGTGCTTGCCGGCGGCCAGCAGCCCCTCGACGATCTCGCGGTGGAGCTTGTTCGCGACGACGACGCTCACGACGTCGATGTCGTCGGCGTCAGCGATGGCTCGCCAGTCCGTGTCGTGGCGGGCGTAGCCGAAGCGCTGCGCAGCCTCGGCCGCGAGGGGCTCGTACACGTCGCCGACCGACACGAGCCGCACGGGCGGCAGCGTCGGGGCGAAGAGTGAGGGTGCGTTCCGCCACGCGGCCATGTGGGCCTTGCCCGCCATGCCCGCCCCGATGACGGCGACGCCGATGCTGTCGCTCATGGTTCTCTCCTTCGAGAAGTCCGGTACTGATTCTGGAACGTTCCAGAACGTGTCGGTAGACTGTAGCCCGACCACCCCATGTCCTGTCAAGGAGCCGCGTGTCACGACCCCCGACGATCATCGACGTCGCGACCCGTGCCGGCGTCTCGAAGTCACTCGTCTCGATGGTGCTCCGCGACGATCCGGGCGTCTCCGACGCACGCCGCTCGGCCGTGCTCGCGGCGGCCGCCGAGCTCGGCTACCGCCCCAACCGCGCCGCCGCGATCCTCGCCGGCACCCGGACCCGTACCGTCGGCGTCATCGTCGACGACTTCCGCAACCCGTGGTTCGTCCCCCTGCTCGACGGCATCCGTGACGCGCTCGCACCACACGGCCTGCGACTCACCCTGGCGGACACCCGTGCGAACGCCCACCTCGACTCCTCGCCGTTCGACGACCTCGTCTCGCTGCGGGTCGACGGCGTCGTGCTCGCCGCCGAGGGCTTCCCCGACCTCGTCGTGCCGGCCGACACCCCCGTCGTCGTCGCCGGCGCCCGGGCCGACGTGCCCGGCGGGCTCGACGTCGTCGCCTCGGACGAGGCCGCCGGCGGCCGGTTGGCAGCGGATCACCTGATCGGACTCGGTCACCGCCGCATCGTCCACGTCACCGGCTCGGGAGGCCCGGCTGCGGTCCGCCGCGAGGGCACAGTCGCGCGGATGGTCGCGTCCGGCATCGCGCCACTGGTCTACGGCGACGGCCCGACGTCCGAGACGACCGGGTACGAGGGCACCCGCCGCGCACTGCGGGACCACCCGGACCTGACCGCGGTGTTCGCCGCGAACGACGTCATGGCGATGGGCGCGATCGCCGCCGTGCACGAAGCCGGACTCCGTGTCCCCGAGGACGTCTCGGTGGTCGGCAACGACGAGACGCCGCTCGCCGCCTCGCCCCTGCTGCGCCTGACCACGGTCGACCCGCACAACGACGAGGTCGGGCGGCTCGCGGCGAATCGGCTCGTGGAACTCGTCGGCGCGGCCGAACGATCCGCCCCGACCCGGGTCCTGGTGCCGCCGTCGCTCGTCGTGCGGTCCACGACGGCGCCGCCGCGGGCCTGAGGCACCACCTTCCACCGACCGCAGCGCGCGGGGCGGCGGTGATCCGGGCCTCCCGGTCAACGGATCAGACCGTGGCACCCTCGAGCCGGTCGACCGCGACCGCGAGTTCCTCGAGCTCGGGGACCTCGCGCGCTTCGGCGAGCGCCCCCTCGAGCGCAGCGGCGTGGATCGGCGTGGCCGCATCCAGCAGCCGCTGACCGGCATGGGTGAGCTCCGTGTAGAGCCCGCGGCGGTCGTCGGCGCAGAGCACGCGGGTGAGGAGCGCACGCTCCTCGAGTCGGTTGACCAGCCGGGTCGTGGCACTCGGACTGAGGGCCGCCGCACGGGCGAGCTGCTGCATGCGCATGTGGAAGCCGTCCTGTCGGCGCAGCGCGTCGAGCACGGTGTACTCGACCACGGACAGGTCGACGTCGCGCAGCGCGCGCTCGAGTCGCGTCTCGATCAAGCCGTGCAGTGTCGCCAGGGTGCGCCAGCCGTGGGCACGGACGGCGGTGGAGGTGTCGTCGACGGACATCGGGCTCCTTCTGGTCGGTTGCGCGGTCGGTTGCGGCGGTCGGTCGCCGCGGTCGGTCGCTGCGGTCGTTGCGGGCGCGTACAGTTGCTTGCGCTGATACCCCGCGTGTGCAACTATCGATACCGCGCGTCTGCAACAACCAGCGTACGCGGCACAGCGCCACCGCACAACGGAAGGAACCCCCATGCCCGCGGGACTCATCGCCCTCGCACTCGGCGGATTCGGCATCGGACTGACCGAGTTCGTCATCACCGGCCTGCTGCCCGAGATCGCGGCCGACTACGGCGTCACCGAGACCACGGCCGGGTGGCTCGTCACCGGCTACGCACTCGCCGTCATCGTCGGCGCCCTCGGCCTGACCGCCGCCACGACCCGACTCCCCCGCAAGCCCGTCCTGCTCGGGCTGCTCGTGCTGTTCATCGTCGGCAACACGCTGTCGGCGATCGCACCGACCTACGAGGTCATGATGTCCGGACGCGTGATCGCGGCACTCTGCCACGGAGCGTTCTTCGGCATCGGCTCCGTCGTCGCCGCGAACATGGTCGAGCGCCCCAAGCGCGCCTCGGCCGTCGCCCTGATGTTCACGGGACTGACGGCGTCGAACGTGCTCGGGGTGCCGTTCGGCACGTTCCTCGGCCAGGCGCTCGGCTGGCGTTCGAGCTTCTGGGCCATCGTCGCGATCGGTGTCGTCGCCCTGGTCGGCGTGCTCGTACTCGTGCCCGCCGTCCGTCAGGCCGAGACGCCGTCACTGGCCCGCGAGCTCGGCGTCTTCCGCTCCGGCCAGGTGTGGTTGTCGCTGGGCATGACCGTGCTCGGCTACGGCGGGATGTTCGGGGCGTTCACCTACATCGCGTACACGCTGACCTCGGTGTCCGGGTTCCCGTCCTCGGCGGTGCCGTGGCTGCTCGTGGTGTTCGGCGTCGGGCTGTTCGTCGGGAACTTCGTCGGCGGCAAGCTCGCCGCACGCTCGATCGACCGGACCCTGCTCGTCGTGCTCGTCGCCCTCACCGTGGTGCTCGGACTGTTCGCCCTCGTCGCGACCTCACCCGTGCTGACCGTGATCGCACTCGTGTTGATGGGCGCCTTCGGGTTCGCGACCGTGCCGGCCCTGCAGACGCGCGTGATGCAGTACGCAGACCACGCGCCGACCCTGGCGAGCGGGGCGAACATCGCCGCGTTCAACCTCGGCAACGCGCTGGGCGCCTGGATCGGTGGGCTCACCATCGCCGCCGGGCTCGGCTACACCTCGCCGATCTGGGCGGGTGCGGGCATCACGCTCGCAGCCGTGGCCCTGACGCTCGTCGCCATGGGTGCCGTGCGGCGTGGGCGTTCGCGCGGGGCCGGCGAGCTGACCTCGACAGGGAGCGTCGCGACGGCCTGACGGTCACCCGTCGCTTCAGCGGTCGGCGCCGCGGAGGAAACCCTCCGTGAGTGCCTCGATCCGACGTACCCGTTCGTCGTTCCGCATCGACGAGAGAGGTGAGAACGTGAAACGACGCGGTCTGACCGGGGTCCGCTCGAGCAAAACTGCGAGCTCTCGCGCCCGCTCCGGACCGACAACGGCTGCGGCGCGCGTTCCGAGCAACCAGATCGCGATGAGGTCGGTGTCGTGGGAATGCGCCTCGAACACCGCCTCCTCGACCTCGTCCCAGAGCGAGTTGCGGATCTCGGCGTCGCCGCAGTACCAGTCGACAGCGATCGCAAGGTCCTCGGAGTCCTTGTCGTTGTAGTGCGCCCGATCCACCCAGGCGCGCAGCTTCAACAGCGTGTAGCCCTCGGCCGTCGGGAACCGCACCTCCACACCACTCGGAAGCACCACCGACGGTGCCGAACGGAACACGTCCGCGATGCCGTACACGCTCATGTGCTCACGGCGAGCCGCTGGCTCGACGACACCGTCCGGGTCCTCGACGCCGCCGAACGGCATGAAGTCCACCTCGACGTTCGCGACGACGAACCGCACGCCGTTGGCTCCGGTCGCCGGGTACTCGTCGACGACCGTCTCGTACGTCACCCAGTCGTCCGTGGCGATGGCGACGTCGACGTCTTGCGTCCCCCGGAGTGGATCCTTCCGACTGAAGACCGTGTGGTGCAGATGGTCTCGTGCTTCCGAACCGACGATCATCAAGCGGTCCGGATCGACGCCGCGGCGATCGACGAGGTCACTGACGACGTGGTCGACCACCATCAGCCGATCGGCCTCATGCATCGACGAGGTCCGTCTCCTGACGCAAGCGCCCCGCGGCTTCACGCGCGCGACCATCGCCCGCAGCCATCAGCTCGGCGTAGACGAGCAGCGGCGGTGCCGCTCGGATCCCGCCGGGTCTCGGCACGGGCGCAAGCCAGAACATGTCACGGACGGCGACGTTCGATCCCCCTCCGGTTCGCCACCTGTTGGCGAAGGCGATCGCGGGCTGCCAAGGGCGGACCCACAGGGAAACCGTCTGGTGACGCACCCACGAGGTCGCCGCCTCACCGCTCACCATCATCTCGACGCCGGGGACCGGCCGGACGTCGAGGTCTCCGCTCTCGAATCGTCGTGTTCGCCGCTCGGCGCCCAACCCCGTGGGGAACGCCGCCGTCCACTGGTCGATCAGTGCGTCTCGTGAGCGTCCACCGGGAACGAGGTCGGAGGGTGCCCGATCGGTCGCCTTGAGCTGCTCGAGCACCTCGCTGACGAGCCCGACGGACACTCCCGCGCACCTCGCCACCGTGCGCGTCGACATCTCCGTCAGGGCCGGCCAGCTCAGGAGCGCGAACAGCACCTGCGCCCGCTTCGTGCTGAACAAGTTGACGAGGCCCACCGCCTCGGGTTCTCCGCGGCCCGACGCGACCGGCACCTTCCCCCGGACGTCGATCAGCAGCGTCGGATCCTGGACGAAGGCATTCCCTGCGCTGTCGACGTAGCTGACCCCCAGGGCGCGGAACTGCGCCGCACTCCGCGGAGTCATGCGGTGGCCGAGGATCAGCCGATCTCGAGGACGGTCCGACGGCCAGGACACCCGGTCGTACGACCCCAAGGTCATCGCAGGCAGGAACGCGGCGGTCATCGGTTTCCGCCACTGTCCGTCGAGTCGGATCAACTCGGCGTCCCACACGCTCAGATCCGCACCGTCGGGACCGCCGCGCGCGGTCAGCCCCAACCCGTACTCGCCGAGACGTTCTCCGATGCTTGCGAGGACCTCGTCCATGGACACCACCGTTCAATAGTCCGCCGTGTTCACTTTAATTGAACACTCGCCAAATGTGAACGCCAAGAAGCGCGGCTGATCCAGTCGGGCGCAGGGACGACGAAACCCCGGTCCGATCGGACCGGGGTTTCGTGGAGTGCGGAGACGGAGGGATTTGAACCCTCGGTCCCCTAAAGGGGACTCCACCTTAGCAGGGTGGTGCACTCGGCCGGACTATGCGACGTCTCCAAGCGCTCTCGCGAGCGCTCCGACCACCATACAGGAGGACCGGGCCACTCTCGACCCGACCGCACCCCGCGCGTGGCACGGTCGCGGAACGCGGGTCCCCCGAAGTGGGGACAGCTCGGGGTTGTCCCGACGTACCCCGGTGAATAGCATCATCGAGACGCGGCGATCACATTCCGGGGCTCGTCCCCGTAGTCGCGACACAGCACCGACGTCGCTCTCCGAGCCGGGCCCGGCGCGCCCGGTTGCCTGGCGCCCGCTCGGGGAGCGGCCCCTCTCCTGCCGTCCCGGTTCCCGAGACTCGGGCCGGACACTCCGAGACTCGGGCTGAACGATGAACCTCGGGGCGCGGTGCCCGAGAAACGTCGCCGACGTCGAGTCTCGGACCCAGAGCCCCAGAACCGGAGCCGCCGGGTCAGTAGCCGAAGGCCTTGGAGCACGTCTCCTGGTCGGCGGACTGCCCCTCGAGCCCGTCGATGGTCTCCGGCGTCGCGGAGGCAGTCGGAGGAGCAGCGGGCGCAGTCGGAGCAGCTGCGGCAGGCGACGACGGGGCGGCAGCCGCGGGTGCGGACGCCGGAGCCGACGGCGCCGCAGCAGCCGGCGACGAGGCCGCTGCCGACGGCGCCGCGTTCGCCTCGGACCCGATGCCCGTGCTGTCCGCCCCGAGGGAGAACGACTGGTCCGCCTTGATCTTCGCGAACAGCTGGTCGGCCAGGTACGTCGTCGGCTGGACCTTGCCCTCGTAGACCCCGGTGCCGCCGGTCGTGCCCGGGTACTGCACGAAGTTCACCTGCGACAGCGGGAGGTCCTGCAGTGCCCGACCCATCTGCACCATCGTCCCGATGTCGTTCAGGCTCTCGGACAGCTGCATGTTCGACGCCGCGGCGCGGGCCAGCTTGTACAGGGTGGCCGGTGAGGTGAGGGTGTCGTTCGACTTCACGGTCCGGAGCAGCGACGACAGGAACACCTGCTGGCTGGAGATCCGGCCGAGGTCGGAACCGTCACCGACGCCGTGCCGGGTCCGGAGGAACGCGAGGGCTTCGTCGCCCTGCAGCGTCGAGGTGCCGGCGGGTAGGTCGAGCCCGGTGTAGGGGTCCTCGATCGGCTGTGCCACGCAGACCGGCACACCACCGATCGCGTTCGACATCTCGATGACGCCGTTGAACGAGACCGCGGCCGAGTACTGGATGTCCAGGCCGGTGAGCCCTTGCACGGTCTGGGTCACGCAGTTCAGCCCGCCGTCGCCGAACGAGGTGTTGATCGGCTGCGCGGCCATGGCCGGCGCAGTGCCGGAGCCGTCGGTCTTCCTGCACGCGGGGATCGGGGTGACGAGGTCGCGCGGGATGCTCACCGCGGTCGCGTTGGTGTGGTCGGCCGAGACGTGGAGCAGGATGTTGACGTCGTTGAGGGTGGCATCGCGCTCCCCGAACTCCGCGGACTGGTCCGGGTCGTTGTCCGTCCCGACGACGAGCATGTTGAACCCGCCCTTGTACGCGCTGAGCGACGGCGCCTTGGTGCCGTTCGACCGCGGCGCGGGCTGCCCCTCGATCTGCACGCCGTCACCGAGGTCGTCGGTCACCTGCTTCGCGGCGATCGCGGCGACCGAGGCGGTGCTGACGAGCGCGACTGCGGCCACGCTCGCGACCAGCGCAGCGACGGTCCGGAAGGGTCCGGACCGACGGAGACGTCCGTGCCGTGCGATCCCGTCAGCTCGGTTGAGACGATGGGAGCGATCGCGGACGTCGTTCACGGGCTCTCCTGTCGTCGGTGGACGCGCCGGGGTGGCAACCGGTCAAGGCTGCCACGGAGATCCCTGGCGATCCAGTGCGGACGTCGTCGGAGCGAACCCACCGATCCGCCGTCGACCCCCGGATCCGCGGGGCTCGATGCCGACCTGTACGAACCCGCAGCCGGAGCGGTTCAGGAGGCCACGGCCACCCGGAACCGGTCCGGCAGGGCGATGAGCGCCGCCGCGAGCTCGAGGAGCACCACGGCGCAGTCGTCGACCGCGTCGCGTTCCGCTGCCCGCACGGCCTGGTCGACGAGGTCGAGTCGCCGCGCCCGGTCGACCACGGCGTCGATGCCGTTGGCCAGGGCGACGTCGTCGGTGAAGAACGTGTCGAGCACGGTGCGCTGCGACAGCATCCAGTCGGCGCTCACCGAGGCACCGCGCCGTCGGAGGAACCAGGCAGCGAGCTCGACGAAGGCCCCGGCCTCGGTCCGGCACTCGCGGAGCCAGGCCGGGTCGAAGCGGTCGTCGCGCCCCGCGCCGCTCACCGGCGGGTCGACGACCAGTGCGCGGGCGATGCGCAGGCGCTCGGTCATCTGCCCGACGGACCAGTGCGTGATCACCACGCCGACGTACCGCTGGACGGTGACGAGCTGGTGTGACTCGAGGGCGACGAGGGCTTCGCGAACCGGGGTCCGTGAGACGCGCATGTCCTCGGCGATGGTGTCCAGGCGCAGTCGCTGCCCGCGGCGGTACTCACCGCGCAGCACGTTGTCGAGCAGTCGGAGGAAGACCGCGTCGCGCAGCAGACTGCGCCGGAGGCCGAGGGGATCGCGGTCGCCCCGGCCGACACGCATCGGTGACTGCTCCATGGCGCCAGCTTCACGCACGGCGGTCGTCCTGGGCAGCCGCGCCGGCACCGTCGTGGATCGTCATCGTGAGTGTCGCGCTGTGGAGGAGTGCCATGTCAGCACCGTGACACCACGACGACGGCCGTGCTAAACACTCTGAATACAGAATGTTGCATGGCCGCCGTCGCTGTTCAGCGTCGCTGCTGTTCCGCGTCCTCGGTGAGGACGGACAGGGGCTGGGTGACGTCCTCGAGCCCCTTCCGCGCGGCGTCGACCCCGAAGACCAGGGCTACCACCCCACCGCCGATCATCACCGCGGACCCGAGCAGGTACCCCCAGAAGAGCGGTTCACGCGAGGACCCGTCCCCGATGAAGGCACCGTAGATCAGCGGTGCGACCGCGCCGAAGATCTGCGCGAGCGCGAAGAAGTACGAGATGGCCTGCGAACGCAGCTCGAGGGGGAAGATCTCGCTGACCGTCAGGTACGCGCTCGAGGCACCGGCGGAAGCGAAGAAGAACGACACGCACCAGAAGGCCACCTGCACCGTCGCCGAGATCGCGTCGGCGCGGAACAGGAACGCCGAGGTCGCCAGGACGAGCCCCGACACCAGGTACGTCAGGAAGATCATCTGCCGACGGCCCCACGTGTCGAAGAACCGACCGAGGATGATCGGTCCGAGCAGGTTGCCGATCGCGAACGGGAAGAAGTAGATCGACGTCTGCGCGGTCTTCAGGCCGAAGAAGTTCGTCAGGACGAGCGCGTAGGTGAAGAAGATCGCGTTGTAGAGGAACGCCTGCGTGATCATCATCGACGCCCCGACCAGGGTGCGCGTCGGGTACTGCTTGAGCAGCACGCGCGCGATGGTCAGGAACCCGACGCGGTCGGTCGGCGTGACGGTCATGGCCTTCGACTCGTCGACGTCCGGCAGCCGCTTGCCGGTGGACTTCTCGACCGCCTCCTCGATCTGGGTGACGGTCGCTTCCGCCTCTTCCTCGCGCCCGTGGGTCATGAGCCAGCGCGGACTCTCGGGGATGTGCCGCCGCAGGAAGATGATCGCGATGCCGAGCACCGGGCCGAGGAAGAAGCCGATGCGCCAGCCGATGCTCTCCGAGAAGTTGGCCGTGTCGAGCAGGTAGATGTTCGCGAAGGCACCGAGCGCGGCGCCGCCCCAGTAGGTGCCGTTGATGGCGATGTCGACGTGGCCGCGGTACTTCGCCGGGATCAGTTCGTCGATCGCCGAGTTGATCGCCGCGTACTCGCCACCGATGCCGAGGCCGGCGACGAACCGGAACGCGGCGAGGAACCAGAAGTCCTGGGCGAGACCGGCGACGCCCGAGCCGATCAGGTAGATCGCGAGCGTCAGGATGAAGAGCTTCCGCCGCCCGAGCCGGTCGGACATGCGTCCGAACACCAGCGCTCCGACCACCTGGCCGACCAGGTAGATCGTGCCGAGGGAGGTCACCTGTTGCGTCGACAGGTTCAGGTCGGCCTGGAAGCCCGCGTTGGAGACGATCTGGATCTCCAGACCGTCCAGGATCCAGGAGACCCCGAGTCCGACGACGACACTCCAGTGGAACCGTGTCCACGGCAGTCTGTCCATCCTGGCGGGGACCAGGCTCTTGATCGCCCCGTTCGTGCTGCTCACGAGAGGGGAACCTACGCCGAGATCGGCGAGATGGTTCACATTCGGTACGACGGGGCCGGCTCGGAGCCGGATCCCCCTATCGAATCCGGCTCCGATGCCGGAGTCTCAATCATTGCGGTTGCTATGGAAACCCACAAGCGGACGGGAGGCGCGGTGCCAGCTGGCACCGCGCCTCCCGTCCGCAACGGCGTAACGTCCAGAACGTGACCCGACCCGACATCCGCACGGTCGGCGAGCTCCGCACTTCTGGCCACGTCCAGAAGACGGTCCGCGCCGAGATCCGCGACAACCTGCTCACCGCGCTGCGCGCGGGAGACGACCCCTGGCCCGGCCTGCACGGGTTCGAGACGACCGTGATCCCGCAACTCGAACGTGCCCTGATCGCCGGACACGACGTCGTCCTGCTCGGTGAGCGCGGCCAGGGCAAGACCCGCCTGCTCCGCACCCTGCAGGGCCTGCTCGACGAGTGGACCCCGGTGATCACCGGCTCCGAGCTCGGCGAGCACCCCTACGAGCCCATCACCACCGCGAGCGCCCGCCGGTCCGACGACCTCGGCGACGCCCTGCCGATCTCGTGGCGGCACCGCGACGACCGCTACGTCGAGAAGCTCGCGACGCCGGACACCAGCGTGGCCGACCTGATCGGCGACGTCGACCCGATGAAGGTCGCCGAAGGGCGCAGCCTGGGCGACCCGGAGACCATCCACTTCGGACTCGTCCCCCGGGGCCACCGCGGCATCGTCGCGATCAACGAGCTGCCCGACCTGGCCGAACGCATCCAGGTCGCGATGCTCAACGTGATGGAGGAGCGCGACGTCCAGATCCGCGGTTACGTGCTCCGACTCCCCCTCGACGTGCTCGTGGTGGCCAGCGCGAACCCGGAGGACTACACGAACCGCGGCCGGATCATCACGCCGCTGAAGGACCGCTTCGGCGCGGAGATCCGCACCCACTACCCGATCGAACTCGAGGACGAGATCGCGGTCATCCGGCAGGAGGCGCAGCTCACCGCCGAGGTGCCGGACGCGATCGTCGAGATCCTCGCCCGCTTCACCCGTGCCCTGCGCGGGTCGAGCGCGGTCGACCAGCGCAGCGGTGTCAGCGCCCGGTTCGCGATCGCCGGCGCCGAGACGGTCGCCGCGGCGGCCGTGCACCGTGCAGCACGCCAGGGCGAGCCGGAGGCCGTCGCGCGACCGATCGACCTCGAGACGGCGGTCGACGTGCTCGGCGGCAAGATCGAGTTCGAGAACGGCGAAGAGGACCGCGCGGACGAGGTCCTCGAGCACCTGCTGCGGTCCGCCACGGCCGAGACGGTGCGTGCTCGGTTCCGCGGACTCGACTTCGGAGTGCTCGTCGAGGCGCTCGACGGCGGGACGATGGTGACGACGGGCGAACAGGTCGGCGCACGGGCGTTCCTCGAGGGACTGCCGTCGATCGGCGAGTCCGACCTCTACGACCAGGTGTGCGAACGCCTCGGCGCCACGAACGACGGCGAGCGCGCGGGTGCGATCGAACTCGCGCTCGAGGGGCTCTTCCTCGCCCGCCGGATCAGCAAGGAGTCCGGCGGGGGCGAAGCCGTCTATGGCTAGGCAGAACCGACGACTGACGCGGGACACCCGGTACGGGGCCGCAGCGCTGTACGGGAAGTACCACGACGGTCCGGACCCGCTCGCGCCGCCCGCCGACCTCGCCGAAGCACTCGACGCCATCGGGCAGGACGTGATGGCCGGCACCTCACCGGAGCGGGCCATGCGGGAGTTCCTACGCCGTGGCGGCCGGACGCAGCGCGGACTCGACGACCTC
This sequence comes from Curtobacterium sp. VKM Ac-2884, assembly GCF_015350945.1. NCBI lineage: Bacteria > Bacillati > Actinomycetota > Actinomycetes > Micrococcales > Microbacteriaceae > Curtobacterium > Curtobacterium sp. VKM Ac-2884. The sequence goes on from NZ_JADKSA010000001.1 coordinate 628,426, forward strand.
GCTCGCAAGGTCGCGGAACGGCGCCGCGAGCTCACCGCGAAGAACAACCTCGACGGCACCCTGCAGCAGGTCCGCGAACTGCTCGACCAGGCGCTTCGTGCCGAACGCGGCGAACTCGCCCGCAACGTCGACCTCGACGACGGCGACCGCGCCCTGGCCGAGATGCAGCTCGACAGCCTGTCCCCGTCGCCGGCCGCCGCGGTGCAGGAGCTCGGCGGCTACGACTGGACGAGCCGCGAGGCCCGGCAGAAGTACGACGAGATCAGGGACCTGCTCGGTCGCGAGGTGCTGGACCAGCGCTTCGCGGGCATGAAGCAGGCGCTCGAGGGCGCCACGGACGAAGACCGTGCCGCGGTCAGCGCGATGATGCAGGACCTCAACGCCCTGCTCGAGGCGCACGCCCGCGGCGAGGACACCCAGCAACAGTTCGACGACTTCATGGCGCAGCACGGGCAGTACTTCCCGTCGGACCCCGCGAACGTCGACGAACTCCTCGACGACCTGGCCGCCCGTGCCGCCGCCGCCCAGCGGATGCGGAACTCGATGACCGAGGAGCAGCGCGACGAACTCGACGCCCTCGCCCAGCAGGCCTTCGGCTCCCCCGACCTGATGGGGCAGCTGTCGCAGCTCGACGGCAACCTGCGGTCCCTCCGCCCCGGCGAGGACTGGGGCGGATCCGAGCGCATGGAGGGTGACCAGGGCCTCGGACTCGGCGACGGGACGGGGGTCTTCCAGGACATCGCCGACCTCGACGCCCTCGCCGACCAACTCGCCCAGTCCGGACCGGGCTCCGAGCTCGACGACCTGGACCTCGACGCCCTGACCCGGCAGCTCGGCGCCGAGGCCGCCGTGGACGCCAGGACCCTGCAGCAGCTCGAGAAGGCCCTGCGGAACTCCGGGGCGATGCGCCGCGGAGCGGACGGGCAGCTCCGGCTCACCCCGAAGGCCATGCGGCAGCTCGGGAAGAGCCTGCTCCGTGACGTCGCCGAGCGGATGTCCGGCCGACAGGGTGCACGGGACATCCGGCAGTCCGGTGCGGCCGGCGAACCCTCGGGCGCGACCCGGCAGTGGGCGTACGGCGACACCGAGCCGTGGGACGTCACCCGGTCGATCACGAACGCGCTGACCCGGACTGCGGCCGACGGGCGGGTGGGCCCGGGCGTCCGCCTGACCATCGACGACGTCGAGGTGCAGGAGACCGAGTCCCGCACGCAGGCCTGCGTGGCACTGCTCGTCGACACGTCGTTCTCGATGGCGATGGAGGACCGCTGGGTGCCGATGAAGCGCACGGCCCTGGCGCTGCACACGCTCGTCTCGACGCGGTTCCGCGGCGACGACCTCCAACTGATCGCGTTCGGACGCGAGGCCGAGGTCGTGGACATCGAGCAGCTCGTGGGTCTCGACGCGATGTGGGACAAGGGCACGAACCTGCACCACGCGCTGCTCCTCGCCAACCGGCACTTCCGGAAGCACCCGACCGCGCAACCCGTGCTGCTCGTCGTCACCGACGGGGAACCGACGTCGCACCTCGAGCCGAACGGACAGGTGTGGTTCGACTACCCGCCGGACCCCGTGACGATCGCACTGACCGTTCGGGAGCTCGAGAACGCCGGTCGTCTCGGTGCCCAGACGACGTTCTTCCGCCTCGGCGACGACCCGGGGCTCGCACGGTTCATCGACGCGATGGCGAAGCGGGTGGACGGCTCGGTCGTCGCGCCGGAGAACGACGACCTCGGTGTCGCGGTCGTGGGGTCGTACCTGGGGTCCCGCCGCGGCGGGCCGTCGTTGTTCGACTAACCGCCGAGTCGATCCCGACAGGGACTGTTGCGCGGGGTCCCGCAGTCGTATGCTGAGCGCCACCACAGTTGCCCCAGACCCCGGCCGCCGTGATCGTTCTTCCTGCGCCGACGTCGTCGGCGTGCCGGAAGCGGTCGGCCGAGTGCACCTGATCCGTTCTCGACCGGTCGACTCCCGCGGAGTCCCGGAGTGCAACGGCGCACGCCACCGGACGCCACGGGTCTCCGCGTCCACGGATCACGGACGCGGACCGGTCGGTGGGGTCCGGACCCGACGGGCCCCACCGTCCCGGACCGGGGGTGTCCACGGCCGGCCGGGGTCGCCACGGCAGGCCGGGCCGGGCCGCCGGCTCACGACGGGTGCGTCAGAACAACGGCCACGGCACCGCGGGGCCGTGCCCCGGCGGTGGCGGGAAGATGCCGACGGCCCGCAGCGCCGCACACCGCGCGCGCACCGTGTCGACCTCTTCCGGCGTCAGGTGGTCGGCGAGTTCATCGCCCAGGGCACCGCGGAGCGCTTCCGACACCCGGTCGAGCCCCTCGAGTTCGTCCGGCCCGAGCGGCTCGCCGATCCAGCCCCACAGCACCGTGCGGAGCTTGTGCTCGACGTGGAAGGCCAGTCCGTGGTCGACACCGAACCGGTGTCCGTCGGGCATCGCCAGCACGTGCCCGCCCTTGCGGTCGGCGTTGTTCACGACGACGTCGAAGACGGCCATGCGGCGCAACGCCTCGGAGTCCTCGTGCACGAGCGTCACCGGCTGGTCGTGCTCATCGATCGCCTCGAGCACGGGCAGCCACGGTGAACCGTCCGCCTCGGCGGTCTCCGGACTGACCAGGTCGACGGCGTCCTGGTCGGGGTCGATCGTCTGCCAGCGCTGCACCATGCCGGGGCCGAACGGCCCGTCACCGAGCCACGTCGGTGGCACGATGCCCCACCCGAACGCCTCGGACACCAGGTGCGCGGCGACCTCGCGGCCGGCGAGCGTGCCGTCCGGGAAGTCCCAGAGCGGGCGCTCCCCCTCGATCGGCTTGTAGACGACCGCCTCGCCGTCCAGATCGGCCAGGAACGTCGCGTTCGAGGCCTCGCGGATCCGCGCCGTGATGCTCAGTGAGCCGTCGCTCATGCGTCGCCGGGCGGACGGCCAGCGGCGACGATCTCGCGGGTGCGCTCGACGAACGCTCGTGCGGTGCCGACCGGGATCTTGACCTGGAAGAGCTCGTCGGGTTCGGGGATCTCGACGACCGCCTCGATCTCGAGGCCGTCCTCGCTCTCCTCGGACACGATCTCGACGTCGTCGTCGATCGGGTACGCCTCGATGACCACCTGCGCCGTTGACGGGTCGAAGCCCAGGCTCAGGGCACCGGCACGGAACTCGGGCTCCACCGGTTGGTCGAGCGGTTCCGGGTCGCGGAGCTCCACGGGGGCGGTGTCCGGCACGCTGAAGCGGTTCGCCTCGACCGTGGCGACCTCGTCCAGCAGCTCGTCGATCTTCTCGGCGAGCACGGCGGTCTGCTCCTTCTCGAGGGCGACGCTCGTGACGCGCTTGCCAGAGCGGGCCTGCAGGTAGAAGGCGCGCTCGCCCGGACGGCCGATGGTGCCGACGACGAGGCGGTCCGGCCAGTCGAAGCCGTGGACGATGGAGGGCATACCCGCATTGTAGGAGTGCGGGCCTGCGCCCGTTCAGGGTCTGGCAGGGCCTGCCTCGGACGGGGCCTCCGGATGTCCGGCCCCGCCGCCGACCGCCGCGTCCCCGCTGGGCGCCGGAGCGGTCGCGAGCCACGAGAGATCGCCGGACTCGGTGTTCGTCGCGACCACCTCGGGCCGGTGCTCGCCGTACCGCACGACCGACACCGACGCCGGCCCGACGCCGATGCGCTGGAACAGGTCGAGGTGCATGCCGAACGCGTCGGCCAGGACGGACTTGATGATGTCGCCGTGGCTCACCGCGACCCAGACCGCTCCGGGCCCGTGCTCCGCCTCGACCTCAGCATCGATGCGCCGGACGGCCGACACCGCCCGGGACTGCATGGTCTGCATGGACTCACCGCCGGGGAACACCACGGCGCTCGGGTTCGCCTGCACCGTCCGCCAGAGCGGCTCCTTCGCCAGGTCGGCGAGCTTCCGCCCCTGCCACTCGCCGTAGTCCGCCTCGGTGATCGCCCGCTCGATGGCCGACGCGGGGTCGCCCGACTGGCGCTCCAGGATCGCCCGGGCCGTCTGCCGGCACCGCTCGAGCGGACTCGACACGACGGCGACGACCGGCACGGCCGCAATGCGCTCCGCGGTGCGGGCGGCCTGCTTCCGGCCGACGGCGTCGAGTCGCACGCCGGCGGTGCGTCCGGCGAGCACGCCCGTGGCGTTCGCGGTGGTGCGTCCGTGTCGGACGAGGAGGACGGTCGCCATGTGCCCGATCCTAGGCGGCGATCACCGGCGCCCCGGCCAGCCGACCGTCCACCACCGTGACGAGTTCGTCGAGGGTCCCGCGGTGCACCAGGTCGTGGGTGACCAGCATCGTCGCGGTGTCGCGCTCGCGCGTGAGTCGGGCGATGAGCTCCATGATCGCCGCGCCGCGCTCCTGGTCCAGCGCGCTCGTCGGCTCGTCCACGAGCAGGACGTCGGGTTCGTGCACGAGTGCCCGGGCGATCGCGACGCGCTGCCGCTGCCCGCCGGACAGCTGCGCCGGCCGCTTGTCCAGGTGGTCGGACAGCCCCACCGCGTCCAGCAGGTCGTCGGCCCGGTCCCGGAGCCCTTCCGCGCGACGACCGCCGGCGGGGTGCCGCCCGCCGAGGTGCGCCATCACGAGCAACTGCTCCCGTGCGGTCAGCGACGGCAGCAGGTTCGACTGCTGGAACACGATCCCGATCCGCGCACGCCGCAGCGCGGTGGCTTCGTCCCGGGACAGCGCGGCCGCGTCGACGTCGCCAATGAGCACCCGACCGGAGTCCGGCCGGATGAGCGTCGCGGCGACGGCGAGCAGCGACGACTTGCCCGATCCGGAGGGGCCGGTGACGCCGGTCACGACGCCGGGCCGGGCGACGAGGGACACGTGGTCGACCGCGGTGATCCGCCGATCGCCGTCGGGGAAGGTCAGGGTGACGTCGTCGAGGGTGATCATCGGTTGCTCCCGAGGGCGGTGAGGGGGTCGGCGGAGGTGACGGTGCGCAGTGCCACAGCGGCGCCGGCGAGTCCGAGGACGGCCATCGCGGCGGCCGGCACGACGGTGGTGACCGGGCTGAGCAGGAACGGCAGTGCACCGCCGGCGAGCGCGCCGAGTCCGACGACGGCCAGCATCCCGACGCCGATCCCCAGGACGAGCACGACGAGCGCCTGTCCGAGCGCATCGCGGACGAGTGATCCGGTGCTGGCGCCGAGGGCCTTGAGCACCGCGACGTCGCCAGCGCGCTGCATGGTCCAGACCGTGAAGAACGCCCCGACGACGAGCGCGGACACCCCGAAGAGCATGACGATCATCAGGCCGAGCGACCCGATCTCGGACCGGAAGGTCTCGAGGGCGGTCAGCGACGCGAGCGGCGACGCGGCGGACGTGCCGGTGGACGCTGCGACGGCGTCCCAGTCCGGGGTGCCGCTGACGGCCAGCACGGTGGCCGCACCGTCGCCGCCGAGTCGGCGGTCGGCCGCGGCCCACGCCTGCGGGGTCATGGCGAGCACGGGCGTGTGGCTGTACCAGGCGTCACCGCCGACGACGGCGACGCGGTAGTCCGTCCCGGTGACGGTGATGCGGTCACCGACCTGGACGCCCAGGTCGGCCGCGGCTCCCGACGACAGCCCGACCTGGTCGTCGCGACCGGGTGCGAGGTCGGTGACGGGGGTCGATCGAGCGCCCGTCGGCAGCCCGACGAGTGCGACGCCGACGGCCGCGCCCGACGCAGCAGCACCGGACCCCGCGGCGCCGGACCCCGCCCCCGCCGTCGCCCGGCCCTGGACGATGCCCACCGGCACCACCGCGTCGACCCCGGTGGCCGCCTGCCAGCCGTCCACGGCCCGCTGCCCGATGGTCGAGTCGCCGAACGACGGCTGCCCGGCGGACGGTTGCTGCAGGACCAGGCGGTCGCCGGGCAGGTCGAGCACGGCGGAGACGTTCTGCGCCGCGAGCCCACCGGTCAGCCCGGCGAGGAACCCGACGAGCAGGGTGATGAGTGCCACGACCGAGCCGATGAGGACGAACCGACCGCGGGCGAACCGGAGATCGCGCCAAGCGACGAACACGGAGTTCCCTTCCCTGGTCACGGACCCTCCGCGACCACGACTCCCAGCCTCGCCGCGGCGCTCCCCCGCGGCATCGCCGGAGGGTTCGGTCCTCCGATCGAACTTTCGGTTGATCCGCACCGGCCGGCGCCTCCGTACGCTGGGGACCACATGGCGCACAGCACCCTCACCCCGGTCTTCGTCGGTCTGCGGACCGGCCTGCACGTGCTGTCGGCCGCGCTGCTCACCCTGGTCGTCGTGCGGGTGCTCGTGGACGGTGACCCCGGCACGTGGGTGCGGCTGGTCCTGGCTGCGGTGTTCGCGGGCGTGTACCTGCTCGGGGCGGTCGTGGCGCGCGGCGACGGCCGCCGTCGGACGGTCGCCGGCTCGGTCTGGCTCCTCGCCCTGACCCTCGTCTGGGTCGCCCTGCTTGTCGGCGTCCCCGAGGCCGCATACCTCGTCTTCCCGCTCTTCTTCCTGTACCTGCACGTCCTGCCGCGCGTCGTCGGACCGGTGGCCGTCATCGCCGCGACCCTGGTCGCCGTCGTCGCCCTCGGACTGCACGGCGGCTTCACCGTCGGGGGCGTGGTCGGTCCGCTCGTCGGAGCAGGTGTCGCCCTGCTCATCGGTCTGGGGTACCGGGCGCTCGCGCGCGAGGCGGTCGAACGCGAGGCCCTGGTCGCCGAGCTCCTCGCCACGCGCGACCGGTTGGCCGTCACCGAGCGCGAGCAAGGCGTCCTCGCCGAACGGGCCCGGTTGGCCCGTGAGATCCACGACACGGTCGCGCAGGGGTTGTCGAGCATCCAGATGCTGCTGCACGCGGCGGAACGCGCGGACGGGGAACGTCCGGGGACGGAGCACATCCGGCTCGCCCGTGAGACCGCTGCCGAGGGCCTCGCCGACACCCGGCGGTTCATCCGCGAACTCGCACCACCGGCGCTCGAACGCGGACTCGGAGCAGCGCTGGAACGGTTGGCCGGCTCCCAGTGGTCGCGCGACGGCCTCGACGTCACGGTCGACGTCGCGGAGGCCTCGTTGCCGATGGACGTCCAGACCGCGCTGCTCCGCATCGCCCAGGGCGCCGTCGCCAACGTGGTGCAGCACGCCGCGGCCACCCACGTCCGACTGTCACTCACCGTGGACGGTCAGGAGGCCCGGCTCACCATCGCGGACGACGGCGTCGGTTTCGACCCGGTCGCCGTCCACGACCGGTCGGGCACGACCGACTCGTTCGGGTTGCGTGCCACCGAAGAGCGCGTCGAGCAGTTCGGCGGCCGGCTCGAGGTCGACTCGGCCCCTGGCCGCGGGACGACGCTCGTCGCGACCCTGGAGGTCCGGTGATCCGCATCCTCATCGCCGACGACCACCCGGTGGTCCGCGCCGGGCTCCGAGCACTCCTCGAGGGCCTCGACGGCCTCGTCGTCGCGGGCGAGGCGTCCACCCCCGACGAGGCCGTGGACCTCGCCGCCCGGCTCTCGCCGGAACTCGTGCTCATGGACCTGCAGTTCGGGCAGGACCTCACCGGGGCGGACGCGACGCGACGGATCCGCGCGCTCGACGCCGCGCCCTACGTGCTCGTGCTGACGAACTACGACTCCGACGGGGACATCCTCGGTGCAGTCGAGGCCGGCGCGAGCGGGTACCTGCTCAAGGACGCGCCCCCGCACGAACTCGTCGCGGCCGTCCGCGCCGCCGCGTCCGGGCAGAGCGCCCTCGCGCCGACGATCGCGGGTCGGCTCATGGCGCGGATGCGCGCCCCGTCGGTGAGCCTGTCGGCGCGGGAGCTCGAGGTGCTGCGCCTCGTCGCCGAGGGCGCGTCGAACGGCGCCGTCGCCGCTCGCCTGCACATCAGCGACGCCACCGTGAAGTCGCACCTGGTGCACGTGTTCTCGAAGCTCGGGGTGTCCTCGCGCACGGCCGCGGTCTCCGAGGCCCGCACCCTCGGCATGCTCCGCTGACGACCGCACCCTTGACGGGCCGTCGGTGGACCGATCAGATGGTCACATGACCCGGCACCCTCGAGGGGCCCTGTTCGCCACGTCGACGATGACCGGCTTCGGCATCGCCACGTGGGTGACCAGGACGCCCGCCATCCGCGACGAACTCGGGGCGTCGATCGAGGCGATGGGGCTCGTGCTCCTCGGGCTGTCGATCGGGTCGATGATCGGGATCCTCGGTGCCGGTGCGCTCGTCCGACGGCTCGGGACGCGACCGTTGATCCTGCTCGGTGGCGCACTGCCCGTGGTCGGGATGGTCCTGGTCGCCCTGCTCGCCCCGGCGCAGGTGCCGGCGGGTGTCTGGGCGGGGCTCTTCCTGATCGGGTTCGGGTCCGGGGTCGCCGAGATCGGGCTGAACGTCGAGGCCGCCGCGGTCGAACGGCGCGTCGGCCGCCCGGTGGTGCCGGTGCTGCACGCCTGCTTCAGCCTGGGGACCGTCGTCGGCGGGGTCGTCGGCATCGCGATGACGGCTGCCCGGACACCGGTGGTCGTGCACCTGCTCGTGGGGGCTGCGGTGATGGCGGCACTCGCGGCGTTCGCTGCCCTCAACCTGCAGCCCCTCCCGCGTGCCGGAGTGCAGACGGAGGGAGCCGAGACCGCAGACGCCGCCGGCACGTCCCGCGTCACCACCGCGACCCGCCGCTCCGTCATCACCGTGCAGCTCGCGCTCATCGCGGTGATCACGCTCGCGATGGCCTTCGCCGAGGGTGCGGCCAGCGACTGGCTCCCGCTCCTGATGACGACCGACCACGACGCCCCCGAAGCGGTCGGCTCGCTCGTCTTCACCGGCTTCGCGCTCGCCATGCTCATCGGCCGGTCGGCCGGCACCCCGCTCGTCACGCGGCTCGGGCGAGGCCCGGTCGTCAGGCTCTGCGCAGCGGTCGGCGGGGTCGGGGTCCTGCTCGTGGTGGTCTCGCCGAGCCCGGTCGTCACGGCGATCGCCGCGGCCGTCTGGGGACTCGGCATCGCCCTCGGGTTCCCCCTCGCGATCTCGGCAGCGGGTGACCACCCGACCGACGGGGACCGCCGGGTGTCGGTCGTCGCCACCGCCGGGTACATCGCGTTCCTGGTCGGACCGCCCCTGCTCGGCTTCGTCGGCGAGCACCTCGGGCTGCAGGCCGCGATGCTGGTGCCCCTCGTGCTGCTCGTCGCCGCCTTCGTCGTCGCCCCCGCCGCCCGCGAGTCCCGCGACGTCGACGTCCGGCGGACCATCTCCACCTGATCCGCGACGCCGAGCGCGAGTCCGGGCGCTCCGCCCCGCGGATCGGTACGGTCGATCCCATGCCGTTCTTCCGCGACAGCCCCCAGCCGACCACCCCCTCGAAGATCCAGGCGGCGTGGTCCGACTCGACGGGCCGCCTCGCGACGCGGTGCCTGCAGGTGATCATCGTCGTCGTGGTCATCGCCGGCGTCGTCTACGCCGGCAGCGTGCTGAGCGTCGTCACCATCCCGGTGCTCCTCGCGCTCATCATCGCCTCGGCCATGCACCCGATCGTGTCCTGGTTGCGCAAGCACAAGGTGCCGTCGGTCCTCGCGACCCTCGCGGTGCTCATCGGCGTCCTCGCGGTGCTCGGGCTCATCGGGTGGCTCATCGTCGTCGCCGTCGAGAACCAGTGGTCGCAGCTGCAGAAGTCGGCCGTCGACGGGTTCCAGCAGTTGCAGGACTTCGCGAAGAACCTGCCGATCTCGATCTCGGACAAGCAGGTCGACGACGCCGTGGCGTCCGTCACCGACTTCATCACGAGTGCGCAGTTCGGCTCGGGCGCCCTGGCCGGCGCCTCGGCCACCGCGAACTTCCTGACCGGCCTCGTGCTGATGATCGTGGTGCTGTTCTTCTTCCTCAAGGACGGCCCGAGCATCTGGGAGTTCCTGCTCCGCCCGTTCACCGGTGAGCGCTACGACCGTGCACGCCGGGTGGGCGACCGCGTGGTCTCGACCCTCGGCGGGTACGTGCGCGGTACCGCCACGGTCGCGGCCGTCGACGCCATCGGCATCGGTGTCGGCATCGCGATCGTCGGCGTCCCGCTGGCACTCCCCCTGGCCGTCGTGGTGTTCATCACGGCCTTCATCCCGATCGTCGGTGCGACGGCAGCCGGCATCCTCGCCGCCCTGGTCGCGCTCGTCGCACTCGGTCCGGTCCAGGCGCTCATCGTCGTCGGGATCGTGATCCTCGTGAACCAGCTCGAGGGCAACCTGCTCCAGCCGGTGCTGATGGGACGCACCCTGAAGCTGCACGGCCTGGTCATCCTGATCGGCCTGACCGCGGGCACCGTCCTGGCGGGCATCACCGGTGCCATCATCTCGGTGCCACTGCTGGCCGCCGCGTGGGGCGCGATCCTGGTCTGGGACGGCCCGAACACCCCCGCGCGTCCGTGGCGCAAGAAGCGCAACGAGGACGTCACGGCCCACGAACTCCCCGCAGACTGACACCATGGACCCGTGCTCGTCTCCATCGTCTACATGAGTCGCGCCGTCGTCCCCTTCGACGACGGCGATCTCGCGACGCTGCTGGACGGCTCACGACTCCGCAACGAGGCGCTCGGCGTCTCCGGGCTGCTCGTCGTGAAGGGCGGCCGCTTCATGCAGCTGCTCGAGGGCCCCGCGTGGAGCGTCGACGACCGGTTCGCCGCCATCAGCCGTGATCCGCGGCACGGCGAGGTCAAGTCGCTCATCCGCGAGGACATCGAGCGACGACGCTTCGACGGCTGGTCGATGGCCTACCGCTCGCTCGACGATGCAGACGTCCAGGCGGAGCCGGGCTTCAGTCCGTTCCTGTCCGGCGGGACGGACTTCCCGCGGTCGTTCGACCGCACGAGCGCGGCGTGGCTGCTCAAGTGGTTCCGCGACCGCGAACTCCACGACCGCTGAACGCGTCGTCGACGACCCCGAGCAGCCGGTCGCGGTGCGCCGCATCCGCCGTGGCCGTCAGCACCACCCGCCACATCGTCTCGACCGCGGGGAACAGGTCGGCTCGCCCGGTGCGGACGTCGGACACCAGCTGCACGCCTGTGAAGTACGGCACGACGGTGGCACCGAGCTGTTCCGCGGTCAGGTCGGTGCGGAGCTCGCCGCTCGCGATCGCCAGCCGGAACACGTCGACGATCCCGCCGATCCACTGCTCGTAGAAGCTGACCGTCGCCGCGTGGAACTCGCCGCGCTCCAGTGACAGCCGGATGCCCGCGCGCACGATCGGGTCGGCCCGCAGCAGGTCCGCGATGGCTCGTGAGGCGCCGACCAGGGCAGCTGCTGGTGACTGCTCGGTGTGGCTCACGACGTCGAAGGTCCGGACGTTCTGCTCGTCGATCACGCCGAGCGCCAGGGCAAGCTTGGTCGGGAAGTGGAAGTGCAGCGCCCCCTGCGAGACGCCCGCCCTGCGGGCGATGGCCGCGATCGTCGCGGCGGCGAAGCCGACGCGGTCGAACTCCTCCGCAGCGGCCACCAGGATCTGCTCACGTCGTTCCACGTGACCAGTCTGACGGTCTGGAGGCGCGGGGCGGGCGCGCCCCGTGCCTCCAGACCGAGGGGTGGTCGCGTCAGACCGCGTCAGGCGACCCGCGCGCTCAGGTGAGCGCCAGCAGGTTGTTGACCTGCTCGTTGATGCCGGTCAACGTCGAGATCGGCTTGCCGTTCGCGTAGACGTTGTCGAAGGCCGGCTGCAGCAGCGCCTGCACGTCCGCCGGGTTGCGGGTGACGGGGAACAGGAACGTGGTCTTCTCCTCGACCTGCCGGGTGAAGGCCGACACGTCCAGCCCGCGCTTCCGGAACGACGCGACCGCCGCCTCGGTACCAGCGGGGCGGGCCGGGAACACCACGCCCGCGCGGCCGACGATCTCCTGCGCGGTGTCGCTGCCGAGGAACGCGACCCACTTCGCCGCCGCCTCCGGGTCCTTCGCCTGCTTCGTGATCGAGTCGCCGAGCCCGTTGAACATCGACGCCCGCTTGCCCGTCGGCCCGATCGGCGTCGGGGCGACGGCGATGTCGAGGTCCTTCATGTTCAGGTACGTGCCGATCATCCATGAACCGTTGAACGACAGCGCGCACTTGCCCGCGCCGAGCTGCACGTCCGGACCGGTCGTCGTCGAGAAGACGCCGTACTTCGCCATGTAGCCCTTGTCGGCCAGGCGGTAGTACCAGGCGAGGGTGTCCTGCACGGTCTTCTCGTCGTAGCGGAACTTGTCGCCCCACGGGTTCTCGTTCGTGTAGAACCAGTCGGTCGACCCGGTGAAGGGCGACCACTGCGTCTGGCCGAAGCCGTCGCCACCGGACCCGTTCGACGAGATGCCGTAGACCTCGACGTGCTCCTTGTCGAAGCCGGGCTCGTCACCCCGCCGACCCTTGGAGTCGATGGTCAGGTGCGCGAGCATCCGTTCGAACGAGCCGCCGTCGTCGGGGTTCCACTCGAGCGTGGCGAGCTCGTCGTCCGAGACGCCGGCCTTCTGCATCGCCTTCCGGTCGTAGAACATCCCGATGGTGTCCCAGTCCTTCGGCGAGCCGTAACGGTGGCCGTCCTGGCCCTTCCACAGCTCGGCGAGGCCGGACTGGTAGTCGTCGTCGCTGATCGACTTCGTCGCGTCGAGCTCGTCGAGCTTGTAGAGCACGTCGAGGTCGGAGAACTGCGGGAACTTCGTCAGGTGGTCGGTGAAGACGTCCGGCGCGGTACCCGCGATGAACCCGGCCGTCAACTTGGTCCAGTAGTCCGCCCACCCGAGCTGGGTGATCTGCACCGTGATGTCGGGGTTCTCGCGGTGGAAGGCCTTCGCGACCTGCTGGTAGGCGGGCAGCTGGTTGGAGTCCCAGAGCCAGTAGCTCACGGTGCGGGCGCCGCTCTTCGAGGCGGTCCCCCGGCTCGGGGACGAGCAGGCGGCGAGCGCACCGAGGGCGAGGGCTGAGGCGCCGCCGGCGAACAGTGCGCGGCGGGAGAGGGTGTTCGTCATGGTGGGGTCCTGTCCGAGCCGGGGCTACTTGATCCCGGAGAAGCCGATGGAGTTGACGATCCGCTTGGCGAAGACGCCGAACAGCACGATCATCGGGAGCGCCGCCACGAGGGTCGCGGACATCAGCCCGGCCCAGTCGGTGCCGGACTGCGGGGACTGCGACTTGAAGACGCCGAGTGCGACGGTGAGCACCCGCGAGCTGTCGGTGTACGACACCATGAGCGGCCAGAAGTAGTCGTTCCAGCTCGTGATGTACGTCAGCACGGCGAGCGTCGCGATCGGTGCGGCGGCCATCGGGATGACGAGCCGGAAGAACACCCGGACCTTGCCCGCGCCGTCGATGAGCGCGGCCTCCTCGACCTCCTTCGAGATGCCGAGGAAGAACTGCCGCAGGAAGAACACCGCGAACGGGGTCATGAACATCGTCGGCAACGCGATGCCGAGCAGGTTGTCGACGAGCCCGAGCTGCTTGATGAGCGTGAAGTTCGGCAGCAGTGTGAAGATCGCGGGCACCATCAGGCCAGCGAGGAACACCCCGAAGACCTTGTCGCGTCCGGGCCAGCGCAGTCGGGCGAAGGCGTACGCGGCGGCGGCCGAGAAGAACACCTGGCCGACCGTGTCGAGCGTCGACACGATCACGGAGTTGAGCAGGTACCGCCAGAAGTTCAGGGCAGCGCCGGAGCCACCCTGGGCGAGGGCCTCCTCGGTGGACTGCAGGCCGAGGACCCGCTCGAACCCGCCCAGGCTGAACCCGACGGGCAGCAGCGACGTGGGGTCGGAGTTGATCGCACCGTTCGACGACAGGGCGGTGCGCAGGATCCAGTAGAACGGGAACAGGGTGACGACGATGACGATGATCATCGCGACCCAGGCGAGGACGCGGCCGACCGACGGACGGCGACGGTGGCCGGCTCCCGGACGGGGCGGACGCTTCGTGGTGACGGAACGGGTGAGGGTCGTGGTCATGGTGCGGCGCTCCGTTCAGTCCAGGTCCGACTCACCCGAGCGGGTGAGTCGGTACTGGATGATCGTGATGATGCTGAGGACGATGAGGAGCGCGACCGAGACCGCGGACGCGTAGCCGAACTGGAACCGGCCGAACGCCAGGTTGTAGATGTAGTTCTGCACGACGTTCGTGGCGTTCGCGGGGCCGCCCTGCGTGGTGACGGCGACGGTGTCGAACACCTGGAACGACCCGATCACGGTGATGATGAGCACCAGGGACAGGATCGGGCGGAGCAGCGGCACCGTGATGCGCCAGAACATCTTCCACTCGCTCGCACCGTCGATGCGGCCGGCTTCGTAGACGGTCTCGGGCAGCGACTGCAGTCCGGCGAAGATCAGGAGCGCCGTGTAGCCGACGTGCCGCCACACGTTGATGAGCGCGATCGACGGGATGCCCCAGACGTCGCTCTGCAGGAACGGGATGCGGTCCAGGCCGAGGGCCGCGAGCATCTCGTTGCCGATGCCGAGCTGGGTGTCGAGGATCCACAGCCAGACGAGCGCCGCGACGACGTTCGACACCAGGTAGGGCGCCAGGACGATGCCGCGCACGAAGGTCGACTTCGTCAGGCGGTGCATCATCACGGCGATGAAGAGCGCGACGACCGTCTGGATGACGATGTTGATGAGCACGTACTCGATCGTGACGACCATCGAGTGCCAGAAGATCGAGTCCTGCACGAGCCGCGCGTAGTTCTGCAGCCCGGTGAACTCCGGCTCGGTGAGCAGGTTGTAGGACGTGAAGCTCAGGTAGATGCCCCGCACGGTCGGCCAGGCGAGGAACACCACGAAGCCGATCGCGGCCGGCGCGATGAACAGCAGCGCGAGCCACAGGTCGTTCCGGGGACGGCGGCGGCGTGGGACGGTGGTGCTGGCGAGCGGGAGGTCGGCTGCCCGACTCCTCCGTCTCGTGCTGGCGGTCGTCAAGGGTGACGACACAGGGCTCTCGGTGGCCATCGCGACTCCTTCGTCTGCGGTGGACTGACGTGCAGCAGTCCGTGAGCCGGGAATCTACACGTGGGGACACCGGGTGGCAAGAGGCTCTTTCGCGTTCTCAATCCGGGGTTGTCACGTGTAGACAATCGTGTCAGGATGGCGCTCGATCGCATCGGCGCGACCTGCCCGGCGACGCATCCCTCACCCTGGAAAGGTCACTGATGATCTCTGTCGGAATGGTCGGCGCGGGCCAGTTCGCCCCCCAGTTCGCCAAGCTGTTCAAGCTCCACCCGGACGTCGACCGCGTCTTCGTGACCGACCTCGTCGACGACCGCGCGTCGGAGCTCGTCGAGTCGCAGCACCTCGACGGCACGTTCGCCGACTTCGACGCCGTGCTCGCCTCGGACGTCGACGCCGTCGCGATCTTCACGCAGCGCTGGACGCACGGTCCGCTCGTCGTCAAGGCGCTCCGCGCCGGCAAGCACGTCTACTCGGCGGTGCCGATGGCGATCTCGGTCGACGAGATCCGCGACATCATCGAGGCCGTCCGCGAGACCGGGCTCACCTACATGATGGGCGAGACGAGCTACTACAACCCCGCGACGGTGTTCGCCCGCAAGCAGGTCGCCGACGGCGCCTTCGGCCGGGTCTTCTACTCCGAGGGCGACTACGTGCACGACATGGACCTCGGGTTCTACGCCGCGTACCAGTTCAGCGGTGGCGAGGACTGGAAGCGCACCGCCAGCTACCCGCCCATGCTGTACCCGACCCACTCGGTCGGCGGCGTCCTCGGCGCCATCCCCGGCCACGCGGTCAGCGTCAGCTGCATCGGTGTCAAGGACGACCGGGGCGACGGCGTCTTCGACAAGGACGTCAGCCAGTTCGACAACGACTTCTCGAACGCCACCGCCCTGTTCGAGCTCGACAACGGCGGTGTCATGCGCATCAACGAGATGCGCCGTGTCGGCTACCCGTCGCACATCCGCGAGTCGCGCTTCCGCTACTTCGGCACCGAGGCCAGCTTCGAGCAGCTCGCGAAGGTCAGCGTCTGGCAGGACAAGGAGGACTCGCACGACATCAGCGACAAGATCAACACGCAGGCGACGATGGACCTCGACGACCCGCGTCTCGCCGGCGTCGACCCCTCGCTGCGCGACGCGTTCGTGTCCGGGTACGCCGAGGTGCACGACACCGACCGCCTGCCCGCCGAGTACGCCGGCGTGCCGACCGGGCACGAGGGCAGCCACCAGTTCCTGGCCGACGACTTCGTCCGCGCCGTCGTCGACCGGACCCTGCCGCCGGTGAACGCCTGGACCGCCGCGCGCTTCACGCTGCCCGGCATCATCGCCCACCAGTCCGCGCTGCAGGGCGGCGCACGCCTCGAGGTGCCGGACTTCGGGGACGCCCCGGAGACGACCTCGGCGGTGCCCTCGTCTAGTATCGCCAGCGAATAGCAAGTGGTGTTCGGGTGTCGGTCCACACGGGCCGGCACCCGAACGCGACTTCCGAGCCGACGAAGGTGGCACCCGTGAGCGTCCCGACGACCCCGAGGGCGGTCACCCGCGCCGACGTCGCCCGGTACGCCGGCGTGAGCACCTCCGTCGTCAGCTACGTCGTGCACGACGGCCCCCGCCCCGTCGCGGCGGCCACCGCCGCCCGGGTCCGTGACGCCATCCGGGTCCTCGGCTACCGCCCGAACGCCAGCGCCCAGGCCCTGCGCACCGGGTCGTCGAAGATGCTCGGCCTCATCGTCCCCGAGCTCGACAACCCCTTCTGGTCCGAGCTCGCCGTCGAGGTCACCCACGCCGCGGCCGCCCGCGGCTACGACGTCCTGCTCGCCAACAGCGACGGTGACGGCACCCAGGAGCGCGAGCGACTCCGCAGTCTGTCCGCCCGGCAGGTCGACGGCATCATCCTGACGAGCATCATGACCCACCCGGACCTGTCCAACGTCTCCGACCCGGGCATCCCACTCGTCCTGCTCAACACCTTCTTCGAGGTGCCCGACTACGCGAGCATCGGCGTCGACGCCCTGCGCGGCGCGTACGACGGCACCCGCCACCTGGTCGAGCACGGCTACGGGTCGATCGGCCTCGTCATGGGGCACGCCGGGTCGATGGAGCTCCGTGAACAGGGCTGGATGCGGGCCCTGCGCGACGCCGGGCTGCCCGACGGCCCGATCGTGCGGTGCGACTTCACCCGACGGGGCGGGTACGAGGCCGGCCTCCGCATGTTCGCGGACGGGACGGGCCCCCGCGCCGTCTTCGTCAGCTCGGACATGCAAGCCGTCGGTGTGCTGCGGGCACTGTGGGAACTCGGGCTGCGCGCACCGGAGGACGTCGCGATCGTGTCGTTCGACGGCGGTGCCGAGGCGGACTACACGAACCCCCAGCTCACGACGGTCCGGCAGCCGATCGAGACGATGGCCACCGCCGCCGTCGACCGGGTCCTCGGGCTCGACGCGGACAACCAGTGGCACCGCGACCTGGTGCCCGCCGAGTTGGTCCTGGGCGCGAGTTGCGGGTGCGACGTGCGTCGCTGACGCACCACGGGACTGTCCTGGAGGCGCGGGGCGCGGCCGCCACGGGCCTCCCGTCCGTCAGCTGGCCGGGTCCATGACGGCGGTGAGCCGCTGGAGCGGCACACGCTGCTGGGACTCCTGCGTCACCGCGACCGCTTCGACCGGCTCGCCGGACTCGGTGTCGACGAAGCGCAGGTCCGACGCCAGCTCGGACGGCCGGTACCGGTCGGCCCAGCCACCGAGCGCCAGGAGGACCAGCGAGAGGTCGCGGCCGGCGTCGGTGAGCACGTACTCCTCGCGCGCCCGCGCGCCCTCCGGCTTGTAGGTCGTGCGCTCGAGCACTCCCCCGTCGACGAGCGAGGCCAGTCGCGCCGTGAGGACCTCGCGCGGGACACCGAGGCTCTGCTGGAACTGACTGAAGCGCGTGGAACCGGCGAGGGCGTCGCGCACGATCATGAGCGTCCACTTCTCGCCGAGGACGTCGAGGGACCGTGCGATGGGGCAGCGCTCGTCGCCGCCGAGGATGCCGAGCATGCGCTCATCCTAGCTGGGTTCGATTTCCGGACACAACGTGCTAGGTTCGGTTTCCGTACTCAACTTCTCTCGTCTGGAGCCCCTCATGACCGACCTCACCAACGCCATCGTCCTCGTCACCGGAGCGAACGGCGGCCTCGGCGCCGAGTTCGTCCAGCAGGCCCTGGACCGCGGCGCCGCCAAGGTCTACGCGACCGCCCGCACCCCGCGCACCTGGGACGACGAGCGCATCGTGCCGCTCGCACTCGACGTCACGAGCCAGGCGAGCGTCGACGCCGCAGCCCGTGCCGCCGCGGACACCACGATCGTCGTGAACAACGCCGGGATCGCCGGCGCCGACCCGCTCGTCGACACCTCGGTCGCGGAGGTCGAGCGCATCTTCGCGACGAACGTCTTCGGCGCACTCCGTGTCGCCAAGGCCTTCGCTCCCGCGATCGGCGGCGGCGCGCTGATCGACGTGCACTCGGCCCTGAGCTGGGTCGCCCTGGCCGGCGCGTACTCGGCCTCGAAGGCGGCGTTCTGGTCGATCACGAACTCACTCCGCCTCGAGCTCGCACCCCAGGGCACCCAGGTCGTCGGCGCACACCTCGGCTACACCGACACCGGCATGACCGCGGGGCTCGACGTCGAGAAGTCCGACCCGGCCGACATCGTCCGGCTCATCTGGGACGCCGTCGAGGCCGGCGAGCACGAGGTGCTGGCGGACCAGGTCAGCCGTGACGTCCGCGCCGGGCTCAGTGCGCCGCTGACGGCGTTGTACCCGGCGCTCGCGACGGCCTGAGGCTTGTTCTCGTCGGCGAGCTGACGGTTCTGGTTCGAAAACCGCGAAGTTCGCGAACCAGGACCGTCAGCCGCCGGCGCCGCGACCGGTGATGTCGCGGTTGACGGCGGTGATCGCGGCGCGCTCCTCGGCGGACAGGCCTGCGGCAGCGAGGACACGGCTGAGCACCTCGCTCTTGCGCTCGATGTAGTCGTCGATGTCCTCGGCTTCGGCGGCCGCTCGGCGCTTCACGGCGGCGTACTCGTCGCGCAGCACCGAGTCGGCGCGGAGCACGTCACGAACAGCGAGGTGGTTGCGCAGCGAGAGCGATCCGGCGGTGGCGACGTAGGTGTTGCTCGGGGCGAAGCGCTCGGGTGTCCGGAAGGCCTGCCGGTCGGGGACGCCGAGGTCTCCGCGAGGCTCGAAGTCGATCGTGGCCAGCGCAGCGACCGCCGCCGCGACGTCGCCGGCGTCGACCACGATGTCGACGTCGATCACGGGCTTCGCCGCGAGGCCGGGCACCGACGTGCTGCCGACGTGCTCGATGCTGCGGTACGGCGCACCGACGGCGTCGAGGGCTGCGGCGTACGCGTCCCGCAACACCGCGAACCGCTCGGGCCACGACGGCTGGTACTCGACGACCTCGATCACCGGTTCCGCCGCGTGGCAGGAGGAGGTGCAAGGAGCTGGAACATGACGTGGTCGCGCCAGGCTCCGTTGATCTTGATGTACTCAGGCGCGAACCCGTAGCGCTCGAACCCCGCGGACTCGAGGGCACGCTGCGACCCCACGTTCTCCGGCAGCGTCTCGGCCTGCACCCGGTGGAGTCGGAGGACGTCGAACGCGTGGGCTGCAGCAGCGGCGACGGCGCGGGAGGCGTGCCCCTGGCGGAGCCGGTCGGCACGGATCCAGTACCCCATCGCGCAGGACTGCAGGGCCCCGCGGGTGATGCCGCTCAGCGTGATGCGCCCGAGGAGCTCACCGTCGGTCGACTCGATCACGAACGGGACCGCGGTGCCGGCGCGCTCCGCAGCGAGCGACTGCACGATGACGTCGTGCTGGCCCTGCTCGGTGAAGTACGCCGGGGCTCGGGACGGCTCCCACGGTCGCAGGTGCTCGGCGCTTGCGGTGATGACGGCGGCGAGCGTCGGCGCGTCGCCGACGCGGAGCAGGCGCAACCGGGTGTCCATGGCGGAGGGTGTGGGATTCGAACCCACGAGACATCTCTGCCCACCTGTTTTCAAGACAGGCTCCATCGGCCGCTCGGACAACCCTCCAGTGACGCGACCACGTGGCGAGACGTGACCGCGTCCCGGGAAGTCTAGCCGAGCCGTCAGGCCTGGCACCTGAACCCGGCACACCCCCGACCGGAGGGTCGGGGGTGTGCCGGGCGGACTCGCGGAAGGTCAGGACCGGGGGCCGCACTCTGCCTGACGGCGACGACGCTGCGTGAGCAGCAGCACGGCGCCCAGGACGAGCACGACGATCGCGATGGGGAGCCCGACGAGCACGACGCCCGTACCGGTGAAGGCGAGCTCCTGCGGAGCCGACGAGGCAGCGAACTTCTCAGTGATCTGCTTCGAGAACACCCAGACGTTCTGCCGTTCCACGGCAGCGCGCGTCGTCACAGCGGCATCCGCCCCCTCGGGCACGGTGTACTGCGCCTTCGCCTTCGCGGAGAAGGTCACGCTGCCTGCAGCCGCGTCCGAATCGGTCACCGTGTACTCGGTCTCGCACGAGACGACCTGACCGGGCATCAGCTCCGAGCTCTCGCACGACGCTGCTGCTCCGTGCTGCTGCTCGACCGCAGCGTGGTGGACCGTCCGGTTGCCGGTGTTCGCGATCGTGAACTCCCCGGTGACGACGTCGCCGGATCGCAGCGACTCGGTCGACGCCGACGATGTGTACGCGCCCTCGAGGTCGATGCCCGCAGCGGACTGAAGCGAGACGTCTCGGTGGTCTGCAGACGACACCTGCTCGCCGGTGGGTCCGGCGCCTGCAGCTGCCAGGTCGAAGCCGACCGAACCACGGTCGATGTCCTGCTGGGTGAGCACGTGGGCCGCCAGTTCGACCACGACGTCCGTACCGGGTGCGAGCGTGCCGTCCACCACCTGCTTGGGTACTCCGCGTCCGATGTCGGCGGTGACGTCCGAGAGTGTCACGTTCCCGGTGTTGCGGAGCGTCGCCGCGAGCGCGACTGCATCGCCCGCGCGGGGTTCTCCACCGTGGTCCGTGTCAGCCAGATGTGCCGACAGGACCGACTCGACGAGCGGGTGTCGCTCGAGTGTGACATCGGCGGACTCGTCAGCTGATGCCGGCTGGCCCTTCGGGCCGGTCGCACGTGTGCGCAGCGGTACCGTGACGACCCCTGAGTCAATGTCCCGTTGGGTCAACGTGTAGTCGGAGACCGAGATGGAGATGCTCTTGCCGGGCGCGAGCGGCTTCGAGGGCACTCCGACCTCCAGGTCGAACCCGGGCAGGTCGACCGCCACCTCGTGCAGCGTGACGTTGCCGACGTTCTCCACCGAGCCGGTGAACGAGATTTCGTCACCCGCACTCGGGGCGCCTTTCTCCGACAGCCGGCCGGAGAACTCCGCCGTGACAGAAGCCACCTGCGCGACCGTCGCCTGCGTGGTCTTCGCCTCGACCTCGACCGCTGCACCGTTCGCAGCTGCACTGGTCGCGGTGGCGGTGAAGGCCACCGCACCACGGTCGACGTCCGCCTGGGTCACTGTGTGCGAGCCGTCGACCTCGCAGTCCACCGACTTGCCGGGGGCGATCGTCGCAGGGCAGTCCACGGTCATCCCGCTCGCTCCCGCGACCTCGACACGGGTGTCGCGCAGCGTGGTGTTCCCGGTGTTCGAGGCGGTGATCCGGAGCGAGATCTCGTCGTCCACCCCGGGATCAGCCGCCGCGTGCACGACCGGTGCCAGGGAGAGTCCGGCGCCCGCTGCCTGCTCGAGGTCGATGCTGGTGCCGGCTTCACCGTTCGCGATCTGACCCTGCGGCCCCACCGCTCCACCGCGCATCCTGAAGGAGACGACTCCGGCATCGATGTCGTCCTGGGTGAGGGTGGCAGACGCGATCGTCGCGGAGACCACCGCACCCGGCGCGATCGGCACCGCGGGTACCTCGACCGAGATGTCGTCCCGGTCGACGATGGACACGGCCAGACCGTCGAGCGTGACGTTGCCGGTGTTCGTGAGTTCGCCCGAAAGAGACACGGAGTCGCCGGCCTTCGGCGTGCCGGAGGCGTCGAGCGCCGCGCCGAACTCCACGGACATCGCCGTGTGCTGCTCGATCTCGACCGCGCTCCGGGCGTCGTCCTCGACTCGTTGCTCCTTCGGACCAGTCGCCGTGACGTGCAACGGGACCGACACGGTGCCGGAATCGACGTCCGCCTGCGTCAGGGCGTAGTCCGCGACGGTCACCGTGGCCTTCGCGCCCGGGACGAGCGCGCCCGACGGGGCCTCGACCGCCATGTCGAAGCCCGGCACGGTGACGATGAAGTCGTGGAGGGTCACGTTGCCCGAGTTCTCCACCGATCCCTCGAAGGAGACCGTGTCACCGGCTCTCGGAGAGCCCGTGCCGGACAGCTCACCAGCCAAGGCCACCTGCACAGCTGGAGCCTGGGAGACGGTGGCTTGCGACGTCGTCCCCGTTGCGGTGACCGTCTGGCCCTTCGGGCCGTGCGAGGTCGCAGTCGCGCTGAACGAGATCGAACCGTGGTCGACGTCGGCCTGCGTGACGGTGGCAGAGCCGGCCACGTCGCACTCGATGCTGTCGCCGGGCGTGATGCCACCCTCGCCACACGTGACGTTCATCCCGGTGTCGCCGTCGACGACGACCTCGGTGCCCTGGAGGGTGACGTTGCCGGTGTTCGACACGGAGATGCCGAGCGACACCTTGCCGCCGACCCCCGGCTCGGCCTTCGTCTGCACGACCGGAGCGACAGCGAGACCCGAACCGGCGGACTGCTCCGTCGTCGGGACCGCAGAAGTCGCGGAACCAGAGACCGCGGCGTCGAGACGGGACCGGGCGGCGACGTCGACCTGGTGGTCGATCGAGCCGGCGTCGACGTCGTCCTGCGTGACCGCGCGTGCCGTGGTGGTGCATTCCGTGCTCGCCTCCACTGCGAGCTCGCTCACGTCACAGGAGCCGCGGTCATCGAGCCTGACGTCGTGCACCGGGACGTTCCCGGCGTTGGCGACCTGGTAGCGGAAAGCGATCTGTTCGCCGAGGTCCGCCACGCCGTCGCCGTTGCCGCCCGTGATGAGGGGGGCGCCGCTGATGGTCAGCGCGTTGCGCTCCGCGGCGAACTCGACCGACGAGGAGCCCGCGACGTCGAGGCCGACTGTCGTGGTGACGTTCGTCGGTGCGACCGAGTAGGTACCCGGGGTGGTCGTCGTGACGTCGACGGAGACGGTGCAGTCCGCGTCGCCTGCGGCGATCCCGCCACGCACGGCCACCGAGGTCGCGCCACTCGCCGCAGTGATCTCGGGACTCGTGCAGGTCGTCTCCGTCCTGGGGTCGACTGCGACGGTCAGCCCCTCGGGGAGGTTCGCGTCGAACGACCAGCCTTCCTTGGCACCGTGTTCAGTGGTGTTGACCACGCGGTACGTCATGCGCGCGGTGTCCGCGACGATCGGGGTGCCAGTGATCTCCTGGACGAGGGTCGGGGTCGAGTCGACGACCGACACGTGGTCGATTGCTCCGTCGTTGCCGACACCCGACGCCTGCTGGTTCCGCATGACCCAGCGCAGCGAGTCGCCGCTGAACAGCAGCCCGCCCTTCGAGACGAACGTCCCGCCGGTGACCGCGGAGCCGTCGACCGTGTAGTTCTGCGTGCCGGGGTCGGAGCAGGGGTCGATCGGGGTGTCCGCGATCTTGTGCTCGACGGTTCCGTCGACGAGCGAGAAGTCCAACAGCGGATGGTTCCTCGTGCAGTTCATCGCTGCAGCGCTGACGCCGAACGAGACGAAGCGCCCGGTGTCACTGAGAGCGAACGGCTGCACGGACTCGAGCTGGACCTTCCCCGCTCCCGGGTTCGAGGCGTTGGTGTAAGCGCTGACGATGTGGTTCGCCCGTGGCTCACTCCCGGTGATCTGCCCGAGCACGTTGGCCATGTTCCGCAAGTGGTTCCCGGCTGCCGAGGAACATCCGGGGAGGACCGAGCTGTCGTAGCTGGTCAGGATGCCGTTGCAGTCGGGGGCGCTGATCCACGCCGGATCGGCCGTGTAGGTCGCACCAGCGACACCGACGTAGGACGACACGAGCTCGGAGACGGTCCCTCCGCCGTTCTCGAAGTCCTCGACGAGGAGTTCTTCCGGCTCTCGAGCCGTCACCGACGACGACGCGACGGCTGCCGCGGGGGCCGTCTCGACGTTCTGCCCATCGACCGCAACCGGAACGGCGGCGGCCGACACGGCGACGGTGCTGAGCAGCGCAGCGGTCAGACCGAGCGCGCCGCTCGCGAGGAGGGTCCTCTTGTGACGGCCGACGGGCGGAGCAGTGTGTTTCATGGTCGTCTCTCTCGGACGGGTACAGATTGCAGGATCGTCCGAGCCGGTCGGAGAGGAATCCCGCCGACGCTCGAGCGTGCCTGAAATACTGACACATCAGACACCGAGTTCTGACATCGTCGTCGTGAGAGCACGTTGGAGGCGCGGCGCTACCGCACAGGACGACCGCGCGACGGCCCCGTGGCACGGGGCCGTTCGTCGTCAGCGCGGCAGGGAGTCGAGCGCTGCTGCCAGGCCGTCGTCGGACACGCCACCGGTGAGTTCGTTGCCGGCGTCCACGACGTCGTCGGGCGCCTGGCCCATCACGACGCCACGACCGGAGGTCGAGGCCCACCGGAGCATGTCGATGTCGTTGCGGCCGTCGCCCGCGGCGAAGACGCGCGACCGCGGGATGTCGAGCCACTCGCGCACGCGTTCCATGGCGGTGGCCTTCGTCACGCCTTCTGGTGCGATGTCGAGCCACGCGGTCCAGCCGACGGTGTACGAGACCTTGTGCAGGCCCATGTCCTCGACGATCTGCAGGAACTCCTCGAGCCCGTGCTCCGGCGAGATCACGACGACGCGGGTGGCCTCGACCGTGAGCAGCTGCTCGAACGGCACCAGCTCGCCGGCGTTCGTCATGGTGTCGGCGGGGAAGTTCTCGGACAACCGGAAGTGGCCGGTCTCGTCCTCGACGCCGAAGGCCGCGTTCTCCAGGGCGCCACGGATGGTCTGCAGGACGTCGCTCGGGTCGAAGTGCTCGACGTGGATGCGCTCGTAGGACCCGTCCGGACGACGGGCCAGGGTCAGCGCGCCGTTGGCGCAGACGAGGTACTTCGGCTTGATGCCGAGGGTCTCGAGCAGCGGCACCGTCATGCCCTCGCTGCGGCCCGTGGAGAGCATCACCTCGTGCCCGGCGGCCTCGGCATCGCGCACGGCGGCGACGACTGCTTCCGTGATGACGCCGTCCTCACGCATGGTGGTGCCGTCGATGTCGAGCGCCACCAGCCACCGCTTCGTGCGGGCGGGAGCACCGGCGCCCGCGTCCTGCGCTGAACCGTCGACGAACCGCCCCTGGGAGGTCATCGGGGCTCGATCACCTCGACGCCACCGAGGTAGGGGCGCAGCACCTCCGGCACGACGACGGAGCCGTCGGCCTGCTGGTGCGTCTCGAGGATCGCGACGATCCAGCGGGTGGTCGCGAGGGTGCCGTTCAGGGTGGCGACCGGGGCGGTCTTGCCGCTCTCGGTGCGGTACCGGATGTCGAGGCGACGGGCCTGGAACGTCGTGCAGTTCGACGTCGAGGTGAGCTCGCGGAACGTGCCCTGCGTCGGGACCCAGGCTTCGATGTCGTACTTCTTCGCCGCGCTCGTGCCGAGGTCACCCGCGGCGACGTCGATCACGCGGTAGTGGAGCCCGAGGTCCTGCAGCATCTGCTCCTGGTACGACACCAGCTTCTCGTGCTCGGCCTCGGCCTGGTCCGGGTGGACGTAGGCGAACATCTCGAGCTTGTTGAACTGGTGCACGCGCAGGATGCCGCGGTTGTCCTTGCCCGCCGAGCCGGCTTCGCGCCGGTAGCAGGTCGACCAACCGGCGTAGCGGTGCGCGGTGTTCTCGATGTCGAGGATCTCGTCGGCGTGGAAGCCGGCGAGGGCGACCTCGCTCGTGCCGGTCAGGTACAGGTCGTCGGCCTCGAGCCGGTAGACCTCGGCCGCGTGCTCGCCGAGGAAGCCGGTGCCCGCCATCGTCTCGGGGCGGACGAGCGTCGGGGTGATGAGCGGTTCGAACCCGGCGGCGATGGCGCGGTCGAGGCCGAGCGACATGAGCGCGATCTCGAGCCGGGCGCCGAGGCCGCGCAGGAAGT
Source organism: Curtobacterium sp. VKM Ac-2884 (assembly GCF_015350945.1). Lineage (NCBI taxonomy): Bacteria > Bacillati > Actinomycetota > Actinomycetes > Micrococcales > Microbacteriaceae > Curtobacterium > Curtobacterium sp. VKM Ac-2884. Next base: position 654,478 of record NZ_JADKSA010000001.1, read on the forward strand.
AGAAGCGCGAGCCGGAGACCTTCACGCCGCGCGGGATGTCGATGATGCCGAGGTGCTCGCCGAGGTCGGCGTGGTCCTTCGGCTCGAAGTCGAACTCGGGCTTCGTGCCGACGGTGCGGAGGGTGACGAAGTCCTCTTCGCCACCGGCGGGGACGCCGGGCAGCACGACGTTCGGGATGGCGCGCACGACGGAGTTGAAGGTCTCCTCGGCCGCGGTGACGGTCGCCTGGGCTTCCTTCACCTGGGCCGAGAGCGCCTGGGCCTGCTGCACGAGCGCGGCCTTCTCGTCCTTCGGGGCCTTGGCGACGGTCTTGCCGAAGGCGTTCTGCTCGGCGCGGAGCGACTCGAACGCGGTGATCGCGCTGCGTCGGGCGGCGTCGGCGGCGACGGCCTCGTCGACCACGGCGACGGATGCGCGGCGGGACTCCTGCGAGGCCTTGATGACGTCCGGGTTGTCACGAAGCAGCTGGGGATCGATCACCGCTCCATCCTAGAGGCGGCGACATGGGGAGGAACCCGCCGCTCGCAGCGTCCGATCGGTACCGTTGATCCCATGTCGACCCCTTCGGAGACCGCGCCCGCGGACCAGGACGCCCTCCCCACCGAGCACCGGACGGCTGCCGTGGTCTACAACCCGGTCAAGGTCCACCTGCCGACCCTCAAGGCCACCGTGGAACAGCACCAGCAGGAGGCCGGCTGGGCCGAGACGCTCTGGTTCGAGACCACCGAGGAAGACCCGGGCGGGGGCATGGCCCGCGCAGCGCTCGAGGCGGGAGCCGACGTCGTCGCCGCTGCGGGTGGCGACGGCACCGTGCGCGCCGTCGCCGAGGTCGTGCACGGCTCCGGTGCCTCGCTCGCGCTGCTGCCGAGCGGGACCGGCAACCTGCTCGCCCGCAACATGAAGCTCCCCCTCGACGACCTGGCGAGCAGCGCGCACACGATCTTCTCCGGCCATGAGCGGGCGATCGACTTCGGCCTCATCGGCATCGAGCGGCCCGACGGCGCCCGCGAGCAGTTCGGCTTCGTCGTGATGGCGGGCCTCGGGCTCGACGCCCGGATGATCGCGAACACCCGCCCCGAGCTGAAGAAGCGCGTCGGGTGGCTCGCCTACCTCGACTCGCTGCTGCGCTCCGTACGCGACACCGACGGCTTCGAGTTCAAGTACCGGCTCGACGAGTCGGCCCGCAACGGTTCAGTGCGCGCGCACTCGGTCATCGTCGGCAACTGCGGCATGCTGCAGGCGAACGCGATGCTGCTGCCCGACGCCGAGATCGACGACGGTGTGTTCGACATCGTCGTGATGCGCCCCCGCGGCTTCTTCGGCTGGGTGCGGATCGGTGCCCGCGTCTTCTGGGAGAACGGCATCCTGCGCTGGTTCCGGCGTTCGGCGCTGTCCGACACCCTGATCGGTCGGCGCATCACCACGGCGGCGAAGCAGGAACGTCCGCTGCGGTACATGCGCGGCGAGGAGTTCACGCTGCGACTCGAGAAGCCCGACGAGTTCGAGATCGACGGTGACCCGGTGGGCGAGATCACGGCGTTCCGCGCCCGGATCGACCCCGGTTCGCTGACGGTCAAGGTGCCGACGGTCGAGCCGAAGCCGAGCTGGGTGCGCGGCCGCAAGCGCTGAGCGGTGCGGCCCGTGCGGCGTTGCTCACTCGGTGCGAGGTTGTTCGGGCGCACGGAGTGATCAACCTCGCACCGGGCAGCAGCACCGGCCGGGCAGCAGCGGCCGGCCGGCAGCGCCGACCGACGAACACACCGCCGCGCGTCAGCCCGCGTCGGGCTCGCCGGAGACGATCGCGCGCAGCCAGTCCCGCGCCTCGACGAACGCAGCGTCCGAGTAGCGCGCCGGCACCTCGGGCTGCGCGCCGTCGGCCCGCGGGTACGACCCGAGGAACGTCACGCGCGGGCTGAACCGTCGCAGGCCGAGCAGGGCGTCGGCCACGCGCTCGTCCTGCACGTGCCCGTCCAGGTCGATGACGAACCGGTAGCGTCCGAGCTCGTCGCCGATCGGCCGCGACGACAGCAGCCCCATGTTGATGCCCCGTGTGGCGAACTGCTCGAGCATGTCGACCAGGGCGCCGGGGTGGTCGGCGGGCAGCTCGACGATGACGCTCGTCTTGTCGGCACCGGTCGGCTCGGGCAGCGCCAGCGTCTTCGACACGAGCACGAAGCGGGTGACGGCCGAGGCGTTGTCGCCGATCGACGACGCGAGCACGACGACGTCGTGGTGGTCGGTGATGCCGGGCGGTGCGACGGCGGCGTCGGCGGTGGGGTTCGCCTCGAGCAGGGCGAGCGCGGCGGCGACGTTCGACGACGCCGGGATGTGGCCGTGACCGGGCAGGTTCGCCTCGAGCCAGTTGTGGGTCTGCGCGTACGCCACCGGGTGCGCGTTCACGGTGCGGACGTCGGCGAGCACGGTGCCGGGGCGCGCGACGAGCACGAAGTCGACCGGTACGAGGTACTCCCCCACGATCCGTACGCCGGGGATCCGGGCGAGGGCGTCCTGCGTCGCGCTGACGCCACCGTCGACGCTGTTCTCGATGGCGATGACCGCACCGACGGAGCGGCCGGACATGACGTCGTCGAGGGCTTCACCGACGTTGTTGACGCTCCGCCACGGCTTTCCGGCCGCGGCCTCGACGAGCTTCAGGGCCGCCTCGGTGAAGGTGCCGGCGGGTCCGAGGTAGGAGTACGTGTCGGACGGCGCGGCGGGGTCGGTCATGGGCCGAGCCTATTGCAACGACCGAGCCCGCAGACGCGGGCGCACAGCGCCGTTCAGTCGGTGCTGGCGCCGGTCAGCCGGGCCTCGCAGATCGCGGTGTCGTCGTCGTCCCGCGGGTACGTCAGGGCAGCGAACCGCCCCTCGGGGTCGAGCCGTGTGAGCAGTGCGGCCGCGATGCCGTCGAGCTGGACGACCTGCTCGTCGCTCAGGGCGTCGATCACGACGTGGCGTGCGGTGCGGACGTGGTCCGGAGCGGCCTCGACGATCGTGGCGTACCCGGCGTCGGTGAGCCGGACGTCGGTCGCGCGGCGGTCCGAGGTCGAGGGGCAGCGCGTCACGAGCCCGCGCTTCTCGAGCCGGGACACCACGTGCGACAGCCGGGGCAGCGAGGCGTTCGTCGCCGAGGCGAGGGCCGACATGCGCAGCGTGCGACCGTCGGTCTCGGAGAGCATCGCGATGACCATGTAGTCGAAGTGCGTCAGGTCCGCGTCACGCTGCAGCTGCTGGTCGAGCGCCGCCGGCAGGAGTTCCATGACGGCCACGAGCTTCATCCACGCGCGCAGCTGCTCGCGGGTGAGCCACGGGGTCTCGTCGGTCATGTCTGCATCCTACCGAATGGTTGTCGGTTTAACCAGTGTCGAGTGAGCCGCGGACAGCAGACTGCCGCGCCCGGACCACCCCGACGACGAGCACCGCCACCACCACGAGCAGCAGCACCCCCTCGACGATCAGCAACCGCGTGCCGTAGTCGAACGGCAGGATCGTGGGGTTCTTCTGGCCATGCCGCTTCGCCGCGATCTCGGGCAGCACCACGAGGGCGAGCACACTGCCGAGCACGATCACCGTCTGCACCACGACGAGCACCCACGCCCGGAGCGACCGCCCCGCACGACGCAGGAGCAGTCCGGCGCCGACGACGAACGGCGACAGGATCGCGTCGTGCAGGATCGCCGCGCCGAGCAGCCAGGTCGCCAGCCCACCGATCCGGTTCGGCTTGACCGACGTCACCAGGACGTAGGCGCCGAACGCGACCACCAGCACGCCGAGCACGACGAGTACGATCCGCACGGCCTTCACCGCAGCACCTCGATCTTCTCGATCCACTTGGTCTGCAGCACGCCCGGTCGCCCCGGAGCGATGATCCGCGCCGGGAACCCGTGGTCCAGGTCGAGCGTCGAACCGTTCAGCTCGAGCGCGACCAGGGTGGTCGGGTCCTCGGCGTACTCCGGCCCCATGTCCATGATCCGGTAGCCGCCGTGCCGTTCCAGGCTCGTGACGCGCACGTGCGATCCGGGTTCGGCCTGCACGGCGCCGAGCAGGTCGCGCATCCGCACGCCCTTCCAGCTGCCCATCTGGCTCCACCCCTCGACGCACGAGATCGGCAGGTCGACCTCGGTGGTGCCGAGCGCGACGAGCTCCGCGCGCACGAAGGTCCGGGTCACGTCGGGTCCCACGACGGTCAGCGTCCAGTCCGCGGCAGTCGCGCTGGCGAGCACCCCCGCCGCGCGGGCGGTGCGGTTGACCGGCAGGCCGTTCGCACCGAGACCGCGCTGGCGCGCGCCGAACACGTTGAACGGTTCGGCGAGCTTCGAGGACTGCCCCGCCGTCAGGGCGACGACGCCGACGACCGCGGCCGTCACGCCACCGAAGAACCCGCGTCGTGCGATCCGCTGGCGTCGGCCCTGTGCACGCTCCTCGACCGACCGGGAGGCCCGGGTCGGCTCCGGCGCATCGGCCACCGGTTCGTCCGGGGCTGCGTCGACCGCGTCGACGCCGTCGATCCAGCGGAACACGCGGCCGAGCAGGCCGGGGGCCGTGGACTGGGCCGTCTCGGCACCCGCAGCCGGCGAGGCGGACGCGGGGCGGGCCTCCCGTACCGGGGGAAGCAACTCACTGCCGGACGCGGGGTCCGCGATGAACCGGCCCTGCTCGTCGTAGGAGTCGCGCTTCCGCCAGTAGCGGGCGATCACCGGCAGCTTCGACGCGATGTGGATGATGAGCGACCCGATGATCACGTACGCCATCGCGTTGTGGACCTGGCGGAACGGGAACGGCCACGGGTACCACTGGTAGGTGTTGAGCAGGCCGGTCGTGACCTGGATGATCGACGCCGACACGAGCACGGCGATCGACAGCCGCTCGAACAGGTGCAGCACGCCGCGCACCGGCGGGACCTGGACCAGTGCGGGCATGACGGTGTTGAGCTTGGCCAGCAGCAGCGGGATGATCGCGATGCCGGTGGTGATGTGCAGGCCCTGCGTGAACTGGTAGAGCTGCGTCGGCCGGGTCGGGAACCGCATCCAGCCGAGGGGCTCCTGCAGCAGGTGACTGTAGATGCCGGTGCCGAAGCAGACCACGAAGGCGATGCCGAGCAGTCGTCCGAGCACCACCGCGGAGCGCGCGTTCCGGTTCGGCGAGGCCAGTGCGGCCCGCGCCTCGAACAGCAGGTGCCGCACGCCCGCTAGCCTCGACGGACCATGAGCGACCGACTGCGTGCCGTCCGACCGTCCTCCGCCGTCGGACCCGGTGCCCGCCTCGCCGTCGTGGGCGCGGTCGTCGGGGTACTTGCCCTCGCGGGCGTCATCGCCTTCGGCGTCACGCATCTGGGGTTCCTCCGATCCGACACTCGTTCGTCATTCGTTGCGTGGACGCTGATCGCTTGGACGGTGTTCGTGATCGCTGTGCTCGCACTGCGGTTCGTGCCCGCCCGGTGGATGACCGCCGTGGTCATGGTCGGGGCAGTGGTGGTCGGTCTCGCGGCGCTGGCCGGCCCCCCGAGCACGAGCACCGACTCGGCGCGGTACGCGTGGGACGGCATCGTCCAGCATGCCGGAGTCTCACCGTACGCGCACACCCCCCAGTCCACGGCACTGTCCGGTCTGCGGCCCGACTGGCTGTTCCCGGACAAGGTGAACGGCACGTGCGACGACCTCAAGCCCCGGTTCCGCGGCCTCGGCGACGGTGCAGACGGCCACTGCACCCCGATCAACCGCCCCGACGTGACGACGATCTACCCGCCGATGGCGCAGCTCTGGTTCGCCGTCGTCCGGGCGTTCGTGCCGGCCACCGCGCAGTACATGCCGTTCCAGGTCGCGGGGCTGCTGCTCTCGCTCCTCGTGACCGTCGCACTCGTCGTGGTGCTGCGGAAGACCGGCCGTCCGACCTGGTGGGCGGCGCTCTGGGCCTGGTCGCCGCTCGTGGCGTCCGAGGCCGTGACGAACTCGCACGTCGACGCCCTCGGCGCGGCGCTCGCGACCGCCGGTGCCGTGCTCGTCGCGTTCGGCCGTCCGATCTGGGGCGGGATCGCGCTCGGTGCCGCGACGGCGACGAAGCTCATCCCGGCGATCGTGTACCCGCCGTTGCTCGGGCGGTGGCGTGCCTGGTGGGCGATCCCCGTCGGCATCGCCGTGTTCGGGCTGCTCTACGTGCCGTACGTGCTCACGACGGGGCTCGACGTGCTCGGCTACCTGCCCGGCTACCTGAGCGAGGAGGGCTACGAGGACGGCTCGCGGTTCGCCCTGGTGTCGCTGGTGTTCCGGGGCGACGCCGCGACCGTGGTGGTCGGGCTCGCCGTGCTGCTCGCCGCCTTCGTGGCCTGGCGGCTCTCAGACCCGTCGCGGCCGTGGTCCGGCGAGGTCCTGATGATCGGCGTCACCTTCCTCGCCGTGACGCCGCGCTACCCCTGGTACGCGCTGCTGCTCATCCCGTTCGTGGTGCTGTCGGGGCGGTGGGAGTGGCTGTCGATCGGGCTCGCCATCGCGCTGCGCGGGGTGTGGCCGTCGACGGACGCCTACCGGTGGTGGCTGCTCGCCGCCGTGGCCGTCATCGTGGTGGTCACGCTCCTGCGCACGAGCCGGTCGGACTGGCGGCGCTGGTGGGAACGGCTGTCGTTCCGGCGCGTCGAACACGTACGCTGAGCCGCATGGCACCCGCGACCCTGCTCGGCACGACCGTGGACCCGGCGTCCGCCGGGCTCGTCGACCGCTTCGGGCGTCGTGCGATCGACCTGCGGGTGTCGCTGACCGAACGGTGCAACCTGCGCTGCACGTACTGCATGCCGGCCGCCGGGCTGCCCTTCGCCCCCGACGACGCCCTGATGACCGCCGCCGAGATCGAGCGGCTGGTGCGGATCGGGTCGTCGCGGTTCGGCGTGCGCAAGGTGCGGTTCACCGGCGGCGAGCCGATGCTCCGGCACGACCTGGTCGACGTGATCGCCCGGTGCGCCGCGCTGCCCGACGCCCCGGAACTGTCGCTCACCACGAACGCCATCGGTCTCGCCCACCGCGCCCAGGCCCTGTACGACGCCGGGCTGCGGCGCGTGAACGTGTCGCTCGACACCGTCGACCCGGACGTGTTCACCACCGTGACCCGCCGCCCGTTCCTCGACAAGGTGATCGCCGGGCTGTCCGCCGCCCACGACGCCGGCCTCGACATCAAGGTCAACGCGGTGCTGCTGCGCGGGATCAACGACGAGGCCGCGCCGGAGCTGCTGCGCTGGTGCCTCGACCGCGGCTACGAGCTGCGGTTCATCGAGCAGATGCCGCTCGACCCCGACCACGCCTGGGACCGCACCGAGATGGTGACCGCTGCCGAGACCCGGCAGCTGCTGGCGTCGTCGTTCGTGCTGACGCCGGACGAGGCCCCGCGGGACGGCGCCCCGGCCGAGCGGTACCGGGTGCACGCACGCGACCACGCCGCTGCGTCGGGCATCGGCGTGCTGCTCGGCACCGTCGGGATCATCGCGAGCATCACCGAGTCCTTCTGCGCCGACTGCACCCGCACCCGGTTGACCGCCGACGGCAACGTCCGGAGCTGCCTGTTCTCCGACGCCGAGACCGACGTCCTCGGCCCGATGCGCGCAGGGGTCTCCGACGACGACGTGGCCGAGCTGTGGCGCCGGGCGATGTGGGCGAAGCCGCGCGACCACGGCGACGACAGCGACGAGCTCGTGCACCCGACGCGCGGCATGAGCGCGATCGGCGGCTGAGCGGTGACCACGATCCGGTTCTTCGCCGCTGCCCGGGCGGCGGTCGGCGTCGACGAGGTGTCCACGACTGCTGCCACGATCGACGAGGCGTTGCGCGAGGTCACCGCCGCCGACCCGTCGCGCTGGAGTGCGCTGCAGGAGCGGTGCTCGTACCTGGTCGACGGCGTGACCACCCGCGACCGAGCCACCGCGCTCGATGGTGTCGCGGTCGTCGACGTCATGCCCCCCTTCGCCGGCGGCTGAGCGGCCCCCGCCCGTTCTTTCCCAGAACGCACGCGATGCCCGGTGCTTCCGGGCGTACCGGGGCAGAACTTCCGACCAGGTACGCCCGATCCGACCAGGTACGCCGCCCGGCCGCCGCCCGGCCGCCGCGCCGCCGCTACCGCCGACCCCTACGGCGAGACGGACAGCACGATGAACGCGGCGAAGATCACCAGGTGCACCCCGCCCTGCAGTCGCGTCGCCCGACCCGGCAGCACCGTGAGCACCGCGGCGACGATCGTCAGCGCGAGCAGCACGATCTGGGACGACCCGAGCCCGAGCAGCAGCGTGCCCGGCATGAACAGCGACGCCACTGCGATGGAGGGGATCGTCAGACCGATCGACGCCATCGCCGAGCCCATCGCCAGGTTCAGGCTCGTCTGGATCCGGTTGCGGGCGGCGGCCTTCGACGCCGCGATGCCCTCGGGCAGCAGGATGAGCAGGGCGATCACGACACCGACGAACGACGGCGGGAACCCGACAGCGGCCACGCCGGCCTCGATCGCTGGCGACTCGACCTTGGCGAGCCCGACCACCGCGACCAGGGCGACGACGAGCAGTGCGAGCGAGGTCATCGTCGAGCGACCGGTCGGCCGGGCAGCGTGGGCGTCCTCGGACTCGGCGAGCACACCCCCTGACCGGTTCACGGGCAGGAAGAAGTCCCGGTGGGCCACGGTCTGCGTCACCACGAACAGGCCGTAGAGCACGATCGACGCGACGGCCACGAAGACGAGCTGCGTCCCGGTGAAGGACGCGTCGTCGGTGCCGGTGGTGAACGTCGGCAGCACCAGGGTCAGCACGGCGAGCGCGGCCACCGTCATCGTCGCGGCGCTCGCGCCCTCCTGGTTGAAGCGCACGGTGTTGTGCCGGAGCGTCCCGATCAGGATCGCGAGGCCGACGAGCCCGTTCATCGTGATCATCACGGCCGAGAACACCGTGTCGCGCGCCAGCGTCTCGGCCTGGGCGCCGCCGGAGCTCGACAGCGAGATGATCAGCGCGACCTCGATGATCGTGACCGCGACGGCGAGCACGAGTGAGCCGAAGGGTTCCCCGACTCGGTGCGCGACGACCTCGGCGTGGTGCACCGCCGCGAGCACGGTGGCGGCGAGCACGACCGCGACGATCGCCACGACCACGGTGCCGAGTCCGTAGCGGCCGTACGAGAACGCGAGCACGACGGCCGCCAGGATCGGGATGGCCACGGGCCACGCCTTGGGGAACCAAGAGGTCATCCGTCCATTGTCTCAACCGCGCGGCGCGTACACCGCCAGTTCGGACGCCGGGACGTCGACGCGGACGGCATCGCCCGGGCCGATCCCGAGCGCCGTGACCCGCGCCAGGGTCAGGTCCGCGACCAGGTCGCCGGCGCACACCCGCACGAGACCGTCCCGCGGTTCGAGCGACGTGACGGTGCGCTCCGGTCCGGCGCCGTCCCGCGTGAGCACGGCGGCCGTCGGGTGGAAGGCGCCCAGGGCTGGCCGACCGGGAGGCACGGCGTGCGTCCCGGACGCCAGCTCGCCCCCGCCGTCGGTGGCGATCCCACCCGCGGTGGCGGTCCCGCGCACCAGCGCGAGTCCGGAGAACGCCGCCGCGAAGGCACTCGTGGGCCGTCCGAGCACGGCCGCTGGGGTGCCGTCCTCGACGACCCGGCCGTGCTCGACGACGACGACCCGGTCGGCCAGGGCGACGACCTCGACCGGGTCGTGCGTGACCAGGACGCTCGGGCGCCCGCCGATCGCGGTCCGGAGGGCTGCACGGACCTCGTCGCGCGCGGCGACGTCGAGCGCCGACGTCGGTTCGTCGAGCAGCAGGACCGCCGGGTCGGTGGCGAGCGCCCGGGCGATGGCGACGCGTTGGGCCTGCCCGCCGGACAGCGTGTCGGGGCTCCGTCCCGCCAGGTCGTCGATGCCGACGGCCGCCAGGGCACGGAGCGCGCGGGCACGGGCCGCGGCTCGTCGGACGCCGGCTGCCCGCGGGCCGAACGCCACGTTGCCGATCACGTCGAGGAACGGGAACAGGTCGGGCCGCTGGGCGACGAGTCCGATGCGGCGGCGGTGGGCGGGGACGGTCCGCCGCTGGTCCGCCACCACGGTGCCGCCGAGGACCACCTGTCCGGCGTCGATCGGCAGCAGGCCGGCGAGGGCCTCGACCACGGTGGACTTGCCCGCGCCGTTCGGCCCGATGACGGCCACGCACTCCCCCGTCGCGACCTCGAGGGCGACGTCGACCCCGCGTCGCTCGACGACGATGCGTGCGGTGACCCCCGTCACGCTGCCACGCCCCGGGTCCGGAGCGACGAGGCGCCGATGACCACGACGGCGACCACGACGAGCACGACCGCCAGTGCCACGGCGGTGTCCGGGTCGACCTCGCGCTGCAGGTAGATCTCCAGCGGCAGGGTCCGGGTGACCCCCTGCAGGCTGCCCGCGAACGTCAGGGTCGCACCGAACTCGCCGAGTGCGCGCGCGAAGCAGAGCACCAGTCCGGAGACGATGCCGGGCAGGACCCTCGGGGTCGTGACGGTGAGGAACGTGCGGGTGGGACCGGCGCCGAGGGTGGCGGCGACCCGCTCGTACCGGTCCCCCTCGACGCGGAGCGCGCCCTCGATCGAGGACACCAGGAACGGCATGGCGACGAACGTCTGCGCGATGACGACCGCCGTGGTGGTGAACGCGATGTGCAGCCCGTGGTCGTCGAGGAACGCCCCGACCACCCCGAGGCGACCGAACGCCGCCAGCAGCGCGAGCCCGCCGACCACGGGCGGCAGCACGAGCGGCAGCAGGACGACGGCGCGGGCGACGCCCACCCACCGCGACCGGGACCGGGCGAACAGCACGGCGAGCGGGTACCCGAGCACGAACGCGACGGCCGTGGCGGTCAGCGCGGTGCCCAGGCTGAGCCCGAGGGCCGTGAGCGACGCCGTCGAGGTGACGAGGGCGACGAACGACGACCAGTCGACCCGACCGAGCATCGCGAGCACGGGGACGACGACGAACAGGCCGCCCAGCACCGCGGGCAGCGGGAGCCACCAGGCGATCGGTGGCCGTCCGTCAGCCCGCGAGGCCACGGGTCACGGCTTCCCGAACCCGGCGGCGGTGAGCACCTTCTGGCCGGTGTCGGATCGGACGTAGTCGGAGAACGCCTGCGCGAGCTCCGGGTCCTCGGAACCCTTCAGCACGCCGATCGGGTACGTGTTGACGGCCTTGCTCGACTCGTCGAACGGGACACCGTCGACCTTGCCGTCGGCACCCTGCACGTCGGTCACGTAGACCAGCCCGGCGTCGGCCTGACCGGACTCGACCTTGCCGAGCACGTCGGTGACGGACTGCTCCTCGCTGACGGGCTGCAGGTCGACGCCCGACGCGGACTCGACCTTCGCCGTCGCGGCACCGCACGGCACCGGGGCGGCGCACGTGACGAGCTGCACGCCGGGACCGGTCAGGTCGTCGAGGCTCGTGATGCCCTTCGGGTTGCCCGGCGCGACGGCGATCTCGAGGACGTTCGTCGCGAAGTCCCGCGGTGACCCGCTCGCCAGGTCGGTCGAGGACAGCTTCGCCATGTTCGCCTCGTCGGCGGAGGCGAACACGTCGGCGGGGGCGCCGTTCTGGATCTGGGTGACGAGGTCGCTCGAGCCCGCGAACGAGAACTCGATCGAGGCGCCGGGGTGCGCGAGTTCGAAGTCCTTGCCGAGCGTGGTGAAGGTCTTCTGGAGCGACGCGGCGGCGAACACCGTGATCGAGCCCGACACGTCTGCGTCCGCGCTCGACGACGACGACGGCGACGACGACCCGGCCGGAGCGTCGGCGGTGGAACACGACGCCAGGCCGAGCGCCGCGACGACGGCGAGGGGCACGAGCAGCGAGCGGGGACGAAGGTTCATCGGGGGTCCTCCTGGTGGGTGGGCGCCTCGACGGTGACCATCGTGGCCTTGACGGACGCCACGGCGACGGACCCGACCTCGAGCCCGAGGTCGCGCACCGCCTCGGCGCTCATGAGCGAGACCACGCGGTGCGGGCCGCACTGCAGTTCGACCTGCGCCATCACGGTGTCGACGACCAGGTCGGTGACGATGCCGACGAAGCGGTTCCGTGCCGAGCTCTTCACACCGGTGTCCGGGGCGGCCAGCTCGGTGCTCCGCGCCCGGGCGTACTCGGCCACCTGCCGACCGTCGACGACGGCGCGCCCGGAATCGTCGGTGGCCCGGTCGAAGGTGCCCCCGTCGACGAGTCGACGCACGGTGTCGTCACTCACCCCGAGGAAGCTTGCAGCGTCGCGGATCCGCAGTTGCGTCATGATGCGACGATCCTAGCCGCGGAAGCGGCGCCCTGGACCCGATCAGTGTCGAATCAGGACAGGTGCCCGATCGCCACGGGCAACCCTTCGCGGCGCCAGGCCTCGAACCCGCCGTCGAGGACCGCCACGTGCCTCCAGGCCGGTTGTGCGGCAGCCCACGCGTCCGCACGCGGACCACGGGCGCAGTAGACGACCACGTCCGCCGCGTCGGTGTCGCCGGTCACCGCGTCACCCGTGACGGCTCCGGCGACCACGCCGTCCGCGCGTTCGGCGTCGGTGCGCACGTCGACGACGACCACCGGGTCAGCGGGGTCGGCCAGGCGCGCGGCGAGTGCGGACGGGGCGATGCGCCCGGTCCGCGACGCAGCGACCGCGACGGGACGGCGTGATGCCGGCCCGCGCCGGACGGGGCTCTCGCTCCACCGCCAGCGGCGCGCGTCGACGGTCAGGACCCGTCCGAGCAACGGTTCGCCGGTGCCGGTGACCAGGGCGGTCACCTGCCCGGCCATCACCGCTCCGACCGCTCCGCACAGTGCCGGGACGACGCCGTCCAGGGCACACGAGCCCTCGTCGGGCAGGGCCTCGGGGTGCAGGTCGTGGAAGTCGACGCCGTCCGGCCCGGCGTCACGGAAGACGCTGACCTGGCCGTCGTGACCGAGCACGGTGCCCCAGACGAACGGCACGCCGGCGTCGGCGCAGGCGTCCGACACCGCCCGGGTGACCAGGACGGAGTCCGCCGCGTCGACGACCACGTCGTGCCCGGCGACGAGCTCCGGCTCGAAGGATCCGACCACGGCGACGGCGTCGAGTTCCGGGTCGACGGCGCGGGCACGGGCCACGGCGACCTCGGCCTTCGACGATCCGACGTCGGCCGCGGTGAAAAGCGTCTGACGCGCGAGGTTCGACGCGTCGACCACGTCGGGGTCGACGATCGTGAGCCGTCCGACCCCGGCGAGGTACGCGACCACGGGAGCCCCGAGCCCGCCGGCGCCGACCACCAGGACGCGTGAAGCGGCCAGGCGCCGGAGCCCGACGGCGCCGACGTCGGACAGGGCAGCGGTCCGCGAGCCGAGCCGGGTCCGCCACGGGGAGAGCGCTGCGACGGGGGCGACGAGGGGGTCCATCCCGTCATTCTGGCCGGTCGTGCCGAATCCCTGCATGTGAATGTTCAGCGGGTGGACGCGGCGGATGCTCAGTGCCGCTCGGTACGGTCGCGGGCGTGAGTTCTCCCCGCACCGGCACGGTCACGGTCCGACGCACGACGTCGGACGCGTCGACGCGCGCACGGCTCCGGGCGCTCGCCCTGTCGACCGTGCGGGCGCTGGTGCGTGCGCCGGAGGTCACCATCGGTGCGGTCGGTGTGGTCGTCGCCGCGGCCTTCACGTGGGTGCCGTCGGTCTGGTACGACGAAGCCGCCACCCTGACGAGCGCGCAGCGCAGCTGGCCGGCGCTCTGGGCGGAGCTGCAGAACGTCGACGCCGTGCACGGCCTGTACTACGCACTCATGCACGTCTGGCTCGCCCTGGTCGGCTACTCCCCGTTCACGCTCCGCTTCCCCAGTGCCCTGGCGATCGGGATCGCCGCCGCACTCGTGGTGGCGCTCGGCCGGCGCCTCGGCGGTGTCCGGCTCGGGGTCGTCTCCGGTCTGGTCTTCCTGCTGCTGCCCCGCGTCGCCTGGGCTGGTACCGAGGGCCGCCCGTACGCGACCGTCACCACCTTCGCGGCGCTCCTCACACTCGTCGGCCTGACCGCGGTCCGTCGCACCCGGGTGCGGCACCACGCGACGCGGTGGTGGATCGTCTACGGCGCTCTGGCGGCCGTGGCCGTCCTGTTCAACGTCTACCTTTCCCTCGCCGTCGTGGCGCACGGCGTCGTGCTCGCGTGGACCGGCGTCGCCGACCGGGCGGCCCGACGGCAGGCCTCGGTGACCGACCGCAGCGGCACCGTGCCCCCGGCGATGGTGGACCGCGCCGTCGTCGTCCGCTGGGCCGTCGCCGCCACGGCCGCAGCCGTCGTCGTCCTGCCGTTCATCGGGCTCGCGGCCGGTCAGGCCAAGCAGGTCGGCTGGATCACCGGCATCGGGTGGGCCACCCTGCGGCAGGTCTTCGCGACCGCGTGGTTCGGCGTCGTCTACCCGTACGCCACCCTCGGCTGGGTGCTGATGATCGTCGCAGTCGTGCTGACGGTGCGCGCGGTCCGACGCCCGGCGCCCGGCGCGCGTGACGTCCTGCGGATGCAGGCCGTCCGGGTCGCGGTGCCCCTGACGATCCTGCCCACCGCGCTCCTGATCGCCGCGACGGCCGCCGGTGAGCACCTCTACTCCCCGAAGTACGCGAGCATCAGCCTGCCGTTCGTGGCGCTCCTGATCGGACTGGCGATCACGGCCATCCGCCCGCGACGCTGGATCGCGGTGGCGGTCGTGGGCATGGTCCTGGTGTCCGTGCCGACGTCGACGATCGTGCGGTTGCCGCACGCCAAGCAGTCCTCGCACTGGGCGAACGCCGCGGCGGTGATCGAGCGCGAGCGCAACTGGGCGACCGACTCCGACGAAGGCGTCATCTACGGCAGCGTGTACGGGCACCCGACCACGACCGCACAGGTCATCGCCGACGCCTACCCCGAGGCCTTCACCGGCATGCGGGACCTCGCCGTCACGAGCACGGGAGCGGAACGTGGCGAGCTCTGGAACACGAACGGCGACATCGCCACGACGGTGCCGGCCCGCCTGGACGACATCGACACCGTGTGGTTCGTCGGCGCGACGTCGCGGAACATCCGCCCGCAGGTGTCCGAGACGCTGAAAGCCCAGGGGTTCCACGTCGTGCGCTGGTGGCACGAGGACACGGTCATCCTCTGGAAGTACAGCCGCTGAGCTGACGGACCCGTCAGTGCTCGTCGTCCGGTCAGCGCTTCGTCGTACGGTCAGTGCACGAGGCGGGCGCCGTGCACCGGACCGGTGGCACGGAGCGCGACCAGGCCGGCGGCGCTGAGCTCGACCTGCAGTTCGAGCGCGGCGTCACGGTCACCGACCAGGAACGCCACCGTCGGACCGCTGCCCGACACCAGACCCGCGAGCGCCCCGGCCTTCTCGCCGAGTTCGAGGGTCGACGCGAGTCCGGGCTGCAGCCGCATGGCCGGGGCCTGCAGGTCGTTGTGGACGCAGTCGGCGAGCAGGTCGGGGTCACCGGCACGGAGCGCCTGCAGCACGTTCGACTCCACCACGGGGTGGGACGGCGCCGGTGCGATGTCGGCGCGGTAGCGCTCCCGGTGCTCGTCGAGCGCACGGTAGACCGCCGGGGTCGACAGGCCGTCGTCGCTCAGCGCGAGGACCCAGTGGAACTCGCCCTTCGCCAGCGCGGGGCTGAGTTCGTCGCCGCGGCCGGTGCCCACGGCCGTGCCACCGGCGAAGGCGAACGGCACGTCCGCGCCGAGCTGCGCGGCGAGACGGAGCAGTTCCTCACGCCCGAGGGCGGTGCCCCAGAGCGTGTCCACGGCGAGCAGCGTGGCCGCGGCGTCCGCCGAGCCACCACCCATGCCGCCGGCCACCGGAACCTGCTTGTCGATCGTCAACCGGACTCCGCCCCGGTGCCCAGCGGCGTCGGCCACCAGCCGGGCCGCACGGATCGCCAGGTTCGACTCGTCGACCGGCACGTCCGACGTGTCGATCGGACCGGTGAAGGTCACCGAGAAGTCGTCGGCGTGCTCGGCCGTCACGTCTTCGTACAGCGACACGGCCTGGTACGCGGTCGCCACGTCGTGGTAGCCGTCGTCCTGCAGCGCACCGACGGACAGGAACACGTTGATCTTGCCGGGGGCGCGCGTCCGCACGCGGGTCGGGGCGGCCAACGTGGTCATGCCCCCAACCTATCCCGCTGCGGCTGCCGCGAAGCCCCGCGCCAGGTCGGCGAGGACGTCGTCGATGTGCTCGAGGCCGATCGACAGCCGGATGAGCCCGTCGCCCACACCGGCCGCTGCCCGCTCCGACGACGTCATCTGCACGTGGGTCGTCGACGCCGGGTGCACGACGAGTGACCGGACGTCCCCGATGTTCGACACGTGGTCGAACAGCTCGAGTGCGGCCACGAACCGCCGTCCGGCCTCGACCCCGCCGTCGAGGTCGAACGCCAGGACCGCCGACGGCCCCTTCGGCACGTACCGCTGCTGCAGGTGGTGCCACGGCGACGACGGCAGTCCCGCGTAGTGCACGCCGAGCACCTGGTCGTGCGCGTCCAGCCACGACGCGACGGCGGCCGCGTTCGACACGTGCCGCTCCATCCGGAGGGAGAGCGTCTGGATGCCCTGCAGCACCAGGAAGGCGTTGAAGGGGGCGATCGCCGGACCGAGGTCGGCGGAGAGCTTCGACCGGGTGCGCTGGATGAACGCGCGGCGGCCGAACTTCTCGGCGAAGTCCGTGTTCGCGAACCCGGACTGCTCGGTGGTCGCGAGCTGCGGGAACTTGTCGGCGTGGGCCGCCCAGTCGAAGTTGCCGCTGTCGACGATGAGCCCGGCGATGGCGCTGCCGTGACCGGCCAGGTACTTCGTCGCCGAGTGCACGACGATGTCGGCACCGTGCTCGATCGGCCGGACCAGGTACGGCGTCGCGATGGTGTTGTCCACGATGAGCGGGACGCCGGCGTCGTGCGCGACCCCGGCCACCCCGGCGAAGTCCAGGACGTCACCGCGCGGGTTCGGGATCGACTCCCCGAAGAACGCCTTCGTCTCCGGACGCACCGCGGCAGCCCACTCGTCCAGGTCCGTGGGGTCCTGCACGAAGGTGAACGCGATGCCGAGGTCGTGCAGCGTCGACGCGAACAGCGTGTACGTCGCGCCGTACAGCGAGGCACTCGACACGACGTGGTCACCGGCCCGCGCGACGCCGAGGACGGCCAACGAGGTGGCCGCCTGGCCGGACGCCAGCGCGAGCGCACCGACGCCGCCCTCGAGGTCCGCGATGCGCCGCTCGAGCGCCGCCGCCGACGGGTTGTTCACGCGCGAGTACGTGTGCCCCGGAGCGTTGAGCATGAACCGGTCCGCCGCGTCCTCACTGGACGGGTAGACGAAGGCCGCGGTCTGGGCGATCGGCGGGACGTTGCCACCGAACCCCGGGTCGGCCTTGAAGCCGGCGCGGATCTGCCGGGTCTCGAACGCCCAGCCGTGCTCGGCGTCGGTCTCCGCGGCACCCATCAGGACTGCGCTCCGACGATCGGGCGGACGAGCGGGATGACCTGTTCGCCGAAGCGGTCCATCTCCTCGAGCTGCGGCGAGAACTGCAGCAGCAGCGTGTCCACCCCGGCGTCCTCGAACTCCTTGATCCGGGCAGCGACCTGCTCCGGCGTGCCGACGAACCCGGGGCGCAGGCCGCGGTTGGACACGGAGTAGTCCTCGAGCGAGGGGACGTGCTCGAGCTGCGACTTCGAGATGAAGTCCTGGTACGACTCGTACGCGTTGCCGTGCTGCACGTCGGTGATCCGCGCGAGCTCGGCCTGCGCCTCTTCCTCGGTCTCGCGGACGATGACGTAGGCCGCCATGCCGAACGCCTCGAACGGCGGCAGTCCGGCGTCGACGCGGCGCTGCTTCATCTCGGCGATCTTCGTGCGGAGTTCCGGGACCGTGCCGCCGTGGGTCACGTAGGCGTCGGCGTACCCGGTGATCGCGGCCTTCCCCGCCTCGCTCTCGCCGCCGGCGTAGATGCGCGGGGTCACGCGCGGCTTCGGCTCGAGGTGGGCGTTCTGGACGTCGTAGTACTCGCCCGAGAACGAGTACGGCGTCTCCCGCCACATCCCCTTCATGACCTCGACGAACTCCGCCGTCCGCTTGTAGCGGTCGTCGTGCTCCGAGAAGATGCCGCCGTACTGCTTGGCCTCCTCCGCCCACCACGCGCTCACCACGTTGAACGTGAAGCGGCCGCACGAGATGTCGTCGATCGTCGCCGCCTGCTTCGCCGTCACCGCGGGCAGGTGGTACCCGGGGCGCATGGCCGCCATGATCTCGAGGCGCTCGGTCGTCGCCGCGATGGCCGCGGCGAGCGACCAGGCCTCGAGCGACGGCGCGGCCGTGCCCTTGATGTCGTTGAGGTTGAGCTCCGGCACGAGCGTCAGGTCGAAGCCGATCCGCTCGGCGCGCTGCGCCAGCCGCTTCACGTAGTCGAAGGTGACCGGCATGTTCTCGTTGTCGACGTTGCGCAGCCAGCCGCCGAAGAGCGGGGTCCAGTATCCGAATCGCACGGGGTGAGTTCCTTGGGGAGGTGGGGAGTGCCCGGGAAGGGGCGCGGAACGGACAGGAGGCCCGTGGCGGGCCCGCCACGGGCCTCCTGTCCGGTGGTTCTTGCGTGCTCAGGCCGTGAGTTGCGCCGCGTACTGCGTCTCCAGCAGGCCACCGAGGTAGCGCGCGATGGAGCGTGGACCGGAGGCCGGCGCGGACTCCTCGACGGCGGGGTTGTAGTTCGTGTTCGTGTTGATGTCGTAGACGACCGTGCGGCCGTCCGTGGTCTCCATGAACTCGACGCCCGCGATCGTGATGCGCTGGTCGGCCAGGAACGTGCGGAGCTGCTGGACGAGCCGGTGCTCGGCGGTGACCTCGGTCCGGACGCTGAACGCGCTCGGCTGTTCGGCTCCCGGCACGTCGCAGACCGCACCAGCGATCACCTGGGGGACCTCGCACGCGTCGGCCGGGCACAGCTCGAAGCTGCCGGCGCTCGTGTCGACGCGGACGGCGTACACGAACTCGCCGCCGACGAACTCGACACGGGTGATGAAGGGCTCACGGGCCGTCAGGAACTCCTGCAGCAGCGTGATGCCGTCGACCGGCGCTTCGAACTCCGGGGAGTCGACGTAGGCGTCGAACTCGGCGAGCGAGTCGAACCGGCGGACGCCCAGGCCCTTGCCGCCCTGGTTGTGCTTCGTGATGAACGGGACGTCCTGGCCGTTCGTGAAGGTGCGCGCGGCCTGCTTGAGCGTCGTCGTGCCGAACACCGCGGTGGTGCGGGGCACGTCGAACCCGGCGTTCTGCAGCAGCCCGTGCTGGGCCACCTTGGAGACCTCGAGCTCGAGCACGTGGCTGCCGCCGACGACCTGGCGACCCGCTCGTTCGAGCCAGCCGAGGACCGCGCGGGTGTACTCCTTGCTGTGCTCGTGGCCGCGGGTGTGGCTCGACGCCGACATGCGGGACCAGTAGACGCCCGGCTCCGGCTCGGCACTGAGGTCGATCTGTCCCTCGGTCAGCAGGATCTCCTGCACCGGGACGCCCTCGGCCTCGAAGGCTGCGGCGAGCGGCGGGAACCACTCGGGGTTCTCGTGGATGACGTACACGCGGGGAGTGCTCACCCGCCCACCCTAGGCACGGTATACCGCACGCGGCCAAGTGTGTGACGCGCGGTTGCTTCGTGTGGTGCGTCCGGGGGGGGAGGAGGAGCCGGGGGTCCGGGGGTCCGGGGGTCCGGGTCGCACGGTGCGCGCTTGTCCGGCCGGTGCGAGGTTGATCGCTCGGTGGCGGGATGAAGCGCGGCACCGAGCGGTCAACGGCGCACGGGATCATCGGCCTCGCACCGTGCGGGCTCGACCAACCTCGCACGAGCCGGACGGACGCGCACCGTGCGGGGCGTCAGCCGGCGAAGGCCTGCTGACCGACGACACCGAGGAGCTCGAGCTTCTGCGCGTCCTCGGATCCTGGGGGTGCGGTGAAGAGCAGCAGTGCCTGTGCCTGGTCGTCGGTGTGCAGGACCTGGCAGTCGACGGTGATCCGGCCGAGCTGCGGCTGCACGATCGTCTTGTTGTCGGACCAGCGACTCGTCACTTCATGCAGTGCCCAGAGCCGGCGGAACTCGGGGCTGCGGGTCTCGAGCTCGGCGATCAGCTCGGTGGCCCGACGGTCCCCCGGTCCGGCCAGCCCCACCGCCGCCCGCAGCGACGCCACCACGACCCGGGCCAGTCGCTCGTGTTGCTCCGGCGCGTACTTCGCGAGCTCGTCTCCGGTCACGAACCACCGCCACGCCTGGTAGCGCTCGTTGCCGGGCAGGCTGACGGACGACCCGAGCAGCGCCGCCGCGAGCCGGTTCTCGACCAGGGTCTCGCCCAGGTGGCTGACCACGATCGCGGGGGTGTCCTCGAGCCGGTCGAGCACCCGCAGGATCGCGGGGTCGACGTGGTCGGCGCGGTGCAACCGGGTCGGCGCGTTCTGCCCGGCCAGGTGGAACAGGTGGTCGCGTTCGTCGAGGCTGCAGCGGAGCGCCCGGGCGATCGCGGCGATCATCTGCTCCGACGGCTGCGGCCCACGCTGCTGCTCGAGCCGCGTGTAGTAGTCGACCGACATGCCCGCGAGCGCAGCGACTTCTTCGCGCCGGAGACCAGGCGTCCGGCGTCGTGGTCCCTGGCCGAGACCGACGTCCTCGGGACGCAGCAGTTCGCGGCGACGGCGGAGGAAGTCAGCGAGTGCAGCGCGGTCCATGGTCCTGATTGTCGTCCGGTTCCCACCGCCGTGCCAGGGATCGCCGATCCCCCGATGACCGAGGTCTGGATGGGTCGCCGACGACAGCGCATGGTGGTGGACATGGACATCACGAACTCCACCGTCTTCATCCCCGGCGCGACCTCCGGCATCGGCCTCGCCCTGGCCCAGCGCCTGCAGGCCGCGGGCAGCACCGTCGTCATCGGCGGGCGTCGCCAGTCGCTCCTCGACTCGCTCGCCGCCGAGCACGGCTTCGGCACCGTGCAGATCGACGTGGGCGACGCCGCATCCATCGAGCTGGCTGCCGCCTCCGTCCTCGAGGCGTACCCGTCGCTCGACACCCTCGTCACCATGTCGGGGATCATGCGCAACGAGGACCTGCGCTCCCCCGACCACATCCACGACGCGCTCGAGATCATCCAGACCAACCTGGTCGGCACGATCCGCCTCATCGATGCGTTCCTGCCGCACCTGCTGGCGCAGCCCGACTCGACCATCGTCACGGTCTCGTCCGGCCTCGCGTTCGTCCCGCTCACCGCGACGCCGACGTACAACGCCACGAAGGCCGGCATCCACTCGTACACGCAGTCCCTCCGTCAGCAGCTGCTCGGTACCCCGGTGTCGGTGCTCGAGCTCGCTCCCCCGGCGGTGTCGACCGACCTGATGGGCGGAGCGGACTTCGGTGGCATGCCGCTCGACGCCTTCGCCGACGAGGTCCTCTCGCTGCTGGAGTCGGGGGCATCGCCCGAGATCCTGGTGCAGAACGTGCTGCCGCTCCGGTTCGCCGAGCGCGACGGCACGCACCAGCAGATCTTCGAGGCGATGGCGTCGCGCGCGCACTGACCCGCGGCGCGTCGGTTCGCACCGGCGCACGGCGTGCTCGGTGCACGGGGCAGGTCAGTCGTCGCTGCCCTCGGCCTGCTCCCCACGGCGACGCGCGAGTCGGTCGAGCGCGCGGCTCGCGAGCGGCAGCGCCGATGCGACCACCGCGCTGTACAACGCCGAGTCGAGGGGCTTGTGGTGCAGCCGTGTCACCGCCCAGGCGGCGGTGAACGCCGTCACGGCCAGTGCCCCCTCGGCCACCCGGCCCAGCCGGTCGAGGCGCATCGGCGGCCGGAAATCGTCATCGACGTCGCTCGGATCGTCTCGGAACGCCGAGACCGCGACACCGAACACCGGCAATGCGACCCCGAGGACCGCACCCGCCCACGCCGCGTCGTTCGCCGGGTCCCGCACGACAGCGGGTACGGCGAAGAACTCGATGACCAACCCGCCGAGCACGGCGACGATCGCGAGCCACTGGGAAAGGGTGATGCGACGCACCCGCCGATCGTAGGGGTCCGCGGGTCCTGCGCGCGCTCCCCCGTTCGCGGGCTCAGAGTTCGGCGAGCAGTTGCTGCAGTTCGGCCTTGGCGTCGGGCATCCGCTCGGGGCCGGTGAGCCGTTCCCGCTGCACCGAGATGCGGACGGTGTCGGGTTTGGGACCGTCCTCGGTGTTCAGCAGCACGGATTCGCGGTCGGGGAAGGTCCACCGGGCCGACGGGCGCTTGCCGCCGCGGCGTTCGGACGTCGGCGTGGACCCGAGTGCGGCCGTGAACACCGGGACGATCCGATCGAGCACCGCCTCGCGCTCACCGGGGACCTGCCGTGAGGCCGACACCGCGAAGGTGCCGTCCGTGCGTTGCCCGGGGATGCGGAGCCCACGCGCCTGTTCGTACCCGATGGTGATGCCCTGCGCCCACCACGGCTCGACGCCCTGGCCCACGATCCACGACGCGATCGCAGCGTGCCCGATGGTGGCTCCGCCCGCCGTGTCGATCAGCACGTGCCACTCGTCCGGTGACTTGCCCGTCGCCGCGAGGACACGGTCCGGCGCCATCCCCTGCGCGTGCGAGCGAACCGTTCCGTCGGTCATGCCGCCATCGTAGGCCGCAGGACACCGCCATCGCGGATCAGCGCTGGGAACCTGCCCGCAAGCGACGCGCCAGCTGAGCACCTTCGGCGTCGATGATCAGCGGGAGGCGCTCCTTGTCGACGACCCCGAACGCAGGATCGACCGTCACGAAGCCGTCGACTTCCCAATGCCGAGCTGTTGCGACGTGCAATGCACCCGAGACGGTCAGGCCGAATTCTTCCATGAGATCTGGGACCTCATCGCTGACGGCATCGATCCCGACCCAGTGCAGTTGCGTCGACCGCAACAGTTCTCGCCATGCGGCGACATGGCGACGAGCGGCCTGCGTCACCATTCCGTGAGCAGCTCGCAGGACCTCGAACTCCGCGTAGGCGCTGTACATCATCTCTGTACCCGCGAGGTCGAGGTGGTCGAGGAACGCGACCGACTCCATCTTGTGAGGATCGGTCCGGCGCAGCGCGCTCCGGAGGAAGCTCGAATCGACGAGGACGGCGTCCGGGCGCGCGGCGCAGTCGTTGAACTCGAGGACCCGGTGCTCGTCGAAATGCTCGGGCGTGAGTCGCTCGAACACGGTCAGGGATGCGTGTGGAATGAGACCGTCGGCTCGACCCAGAAGTCCGGATCGATCGACTCGATAGCTCGCCGTCGGCGCTCGCGGCGTTCTTCGAACGTGCCTTCTGGTTTCGGCGTCCGGGCGAACAGTGCTTGCCGCTCGGCGTCGGTGGAGATCCTCGGTTCCCGCGGTCGATCAGGATCCGCGCTGAGCAGGGCGCGACGACCTTCTGTGAGCTGTTCCTCGGTCAGGCCGCGGCGGATCGGTCGGCGTGGTTCGGTCGGCTGCATGGTGTCTCCTTGGTCGATGTGATCAACCGTAGAAGCACCGAACGGACGGCACCGAACATTCCGTATTTCGCCGATCGGTAGCGGGAGACGAGCTACTCCGCAGCCGCCAAGACCATCCGCCCGAGCCGCACGAAGTCGTCGACCCCGATCGCCTCGCCCCGGGCCGTCGGGTCGATGCCCGCCGCCGTCAGGACCTCGGAGGCGTGGGCACTGCCGCCGAGTACACCGGACAGGCTCTGCCGCAGCATCTTCCGCCGCTGCTGGAACGCCGCATCGACCAGGGTGAAGACCCGCGACCGCAGCCGCTCGTCCCCCGGGGGCTCGTGCCGGTCGAACGCCACGAGCACGCTGTCGACGTTCGGGACGGGCCAGAACACCTGTCGGCTGACGAGCCCGGCCGTGCTCCACGAGCCGTACCAGGCGGCCTTGACACTCGGCGACCCGTAGACCTTGCTGCCCGGGCCCGCCGCGAGACGGTACCCGACCTCGGCCTGCACCATCACGAGCGACCGCTCGATCGACGGGAAGGTCGCGAGCAGGTGCAGCAGGACGGGCACCGAGATGTTGTAGGGCAGGTTCGCGACGAGGTGCGTCGGTTCGGTGTCGAGGTCCGAGGCGGCGACGGTCATCGCGTCCTGCTGCACGACGGTCAGCGTCGACGCCGGCTGCAGCGCGCTGACCGTCGAGGGCAACTTGGCCGCGAGTCGCTTGTCGATCTCCACCGCGGTGACGGGCGCGCCGGTCTCGGTCAGCCCGAGCGTCAGGGAGCCGAGGCCCGGCCCGATCTCGAGCACACGGGACGACGGCGTCACGCCAGCGACCGACACGATCCGCCGGACGGTGTTGGCGTCGTGCACGAAGTTCTGCCCGAGCTTCTTCGTCGGGGTCACGTCGAGTTCGGCGGCGAGCTCCCGGATCTCGGCCGGGCCGAGCAGCGCGCCCACTACTCGTCCACCGTCACGGGCTCGGCGTCCCACGCACCGTAGACGAGCTCGGTGTTCGACGCGATCTGCGCGGCGAGCATCGAGGCATCGGTGCCGAGGGTCTCCGCCATCGACCGCAGGGTGATCGGGATCAGGTACGGGGCGTTCGGCCGGCCGCGGTACGGCGTCGGGGTCAGGAACGGCGCGTCCGTCTCGACCATGATCAGGTGTCGTGGCGCGACGACGAGGGCTTCGCGGAGCAGTGCTGCGTTCTTGAACGTCACGGTGCCGGCGAACGACATGTACCAGCCGCGCTCGGCGCAGAGCCGAGCCAGGTCCGGGCCGCCGGAGAAGCAGTGGAACACCGTGCGCTCCGGAGCCCCGACGCGGTCGAGCACCTCGACCACGGCGTCGTGCGCGTCGCGGTCGTGGATGGTCAGCGCGAGGCCGTGCTCCTTCGCGATGCGGATGTGCTCCTCGAACGAGCGGATCTGGGCGTCGCGCCCGTTCTCGCCGGTGCGGAAGAAGTCGAGTCCGGTCTCACCGATCGCCCGGACGCGGGGCAGTGCCGCCAGGGCCTCGATCCCGGCGAGGTGCTCGTCGAGCAGCCCCTGCTCCTGCAGCGAAGGGGCCTCGTTCGGGTGCAGTGCGACCGCTGCGAGCACGCGGGGTTCACGGGCGGCGATCGACGCGGACCACTGCGAGGTCGCCAGGTCGGTGCCGACCTGCACGACACCGCGGACGCCGACGCTCGAGGCACGGCCGAGGTGCTCGCGGTAGTCGAGCGCCCCGTCGCCACCGTCGGCGATCTCCATGTGCGTGTGGTTGTCGTAGACCGGAACCACGAGCGCCTCGGGCAGGGGCGGGTAGGTCAGGTCGCGCTTGGAGCCGTCCCCGTCGCCACGGGAGCGGAGGTGGGCGTCGGTCACGCGGCGCCCTGCTCCGCCTGCTCGATGCGCGGGAAGAGCCCGCTCTCGAGCGGGACCACCTGGTTGGCGCCCTGCCACTCGAAGGCACGGTCGACTCGCTGTTCGGCGATCGAGCCGCCGGCACCGATCGACGCCCACAGCTTCTCGGTGGCCTTCGGCATCACCGGCGAGAGCAGGACCGCGACGGTGCCGAGCCCACGGAGTGCTGTGGTCAGGACGGTGCCGAGCCGCTCACGGTTCGCGTCGTCCTTCGCCAGGGCCCACGGCTGCTGCTCGGTGATGTACCCGTTCAGGGCGTCGACGAGCTCCCAGACGGCGGCGATCGCCTCGTGCGGGGCGAACGCGGCGATGGCCGCGTCGGCACGCTCGGTGACCGACACCGCCAGGGCGTCGACGGTTTCGTCCGACTCGGTCAGCGACCCGCGCGCCGGCACTGCGCCGTCGAAGTACTTCTGCAGCATCGCGACCAGGCGCGACGCCAGGTTGCCGAAGCCGTTCGCGAGCTCGGCCTGGTACCGCGCCGAGATGTCCTCCCAGCTGAAGTTGCCGTCCTGCCCGAAGGTGATGGCGCGGAGGAAGTAGTAGCGGAAGGCGTCGGACCCGAAGGTGTCGGTGATCTCCGACGGCGCGATGCCGGTCAGCTTCGACTTGGACATCTTCTCGCCGCCGACGAGCAGCCAGCCGTGACCGAAGACGCGCTCGGGCACGGGCAGGCCGGCAGCCATGAGCATCGCGGGCCAGATGACGGCGTGGAAGCGGGCGATGTCCTTGCCGACGATGTGCACGCTCGGCCACAGGCGCTTGAAGGCCTCGTCGTCCTCGGTGCCGTAGCCCAGCGCCGTGACGTAGTTGAGCAGGGCGTCGAACCACACGTACAGGACGTGGTCGCTGTCCCACGGGATCTTGATGCCCCAGTCGAAGCTGGACCGCGAGATCGACAGGTCGCGGAGGCCCTGCTTCACGAACGAGATGATCTCGTTGCGGACGCTCTCCGGCTGGATGAACAGCGGGTTCGACTCGTACAGGTCGAGCAGGCGCTGCTCGAAGTCCGACATCCGGAAGAAGTAGTTGCGCTCGGACAGCACCTCGACCGGGATCGAGTGGATGGCACAGACCTGCTGCCCCTCGTACGCACCGGTGCCGGGGACCAGGTCGCTCGGCTGCTTGTACTCCTCGCAGCCCACGCAGTAGAAGCCCTCGAACTCGCCGGCGTAGATGAAGCCGTCGTCGTAGAGCTTCTGCAGGAACGCCGTCACACCGCGCTCGTGGCGCTCGTCGGTGGTGCGGATGAAGTCGTCGTTGGCCACGTCGACGGTGTCGAGCAGTGGCTTCCACGCCTCGGTCACGAGTCGGTCGGCCCACTCCTGGGGCGTGACCTCGTTCGCCGAGGCGGTGCGCAGGATCTTCTGCCCGTGCTCGTCGGTGCCGGTGAGCAGCCAGGTGTCGTCACCCCGCTGCCGGTGCCAGCGTGCGAGGACGTCCGCGGCGACCTCGGTGTAGGCGTGCCCGATGTGGGGCACGTCGTTCACGTAGAAGATCGGCGTGGTGATGCTGAACGAGGACCCGTCGGACATGCGGACCATCCTACGGGCGCACGGAACCCCGATGACGCGCGCGGCGGTGGACTGTGGAAAACCGGATCCGGGAGGCCCGTGGCGGGCCCGCCCCGCGCCTCCAGACCGGCCGACGCGAACGTGACGAGCCCCGCTCAGCGCGCCGCGAGCGCCCCTTCGTACAGGTCCCGCTTCGACAGCCCGGTCGCGTCCGCGACCGCCGCTGCGGCCTCCTTCATGCGCATGCCGGCGGCCACCCGCTCGAGCACGAGGCGGACCCCGTCGTCGAGCGTCGCCTCCTCGGTGGCCTCGGCGGCACCGGCGACGACGATGCAGATCTCGCCCCGGACCCCCGCTGATGCCCACGTGACGAGCTCGTCGAGCGGACCACGACGCACCTCTTCGTACAGCTTCGTGAGCTCGCGGCAGACCGCTGCGCGACGGTCGCCCCCGAACCCGACCACCATGTCGGCGAGCGTCTCGGCCAACCGGTGCGGCGACTCGAAGAAGACCATCGTGCGCTGCTCCCCCGCGAGCGCCTGGAACGCACGACGCCGCTCCCCGCCCTTGCGCGTCGGGAACCCCTCGAACGTGAAGCGGTCCGTCGGCAGTCCGGAGACGGCGAGCGCCATGAGCACCGCCGACGGGCCGGGCAGTGCCGTCACCGTGACGCCCGCGGCTGCGGCGGCCTCGACGAGCGGGAAGCCGGGGTCGCTGATGGCCGGCATGCCGGCGTCGGTGAGGACCACGACGTCCTCGTCACGGGCGAGCTCGACGACCTCGGAAGCCTTCGCCCGTTCGTTGTGCTCGTGCAGGGCGATGAGCCGCGGACGGTTCTCGATGCCGAGGGCGCGCATGAGGTGGATGGCGGTCCTGGTGTCCTCCGCCGCGACCACCGTGGCGTTGGAGAGGGTCTCGACGAGACGGCGCGAGGCGTCCCCGAGGTTGCCGATGGGGGTTGCTGCGAGGACGATCACGCCACCCATTGTCGTCGCAGCTCCGACGCAGCGCGGACATGCGGTCGATCCGTAGGATGCTAAGCGATGACCAGCGAGCTGACCGACGACCGCACGGCCGTGCCCGACGGGCCGGTCGGCTCGCGCCTCGACGACTGGTGGGGGCGGGTGCTCTCCACCGCCCAGCGCGTCGCGGTGTGGCGCTGGGCCGGACCGATCGCGGTGACGCTGCTCGCCGCCGTGCTCCGCCTGGCGAACCTGGGGAACCCGCACTCGCTGGTCTTCGACGAGACCTACTACGTCAAGGACGGCTGGTCGATCGTCCACCTCGGCTACGAGGGCACCTGGCCGGCGAACCCGAGCAGCGACTCCGCCCCGACGACCGACGACCGGTTCTCGAGTGGTGAGACGGACATCTTCACCAGCGCCGCGGAGTTCATCGCGCACCCGCCGCTCGGCAAGTACCTGATCGGGCTCGGCATGCTCCTGTTCGGGGCGGACAACTCGTTCGGCTGGCGGTTCGCCGTCGCCGTGCTCGGCATCGCGACGGTGTTCCTCACCGCGGTGATCGCCCGGTCGCTGTTCCGCTCCACCCTGGTCGGCACGCTCGCCGGCGGCCTGCTCGCGATCGACGGCCAGGCCATCGTGATGTCCCGCGTCACGCTGCTCGACGGGATCCTGACGTTCTTCGTCGTGCTCGGGTTCGGGGCGCTCCTGCTCGACCGGCGCCGGAGTCAGCGGCGGCTCGACGACTGGGTCGCCGAGCGCGTCGCCGCCGGCCGGGACACCCTGTGGGGGCCCGTGCTCTGGTGGCGTCCGTGGCTGTTCGCGATGGGGCTGACGATGGGGTTGGCCACCGCGACGAAGTGGTCGGGGATGTACTTCCTGGCGTTCTTCGCCGTGTACTCCGTGCTGAGCGACATGCTGATGCGCCGCCGTGCCGGAGTCGAGTTCTGGTCGTCGAGCGCGCTGCTGCAGCAGGCACCCGTGTCGTTCCTGCTCACCGTGCCGATCGCCGCCGTCACCTACGTCGCGTCGTGGACCGGCTGGTTCGTGTCGAAGGACGGCTGGGACCGGAACTGGCTGGCCTCCGGTGGAGAGCGGTGGACCGGGGTGCTCCGGTGGGTGCCGGACAGTCTGCAGAACTGGTGGCACTACCAGTCGGAGATCTACAACTTCAACATCGGGCTGCACACGCCGCACTCGTACCAGGCGAACCCGCTGCTCTGGCTCGTGATGCAGCGCCCCACGTCGATGTTCTACGTCGGCACCGATGCCGGCCAGGACGGCTGCTCGGCGAGCCGCTGCGGCGAGGCGATCACCGGCGTCGCGAACCCGTTCATCTGGTACGCGGCGGTCATCGCGACCGTGGCGCTGCTCGTGCTCTGGATCCTGCGCCGACAGTGGCAGTACGGCTTCGTCCTGCTCGGCGTCGCCGCGGGCTACCTGCCGTGGCTGATGTACGTCAACCGGACGGTCTTCCAGTTCTACACGATCGCCTTCGAACCCTTCATGGTGATGGCACTGGCGGCGGCGATCGGGTTGGTGCTCGGGTCACGGACCGATCCGCGGCCCCGACGGACCCGGGCGGTCGTCTGGGTCGGCGTGTACCTGGTCGTGGTGGTGCTCGCGTCGGCGTACTGGTACCCGATGTGGACCGCGATCCAGGTGCCGTGGGACTTCATCCGGTCGCACTACTGGCTGCCGAGCTGGTTGTAGCGCGCGTCGGGTGTCGGCCCGGCGCGCTGGTCGTGACCGGCACGGCGCACTGGTCGTGACCGGCCCGGCGCACTGGTCGTGACCCGACCGCCGGACGGGAGGCACGGGTCGACTCCGCCACGGGCCTCCCGTCCGGGGTCGGTTGGCACCCGAGCCGCGCGCGATCCGCGGGGACGCGTCAGGACTGCGCGTGCAGCGCGCGCTCGATCGATTCGCGGTCGAGCGGGTCGCCGACCATGCTCGGCGCGGTCCGGGTCTGCGGCAGGACGCCCTCGATGAGGAGTTCGGCGTACCGGCGCCAGGCGTTCGGGTCGTGCTCGCGGGTGGCATCGGCCACCGCACCCACCATGGCGGTGAGCATCGGCAGGTCGCGGTAGTCGAAGCCGGCGCGGACCACCCCGGCGGTCTCGGCCCGACCGATGATCGCGGAGACCTGGCGCTCCAGCCGGTCACGCTCCTGCACGATCGACGGACGCGCCTTGCCGGCGCGCACGATGGCGTCGGCGAGCGCACGGTCGCGGGCGCGGAACTCGAACACCCCGGTCAGGTAGACCCGCAGGGCCTCGCGCGGGTCGACGACGTCGGCGGCGCGGGCCGCTGCGTCGTTCATCGCCTCGAACTTGGTGGCGAGCAGCGCCTCGATCAGGGAGTCCTTGTCGGCGAAGCGTCGGTACACGGTGCCGACACCGACCCCCGCTTCGTGCGCGATGTCGTTCAGGGTGACCGACAGCCCGCGCTCCGCGAAGCACTTGCGAGCGGTCTGCAGGATCAGCTCGCGGTTGCGTGCCGCATCGGCGCGCAGCGGGCGCTCGAGGTCGGGCGCGGACTCGGTGGTGCTCACGATGCCGAACCTAGTTGAACTTTCTGGGAATAAGTGGATGCGGACCTTCCGTTTCGGTCTACACTGTCGACAAACGGATGCGGCGCATCCGTTTGACACCTCTCCTCTTCGAAACGCCCGACGGTGCGCGCTTCGTGCTCCCCCTCCAACCTTCTCGAAGGAGGCTGCCGTGACGGCAGAACACACCGTGCCGACCCCCACCGGGGCAGCACCCACGACTCCTGGCTCGACCCCCGCCAAGAGCAACCACCGCTGGATCGCCTTGGCGGTCATCGCCCTCGCCCAGCTGATGGTCGTGCTCGACGCCACGATCGTGAACATCGCGCTCCCCTCGGCCCAGGCCGACCTGGGGTTCGGCACCGACCAGCGCCAGTGGATCGTCACCGCGTACTCGCTGGCGTTCGGCTCGCTCCTGCTGCTCGGCGGGCGCCTCGGCGACCTGTTCGGCCGCAAGAACACCTTCATCATCGGCCTGGTCGGCTTCGCGGTCGCATCGGTGCTCGGCGGCCTCGCCGACTCGTTCGGCCTGCTCGTCGCGGCGCGCGCCCTGCAGGGTGTCTTCGGCGCCCTGCTCGCACCGTCCGCGCTCGGCATGCTGACCACCACGTTCCGCGACCCGAAGGAGCGCGGTCGTGCGTTCGGCATCTTCGGCTCGATCGCCGGTTCCGGTGCGGCCATCGGTCTGCTCCTGGGCGGCGTGCTCACCGAGTACGCGTCGTGGCGCTGGTGCCTCTACGTCAACGTCGTCTTCGCCGTGCTCGGCGTGATCGGCGCGCTCGTCTTCATGGAGAAGCCGCCGAAGGTCGACCGCCCGCGCATCGACGTCGCCGGCGTCATCACCATCACGGCCGGTCTGGTGGGCGTCGTCTACGGGTTCTCGAACGCCGAGACCAACGGCTGGGACTCCCCCGTCACCATCGCCATGCTCGCCGGTGGCGTCGTCCTCATCGCCGCGTTCGTGTTCATCGAGACCCGTGTGGCGCACCCGCTGCTGCCCCTGCGGGTCGTGCTCGACCGTGACCGCGGCGGGTCGTTCATCGCGATCGGCCTGGTGGCGATCGGCATGTTCGGCATCTTCCTGTTCCTGACCTACTACCTCGAGCAGACCCTCGGGTTCAGCTCGCTGCAGACCGGTCTGGCCTTCCTGCCGATGCCGCTGTCGATCATGATCTCGGCGACGCAGATCGGTGGGCGACTGCTGCCCCGCATCGGCCCGAAGATCCTGATCTTCGCCGGTGGCCTCGTCGCCGCGATCGGCCTGCTCCTGCTGCTGCGCACCGACCTGGACAGCTCCTACGCGGGCACCGTCCTGCCGGCGCTGATCGTCATCGGGCTCGGCATGGGCACGATCTTCTCGTCCGCGATGAACACTGCGACCACCGGAGTGGCCCGCGCCGACGCCGGTGTGGCCTCGGCGACGGTCAACACCATGCAGCAGATCGGTGGCTCGATCGGCACGGCGCTGCTGTCGACGATCTTCGCCGACGTCGTGAAGAACAGCCTGACCGGGCTGTCGGCGGCACCCACGAAGCTGCAGCAGGCGCAGGCCACGCTCGACGGCTACCACGTGGCGTTCGGCATCTCGGCCGGCGTGCTCGTGCTCGTCGCCCTGGCGGGTGGTCTGCTCATCAACCGGCAGTCGGTGCGGCTCGACCGGCTCGCCCACGCTGCGTCCACGACGACCGGGAGCATCCCCGCCGCCGCACACTGACGCGTCAGCTCGTCCGAACGGCCCGTCCTGGTTCTGCCGGGGCGGGCCCTTCGTGCGTGCGGGGCGGGGGTGGGGGTGCGGACTCGATACGACGATCGCGATGTCGTGCGACAACCACCGTGTCGTTCCGAGTCGACGCACCAGCCACCACACGCGCCCCGGTTGCGCAGTGTGTCGGTTTCCCTGTCGCCCGTCAGAGGTCCGCATTATCGTGTGCGGCATGGCCCCCGTCCTGACCTCGCCGCTCGTGTCGACGCAGTGGCTCGCCGACCACCTCGGTGGTGACGAGCTCGTCGTCCTCGACGCCTCCGTGCACACGGTGGGGACCGGCCTCGACACGATGTGGCACTCCGCGGTCGACTCCTACGAGCAGCGCGGACACGTCCCCGGCGCCCGTTTCGCCGACCTCGTCGACGCGTTCTCCACGCCGGGTGCCGAGGTGCCCTTCACCCGCCCGAGTGCCGAGCGGTTCGAGGCAGCTGCCGGCGACCTCGGCGTCACGAACACCTCGACGGTCGTGGTCTACGACGACAGCGTCGGCGAGTGGTCGGCACGGCTGTGGTGGATCTTCCGGTCGTTCGGCTTCGACTCGGTCGCGGTCCTGGACGGCGGGTTCACGAAGTGGCGCGACGAGGGCCGACCGGTCCGCGTCGGTGCCCTGCGCCAGGCACCATCGCCGGCGAAGACGCCCGATGACGACAGCGCCTTCCTCGCCGGTGAAGAACGTCCGCTCTGGGCCGACCACGCCCGTGTCCGCCGAGCAGTGACGGGTGAACAGCCCGCGGCACTGGTGTTCGCGGCGCCCGCAGCGGCCCTCGGCGACGACCACCCGCCGATCATCCCGGGAAGCACCCCGATCACCGTGGACACCCTGGTCGACCCGGACACGAACGCGTACCTGCGCGGGCCGAAGCTCGCCGAGGCGTTCGCCGCGGTCGTCGGCGAGGACGAGATCGTGACGTACTGCGGGGTCGGCAGCGCCGCGTGCGTCGACGCGCTGGCGCTGACCGTGCTCGGCCACGACAAGGTGACCGTGTACGACGGCTCGCTGCTGGACTGGTGGCGGCACGAGCCCGAGGCCCTGGCGTCCTGACGACGACGCGCGTCCCGGCTAGCGTTGGCGCATGAGTTCCAGACGCGCGGTCATCCTCGGCGGTACCGGCGGGATCGGTTCGGCCGTCGCGCGTGAGCTCCTCGACGCCTCCGGGCGGGGCGGCGACGACTGGCAGGTCGACGTGCTGGCCCGCCGCGGTGGCCCGGCAGCCGAATCCCTCACCGCCCGCGGCGCGACCTTCACCGCGGGTGACCGCCGCGACACGAGCACCCTGCGCGACCTCCTCCGCCCCGGCGCGGACCTGCTCGTCGACACCGTGGGGCTGACCCGCGACGACGCGACGCAACTCCTGCCGTTCCTCGACGACGTCGGGTCCGCCGTCTTCGTCTCCTCGCGTGCGGTCTACGTCGACGAGCAGGGCCGGCACGCGAACTCGACGGACAAGCCGGTCTTCGGCGCCGCGGTCACCGAGATCCAACCGACCGTCACCGCGGGCGACGGCGACCCGACGAGCCGTGACGGCTACGGCGCGGCGAAGGTGGCGTCCGAGCAGGTGCTGCTCGACCACGGCGCCCCGGTCACGGTGCTGCGCCCGTCGAAGGTCTACGGCGTCGGCATCGGTCGACCGCGCGAGTGGTTCGTGGTCCGCCGGGTGCTCGACGGCCGCGAACGCATCCTGCTCGCGGACCACGGCCGCGGTGTGGACCACACGACGGCGGCGAGCGGCATCGGCTCGCTCGTCCGACTGGTCGCGGACGCTCCCGACCGGCGCATCCTCAACGTCGCCGACGACACCGCTCCGACGGCGATCGAGATCGTGCGGACCATCGCCGGGCACCTCGACCACCGGTTCGACGAGGTCCTGCTCGACGCCGACGCCCCTGCCTTCGTCGGCACGACCCCGTGGTCGTCGCCGTCACCGTTCGTCCTCGACACCACGGCGGCGCGCGCGCTCGGGTGGCAGCCGCCGACCTTCGCGACCGCGGTCCTGCCCGAACTCGACTGGTTGGTGGAGACCGCGCAGTCCACACCGGCGGACGGCGACGTGCCGTGGGCCGAGGACCCGTTCTGGGAGCGCATGTTCGACTACGGCCCCGAGGACGCTGCCCTCGCGCTCCTGTCGCTGGGCCTCGGGTGACGGCGCCGAGCACGCCCCGCTCCGAGGTCCTGTTCATCGGCGGGCGGTCCGGTGTCGGCAAGTCCACCGCTGCCGAGGCACTGCACGACCTGCTCGTCGCTGCGGACGTCCGCCACGCGGTGATCGAGGGCGACCTGCTCGACCTGGCGCACCCGGCACCGCACGTCGAGCACCCCGAGGCGCGGCTCGTGGAACGGAACCTCGCCGCCCTGTGGACGTCCTACCGCGAGCTCGGCCACCACCGGCTGGTCTACACGAACACCGTCTCCGTGCTCGAACACGAGCGTCTGGCGGCCGCCATGGGCGACGACCCCGTGGTCACGACGGTCCTGCTGCGAGCGGCAGACGATCCCACCGCCGAGCGCCTCGCGCGACGGGCAGGTGGCGAGGTCCCGCAGGCGCAGCTCGCGCACAGCACGCGGACGGCCGGGAGGCTCGACTCGGCTTCCGGGGACACGGTCAGCCGGGTGGACACGGACGGTCTCACCCCCGCCCAGGTCGCGCGGCGACTCGCCGTGTTGACGGGGTGGCTCCCCCGCTGACCTGGCGACCGGCAGCTGTGGACATCGTCGATCCGTCCACAGATCGCGGCGATCGTTGGTCCGCCCAGTCGCCACGGGGCACGCTGGAGCAATGAACGACAACCGACTCGGCACCTCGGTCAGCCCGTACCTCCGGCTGCACGCCGACAACCCCGTGGACTGGCGCGAGTGGGGCCCCGAGGCCTTCGCCGAGGCACGTGAGCGCGGCGTCCCGGTCCTGGTGTCGGTCGGCTACGCCACGTGCCACTGGTGCCACGTCATGGCGCGTGAGAGCTTCGCCGACCCGGAGATCGGGTCACTGCTCCGCCAGGACTTCGTCGCCGTCAAGGTCGACCGCGAAGAACGTCCCGACGTCGACGCCAGCCTGATGGCCGCGGCGAGCGCGTTCACGCAGCAGCTCGGGTGGCCCCTGACCACATTCCTGACGCCCGAGGGCCACGTGTTCTTCGCCGGCACCTACTTCCCGCCGACCCCGGTCGGTCAGGTGCCCGCGTTCCGGCAGATCCTGGCGGCGGTGCTCGACGCGTGGACCGAGCGGCGGCACGAGGTCGACGCGAACGCCGCGGCCATCGCGACGGCGATCCGGCAGGGGGCCGCGGCGGACGCGACCGCCCGCGCCGGCGAGGCAGCTGGCGGACCAGCCACTGGCCTCCCGTCCGCCGACAGCATCCGGGCCGTCACCGGTCAGCTGTCGCATGCAGAGGACACCACCTACGGGGGTTTCGGCGGTGCTCCGAAGTTCCCGAGCACGCCGCTGCTGGAGTTCCTCGCCGACGCAGCACGCGACGGCGACGCCGAGGCCGACGGCCTGCTGGACCGGTCGCTCCACGCGATCCGGGCCTCCGAGCTGACCGATGCCGACGGCGGTGTCTTCCGGTACGCGACCAAGCACGACTGGAGTGTGCCGCACTACGAGCGGATGCTCTACGACAACGCCGGACTCCTCGCGGTCGCCGGTGCCGAACAGGCGCGCGGCATCGCGGACTTCCTGCGCGACACCCTGCGGCAGGACGACGGGGCGTTCGTCGCCGCGCAGGACAGCGAGTCCACGATCGACGGCCAGCGGGTGGAGGGCGAGTGGTACCGACGGCCGCTGTCGGAGCGCATGCTCCTCGACCCGCCACCACTCGACGACCAGGTCCTGACCGGGTGGAACGGCCTGGCGATCCGCGGGCTCGCGATCGCCGGTGACCGCCACGACGACCCCGAGATGGTCGGCCTCGCCCGGTCTGCGGCCGATGCACTGTTGCGATCGCACGTGCGTGACGGGCACGTCGAGGTCCGCTCGAGCACACCCCGCGGGCCGTCGGCGGCACCGGCGACCATCGAGGACGTCGGGCTGCTGGCCGAGGGTCTGCTCGAGCTCGCCCTGGTGACCGGCGAAGTCACCTACGCCGTGACGGCTCGTTCCCTGGTCGACGACGGCCTGGCGAACCGGTTCGACGTCGACGCCGTGCTCGCCGGAGCGGGCACGGCGACCGGGGAACAGCCGCAGACCGCGATGCGCTCCGGCACGGTGGCCTTGGCCGCGGCGGCCGCCGGCCTCGCGGCGTTGACCGGCGACTCCGCGTACCGGATCTCGGCCGCGCGGTTGGTGAGCGACCGCGCGACGACGGGTACCGAGCGACCGCTCGGGCACGCCGACGCCCTCGGTGTCGCACTCGGCCTGCAACGGCCCTCGCGCGAGGTCGTGGTCGTGACGTCGGACCCGCACGACCCACTCCGCGATGCCGTCCGCGCCGCGCGCCGACCCGGCACGGTCATCGCTCGCGTGACCCCGACGCAGGCTGCGGAGTGGGCGACTGCGGGGTTCGAACTGTTCGAGGCACGGGACGCACTCGACCCGGCTGCGTACGTCTGCCACGACCGCGTGTGCGCCCTGCCCGCTCGGTCCGCGGCGGACCTGGCCGCCGGGCTCGCAGCACCGGCGGCGTGACGGTATCCTGGAATGCTCATGTCTCCCACGCCGCCAGTCATCACGTACCCGCCCGAACTGCCGGTCTCGCAGCGGCGGGACGACATCGCGGCTGCCATCCGTGACAACCAGGTCGTCATCGTCGCGGGGGCCACCGGCTCGGGCAAGACCACCCAGCTGCCGAAGATCTGCCTCGAGCTGGGGCGCGAGCACATC
Organism: Curtobacterium sp. VKM Ac-2884; assembly: GCF_015350945.1. Lineage (NCBI taxonomy): Bacteria > Bacillati > Actinomycetota > Actinomycetes > Micrococcales > Microbacteriaceae > Curtobacterium > Curtobacterium sp. VKM Ac-2884. The sequence goes on from NZ_JADKSA010000001.1 coordinate 691,444, forward strand.
GGACACACCCAGCCCCGTCGGATCGCCGCTCGCACCATCGCCGAGCGCGTGTCCGAAGAACTCGGCAGCGACCTCGGCGACCTCGTCGGCTACCAGGTCCGGTTCACCGACAAGGTGTCGTCGAACACCCGCATCAAGCTGATGACCGACGGCATCCTGCTGAACGAGATCCACTTCGACCGCGACCTGAAGCGGTACGACACGATCATCATCGACGAGGCGCACGAGCGGTCGCTCACGATCGACTTCCTGCTCGGCTACCTCAAGCGGCTCCTGGTGCGGCGCCCTGACCTCAAGCTCATCATCACGAGCGCGACGATCGACCCCGAGTCCTTCTCGAAGCACTTCGGCGACGCCCCGATCATCGAGGTCTCCGGGCGGACCTACCCCGTCGAGATCCGGTACCGCCCGCTCGTGTCCGAGGACGCCGACGACACCGACGAGGACGACGAGACCGACTCGCGCACGGCCGACCGCGGCGGGGCGAACGGCGCCGACGACCGCGACACCCTGCAGGGGATCACCGACGCGTTGGACGAACTCGCGCGCGAAGAACCCGGCGACGTGCTCGTGTTCCTGTCCGGCGAGAACGAGATCCGTGACGCGCAGGACGCGATCGAGGGCAAGCGCTACCAAGGCACCGAGGTCCTGCCCCTGTACGGCCGGCTCTCCGCCGCCGACCAGCACCGCGTGTTCGACCGACGCACCACGCCGGGGATCCGCCGACGCGTGGTGCTCGCCACGAACGTCGCCGAGACCTCGCTGACGGTGCCCGGCATCAAGTACGTCATCGACACCGGGACCGCCCGCATCTCGCGGTACTCCCCGCGCGCCAAGGTGCAGCGGCTGCCGATCGAGGCGATCTCGCAGGCCAGCGCGAACCAGCGTTCGGGTCGAGCGGGCCGTACCAGCGCCGGCATCGCGATCCGGCTCTTCTCCGAAGACGACTTCGAGCGTCGCGACGAGTTCACCGACCCCGAGATCCTGCGGACGAACCTCGCCGCGGTGATCCTGCAGATGATCTCGCTCGGGTTCGGCGACATCGAGTCGTTCCCGTTCCTGCAGCCGCCGGACTCCCGTGGGGTGAAGGACGGCCTCGACCTGCTGCGCGAACTCCGCGCCGTCGACAAGGACGGCCGGATCACCAAGTCCGGACGACAGCTCACCCGGCTGCCGATCGACCCGCGGCTCGGCCGGATGGTGCTCGAGGCCGGGCGACAGGGCGTCGGTCGCGAGGTCGTCGCCGTCGTCAGCGCCCTGAGCATCCAGGACCCCCGCGAACGCCCGCTCGAGAAGCGCGCCCACGCCGACCAGATGCACGCCCGCTTCGCCGACCCGACGAGCGACTTCCTGACCCTGCTCGCGCTGTGGAACTACATCGAGGACCAGCAGGACGAGCTGTCGTCGAGCGCGTTCCGCCGGCTCTGCAAGGCCGAGTTCCTCAACTACCTGCGCATCCGCGAGTGGCAGGACCTGTACCGCCAGCTCTCCCGCGCCGCGAAGCAGGTCGACGTCCGGGTCGGGCAGTCCCGCTCCGACGACGGCGACGCCGTGCACCGATCACTGCTCGCCGGTCTGCTCAGCCAGATCGGACTGCGCGACCGCGAGAAGCGCGACTACCTCGGCTCGCGCAACACCCGGTTCGTGGTGTTCCCGGGCAGTGTGCTCGCGAAGAAGCAGCCCGACGCGGTGATGGCGGCCGAACTCGTCGAGACCAGTCGACTGTTCGCACGGACCGTCGGCCGGATCGACCCCGCGTGGGTCGAGCCCCTCGCCGGTGACCTGCTGAAGCGCACCTACGGCGAACCGCACTGGGAGAAGAAGCAGGGCGCGGTCGTCGCCTACGAGCGGGTGACCCTGTTCGGCGTCCCGATCGTGCAGCGGCGCCGGGTGCAGTACGCCCGGATCGACCCGGAGCACTCGCGCGAGCTCTTCATCCGCCACGCCCTGGTCGAGGGTGAGTGGGAGTCGCAGCAGGCGTTCGACCGTGCCAACCGGAAGCTCCGCAAGGAACTCGAACAGCTCGAGGAGCGCACGCGTCGGCGCGACATCCTGCTCGACGACGAGAACGTCTACGAGTTCTACGACGCCCGCATCCCCGCCGACATCGCGACGACCCGTGACTTCGAGGGGTGGTGGCGGACGACGCGCCGCGACCAACCGGACCTGCTCACGATGCGCCGGGCGGACCTCCTGGACGAATCCGCTGCCGAGGCGGCGGAGGACGACGTCGAGTACCCGACCCAGTGGCGGAGCGGCGACCAGCGACTCGCGATCCAGTACCGCTTCGAGCCGGGCGCGCAGGACGACGGCGTCAGCGTGCAGGTGCCGCTCGCGCTGCTCCCCCGCATGCGCGAAGAGGGATTCGACTGGCAGGTCCGCGGCCTGCGCAAGGAACTCGTGACCGCCCTCATCAAGTCGTTGCCGAAGCAGATCCGCAAGAACGTCGTACCCGCAGCCGACTGGGCCGAGAAGATCGTCGCCGAACTGCCGGACGACGCCCCGACCGAGCCGACCGAGTCGTTCCGCGCGACCCTGGCCAAGGCGATCCAGCGCATGACCTACGTGCCGGTGTCGGAGTCCGACTTCGACCTGGCCCGCGTGCCATCGCACCTGCTGCCGACCTGGGCAGTCGTCGACGAACGTGGTCGGCGCGTCGAGGCCGGCAAGGACCTGTCGGTCCTGCAGACGAAGCTCAAGGACCGCACGCAGCAGAGTGTCGCCTCCGCCACGGTGCGGGCTGCGGGACAGCCAGGAGGCGCGGCTCGCGTCGCCGCCGCTGGTGGGGGTGCCGGGGTGGAGCAGTCCGGCCTGACGACCTGGCCGGCCCAGGACCTGCCGCAGACCCTCGACACCAAGCAGGCCGGTGGCGTCATCCGCGCGTACCCGTCCCTGGTGGAAGAGGGCTCCGGTCCGAAGGCGACCGTCGGCGTGCAGTTGCTCGCGACGCCGTCCGACCGGCAGGTGCGCATGCCCGCCGGGGTCCGTCGCCTGGTGATGCTCGCGGTGCCGTCGCCGGTGTCGTACATCCAGTCGCACCTGACCGCGCAGGAGAAACTCGCACTCGCGGCGAGCCCGTACGCCTCCACGAACGCACTCTTCGACGACGTGCTCGCGGCCGTCGTCGACGCGGTGATCCGTCGCGCTCACCCGGACGGGCTCGTGTTCACGAAGGCCGCGTTCGAAGCGGTCCGTGATGCGGTGTCGGCGACGGTCGTCGACACGATGTTCACGGCCGTGTCCGAGCTCGCTGCCGTGCTCCTCGCCCAACGGTCCGCCGAACGAGCACTCAAGCAGGCGAACTCGATGTCCCTGCTCGGTGCGCTGACGGACATGCGCCAGCAGATGGAGCGTCTCGTCTCCCCGGGGTTCGTCTCCGTCGCCGGGACCGACCGGCTCCGGCGCATCCGGGTCTACCTGCAGGGCATCGAGGCACGCGTGCAGAAGTTGCTGCAGAACCCTGGGCGCGATGCCACGTGGATGCGCGAGGTCACCGTCGCCACCGACCGCTACGTCGACGCTGGCGGGGCCTTCCCTCCGGCAGTCGGTTCACACCCCGAGCTCGTGCACGCGCGGTGGATGCTCGAGGAGTTCCGCCTCAGCCTGTTCGCGCAGGAACTCGGCACCGCCGAGACGGTGTCGTTGCAGCGGATCACGAAGGCCCTGACCGCGGCGCGCTGATCGGTCTACCGTGACGGCCATGATCGGCACACTCGACATGGTCGTCCTGGACTGCGCAGACCCTCGCGGCCTGGCACGCTTCTACGCGGAGCTGCTCGGCGGCGAGATCGTCGGCTTCGACGAGGACTGGGCGGAGGTCGCGCTCCCCTTCACCGACCAGCGGCCGCTCCTGGCGTTCCAGCAGGTCGAGGACTACCGCGCACCCGAGTGGCCCGGCCAGCTCGTCCCGCAGCAGAGCCACCTCGACGTGAAGGTCGAGGACCTCGACGACGGCGAGGCCGCGGTCCTGGCGATCGGTGCGACCGCGACGGGCTCGGCGACCCCGACGTTCCGCGTGTACCTCGACCCGGCGGGCCACCCGTTCTGCCTCATCCGCCCGAACGACTGATCAGCCTTCGGTCGCGAGCCCCTCGGTCGCCAGGCCCTCGACGACCTGCACACCCGGCAGCGCTCCGAGGACGGAGCCGGGCAGGAACACCTTCGCGCCGCGGCGGCCTGCCCCGATCACCGCGTCCGGTGCATCGGGCACGCGGGAATCGACGTACACCGGCCAAGCGGAGGGCAGCCCGATCGGGGTGATCCCGCCGTACTCCATGCCCGTCAGCTCCACAGCCTGGTCCATCGGCGCGAAGCTCGCCTTCCGCACGTCGAGCAGCTTCCGGACGACACGGTTCACGTCGAGGCGGGTGTGGGCGAGCACGACGCACGCGGCGAACCGGACGTCCTCGCCGCGCTTGCCCGCGACGACGATGCAGTTCGCCCCGCCGTCGAGCGGGAAGCCGTACGCCTCCGAGAACGCGGCGGTGTCTGCCAGGTCAGGGTCGATCGGAGCTGCCTCGATCCGTGCGGCGACATCGGCGGGCAACGCGGCGAGCGCTGCCGCGACCGGTGCGGCAAGCAGTTCCGGGGCGGTCAGGGCAGGAACCCGTTCGAGCGTCGGCATGGCTCCACCCTAGGGAGCACCTCGTGACCATGCTGGCTCCATGTCGACGTACGACACCCACCTCACCGCCCTCGCCGGAGCAGCGCAACGGTTCGACGACGTCCTGCGGTCCGGCGACCGCGCGGCACCGGTGCCGTCGTGCCCTGGTTGGTCCGTCGAGGACCTCGGTGTCCATCTGACCGACGTGCACCGGTGGGCGCTCGGGCAGCTGACCGGTTCGGAGCCCGCACCGCTCGCGCACGACGACCTCGCGGACCGCTTCCGCACGGGAGCCGGCGAACTCGTCGCGGCGCTCCGGGCACGCTCCTCGGACACCCCGTGCTCGGCGATCTACCCGCCGGACACGGCCGCGACCTGGGCACGTCGCCAGGCGCACGAGACCGCGATCCACCTGTGGGACGCGCAGCGGGCGCTGGGAGTCGAGCCGGGCCTCCCGGTCGAGCTGGCGACCGACGGCGTTCGTGAGGTCGTCGGTGACCTGTACCCGCGTCAGGTGCGGCTCGGCCGCATCGCGGCGCTGGCGCGGACCGTCGCGTTCGCGTTCTCCGACGCACCCGGCGAGGCCTCGCTCGACGCCACGGACGGTGGCGACGCCGCCGTCATCGTCACCGGTCGGGCGGAGGACGTGCTGCTCCTCCTGTGGAAGCGACGGGCGCTCGACGAGGTCGAGCTGACGATCGACGGCGAGCGGGCAGCACTCGACGCCGCACTCGCGACCAGACTGGTGCCATGACGGAGCTCCGACCGATCGGCCTGGACACCTGGCCCCGACGCGAGCACTTCGAGCACTACCGCCAGCGTGTGCAGTGCTCCTACGAGGTGACCGTCGACGTCGACGTGACGGCGTTCGTCGCGGCGGTCCGCACGAGCGCGGCGAAGACCTACGCGTCCCAGATCTGGGCGATCGCGACCGTGGTCAACCGTCACGCCGAGTTCCGGATGCAGCTGCTCGACGACGGCTCCCCCGGCGTCTGGGACGTCGTGCACCCGATGTTCACGGTGTTCCACCCGGACACGGAGACCTTCTCGGCGTTGGTCGTGCCCTACGACGAGGACTTCGGCCGGTTCCACGCCGCCGCGGTCGACACGATGGATCGGTACCGGGACGACGTCCGGATGTTCCCGCAGGACGACCGGCCCAGGAACGTGTTCGACGTCTCCACCTTCCCCCGCACGTCGTTCACGGGGTTCGCGCTGCACGTCCGCGACGGGTACGACCACCTGTTGCCGATCGTCACGCTCGGCCGGTACCGGGCGGAGGGTGACCGCACCGTGATGCCGATGGCGCTGCAGATCAACCACGCGGCGGCCGACGGTTTCCACACCTCGCGGTTGATCCAGGAGCTCGAGGACCTGTTCGCCGATCGGTCGTGGCTGGTGTGAGCGCGCCGCGCTGACGGACGGGAGGCCCGTGGCGGACCCGCCACGGGCCTCCCGTCCGCTCGCCGCGAGTCCAGGGCCGCGCACGACGCAGTCGTGTACGCGAGACGCCGCGAAACGGCGCGGCGTTCTCGGTGATGTGGAGGCGTCTCGGCACGACGACGGCGTCTCGCGCGGCAGACCACGACGAGCGCGTCAGGACGACCGCGCCGCCAACGCCTGCTGGTTCTCGCGGCGGATCGCGTCGCCGCCCCGGCGACGCCACTCCCGCACGGTCCCCTTCCACGACGACACCTTCGCCCGCCCGAGCAGCACGTCGTTGATCGCGTTCGTCGCGAAGGTGCCGAGGGCCGGCCCGGTCGTCGAGTTCGTCGGCGAGTACAGGCCGTAGGCGGGGTTCGGCAGCCCGCGGTCGACCCACGACGACAGCGACTCGTACACGGTGTCCGTCATCGTCGGGTTGCCCGAGTAGTACAGCGGCAACGGGCACTCGGTGAAGTACTGCAGCGGGAACTCGCCGAGCGCGGTCTCGCTGTTGCCGGTCTTCGTGAGGACCGGCGATCCGTCGCGGTACTCGAAGTCGCGGCCCTCGATGCCGAACTTGCGGTACATCCAGGCCTCGGTACCGAAGGGCGACGCGCACCAGTTCAGGACCTCGAGGAGCATCTTCACGCGGTCCTCACCACCGGCAGCGACGGCCGCGATCGCGTTGTTCGGGTCGCCGAGCCACGGCTTCGGCTCCGCTCCGGACGGTCCGACGAAGGGGGCGATGGTCAGCTCGAAACCGCTGCCCGGGGTGGCCTGCTGCAGCAGTCCGGGGATGGCGCTGTACGTGTCGGAGAGCATGAGCGCGGAGCCCTGCACGAACCAGACCTTGCCGTTGTAGGCGGTGATGCTGTCCGGGTGGACGAGGTCCTCGGCGATGAGCTTCCGCGACACCTCGAGCAGGTCCTGGTACTCGTCCTGCTCGTACATGTGGGTGAACCGGCCACCCTCGACCTGCCACTGGTTCGGCAGCCCGAGCATCGGACCGAGGATGTTCGTCGGCACCGAGGCCAGGGCCCACCGGTTGCTGTGCGGGTCCGAGACGTCGCGACAGACCTGCACGAACTCGTCGACGCTCGAGAACGCGGGGTCGACGCCGAGGGCTTCGAACCGGTCCTGCCGGCGGTACAGGGCCTGCGACGTCAGCGGTCCGCGCGGGACGGGGACGCCGTAGATGCCGCCGGAGAAGACGGTGCCGCGCCACGACGCGGTCGGCAGGTTGGCGAGGTACGGGTAGTCGCGGACGCCGCTGCCGGACAGGTGCGGACTGAGGTCTGCGGCCTTCGCTTCGAGGAACTGCGGCAGGTACGGGAACGACCCGAACACCGTGAACACGTCGCCGAGGGTGTCGCCCGCGACCTGCGTGGCGAACTTGTTGCCGAAGTCGGCGTTCGGCGTGATGGTCAGGTCGAGGTCGATCCCCATCCGCTGGTCGAGCCCCTGCCAGTACGGGTTGCTGCCCTTGGAGGGCGGCACGGGCGAGTTCGTCGGCACGCTGCCGTGCACGGTCGAGCCGTCGCCCGGCTTGCCGTCGGTGGGCACGAGCGTCGCCGGGATCTTCCGGAACGCGCTCGGCATGAGCGCACTCGTCTTCGGGAACGCCGGCGCCGGCCCGCCGGCCCACGGCACGTAGTCCGGCAGCGTGACCGCCTGGTTGATCGCTTTGACGTCGGTCGAGCGGGTCACGGTGGAGCAGCTGGCCAGGAGGCCCGTGGCTGCGACCCCGAGACCGCCCGCGATGAGCGCGCGGCGGGTGATTCCGTTGTTCGTCACGCTGGTCAGCCCTTCACCGCACCGGTCAGGACACCCTTGGCGAAGTGCCGCTGCAGGAACGGGTAGACGATGAGGATCGGCACGATCGAGACGACGAGGATCGCCATCTGGATCGAGGCCTGCGGTGGGAGGGCATCGGCCGATGCCCCGAGGTCGGCGCCGCCGAGCTGCGCGTTGTTGATCACGTAGGTGCGGAGCACCAGCTGCAGGGGCCACTTCGCGGTGTCGTTGATGTAGAGCAGCGCGTTGAAGAACGCGTTCCAGTAGCCGACGGCGTAGAACAGGCCGATGACGGCGAGGACGGCCTTCGACAGCGGCAGCACGATCCGCCAGAACACCGCGAAGTCCCCGGCGCCGTCGATGCGTGCCGACTCGAGGAGCTCCTGCGGGATCGCCATGAAGAACGACCGCATCACGATGACGTTGAAGGCGCTCAGGGCGGTGGGCAGGATGAGCGCCCAGTACGAGTCGAGCAGCCCGAACTGCTTCACGACGAGGTAGTTCGGGATGAGGCCGGGCGCGAACAGCAGGCTGACGAGCACGAGGCCGAGCACGGCGCCCGACCCGTAGGAGCCCGGACGGCTGAGGGCGTAGGCGAGCATCGCGCTCACGAACAGGCTGATGAGCGTCCCGACGGTGGTGATGCCGATGCTCACGACCAGGGCTCGGGTGACGACACCGCCGGCGAAGATGCTCTCGTAGGCGCTGAGGTCGAAGCCCTTCGGCCACATCACGAACCCGCCGGCGTCGTTCACCTGGCTGGTGGGTGCGAGGCTCGTCGACACGATGCCGACGAACGGCAGGATCACGACGAGGCAGATCACGAGCAGGACCGCTCCGGTGAGCAGCCGCCCGGGCAGCGGCGCCGCGTCCGGACCACCGCGTCTGCGCTTCTTCGCCCGTGGGACGGTCACGGTGTGCGTGGCGGTCATCGCGACTCCTTCTGGTAGACGCCCGCTTCGCCGAAGACGTGCGCGAGCTTGTTGGCGCCGAGCACGAGCAGCACGCCCACGACGCCCTTGACGAGTCCGACGGCCGCGGCGACACCCCACTGCCCACCGAGCACGCCGTTGTTGTAGACGTAGGTGTCGAGGACCTCGCTGGCGGCACGACCGACGGCCTGCTGCTGCAGGATGATCTGCTCGAAGCCGACGGTGAGCGAGTCGCCGAGCCGCAGGATGAGCAGCAGGATGATGATGCCGCGCATGCCGGGCAGGGTGACGTGCCACAGCTGGCGCCAGCGCGAGGCGCCGTCCATCTTCGCCGCCTCGTAGAGGCTGGCGTCGATCGAGCTGAGGACGGCGAGGAACAGGATCGTCGCCCAGCCGGTGTCCTTCCAGATCACCTGGCTGGTGAGCAGGGCGATGAACCCGTCGGGGTTGCCGAGGAAGTCGATCGCGTCGCCGCCGGCGGCACGGATCGCGTTGTTCACCAGCCCGGAGCCGCCGAGGATCTGCTGGAACACCGCGACGACGATCACCCACGACAGGAAGTGCGGCAGGTACAGGATCGACTGCACGACGCCTTTGATCCGCTCGGACAGCAGCGAGTTGAGCATGAGCGCCAGGATGATCGGCGCGGGGAACACGAACACGACCTGCACGAGGGTGATCACGAGCGTGTTCCGGAGCGCGCCGAGGAACTCACCGTTGCCGTCGAACACCACCGAGAAGTTCTCGAACCCGACCCAGGGGCTGCGGCCGAGCGGGACGAACGGCAGGTACTCCTGGAACGCGATGAGGTTGCCGAGCAGCGGCAGGTAGTGGAACCCGAGCAGCAGGGCGACTCCCGGCAGGCCCATCAGCAGCAGCACCCGGTCGCGGCGGATCCGCTGCCACGTGCTCCGTCGGCGGAGCCCGGGGTCGGGTGGTGGTGCGGTGTGCGCGGTGGTCGTCGCGCGGACGTCGAGCTTCGTCACTCGGTGGCCTCCTCCGTTGGATTCCTGCAGCGACCCTGGCGTGCGGAGTTACAACGTGGCAATCCGTTGCCAAACGTTTCCATCGTTGTAACGCTCCAGTGAGCGCACACCCACAGCCCCGCACGACGACTCCACCGGCGACCTGCCGCGCTACGCTCGTCCCGATGCGCGCAACCGTGCGGGACGTGGCCACCCTCGCCGGGGTGTCGCCGAAGACCGTCTCCAACGTCATCAACGGCGGCGTGGTGGTGCGCCCGGAGACCCGCGAGCGCGTCGAGCGGGCCGTCGCCGAACTCGACTACGTGCCGAACCTGTCCGCCCGCGGGCTGCGGAACGGCCGCTCCGGCGCGATCGCCCTGACCCTTCCCGAGATGGGCAGCGCCTACTCCGCCGAGCTCGCGCAGTGGTTCGTCGAACTCGCCCGCGAGCGCGGATGGGTCGTCCAGCTCGACCAGACCGGCAACGACCCGGCTCGCGAGCGCGAACTCGTCTCACGAGCCCGCGCCCACCTCGTCGACGGCCTCGTGCTCAACCCGGTGTCGCTCAGCGCGAGCGTCCTGGCCTCGACCGAGGGGCTGCCGCCGACCGTCGTGATCGGTGAGGTCGAACCCGAGCACGTCGACCAGGTGCACGTCGACAGCCGGGCCGCCGCCGAGCAGGTCACCGCCTACCTGGTGTCCCGGGGCCACCGCCGGATCGCGGTCGTCGGTGCCGCCCGGGCGTCCGAGCCCACTGCCACCAGCGAGCTGCGGGAGCGCGGGTACCTCACCGCCCTCGCCACCGCCGGGATTGAACCGGACCCCGCGCTGCGGGTGCCGCTGCCGTCCTGGACGACGAGTTCGTCGGCGACGGCGTTCGCGGCCTGGCTCGACGAGCACCCCCTGCCCGACGCCGTGTTCGCGTTCACGGACTCGATCGCCTTCGGCGTGCTGCACGTCCTGGCCGCCCGAGGTGTCCGCGTCCCCGAGGACGTCAGCGTCATTGGGTTCGACGACATCGACGGTGCGGCGTACGCGATCCCCGCGCTCAGCACGGTGTCGTTCGACCGGCGGGCGTTCGCGACGGCAGCACTCGACCTGCTGACCCGACGGATCGAGGACCGGAGCCTGCCGCCCGAGACCGTGGTGGTGCCGCACCGCATCGTCGAGCGCGCGAGCGTCGCCGACCGCTGACGCTGGTCGCTGATCGCTGATCGCTGATCGCTGATCGCTGATCGCTGATCGGCGTACGCTCCGCGGCATGACCAGCGAAGACGCCTCGATGCCGACGCTCGCCGCGACCGTCCTGCAGTCCCCGGAGCCGATCGCCCTCGCCCGGTTCTACGGCGCCCTGACCGGGTGGACCGTGTACGAGGACGACCCGACCTGGGCCCGCATCCGCCCCGCCGGGGGCCCCGGCCTGTCCGTGCAGTACGAGCCCGAGTACGTCGCACCGACCTGGCCCGGTACCGCCGACGCCCCCGGCATGCAGCTGCACCTCGACTTCCAGGTGGAGGACCTGCCGGCAGCCGTCGCCCGCGCCGAGGAGCTCGGTGCCACACAGGCCGCGTTCCAACCGCAGGACGACGTCCGGGTGCTGCTCGACCCGGACGGGCACCCGTTCTGCCTGTTCCTGCCCGGGGCCTGAGGCAGGCTGGCCGCGTCCCGAGGTTCCACAACACGCCGGGTGATCGCCGCCGAGGTTCCGAACCGCGGCGATCCGAGCGCCGACATGCCGAGATTTCGGAACCTCGAGGACGGGGACGGGGACGAGGACGGGGACGGGGACGGGGGCGGGACGGGGACGGGACGGGCGCGGGACCGCGCCTCAGGCCGGGTCGGCGGCCGCCAGGACTGCGTCGCGCGTGCGGGCGTCACCGAGGATCCGGAAGTGCCCACCCACCGGCAGCCGCACGTTCGTCGCCCCGGACAGTCCACTCCCCTCGGGGATGAGCGTGTCGAACACCCCGTAGACCGAGGTGATGCGGGCGTTCGCGTCGAGCTCCCGCGCCAGTCCGGCGAGCACGGGGTCGGCCGCCCGGAACACCCGCAGGTGCCGCACCGGAGCGAGCCGCGCGTAGCCCGACCCGGCGAACGGCGTCGACACGGCGACCATGCGGTCGATGCGGCCGTGGTCGTCGAGCTGGGTCATCGCGTACTTCCCGATGAGCCCGCCCTTGCTGTGCGCGAGCACGAGCACGTTCCGCAGGTCGTGCTCCTCGAGGTACGCGAACACGTCGCGCGCCGACTCCGGCACCGGCCGCAGGTTGTGCCGCAGCACCGGCAGCACGTGCACCGGGTGCCCGCGATCGTGCAGGGCGTCCATGAGCGGCCGCATGAAGTGCCAGGTCTCGTAGACACCCGGGATCACGACGACGGGCTGGCCGTCGCCGGTCCGGTAGTCGTCAGCGGTGGTGGGCCCGAGGCTCCGCACCTGCCACGAGATCGCGTACCACCAGTCGAGTGCGGCCCACCTCACGCGTCGCACCAGCGGGATGCCGGGAGGCACGGGTCGGCCCGCGCGCTTCGGTCCGGTCACCGACGTGGTCGGCTCGGTCATCGGAGGCCCTCCAGTTCCTGGGAGCGTCGGAACTCGCCGACGAGCCGGGCGAACGCGACGGGCTGTCGCTCCTGCACGTGGTGCGGCCCGGGCAGTTCGACGAACGATCCCCGCGGAGCGTTCGCGGCGACGCGGACGGCCCAGTCGCGGCGCACGATCGGGTCTTCGGTGCCACGGACCACGAGGACGGGGTGCCGGACCTCGGCGACGGTGTCCTCCATCCGGTACCGGAGCATCGGGCGCAGCTCGCGGAGGTACTGCCGCAGGCTCCGCAGGTAGTCGGTGACGAGCACGCCGTTCATCCGGAACCCCTCGCCCGCCCCGTCGCGGAACAGATCCGACGCCACCAGGGGCAACGAGCGACGCTCCACCGGGATGACGGGGCTGACGAGCACGACGGAGCCGACGGACGCGGGGTGCTGCCGGGCGGCTTCGACCACGACCTGCGCGCCCATCGACTGTCCGACGAGCACGAGGTCGTCGGCTCCCCGCGCCCGGACGGCGCGCACGACCAGGTCGCCGAGCTCGGCCATCGACAGCGACCGGCCGGCCGCTGGCAGTCCGCCGAAGCCGGGCAGGTCGACGCTGACCGTGCGGTGGGTCGCGGCGAGGGCGCGCTGCGACCGGGCGAACGAGCGATGGGACATCCCGATGCCGTGGACCAGCACGAGCGTGGGCAGCAGGTCGCTCTGCAGCCGTCCGGCGGGTGCCGCGGTGTGCAGGCGCACCGGCTGGCCGTCGATCCGGATCGTCTCCACCTTGGCGCGCACGAGCCGAGGCTACGCGGCGGTTCGCAGCACCGGGTCAGCGTCGTCATCGGGCACCCATAGACACGGGGTGTGCACTGCCTTCCATGAGCGACACCACTCCCCCGAACGGCCACGAGCCGGGCGACGCCGCCCGCACGCCCTCAGCAGCGGCACCGGTCGGCTGGGGTTCGGCCCCGACGCCGACCTCGACCGCCACCCTCGACGCGCCGGCACCCACACCGAACCAGTACGCGCAGCAGCCCTACCGGTCGGACGTCGGCTCCTGGAACGCCGGCGACCCGAACGGCCCCACCCCGTGGTACGGCGCCTCGGGTCCGACGAGCCGGAAGAGCGCACCGAAGCCGCCGTGGTTCTGGCCCGTCCTGGCTGCGATCGTCGGGCTCGCGGCGCTGCTCGTCGGCGGCGGCATCGGCTTCGCCATCGGGCATGCGATCGGTGGGGACCAGTCCCAGTCGACCACGCAGGTTCCCGGCACGAACGGCGGGACCAACGGCGGCACGAACCAGTTCCCGGGCAACGGCACCGGGCAGCTCCCCGGGTACGGATCCGGCAGCGACACGGACGGCAGCAGCAGCGACAGCGGCACCGGCACCGGCAGTTGATCCGCAGTACGCTCCGGCCATGCGCAAGGTCACCGCAGGGCTGTTCACGTCGGTCGACGGCGTCGTGCAGGACCCGCACGAGTTCCAGTACGACAGCTTCGACGACGAGCTCGGGGCCGGGATGGGCGCGTTCATGGCCCGCACCGACACCGTCCTGCTCGGCAGGAACAGCTACCTCGAGTGGTCCGAGTGGTGGCCGGCGCACCCCGACGACGGCTTCGGGCAGTGGATCAACCCGATCGAGAAGTACGTGGCCTCCACGACGCTCGGCGACGACCTGGCGTGGCAGAACACCACCAGGATCCCGGGCGACCTCGACGCCTTCGTCCGCGAGCTCAAGGAACGCGACGGCGCCGACATCGCGGTGTGCGGCAGCGTGAGCGTCGTCCGGCACCTGCTGTTCGCGGGGCTCCTGGACGAGCTCCAGCTGATGGTGCACCCGGCGATCGCCGGCTCCGGCCGGAAGCTCTTCGAGCCGACTGACCCGGCCACGCGCCTGCGGCTGGTCGACAGCACCGTGACGAGCAAGGGGAACGTCGTGAGCACCTACGCACGGCTCGACGCCTGACGGAGCCGACCCGGGCCTCCCGGTCGGCAGTGGACGGGAGCGGTCCACAGCGCGCGTACCCTCGTGGGTGACCACCTCACGAACCGAAGAAAGCCGGATCAGCATGCCCCAGGACACCCGCCCGCACGTCGTCATCGTCGGCGGTGGATTCGCCGGTGTCGCTGCCATGCGCGAGCTGGCGGACGCTCCCGTCCGGGTGACGCTCGTCGACCGGCACGTCTACAACATGTTCCAGCCCCTCATGTACCAGGTGGCGACGGGCGGGCTGAACGCCGGCGACGTGACGTACTTCCTGCGCAGCCTGCGCGCCAAGCAGGACAACGCCGAGTTCCGGCACGGCCTGCTCACCGGCATCCGGACCGACGAACGCATCGCCGAGATGTCCGACGGTGAGCACCTGCACTACGACTACCTGGTGCTCGCGAACGGCGTGAACACGAGCTACTTCGGCACCCCGGGCGCCTACGAGTACGCGTACTCGATGTACTCCCGCTCGCAGGCCCTGCGCATCCGCGACGAGCTGTTCACCCGGCTGGAAGAGGCTGCCGCGAACCAGGGCCCCGACGAGATCAAGATCGTCATCGTCGGCGGCGGCGCGACCGGCGTCGAGATGGCCGGCGCGCTCGCGGAGCTCCGCGACCAGGCACTCGAGGGGGCGTACCCCGAGCTGGACAAGGGTGCCATCACGATCACCCTCGTGCACCGCAGCGGTGAGCTGCTCAAGCCGTTCGCCCCGCGCCTGCGCCGGTACGCGGCGAAGGTCCTGCGGAAGCGCGGCGTCGTCCTCCGGCTGAACACCGGCGTCTCCGAGGTCAAGACCGACGGCGTGATGACGGCTGACGGCGAGTTCATCCCCGCCTCGCAGGTCATCTGGGCCACCGGCGTCGCCGCCCACAAGGAGGTCTCGGGCTGGGGCCTGCCGCAGACCAGCGGCGGACGCATCCAGGTCGGCGACGACCTGCGCGTCAACGGCGCCGAGCGGATCTTCTCGGCCGGCGACATCGCGGCGCAGTCCGAGGCCCTCGCGCAGCTGGCCCAGCCGGCGCTGCAGGGTGGACGGCACGTCGCGAAGCAGATCAAGCGTCTGCTCGAGGGCAAGCCCACCGAGCACTTCAAGTACTTCGACAAGGGCACGATGGCGACCATCGGCACGAACGCCGCCGTCGCGCAGCTGCGGGGTGGCATCACGCTCGTCGGGCCGGTCGCGTGGCTGGCGTGGGTGGCGGTGCACATCGCGTCGCTGCTCGGCAACGGCAACCGGCTGTCGACGCTGTCGCACTTCTTCGTCCGCTACCTGTGGTTCATGCGGAAGCGCGCAATCCCGATCGTCGGCGACGTCCGGCCCGTGCGCCCGAACGGCGACCGCGAGCCGGAGCCGTGGCAGATGCAGAAGTCCGAGTAACGCGGGGGTTCGCGGCGTTCGCTTCGTGAGCAGGAATGGTCGGGTCCGGAGACGGGACCCGACCATTTCTGCTCACCATCCGCGAGTGCTCCGCGCCGACTACGCGACCCGCACGCCGGAGTAGGCGCCGGCGGCGATGTCCTCGAGCAGTCCGGGGCCAGTGGGCTCCCACCCGAGGAGCTCCTGGGTGGCCTCGGACGTGGCGGACATCTCCATGCCGAAGAACCGGCCGATGAAGCCGAAGTGCGCATCCGCGTCCGCCGGATCGATCGAGGTCACCGGCAGCCCGAGGACCTCGCCGATGGCCTCGGCGATCGCGCGGGTCGGGATCGCGGTCTCGGCGACGGCGTGCAGCCGCGTGCCGGCCGGGGCCTGCTCGAGCCCGAGGCGGACGAGCCGGGCGGCATCGGTGACGTGCACGGCGGACCAGCTGTTGGTGCCGTCGCCGACGTAGCCCGAGACGCCGCGCTGCTGGGCTGCCCCGACGATCGCGGCGATGAAGCCGTGGTCACCGGTGCCGTGCGTGGTGGGGCTGAACCGGGCCGCGATCGTGCGCACCCCTTGGTCGACGAAGTCGAAGCCGCGGTTCTCGCTGCCGCCGCGCATGCTCTCCGGGCCGACGAACGGGTTGGCGTCCGCTTCGGTCGAGGGGCGGCCCTGGGCGAGCCCGGCGACGCCCGACGCGAGGACGAACGGGCGGTCGGTGCCGACGAGCGCTGCACCGATGGTCTCGACGGCGGCCCGCTCGCTGGCGTTCGTGGCGGCGGCGTCCGCCCAGTCGTGCTTGTTGGCGAAGTGCAGGACGCCCTCGGCCTCGGCGGCTCCGCGGCGGATGGCGTCGAGGTCGTCGAGGTCGCCCCGGACGACGGTGACGCCCTTCGCCTCGAGCGCTGCGGCCGAGGCGTCGGACCGGGCGAGCCCGGTGACGGTGTGTCCGGCGGCGAGCAGGTCGTCGACGGTGTGGGAGCCGATCCAGCCGGAGGCCCCGGTGACGAACACGTGCATGAGTGGTCCTTTCGCAGGCGTCCACGGCGGTGATGTCATGAACTGACATCACCGTAGCACTCGATGTCAGCCGCTGTCATCAAGTCGTTCTGATCAGTAGACTCTGCGCATGGCTCGATGGCAACCCGGAACGCGTGAACGACTGCAGGCGGTCGCGCTGCAGCTCTTCGCGTCCGAGGGCTACGACGGCACCACGGTCGCGCGGATCGCCGCCGAGGCCGAGGTCACCGAGCGCACCTTCTTCCGGCACTTCGCGGACAAGCGCGAGGTCCTGTTCGCCGGCCAGGACGACTTCCTCGCGATGTTCGTCAACCCGATCACGGCCGCCCCGGCCGATGCGGCGCCGTTCGACCTGGTCGGTCGCGCCCTCGACGCCGCCGCCGGGTTCTTCCCCGAGGACCGCCGGTCGTGGTCGCGGGCCCGGCAGACGATCATCGACGCGAACGCAGCGCTCGGCGAACGGGAGCTCGGCAAGCTCGCCACCCTGAAGGCGCGCCTGGGCGAGGTCATGCGCGAGCGCGGCGTCCCCGAACCGGCGGCGACGATGGCCGCCGAGACCGCCGTGACGGTGTTCCACCTGTCCTTCGCCCAGTGGATCGCTCCGGGTGAGGACCGCCCGTTCGCTGCGATCGTGCACGAACGGCTCGACGCCCTGGCGACGCTGGTGCACCCCGGGCGTTGAGACGGCTCTTACCTGCCGCGCGCATCATGTGACGATCCGGTCACGACGCGTCCCGCTGCCGTGGCCTCGCGATCGCGCAGGAGGTGCCCGTGACGACCGACGTGCTCTCGCCCGAGCGGGTCCACGCGACGACCGCGCCCGGCCACGCGACGACCACGCCCGGCCACGCGACGACCGCGCCCGGCCACGCGACGACCGCGCCCGGCCACGCGACGACCGCGCCCGGCCACGGGACGACCGCGCGGGGCCGGATCGAGGGCGACCCGACGGGCCGGACGCCACCACCCCCGCTGACCCGTCGTGCACCCGCCCTCGACGGACTCCGGACGATCGCGATCCTCGCCGTCGTCCTGTACCACCTGCACGTCCCGCAGTTCGAGGGCGGGTTCATCGGGGTGACGGTGTTCTTCGTGCTGTCCGGCTTCCTGATCACCACGCTGCTGCTCGGTGAGCGCCGACGCACCGGTCGTGTCCGGCTGGGTTCGTTCTGGCGCAAGCGCCTGCTCCGGCTCTACCCCGCGCTGCTCGTGTTCGTCGCGGTGGGTCTGCTGCTGTGGAACTGGGTCGGTGACTACAAGGGCGCGTCGTTCTCCGCCGGCGAGGCCGGGGTCATCGCCCTGACCTACACCGGCAACCTCTTCCGCGCGTTCTGGGACACCACGCAGGGCGTGTTCGCGCACACGTGGAGCCTGTCGATGGAGGAGCAGTTCTACCTGGTCTGGCCACCCGTGCTCGTGCTGCTCGCGACGCTGCGGACCCGACGGCGCTGGCTGCTGGCGGGCCTCGGCGTCCTGGTGGTCGGAGCGTCGGCGGCGTCGTGGGCGAGCTACCGGACCCCGAGCGGCGGTGCCACCCCCGACGTGTACTTCTCGCCGGTGCTCGGCGTCGTGCCACTCGCGATCGGGTGCGCGCTCGCGCTGCTGCTCGACGACGAACGGGTGCGCGTCCGGGCAGCCGGGATCGCCGGATGCGTCGCGACCTGGCTCGGCCTCGGTCTCCTGGTGGGTGTGCTGCTCTGGATCGACGACGACTGGACGCAGCACGCCTGGACCTTCGGTGTCGTCCTGCCGGTCACCGGGGTGATCGCGGCGGTGCTCATCGGTGGCCTGGTGTCGGTGCGCTCGCCCGTCGCCACCGCGCTGAGCTGGACCCCGGTGGCGTGGTTCGGACGACGGGTGTCGTACTCGGCCTACCTGTGGCACCCGCTCGTCATCGCGCTGCTCGGCACGTTCGCGATCGGAGCGTGGGGCACGGTCGGGCTGATCGGCGTCGTGCTGCTCATGTCGATCGGTGCCGCCTACGCGGTCGAGGTCCCGGTCGAGCGGCTCCGGCACCGGCTGCGCTCGAGCAGTGCAGCTGGACGCGGCTCGGCCGCCGGACCGTAGGCTCGGCCCGTGACCACGGAGCGCACCGACGTCCTCGTCGTCGGCGGTGGTCCCGTCGGCCTCTTCCTCGCCGCGCTGTTGGCTGCACGGGGCATCGCCGTGCGGGTGTGGGAGCGTCGCCCCGGCCCACCCCAGGGGTCGCGTGCCATCGGCATCCACCCGCCGTCCCTCGATGCCTTCGCCGCGATCGGGCTCGACGTCCCGGTGCTCGCCGAGGCGGCCCTCGTGCGCACCGGCGTCGCGCGGAGCCGGGGGCGGACGCTCGGCACGCTGACCTTCGACCGTGCCTCGGACACGCACCCGTACGTCGCGACGCTCGACCAGCACCGCACCGAGTCCCTGCTGCGGGACCGGCTGGCCGCTGTCGACCGGGCAGCGCTGCGCACCGGGACGACGGTGACCGCGCTGTCCCGGCACCGTGACCACGTCGACGCGGTCGGCACCGGCCCGGACGGCGATGTGGTCGCCGTGCGCGCCGCCTTCGTGGTCGGGGCCGACGGCGCACGGAGCGTCGTCCGTGACCTGCTCGGCATCGGCACCACCGGCCGCGACTACCCGGACCGCTACGTGATGGGCGACTTCGCCGACCCCGAGGGCGCCGACGCCCGGACCGCCGCCCTGGTGGACGTCGGCCCCGGAGGCGTCGTCGAGTCCTTCCCCCTGCCGCACGGTCGGCGCCGGTACGTCGCCCTCGTGCCCGACTCGCTGGCGTTCGCCCCGAGCGGCGCGACCCCCGACCCGGAGACGGCGGCACGACTGGCCGCGATCGTCACCGTACGCACGGGCGTCGTCCCGGAACCGGCCTCGTGCACGATGCTCAGCGGTTTCCGGGTGCGGCGCCGCGCGGCCGACCGTGTCGGGGTCGGCCGGGTGGTACTCGTCGGCGACGCCGCCCACGAGATCAGCCCGATCGGCGGGCAGGGCATGAACCTCGGCTGGCTCGACGCGGCCGAGCTCGCGCCGTTGCTCGCCGGCGCGGTCCGGACCGGCGTGGCCGGACCGTGGCCCGGCTACGCCGCCCGCCGCCAGGCTGCCGCCCGCCGTGCAGCCCGGCAGGCCGAGGCGAACATGGGGCTCGGTCGTCCGCTGGGTGCCGTCTCCACCATCGGACGGGAGGCGCTGCTCCGGACGGTCCTGTCGCTGCCGACCGCGCACGGCCTGGCCCGGCTCTACGCCATGCGCTGGGCCTGACGGCTCGCGTCGGCGCCGCGGAAGCGCGTCAGGCGAGCCGCGCGGTGCCCGCACGGAAGTGCGTCAGGCGACGAGTCGCGCCCCGGCGAACCCGAGCTCGACGACGAGCACCAGGGACGACGCGATGACGAGTCGGAACAGGGTCCGCGACGCCCGTCCCGCCAGCACCAGCCGGACGCCCACCACGGCGAGCGCCAGCACGACGACCGCTCCGACCACGGCCAGTACGACCCCGACGCCGCGGACCGGGTCGTCACCGAGCACCTGTCCGCCGAGCACCAGGCCGGCCGCGACGACGAGCGACCCGAACGCGACGATGCCGGCTCCCCGGAGCCCGAGGCGGTGCGGGAACCCACGGACCCCGGTGGCGGCGTCGTCCACCAGGTCGGGCAGGACGTTCGTGCAGTGGATCGCGACGCCGAACACCGCGCCGGTGGCGATCGCCCACCACGCCGGCCACAGCGCTTCGGGACCGGCGGCCACCGCGACCACCGGCAGCAGCCCGAACGCGACGACGAACGGCACGACCGACCACACGGTGCGCTTCAGCCCGGCGTCGTAGGCCCACCCGGCAGCCACGAGCACCAGGTGCGCGACGGCGGCGACGGGTCCGAGGAACAGCGAGAGGACCACGGCGACCCCGGCGGTCACGAACGCCGCCGTGCGGACCGTGTCCACCGCGATGAGCCCGCGGGCGACGGGCTTGTCGCTCCGGCCGACGGCACGGTCGCGGTCGGCGTCGATCCAGTCGTTCGCCAGGCCGATCGACAGCTGCCCGGCGACCACCGTCAGCGCGACCAGGACCACGAGCCACACCGGGTGTCCGACCGCCGCGGCGATGACGGCGGCGAGCACCGTGACCGTGACCGTCGGACCGGGATGGGACGAGGCGAACAGCAGTCGCACCACGTGGGGGTCCTGGCCGGGGGTCACCCGGCCAGCGTACGGGCGGGGCGTGCCGGGCGACGCAGACTCCGACGGCCGAGCACCCCCGAGGCCAGCGCGATGCCGAGCAGCACGACCAGTCCGCCCACCGGCTCGTTCCACCGCACGCGCTCACCGAGCACGAGCACGCCGAGCGCCACGCCGACCACCGGCGTCAGGTAGGTGACCGTCGACGCCCGACCGGCGCCCCACGCCTGGACCAGGCGCGTGTTCCACGCGTAGGCCAGCCCCGTGCCGACGCAACCGAGCGCGACCATCGCGGCCACGATCCTCCCGTCCAGCTGTACCGGGCCGGTGGCGATGGCGGGCGCGACCAGCAGGAGCATGCCCGACGCCAGCGTGAGCTGCACCGTCGCGATCGTGACCGGGTCGTACGCGCTGCCCACCGCAACTCGGCGCAGGTAGGCGAGGCCGATGCCGTAGGACGCGGTCATGCCGAGCAACGCCACCTGCCCCGGGACGCTCGCCAGGACGGCCGGGTCGCCGAGCAGGTCCCACGGACCGACGAGCACCAGCACGCCGACGATGCCGACCACGATCCCGGCCACCTGCCGGCCCCGCAGCCGTTCGGAGGGCACGAGCACCGCGAGCGCCGCCAGCGTCATGATCGGGGTCGTCGCGTTGTAGATGCTCGCGAGCCCGGACGGCACGGTCTGCTCGGCCCACGCCATCAGCGACGACGGCAGGGCGTTCAGGAAGAACGCGACGACTGCCAGGTGCGCCCACACGCGGGGCTCCCGCGGCCAGCGTCGACGGGTCGCGAGCAGCAGCACGACGAGCGTCACGCCGCCCAGGACGGTCCGCACGGTGGCGACCTGCTGCGGTGCGAGTCCGTCGAGGCCGATCTTCGCGAAGAGGAAGCTCGACCCCCAGGTGAGGGCGACGAGACCGTAGAGGAGGGCGTTCACGTGGCCTAGTGTCGAACCACCCGCACCCATGCGGCAAACGCATGGGGTTCATGTCGACATGAGGAACACGCATGACCGTCTCGGTCCCCCAGCTCCGTGCGTTCGTCGCCACGCTCGACGCCGGGTCGTTCACGTCCGCGGCCTCCGTGCTCGGCGTCGGCCAGTCGGCCGTCTCGCACGCCGTCGCCGGGCTCGAGCGCGAGGTCGGCGGGCCGGTCGTCCGGCGCGGTGCGGTCGCCGTCCCGACGCCCCTTGGCGACCGCCTGCTCGCCCACGCCCGCAGCGTGCTCGCCTCGGTCGACGCCCTGGAGGCAGTGGTCCGGCCCGCCACGGCGCGCGGCACCGTGCGACTCGCGGCCGTCCCCACCGTCTGCCAGGGCCTGCTGCCGCGGCTCCGCGAGCTGTGGGCGGTGACGTTGCCCGACGTCGACGTGCAGGTCTACGAGGGCGACGACGACGAGATGCCCGAGTGGCTCGAGAGCGGCACCGTGGACGCCGCCGTGCTCGTCGACCCCGCGCCGGTGCCGGCCGGGGGCGTCGTCGTCGCCCGGGACGAGATGGCCGCCGTCGTGCGGCGCGACCACCCGCTCGCCGAGCTGCCCGCGCTCACGCTCGACGACCTGCACGAGGACGGCCTGGTCGCGGGCGGCGGCGGGTGCGAGTACCAGATCCAGAAGCTGCACGAGCTCGACGGACGCCCCTTCCGGTACGCCCACCGCGTGCGGGAGATGAGCACCATGTTCGGGATGATCGAACGGGGCGAGGGCGTCTCGATCGTGCCGACGCTCGGCCGGGTGATGCTGCCGCCGGACCTCGTGATGGTGCCGATGGCCCGGCGACTCGAGCGGACCCTGGTGCTGAGCGGGCCGTCGTCGCGCGAGTGGCACCCGCTGGCGAGGGCGCTGGTCGACGCGGTCTGACGACCTGCTGAACGGACGACGGGGACCCCTCGGCAGGATGGACCGATGGCCGAGACGCACGTGAAGACCTTCACCACCCCGGACGAAGCGGCAGCCGAAGCCGCCGGCCTCGGCTGGCTCGCCGAGGCCGAGGACGTGGGCGGCACCAGGATCGCGCGGGTGCTGGACCGGCCGAGCCCGACCGTGCTCGACCTCGAGCTGATCTCCGACGGCTCCCCCACCGCCGCACAGGCCGAGCGCTTCGGACGCTCCCTCGCGCACACCCACGCCGCCGGCGCCGACCACTGGGGCGCACCGCCCGCCGGCTGGACGACGGGCGCCGCGCTGCGGATGGGGCGGTCCCGCACGCCGTTCGTCGACGCCGTGCACGCACCGAGCACGTGGGGTGCGTTCTTCGCCGAGTACCGCATCCGCGACTTCGTCCGGCGCATCGTCGACGCCGGCGGGTTCGACCACGCCCAGGCGGCCGTGTTCGACCGGGTCGCCGACCGGGTCCAGGACGGCACGCTCGGGTCGCCGCAGCCCGCACTCGTCGGGGACCGGCCCGCGCGGTTGCACGGCGACCTGTGGGCCGGCAACGTGCTCTGGCCGACGGAGGCGTCCGAACCGACCGGCGCGGTGCTCATCGACCCGATCGCGCACGGCGGGCACGCCGAGACCGACCTGGCGCTCCTCGGACTGTTCGGACTGCCGCGCCTCGAGACGGTGCTCGCCGCCTACGACCGGGAGTCGCGGCTCGCCGACGGCTGGCAGGAGCGCGTCGAACTCCACCAGCTCGCGCCGCTGCTGCTGCACGTGTTCCTGTTCGGCGGGTCCTACACGGGGGCGGCGCTGCACGCGGCGCAGCGGTACGCCTGACCCGGCACGGTGCGGGTTCTCTCGCTCGGTGCGAGGTTGCGCGCTCCGTGCGGCGCTACAACCGCGCACCGAGCGGTCAACCCCGCACGGGCCGGACGACCGCGCACGGTGCGCCGCACCGTCCGCGCCGGCCGCGCCCGACGTTCCTTAGGCCGCGCACAGCCGGCACAGTGCCGCGTTCGGGGAACGCCCCGGATGCTCATCGACATGACCACGTACCCGGTACCCGTGACCGATCGACGCGATGCCGCGCACACCGACGCGCAGGATCGGCGTCGCAAGCCGCTCGCCCGCCTGTTCCTCGGCGAGCGCGAGGACGCCCGCTGGCTCCGGCCGGCGTTCTGGGCGCTCCTCGCCCTGACCGCCGTGGTGTACCTCTGGGACCTCAGCGTCTCGGGGTACGCCAACAGCTTCTACGCCGCCGCCGTGCAGGCCGGCACGAAGTCGTGGGAGGCGTTCTTCTTCGGCTCCCTCGACTCGTCGAACTTCATCACGGTCGACAAGCCCCCGGCGTCGCTCTGGGTGATGGTGGTGTCGGCCCGGCTGTTCGGCTTCTCGAGCTTCAGCCTGCTGCTCCCCCAGGCGCTCATGGCCGTCGGGTCCGTCGCACTGGTGTGGGGCACGGTCCGCCGCACCCTCGCCCGCGTCGGCACCACCACCGCGAACGTCGGCGCCCTGCTCGCGGGCTTCGTCATCGCGGCCACCCCGGCGGCGGCCCTGATGTTCCGCTTCGACAACCCGGACGCGATGCTCGTGTTCCTGATGACCGCCGGCGCGTACTGCACCGTGCGGGCGCTGCCGCGGGGCAGCTGGAAGTGGATCGCGCTGGCCGGGGTCGCCCTCGGCTTCGCGTTCCTGACGAAGATGCTGCAGGGGCTGCTCGTCCTGCCGGCCTTCGGCCTCGTCTACCTGTTCGCCGCCCGTACTACCTGGGGCAAGCGCGTCATCGGGCTGCTCCTCGCCGCGGGGTCCCTCGTGGTGTCGGCCGGCTGGTGGGTCGTCGCCGTGTGGCTGTGGCCAGCCGAGTCCCGCCCGTACATCGGCGGCTCGACGAACAACACCGTCCTCGACCTGGTGTTCGGCTACAACGGCCTCGGTCGGATCTTCGGCGGCTCGGGCAACGGCGGCGGAGGCGGCGGCATGACCGGCGGTACCGCGGGTGGCTCCTTCGGTGGCTCGACGGGCCTGAACCGGCTGTTCTCGTCCGAGATGGGGCTCGAGATCTCGTGGCTCCTGCCCGCAGCGCTCATCGCGCTGGTGGTCGGTCTGGTCGTCGTCGGACGCCGTCACCTGGCCGACCCGGCCCGCGCCGGACTCGTCCTGTGGGGCGGCTGGCTCCTGGTCACCGGACTCGTGTTCTCGTACATGTCCGGCACGATCCACCCGTACTACACGGTCGCGCTCGCTCCGGCGATCGCCGGACTCGTCGGCACCGGCGGCGCGCTGCTCTGGCACGCACGGGAGCGCTTCACCGGCCGGATCGGCCTGGCCGCCATGATCGGCACCACGGCGTTCTGGGGCTGGTGCCTGCTCAACGAGAACCCGACGTGGCTGCCCTGGCTCCGCTGGGTGATGCTGGCCGGCGGCTTGCTGTCCGCAGCGCTCGTGGTGATGGGCAGCGTCCCGACGCTGCGGAAGCTCGTCACGGTCGGCGTGCTCGCCGGCACCCTGTTCGGGCTGTCCGGCACCACCGCCTACGCCCTCGCCACGACGACCGTCGCGCACTCCGGTTCGATCCCGAGCGTCGGTCCGGCGGGCAGCAGCTCCGGTGGGATGGGCGGCGGCACCGGTGGCTTCCCGGGAGGCACGGGCGGACCGGGTGGGTCGACCTCCGGCTCCGACGACGGCGGCTCCGACAGCACGTCCGACTCCCAGCAGGGTCCCGGCGGGACCCCGCCGGAGGGCGCGTCCGGCGAGGCGCCGGAGATGCCGGACGGCACGTCCGGCACGGCACCGGGCAGTGGCCAGGACGGCACGGACGACGCGACCTCCGAGGGTGGGTCGGGGACGGGCCTCCAGACCGGGGGCGGTGGCGAAGGTGCGTCGACCTCGTCCGCCCTGCAGGAGCTGCTCGAGGCGTCCGACGCGAAGTGGGCGGCCGCCGTCAACGGATCCCAGTCGGCCGCGCAGCTCGAACTCGACACCGACACCGCCGTGATGGCGATCGGCGGCTGGTCGAGCGACCCGGCACCCACGCTCACCGAGTTCAAGGCCTACGTCGCCGCAGGGGACATCGGGTACTACGTCTCGTCCGGCTCGGGTGGCGGCGGGATGGGCGGCGGGTCGTCCACCGCCTCGGCGATCCAGGAGTGGGTCGCGGCGAACTACGAGTCGACCACGGTCGGCGGGCAGACCGTCTACGACCTGAGCACCGCCAAGTGATCGACGACGAGGGCGCGGTGGATAGGCTCGCGGACGTGACCGGCCAACCGCTGCAGCGCACCGACGGCACCCCCGTCCGCGCCCTCGTCGTCGACGACGAGCACGCCCTGGCCGACGCCGTCGCCCTGGCGTTCGAGGGGGACGGCTGGGCCGTGCGGTCGGTGCACCGAGGCCGCGACGTCCTGTTCGCCGCGCGGGAGTTCCAGCCCGACGTCATCGTCCTCGACGTGATGCTGCCGGACATCGACGGCTTCGAGGTGCTCGAACGGCTCCGCGACTCCCGCGACGCCGTCCGTGTGCTCTTCCTCACCGCGCGCGACGCCCCGGAGGACCGGCTCGCCGGACTCACCGGCGGCGGCGACGACTACCTGACGAAGCCCTTCGGCATCGACGAGCTGCTCGTCCGGGCGCGGATCCTGGCACGGACCTCCGCTCGGGTCGCTGCGGTGGGCGGGAGCGCTGAGGTGGTGGTCGGTGACCTCCGCCTCGACGAGGACGCCCGCGCCGTCAGCCGTGCCGGCGAACCGATCGAGCTCACCCCGACCGAGTACGAGCTGCTGCGGCACCTGGCGCGGAACGCCAACCGGGTGCTCTCGCGGGAACAGCTGCTCGCGGGCGTCTGGGGCATGGACTTCGGGTCGTCGTCGAACCTGGTCGACATGTACGTGTCGTACCTGCGGAAGAAGCTCGACGCCGGACGCGAACCGATGCTGCAGACGGTGCGCGGGGCAGGGTACGTCTTGCGGCCGACGACGTGACCCGCCCCGGGAAGGCGATCCGGGCCCGTCCGACCCGCGCCGGACGGGTGCCGTCGTTGCGGTGGCGGGTCGTGGCGGCCGTCGCGCTCCTGCTCGTCGCGACGAACGTCGTCGTCGGAGCGGTGACCGTCGTCGCGTTCCGGGGGTACCTGGTCGACCGCCTCGACGCGGAGCTGTCGACGGCGGCGAACCGGACCGTCGGTGGCCGGGACGGTGCGGACGCTCCCACCGGCCCGCCGCCCGGGTCGTCGTCGGGATCGTCGTCGGGATCGTCGTCGGACCGTCCGGATCCGGACAACGCCTTCATCGGGGCGCCCGGCCAGTCCGCCGGTACCGTCGTCGCGATCGTCCGTGACGGCGACGTCGTGCTCGGCGGGTACACCGACAGCGACGGCGACCAGCACGGGCTGTCGTCGGCGCAACGGCAGACGCTCACCGCGGTCGACAGCGGCGCCGACCCGGCGACGATCGACCTCGGCTCGCTCGGCACCTACCGGGTGCAGGCGGTCGGGGACGACGGCGACGTGTTCGTCACCGCACTCCCCCTCGGCGACCTGAACGCCGCCATCGCCCGCCTGTTGCTCGTCATCGGGATCGTCACGGTGCTGGGCCTCGTCGTCGCCGCGTGGGCCCTCGCGTTGCTCGTGCGGCGGTCCCTCCGACCGCTCGAACGCGTCGCCGAGGTCGCCTCCGGGGTGACCGACCTCGACCTGGAGCGCGGCGACACCGACATCCCGGTGCGGGTCGCCGACGCCGACCTCACTGCGAACCGCGAGGTCGGGCAGGTCGGCACCGCGCTGAACCGGCTGCTCGGGCACGTCGCCCGGGCGCTCACGGTGCGCCGCGACGCCGAGGCCGGCATGCGGACCTTCGTCGCCGACGCCTCGCACGAGTTGCGGACGCCGATCGCGACCGTCCGGGCCTACGCCGAGCTGACCGCGCGCTCGTCGGACCTCGACGCGATCCACCGGAACGTCGACCGGATCGGCCGGGAGGCCGTGCGGATGGGCGACCTCGTCGAGGAGCTCCTGCTGCTCGCGCGGCTCGACGCGACGGCCCTGGCGTCCGGGGCTCCGGTGTCCCCGATCGTGCGCGAACCCGTCGACCTGACCTCGATCGTGGTCGAGGCGACGATGGACGCCCGGGCCACCGCGCCCGGGCACCGGTGGACCCTGCAGATCGTCGACGACCACCCGCTGACCGTGACCGGCGACGCGGAGCAGCTGCGCCGCGTCGTGACGAACCTGCTCGCGAACGCCCGGACGCACACCCCGACCGGGACCGCGGTGGTGGTGTCGTTGCAGCGGGTGGGGCCGTCCGGTGCTGGTGCGGCCGCTCGCCTCGTCGTGGCCAACGACGGGCCGCCGATCCCGTCGGAGGCCCTGCCGACGCTGTTCGACCGGTTCACCAGGGGTGAGGCCTCGCGCACCCGTGCGCCGGGACAGGGGACGAGCGGCCTCGGGCTGGCGATCGTGCAGGCCGTGGTGTCGGCGCACGGCGGGAGCGTGCGGGTGGCCTCCGGCCCCGGTCGGACGGCGTTCACGGTGGACCTGCCGGGGCAGTCCGCTTCGTGACGTCCGCCACGACCGCTTCGCCCGCCTCGCCCGCCCCGTCCGCCTCGCCCGCTTCGTGACGTCCGCCTCGCCCGCTTCGTGAGCAGAAAAGGTCGCGTGCTCTGGCGCCACTCGACCATTCCTGCTCACGAAGCGCACTCGCGACCAGCGAGGGTGGCACACCATCGCGGCGCCGGACGGATCGTCAGACGATCGTCCAACGTCCGGGCTGAACGCGTGCAACCCGGCACCCGGCGACGCAGGCTGGGTCCTGTCCGAGCTGGACGACCCACACGGGTCACCACCGCAGAGATGGGAACACGATCATGAACTCGTTCAAGCGCACGTCCGTCAAGCTCCTCGCCGGCACCGCACTCGGTGGCGCCGTCATCGCCGGGGCGTTCGTCGCGGCACCGGCACAGGCCGCTGAGCCCGCACCGAGCACCTCGGCCTCCGTCGGCGGCAACGTCAACGTGAACCTCGACCCGGTCGCGATCGTCAACGCGATCAAGGACGCCGTGAACGACCAGAGCGACCGCGGCGGAGCCGTGCAGGCCGCGCTCGACGTCGGCTACTGGAACGCCGGCAACCCCGACCGCCTCACCGTCGCGGTGGTCAACAAGAACCAGGACATCACGGTGTCCGGCGACGTCGCCGACGCCCAGTCGATCGACATCAAGGGCGGCAACTACGTCATCTACTGGTTCAAGGGCCCCGGATCGATCACGAACAACGGCGACGGCGGCTGGCTGAACTGGGGTGCGTTCGGCAACATCGAGCGCATCGACAACGTCATCCACGTGAACGGCGGCTGATCCGCCGGCGCTGATCCGTCGACACTGCACGACGCCCCCGGGGACCACGGTCTCAGGGGGCGTCGTCGTGCGTGGCGGGACGCTCGGCGGCGGGCTCGATCGCCGGGGGCCAGGTCCGTGCTGCACCGCGGACCTCGCGCCGTGCGCGGATCCACCCCTTCACGAAGGCGACCGACACCAGCGCCGTCCGGTTCGGCGCCTTCCACGACTTCATCAGCCGTCCGAGGTGCCACGCGACGGCCTGGCGACTGTAGGCCGTCTCCTTCGCGATCTCGTCGTTCGAGAGCCCCTGCGCGGCGAGCGCGAGCATCTGCTCCTCGGTCTCGTCGAGGCCGGGCGCACGGGCGACGAGGTCGATCTCCCCGGTGGTGACCGCCGCCGCGGACTCGCCCGCCGATCGCCGTCGCTGCTGGGCCCAGGCCTCGGCCCAGCACGAGCCGAGTTCGTGGGCGACGAGCGAGGCGCGGCTCATCGCGAGCATCGTCCGGCCGGCGTGGTCGAGCGTGACGGCGTGGTCGCGGGCGGCCGTGTGCATGACGAGGGCGAAGACCCGGATCGCCGGGAGGGCCCCGCGGAGCACGACCGACAAGTCGACGCGGGGGTCCTCGGCACTCGCAGCCGCCACCGCGCGCAGTTGGTCGAGGCACTCGCGGTCGACGGGTTCACCGCGCTCAACGGCCCGCAGCGCGGCGGGGAGCACGAGCGGGACGATCTCGGCGTACCGGCGTCGCAGCCAGTCGTGGCCGTCCGGTCGGATGCCGTGCAGCGGAGGCGTGAGCAGGAGCTCCTCGAACTCCGGGCACCGCTCGTCGAGCGCCAGGCCGAGCCGCTCCCCCGGGAGCAGCACCGCCGATCGGTGTGCGTCGTCGCGCTCGGTCGTCATCGTCCGTCGACCGTATCCGCGCGACACCTGTCGTGTTCGACCGTGACGTGAACGGTCGCCGAACGCCGTTCTTACCGGGCGCACAGCGCACTGCCTCGGTCCGCATGTGCCCGCTGCCGAGCATGAGCGGCATGACGGAGACGAACCAGACCCTCGACATCGACATCGTCGTCCCCTGCTACAACGAGCAGGACACGCTCGCGGCCCACGTGCGACGCCTGCACACGTTCTGCCGGACGTCGTTGCACCACACCTGGCGGATCACGATCGCCGACAACGCCTCGACCGACGACACCGCGCGGATCGCCGACGACCTGGCCGCCATGCTGCCCGGCGTGCACGCGGTCCACCTGCCCGAGAAGGGTCGTGGGCGGGCACTCAAGGCCGTGTGGGGTGCGTCCCCGGCGACGGTGCTCGTGTACGTCGACGAGGACCTGTCCACGGACCTCGCGGCACTCGAGCCGCTCGTGGCGCCGCTGCTCTCCGGGCACTCCGACCTGGCGATCGGCACGCGGTTGGCGGACTCGTCGCGGGTGGTTCGGGGCAGCAAGCGCGAGTTCATCTCCCGCTCGTACAACCTGCTGCTCCGCACGACGATGGGGGTGTCGTTCTCGGACGCGCAGTGCGGGTTCAAGGCGGTCACGAAACGGGCGGCCGACCAGCTGCTGCCGCTGTGCGAGGACGACGCGTGGTTCTTCGACACCGAGATGCTCGTCCTCGCCGAACACGCGGGGCTGCGCATCCACGAGGTCCCGGTGGACTGGGTCGACGACGTGAACTCGTCGGTGCAGATCGCCTCGACCGCCACCGAGGACCTCAAGGGCATGTGGCGCGTCTCGCGGGGCATCGCCAGCGGGCGAGTGCCGGTGGGTGCC
This sequence comes from Curtobacterium sp. VKM Ac-2884, assembly GCF_015350945.1. Classification (NCBI taxonomy): domain Bacteria; kingdom Bacillati; phylum Actinomycetota; class Actinomycetes; order Micrococcales; family Microbacteriaceae; genus Curtobacterium; species Curtobacterium sp. VKM Ac-2884. Next base: position 722,224 of record NZ_JADKSA010000001.1, read on the forward strand.
GTGTACGAGACCATCGGCCGCCGTCCGTTCACGCCGCCGCACGTCGGGTTCCTCGGGCAGGTGCTGCGCTTCGGCGCCATCGGGGTGCTGTCGACCGTCGCGTTCGCGGTGCTGTACGCGCTGTTCCGTCCGGCGATCGGGGCGCAGACGGCGGACTTCACCGCCCTGTTGCTGACGGCGATCGGCAACACCGCACTGAACCGGCGCTTCACCTTCGGCCTCCGCGGGCGGGCTGGCGCGGGTCGGCACCACGTGCAGGGGCTGGTCGTGTTCGGCATCGCGTGGGCGATCACGTCGGGGTCCCTGGTCGTGCTGCACAGCAGCGTGTCGGGAGCGTCGCACGGTGCCGAGATCCTGGTGTTGACGGCCGCCAACCTGGTCGCGACCTGCGTCCGGTTCGTGCTGTTCAAGGCGTGGGTGTTCCGCAGCGGCCGCCGCCGCCCGGAGCTCATCCGCCCCGGCACGACCCCCGCCGCCGACGCCAGCACGGCGGTGACGGAGCCGATCACCGTCGACGAACGGACCGGCGAGCGCGCGGCCTGACACCGTGCCGGGCTCGCCACTCGGTGCAGGGTCGTTCGGCACCCACGGCCCGCCGCACCGTGCGTTGTGGCCAATCCCGTGCGAGGTTCCACGCTCCGTGCAGCGCAACAACAGCGCACCGAGCGGGCAACCTCGCACCAGCCGGACAGGCGCGCACGGTGCGCCGCACCGCGCGGTGTTGCGTGGGCGGTATACCGCGCCGTAGCATCGCCGTACCGCACCACAACCCCACAGGGCCCGACTGCCAACACCGGTCTGCCCGCGGCGAGCGCTCCATCGATGCAGCCTGGCCGTCCGCTGCCGGCAACGCCCCACTGGACCCGCACACGTGAACCCCACATCTTTCGGTCTCTACGACCCTGCCCGCGAATCGAGCGACTGCGGCGTCGGTTTCATCACCCGACTCGACGGCACGCCCCACCACGACGTCATCCGGAAGGGTGACGAAGCGCTGTGCGCCATCCCCCACCGCGGCGGCAAGTCCGCCGAGGGTGTCGGTGACGGCGCCGGTGTGAGCATCGACCTGTCGGTGGAGTTCTTCAGCGCCATCACCGGCCAGGAGCTCCGCGCCGGACACTTCGGCGTCGCGAACTGCTTCGTGCCGAGCGGCGCAGGTGCGGCGGCGGACGCCGAGCGCGCCCGTGCGCAGCAGACCGTCACGGACGCCATCGAGACCGAGGGCTTCGAGCTGCTCGTGGTCCGCGACGTGCCGGTGGACCACTCCGTCGCCCGACCCGAGGCCGAGCAGTACCAGCTGCCGATCGTGCAGTGGGTCTTCCGCGCGCCCGAGCAGTGGGACCGCACCGAGGTCGACGCGGCGGCGAACCGTGCCCTCCTCGCGATCGAGTCGGTGTCCTACGGCGAGGCCGCCGAGCAGCGCGCCGAGCACGCGGCCCTGTACCCGCTGTCGCTCAGCGCCCGGACCCAGATCCTGAAGGGCCGTCTGAACTCGGGCGAGGTCATCGGGTACTTCACGGACCTGCGTGACCCGCGTCACTCGGTGCGGACGCTGTACTTCCACACCCGCTTCTCGACGAACACCGAGCCGCACCCGACGATGGCGCAGCCGTTCCGGCTGATGGCGCACAACGGCGAGCTGAACACCGACCGGAAGAACCGCCTGTCGGACGAGGCGCTGGCGCGTGCCCGCACCCGCAGCATCGTGCGCCCGCCCGGGCAGTCGGACTCGAGCCGCCTCGACCAGACGCTGCAGAGCCGCGTGTTCGACGACGGGCTCGAGATCGTCGAGGCCGTGGTCTCGCTCATGCCGCCGGCGTGGGAGAACGACCGCACGCTGACCGCCGACGTACGGGACATGCTCGAGTACTTCTCGCTGTACGAGGAGAAGAACGACGGCCCGGCCGCCGTGATCTTCAGCGACGGCGACGTGGTCGGCGCGCGCCTGGACCGCCTGGGGCTGCGTCCGCTGCGCACCGTCGAGACCACCGAGTACCTGATGGTGTCGTCGGAGGCCGGTCAGGTCACGTTCGACGCCGACGAGGTCGTGCACCGCGGCCGCATCGAGGCCGGCGGCATGCTCGTCGTCGACCACCGCACCGGCACCCGGATGCGCACGGACGAGGTGCTGCGCATGCTCGCGGCCCGCCGCGACTACGGCACGCTGCTCGACGCTGCCCGTGTGGACCTCGACGACCTGCCTGCTCCGGACTACGAGCGCACGACGACCACCCTGGGCTACGAGGGCGACCTGTCGCTCGCCGGCCGGTACGTGGCGTACTCGCTGAACCAGGAGAGCTTCCGGTTCATGCTCGACCCGATGCTGCAGAACGGCTCGGAGCGGATCTCGGCGATGGGCTACGGCAACGCCATCAACGCCCTGAGCGACACCGAGGGCGGAATGGCGAAGTACTTTTCGCAGCGCTTCGCCCAGGTGACGAACCCGCCGCTCGACTCGATCCGTGAAGCCGACGGCATGAGCATGCGCGTGGCGCTCGGCGCGAAGCCGGACGGCACCGGTTCGACGAGCCGGCAGCTCGTCGTGCAGTCGCCGATCCTCGGGCACCTGGACATGGTGCGCCTGCGCGACCAGGACATCGTGCCGCTCGAGCGCTTCGACATGCTCTACGTGCCGGTGCTCGGCGACGAGCAGGCGAACGCGGACGCCGTGCGCGACGCCGTGGACGCCCTGTGCGACGCCGTGGAGCAGTTCGCGGGGACGTCCGGCGGCATCGCCGTGCTGACCGACCGCGAGGTCTCGTCGACCCGTGCGCCCCTGCCCGTGATCCTGGCCGTGGCCGCCGTGAACCAGCGGCTCATCGAGACCGGGCTGCGCCTGCGGGTGTCCGTCGTCGCCGAGAGCGGTCAGCTGCCGTCGTCACACCACGTGGCGACGGCCCTGGGCTTCGGCGCCTCGGCTGTGTACAGCTTGAGCGCGCGCCTGCGTGCCGAGGAGAAGTACCCCGCCGCGCCGGCACCCGCCGGCGAGCTCACCGCGACGGACCTCGCGCTGAAGCAGTTCCGCAAGGCCGCCGAGAAGGCGCTCGCGAAGACCATGGGCCGCGTCGGCCTCTGCACCGCCGAGAGCTACATCGGTGGCGCGTTCTTCGAGCCGAACTACCTGGACACCGGCGACGACGTCCTGGCGCGGGTGTTCCCGCACATGCAGGCCCCGGTGGGCGGCGTCGGCTTCGCGCGCATCGCCCAGGCGGCGACCGACTGGCACGAGCGTGCCCGCTCGGTCGCGGCCGAGGGCCAGGTCCCCCTGCTCGGCCTGTTCAAGGAGCGCTCGGACGGTGCCGGCCACTCGTTCGGCGTCGCGAGCGTCCGCGGGTTCGGCGGCATGACCGAGGAGCGTCCGTCCTTCGAGCGCTCCGGCGACTCGGACGCACTGCGCCTGCTGACGCTCGGCCAGCTCGACGACTCCTTCGGCATCACCGACGCCGCGTACCGCAACACCGGCTACGACCGCCTCAGTGACACCGAGATCGACCAGCACCGGATCACGCCGGGCTACGTCACGTTCCTGCAGACCACGCACGACGAGCGGTCGCGCCGCCCCGCTGCGCTCCGCGACGTGCTCGCCCTGCCCGCGGACGTCACCGGCATCGACACGGCCGAGGACTTCGCCCGCGAGCTGGGTCGGTTCTCGACGACCGGCAACGCCAGCGTCACCGTGCGCGGCCTGTCCGGCTCGCGTCCGGCGTCCTCCGACGGTCTTCCGGGAGGCACGGAGCAGTTCCGCCTGCAGCTCGCGTCGACGGGCACCACGGGTGCACTGCGCCACCAGGCCCTGGCAGACGGCCTCGGGCTGCTGTACCCGGGCCAGGTCGACGTCGACTCCGTCGACGACACCCGGGTGACGCTCCGCGCCACCGGCGCGGCCGTCGGGCTGCTCGCCCTGCTCGAGAGCGCGCCCGACAGCGTCGAGCTCGACGAGGTCCAGCCGGCGCACGAGATCACCCGGACCCTGGCGTCCGGCGCGATGAGCCACGGCGCTCTCGTCGCCACCGCGCACGAAGCGGTGGCGCACGGCACGAACATGGTCGGCGGCATGTCGAACAGCGGTGAGGGCGGCGAGCACCACTCCCGCTACGGCACCATCCGCGGCTCGCGGATCAAGCAGTTCGCCTCGGGTCGCTTCGGCATCTGGGCGGGCTACCTCGCCGACCCCATGCTCGAGGAACTCGAGATCAAGATCGGTCAGGGCGCGAAGCCCGGCGAGGGCGGTCAGCTGCCCGCGCCGAAGGTCACGGTGGACATCGCCGCGGCCCGTGGTGGCACGCCCGGCGTCGAGCTCATCTCGCCGCCGCCGCACCACGACACGTACTCGATCGAGGACCTGGCGCAGCTCATCCACGACTGCAAGGCCGCCCGCGTCCGGGTGATCGTGAAGCTCGTGTCCTCCGAGGGCATCGGCACCATCGCGGTCGGCGTCGCCAAGGCCGGCGCGGACGTCATCAACGTCGCGGGCAACACCGGTGGTACCGGCGCCGCGGCCGTCACGAGCCTGAAGTACGCGGGACGTTCGGCGGAGATCGGCGTCGCCGAGGTCCACCAGGCCCTCGTCGCGAACGGCCTGCGCTCCAAGGTCACGCTCCGGTGCTCGGGTGCGCACCAGACCGGGTCCGACGTCGTGACGAGCGCCCTGCTCGGCGGCGACAGCTTCGAGTTCGGCACGACCGCGCTCATGATGCTCGGCTGCGTCATGGCGAAGAACTGCAACGTGAAGTGCCCGGCCGGCCTCACCACGAACGCCGAGGCGTTCGAGGGCGACCCGCGTGCACTCGCGCAGTACCTGCTCAACATCGCCCACGACGTGCGGCAGATCCTCGCCCGCCTCGGTCTGCGCTCGCTGCGCGAGGCACGGGGTCGCACCGACCTGCTGCAGCTCCTCGACCACCCGGCGAGCGTCGGGCGTCTGGACGCCCGCGCCCTGCTCGCGCAGGTGCCGGAGAAGGTCGTGACGGACCCGGAGTACCTGGAGAAGGACTTCCACACCGACGACGCGCTGCTCGAGCGCATCCGCACGGCGCTGGTCGACCACGCCCAGGAGCACGTGCTCGTGCACGGCGTCCTGCTCGGCAACAGCGACAAGTCCGTCGGCGGTCAGCTCGGCATCGACGTCGAGCGCCTGCTCAACCACGAGCTCCGCGCCGAGGACGTCCAGGGGCTGCCCGCCGTGGCGACCGACGACCGCGGGCGCCGCCGGCTGGTCGACGGTGCGGTCACGATCCGCACCCAGGGCTCGGCCGGGCAGTCGTACGGCGTGTTCAACAACGACGGCATCGTGCTCGAGCACACCGGCACCGCGAACGACGGCGTCGGCAAGAGCCAGAGCGGCGGTCGGATCATCGTCCGCGCACCGGGCGGCGGCAGTGCCGACCAGGGCGGGAACGTGCTGATCGGCAACTTCGCGCTCTTCGGGGCCACCGGCGGCCGCACCTTCGTCGAGGGCGAGGCCGGAGACCGCTTCGCCGTGCGCAACTCCGGCGCCACGGCCGTGGTCGAGGGCGTCGGCGACTTCGGGTGCGAGTACATGACGGGCGGCGCCGTGTTCAACCTCGGCGCGTTCGGCAAGGGCCTCGGCAACGGCATGTCCGGCGGGTTCCTGTACCAGTACGACCCGTCCGGTCAGGTCGCCCAGCGCGCGAGCACCGACTCGCTCCTCGTGTTCCCCGTCACCGACACCGAGCGCGGCGCGTTCCACGAGGCCGGCGCGCGCCTGCTGCTCGAGTGGCACCTCGAGGCGACCGGGTCGGCGCTGGCCGAGCGGCTGCTCGCCGACTGGGAGACCACCCGGCAGCACGTCTTCGTCGGCATGCCACGCGCGCTGCTGCTGTCGCAGGACGCCGGCGAGATCCTCGCGGCGGCCACACGCCCCGAGCTGCTCGACGAGCTCGCGACCTCGATCGCCACGGACAAGCTCCGTGCGTTCAAGGTCGACTACCGCGACCAGCGCACCGTCCTCGACGGCCGTGCCCCGGCGCTCGGCGACCAGGGCGACGACATGTTCTCGCTGCTGTCGTCGTACACGGTGCTCGGTGTCGCCCAGGACGTCGCCCTCGAGCGCGTCCCCGGTGCGGGGCCGAACGACCCCCGCGTCACCGAAGCGGTGAAGAACCTCGTCCTGACCGAGGACTTCTCGGTGAAGCAGCGCGTCGTGAAGTACCTGCGCGGCACGCTCGACCGGTTCGCGGACGACCAGCTCGCGACGCTCATCGCGATCAAGCGGCTCGACGACTACAAGCGTGCGCTCACGCAGCGGAACAACCGCAGCATGGACGCACCGGGCACCACGGGGTGGATCATGCACCAGAACGCCAAGAACGACGGCCGCGTCCGCGAGGCCCGCTTCGACGAGCTGCTCGCCACCGCAGCGCTCGAGGACATCGCCCGCCGTGCACCCCAGGCACCGACCGAGGCGGTGTCCGCGTGAGCCTGCTCCCCCCGACCGGATCGCTGATCCCCGTCGACGCACCGTTCTCGGCCGCCCAGGAGTCCTGGCTGGCCGGGTTCATCGCGGGCATCGCCGCCGCCGGCAAGAAGGCGTCCGGCGCCGCCCCCACCACGACGATCGACGTGCTGTTCGGCACGCAGACCGGCAACGCGGAGTTCCTGGCCGACGAGCTCGTCGCCGGGGCGAAGGCCCGCGGGCTCGGCGGCCGTGCCGCTGCACTCGACGCCGTCACCCCGGAGCAGCTCGCCGAGATGACCCACGTGCTCGTCGTCACCTCGACGTACGGCGAGGGCGAGATGCCCGACAACGCCGGCCTGTTCTGGGACGCGGTCCAGGCGTCCACCGTGCCGCGGCTCGAGGGGCTGCAGTACGCCGTCCTCGGCCTCGGGGACACCAGCTACGACGAGTTCTGCCAGGCCGGCAAGCTCCTCGACACCCGCTTCGAGCAGCTCGGCGCGACCCGGGTGCACGACCGCGTGGACTGCGACGTCGACTTCGAGGACGCCGCCGCACTCTGGAGCGCCGCCGTGCTCGACCGGCTCGCTGCCGAGGCCGGCGCGACGGGCGCACCCGGCGCGACCACGGGCAGTGGTGCCGGCGACGGTGCCACCGTGACCGGCGGGGCGGGCGCGGGCCGTGCCTCCCGGCCGGGGTCGCAGTGGAACAAGCGCAACCCGTACCCGTCGCGGCTTGCCGAGAACCGGTTGCTCTCCTCGCCGCGCAGCGCGAAGGAGATCCGGCACTACGAGTTCGACCTCGGCGACTCCGGCATCGAGTACGCCGCCGGCGATGCCCTGGCGGTCGTGCCGGTCAACGACGAGGTCTTCGTCGCGGAGCTGCTCGAGCAGGTCGGCGCGAACGGCGGCGAGTCGTTCGACGACCGACCGATCACCGAGGTCCTGCGGAGCGACCGTGAGATCCGCACGCCGTCGAAGGACCTCATCGCGGACCTCGTGCAGCGCGCCCCGGCGAGCGAACTCGCCGCGGTCGTCTCGCACGGCGACAAGCACGAACTGGACCGCTGGCTGTGGGGCCGTGACGTCCTCGACCTGCTGCGCGACGCCGGACCGGGCGCTCCCGGACTCGACGAGCTGCTGCCGAACCTGCGCCCGTTGCAGGCACGCCAGTACTCGATCTCGTCGAGCCCGCTGGCGCACCCGGACCGCATCCACCTGACCATCGCGTCCGTCCGGTACGGCGACCCGCACCGGATGTACGCCGGCGTCGCGTCGACGTTCCTGGCGGACCGGGTCGACCCCGACGGCACGGTCGACGTCTACCTGCAGCCGAACGCGTCGTTCGGTGTGCCGACGGACGCGTCCGCGCCGATGATCATGATCGGTCCGGGCACCGGCATCGCCCCGTTCCGCGGGTTCCTGCACGAGCGGGCCGCGGCGGGCGCGACGGGGCGCAACTGGCTGTTCTTCGGCGACCAGCACCGCGACACCGACTTCGTCTACCAGGATGAGCTCACCGAGCTGCAGGAGCAGGGCGTGCTGAACCGCCTCGACCTGGCGTTCTCACGCGACCAGGCCGAGAAGGTCTACGTGCAGACGCGGATGCGCGAGCAGTCCGCCGAGCTGTTCGCCTGGCTCGAGGACGGCGGCCACGTGTACGTGTGCGGCGACGCCTCGCGGATGGCGAAGGACGTCGAGGCCGCGCTGCTCGACGTCATCCGCACCGGCCGTGGGCGGGACGAGGACGACGCGTTGTCGTACCTGGCCGACCTGCGCCGCACGAAGCGGTACGTCCGCGACGTCTACTGAGCCGGCAGCGCCCGCCCGATCCGGGCAGCAGAACGCCCGGGCAGCAGAACGCCCCGGAAGCGGAACCCGAATCCGACTGCCGGGGCGTCCTGTGGAAGGGTGCCGGTCAGTGAGGCCTGACCGACGAGCCCACTGGCGTGACGCAAGGACCCGGGTGCGATGACCCGGCTTCCTGGACGACGAGTCTCCTGATCCGGGACTCCCGTCGTGCTCGCCACTCGATCGCCGATGGTTGGTCGGCGCCGGGCGCGCACTGCGTCACGGTCATTCGGGTCCCCCTCCTGCCGCGGTTCATTGCCGTCACCGGCTCCCTGGATGCCGGCCCGAAGGGACGACTCTGATCCGCGGTACAGAAACGCTACGACGATCAGCGGATCTTCGGAACCCGTTGACGGGAATCACTCAGCCGTGCTACCGCTCGGTGTCCCCGAAGCGTCGTCGGCGTCCCCCGGCGCGACCGCTCGCGACCACGCCGAGTCGGCCGCCGTGCTCGTGTCCGGCGGCTCCGGCGTCAGGACGAGCCCGGAGCCGGACGTGGCCGAGGCGTAGAGGTCCTCGAGCCAGCTGCGGTTGATCGACGGCACCCGGCTGCCGGAGAACTTGAAGTGCAGGCCGACGTTGGGGTTCAACCAGATCGTGCTCCGGCCGTTGCCGTGGACGACGTCGTCCTTCCACGAGAACGCGAACCGGTGATCACGCCGGAGCATGTTCACGATCACGATCTGCAGGTGTGTCATGGCACGGTCGTCGATGCGGAGGTCGAGCGGCTGGCCGTCGTAGATGAGCTGACCCATGGCCCCTTCTACTCCATGGTGCCGGTGTGGTCGAGCGATCTCGCCCAGGTCGCGATCGTGGTGTCGAACCAGACGGCGTCGACGTTCCGCTCCCAGGCGTGCTCGGCGGGCTCGCTGACCGCCAACGTCACGGTGTCGGGGTGCGCATCGGCGAACTCCTGGCTGACGGCGAACGGCACGGTGGTGTCCCCCGACGAGTGGATGAGCAGGGTCGGCGGCAGGCTCCGCGGCGCGTGCAACCAGGAGAGCGCGCGGACGTCCACGGGCGAGCGGAGCCCGACGAGGCGGCACACGAGCGGCAGCGCCATCGCCCGGAGCGCGGCACCGACGACGAACCCGGGGAGCCCGGCGCGACCGGCCTGGGAGCGCACCGTCGTCGCCCAGTCGAGCGCCGGCGAGACGAGGACCAGTCCGACGAACCGGTCGCGGTGCACCGACCGTGCGAGCAGCTCGTGGGTGATCGTCGCGCCCATCGACCACCCCACGATGACGAGCCGTTCGGCCCCGTTCGCGACGGCGTGGTCGAGTGCGGCCTCGACGTCGGGCCACTCGCGGGCGCCGAGGTGCGAGGCGCGGCCCTGCCAGGGCGCTTCGCCGTCGCCGCGGAACGACGGGACGATCGAGGTCCAGCCGGCCTCGAGCGCCGCCGGCACGGTGCGGAGCGCCGTCACGCGGGTGGTGCGGATGCCGTGCACGTGCACGGCCCAGGTCGCGGCGGGCGCGTCGGCGGCGGCCGGCGGGTCGGCGGCGGGCGCGGATGCGGGCGCGAGTGGCGCGGGCACGGGGCCGCCTGGTCGGATGACCCACGCCGGCGCCGGGCCCACGGGCGTCGGCAGGTCGACCTCCGTCCAGTCGACGTCCATCGCGGCGGGGTCCGGGTGCACGTGCCCGCTCCACCGCACCCGGGTCGACACGTCGCCCGTCGTCCGGACCACCGCGCGCCGCACGGTGCCGGCGGCCTCGTCGACGTCGAGCACCGGTCCGACCGTGGTGTGCCCGGTGCCGTCGTGCCACAGGCCGTACTCCCCCGGGCGGACGGTGTCGTCGGTGATCGGGAGCCGGATCGAGTCGTCGGTCGTCTCGAGCACCGGGGTCCAGCGGTCGCCGCCGGGCAGCACGATCTTGCCGACGACCTTCCGCACCACGAGCAGGAACGCCGCCGCCAGCACGACGAGCACGCCGAGCACCCACCAGACGATCGTCATCGCATCAGCCTCCGAGACTGCGGGTCAGGGTCAGTTCCGCCGAGCGCACCTGGGCGAGCTCGGCGTCGTCGAGGGTGCGGCCCTGCACCTCTGCGTCGCGGATCGCGATGACGAGGTCGTAGGTCCGCGCCTGCACGTCGCCGTCCCGTTCGACGGCACGCAGCTCGTGGCGCCGGGCGATGCGGCGGAGTCGTCGGTGGTGCCGACGGCACGTCACGTCCCGCCACCACCGGCGGAAGGTGAGGGACGCCATCGCGACGACGATGAGGACGATGCCCAGGTAGAACGGCGGGTCGAAGCCCAGGCGGAGTCCGTCGCGCAGCGGGACGGGGAACCACCCGAAGTGGTCGGCGGTGAGGGAGAGGAGTTCGTCGATGCTCGCGATGACCACGAGCGAGAGCCCCACCCGGAAGACCACGAGCGCGACCGGGTTCCGCAGCACGCCGTACCGGAGCGTCGCGGCGGCGATCACACCGACACCGACCATGTAGACCGACCCGTAGAGCCACATCGCCGGCTGGTGGATCTCCCGCACGATGAAGTGGAAGTCGGTGCCGCCCCGGTCGCGCACGGCGAAGAACGGGACGGCGAAGGCCACCACCACCACGAGGAGCGCGAGCGGGCTCGCCAGCCCCGGCCGCTTCGGCAGGTCGGACGTGCTCGCCCGGAGCATCAGCCAGAAGGCCGCCGTGGCACACACGTTCTGCACCAGGTTGATGAGGTTCGTGCCCCCGAGGGCGCCGTCGAGCACGGTCTGCGGCACGACGCTGCCGAGCGTCAGCAGCCCGAGCGCGCCGACGCCGGTCGCACCCCAGGCTGCGCGGCCACGTGGGTTCCGCAGCACGTAGGGCGTGCGGGCGAGGAAGATCAGCGCCGCGCACCAGAAGGCGGCGGCGTGCAGGACGGCCATCAGCCGTAGGCCCGCTCGTCCGCGCTCGCGCTGCCGGCGAGCAGCACGGTCGCCAGCTCGTACGCGAACCGCTCGGCGAAGTGCTCGTCATCGTCCGAGATGCTCACCAGTCCGGTGTCGCCGTCGAGGGCGCGGCGGCACACGTGCCCGCCCGAGGCGAACTCGGCGATCGAGGTGGTGGTCGGGGCGCCGGCGTCACCGTGCACGAGGTGTCCGAGCTCGTGCAGGACGCAGTGCATCCGGTACAGCTCAGGAGCGCCAGCCGGCACCAGGACGAGGTTCTCGTGCTCGAACTGCGACACCAACGCGGTGAGCGGTCCCCAGCTCGGACCGTCGACGTCGACCACGCGGGTCGGTTTGCCGACGAACCGCCCGACCCCGGCGACCACGTCCGGGAGCCTCGGCGACGGAGGAAGGGTCGCGACGAGGGCACTGACGGTGTCCGACGCGCTCGAGCCCACTGGCATCGCCCCTTTCGATCTCCGCGGACAGACTACCTGCACGTCCCCCTTGCGCACGAGGGTGGACAGTCGTAACGTACAACCAAATGGTTGTACGAATTGCACTGTCCGACGCCGAGGTCGACCGGGTGTTCCACGCACTGGCCGACGCGACCCGTCGTGACATCGTCCGACGCACGCTCGTCGGGTCCTCGTCCGTCAGTGACCTGGCGGACGCGTACTCGATGTCGTTCGCCGCCGTCCAGAAGCACGTCGCCGTCCTCGAAGGAGCCGGACTCGTGAGCAAGGAAGCACGCGGCCGCACCCGCATCGTGCGCGCCGAACCGGGGCAGCTCGCCCGGGTCCGCGACCTGCTCGACGCCTACGGCGACCTCTGGCGGGGCCGGATCGACCGCCTCGACACCCTGCTCGACACCGACAAGGAGCAATGATGCCCACCACGTCCGTCCACACCGATCCCGAGGCCCTCGCGCTGACGCTCGTCGCCGAGTTCCCCGTCCCGGTCGAGCGCCTCTGGGGCGCCTTTGCCGATCCCCGTCAGCTCGAACGCTTCTGGGGTCCGCCCGGCTTCCCCGCCACCTTCACGTCGTTCGACCTGCGGCTCGGCGGCCGCGCCGACTACCGGATGACGTCACCACAGGGCGAGCGGTTCCACGCGGTCTGGCAGGTCACCGCGGTCGACGAGCCACACCGCATCGTGTTCCGCGACCTCTTCACCGACGCCGACGGCGAGGTCGACGACGGGTTGCCGACCAGCGAGACCGTCTTGTCGTTCGAGACCGTCGGAACCGGGTCGCGTGTGACCGTCCAGTCGTCGTTCGGGTCCACCGCCGACCTCGAGACCATGGTGGACATGGGCATGGTCGAGGGCTACGAGCAGGCCTTCGGACAGCTCGACGCCGTCCTCGCCGACCTGCGCGAGTACGCCCTGGGCAACGGCACCGTCACCGAGCTCGTCGACGACACCCACGTCCGCATCACGCGGGCCTTCGCAGCACCACGCCACCTGCTGTGGCGGGCGCACACCGAGCCCGAGCTCGTCCGGCAGTGGTTGCTCGGACCGGACGGGTGGGAGATGACGGTGTACGAGAACGACCTGACGCCGGGTGGCACGTTCCGGCAGGCGTGGGCGCCGACGGGTGACACCGAGGGCGAGCCGTTCGGCTTCGAGGGCGAGAACCTCGTCGTGGAACCGGAGCGGCGGATGGTGTCCACCGAGCGGATGACCGGTGCGCCGTTCCCGCCGAACACGAACGACCTGCAGTTCGACGAGGCCGACGGCGTCACCCTCCTGACGCTGCGCATCACCTACCCCGACCGGACGCAGCGGGACATGATCCTGGCCACCGGCATGACCGACGGCATGGAGACCAGCTACCAGCGTCTGGAACGCGAGGTCCTGTCCGCCACGTGACCAGCGGACGGACGGGAGGCCCGTGGCGGGGCCGCCACGGGCCTCCCGTCCGTCACGCGGTGCGTCTCAGGACGCCTCGTAGTGGCGCGCGCCGCCGCGCACCCCGGCGAAGCGGTACGGCCCCGCCGTGACGCGCGGACGCTCGACGTCGTCGCTCGTCGCGGCGCCGGTCGCGTGCAGCTCGCGGTACGCGTCCACGGTCAGCGGAACGCGGGCCGAGAGCAGCTGCCGGACGCGGCCGACTCGACGGTGCTCACGGTAGGACGGCTGCACGATGCCGGTGAGGAGCTCGCCGACGCTGCCCGAGCCGTAGCTGAACAGGGCGATGCGCTCACCCGCCAGGTCCTCGTCGAGGTCGAGGAGCGCGGCGAGCCCGATCCAGAGCGACGCCGTGTACGTGTTGCCGGTCTGCTTGTTGTACGTGAATCCGACGAACAGCTCCGACTCGTCGAACGGCACGCCCACGTGCTGCGTCAGCTTCCGGTGGGCCTTGAGCGCCATCTTCGTGAACGGCTGGTGGTGGACGAAGCGCACGATGTCCTCGTACGCCGGTCCGCCTTGCTCGGCGAGGTCGTCCCACGCGCCCACGAAGGCGTCGACGTAGGCGCTGACGGACAGGCGGCCGTCGACCAGTGCGGTGGAGCGGTCGTTCGGGCGCCAGAAGTCGTCGACGTCCGCGGTGAAGACGCCGGCGGCCGGCTCGATCTCGATCAGGTCGGGGTCGGCGGACACCAGGATCGCGGCCGCACCGGCACCCTGGGTGGGCTCGGCGGCGGTGTCGACGTCGTAGCGGGCGACGTCGGCGGCGATGACGAGCACGCGCTCGTGCGGTGCCCGGGCGATGATGCCGAGGGCGAGCTGCACGGCGGCCATCCCGCCGTAGCAGGCCTGCTTCAGCTCGACGACGCGGACGTTCTTCGGCAGGCCGAGCAGGCCGTGCACGAAGACGCCGGCGGCCTTGGACTGGTCGACGCCGGACTCGGTGGCGAACAGCACGGTTCGGATGCCGTCGACACCGTGGCGGTCGATGACCTCCTTGGCCGCGGCGGCCCCCATCGTGACGATGTCCTCGTCCGGGGCGGGCACGCTGAAGGCGTCCTGGCCGATGCCGACGTGGTACTTCGCCGGGTCGACGCCGAGGCGCTCGGCCAGGTCGTCGAGCTCGAGCACGTGGTGCCCGGTCGCGATGGCGATGTCGTGGATGCCGATGCGCGTCATGCTGCGCCTCCGGCCGGCTTCGTGCCCCGTCGCTCCATGGCGACGTGGGCGGCCATCAGCTCACCCGGGTTCGTCTGGGCGGCGAGGAGCGAGAGCTCCCCGCACAGCACCGTGGCGGCACACAGGGCGGCGAGACGACGGGCGTTCGCACCGGGCTCGCGGTCCTCGCGGCAGCCGAGGCGCACGAGGGCGTCCTCGACGACGGGCAGGTCCCCGCCCTTGCCGTTGCCGACCGTGCCGACGATCAGGTGCGGCAGCGAGGTGGCGAAGTACAGGTCGCCGTCGCGGTTCTCGGCACTCGTGATGCCCTGCGAGCCCTCGACGATGTTCGCGGCGTCCTGCCCGGTGGCCAGGTAGAAGCCGAGCAGCATGTTCGCGTAGTGCGCGTTCGCGGAGCGGAGCGCCCCGGCGATGGTCGAGCCGATGAGGTTCTTCGCGATGTTCAGTTCGACGATGCGTTCGGTGCTCGACCGCAGGCGCTTCTCGACGATCTCGCCGGGGATCACGATCTCGGCGATGGTGTTGCGGCCACGACCACGGATGCCGTTCACTGCGCTGGCCTTCTTGTCGGTGCAGAAGTTGCCCGACACGGACACGTAGCGCAGGCCCGGCTGCCACGCCAGGATCGCGGGCAGGAGCTTGTCCGCCGCCTGCGTGACCATGTTGTGGCCAGAGGCGTCACCGGTCGTGAACGCGAACCGCAGGAACAGCAGGTCACCGACGATCTCGGGGTGCACCTCGATGAGCTTCGCGAACCGGCTCTGCCCGGCGACCAGCGCCTCGAGCTCGTCCTGTCGCGCGAGGATCTGCCCCGCGGCGACGTGCGCCGCCGCGGCACTGGCTGCTCTGACGACGACCGAGCGGGTCATGCGCTCGTCGACGACGGTCGCGACGATGCCGTCGTCGACCATGCGCGAGATCCGGGCGCCGCGGCCGACGGACGGCCAGAGCGGCGACTCGTACGTGGCGAGCGGGACCTCGTGCTCGCCCTGGACCGCGTTGCCGCTGATGCGGATCGGTCCGACCCACTTGGTCGGGATCGGCGTGAGCAGGTCACTCATCGAGGGCTCCTTCTGGTGCTCGCACCGCGACGCTGAGGTGTCTGATGTCGTGCGCCTCCCAGGCGCGGTGGATGCCGGCGGGGTCGATGTCCGCGGGGACGAGTGCGATGCCGCAGTCGCCGCCGCCGGCGCCGGACGGCTTCGCCGCTCCGCCAGCCGCCTCGACGACGTCGCACAGGGTCGCGAGGCGTTCGGTCTCGATCTTCGACCCGACCGAGTCGCCGAGGCGCTGCATCAGCACCCGGGCACGTCGGAGCGCGTCGAGCGTCTGCTCTGCGTCGCCGGTCTGGAGGCCCGTGGTCAGGTCGTCGACACAGCTGCGGCTCTCGTCGAGGAACGCCTGGTACCCGCCGTTGCGGTGCCGACGCACCACACCGACGAGCTTCGTGGTCGAGGCCGGCGAGCCGGTCCAGCCGACCAGGAGCTGCAGGTTCTCGGGGGCCGGCAGCCGCTGGACGTCGAAGCCCGCCCACGCGTCGGCGTCGGTGAGGATGTCGGACACGCGGCGTTCGTCGACGAACGAGGCGAGGTGGTCGCGGTCCGGGGCGCTGTAGCGCAGCCACCCACCGAAGGTGCTCGCGGCGAGGTCCCCGCCGGATGCCCGCGGGTTCACCCGGATGGTGGCGAGCAGGGCGACCTGGAAGCGCTGCCGCTGCGTCAGGCCGATCCCGTAGAAGCGGTCGAGGGCACCGACGGTCGCGACGGTCACCGCCGCCGAGGATCCGAGCCCGAACTTCCGGCCGCTGGCGTCGTCGAGCTGGCTCTCGATCCGCAGGTCGTGGAAGCGCGGGGCGATCCCCCGCTCGGCGCGGAGCTTCTCGACGAGGTCGATCGTCGCCATCACGTAGTCGTAGGGGTGGTGCTCGCGGTCCAGGGCGAGGCCGTCCTCGTCGCGCGTCCACGTCAGCGGCAGGTGGCCGTACTCCTCCGAGTGCACGCTGCCCGCACCGTGCGCCTCGGACACGCGTGCCGTGATGGCGCGGTCGAGGGCGATGAGGACGGACGGCTGGCCGGGCTCGACGACGGCGTACTCGCCGGCGACGAACAGCTTGCCGTGGGCGCGGAACTCGATCACTGCACGGACTCCTTCTGGTCGGGGCTGTCGCTCGCTGCGGCGACCCCGATCTCTTCGGAGCGGAGCACCCGAGCGGCAGGTCCGGTGCCGGACTCGATGACGTCGCCGAAGGACGCCAGCGCGGTGGCCACGGCGGAGCGGTCCTCGGGCCGGCAGAGCACGACCACGTTCGGGCCGGCGTCGGCGGTGGCGTAGGCCTCGAGCCCGGCGGCGCGGAGTTCGCCCACGGCGTCGAACACGGCGACGCTGCGCGCGTTGAGGTAGCGGATGGGCGGGAAGGCGCCCTCGATCGTGGCGTGCATGCGCAGCGCGTTGCTCTCGGTGATCTCGCCGATGCGCGTGAAGTCGCCGGCTGCGCAGGCGTCGAGCATGTCGCCGACGGTCTCGGTGGTCGACGTGACCCACGCCGGGTAGAACGGCGACGTCGCGATGGTGCGCCGCATCGCCTCGCGCGAACCGATGGGCTTCGGTCCGGCGTCGATCGTCACGACCACCATGGCCATCGGCGGTGCCGGGATCGGCTCGGCGAAGGACCCCTGGTCGTCGCCGGCGTGCCACACGGCGACGCCGCCGGGGATCGACCGCGTCGCGGACCCCGAACCGCGTCGGGCCAGGCGGGAGAGGTCGCGCGGGGAAAGGTCGAGGCCGTACGCCGCCGAGGCCGCGGTGGCGAGCGCCGCGAACCCCGACGCGCTCGAGGCGAGTCCGGCACCGGTCGGCACGGTGTTCTCGGACACGACGGACGCGCGGGCGTCGCTGCCGGCGAGCTCCCGCACGAGGTCGAGGAACTGCTGCACGCGCACCAGGGCGCCGTCCTCGACGACGTGACCGTTCAGCGTGAACCGGTCACGCGCCTCCTGGACGTCGCCGGAGCCGCCGTCCACCGTGACGGTGGTCGTCGTGGGGAACACGTCGAGGCCCATGGAGACGCTGCCCGTGGCGGGCAGCGCGAGCTGCGCGTCCGCCTTGCCCCAGTACTTGACGAGGGCGATGTTGGGGTGCGCGACGGCGGTGGCGGTCATCAAGCGCGGGCTCCGATCGTGGTGGTCCAGGTGGCTGCGGCCCCTGCGCCGCGGAGTGCGGCCGCGATGCGGTCCGCGTGGTCGTCGTCCGCGGCGAGTGCGAGCACGCACCCGCCCCGCCCGCCGCCGGTCAGCTTCGCGCCGAGGGCGTCCGCAGCACGTGCGGCGTCGACGAGCCCGTCCAGGTCGGCACTCGACACGTCGAGTGCGCTGAGCAGGTCGTGCGCGGCGTCCATCGTGGCACCGAGCCCCTGTGCGTCGCCAGCCTCGAGTGTCCCCCGCGCCCGGCGTGCGAGCGCGCCGATCCGGTCGATGACCGCGTCGACGGCGACCGGGTCCTGGTCGTGCCGTTCCCGCACGGCCGCGACCGCCTGCCGGGTGTGGCCGGGGACACCGGTGTCGGCGACGACGAAGGTGAAGCGGGCCCCGAGGGCGACGGGCTCGATGCGGCCCCCCTCGAACCAGACCGGCACCGCGGCGACGACACCGCGGGCGTCGAGTCCCGACGGACGGCCGTGGGCGACCCGCTCGCACTCCTGGATGAGGTCGTGGTGGGTCTCGGCGTCGAGGGTCTCGCCGAGGGCGTCCGCGACGGCTGCCGTCACGGCGGCGGCGACCGCTGCGCTCGACCCCATGCCCCGGGCGGTCGGGACCTCGCTGTCGACCCGGACGTGGAAGTGCCGGTCGGTCACCCCGAAGTGCCGCAGGGTCGCGGTGACGGCGGTGACGGTCGGCATCACGGCGGCGGGCGCGAGGTCGAGGGGACCGGTGTGCACCGTGGACTCGAGGGTGTGCCCGACGACCGTGCCGGTGGCCTCGTCGACGCCGGCGGTGACGGGGCTCACGGTCGCGACGACCCGGGCGTCGAGCACCGGCAGGACGAGTGCGGGTGCGCCGTAGACCACGGCGTGCTCACCGATCAAGATCGTCTTGCCGTGGGACGACGCGGTCCCGGAGCCGGGGGTCGTGGTGGAGTCGAGGTCGCTGCTGGTCATCGTGGGTCACGTCAGCCTAACCGTCCGGGCCGGAGCACGTGTTGGGTTGTGCACAACCGAGTTGCGTGCGATCCTGGTGACATGCCCGTGACCGACGAGATGGTGTGCTTCTCCCTCTACGCAGCGAGCCGCGCGACCACGCAGGCGTACCGCTCGCTGCTCGAACCCTGGGGACTGACCTACCCGCAGTACCTGGTGCTCGTGACCCTGTGGATCGAGGGCGACCAGACCGTCTCGAGCCTCGGTGACCACCTGCAGCTCGACTCCGGCACCCTGTCGCCCCTGCTCCGCCGCATGGAGCAGTCCGAGCTGGTCCGCCGCGAACGCCGCAGCGCCGACGAGCGCGTCGTGACGATCACGCTCGGCGACCGCGGCCGCACCATCCGCGCCGACCTCGCACACATCCCGGCGACGATCGCCGCCGGCATGGGGCTCCCCGACGAGCAGGCCGCCACGGAGCTCATCGCGACCCTGCACCGGCTGACCGAGACGATGCACGCTGCGGCCACGAACGCACCGGCTCGAGACTCGGCCTGAGCGACACTTCTCGCCGCGCAGCGCCCGAGATCTGTCGGCCAGCCCGAGTCTCGGGCCAGGCCGCCACTGACCCCACGAAGGAAGGAACACCATGGAAGCCCTCTACACCGCCGAGGCCCTGGCCACCGGCGAAGGCCGCAACGGCCACGTCGCCACGAGCGACGGCACGGTCGAGTTCGACCTCGCCATCCCCAAGGAGATGGGTGGCTCCGGCAACGGCGCGAACCCCGAGCAGCTCTTCGCCGCCGGGTACGCCGCCTGCTTCCACTCCGCCCTGCAGGGCGTCGCCCGCAGCCAGAAGGTGAAGATCACCGACTCGTCCGTCGGCGGCCGCGTCCAGATCGGCCCGAACGGCAACGGCGGCTACCAGCTCGCCGTCATGCTCGAGGTCGTCATCCCCGGCCTGGAGCACGACCAGGCCCAGGCACTCGCCGACGCAGCCCACCAGGTCTGCCCGTACTCGAACGCGACCCGCGGCAACATCGACGTCACCATCGTCGTCTCGGAGGACTGACCCATGAGCACCACCACCCCCACCACCATGCGCGCCGTCGTCCACGAGACCTTCGCCGAGCCCGCCGAGGTCCTCGGCGTCCAGGAGCGCCCGGTCCCCACGCCCGGCGCCGGCGAGGTCCTCGTCCGCACGGTCCTCTCCCCCATCCACAACCACGACCTGTGGACCGTCCGCGGCACCTACGGCTTCAAGCCCGAGCTGCCCGCCGCCTCGGGCACCGAGGCGCTCGGCGTCGTCGAGGCCCTGGGCGAGGGCGTCACGAACCTGACGGTCGGCCAGCGCGTCGCCGGCGGTGCGTTCGGCGTCTGGGCCGAGTACTACACCGCGAACGCCGCCGGGCTCGTGCCGGTGCCGGACGCCATGACCGACGAGGCCGCAGCACAGCTCGTCTCGATGCCGTTCAGCGCCATCAGCCTGCTGCACTCGCTCGACCTGCACGAGGGCGACTGGCTCATCCAGAACGCCGCCAACGGTGCCGTCGGGCGCATGGTCGCCCAGCTCGGCGCGGCCCGCGGCATCAACGTCATCGGCCTGGTGCGCCGCGCCGCCGGTGTCGAGGAGCTGCGCGAGCAGGGCGTCGAGCGCATCGTCGCCACCGACGCGGACGACTGGAAGGACCAGGTCGCCGCGATCACCGGAGGCGCCCCGATCGTCGCCGGTGTCGAGTCCGTCGGTGGCAAGGCCGCCGGCGACATCGCCAGCGTCCTGGGCGAGAACGCCGCCCTCGTCGTCTTCGGCGCGATGGCCTCGCCCACGCTCGAGATCCCGTCCGGCAAGGTCATCTTCGGCCAGCTCACCGTGAAGGGCTTCTGGGGCAGCGTCGTCAGCAAGACGATGCCGGCCGAGACGAAGGGCCAGCTCTTCGGCGAGCTCATCACACGCGTGCTGGACGGCTCGCTGACGCTCCCCGTCGCGGAGACCTTCGCGTTCGAGGACGTCCGCGACGCCGTGCGTGCCTCGGACACCGCCGGCCGCGTCGGCAAGGTGCTCCTGCGCCCGTAGCGGGACCAGCGGACGGACGGAAGGCCCGGTGCCAGCTGGCACCGGGCCTCCCGTCCGTCTGCACGCGCGATCACCGCGCCACGCGCGTGACCTAGCCGCGCGACGCCTTCTGCGGGACCGTGAAGATGTTGCCGGTGGTGACGCCTTCTTCCACCTCTTCGAGGGTGCGGCCGCGGCTCTCCGGCACGAACTTCCAGATGAAGAGCAGCGCGAGCAGACCGACGATGCCGAAGCCGAAGAACGTCCCGGTGATGCCGGTGGCGGCGACGATGGTCGGGAAGTAGAGCCCGAGGAACGCGTTGGCGATCCAGAGGCAGAACACCGAGATGCCCATGCCGAGCGCGCGGATCTGGGTCGGGAAGATCTCCGACAGCACCACCCACACGGCGATGTTGAGGAAGGTCTGCATCGAGCCGACGAACGCGACGACGAGGAACAGGATCACCCACGGACGAGCCGGGTTGCCCTCGGGCAGTGCGACCGAGGCGATGCCGATCAGGAAGTGGCAGACCGTCGTGAGCGAGAACCCGATGATCAGGGTGGTGCGGCGGTTGATCTTCTCCATGTTGTACAGCGCGATGACGCCACCGACCACGGCGATCACGCCGGGGGCGATGTTCGCGATGAGGGCTGCCGACGCCTGGAACCCGGACTCGATGAGGACGGTCTGGCCGTAGTACATGATCGAGTTGATGCCGGTGAGCTGCTGGGCGACGCCGAGCCCGGCACCGATGAGCACGATGCGGATGAGCCACTTGTTGCCACGCAGCGTCTGCCACCCGCTGACGCGCTCGGCCTTCGCCTCGAGGTCGTTGCTCCGCTTGATGTCGTCGAGTTCGGCGGTCGCACGCTCCGTGGTGCGGACCTGCTGCAGGACGGACAGCGCTTCGTCGTAGCGCCCCTTGGACGCGAGCCAGCGCGGCGACTCCGGCACCCGGAGCATGCCGACGAAGAGTGCGATGGCAGGAAGCGCACAGACGGCCAGCATGACGCGCCAGACGCCGTTGCCCTCACCCCACAGGTTGCCGATGATGGCGTTGACCACGAACGCGGCGAGCTGCCCGATCACGATCATGAGCTCGTTGCGGCCGGACAGCGAACCCCGGATCTCGTACGGCGCGAGTTCGGCGAGGAACACCGGGACGACGGTCGATGCACCACCCACCGCGAGGCCGAGGAGGACACGGCCCACGACGATGACGCCGAACGTCGGTGCGAAGACGCAGATGAGGGTGCCGAGGAAGAACGTCACGGCGAGGGCGATGATCGTCTTGCGACGCCCCCAGCCGTCGGCGATGCGGCCGCCGAGCATGGCACCGATCGCGGCGCCGAACAACAGGGAGCTGGTGACGACGCCCTCGGTGAAGTTCGTGAGGCCGAGTTCGGCCTTCATCGGGTTCAGGGCACCGTTGATGACACCGGTGTCGTACCCGAAGAGCAGCCCGCCGAACGTGGCGACCAGGGCCAGGACGCCGAGGCGTCGGCGGTGCGGTCCGGTCCCGATCGGGGGCAGTGCGACAGTCGGGGCTGTCGGCTTGATGTCGACCATTCGGTGACTCCTTCGTCGGTGATCGCGCTTCAGTGCGTGCACCGATGGTAACCCGAATCCATGTCCTGTCAATTGGACATTCTGTCGTCAGGACGATTGGATCGGTCCACATAACGCCTGGTCAGAGCGGGAGCGCTCCAACGCACTCCGGGTGAGCATCAGGACCCGTCGGGCTCCGGGCTGTCCCCCAGCACGTCGCCGAGCGACGCCATGTCCGCGCCGTGGTCGGTGTAGCGCCGGACGGTCCGTCGAGCAGCTGCGCTCGCGGCACCGGACAGCGCCGGGTTGCGTCGCGCGGCGTCGGCCACCCGGCCCGCGTGCCCCGCCGTCGAGAGCAGCACGTTCGCCAGTGCTCGGGCGTCACCGCGCTCGGGCACCCCGGTGACCGTCCACGCCGTGCGCACCTGGGCGTCCGGCGTCACACCGCGGCGGGTGCCCATGCGGTGCCAGTCGGACAGCACGCCCTCGGTCCGGGAGGCCGCCCGGTCGGCCTCGCCCGCTCGACGGCGCGCGGCGTCACGCGCGTCGGATTCGCTCGCGCCCTCGACCGTGTCGTACCGGTCGGTGAGGCCGTCGGCCCGGCGCCGGACACTCTCCGCCCGTTCACGAGCAGCGCCGTCGTCACCGCCTTCTTCTGCGATGCGGGCGGCGTGCGCGGCGGCAGCCGCGGCGAGGATCTCCGAACGCTCCATGGCCTCGACGGTAGCCGTTCCGACCGACACCGGCGACCGCTCAGACGATCGACACGTCCCAGCCGAGGTCGGCGGCCCGGTCACCGAGGACCCGGGCGTTCGCGCCGCACACCGACTCGGTCGATCCGGTCGGGTAGTAGCGACGGATGGCTGCTTCCGGGACGAACCGACCACCGAGCGGATCCGTGGCGGCATCACGCACGCTCCACCACCGATCGGTCGCCTGGGCGATCGCCGTCTCGAGCGGGACCTCCACGGTGACGATGCGCAGCTTCTCGTACCCGGCGTCGTCGAGCTCGGCGAGGAGGTCGTCGAGGTAGTCCACGCTCGACAGGGTGCCGTGCACGACGACGTTCTCGCCGTTGCGGAGGGCGCGGCGGCGCAGCGTGTCGGCCACGGTGGTCGACTCGGCGTGCACGAACCCGGCGATCTCACGCAGCTGCACCGGCCGGTCGTCGGCCAGGCGGCGAGCCGTCCACCGGTCCACCAGACCGTCCGCCTGTGCGCGCAGGAGCAGCGGGTCCTTGAACTCGTCGGCGTCGATCGACCGGTACCCGCACAGCTCCGGCATCCGCTCCAGGGCGGTCGACTTCCCCGACCCCGGCGGACCGGCCGTCACGACCACGGCGAGCGAGCCGTCGGTGACCGGCGACGGGGTCAGCGCGCGGTGCTCCTCGAGCACGGACTCGTGGAACCGCAGACGACTCGCCTCGTACAGGAAGCCGTCCGGCGCGTAGATCGTCCTGGTGCTCGCGCCCGCCGTGTCCGACCAGGGGTTGTCGAGCGAGTCGGCCCGGAGCGCTCGGCCCAGCTCGACGGCCACCCGGTCGCGGAGCTCCGTCACCGGGTGCGCTTGCGGGTCTGCCGTTCGGCGATCGCCCGGCGGACGGTCTCGTACTCGACCTCGGACAGGAGGCCGTCCTGGAACGCCGCCGCGAGTTCCTTGGTGGTGCCGGTGGCCGAGGCGGCACCGTCGAACGCCGCACCACGCTTCGGGGTGCGGTGCGTCAACGCCATCGACGACAGCTCGCGCAGCATCGTCTCCGAGTCGATCTGGCCGCCCTCGCGCCGGGAGATGACCTCACGCGGAGACGGCCGCTTGGTGGTCAGGGTTCGACGGGAGAGCCGCCGCGAGACCTCGGGCTGGGAGATCCCGGCGAGCTTCGCGATCTCGCGCTGCGGGACGCCGAGGTCGGCGAGCTTGAAGATCCCGCGCCGCAGTTCCATCTCGGCGTGGTGTTGCTGCTCACGACTGTGCAGGACGTGCTCGACCGCCGCACGGACGGTCGCGGGCGCACTGTCGGTCCGACCGGCCAACGCTCGCACGACGGCTTCCATGTCGGGCCGACGGGGGTCCGACCCACCGCGTCGCCCGGGGATTACCCTGACGCCCATGACCACCTGCTCTCGTTGATACCGATGGTATCACTCGTCGTGGACGACCGAGGATCCGCGGTACGTCCGCAGACACACGGCGGGAGCACGGCGTTCGCCCCGGGGGCACCGCGCGGTTAGCATCGAGCTGAGGGGGAATCATGAACCGAACGCTCGCGATCGGGGTCGTCGTCGCGGCCACCGTGGCACTGTCGGGGTGCTCGCTGCTGCGCGGGTCGGACCGAGCCCTTCCCGCCCCGTCCACCCCGGCGACGACGCCGAGCTCGTCGGCCACCCCGACGCCGACGCTCGGCGCCGACCCGGAGGGTGACCTCCTCGAGTCGTCGGCGCACCCCCGCACGCCGACCCCGGAACCGACCGAGTCGGCGGCTCCGGCTCCGACGCTGACGCCGATCCCCGCCGGGACCGTCCTCGCCCAGGGTGACGTCGCGTCGCCGAAGGGCAGCGTGCACTTCCGGTTCCGCGTGGTCGCGGTCGGCGACGACACGTTCACCGCGCAGTACTCCGGCTTCACCTCGACCCTGCCGGTGCCGGTCGGGGTCGGCCTGTTCGACCTGCCGCGCGCGGTCGGCGACGGCCTGACCTACCCCGGCGTCGGCGACCGGACGCTCGGTGGGCCGACCAGCACGGCGACCGCGGTGGACGTCCCACTGAGCGGCTCCGGCGTCGACCCGTCGCACCTCACCACGCTCGTGACCTACTCCGCGGCGGCTCCGGGGCAGGAGGTCCCGGTCGAGATCGGGGCCGGCAAGGTGCTCGCGGTGACCACCGTGCGGTGGTCCGTCCCGGCGCGGCAGACGAACGTGCACCCGAAGGACGCCGGTGCCCGGGCGAACGCGACCGGTCCGGTCACCGCGACGACGACCGGCGGGGCGCCGCGGTCGTACACGGTGGCGCCGGGCGACCTCATCGGGGACGTCGCCGCGCGGTTCGGCATCAGCGTGCGGGCGCTCGTCTGGCTCAACGCGGGCGTGCAGGTGTTCGGGACGGACCAGCACCTCTACGAGGGAACGACGCTCAACCTCGACCCGCTCGCTCGCTGACCGCGGCGGTGACCCCTCTGCGAAAGCGACACTCTTCCGCGGAACATCGGCGCACATCTGTCGCCTTCGCGGGCCTGACGGCGCTCCGTCGGGCGCAACTGTCGCTTTGGCAGCGACCGGCAGACGGACGGGAGGCCCGTGGCGGATCCGCCACGGGCCTCCCGTCCGTCAGGTGGGCACCTCGCTACTTGCGCAGCTCCAGGTACTTCGCGATGAGCGCCTTGGTCGAGGCGTCCTGCGCGTCGAGCGCGGCCTGGTCGCCCTCGACGGCGGGCGTGACCTGCAGCGCCAGCTGCTTGCCGAGCTCCACGCCCCACTGGTCGAACGAGTCGATGCCCCAGATCGTGCCCTCGGTGAACACGATGTGCTCGTAGAGCGCGATGAGCTGACCGAGCACGCTCGGGGTGAGCTCCGGCGCCAGGATCGACGTCGTCGGCTTGTTGCCCGGGAAGGTGCGCGCCGCGACGATGCCGGCGTCGGTGGTGCCCTCGGCCCGGACCTCGTCGGCGCTCTTGCCGAACGCCAGCGCCTTGGTCTGCGCGAAGAAGTTCGCCAGGAACAGCGTGTGCACGTCGGTGCCGGGTGCGACGCCCTTGCCGTCGCCCGTCTCGTCCTTGAGCGGACGGGCCGGGTTCGCGACCGTGATGAAGTCGGCCGGGATCAGGCGGGTGCCCTGGTGGATGAGCTGGTAGAACGCGTGCTGGCCGTTCGTGCCGGGCTCGCCCCAGAAGACCTCGCCGGTCTCGGTGGTGACGGGCGAGCCGTCCCAGCGGACGCGCTTGCCGTTCGACTCCATGGTGAGCTGCTGCAGGTACGCGGCGAAGCGGTGCAGGTACTGCGTGTACGGCAGGACCGCGTGGCTCTGCGCACCGAGGAAGTTCGTGTACCAGACGTTGAGCAGGCCCATCAGGACCGGGACGTTCTGCTCGAGCGGCGTGGTGCGGACGTGCTCGTCGATGGCGTGGAAGCCGGCGAGGAACTGCTCCCAGTTCTCCTGGCCGATCGCGACGATGACGCTCGTGCCGATCGCGGAGTCGACGGAGTAGCGGCCGCCCACCCAGTCCCAGAACCCGAAGGCGTTCTCGGGGTCGATGCCGAAGGCCTCGACCTTGTCGAGCGCAGTGGAGACGGCGACGAAGTGCTTCGCGACGGCGTTTTTCTTCTCGTCGTCACCGGCGTCGGTCAGGCCGAGCCGCTCCCACAGCCACTGGCGTGCGAGGCGCGCGTTCGTCAGGGTCTCGAGGGTGCCGAAGGTCTTCGACGCGACGATGAACAGCGTGGTCTCGGGGTCGAGGTCCACGGTCTTCTCGTAGATGTCCGCGGGGTCGATGTTCGACACGAAGCGGGCTTCGAGCCCGGCCTGCACGTACGGCTTGAGTGCTTCGTAGACCATGACGGGGCCGAGGTCGGACCCACCGATGCCGATGTTGACGACGGTCTCGATGCGCTTGCCGGTGACACCGGTCCACGAGCCGTCACGCACCTGCGACGCGAACGCGTAGACCTTGTCGAGCGTGGCGTGCACGTCGGCGTCGACGTCCTGGCCGTCGACGGTCAGCGGCGCCGCCGGGACGAGCCCCTCGGTCGCCTTCGGACGGCGGAGCGCGGTGTGCAGGACGGCGCGGTCCTCGGTGACGTTGATGTGCTCGCCGGAGAGCATCGCCTGGAAGCGCTCGGCGACGCCGGTGTCCTTCGCGACCTGCAGCAGGGCGGCGAGGATGTCCTCGGTGACGAGGCCCTTCGACAGGTCCACGGTCAGGTCGGCTGCCTGGAACGTGTACTGCTCGGCACGGCCGGGGTCGCTGTCGAACCACCCGCGCAGGTCAGGGGTGAAGTCGGCAGCGATGCTGTCGAGCTTCTTCCAGCCTTCGGTCGATGTGGGGTCGACGGGAGCGGATTCGGTCACTTCGGTCCTCCTGGGATCACGTTCGAGACGTACAGCCCGCAGGTCACCGCACCAGTGCGTCGCGGACCGTCTTCGAGCGTAGTGCCGTCGGCACCGTCGCGCGCACCGCCGGACGGGAGGCACGGGGCGCGTTCGCTGCGCGCGTCACGTCCGGCGGGTGGTCGACCTCAGGGCCGGGGTGCGAAACGCCGCAGCCGCAGGCTGTTCGTCACGACGAACACCGACGAGAACGCCATGGCGGCGCCGGCGAGCACCGGGTTGAGCAGCCCCGCCATCGCGAGCGGGATCGCCGCCACGTTGTACGCGAACGCCCAGAACAGGTTGCCCTTGATGATGCCGAGCGTGGCGCGCGACAGTCGGACGGCATCGGCGACGACGGTGAGCCGACCGCTCACGACCGTGATGTCACTGGCCGCGATCGCGGCGTCGGTGCCGGCCCCCATCGCGATGCCGAGGTCGGCCGCGGCGAGCGCCGCAGCGTCGTTGACGCCGTCACCGACCATGGCCACGCTCCGTCCTTGGGCCTGCATGCCCCGGACGGCGTCGAGCTTGCCGGCCGGGGTCGCGCGGGCGTGCACCTCGTCGATGCCGACCCGTGCGGCGACGGCCCGTGCGGCGCCGTCGTTGTCGCCGGTGAGCAGGACGGGGTGCAGGCCGAGCGCCACGAAGCGCGCGACCGCGTCGGCTGCCTCGGGCTTCACGGTGTCGCCGACGACCACGACGCCCAGCACGCGGCCGTTCCGCGCGACGACGACCGCGGTGCCCCCGTCGGCCTCGGCGGCGGTGACCGCGGCCGAGGCCTCGTCGGGCACCACGACCGCCCAGGACGCTGCGAGCCAGCGGGTCCCGCCGACGAGCACGACGTCGCCGTCCACGACGGCCTGCACGCCGGCGCCGGGGGTGGAGTCGAACTGCTCGGCGGTCGGGACGTCGAGCTGCCGGGCCGTCGCGGCCAGCACGACCGCTCGTGCCACGGGGTGTTCCGATCCGTGCTCGACGGCGGCGGCCAGTCGGAGCACGGCGTCCGCGTCGAGGGCCGCGTCCGTCGAGGTCACGGCGCGCAGGGTCATCTCGCCGGTGGTGACGGTGCCGGTCTTGTCGAGCACGACGGTGTCGACGCCACGGGTCCGTTCGAGCACCTGCGGGCCGCCGATCAGGATGCCGAGCTGGGACCCGCGGCCGGTCCCGACGAGCAGGGCGGTCGGTGTCGCGAGCCCGAGGGCGCACGGGCAGGCGATGATGAGCGTGGCGACGGCGGCGGTGAACGCTGCCGTGACCGAACCGCCGAGCACGAGCCAGCCGACGAACGCCAGCACGGCGAGCCCGATGACGATCGGCACGAAGACGCCGGAGACCCGGTCGGCCAGGCGTTGGACGTCGGCCTTGCCGGTCTGCGCGTCCTCGACGAGCCGTCCCATCCGGGCGAGCTCGGTGTCGGCGCCGACGCGGGTGACGGCGACCACGAGCTGGCCGCCGACGTTGATCGTCGCGCCGGTCACCCGGTCGCCCGGTCCGACCTCGACCGGGACGGATTCGCCGGTGACCATGCTGCGGTCCACGGCCGAGGACCCGTCCTGCACGAGGCCGTCGCTGGGGATCCGCTCCCCTGGCCGCACGACGACGACGTCCCCGACGACGAGCGCCGACGCGGCGACCCGCTGCTCGACGCCGTCGCGCAGCACCGTGGCCTCCTTCGCGCCGAGTTCGAGCAGGGCGCGGAGTGCCGCCCCGGACTGCTTCTTGGCGCGGGCCTCCATGTACCGGCCGGCCAGGATGAACACCGTCACGGCCGCGGCGACCTCGAGGTACAGGTCGGTCGCCTCGGGGTCGGTCGCGATCCACGAGAACGTCATGTGCATGCCGGTGGTGCCGGCGTCGCCGAAGAAGAGGGCGTAGAGGGACCAGCCGAAGGCCGCCAGCACACCCACACTGACCAGGGTGTCCATGGTCGCGGCACCGTGTCGGGCGTTCACCCACGCGGCGCGGTGGAACGGGAGCGCACCCCACACCGCGACGGGCGCGGCGAGCGTCAGCGCGAGCCACTGCCAGTTCGGGAACTGCAGGACCGGCACCATCGAGAGCAGGACGACCGGCACGGCCAGGACCGTCGACACGACGAGTCGTCGGCGCAGCGCACCGGCCGGGTCGTCGGCGTCGTCGTCCGGCTCCGTCGTGTCGGCCGGCGGCGCGGGGACGGTCGCACCGTAGCCCGCGGACTCGACGGCGGCGATGAGGGCAGCGGGGTCGGCGGGGCCGTCCGCGGCGACCTGCACCTGTGCCTTCTCGGTGGCGTAGTTGACGGTGGCGGTGACCCCGGGGAGCTTGCCGAGCTTCCGTTCGATGCGGTTCGCGCACGAGGCGCAGGTCATGCCCGTGATGTCGAGCTCGACGATGTCGTCCGTCACGACGGCACGACCTCGTACCCCGCCTCGGCGACCGCACCGCGGAGGGCACCGGCGTCGACGGGTGCGTCCGAGGTGACGGTCACCGACGAGGCACCGCCGGGGACGAGCGCGACAGCGACGTCGGACACCCCCTCGATTTCGGTGAGTTCCTCGGTCACGCTCAGCACGCAGTGCTCGCAGGTCATGCCCTCGACGAGCAGCAGTTCGGTGGTCACGGTGTCTCCTCCTGTGGTTCGGGTGCGGGCGGCGGTCACGAGCGCACGAGCCGGGCGATGGCCTGGCTCGCTTCGCGGACCTTCTCGTCCGCGGCGTCGCCGCCCTCGGCGACCGCCTCGGCGACGCAGTGCTTGAGGTGGTCCGCGAGCAGCGACAGCGCCACGCGTTCGAGCGCCCGGTTCGCCGCCGAGATCTGGGTGAGGACGTCGATGCAGTACGTCTCGTCCTCGACCATGCGGGCGATGCCGCGTACCTGGCCCTCGGCGCGACGGAGCCGCTTGAGCAGGTCGTCCTTGTCGCCGATGTACCCGACGTGTTCGTGCATGGTGGCCTCCACGGTCCTCAATACGGTACCCCCCTAGGGTATTCCCTCCGATCGACCCGCGGACACGAACGAGGGTATTCACCTCGCCGTGCCGTCGATGTCATGATTTCGACCATGACCGATCCGGCGACGAACGGCTTCCGCAGACTGCGGTTCGCCGACGGCGACGGTTCCGACTACTCCGACATCTTCGAGGCGGAGTACCACGGGTCCGACTTCGCCTCGGAGACGTACGCGACGAACGACACCCGCTACGAGTACACCGTGGTGGGCGACGACGACCTGACGCTGCGGACCATGCGCGCCGAGGGTGGGCGACGCGGCGGGGTGATCGGGGCGCGGGAGGACCACGTGGTCTTCTGGCTCACCAGGGGCCGACTCGAGATGCACTTCCCCGACCGCACGCGCGTGGTCGAGCCGGGCAGCCCGTACATCGCGAGTGCGTCCGAGGCGTACCGCTTCGAGTCGGACGGCACCGTCTACAACGGGGTGCACATCGCCGACTCGTTCCTGCGGACCGTGGGGCGCGACCTCGGCTACCGACTGCCGGACGGCCCGCTGCTGTTCGAGCAGCAGGACGAGGTCATCGCCCGCCGCGAACCCCTGCGCCACCTGATCGGGGAGCTCGGCCCGGCACTCGTGGACGACCGCGTGGTCGGTCCGATGCGGACGGCCCTGAACCGTCGCCTGGCGATCGTCGTGCTCGACACCTTCCCGATCCGCAACCGCGGCGACGACGTCCCCGTCGCGAACCGCCTGCGCGACGCGATCCGCTACGTCGAGCAGCACGCCGCCGAACGTCCGGCGGTGTCGGACATCGCCGCGGCGTGCGGGCTCAGCCAGCGGGGACTGCAGGACGTGTTCGCCCGCACCCTCGACTCCACGCCGCACCGGTTCCTGCGCGAGCACCGGCTCGACCGTGCCCGGAGTGAGCTCCTGCGCGCGGGCGACGACCGGGCCCCCGGTGCGGACGGGGTCGCCGTGGTCGCGCGCCGGTGGGGCTTCACCAACCCGGGCCGGTTCGCCACCGCCTACCGCGAGCGGTTCGGCGAGGACCCCGCCACCACGCTCCGCACGTCGCTGTCCGCACGCCCCGACAGCGGTCGGTCGTCGTGGCGCGTCCGCCGCGCGGTCGCGTTCATCGAGGAGCACACCGACGAGGACCTCTCCCTGCAGGACATCGCCGACGCCGCCGGGGTCCTGCCGCGACGCCTGCAGCAGCTCTTCCGGGCCGAGCGGGGCGAGTCCCCGATGGCGTGCGCCCGGGCGATCCGCGCCGCTGCAGAACGCAACGCGGCGGACGGAACACGCGAAACCGCCTGAGCGGACGGCCAGGGGGTACAGCCACATCCCCGTGTTTCCGGGGATTCCTGGATTTCCGCCGAATCCGAAAAGTCATGTGTGACGAATCTCTGGTGCAGCCCGTCTCATCCGTGAACAGCAACCGCTGGGAACGCCCGGCGGGTCACTCGGAAGGAACGAACCATGGCTGACTCCATCACCACCACCCCGGCAACCACCGCTGCGGCCCGTGCCACCTCGCACGCCGGCTCGAACAGCGGCGTCACCGGCAAGACCGTCATCGACGACACCGTCGTGTCGAAGGTCGCCGGCATCGCGGCCCGCGAGGTCAACGGCGTGCACTCGCTCGGCGGCGGCGCTGCCCGTGCGATCGGCGCCCTCCGCGACGCGATCGGCCAGCGCGACTTCGGTCAGGGCGTCAAGGTCGAGGTCGGCGAGAAGCAGGTCGCCGCGGACATCGTCATCGTCGCCGAGTACCCGGTGTCGCTCCAGCAGGTCGCCGACGGCGTCCGCAGCAGCGTCGCACGTGCCCTCGAGCAGATCGTCGGCATGGAGGTCGCCGAGGTCAACGTGACCGTCCAGGACGTCTTCATCCCGGGTGACGACGACGACAACGACAACGACAACGACGAGAAGAAGGAAGCGCGAGTCGCATGAGCAACACACTGATCGGTGCCCTCATCGGCGCCGTCCTCGCAGTCGTCGCACTGCAGTTCGGGTTCTGGGGCTTCGTCCTGGTCATCGTCTTCGGTGCGATCGGGGCCCTCGTGGCCGCCCTCGCCACCGGCAAGATCGACCGTGGCGCCCTGACCGACGTGCTCACCGGGCGCCGGAGCTCCCGGTGAACGCCGGCCCGGACGTCGTCCCGGGCCGCGTCGAGATCACCGCTCGTGCACTGACCTCGCTGGCGCGGGCCGTCGCAGCCGAACGGCTCGGCGCCCCCGCCAAGCGGGTCAGGGTCGGTCTCGGAGACGCGGCCGGAGCGATGGCCCTCGACGTCACCGGCCCGATCGCCGCGGGCGACGACCTCGTCGCCCGTTCGGCCCAGGTCGCCGACGAGGTCAAGCGCCGCGTGAGCGAACTCACCGGCCGACGCGTCGGCAGTGCCCACATCGAACTCACCGGGATCGTGCGCGAGCGCGAGTCCCGAACCCGGTAGGAGACCATCATGAGCAACGGTTCCGTCGAACGACGCATCCGTCGTCGGAGCGTGCACCGCTCCCGCTCGACCGCAGTGGCGGTGGCGCTGGTGGTCCTCGCACTGGTCGCCGCGTGGATCGGCACGGAGTCGGTCCTGCGGGCGATCGGGCGGCCTCCGCTCCTCGCCGACCCGCAGACCGCCGTCGACGCCGCACTGCAGCCCGACGCCGCGTTCGTCACGATCGCCGAGGTCATCGCCGTCGTGCTCGTGGTCCTGGGCATCGTGCTGATCGTCCTGGCCCTGAAGCCGGGTCGCCAGCACCGCTCGGTCGTCCAGCACGACCGTGGTGCCGTCGTCATCGACACCCGCATCGTCGCCTCCACGGCGGCCAACGCCGCCGGCACGGCAGCAGGGGTCCCCGAGGGCAACGCCTCGGCCACCGCCCGCGGTCGGCGCACCGACGTCCGGATCGTGCCCGTCACCGGCATCCCGGTCGACGAGCAGGCCGTGCAGGCAGCTGTCCGCGACCGCCTCAGTGGTCTCGACGAACGATTCGGCCGGAACATCCGCGTCCGCGTCGACGAGAAGGGGACCCTCGCATGACCAAGAGCAACCGGACCATGAACCGGATCATCCTCTTCGTCCTCGGCCTCGTCGCCGTCGTCGTCGGTCTCACGATCGGCGCGGGCGTGGTGCCCGCCGTGCAGGACGCGATCAAGCCCACCATCGACCTGCCGAGCAGCCTGGACGTCCCCGCGTCCTCGCTCTGGATCGTCGCCGCCGCCTGCGCCGTCGTGATCGTGCTCGCCCTGGTCTGGGTGTTCACCCGTGGCGGGGGCGGCACGTCCGTCGCCGTCCGCGAGCGCTCGGGCGAGGACGCCGTCACGGTGAACGTCGCACTCGTCCGCGACGTCGTCGAGCACGAGCTCGCCGGTGTCCGCGACGTCGTCGGCTCCCGCGTCGACACCTACCTGGTGCGCAAGCAGCGTGCCGCTCGCATCCGCGTCGCGGTCCGCCGCGGCGGGGACGCCGTCTCCGTGCTCGACGCCGTCGACCGCGCCGTCGCGGTCCTCGACCGCACGCTCGGCCGCGAGGTGCCCGTCCTGGTCCACCTGACCGGTGGGACCCGTTCGGCGCTCGCGAAGTCGACCCGCGTCCACTGACACCCGTCAGCCGGACGCGACCCCGGGCCTCCCGGCCCACCGAAGACCCACGCAACACCCACCACCGGGCGAACGCCCGACCGATGAAAGGACCCGTCATGGGACTCGACGACAAGATCAAGAACGCTGCCCAGGACCTCGCCGGCAAGGCGAAGGAGGCAGTGGGGAACGCCACGAACGACGACTCCAAGGTCGCCGAGGGCCAGAAGGACCAGGCCTCCGCGAGCGTCAAGAAGACCGGCGAGGACGTCAAGGACGTCTTCAAGAACTAGGACGCTCGATGCGTGTCGGGGCACTCGCGACGTCGAGTGCCCCGATGCGTTCCGCGGACCCGAACGAGGAGGAACCATGCAGCACGACCCCCATGCGCACACGCAGGTCACCGAGGTGGCCCTGCCCGCAGAACTGACGGAGCCGCTGCCCGACGACGCGACCCCCGCGATGCTCATCGCGCGAACCGCGGCGGAGACGGCGCTCGGCGTGCCCGGCGTGCACCACCTCGGCGGGACCGTGTCCCGAGCCGCCGACGAACTGCGGAAGCGGCTCGGCCGCTCCGCCGGGACCGCCGGTGTGCAGGTCGACGACGAGGACGGCACCTTCGCGGTGCAGGTCTCCGTGATCGTGACCTACCCGCGGAACGTCCGCGAGGTCGCCGACGAGGTGAAACGACAGGTCGCTGCAGCAGCCGGCCAGGTCGCATCCGTGCCGACGACCGTGGACGTCCGCGTGCTCGACGTGCACGGACCGTTCGACGACGAGCCCTCGCCCGTCGAGCGAGCGGCCACTGCTGTCGGCGATGCCGTGCAGGACGCCGCGACGGCGACGAGCGAGACCACGAAGCGTGTGGCGACGGCGACCGTCGACGCCACGAAGCAGGCGGCCGAGGCGACGGCAGAGGCGACGAAGCGTGCTGCGGACGCCACGGCCGACGTCACGAAGCAGGCCGCCGAGGTCACCGCCGACGCCACCAAGCGTGCGGCCGACGCAACGGTCGACACCGCCAAGCGTGCTGCCTCGGCCACCGCCGAGGCGACCAAGCAGGCTGCCGACGCGACCGCCGACGCCACCAAGCGTGCGGCCGACGTCACTGCGGACGCCGCAGAACAGGCCGTGGACGCGACGACCGCCACCGCCGGCCGTGTGCACGAAGCCGCGTCCGATGCGCTCGACCGTGCGTCCGAGGGCGCACGGGACGCCGCTGACACCGCGCGCGACGCCGCCGGCCGTGCACGTGCGGCCGTCGCAGCTGACGAGGACACTGCGACCCCCGTCGTGGCCTCCGAGACGGCTGCCGACGCCGCCGTGCGTGCCGCCGACTCCGCCGAGGACGCCGCGCAGGACGCCGCCGACGCCGCAGCCGACGCGAGCGAGGCAGCGCGGGCAGCAGCCCGCGACGGCGACCAGCCGGCCGCCCCGACCACGGACCGACCGTGACCACCGCCTGGTCCGGCGGTCGTCGGCCCCGCACCCGACGACCCCGGCCGCGCGGCGTCTGGATCGCCGGAGCGGTCGGTGTGGTCCTGGTCGCCGGGGTCCTGCTCGGGGCGTTCCTGCCCCTGGTCGGGTTCCTCGGCGGCATCACCGCCACGACCGCGGGTCTCGTGCCGTTCCCGTTCGTGCGGGTCACGGTCGTCGCGGTCCTCGGGCTGGTCGTCGTGCTGGCGCTCCTCGCGACGGCGCTCACCCGTCGGCACACCACGACGGCGACGATCTCGGTCGTGCTCGCCGTCCTGGTGAGCATCGCCGTCACGATCGTCCCCGTGGTGCTGGTGGCCGTCGGGTCCGCCGACCGCGCCGGCGACGTGTGGCCCATCATCACCGAGCTCTGGCAACGCTTCACCGGCTGATCCGCCGGCACCCGCACCATCGACCAAGGAGTCCCACCATGCGCAACCGCATCATCGTCATCGGCCTGATCGTCCTCGTCGGGTTCTGGTTCGGCTCCCGCGCCAACCGTCCGGTGATCAAGACGTCCAAGGGCGAGACCGTCCGCAAGGCCTGGAACGACCCGCACGCCCGCAAGGCCCGCAAGAAGCTGGGCAAGAAGATCGCCAAGGCCGCGAAGCGGCACGGCTGACACCTCCCGCATCACCATCGGATCACGACACGGACGAATCGTGTCGTGATCCGTGTCATGTTCGGCCTCTTCACGACATTGTCGTAGTGAAGGGAGCACCGTGGACAACACCGCAGATGACGACGCCGGCCTCGCACGGCGCCTCGCCTCGGGGGACAGAGCAGCACTCGCGACCGCGTTCGACCGGTTCGCGCCCACGCTCACCCGGTACGCGTGGGCGATCGCGGGCAGCAAGCAGGACGTCGAGGAACTGGTCCAGGACACGTTCCTGACGCTCTGGCAACGCGCCGACGGCCTCCAGCTCCCCACCGGCACGCTCCTGCCGTGGCTGTTGGTCGTGTGCCGCAACCACGCGAAGAACCTCGGTCGCCGCAACGCGAAGCACGCCGGCGACGAACTGCCCTTCGACCTCGCCGCCCCCGCCGACACCACCGATGCTTCCGAGCAACTCCGGTGGGTCCGGAGCGAGATCGCCGCGCTGCCGGAGACCGATCGCCGCATCTGCGAGCTGTGCCTGCTGCAGGGGTACTCGTACGCCGAGGCCGCACAGCTGCTCGGACTCAGTGTCGGAGCGGTCACCCAGCGGGTCTCGCGGTCCCGCCGACGACTCAGGAAGGCGGTGACGCACGATGAACACTGAACCTCCCGAGGGAGACGACCTGCAGCGCATGCTCGTCTCGATGAAGCAGAACGTCCTCGAGCGGGCCACCCCTCGCCCGAAGCGCCACGGCCGTCGTGTCGGCATCGCGATCGGCGTCGTCGGGGTGCTCCTGCTCGGAGCCGCCGGCGGTGGGGTCGCACTCGGCCTCATCCCGACGTCCATCACCGCGGAGCCCACTCCGACCGCGTCACCGTCCACGGAACCGACGCCGACCGAGACGCCGTCGGGCGCCCCGGTCGTCGGACAGCCGACGCCGACGACGACACCATCGGCGACG
This sequence comes from Curtobacterium sp. VKM Ac-2884, assembly GCF_015350945.1. Classification (NCBI taxonomy): domain Bacteria; kingdom Bacillati; phylum Actinomycetota; class Actinomycetes; order Micrococcales; family Microbacteriaceae; genus Curtobacterium; species Curtobacterium sp. VKM Ac-2884. The sequence continues at coordinate 758,810 of NZ_JADKSA010000001.1, forward strand.
CCCACCTCCACACGGGCGCCGTACTCGCTGTCGGACCCGGACACGTGGACGATCTCCGGCAGCGAGGTGGGGCCGATCGCGCTCGGCGGGGAGTACACCGCCGAGACGGACGACCTGGACGGCGTGTACACGGCGAGCGACGGCTGCCTCAACCCGAACGTCGTGTTCTGGTACGCCGACGACCGCAACAACCCGGCACTGACCGTCGTGAAGGGCGACGACGGCACGATCGCGAGCGTCATGGTCGGGATGAACTCCGACGAGGTGGCGGGACCGACGACGGCTGCGGGACTCGGGACCGGCAGCACCCTCACCGAGTTGCGAGCGGCGTACCCGGACCTGCACTACACGGAGCCGGGCAACGACGCCGCCCAGCCGTCGGACTCGCCCTACGGCGGCTGGACGACCACCGTCAACGGGGTGTTCGTGAGCTTCCGGTTCCCACCCGTGGGCTCGGGCGAGCGGGCGAACTCGGTCTGGGTCAGCACCGTCGACCAGTCGCCACCGACGGAGTTCTGCGGCTGACGCCGCATCCGGACGGGAGGCCCGGATCACCTGCGCCGATCGGCGCACGTGATCCGGGCCTCCCGTCCGCTACCCTCGCGACGTGAAGCGTCTCTCCCCCGGCCAGCGCTGGGTCATCGGTCTCGGCGCGTTCGCGCTCGTCTGTCTCGTCGTCGGCATCATCGCGATCGCCGTCGGCGCCGGTTGGGGGATCCTCCTCGTCGTCGCCGGGCTGCTCCACCTCGGCCTCACCGGAGTCACCGGAGCACTCGTGTGGACGTCGACCCCGACGATCGGTCCGAAGCCGATCCGACGCTCCGCAGCGTGGCCCGGCACCACGCACCGGGTGTTCTCGTACGGCACGCTGCGGCAGCCGCTCGTGCAGGAGTCGCTGTTCGGCGAACACGTCCCCACCACCCCGGACACGCTGCCCGGCTGGCGACTCGACTGGGTGACGATCACCGACCCCGAGGTCATCCGGGCCAGTGGCTCGGACCGCCACCCGATCCTCCGCCGGGGCGCAGCGGGCGACGTCGTCGACGGCGTGGCCCTGACCCTGGGCCACGAGTGGCACCTGCGTGCCGTCGACGCCTACGAGGTGTCGGACTACCAGCGCATCCGGGTCGAGCTCACCTCGGGTCTGTCGGCCTGGGTCTACGTGGCGGCCGACGAGGTCTGAGCCGCTGCCGAGACTCGTTCGCGTGTGCGCGAGACTCGGGCTGAGCGACACTCCTCAGGGCGCAGCGTCCGAGAACTGTCGCTCAGCGCGAGACTCGGGTGCCGTCCGCCGCTGCCAAGCGCGCGAGGCCCTCGTCGATCGACACCGACGGGGCCCACTGCAGGTCGGCACGGGTGCGGCGCTGGTCGAACCAGTGCGCCGTGGAGAGCTGCTCGGCGAGGAACCGCGTCATCGGCGGCTCGTCCTGCCCCGGACGCACCCGCCACACGGCCTCGACCAGCGACCCCGCGGCCCGTGCGACCGCTGCCGGCACGTGCCACCGCGGTGCCGCGACCCCCGAGGCCGCGCAGATCCCGGCGAGCAGGTCCGCGACCGGCCGGGGCTCGCCGTTCGTGACGACGTAGGCGTTGCCGTGCACCCCGTGGTCGGCAGCGTGCTCGAGCGCCGCGACCATGGCCGACGCGGCGTTGTCCACGTACAGGGTGTCGATCAGGGCGGCACCGGAGTCGAGCAACGGCAGTCGCCCGGCCCGTGCCCGCTCGACGATGCGGCCGATCAACTGTGTGTCCCCCGGGCCCCACACCAGGTGCGGCCGGACGGCGACGACGGGGAACCCCGGAGCGTCGGCGTCGAGCGCGAGCAGTTCGGCCGCGGCCTTCGTGCGGGCGTAGTCGCCGCGCGCGTGCTGCGGTTCGGCGACACCCGCTCCGGCCCCGACGAGCGACGACCCGGTGTGCGCGACCGACGGCGACGACACGAACACGAAGCGCCGGGCACCGGCACGACGTGCGGCGTCGACGAGCGTTCGGGTGCCGTCGACGTTCACGCGGACGAAGTCGGCCGGATCACCGGCCAGGGAGACCTTCGCGGCGAGGTGCACGACGGCGTCGACACCGTCGACCGCGCGTGCCACGGCTGCGACGTCGGTCATCGATCCGGCGACGTCCTGCACGCCGGCGACCCCGGACGGCCGTCGCTGGAACGTGCGGACCTCGTGTCCGGCGTCCCGCACGGCTGCGGCCGTCGCCTGTCCGAGGAACCCGCTCGCTCCGGTGACCAGGACCGTCACGGGCGGACCATCCGTCCACCCGACAGCACCACGGTGGCCCAGCGGGACAGCCGGGCGCGGTCGACCTTCGAGTTGTGCCGGATGTCGGTCGGCAGCACGGGCACGGTCAGCACCGCTGCGAGCGGGACCCCGGCCGCGGCCCGGACCGACGCGGCCAACGCCGGCGGAGCCAGGGCGGGCCGTCGGGCACGTCGCCCTCCGGTGGTCTCGACGACGGCCACGACCTGCTGCGTCCCGCGCGGGCCGATCCCCGCGACGCCGGCACGGCCGACCCCGGGAACGCCCTCGATGCGCTGCTCCGGTCCGACCGGGGTGACGACACCGTCGGGGGTGGTGAGCACGTGCTGCATCCGCCCCTCGACCCAGAGGCGCCCGGAGGCATCCAGGTGTCCGACGTCACCGGTGCGGTGTCCGCGCGGGTCCTGGACGCCGAGCCGCGCGACGCGGTTCGTCCGCCAGAGCCGGTCGTAGTGGTCGCGCACGTGCGGTGCCACCACGACGATCTCGCCCGTGACGCCCGCCGCCTCGGTCAGCGCACCGGTCGCAGCACCCGCGGTGTCGAGCGGCGCGATCCGCACCCGCACGTTCGCCGCCGGGAGTCCGACGCAGATGCCCTCGTCGTCCGAGGCCGCTGCCGAACGGACGCCGTCCAGGTCGACGTCGGTCATGAGCAGCCCCTCGGTCATGCCGTAGGGGGTGTGCGCACTCGCGTTCGGCATCAGCTCGGTCGCCGCGGTCAGCAGCGCGGCCGACACCGGGGCGCCCGCCGACAGGAACAACCGGACGCGCGCGAGCGCCGCGCGGTCGGCGTCGGTCAGGACCGATGCCGTCGCCACGACGTTCGCCAACGCCGCCGGCGACAGGAACACCACGGTCGCGTCCGCCGCGGCCACCGAGGCCGCGACGGCGCGCGCCGTCAGGGTCCGGGGCGCGGTGACGTCCATGTCCGGCGCCACCGACCGGGCGCCGAGGGCCGGACCGAGCAGCGCGAAGGGGGCGAAGCCCGCGACGAGGCCGGTGCCGACACCGATGTCGTACTGGGCCGCCAGGACGTCGCGGACGGCACCGAGCTGTCCGTGCGTGTAGACGACGCCCTTCGCCGGTCCGGTCGACCCGGAGGTGAACAGGATCGCGGCCGGAGCGTCGGACGCCGGCAGCGTGGGCAGCCCGGAACCGTTAGCGAGCCGACGGGCACCCCGCCGGGCGACGTCGACGAGCGTGTGCTCGACGCGCAGCGCACGCCGTGCGGGTGCGGGCAGCGGGACGGTCGCGATGCGCCGCCCCGGCCAGCCGAGCGCACGAGCGGCTCCGAGGCCGGGCAGCGCGCCGATGATCCAGTCGGGGCGGGCTCCGCGGACCGCACGGGTCAGGCCGCGCAGACCGAGCCCGGCATCCGCCACCACGACGACCGCGCCGATCCGCACACAGGCGTACAGGACGGCCGTCAGGTCGGCTCCCGGGGTGACGAGCAGCGAGACACGGTCACCGCTCCGGACACCGAGGTCGTCCAGCCCGGCGGCGATCTCGTCCACCCGACGGGCGAGCAGGCGCCACGTGATCGTGCGGGGACCCCCGGCCGCGGCCATCTCGACCAGGGCGGGTTCGTCGCTGTCGCGCAGGTCCTCGAGCGCGGCGCCGAGCGGGCGGCTCACGTCGGTCGACTGGTCGGCGTCGACCGGGAGGCCCTTCTCGGCTGGAGCAGGCACGTGTCCGTCCGGCAGGCGGTCGCCGATCCAGTCGAACACCGCCCCCGCCACGTCGGCGTCGTCGGGCAGCAGGTGGCCGGCACCCTCGAAGCGGTGCACGTCGGCCTGCGGCAGCCGCTCGGACAGGTCGTCGAGGTAGCGCTCCAGGAACACCGGGTCGCGGGGACCCCAGAGCAGCAGCGCCGGGACGTCGAGCGCAGCGACCCCGGCGGCGATCCGGTCGAGCTCGGGCGCGCTCCGGTGCCGGGCGTCGACGGGGATGTCCGCCACGAAGCCGCCGATGCCACCACGACGCGCGGCACCGCGGTAGGGAGCACGGTAGCCGTCGGCCACGGCACGGTCGAGCTTCGGGTGCGCGATGCCGAGCGTCGTCTCGAGGAACGCCGGCGTCACGACGGTCGCACGGCCGAGCAGCCCCGGGCCCAGGGCGAGCCGCAGCGGCGCCGGGATCGGGGCGTCGTCGGGCTGGTGCACGGCGGTGTTGCACGTCACCACGGCAGCCAGGACGTCGGGGTGGTCGACCGCCCAGCCGAGCGACACCACACCGCCCCAGTCGTGGCCGAGGGTGACGACCGGGCCGGTTAGCCCGAGTTCGTCGGTCAGGGCGCCGAGGTCCGCGACGCGCTGCGGCAGCCCCCGTTCCACCCCGGTGCGCTCCGAGAAGCCCATGTCGAGCTGGTCGACGGCGACCACGCGCCAGGCCGGGCCACCGGCCTGCGCGACCTCGAGCGAGGTGCGGAGCACCGACCGCCACAGGTACGACCACGTGGGGTTGCCGTGCACGCACAGGATGGTACCGACCGGTTCCACGCCGAGCGCGGCCAGGGACCCGGCCGTGTCGAGGAGGTGCCAGGTGCGCGCGGCGCGATCCGTCCCCACGGGCTCGGCCGGAACGTCGCTCCGCAAGCTCCGCGACGCCCCGGAACCGGCCCGCGTGGGCCCACCTCCTGACCGGCTCTCGGACCATTCCGGCACCGTGACCAGGCGCGACCAGGCCGGGTCGAGTCCGGGCAGGGAGGGCGGCTGCGTCGCCGGAGCCGTGCTCGCGGCGACGCGGGGCAGCCGGGACCTCACCAGTGGAGTTCCATCATCGCCGTGTTGATGCCGGAACCGACGCCGCCCAGGAACACGCGGTCACCGCGGCGGATGCCGCCGGACTCGACCTCGTCGGCCAGGGTGATCGGGATCGACGCCGGGCCGACGTTGCCGAAGCGCTGGTAGGTGGTGGGGACCTTGTCGCGCGGGATGCCGATGGCCTCGACGAACGCGTTGGTGTGCACGTCGGAGACCTGGTGCAGGACGTAGCGGTCCATGTCGGCCCAGTCGAAGTGGGCGCGGGCCTCGGTCCAGGCCGCGACGACGAGCTCCATGCCGCCCTTGAGCAGCATCTTGGCGTCCGTGAACATGCCGTCCACGCTGCCGACGCACAGGTCGTACCACTGGGTCGCCGCGCGGGTGACGCCGCCGACGATCCGGTGTCCCTCGGGGTGCAGGTCCGCCGGGCCCAGCACGGCGGCCGCGGCACCGGACCCGAGGGTCAGGCTCGCGAACTCGCTCATGAAGTCCTTGCGGTTCCGACCGCCCTGGTTCAGGCGGTCGATGGTGTTGAGCTGCACCTGGTCGGCGTCCTCGCCGTCGACGACGAGCGCGTACTTGATCTGACCGGAGTCGATCATGCCCGCGGCGACGCTCATGGCGTTGACGAACCCCAGACAGGCGTTCGCGATGTCGAAGTTGATCGCGGACGACGGCAGACCGAGCCCGTGGTGCAGGCGCACGGCGACCGACGGCTCGAGGTGCGGACGGGTCACCGAGGTGTTGATCAGCAGGCCGATCTCGTCCGGGCGTACCCCCGCCTCGGCCATGGCACGACGGCCGGCGTCGATGGCGGCGTCCTGGAAGGTCTGGCCCTCGCCCCAGTTGCGGCGCTCGATCACACCGGCGACCCGCTCGAGCAGTCCCATCGGCAGGCGGAGGCGGCGGAGCACGCCGCGCAGCCGCGCTTCGATGTCCGCAGAGGTCGTCACGCGTTCGGCGGTCGTCGTCGCCACGGAGAGCAGCGAGACGTTGTGGTGCTTCGCCGTGGCGTTGCCGGGCTGCTCGGGTTCACTGCTCGGCGCCCGGTCACTGCTCGCTGCCCGGTCGACCGGCCGTTCCGTCATGATCGTCACCGACACATACTTCCTCATTTCACCTGTGTGTGCAGTCCGGCTCGGCTGGACGCGCGGTGTCAGGCGTCCTTCGGGAGCTTCCGGATCTTGCTGCGACGGCGTCGACGGTCCGGCACCATCGAGCGCATCTCCTCGAGCTTGCCGAAGCAGAGCAGCCGGTCACTGGCCTGCAGCTCGACGCCACTGCGAGGGTTCGGGATGACGGTCGCGCCCCGGTGCAGGGTCAGCACGGTGATGTCCCGGTCCCACAGTCCGGACTCCTTGATCGTCTTCCCGACCAGGTCGGCGTTGGTGTGGACGAGCAGCTCGGCGACGCCGTAGCCGGTCGAGACGCTGAGCCGCTGGCGCACGTCGATCTCGGGGAAGGCGACCTGGTTGCCGATGAAGTCGATGATCGCGCCCGCGACGTCGAGGCCCGTCGCGCGCTCGATCCCCTCGAGCCCCGGTGACGAGTTGACCTCCATCACGAGCGGACCGTCGTTGCCCTCGAGCATGTCGACACCGGCGACCTTGAGCCCCATGATCTGCGCCGACCGAACAGCGACCGCCTCGTACTCGGGCGACAGCGTGACCTTCTCGACGGTGCCGCCACGGTGCACGTTGGACCGGAACTCGTCCCCCGACGCCGTCCTGCGCATCGCGGCCACCACCCGGTCGCCGACGACGAGGGCGCGGATGTCACGGCCACGGCTCTCCGAGATGAACGACTGGATCAGGACGTTCTGCTTCGTCGAGTGCAGGGTCTCGACGATCGACTCGGCGACCTTCTCCTCCGGTGCCAGGATCACGCCGATCCCCTGCGTGCCCTCGAGCAGCTTGATCACGACCGGGGCCCCGCCGACCCGTTCGATCGCGCCGCGGACGTCGGCCCGGCTGTTCACGAACGTCGTCGCGGGCATGCCGATGTGGTGGCGGGACAGGATCTGGTTCGCCCGGAGCTTGTCGCGGGAGTTCGTGATGCCGGTCGCGGTGTTCGGCGTGTACACGTCCATCTGCTCGAACTGCCGCACCACCGCGGTGCCGTAGTAGGTGATCGAGTTGCCGATCCGGGGCAGCACCGCGTCGTAGTCGGACAGGAGCTTGCCGCGGTACAGCAGGTCCGGGTCCTCGCCGGACAGGTCGATCGCGAAGCGCAGCGTGTTCAGCACCTTGACGTCGTGGCCGCGGTCGAGCGCCGCAGCACGGAGGCGCTGGGTCGAGTACGCCTGCGGGGCGCGGGACAGGATGGCGAGTTTCATCGAGGGGTTCTCCGCGGGGTGGGATCGACGGCGACGGTCCATCCAAGCACGCCCGGGCCGCGGCACCGCCGACCACCGCGTGTTGTACGTTTTTGACGCGTGTGCGCTATCGTGGATTGACTGATCGGACGGGGTGCAATGACGAAGAACCAGCACGGTCTCCGGGCGACCCGGAGCAACCGGACCCCTCGGCTCGCAGGGTCCGGACGGTCGGCGTCGCGGCAAGCCGCGTCGTCAGAGTGGCGTGTCCGATCGCGGAGACCGTCCTCGACCGAGGCGGTCACGGCGCCGACCGCCACCTCCACCGGTCCGGCCGACGACCTCCGGGATCGCCTCGTGGCCGCACTCCTGCGGCACGTCGACCTGATCGACCTCGCCGAGGTCGAGCGCGTGAACGGATCGATGGACGCCGTCGCGGAGCGGATGCTCGCCAGCATCCCCGGCGCCGATGTGCTCGACGACCGCGTCGGACCGTTCTACGACACCGCCGGCCTGCGGAACTGGTTCCGGATGAGCCGCCAGACCCTCGACGCGCAAGCCAAGGTCGGCGACGTGCTCTGCGTGATGTCAGCCGATGGCTTCCGGCTCTACCCGTCGTTCCAGTTCGATGCACGGGGCATCCTGCTGCCACGGTTGCGTGACGTCCTGGCTGGCCTGGACCCCGAGCGGGTCGACCCCTGGGGCGATGCCGTGTGGTTGAACGCGCCGGCGGACGAACTCGACGGACTCACGCCAGCCCAGGCGCTCCGCACGGACCGCGCGGACGAAGCGGTCCGTCTCGCCGCCCTCGCCGGGGCGTTCCGACTCGGATGAGCACCGCCGCACGCACCGACGTCGTCCAGACCGCACCACCGGCCGGTCTCGACCTGACCGGCTTCCCCGACGGGGGCAGACTCCCCGCCGAGGCGTTCCGCGCGCACCTCGCCGAGTTCGCGCCCTGGTACTTCGCCAGCCACCCCCACGGTCGCTTCAACCTCCGGGACCCGAACGGCACGTGCTGCTTCGCAGCCGCGGCCTCGACCGCTGTCCGAGAGTTCTTCGGCCCGAAGGTCCGCCGCAACGAAGTGAGCGCTGCCGACGCTGCCGTCCTCCGCGTCTCGACGATCACGCCGCCGTCCGATGCGAGCTCTGCCCACGTCAGTGGCGCCGGCGCCGCACGCTTCGGGGTCACGAGCGAACTCACGACCATGGGCGACTACGCCGTCACGCAGGCATGGGCCGAGCTGTTCAAGGACCAGGTCGATGCGCTCCGCTACGACTCGCGGTTCGACCCGGGGGGCGAGGCGTGGGCACTGTTCGGAACCGCCGGCCCGGCGCCGTCGCTCGGCGGCGCGGCCGCAGTCATCGACGGAGCACGTGCGGTCGAGGCAGCCGGCGTCTCGGTGCTGCCCGGACCGCCGCGGAAGAGCGCCGTGCGGATGGTGCCGGACCCGCCCGCCTGACCGGCCGGGTCGTGCATGGGACAGGATGGGCACATGGCCCGTGCTCCGAAGTCCCCCGACGGCGGACTCGTCGTCGCCGGCTGGCGCGAGTGGGCCGGCCTGCCGGACCTCGGGCTGCCGTGGATCAAGGTCAAGCTCGACACCGGTGCGCGCAGCTCGGCACTGCACGCGTTCGACCTCGAAGAACTCCCCGACAACCGGGTCCGGTTCTCGGTGCACCCGTGGCAGGACACCGATGCCGACGCCGTCACGATCGCGTGCGACGTGCACGACCGGCGCATCATCCGCAGCTCGACCGGGCACACCCAGGAGCGCATCGTCGTGCTCACCACGATCACCCTGGCCGGGCGCGCCGTCGTGTCCGAGGTCACCCTGAGCAACCGCGACCAGATGGGGTTCCGGATGCTCGTCGGGCGCGAGGCCCTGCGGCAGGGCTTCCTCGTCGACCCTGCGAGGTCCTTCATGGCCGGACGGGCTCCGAAGGAGATCCGGCGCCGCAACCGCGGGCGCGGCTGAGCGCTCCCCCTCACGCGTCGCGTGCCGTGGGCGCGACCGGTCGGCGGCCTGGAGGCGCGGTGCGGGGCCGCCACGGGCCTCCCGTCCGCCTCGGCGACCGCCCAGGGCGCGGGCTGGGTCAGCGACCCAGGTGACGGCCGAGGAAGGCGAGCTGCTGCGGTGCCAGGCGGCGCCAGTAGCCGTGCGTGTGCGCGCCGGGCTCGAAGCCCCCGGCGGGCGGCGTCGCGAATCCGTCGACGTAGGCGTGCGCCGCCGGAGCGAACCCGTCACCGTTGCCGCAGTCGACACGGACGGCGACCCCGTCGAGCGCGCGCTGCCGACCGAGGACCGTGTTCGCACGGAAGTCGGCCGCGTCGTCGAAGGCTCCGCGGGCGGTGTCCGCTGCTGCCGTCCAGAGCGCCGGACTGATCGCCGACACTGCGCGGACGCGAGACGCACCGAGCACCCCGCCGAGCCGGAGGGCGCCGAACCCGCCCATCGAGTACCCGGTCAGCGCGAGCCGGTCGGTGTCGAACCCGCGCCGAGCGATCCGGGGCAGGAACTCGTCGACGACCATCGCCGCGGGGTCGTCCCCGTCGGAACGGTGGTGCCAGTAGCGGTTGCCGCCGTCGATCGAGGCGATCGCGAACGGAGCGCCGCCACCCGTGATGTGCGCCGCGAGGAACCGGTCCCAGCCGAGTTCCCGCCCGAAGAACGCCGAGTGGTCGTCGCCGTAGCCGTGCAACGCGACGGCCACCGGCAGCGGGGTGTCCGACTCCGGAGCGGCGATGGTCCAGCCGACCGTGCGCCCCGCCCGGGCCGCCGACACGAAGGTGCCGGAGACCGAGGGGACCGGGTCGACGTCGGGGATCGTGCCGTCAGTGCCGTTCAGCCCGAGCACGCGGTACATCGTCGACCGGCCGGGCAGCAGGTCGAGGTTCACCGCCTCGGCGGCTGCACCCGCGGCGACGATGCCGACTCCCCCGATCAGCAGCGACCGACGGGTGATCGTCGACGCACGCGGACGGGTCATCCGAGGGACACCGTTCCGTCAGAGGTCACGCGCTGCATGACGAGGGTCGAGGAGAGTCGCTGCACACCGGGCAAGATACCCAGCGCAGCGTCGGAGAACCCCGGGGCGCTGACGAGCGGTCAGGCTGCCGCGACGAGCGCCACGGCGACCGCGCGCGCCGTCGCCGTGCCGACCGACGGATCGCGCAGGCGCATCGCCAGGTACCCGGACACGACGAGCAGCAGCTGGTCGGCCAGGGTGTCGGCGCGCTCGCCGACGACGGGCGCGGCACGTTCGGTCAGCCGGGTCCGGAGCGCACCGGTCTCGCGGTCGAGCACCTCGTGCACCTCGGCGGGGGCGTCCGCGTACTCAGCAGCGGTCCCGAGGAACGCGCACCAGCGCGAGCCGGCGGCGGTCGACCGGTAGTCGTCGAGCGCGTCGAACACCGCGAGCAGACGGCCACGGTCGTCCGGAGCGGCGTCGACAGCGCGGTCCCACGTGGCGAGCCAGTCATCGTGCCGCCGATCGAGGGCCGCGGCGACCAGGGCTTCCTTGCTCGCGTACCCGCGGTAGAGCGTGGCGCTCGAGATCCCGGCGCGGTCGAGCACGGCGTCGATCGGGGTGGCGGCGATGCCCCGCGTGAAGAAGAGCTCCTCGGCCGCGTCGAGCAGCCGCTGCTCGGTTCCTGGACGCATCGCCATGCAAGCACCCTAGGCTCTCAAAAGTGAAACGATCGTTTTCGTTACGACAGTGGGTGTTCCTCGGCAGCGGGCTGGCGCTCATCGCCGCGACGTACGGGCTGGTGCGCCTGGCGTTCGGCCTCTTCCTGCCCGACGTCCAACGCGACCTCGGCCTGCGCCAGGACGCCGCCGGGTGGGTCTCCTCGGGGGCCTCGGCGATGTACTGCGTCGGCGCGGTGGTCGGGTTCCTGGTCGCCGCACGCGTCCCCCGGGTGCTCCTCGCCGCAGCCGCCGTGGTCGCCGGGGGCGGTGCGCTCGCGATGGCAGCGGCGCCGGGGCCGTGGTCCTTCGGGACCGCCGCGGTGGTCGCCTCGGCCGGGGCCGGGCTCGCCTCCCCGGCCCTCGTGCAGCTCGTGTCGCGCGCGGTGCCGGGGTCCGCGCAGGGGACGGCGCAGGCGGTCGTCAACTCGGGGACAGGTCCGGGGCTGGTCGCCGCCGGGGCGCTCGCACTCGTGCTCCTGCCGGACTGGCGGACGGCCTGGGCGTGGTCCGGGGTCTTCGCACTCGTCGTCGGCGTCGTGCTGCTGGTGGTGTCCCGCGGGAGCGGGTCCGGCGGCGACCGGCCAGCCACACCGGGGACGGCGTGGTTCGCGGCGCACCGACGGGTCATCGCGCTCGCACTGCTCTTCGGTGCCGGATCGGCGGTCGTGTGGACCTACGGCCGCGCCGCGCTGGTCGACGCTGGCGCGCCCGTCGTGGTGTCGGTGTCGGCGTGGATCGCGCTCGGGGTCGGCGGTGCTGCGGTCGCCGTGACGGCTCGGTGGACGAGTGGACTCCGCGCACGGACGCTCTGGGCGGTGACCGCGGGCGCCGTGGCGGTCGCCGTCGTCGCACTCGGTGCCGCGACGGAGTCCACGGCGGTGGCGATGCTGGCGTGTGCGGTGTTCGGCTGGGGCTACACGGCGGCGACCGGCGCACTGATCGCCTGGACGACCGAACTCGACGCTGCGCGGTCGTCGGCCGGGACGTCGGTGCTCTTCGTCGCGCTCGTGCTCGGCCAGGCGGTGGGAGCGGCGGCGTCGGGCGCACTCGTCGGCACGGCGGGCTACGCGGTGACGTTCGTGGTCGGGGCGCTCGTCACGGCGGCGAGCGCCGTGCCCGCCGTGGTCGGCAGGCGCGGACGCCCTCCGCGCGGTGACGCCGCCGTCACAGGAGCGGACGCAGCTCGATCTTCCGGTTGCACGCCTGCGACGCCTCGTGCGCCACACGGAGCGCCGTCTCGGCATCGGGCAGCTCCATGACCCAGAACCCCGCGACGAACTCGGAGCTGTCGGCCACCAGTCCGGGCGTGGTGTCCGAACCGCCGCCACGGGCGTCGACGACGGTGCCGTCGGCGGGGGCGGACACCCCGGCCGCGAAGACGACCGCGTCACCCAGGCGTTCGTTGAGGGCGTCGACCGCGGTGGCCTCGGCCCGGGTGGCGGACTCCGTCCGACCGGCAGCGTCGGCCTGCCCGTCGTCGATGACGTTGACGAGGAACTGCATGGTGACTCCCCTGCTCGATGGCGGGAGGCTACTCCGGCCGCGCACCGACCGCCCAACGCAGAGCGATGCACCCGCACTCAGGTCGGGTCAGGTCAGGCCCAGCCCCGCGCGCGCGCGGCGCGCGCCGCGGACAGACGAGACGAGGTCCCGGTCTTCGCCATGGCCGTCGAGAGGTAGTTCCGGACGGTGCCCGGCGCGAGGTGCAAGGCTGCCGCCATCTCGCGGACGCTCATCCCGAGCTCGGTCAACTCGAGCAGCTCCGACTCGCGATCGGTGAGCGGGCTGTCGTCCGACATCGCCGCCGCGGTGATTTCGGGGTCCACGTAGCGCCGGCCCGCCGCGAGCTCTTCCACCACCTCGAGGAGCTTGCCTGGTCCGACGTCCTTGGAGAGGAACCCGCGGACACCAGCACGCAACGCACGACGGAGTACTCCAGGTCGAGCGTGCTTCGTGACGATGAGCACGGCTGCGTCCGGTCGCGCAGCGAGGATCGCCGTGGCCGCATCGAGCCCGTCGAGGACCGGCATCTCCAGGTCGAGCACGACGACGTCCGGTGAGAGACGCGCGTGCGCGGCAACTGCCTCGGCCCCGTTCGCGCACTCGGCGACCACGTCGACCCCTTCTGCGTGCCCGATGAACGACACGAGCGCCGCGCGCAGGAGCGCTTCGTCCTCGGCGACGAGCACAGTCGTCACGCGACGACACCTCGGACTCGGAACACGTCGTCGACGACGCCACTCGAGAACGAACCGCCATCGGCTCGGAATCGGCCACCGAGCGTCGCGAGCCCTCGCGGCGCAGCAGCTGGCCGACACACACCGTCGTTCTCGACCAGCACGCTGTCGGAGGTGATCTCGATCCGCACCCACGTCGCCTGCGCGTGACGAAGGATGTTCGTCGCGCTCTCCCGGACGAGCTGACCGAAGAGCCTGTTCCGCTCGGGCGGCACGGTACCGCGAGCATCGACTTCGCATCGGATAGCGGCGGCGTCGAACAGGTTCACCGCGTTCGTCACCTCTTGTTCGAGCACGACCTCGCGCTCCCCGAAGGCGAGCGATCGACCGATCCGGATCGAGTCCTCGACGAGTTCGGACGCCGCGCGGAGCTCGTCCGCAGCCGCTCGGCCATCACGCTCGAGGAGTACCTCAGCCGTGGCGAGGCGCATCCGGAGCACGTGGAGGCTGTGTCCCTGCACGTCGTGGAGATCACTCGCGAACCGAACACGCTCTCGAAGGACAGCGAGCTCGGCTTCCGCCCGTCCCGCCGCGGCGATGCCCGAAGCAAGGCGCCAGGCGTAGCCGTTGAGGAGCACCACCCCATAGGCGGCACCGAAGCCGACGAACGCGATCACCGCGATGTCGAAGAAGGTACCGCCGTCATGGTCAGCCGACGCGACAAAGGTGGGCACGGCGATCAGCGCCGTCACCAGTACCGCCACGTGGACGACCACTCGACGGACGTGCGGCGTACGGAACGCGAGGACCAGTGCGACCGGGATGACCGTGAGGCCCTCTCCGGCGAGCGCGCCGACAGCCCAAAGCGGAGCGGTCAACACCACTCCGCTGGCGAAGAGCGCGCTCGGAGCGCGGCGGTCCCACCAGACTGCGAGCAGCGAGGCGACGGCCGCGCCGATCAGGAAGATCGCCCGCACGGTAATGTCCTCGACTCGCGGTGCCAGCGAAACGGCGGTCAGGGCCAGTGCAGCGACGAGGCTGAGCGTCGTGTAGCGGTGCAGTCGTCTCATTGGGTCCACATGCGGCAGCCCCACTGCCACTCGTCCACCCTGCCGAACAGCCTCTATCGCCATGGACATCCCCCGATATCTAACATTGTGTCGCCGACGTTCGCCCGAGCCTAGCGTCGCGACCTGACAATTGTCATGCGCGACGCTGCTGTCTGTCACTGTGCCAGAGCATCTTCGAGCCACAGACTGACTCCATGCATCCTGTTGCACTGGACCACGTCATCGAGGCCCGGGGCGTCAACCATCGCTTCGGGGGCAACCAGGTGCTCTGCCACGTCGATCTCGACGTCCCCGCCGGCCAAGTGACAGCCGTGCTCGGCACTAACGGAGCAGGGAAGTCGACCTTGTTCGACGTCCTTGAAGGCCACACCACCCCGGACCAGGGATCGGTCCGGGTGTTCGGCCTCGACCCTCGGGACCGCCGACAGGTGCACCGGCGGACGGGCGTCGTGCTCCAAGAAGGCGGCACCTCCCCGGACCTCTCCGTCACGCAGTGCCTCCGAGTACTCGGCGAGGTCTCCGGTAGACACGACGAGCTGGGCCGCGTGCTCGACCTCGTCGGCCTGACCGACCATGCTCGTCGTCCGGTGAAGTCACTCTCCGGCGGAGAGCGCCGACGACTCGACCTCGCCGCTGCCGTGTGGGGCGAACCGGAGCTCCTGCTTCTCGATGAACCGACGACTGGGCTGGACCCGGCAGCACGGTCCGGGATCTGGGCACACATCGACAGCCTCCGCGCACAGGGGACGACGGTGGTGGTCTCCACGCACTACCTCGAAGAAGCAGAACGGCACGCTGACCGCATCGTCCTCATGCACGCAGGCAGAATCGTCTCGGACGGCAGCGCGAGCGAGATCCTCGCGAGAGAGATTGGCGCCGTTTCGTTCCGGACGGATTCGGGATCCGCGATCATGGACCTCGAAGCCGTCCGCGACCACGACGGCCGCATGACGATCCGGACCGGCGACGTCCAGTCGACCGTCCGAGCGGTCTTCGCATGGTCAGACCGGACCGGCGCAAGCGTCGCGGACCTCACGACGGCCGCACCACGGCTCGAGGCCGTGTTCGACCGGCTCGGTCGCGACCAGCCCGGGGCGGAGACCGACCAGTGACCGCCATCGCCCGCGCCGAGCTGCTCATGTTGCTCCGGAACCGGACTGTCCTCGCGAGTGCAGTGCTCCTGCCGATCGCGTTCGGCGCGTTCTTCGTGTTCTCCGGAGCGCGCAACGGCTCAGCCGCGTACGCGAGTGCGTGCATCGTGGTCGGTCTCAGCGCGATGGGTACTTACTCCGTGTCCACCACGACGCTTGCGGCACGACGGCAGACCCACTTCTTGAAGCGCCTCCGGAGCACCGTGCCCTCCGATGTGCACATCCTGCTCGGGATGACGCTCCCCATCGTGGTCGTCAACCTCGTCCAGCTCGCGATAGTCCTGATCGTGCTGGGCGCGACCACGGGCGATCCGCTCGCGCACCCGTGGTTGCTCGGCGTCACGGTCATCGCCGCTGAGGCGATGTTCATTGCCCTCGCGATGGCCACTGCGGGAGTGACCGGTTCGCCGGAGAGCGCGCAGTACACGTGCCTCCCGGTGTTCATGGGCACCATCGTCGTGGCCGTGTGGGCCCTCATGTCGGGCCAACCGATCGCCGGGTGGCTCCCCGGTGGGGGAATCGCGCTGCTCGCCGAGGCGTCGTGGACCGGGGACCTCGGGGCGACTTGGCTGTTCCTGCTGCCCACGTTCGGCTGGGTGGCACTCGGCGGGTTCGTGGCGAAGCTGGTGTTCCGCTGGGAGATCAGGTCCTGACCCGAGTACACGTTTAGGATCTATGAACATGAGTGCTCTCGATCGATCCTCCGGACCCGAAGCTCGCCTCGGACACGGCCGCGGATGGCAGTCCCCGGTGTTCCTGTGCAGTGCCGTGGTCGTCGCTGCGTTCGTGTTCCTCGTCGAAGGACTGGGCGCCCCCCGACTCCTCAGCCTCGTCATCGCAGCAGCGGTCGTAGTCGCACTCTGGCTCGTGGCCGCTACTCGACGCGTCGTGCCACGAGGCGGCAACAAGCTTATGACAGCAGCGTGGGTGACCACCGGCATCCTGTACCTGCTCGCCGTCGCGCCACTCGAAGCCCTGCTACTGCGAGGCCTCGACGCCCCCGCTTCAGTGGCGGCCTGGGGAGCGACGTCGTTGGTCGTCGCCGCACCCCTTATCGTGGCTGCGGTGCTCGCACGGCCGCATCGCCGATGACACCGGGGCCGCACCCACGGCACGAGCTCGACGACCGGGTGCACTCACCGGTTCGGTTCTCGCTGCTGGCCCTGCTCCGCACGGTCGACGAAGCCGAGTTCAGCGCGGTCCGCGATGCCCTCGAAGTCAGTGACTCCACGCTGTCGCAGGCCGCCACCGTCCTCCGGGACGCCGGCTTCGTCAGGGTTCGTCGGTTGCGGGTCGGACGCAGTACACGGAGCTGGCTCGCAATCACGGACGACGGGCGCGACGCCTTCGAGCATCATCTGACCGTGCTGCGGACCATCGCAGACCCGCATTCCACCTGAGACGGCACAGCGAATGATCGACCGGACGACCGGACGGACCCACTCGGACCGCCCGGTCGTGGCGTACTCAGTCGAGCGTGGTGACAATCAGTTGCGCAACGCCGACACCGGCCAAGAAGAACGTCGGCGTTCCCATCACGACGTCTGCGGACGAGTCGACCAACGCTGCGCGGTCTCGGGAGGTTCTCGCTTCGTGAACGCTGGCCTGCTCGGTGATGCTCTCGATCAATGTCATCGTGTTCTCCTTGTGTTCAGTGGATCCGGTCCGGCACGAAGCGCCGGACCGGTGGCGGGGCCGAGCCGGTCGGCTCGGCCCCTCGCCCTCGCCCGGTGGGGTCAGTGAGCCCGGAACACGAGGACGTCGTGTACGGACGGCCGGTCGGCCGGCTGTCCGCTGAGATCGGTGTAGTGGCCCTCGAGCCGCAGCCCTGCGGCATCTGCCCACCGGACCAGGTCGGCGACGTCGGCCAGGCGGACCGATTCGCTTCGTCGAATGAGGCGGTCTCCGTCGATCCAGACCTGGTCGGCGTGGAAGACGTCATCGACGACCGAGCCGAACGAGACCAAGCCTCGTGTGCGCCCGGGGTACGGCGCGAAGACGGCGCCCGGGCCATCCGGGCCGAAGAACCCGCGGACAAGCTCTGCGTTCTGTGTCTCGACGACCAGCACCCCGCCCTGCCGCAGCGCGGCTGCGGCAGTCAGGAACACCTCGGCCTCCGCACCGGGATCGATGCTCATCCCGATGGTGTTGCAGACACAGAGCACCATGTCGAACCGTTCCTCAGTCCGGAACGCCCGGATGTCGGCCGTGATGCCGCACACGTCCAGGCCGAGTGCGGTGGCTTCGAGACGCGCGAGCATCTCGGAGGACGCATCGACCCCGACCAGCGAGGCGTTCGAACCGCGCTCGCGGAGGACACGAGCGAGCGGCACGAGCACGCGTCCGGTCCCGACACCCAACTCGAGCACAGACGGAGTCGCCTCGTCGACGAGCGCGAGCACCCACCGCACCATGTCGTCGGTGAACGACGCTCTCGGGATGAGGTCGTCGTAGATGTCAGCGAACTGTGCCCCGTAGTCGGTCACGTCGGTCATGCGCTCACCGCTGCAGAGTCGGCAGGCTCGGTGACGAGTATCCGCCGAGACACGAACAGCACCGCGGGGTCGATCGACTCATCGAAGCCCGTACTCGTGGCGATGCAGAACTGGACATCGTCGGACGCCGCCAGTTCTGGACGGACGTCCGCGAGGCGCCGCACGTAGCCCTCGAGCACTCGATAGGGCGGTTGCTCGTTGACCGAGAGCCCATCCACGGAGCGGAACACACTGAGCAGATCGGTCATGACGTCGAAGACGGCCTTCTGCACCCGGTGCTCGGGAAACCAGACCGCGTGCCGCAACGTCCGATCTACCGGTGGGTGGAGGTCGATCCAGCTGGTCGTCGATCCTCCGGCGTCGAGCCCGCGAGCGAAGAGGTGGTAGTCGGTCGTGGCGGGCTTGGGCGCGAAGAACCTCCAACTCGGTACGAGTGCGAACAGATCGACTTCGCGGACTCGACCGAACCCGTTGCCCGGCAGCTGCGTGAAGACCGTCGCGGCGAGATGCGCCCCGAACGCCATCGGGGCGATCATGCGGCTGCCTCCTCGTGCGACTCCGGACGGAACCCGGAACCGGATCGCGCTCCGTCGCCGCGGACCACGGTGTACGCACCGCCGGGTCCGAGGTCGTCGAGGAACGCGCGGAGCGTCTGTGCGAGTCGCGCTGCATGGTCAGGATTCGTCAACATCGAGTCATGTGTAACGTCGTCGATGACCACGTTCCTCACGAGGGCGTTTCCGGCGTGCGCGTCGATGATCTCGTTGTGCAGGGCGAGGATGTCCGGATCACCCTGGAGCGTCCGCCCTGCGCTCACCAGTAGCGCCGCCACCGATGCGTTCGGCCCCACCGGGGCACCCTGCGCGAGGTCGTGTCGCATCGCGGTCCACTCCTTTCGACCCGCGCGCCAGAGCCGGCCGTCCCGGAATTGGTCGGCCGCCCGCGCCTGAGCGTCGGACGGGAGCGTGCGAATCCACGCCGGGACGGTGAGGAAGGTCCCGAGGGACAACCGGGTCGAGATATCGAACGACGCGAGGTTGTCAGAGAAGTCGCGCACGGTCGCTCGCTGCGCTTCGGAACGACTCAGCTGATCCGGGTGCGTGGGATCGAGGTAGACCACGCCCGCGATCGCATCCGATGTCTCGGCGACCCGCCGCACGATCTCGCCGCCGAGGGAGTGCCCGACGAGGACGACGCCTGGATGGTCCGAGCGGACGGAGCGAACCAGGGCAGCGAGGTTCGTGGCTGCTCGCGACACGGACACGTCCCCGCCGTCGGCATCACCGCTTGCTCCGTAGCCCGGACGACAGTACGCGACGGTGGCGTACCCGGCCTCGTGGAGTGATCGGCGGAGCCAGGCGTAGTGCTCCGGCAGCCCAAGGAGCCCGCTCTCGAACACGACGATGGGCTTGGAGTCGTCGCCCGGCACCACTTCGACCCCGAGCCGCGCGCCGGAGTCCACCTGCATCGTGGTCTGGTTCCGCACCCGCTGACGGCGGAGGATCGATGCGATCATCGACACGGCCATCGCACCACCGGTCGCTGTGACCGCCATCACCGGAGTGGCCGTCGACATCCCCGTGCGCCGGTCCTTGGTCGTGGCCGTCAGGTGCGGGTGCATGCTGGCGAACGCGAAGACGAAGCGCCACAGCCCCATGGCGTGTCCGTTGACGAGGTGGAAGGCCAGGGCACCAGTCATGAGGCCTCGGACGGCAGCTGGCGGGAGGACGTAGACCACCGGGAAGGCACACTCGAAGCCGAGGACCGTCCAGGTCAGCGCGCGTCCGATGGCCGGATGCCGGTCCAGCAGTCGCCACATTCGCTCGTTCCCGTAAGCACGAGTCCGCAGGATGTCGGTGACGGCACTCCCATCCCGCCAGGACCCACCTGCGAGCTTGATCCAGCCGGCCGCGGTGTACGACAAGCAGGACTGGAGCGAGACGTTCCAGACGGCCGCGTCGACGACCCGTGGTCTCGTCTGTCCGAGGCGTGCCACGCCGTTGCTGATCTGGACCACTGCGGTGGCCTGGTCAGCGCCGTCGCTTCCGTACCGCTCGCGCGGCGAGAGGAGCGCCGTGCTCAAGCCGCTGGCGAGACTCGCAGCAGCCCTGACGAGCCGCCACTTCGGAGGAGCGACGAGCAACGTCGCGTTCGAGACCACCCTGATCACGTGCATCGCCGTGTTGACACGGTCGCGAGCGACCAGGTCGAGTCCGGCCCGCACGATCCGAGGGGCTCCGGCATAGGTCTGGCGGGAGATGCTCCAGTCCGTGAGCATCGGCGCTCGACGGGCCGAGTTGTAGAGAGTCTCAGCGCTGGCGAGCAGTGCGGGGACCGCTCCGATCACCTCGGATCGGTACAGCGTCGAGCCGACGGTCCGTTCGGTCGCCCGGGGAGCGACGATCCTCGCCCGTGACGATGGAAGCCTTGACATGAGTCTCGATCTCACCTTTACTGTTCATGAACGTCAAATACTCGACCCTCGCCGACACATCCACGGAAAACCGGCGCCGTGGAGATGGTCCAGGGCGACCCTGACCGAGCGGGGTCGCCCTGGACGACGAACGTCAACCGCCGCAGTCGGCCTTGCCCTTGTTGTAGGCCGCCACCAGGGCGTTCGCGACGCCGAGCGTCGCGACGACGGCCGGGAGACCGAGTTCTGGCCGCCGAGGGGTTGGCTCAATGGACGCGTTGTCCGTGTCCCACTCGGTCTCGTCGAGGATCTCGGCGATCTTCATCTGGACGGACATCAACCTGCCTGCCTTCCTGCGTCGTAGAACGCCGCGACGAGTGTGGCCCCGCCCCAGAAGGCGATCGCCGGTGTGCCGAGGACCGGATGGTTCCGCTCGACGTCGATGACCGCCCGGCTGGTGTCCGGCGCGGGCATCGTGGCTAGCCGCTGTGCGACCATCTGCAAGACGCGATCGTCCTTCACGCGTCACCCCTTTTCTGTTGGTTGTCGTGACCCCAACGGGAGTCTGGCCTCCTGGACCTGCTGGCTGTAGTGACGAATGTCACGAACGAGCTGGAGCGTTCGGCGCGGTCCGCTAGCGTGTCGGCCGTGGGGTCAGAGCAATGGAGACGGTTACCCGTCGGCCCGACCAAGCTGCGCAGCGACGCAGTCTTCGCGGTCGGCTTCGCCGCTGCGCTCGCGATCACCACCGTCCTGTACGGGGCGTCCGGCATCTACGGCGACGACCAGGCTGCCTGGTGGGTCTCGGCCCTGATGATCATCGCGAACG
Source organism: Curtobacterium sp. VKM Ac-2884 (assembly GCF_015350945.1). Taxonomy (NCBI): domain Bacteria; kingdom Bacillati; phylum Actinomycetota; class Actinomycetes; order Micrococcales; family Microbacteriaceae; genus Curtobacterium; species Curtobacterium sp. VKM Ac-2884. The sequence continues at coordinate 779,983 of NZ_JADKSA010000001.1, forward strand.
CCGTCCCGATCGCGTTCCGCCGCCGGTTCCCGATGTCCGCTGCCGTGGTGTCCGCGCTGGCGTTCGCGGCCACGCAGCTGCTGCACGTGCCCGAGGTGTTCCTGGTCAACTTCACCCTGTTCATCTCGCTGTACTCCGTCGGCGCTTGGTGCGCCGACCGGGTGCGGGCCGAGGTGGTCCGGTGGGTCGTCATCGGCGGGATGTTCGCGTGGCTGTTCCTCGCGATCTCGTTCGGGTGGGCGGTGCCGAACGCGCTGCCGAACGACGCGGGTTCCCTCATCCCGCCGTACATCGCGTACTCGCTCCTGAACATCGTGATCAACGTCATCTACTTCGGCGCCGCCTGGTACGCGGGCAACCGGGCGTGGGCCTCGGCGGTCGCCCGGCACCAGCTCGACGAACGCACCGCGGAGCTCGCGGCCGAACGGGAGCGCAGCGCCGCACAGGCCGTGACGATCGAGCGGGTCCGGATCGCCCGCGAACTGCACGACGTCGTCGCGCACCACGTGTCCCTGATGGGCGTGCAGGCCGGCGCGGCCCGACGGGTCATCGACCGTGATCCCGCGCAGGCGACGGCATCGCTCGGCGTGGTGGAGGAGAGCGCGCGCACGGCTGTCGAGGAACTCCGGCGGATGCTCGGCACCCTGCGGTCGGCGGACGAGCCGGGCGCCGGTGACCGCGGTGCCGGGGACGCTCCGAGCACCGAGGGCATCGCCCGCATCGTCGAGCTCGCCGAGTCCGCCCGGGTCGCCGGTCACCCGACCGAGTACGTGGTCGTGGGCGACGAGCGTCCCGTGCCGCCGACGGTCGCCGCCGTCGCGTACCGGATCGTGCAGGAGGCCGTGACGAACGTCCTGAAGCACGCCGGCCCCACCGCTCGCGCGGACGTCCGGCTCCGGTACCTGGACGACGGCGTCGAGGTCGAGGTGACCGACGACGGACACGGCGACCGTGCTGCGCGGAATCCGTCGGGCAGCGGCCTCGGGCACATCGGCATGCGGGAGCGGGTCGCTGCGGTGGACGGACGGATCGAGATCGGGCCACGCGCCCGGGGAGGCTACCTGGTGCGGGCATGGCTGCCGACGACGTGAACGACACGAACGACCAGAACGGCACGACCGACCTGACGATCGTGCTCGCCGACGACCAGGAGCTGGTGCGGGCCGGGTTCCGCGTGATCCTGGAGTCCGAGCCGGGGTTCCGGGTGGTCGGCGAGGCCCCCGACGGCGCCCGTGCGGTCGAGGCCGTCCGGACCCTGCGCCCCGACGTGGTGTGCCTCGACGTGCAGATGCCCGGCGTCGACGGGCTCGAGGCCGCACGGCGGATCGCAGCGTTGCCGGACCCGCCGGCGGTGCTCATCCTGACGACGTTCGACAGCGACGACGCACTGTTCCAGGCGCTCGAGGCGGGTGCCAGCGGCTTCCTGCTGAAGAACGCCTCCCCCGAACGGCTGATCGACGCCGTCCGGACCGTCGCCGCCGGGGACGCCCTGCTCGCGCCCGACGTCACGCGCCGGGTGATCAGCCGGGCGACGGCCGCGCCGGTGGCGAGCGCGCGGACCGCGGACGGCGCGCTGGCAGCCGCCGGGCTCACCGAGCGCGAGACCGAGGTGCTCCGGCTGCTCGCCCGGGGGTTCAGCAACGCCGAGATCGCCGCCGAGCTGTACGTCGGCGACGCCACCGTGAAGACCCACGTGTCGAACGTGCTGCAGAAGCTCGCGCTGCGCGACCGCATCCAGGCGGTCGTCTGGGCGTTCGAGCACGGCGTCGCCGGCTGACCGAGCCCGACTCGCCGACCGGCTGCCGCCGCGAAGTCCGACGTTCCACGAGACGTTCGACGCGTGGAACGTCGGAAGATGCACACGCATTGCGTGCGGGTGCATGTTCCGACAGAACGTGAGTCGTTCGACGCGTGGAACGTCGGAAGATGCACACGCATCCGGCCTGGAGGCACGTCACGGCACCGCGGGACGACGCCGCCCGCCCGCCCCGCCCACCGGCTCCCCCGCGCGGTGGAGCCGACCACCCACCCAAGTCCCGCCGGATGGCGGAGGCGCCCCGGGCCTCCCGGCCAATAGCGTCGACGCAGGCGGCGCAGGCCGTCGCGAGAGGGGTACGACATGCTCACCATCGAAGGGGTGACGAAGCACTTCGGCGACCGCCGGGTGCTCGACGACGTGGGGTTCACGGTCGGCAACGGCCGCCTCACCGGGTTCGTCGGCGGCAACGGCGCCGGCAAGACGACCACCATGCGCATCATGCTCGGCGTGCTGCAGGCCGACGCGGGATCCGTCTCGATCGACGGCACCGCGGTCCGGCCCGCCGACCGCCGCCGTTTCGGCTACATGCCCGAGGAACGCGGGCTGTACCCGAAGATGCCGGTGGCCGAGCAGATCACCTACATGGCCCGGTTACACGGCGTCGACAAGCGCGCGGCGACCACGCGGACCACCGAGTTGCTCGAACGGCTCGAGCTGACCGGCCACGCCGACGACGCCGTCGAGAAGCTGTCGCTCGGCAACCAGCAGCGGGTGCAGATCGCCGCGGCCCTGGCTCACGACCCCGAGGTGCTGGTGCTCGACGAGCCGTTCTCGGGCCTCGACCCGATGGCGGTCGACACCGTGCTCGGCGTCCTGCGCGAGACCGCGGCGCGCGGGGTCCCGGTGCTGTTCTCGAGCCACCAGCTGGACGTCGTCGAACGGCTCTGCGACGACGTCGTCGTGATCGCTGGCGGCACCATCCGTGCCGCCGGCCCGCAGGACGAACTCCGCAAGCAGGCCGGCCCCGCCGCCTGGGAGCTGCTGGTCGACGGCGACGTCGCCTGGCTCCGCGACGAGCCCGGTGTGACGGTCCGCGAGTTCGACGGCGGCTACGCCGTCTTCGAGGCCGACCCGTCCACCGCCCAACACGTCCTGCAGCGGGCCGTCCAGCAGGGCACCGTCGGGTCGTTCGCCCCGCGGGTCCCGCGGCTCAGCGAGGTCTTCCGGGAGGTCATCCGATGAACGACTCCTTCGTGCAGGCCGTGCGGCTCGTCTCCGCACGCGAGATCCAGGCACGCATCCGCAGCAAGGCCTTCGTGGTCTCCGCCCTCATCCTGATCGGCATGGTCGTCGCGTCCATCGTGGTCGGCGGCATCGTCGGCAAGGCCACCGCCGACGACACCACGCCGGTCGCCGTGGTCGACGGCGTCTCGCTGCCCACCACGAGCGGGCTCGACATCACGAAGTCCGGTTCCGTGGCCGACGCAGAACGGCTCGTGCGGGACGGCGACGTCGACGCGGCGATCGTGCCGTCCGACGACCCGCTCGGCTACAAGGTCGTCGGCCTCGACGAGGCCCCGACCGACGTCGTCTCCGCACTGAGCGTCACACCGCGGATCGAGCTGCTCGACCCGGACGCGCTGCCCGGCGGACTCGTCTACCTCATCGCCATCGCGTTCGGCGTCGTGTACTTCGCCTCGGCCGTGACCTTCGGCCAGTCGATCGCGCAGAGCGTGGTCGAGGAGAAGTCGACCAGGGTCGTGGAGATCCTGATGTCCGCGATCTCGGCCAGGGCGCTGCTCGCCGGCAAGGTCCTCGGCAACAGCGTGATGGCGTTCGCGCAGATCGTCGCCGTGGCCATCGCCGCGGTCGTCACCCTGGCGGTGACCGGGCAGGACAACATGTTCTCGATGCTCGGCCCCAGCATCCTGTGGTTCGTCGGGTTCTTCGCCGTCGGCTTCGTGCTCATCGCGTCGCTCTTCGCCGCGGCGGCCGTGCTGGTGTCGCGGCAGGAGGACGTCGGCAGCGTCACCACGCCGGTGATGATGCTCGTGATGATCCCGTACATCCTGATCATCGTCGCGTACAACAACCCGACGGTGCTCGGCATCATGTCGTACGTGCCGTTCAGTGCACCGATCGGCATGCCGATGCGGATCTTCCTCGGCACGGCCGAGTGGTGGGAGCCGATCCTGTCGCTCCTGATCGTGGTCGCCGCGGTGGTCGTGGTCGTCCTGGTGGGCGCCCGCGTCTACGAGAACGCGCTGCTGCGGACGGGCAGTCGCGTGAAGCTGACGGAGGCGTTGCGCGGCTGACGCCGCGGTGTGGACGGGAGGCCCGGATCACGTGAGCAGACCGCTCACGTGGGACGGGCCTCCTGTCCGTTGCCCGGTGCCGGTCCGGCACGCAGCACCGGTCCGGCACGCAGCGCCGGTCAGGCACGCAGCGCCGGTCAGGCGCTCAGCGTCGCGAAGGCGGACCGGTGCCAGACCAGCGGGCTGTGCGCGAAGTCGGACATGAGTCCGAGCACGCGGAGCACGACGATGTCGTGGTCGCCGGCGGGGTAGGTGTGCTCGACCGAGCACTCCAGCCAGATCGGGGCCCCCTGCAGGAAGACCGCTCCGGTGTCGGCGACCGTCGTGTCGACCCCGACGAACCGGACCGACTTGTCGCGTGAGGCGAGCTGCCGCGTGACCTGCGCGTGCCCCTCGCCGAGGATCGAGACGCCGATCGTGCCGGCGTCGCGGAGCACCGGCCACGTGGTCGAGGTGTGCTGCACGGCGAACATCACCAGCGGTGGGTCCTGCGAGACCCCGACGGTGAAGGACGACGCGACGAGCACGGTCGGTTCCCCGTCCACGACGGCGGACAGTGCGGCGACACCGCAGGGGAAGCCCGAGAACGCCTGCTTGAGTGCGGACAGGTCCGGGGCCTCGGTGGAGTAGGGGCTGATCATGACGCGGTTCCTTCCTGGTGGCTGGCGGTCGCACCGAGGACGACGTCCCGCCAGCGGGTGAGCCAGACGTCGGTCGATGCGGGGTCCGAGTACTGCTTGTCGTTCAGGTACAGGGCGGGGGCGGGGACGGTCGCGCCGAGTTCGACCAGCACCGGTTTGAGGAAGACCTCCGGTGCGAGCGCGTGGGCCGGACCGGCACCGAGCATGAGCGGTACCGCGACGACCCCGGCGAGCCCGTCACCGGTGCCGAACTGGTCGAGGAACAGCTTGAGCACCCCGGTGTAGGTCGCCTTGAACGTCGGCGACGCGACGATCACGAGGTCGGAGCCGGCGACGGTCCGGACGGCGTCGGACACCGCCGTGTCGCCCCAGCCGAGCAGGCCGGCGCCGAGGTCGATGACGTCGACGACGTGGTCGGGGGCGCGACCGGTGAGGCGTTCGAGCACGACCGTCGCGGCGTCGAGCGTCCGTGAGGCCGGCTTGGGGTTGCCGGCGACGACGGTGGTGATCATCGGGGTGCTCCTGTCGTGGTGGCTGGTGTGCTCGTGCAGTCCACCGCTCGTTCGTTTCGCCGCCGTGCCGGATCCGTATCGGCTGGGTTACGCCAGCGGCCCCCGGACCGGCCACGCCGGAATGTCCCGGTCAGCGCGGCTGTGCGGCCGGGGCACCTGGGCATTCCGCCAGCCGCCGTGCGCGGCCGTCGCACCGAATTGTGAGAGCGCCGTTACCGGAAGTCGCCTCGGATGCGTCCGGCGTGTTTCGCCCCGCCGCCGCCGCCGCGTCACCGCCCGGATCCGCACGTGCACGGGCCTCGGTGGCGCAGTCGCTCCCCGCGGAACCACGCGGCGGACGCCCCGCGCGCACCATCGCCGCGGGTGGCCTAACACCAGCGAAACAAACGCCTAACAGGACCGTTACCGGGCGACCGCCTGCTGGCTCCCCACTGCCGTTACATTCGCATCAGCCCCACTGCAGCGGCCGGCGTCACCCCGACGCCCCGCCGCCGGTGAACGTCTCCCGGCTCCCAGCACACGCCACCCCGCGCCGCGGGGTGTTCGTCGTACCCGCTGCAGCTTCCCCGCACCTTCCCTGCTCCACCCGTCCAGGAGGTCCCCGACCGATGTCGTCCCCCGCACCGTCCCGAACGCGTCTTCCCCGCCCCGCGCTCCTCGCCGCCGCACTCTCCGGCGTGCTGTTCCTGTCCGCCTGCTCGGCCACCTCGACCGCGTCGACGAGCTCCGGCGACGACTCCGCCGGGGTCGAGCACGCCACGAGCCAGATCGAGGCCGCCAGCGTCGACCCCGAGTTCACCTTCGAGGGCGAGCCCTTCGACATGTCGGGGATCGCCGGCAAGACGATCTTCAACATCCCGAACTCGTCCGCCGTCCCCTTCATCACCGCGGTCGACGAGGCCGGCGAGAAGGTCGCCGAGCGGTACGGCGCGAAGTGGATCGAGTACACGAACCAGGGCACGCCCACCGAGCACTCCGCCGGCATCGACCAGGCGATCAGCCGAGGCGCCGACATCATCGTGCTGGCGCAGGGCGTCAACGGCGAACTCATCGTCCCGGCCCTGAAGCGTGCGAAGGCCGCGGGGATCCCCGTGCTGATCAGCCACACGTACCAGACCGGCGAGGCGCTGCCGGACCAGCTGCAGGACCTCGTCGCCGCGCAGGTGACCGCCCCGTTCCACGAGGCCGCGAAGCTCAACGCCGACTGGGCCATCAAGGAGACGAAGGGCCAGGGCGACGTCCTCATCATCACGTCCTCCGAGGTCCCGCCGTCCGACGGCATCGTGCAGGCGATGCAGGACGAGTTCGAGGCGCAGTGCGACGGCTGCAGCGTCAAGGTGACGAACGTGCCGGTCGCCGACTGGGCGACGAAGATCTCGTCGACGGTGCAGTCCGCCGTGCAGTCCAACCCGAACCTCGACTACGTGCTGCCGGTCTACGACTCGATGACCCTCTACGTCGAGGCCGGCGTGACCGCGGCGGGCAAGACCGGCCAGGTGTTCACCTCGTCGTACAACGGCACCCCCGCCGTGCTGAAGATCCTGCAGGACGGCAGCGTCCTCACGATGGACATCGGCGAGAACATGGAGTGGCTCGCGTACGCCACGCTCGACCAGGCCGGCCGTGTCCTGACCGACACCCCGATCATCGAGGACGGTGACGAGAAGACCCCGCTCAAGGTCTTCACGAAGGACAACGTCGACGAGACGGGCACCCCGCCGGCACCGAGCAAGGGCTACGGCGACGCGTACAAGACCGGCTACGAGGCCATCTGGGGCGCGGCCGAGTGAGCGGCGTGCCGGTGCTGCGGATCAGCGGACTCACGAAGCGCTTCGGCGGACTGACCGCCCTCGACGACGTCGACCTCGAGGTCCTGCCGGGCCAGGTCCACGCGCTCCTCGGCGAGAACGGCTCCGGCAAGTCGACCCTCATCAAGATCCTGTCCGGTACCTACGCGCCGGAGCCGGGAGCGACGATCGAGGTCCGTGGCGCCCGACTGCCCCTGCCGGTGCCGCCCGGGTACTTCCGCCGCGTCGGGATCAGCTTCGTCCACCAGGACCTCGCGCTCGTCCCGTCCCTGGGCGTGACCGAGAACCTGCGGCTCGCGACCGTCGTGGCCGGCCGGGGCCCCTTCGTCCGCTGGGGCGCCGAGCACCGCGCCGCCGCCGAGCTGTTCGCGCGGTACGGGGTCGACATCGACCCCCGCGCACGGATCGACGAGCTCTCCGACACCCAGAAGGCGCTCGTCGCGATCCTGCGAGCCGTCGCCGAACTCGGTGACGACCGAGCGCTCATCGTGCTCGACGAACCGACGGTGTTCCTGCCGAAGGAGGACGCCGACCTGCTGTTCCGCGTCGTGAAGGACTTGGTCGCGGACGGCCGCACCTCGGCACTGCTGGTGTCGCACGACATGTCGGAGGTCCTCGAGCACGCCGATCGGGTCACCGTCCTGCGGGCCGGCCGGGTCCAGGCGCACCGTGACACCGCCACGACGACGGCCGACGAACTCGTCGCGCTCATCGTCGGACGCGGGCTCGACGGCGCCGCAGCCAGGGCCCCGCGCCCGGCGACCACCGGTGACGCCGTCGTGGCGGTCCGCGACCTCCGAGTCGGTGTCGTCGACGGCCTGTCGTTCGACGTCGCCGACGGCGAGGTCGTCGGCATCACGGGCCTCGCCGGGTCGGGCGTCGAGGACGTGCTGCCCGGCCTGTACGGCGCACGACCCGCGACCGGTTCGCTCACCGTGCGGGACGACGGGGTGCAGGCCGCCCCGACCGACCTGACCCGGGTCTCACCCGGTTCCTCCATCGCCCGCCGTGTCGTGTACGTCCCCGCCGACCGCAAGCGCGAGGGCGGGGCGCTCACCCTGTCCGTCGAGCAGAACGTCACCCTGCCCGTCCTCGGGAAGCTCCGAGGACTGCTCGGCCTCTCCCCCGGGCGGGAACGGTCGCACGTCGCGGGACTGGTCCGCGACTACGACGTCCGACCCGCCGACCCGTCCGCCCTGTTCGGCACGCTGTCCGGCGGCAACCAGCAGAAGGCCGTCCTGGCGAAGTGGATGCAGGACGACCCCCGGCTCGTGCTGCTGCAGGAACCGACCCAGGGCATCGACGTCGGAGCCCGCGCGGCCATCTTCTCGATGCTCCGCCGGAGTGCGGAGCAGGGCGTCGCCATCGTCTGCGCCTCCACCGACTACGACCAGCTCGCGCAGCTGTGCGACCGCGTCGTCGTCCTCGCCCACGGCCGCGTGCACGACGTGCTGACCGACGAGCGCGTCGACCGCGACGTCATCGCGGCCGCGGTCGTGGCCAGCCTCGTCGACGCGGCCGAACCCGCTGCGCCGTCCGCCGCTGCTCCGTCCCCTGCTGCTGTTCCCTCCCTCGTCAAGGAGAACGCCTGATGTCCACCACCGCCGACCCCGTCCTCGAGACCTCGATCGTCCGTCCGACCCGCCCGCGCTTCTCGTGGGGGCACACCGAGCGGTACGCCCTGCTCGGTGCCTGGCTCGTCATCGTCATCGCCTTCAGCATCGCGCTGCCCGACACGTACCCGACCCTCGGCAACCTGCAGAACATCCTCGGGTCCCAGTCGGTGCTGCTCATCCTGGCGCTCGGGTTCCTCTTCCCGCTGACCGCGGGCGAGTTCGACCTGTCCGGCGCCTCGACGATGTCGCTCTCCGCCATGACCATCGCCGTGCTCAACGCGAAGATGGACGTCCCGCTCGTGCCCGCGATCGTCGCCGGTCTCGTCATCGGCGTCGTGGTGGGGCTCGTCAACGGCCTGCTCACCGTCGGGTTCCGCATCGACTCGTTCATCGTCACGCTGGGCACCTCGACGTTCATGATCGGGATCATCCAGTGGATGAGCGCCTCGTCGTCGGTGACGGGCATCGACCCCGCGCTCGTGCAGGCCACGGTCGGGTGGCGCGGGCTCGCCGGCCTGCCGCTCGCGTTCGTCTACGGCCTGATCGCCACCGTCGTCGTCCTGGTCGTGCTGAGCGCCACCCCGGTCGGCCGACGGCTGCTGTTCGTCGGCACCGGCCGCACCGTCGCCGAGCTGTCCGGGCTGAACGTCCGACGCCTCCGGGTCGGTGCGTTCGTCGGCGCCGGTCTCACCGCCGCGGTCGCCGGGGTCGTCTACGCCGGCACGCTCGGCGGCGCGGACCCGTCGAGCGGACAGTCGTTCCTGCTCCCGGCGTTCGCCGCCTGCTACCTCGGCGCGACCGCCGTCGTCCCGGGCCGGTTCAACGCGATCGGCACCTTCATCGCCGTGTACTTCCTGTTCTCCGGGGTCGTCGGCCTGCAGATGCTCGGCGCCGACAACTTCGTGCAGCAGCTGTTCTACGGCGGCGCGCTCATCGTCGCCGTGGCCGTGTCGCAGACCATCCGGCGGCACTCCGTCGCGACCGCCGCCAAGGCCGCCGCGAAGCGTTCCTGACCCACCTCGTCCTCCCCCTCCCTGCTCGACACCCACCACAGAAAGCGAGTCCCCCATGGACATCGGAGTCTTCATCCCGATCGGCAGCAACGGCTGGCTCATCTCCACCACGTCGCCCCAGTACAAGCCGTCCTTCGACCTGAACCTCGAGATCGTGCAGAAGGCCGAGGCGTACGGCTTCGACTTCGCGCTGTCGATGATCAAGCTGCACGGGTACGGCGGCCCGAGCGGGTTCTGGGACGAGAACCTCGAGTCGTTCACGCTGATGGCCGGTCTCGCCGCCCGCACCGAGCGAATCCGCCTGTTCGCCACCACCGCGGTCCTGACGATCCCGCCGGCGATCGCGGCGCGCATGGCGGCGACGGTCGACTCGATCTCGCACGGTCGCTTCGGCCTGAACCTCGTCGCGGGGTGGCAGAAGGCCGAGTACGACCAGATGGGCCTGTGGCCCGGCGACGACGTGCACTTCAAGCGCCGCTACGCCTACCAGACCGAGTACATGCAGGTCATGAAGGAGCTGTGGGAGCACGGCGAGTCCGACTTCAAGGGCGACTACTTCACGATGAACGACTGCAAGATGCTGCCGAAGCCGACCGGACACATCCCGATCGTCTCGGCCGGGCAGTCGTCGCAGGGCATGGCGTTCGCCGCCCAGTACTCCGACTACAACTTCTCGATGGGCGTCGGCGTGAACACCCCGACCGCCTACGCCGACCAGAACAAGGCCCTCATCGAGGCGCGGGCGAAGACCGGTCGCGACGTCGGCTCGTACGTGCTGTTCATGATCATCGCCGACGAGACCGAGGAGGCCGCCCAGGCCAAGTGGGCGCTCTACAACGACGGCGTCGACGTCGAGGCGATCTCGTGGATGACGGGTCAGGCACTCACCGACACCGAGGGCGAGGAGGGCAACACCGCCAAGCGGATCTCGCTGCCCGAAGGCGCCGTGAACATGAACATGGGCACGCTCGTCGGCTCGTACGAGCAGGTCGCGGCCATGCTCGACGAGGCCGCCGTCGTCGAGGGCACGAAGGGCATCATGGTCGTGTTCGACGACTTCCTGCAGGGCATGGACGACTTCGGCACCCGCATCCAGCCGCTCATGCGCACCCGCGAGGGCGTGGAGTCCGTTGCTCCGAGCGCGGTCACCGCATGAGCGCCGCAGTGAGCCGACCGGTCATCCAGGTGGCCGTCGTCCAGGCCGGACAGACCCCGGCCGACGGCGACGTCGCGCTCGACGAGCTCATCGCCCTGTTCGAACAGGCGGCCGAGGGCGCCGACCTCGTCGTGTTCCCCGAGCTCTGCACCACGCCCTACTTCTGCGGCGTGGTCAACGACAGCCGCAAGGCCTGGGCGCAGCCCGTCCCCGGCCCCGCGACCGCCCGGTTCGCCGCCGCGGCGAAGCGTCTGGGCACCGCCGTCGCCTTCGGCTTGTACGAGGACGCGGGCGACGCGCAGTACAACAGCGCCGTGCTCATCGACGCCGACGGCACGCTCGTGCACGGCACCGACGTGCACGGCGAGCAGGTGGCGTCGTACCGCAAGACCTCGATCCCGACCAACGCGATCTCCGACGTCGACGAGAAGCACTACTTCGCCGCCGGCTCCGGACCGGTCGTGTTCGACGCGCTCGGCACCCGCTTCGGCATGCTCATCTGCTACGACCGGAGCTTCCCGGAGTACTGGCTCGCATCGCGGGCCGCCGGTGCCGAGGTGATGCTCGTGCTCGTGTCGTCGATGGGCTTCCGCGAGACCCTGTTCACCCAGGAACTGCAGGTCCGCGCGCTCGAGACGCAGACGTGGATCGTCGCCCCCAACCGCGGTGGCGAGGAGACCGTCGACGGCAAGACCGTGAGCTACTTCGGTCGGTCGTCGGTCGTCTCACCGCGGGGCGACCTGGTCGTCTCGGCACCGGCCCACCAGGCGGGGCCGATCATCCGGGCCACCATCGACGTCGGCGAGGTCGCGGCGGCACGCCACGACTTCCCGCTCGGACGCGACCGCCAGCCCGGGGTGTTCCAGTACCTCGCCGACGCCCACGCACCGGCGGCGGTCCCGGCGTGACCGATGTCGCCGCCGTGGTCCGCGGCACCATCGCCCCGCAGCTCGACCGGGCGCTGGCCGCCAGCCGCGCGAACCCGCTGCCGGCCGCCCCGTCGGCGCTGCGCGCGGAACCGGCACACAGTGCGCAGCTGTTCGGCCGGCTGCTCGACGCCGCGATCGACGCTGCGCCGACCGCGGCGAGGCCCGAAGACGCGCCGTCGGCGTGCCGCCCCGCCGCCGACACCGGCGCCGCCGCCGACGCCGCGGCCGACCCCGCCGCTGCCACGGTCGTCGAGCTCCTCGACGCCTACCGGTCCGGCACCACCACCCCGTCGGCCGTCCTGGCCGCACTCGCCCCGCACTGGACGAGCGACGACGTCTGGTCGGACGCGGTCCTGCGCCTGGTGGACGGAGCCGAGGCGGCCGCCGCCGAGTCCACCCGCCGCTGGGCGGACGACGAGGCCCGACCGCTCGAGGGCATCCCGTTCGCCGTGAAGGACATCATCGACGTCGCGGGGACCATCGTCACGAGCGGCTCGCTCCAGACCGGCGACCGTGTGGCCCCGGCCGACGCGACCGTCGTCGCCCGACTCCGTGCAGCCGGCGCGATCCCCGTGTTCACGGCGGCCACGACGGAGTTCGCCTGCGGTGGGCCGCACAACGCCCGGTACGGTGCCGTGCGGAACCCCTGGGACCCCGAGCGCTGGACCGGTGGCTCGTCGACCGGGTCGGGTTCGGCGCTCGCCGCCCGGATCGTCCCGCTGGCGCTCGGATCGGACACCGGCGGATCGATCCGCGTGCCGTCCGCACTCTGCGGCACCACCGGCATCAAGCCGACCTACGGCCTCGTGCCGCGCACCGGGGTCGCGAGCCTGTCGTGGACCCTCGACCACGTCGGACCGATGGCCCGCTCCGCCGAGGACCTCGCGCTCGTCCTGGCGGTCATCGCCGGGTCCGACGGCGAGGACCCGACGACGTTCACCGCCGTCCCGCTCATCGAAGCGGCACCGGAACGGGTCGAGGGCCTCCGCATCGGGGTGCCGCGCGGCTGGTTCACCGAACGCGTCGACACCGCGGTGCTCGACGCCCACGCCGCCGCGACCGAACGGTTCCGCACCCTCGGGGCGACCCTCGTGCCGATCGAGTTCGACGACCTCGAGTCGATCGACGCGGAGTGCTGGACCGTCTTCTACGGCGAGCTCGCCGCGAACCAGGAGGCCAACGCCGCCACGGCCGACCTGTTCGACGCCGGGACCCGAGCGCGCTTCGACGTGTCGTTCCTGCCGACCGCGGCGGACTACCTCCGGGCGCTCCGCCGCCGCCCGCTGGTGCAGGCCGCGATGGTCGCCCGGATGGACGAGGCCGGCGCGGACGTGGTGCTCACCCCCGGCATCGGGGCCACCGCGCCGCGACTCGACGACCTGACCATGTCCGTCGACGGCGAGCGGTTCAACCTGCACGACGTCATCCCCCGGAACACCCGCCTGTTCGACTACGTGGGGTTCCCGGCGCTGATGATGCCGGCGGGCACCGCGCCCGACGGTCTGCCCGTCGGCGTGCAGCTCGTCGCGCGGCCGTGGGACGACCGCCTGGTGCTGTCCGCCGCCGCCGCCTTCCAGCGGGTCACGACGCACCACCGCCTGGTGCCGCCGTCGTCCGCCGTGCGAGGGCCGACCGATCAGTAGCCGCACCATCGACGAGGGCGCCGCCCGACGACGCGCCTGGCAGGTGCTCTGCGCATCGAGCCTGAGCGTCGTCCTCGTCTTCATCTCCTCGAGCGCCCTGCTCGTCGCACTCCCCGACCTCAGCCGCGACCTCGACGCCAGCGCGGTGCAGTCCAGCTGGGTGCTCCTGAGCTACATGCTCACCACGACCACCCTGATCCTGGTCTTCGGACGGATCGCCGACCTCGTCGGTCGGCGCCGCCTGTACATCGCCGGCATCCTCGTCTTCCTGCTCGCCTCGCTCGCGTGCGGGTTCGCCCCGGACGCCGCCGTCCTGCTCGGCGCCCGGCTCGTGCAGGGCGTGGGTGCGGCGGCCATCGTCACGAACACGACCGCACTGCTCACCGACGTCTTCCCGGAGTCGATCCTGTCGCTCGGCCTCGGCCTGAACGCCACCGTCGCCGCGGTCGGGCAGGTCATCGGCCCGGTCGTGGGCGGGCTGGTCGCCGAGTCCTTCGGGTGGCGCTGGATCTTCCTCGCCGGTGTGCCGATCTCGCTCGCCGGACTCGTCTGGTCCCTCCGGCTGATCCCGCACAGCACCCGCCCCCGTTCCGGCGAGCGCCTCGACGTACCGGGATCGATCCTGTCCGTCGCGGCCGTCGGTCTGCTCGTCGGTGCCGTCTCGATGGGCGGCTCGGTCGGCTGGTCGGCCGTGCCCGTCGTGGCGATGGCCTCGGGCGCGGTCGTCCTCGGCGGCGTGTTCGTGTGGACCCAGCGCCGGGTCGCGCACCCCCTGGTCGACCCGGCGATCTTCCGCGACCGCGCCACCATCACCCTGTTCTCCGCCGCCGGGCTCTGCGCCCTGTCCAGCTACGCGCTGGTGCTGCTGGCGTCCCTGTCGTTCCAGGCCGTCGACGGCAAGGGTGCCGTCGAGGCCGCCCTCTGGGTGCTCCCCACCCCGATCGGCACGACCGTCGCCGCCGTGACCGCGGGGTTCCTCGCCCGTCGTGTGGCCGCCAGGACCCTGTCGACCATCGGCATGCTCCTCATCGCCCTCGGCGCCGCGGTGCTCGCGGTCTCCCTCGCCGACGGCAGCGCCTACGTCGTCACCGCCACCGGCCTCGGCGCGGTCGGGGTGGGGACGGGCGTGTTCATGACGCCGAGCACGTCCGCACTGATGACCCGGGTCCCGGAACACCGACGCGGCATCGCCAACGCCATCCGCTCCGCCCTGCAGAACGCCGGCTTCCTGTTCTCGACGGCCCTCGGGCTCGCGATCGCGACGGGCGGCCTGTCCGCCTCCCAGGCGGCAGCCGCCTACGACGGCAGCCTGCTCGGCCTGCCGGCCGGCGACGTCCAGGTGTTCGTCGACGGCGTCCGCGCCGCCGCGCTCACCTTCGCCGGCTGCGCGGCCCTCGGTGCGCTCATCGTCGCGTTCGGTCCGTTCGGACCACCCGACCGGGAGGCGCCACTCCGGCCCGACAGGTCGGGTCCGGTCCCCGAGCCGGGGGCGTCCACGTGACCGTCCCCACCCTGGCAACGACCACCCACCACGGAAGCAGGACCCCATGACCGACGACCACCAGGACTACGCGGCGGCCGGGTTCACCGGCGCGCTGCAGCCAGGACGACGCGCTGCGCTCGTCGTCGTCGACCCGGTCCGCGCCTACGTCGACCCCGACTGCGGGCTCTACGCCGGGGTCGAGGAACCCGTCGAGCGGATGCGGGAGCTCACGACCGCTGCCCGCGCCGCCGGGGTGCACGTGGCGATCACCACCATGGCGCTGTCCGCCGACGGCTCGAACGCCGAGGTGTTCTTCCGCAAGGTGCCGGCGCTCGCCGCGTACCTGCCGGGGGCGTCCACGGGGGCGTTCGTCGACGGGCTCGAGCCCCAGGGCGGGGACACCCTGGTGCCCAAGCAGTACCCGAGTGCGTTCTTCGGCACCTCGCTGGCCGCCGACCTCGTCGCCCGCGGTGTGGACACCCTCTTCATCGCGGGGCTGTCGACGAGCGGGTGCATCCGCGCGACCGCCACGGACGCCATGCAGCACGGGTTCGTGCCGATCGTCGTGCGCGAGGCGGTGGGCGACCGGCTGCCGAGCGTGCACGAGGCGAACCTGTTCGACATCGCCGCCAAGATCGGCGAGGTCTGGAGCATGGACCGGGTCCTCGAGCACTGGAACGTGGCATGAGCCCCGCGGCGAGCACCGTGACGAGCACCGCGACGAGCACCGCGGCGACGGTCCGCGGTCGGCCTCGGAGTGCCGCCGTCGGCGAGTCCGTCTACACGGCGTGCGTCGAGATCCTGGCCGAGGGCGACCCGCGCGCGTTCACGATCCGGGCCGTCGCCGATGCGGCCGGGGTCGGCGCGGCGACGATCTACCGGCGGTGGTCGAGCAAGGAGGTCCTGCTCACCGAGACCGTCATCCGGTTGATGGAGGAGCACATCCCCACGATCCAGGACGCCCCGATCGCCGAGGGCATCCTCGGGCTCACCCGGGGGTGGGTGCACGCCCTCGTCGCGACGCCGGTCGGCCGCGCACTCCCGCTCATCGTGGAGACCGCGTCGCACGAGCCGCGCGTCGCGGAGGCCGTCACCGAGTGGCACCTGGACCGGCGGCTGCGGGTGAACGCGATGCTGCAGCGGGCGATGGACGCCGGCGACCTGCGCCCGGACGTCGACCTCGGCATCGCCGTCGACCTGCTCGGCGGGCCGACGTTCTACCGACGCGTGTTCGTCTCGCTCGACATCCAGGCGCCCGACTACCCGGTGCGTCTGGCCCGGGAGTTCCTGCGGTGGGCCGGCTGGACCGGCGACGTGTCGACGGTGGGGGTGGCCTCGTGACCGGGATCGTACCGGAGGAGTTCGCCCCGACCGCGGCCTGGACCGACATGGGCGTCGGGACGACCCCGTCGGCGCCGGGGCACTGGATCGGGTTCAACCGACGATCCGACGCGGCGCGCCAGGTGTCCGACCTGATCCGTGCCGACATCGTCGCGGGCCGCTTCACCGGCCCGCTGCCCTACGAGTGGGAGCTGCTCGACCTGTACGGCACGACGCGGAACGTCCTGCGGGCTGCGCTGACGTTGCTCAAGGAACAGCGGCTGCTCACCCGTGCACCGCGATCCGGCACGTTCGGTGTCCGGCCCGTCGCCTCGGTGAGCCTGGCCCGCACGTCCGACGAGGTCACGATCTACGGCGAGACGGCCGGCGGCAGCGTGTTCGACTCACCCCGGCTCAGCATCGTGCACCTGTGCGTGCAGCAGGTGACCGCGCCGGAGACCGTCCGGCGCAACCTGCAGATGACCGGCAGCAGCGCGTTCTTCGTCGAGAGCCTCATCTCGTTCGACGGCGAACCGAGCCGGGTCCGGACGAGTTGGGTGCCGCACGAGCGCTTCCCCGACCTGGTCGCCGAGCCGCTCACCGAGTACGTGCCGGACGTGCTGGTCCGGAAGGCCGGTGCGCGGCCGGAGGCTCGGCGGCTGCTGCTGAGCACCGTGAACGCCGACCAGTGGACGGCCGACCTGCTGGACATCGACCCCGGGCAGGCGATCTTCCACATCGAGCGGCTGATGTGCCTGGCGGACGGGACGCCCGTCGAGTACGGCTTCTCGCGGTACCGCGGCGACCGGGCGGTGATCGACTCGCGGATCATCTGACCCGTGCGCCCGGGCTCAGTCGGTCCGCACCGAGAAGACGTCGCCCGGCTGGCACCCGAGCTCCTGGCAGAGCCGGGTGAGGGTGGAGAACCGGATCGCGCGCGCCCGGTTGTTCTTCAGCACCGACAGGTTCACCACGGTCACCCCGACCCGGTCCGCGAGCTCGGTCAGCGTCATGCCCCGAGCGGCGAGCAGCTCGTCGAGGTGGCAGACGACCGCGTGGCCGTCCTCCTGTTCCGGGGGCATCAGACCAGCCCGGACTGGTCGCGCACCATCCGCTGCGAGGCGGTCAGGGCGAACCGGAAGCAGATGACGACGAGCAGACCGAGGTACACGGGCACGAACTGGTGGTCGACGTCGGGCGTCGGCAGGCGCCCGTCCCAGCCGAGCCCCGACACCACCCAGTTCCACCCCATCCGGCGGACGAACTGGGGCACGAACCCCGCCACCACCACCGCGGCGGCGAGCCAGTCGAGGATGCGGGTCGTCGACCGGTCGAACAGCCCGCCGCGCGAGATCTTCCACGCGACCGCCGCCACCAGGGCGATGAGGGCGCTGACGAGCAGGACCTCGAGCGCGTCACCGACCCGGATGTACCCGATCGCCCCCGCCGGCACGTCCGCGATCGGGGCCCGGAGCACGAGGTGGTCGGCGGTGACGGTCGCCCCGCCGGGCGGCTGTGGGACGTCGCTCGTCGCGGTCATCCGGACGGGCACCGACACCGTCCCGGAGCTGACCGAGCGGACGAGCAGGTCGACGTACCGCCAGACGACGAGCGCGATGCCGATCACGCAGCAGGCGACGTAGGCGAGGTAGGAGTTCCGCCCGCGGGGCGGTTCGTACACGGGTGCGGTCATGGCGTCTTCCCCTGTCGATCATCGATACCATCGAATTTCGATACAACGATAAACGATGGGTCGGACCGGTGCAAGACCCCGCCCGGCTCGGACCTACAGCAGGCCGAACACCGCCTGCGCCCCGAGGCTCGTGCCCGCCACCAACACCCAGAGCGCGATGCCGAGCAGCATCGGACGGAACCCGGCACGTCGCAGCGCCGCGAAGTCCGTCGAGCAGCCGATCGCCGCGAGCGCCACCGTGATGAGGAACGACGCCGCGGTCGAGAAGCCCGGGGAAGCGTCAGCCGGCAGCACTCCGACGGTCCGGAGCAGCACCACCACGAGGAACCCGATCAGGAACCACGGGACCAACCGGAACACGCGGAACCCGCTGCGCGACCCCGTGTCGGGCGTGAGCTGCTCGCGGGAGGCGCGCCGGGCCTCCAGTCCGGCCAGCCCGATGACGATCGGGATGATCATCAGGGTGCGCACCAGCTTCACGACGACCGCCGTGTCCGTCGCCTGGCGACCGTAGACCGTCGCGGTGGCGACGACGGACGACGTGTCGTTCACCGCAGTGCCCGCGAAGACGCCGAAGGCGTGCTGGCTGAGGCCGAGGGCGTGACCGAGCAGGGGGAAGGCGAACACCGCGGCGATGTTGCAGAGGAAGATCGTCGACATCGCGTAGGCGACGTCCGCGCTGACCGCACCGATGACGGGCGTGACGGCTGCGATCGCGGACGCACCGCAGATGCCGGTCCCCACGCCGATCAGGGTGCGGAGGGCGCTCGACACCCGCAGCAGACGGCCGATCCCCCAGGCGGCAGCGAGGCACACGACCAGCGTCGTGACCATGACCGGCAGGGTCTCGCCGCCGATGCGCAGGACCTCACCGATCGACAGCTGCGCGCCGAGCAGCACCACCGCGAACTGCAGGACACGGCTCGACGAGAACTTCACGCCGGGAGCGAGCACGGCGAGGGTGCCACCGGTGCGCCGACGGACGAGCCAACCGAGCACCGCGCCGATCAGGACGGCGGGGACGGGGCCGCCCACGACCGGGACGACCGATCCGATCAGGGTCGCGACGAGGCCGATCGCGACGGCGACGGCGACACCGGGTGCGGCGGTGCGGGCGAACTGCATGGGAACAGCATCTCGTGCTCGCGGCCGTCGTGCGGTCCAGCCGGGCAGGATGGTGCGGTGGAGTACTCGGGCGAGCGGTGGGTGCAGCGGCTGCGCGACGGGGAGATGCGGAAGCGGTGGCCGGTCCTGCTCGTGGCCGCGGTGATGACGGCAGCGGGGCTCGGCGTGCTCGTCGCCGAGTTCGCGTCGCCGGACTTCCTGCGCGGTCTCGACAGCGCCCGCACACAGGCCGACTTCGTCCTGTGGCCGCTGCTCGTCACCGGGTTCGGCCTGCTGCTGGCGGTGGTGACCTGGAGCGCCGGTCGGACCGATCGCCGCACCCTCGCACGGATCCGGGAACACCGCGCGCCCCGGTTCCACCTGCCGGTCTCCGCGTCGAGGTTGCGGGCGACCGACGACCTGCCGGGCCCCCGACCCGAGATCTGGACCGTCGACGCGTCCGGTCTGCACGCGTGGGCGCCGTCGCGGGCGGAGCCGGTGTTCGACCTGCCCTGGACCCACATCCGGAAGTTCTCCGTCGCCACGAAGGACGCACGCGGACAACGGGTCGACTTCGGCGTCTGGATCAGCACGACGGTCGGCGAGGACGTCGTGGTGGAGCCACGACCAGCGCTCGGACGCGGGTTCGAGGGCGGTCCGGACGAGCTCGCGACGATCGTGCGGGTACTCCGCGCACTGCGACGCGAGCTCGACCCGCGGGGCGCTGCCGCCGATCAGCCCTGAGCGGGCGGGACCTCGCCGGTCATGTCGACGCGCTCGGTGCCGTCGTTCCAGATGTACGTCGCGGTGGTGCGACCGGATGCGTCTGCGTTCGCCTCGTTCGCCTTCGCGTACGTGTAGGTGACCTTGATCGAGGCGTCGGCCAGCCGCTCGACAACCGGCTCGAACGCGTACTGCTCGGACGTCGCGGTGCCGAGGTACCGGCCCTGGTGGAAGAGCAAGATCGCGTACGGCGAGCCGGCCGTGGCGAACTCGGGCGAGACGACGGACCAGGACAGGGAGGCGCAGGCGTCGTAGCCGGTGTAGTCGGCGTTCGCGGCGTCCCACTTCGTGCCCTCGAGGCCGGCGGGCGACGGCAGCGCAGCGATCCCGGCGGCTGCTGCCGCGGAGCCGGTCGCAGGGCCACAGGTCGGTGTCGGCGTGCTCGTCGGCGACGGGGTGGCTGCCGTGTCCGTCGGCGCCGCGGTCACGGTCTCGGTGACGGTCGGGGTCGCGTCGCCACCGTCCCCGCCACCGGAGCAGCCGGTCAGCAGGGCGACCACGGCCGCGCCGGTCAGGAACAGAGCAGTCTTCGAGGTGCGCACCACTCCACGGTGCACCGACGGTAGTGTCGGCGCTCGCATCGTTACCGGCCCGTAGTCTGCTGGCATGCGGGGAGAGGGCATCGGGGCATCGGCGGACGTCGTGGACGACCACGTCGTGGGTCTGCACGGACCGGTCCCGATCCGGCGCTACCGCCCGCAGGACCCCGCACCCGCTCCGACGCTGGTCTGGCTGCACGGGGGTGGGTTCTTCCGGGGCAGCCTCGACCTGCCCGAGTCGGACGCCGTGGCCCGGGCACTCAGCGCCCGCGGCATCCCGGTGATCACCGTCGACTACCGGCTCGGTCCGCTGCCCGGCATGCCCTGGATCGGGCGGACGGGTCCACGAGCACGCCGACGTGCACCGCACGCGCGGGACGAGGTCGTAGCGGTGCTCCGCTCGCTCGCGGAGGAGTGCCCGGCCGGCCTGGTGCTCGGTGGCGCGAGTGCCGGCGCATGCCTCGCGGCGTCGGCGGTCGCCGCTGGCCCGCCCCTGGCCGGCACCGTGCTCGCGTACGGGTTCTTCCACGCGCGGATCCCCCGCGACCCGGCAGTGCAGCGTCTCGTGCGCGGGCACCGGCGGATCACGCACGCTCCACTGTTGCTCGACGCCGCGAACCGCACCTACGCCGGGCCGCTCGGCGCCGGAGCGTTCCCGGCACCGGAGGACCTCAGCACGTTCCCGCGCACCCTGGTGCTCGACGCCGAGCGGGACACGATGCGCGCATCCGGCGACCGGTTCGCACGGCAACTCGGTGCCGCGGGGGTCGATCTCGAACGTCACGTCCTGCCCGACAGCCGGCACGCCTTCCTCAACCGACCGGCCAGCATCGACTTCGCGGCTGCCGTCGACCTGATCGCTTCGTGGGTGGTCCGCCGACCCGACTGAGCGTTCGAGCGTGTGCGACCGTCGGACATTCCGGTGACGCCACGACGAACCGGACGTATTCTGCTGTCGGAAGCAACGGCGGTTCCGAACACCCTTCGCCACGTTCACCGTCGTGGCGTCCCGCCTCTGCGACGAAGAGTCCAACCGTGACCGAACACCTCATCGAGT
The DNA here is from genome assembly GCF_015350945.1 of Curtobacterium sp. VKM Ac-2884. Lineage (NCBI taxonomy): Bacteria > Bacillati > Actinomycetota > Actinomycetes > Micrococcales > Microbacteriaceae > Curtobacterium > Curtobacterium sp. VKM Ac-2884. Next base: position 801,354 of record NZ_JADKSA010000001.1, read on the forward strand.
ACGTCGCCCGTGACCGCACGGGCATCACCGCCGTCGTGACGACCACCAGCGTCATCGACGTCGACACCGTGATCCAGCACATCAGCTCCGGCCACACCGGCTACTACGTGGCTGCCGACTCCTGGAAGCGCACGCCGGTCAGGAGCATGTCGTTCATCGGCGGCACCTACCTGTTCGCGAACTGGGACGGCTCGAAGCGGAACATGCTGCACGACCTGGCGTTCCGGTCGCCGACGCGCTCGGTCCAGACCGCGCCGCCGACGGAGTCCCGCTTCGCGCGGTTCCTCGACGCCGTGTTCGGCCGCCGGCTCCCACTGCGCTGAACTGCCGGTACCGCCGCTGTCCTGGCCCCTGCCCCTGCCCCTGCCCGTTCGCAGGCCCGTGAGAGCATGACGGGCATGCAGAAGGGGGAGCAGATGCTCGCGAAGGACGTGTCCGACAAGCGGTTCCGACCGACCAAGTGGCGGGAGGGCTACGACCAGGGTGAGGTCGACGCCTTCCTCGACCGGATCCAGACCACCCTCGCCGGGTACGAGCAGGGGCAGCCGGTGGATCCGCTCACACCGGAGCAGGTGTCCGCCGCCCGGTTCCAGCCCACGAAGTTCCGCGAGGGCTACGACCAGGACCAGGTGGACGACTTCCTCGACGAGGTCGTCGTCGCCCTCCGCCAGCACGCGGTGCGCTGACACCGACACCGACACGGACCCCGACGCGGAACGACATCCCCGTCGTCGCACGACGTCGGGGATGTCGTTCCGGGTCGATCGTGACCTCAGACCTGCGCGCCCTCCAGCGTCGCCGCGAGCGGGTCGAAGTCCTCGGGCAGCGACGCGATCGGTGCGACGGTCGACTCGACCTCGATGAACGAGCGGGCGGCGATCGACTCCTCGACCGCGACCATGGTGTCGAGCACGTGGTAGCCGACCTCGCCGGTCGCGATGTGCGAGCCGCCGCCACGGATGGCCCGCGCCATGTCGAGCACGCCGAGCCCACGGCCGACGGTGGGCTCCTCGTCGAGCAGCACGTCCCACTCCTGCGAGAAGGGGAACGTCGCGTCCGCGGTCAACGGTCGCGCGATCCGGATCGGGTGCCCGCCACCGAACGTGTTCGGGTCGGGCAGGACGATCGTGCCCTCGGTCCCGTTGACCTCGAACACGCCGTGCCGGAACAGCGGGGTGTCGAACGACAGCAGCGACTGTGCGTTGCCACCCTGCTCGAACGAGGTCAGGACGGAGACGTGGGTCGGCACCTCGACGGGGAACGAGTCGCCCGCGTTCGGTCCGACGACCAACTGCCGCGTCGACCGCGACTGAGAACCCGTCGCGACGACGGAGTCGATCGGTCCGAGCAGGTGCACCAGCGCCGTGAAGTAGTACGGGCCGATGTCGAACAGCGGGCCCGCGCCCTTGGCGTAGAGGAACGACGCGTTCGGGTGGAACACGTCCGGCCCCTGCCACTGCATGCTCGTGACCGCGGTGAGCGGGGTGCCGATCGCACCGGCCTCGATCGCACGCTTGGCGGTCTGCCACCCCGGGCCGAGCACGGTGTCGGGCGCGATGCCGAGCTTCAGCCCGAGGGAGTCGGCGAGTTCGACGAGCGACGCAGCCGAGGCACGGTCCACGCCGATCGGCTTCTCGCTCCACACGTGCTTGCCGGCACGCAGGGCGTCCATCGAGACGGCGACGTGCGTGGCGGGGAGCGTCAGGTTGATGACGATCTCGACGTCGGGATCGGCGAGCACGGATGCGCCGTCGCCCGAGGCCGCGACACCCCACTTCGAAGCCGACGCCGCGGCGCGCTCCGTGTCGATGTCGCCGATCCGGACGACCTCGACGTCGGGGAACGTCGTGAGGTTGGCCAGGTACTGCTCGCTGATCATGCCGGCGCCGATGAAGCCGATGCCGACGCGTCCGGTGCGGGTCATGCGGACACCTCCGATGCGGACGACGAACCGGACGGCGCGAGCTGCGCCGCGAGCCACTCGTACGACTGCTGCACACCGTCGAAGACGTCCCCGTCGAACCCGTCGAACTCGATGACGGCGTACTCGAGGGCCGTCGCCGCACGCAGCGCCTCGGCGAGCCGGACGTCGCCCTGGCCGGCCGGGGTCTGGTCGGTGGGGATCGTCGCGGTGGAGATGTCGTCGCGCATCGGACCGTCCTTGACGTGCACGGCGACGATGCGGTCGCCGAGCGCCTCGATGAACGCGACGAGGTCGATGCCCGCGGCCGACGCCCAGTACAGGTCGAGCTCGAGCACCACGGCCGGGTCGAGCAGCGACGCGAGCACCTGCAGCGCGGGCTGTCCGTCGATCTGCGGCCGGAGCTCGTGGTCGTGGTTGTGGTAGCCGACGCGCAGACCGTGCTCGGCGGCCTCGACGGCGGCGGCGTTCAGTCGTGCGGCGACGCGCTCGACGCCCTCGCGGGTCGTCCACGCGTCGGGTCCGACGAACGGGTCGATGACGATCTCGAGGCCGAGTTCCTTCGCCGCGGCGAAGGTGTCGGCGTGCGACGGAGCGGTCATCACGGTGCCGTCGGGCAGCGGGATGGTCTCCTCGACCAGGAACGCGTGGCCGGTCTTCGCGGTGATGCCGTGGGCGTCGAACGCGGACTTGAGCTGCGGTGCTCGGTCCACGAACGCGAACGCCTCGACGGTGTCGAAGCCGATCTCGGCCAGGCGGCGGACGCCGCCGTCGAGGTCGGGCTCCAGCGCGGCGTTCACCGTGTAGAGCTGCAGGGAGATGGCGGGAGCCATGTCGGGTCCTTTCCGGGGGTGGTACAGGTGACTGCCTGGAGGCGCGACTCGCGTTGCGGACGCGAGTTGCGCCTCCCGGCTGGTTGCGTTGGTCAGCGGACCGACTTGATCGGCAGGATCACGAGGGCGCCGAGGATGACGGCGACGCCGGCACCCCAGAGCATGAGCGTGTAGTTCTGACCGCCGCCGATGCCGAGCAGGAACAGGCCGACGGCCGGAGCGAGCGACTGCGGCAGCGCGTTCGCGATGTTGATGACGCCGAGGTCCTTGCCGGGGCGTTCCGGGTCGGGCAGCACGTCGACGATCAGGGCGGTGTCGATGGCGGCGTAGATGCCGAAGGCGAAGCCGAGGACGATCTCGGCGAAGTAGAAGCCGCCGACGGTGTCGACGTGGGCCAGGATCACGAGGCCGACCGCGGTCAGTGCGGTGGAGCCCCAGACGAAGACCTTGCGGCGCTGGACGCGGTCCGACACCCAGCCGGAGACGGCGGCGCTGACGAGCAGGGCGACCGTGTACAGCAGGACGCCGAACGCGACGACCCCGACGGCCTCGGCCTGCGGCAGACCGATGCGGTCCTGCATGTAGAGCAGGCGGTACGTCGTGAACATGAACGTGCCGAAGGTGATGAGGAAGCGACCCCACCATGCCAGGCCGAAGTCCGGGTGCTTGATCGGGTTGGTCCAGAACGAGCTGATCAGGTTGATCCAGCTGAACGGCTTGACCGGCGTCGTCGGCAGGTCGTCGCGGGCCACGAAGCAGTAGACGAGGATCGCGATGATCGCCAGGACACCCGGGGCGATGAAGAGGACCGGCAGGTTCCCGACCAGGTACACGGCGAGGTACAGGCCCGCGAGGATGGCGGTGTTCTGCGCGAGGGCGATGACGCTCGAGGCCTTGCCGCGCTGGAACTCCGGCACGTTGTCGGCGAAGCTCGCGGTCAGCGTGGCGAGGACGGCGTTCGCCGTGACCTGCGCGAGGACCCAGGCCAGCGTGAGCTGCAGGACGTTCGGCGAGAACGCGAGCCAGGCGAGCGAACCGACGAAGACGATGACGCCGCCGAGCATCCAGGGGCGTCGGCGGCCCCACCGGCTGCGGGTGCGGTCGGAGATCGCACCGAACAGCGGGTTGGCGAACAGCGCGCCGAGGGCACCGAACGGCAGGACGGAGCCGACCACGGTCTCGGGGCTCGTGGGGTTGAGCTCGGTCGCCTTGATCGACATGCTCACGAAGACCGGCGTGAGCAGGGCGACGAACAGGCCGAACTGGGCGAAGCTGAGGCCCCAGAGGTAGCCGCGGCCCACACGCATCGTGCTGACGGACTGCGTGATCCCCTCGACCGAGAACGCTCGGGGCGCCGCGGCGTCCGAGGCGGTGGCACCGGCGGCTGCGGTGACCGCTGGTGATGCGGTCCCGGCGATGCCGCGGGTGGGTTCTTCCTTCGACGTCGGTGTCGACATGACTCCTCCTCGAGTCATAGGGGGCTTCGGGGCCCTCGAATACCTAGTGCTGCTAGGTGATCGGGACTGTAGCACCGGAAACCTCCGACCGGAAGTTTTTGTCCCGATTGTTGCGCCGGTACATTGGCAGGCGTGACCTCCAACGATGGAATCGGCACCAGGGGCCCCTACGCCAAGGGCGTGCAGCGTCGGCGGGAGATCCTCGACCAGACGCTCGACGTCGTCGCCTCGCGCGGGATCGACGGCACCTCACTGCGCGCCATCGGCGATGCGATCGGGGTCTCGCACGCGGCACTGAAGCACTACTTCTCGTCACGCGAAGCGCTGCTGGTCGAGGTCCTGCGGGAACGCGATGCCGCCTCGGACCGGGCACTCGGCGACACGGCCGGGGTCTTCACCCGACTGGCCTTCGTCGCCGACCGGAACGTCAGCGAGCCGGCACTCGTGACGCTCTACACGACCCTGCTCGGGGCGTCGGTGGAGTCCGGCAACGAGACGGCGCGGGAGTTCTTCGCCGCCCGGTTCGACGAGGCACGGGGGAACCTGGTCGCCCAGCTGCGGGACGAGCTCGCGGCGTCGGGGCGGCACTCGGACGCCGACCTCGAGCAGGTGGCGTCGCTCATCATCGCGGCGTTCGACGGACTGCAGGTGCAGTGGCTGCTGGACCGGAACGTGGACATCGCGGGGACGCTGCGGTTGCTGGAGCGGGTGTTGTAGGGGACTTTCGGGCGGTCGCGGGTCGACGTGGAACGACACCGGACCGACTCGGAACGACACCGGGTCGACTCGGAACGACGTCCTCGTCGTCGTACGACAACGAGGACGTCGTTCCGAGTCGACGAACGACCCTTACTTCTCGCCGTCCTCTTCCGGGTTGAAGTGCGAGTCGTCCCCGACGTGCCCAGCGGCCAGGCCGTCCGGGTCGTTGGGGATGGTGTTGTCGTCGCCGAGCCCGCCCGGCTTCTCGATGCCCTCGGAGTCGTTCACGGGGGCCTTGGCGTCGTCGTCGTGCGTGTTGCTGCTGTCGGTCATGGTCTGCTCCAGTGCAGTGGTCGAACCGAGGGCGACGCCCCCGGCAGGTGCTGACCTCGGACGCTACGTGCCGCTGCTCGGAATCCACCCACCAGCCGCGTGCCCCGACCGGTCGACAGCGGAGTCGCCGCTCGGTAGATTGTTCAACAACCCGCGACGACAGGGAGTCCCCGTGACGACGATCGACCTGAACAGCGACCTCGGCGAGGGGTTCGGCGCCTGGACGATGGGCGACGACGCCGCGATGCTCGACGTCGTGTCGAGCGCCAACATCGCCTGCGGATTCCACGCCGGCGACCCGACGATCATGCTCGCCACCGCCCGCGCTGCCGCCGAGCGCGGGGTTGCCATCGGAGCGCACGTCGCTTACCGCGACCTCGCCGGCTTCGGGCGCCGTCCGGTGCACGTCACCCCGGACGAACTCCACGCCGACGTCGTGCACCAGCTCGGCGCGATGGCCGCCACCGCGCGGGTCGCCGGCACCGCGGTCACCTACGTCAAGCCCCACGGCGCCCTGTACAACACCGCGTGCGCCGACCTGGTCCAGGCCGAGGCCGTGGTCCGGGCGATCGCCGACGTCGACAGCTCGCTCGCGGTGCTCGCACTGCCGGGTTCCGAACTCCTGCTCGCTGCCGAACGTCACGGGCTGCGCGCGGTCGCGGAGTCCTTCGCCGACCGCGCCTACGAACCCGACGGCTCCCTGGTGTCCCGCGGCACGCCGGGTTCGGTGCTGCACGATCCGGACGAGGTCGCGGCTCGCGTCCTCCGCATGGTCACCGACGGGGTCGCGACCGCCGTCGACGGCTCCGAGCTGCGGGTCAGCGCCGACTCCGTCTGCGTCCACGGCGACTCCCCCGGTGCCGTCGCGATGGCCCGCGCGATCCGAGCCCTGCTGTCCGAGCACGGCGTCACGATCGCACCGTTCGCACCGTGACCGTCCTCGACCTCCGACCAGCTGGGCGCACCGCCTTGCTCGCCACGTTCGACTCGCTGCCGCAGGTCGTCGCGTTCCGCGCCGGGCTGACCACGGCCACAGTCCCCGGCCTGACCGAGGTCGTTTCCGGCGCACGGACCCTGCTGCTCCGCTACGACCCGGCGACGACCGACGCCGCGAGACTCCGCGGTGCACTCGAACGAGTCGTGCCGTCCGCCGACGCCGATGCGGCGAGCGCCGCGGACCCACTCGTCATCCCGGTGGTCTACGACGGCGAGGACCTCGACCAGGTCATCGCCCTGACGGGCATGCGCCGCGACCGCGTGATCGCGTGGCACACCGGCCAGCTCTGGACGAGCGCGTTCTGCGGCTTCGCCCCGGGCTTCAGTTACCTCACCGGCACCGAGCCCTCACTCGACCTGCCGCGCCGGAGCACGTCGCGCACCGCCGTGCCGAGCGGTGCCGTCGCACTGGCGGGCGAGTTCAGCGCCGTGTACCCCCGCGTCTCCCCCGGCGGCTGGCAGCTCATCGGCCGCACCGACGTGCCGATGTGGTCGCTCGACCGCGAACCGCCGGCGCTGGCACCCGCCGGCACACGGGTCCGGTTCGTCGACGCGGGTGCGGCATGAGCGCGCTCACCGTCCTGCAGGTCGGCTTCGGCGTCGCCACGCAGGACCTGGGGCGTCCCGGCTTCAGTGACATGGGCCTCGGCGCGGCGGGCGCCGCCGACCGTGGTTCCGCAGCACTGGCCAACCGGCTGGTCGGCAACCGTCCCGATGCGGCCGTCCTGGAGGCCCTGCTCGGCTCCGTCACGCTGCGGACCGACGCGTACGTGGCCGTCGCCACCGCCGGGGCCGCCTGCCCGGTCGAGATCGAGCGGGCGGACGGCCGGGTCCGCGGTGCGGCCTCGCACGAGGTCCTGATGCTCGCCCCGGGTGACACGCTCCGGATCGGTACGGCCACCGCCGGGCTGCGCTCCTACATCGCGGTCCTCGGCGGGTTCGCGGTCGAGCCCGTGCTCGGCAGTCGCTCGTGGGATTCGCTCGCACGCCTCGGGCCTCCGCCCTCGTCGCCGGGTGACGTCCTGCCGATCGGCGACGCGCGCGCTTCGTGGCCGATCGTCGACGCCGTGCCGCAACCGGACGAGCACTGGCCGGACGACCCGGTCGTCCTCGACGTCACCGCCGGCCCCCGCGACGACTGGTTCACGCCGGACTGGCGCGACACCCTGACCCGTCAGGACTTCACCGTCGGGTCGGACAGCGACCGCGTGGGGGTCCGCACCACGGCTCCGCAGCCGCTCGTCCGCGCCGTGACGCACGAGCTGCCGAGCGAAGGGGTCGAGAGCGGTTCACTGCAGGTCCCGCCGGAGGGCTTCCCGGTGCTGTTCCTCGCCGACCACCCGGTGACCGGCGGCTACCCCGTCGTGGCGGTCCTCACGCCGGAGTCGGTCGACCGGGCGGCGCAGCTCCGGCCGGGCGACACCATCCGCTTCCGGCTCGTCCACCGACGACCGGCTCGCTGACCGATCCGGAACAGGTCGGCGCCGCTGCGGGTTGAGTCGGACACTGCTGACGAAAGGTGCACCACATGTCGATCACCGTCCTGCTCGAGGTCCAGTTCCGGAGCGACGTCCCTGCCGACACCGTCGAGGCGGCGATCCGCGAGACGCTCGCCCAGACCCGCGCCTTCGACGGCTGCGAGTCCCTCGAGGTGCTGGTCGACGACGCCGACCCGACGCGCATGGTCGTCGTCGAGTCCTGGACGAGCGGGGCCGCCCACGACGCCTACGAGGCATGGCGGGCGACCCCGGACGGTGCCGCAGCGATCGGACCGATCGTCGCCGCACCGCCCGTCGCGCGGACGTTCGCCCGGACGATCGCGATCAGCTGACCTGCTGTGGGTCAGCCCGTGTACTCGTAGGTGCTGACCCAGTCGATGTCGAGGTGCCCGGCGGCACCCCAGTTGCCGACCTGGAACATGTACCGGTGCGCGGTCTTCGGCACGTTCGACGTGACCGTCTTGATGACCTTGCCGTCGAGCAGGTACTGCACCGACTTGCCGGGGATCCACTCGACCGAGTAGACGTGCCAGCTGCGCCAGGTCACCCCGGTGCTCATGCTCGTCGAGTTCGCTTCCTGCCCGGCGACCATCGAGTGGTGGTGGAGCATCGGCGACCCCTCGAAGTTCGCCTCCGGGTAGTCGATCTCGCCGTCCGACCAGACGTTCGACGACGGCCACAGCATGAACGCTGCACCGTTCCCGACACCGCCCGTGGCCTTCGCGCGGACGCTGAACTTGCCGCCCACGTGCGACCACGCGCCGTTCGGGGTCCCGAAGGTCCCCGCGGCTCCGTGCTTGCCGTCGAGCGTGACGTCCATGTAGCCGTTGCGGGCGCTGACCTGCGAGCCCGAGTAGTACGTGCCGCCCGTCCCGTCCGGGTAGGGCTGCCACGAGTTCGCGTAGGTCTTCGCGAACTGGCCGTTCGCCGAGGCCGTGGTGCTGAAGTTCTCGACGAAGGTCTGCTTGAACTTGCCGACGTTGCCGACCGGGGCGGTGACCCCCGCGTAGGCAACGGTTCCCGCTCCGAGCGGTGCCGCCACGACGACGGCTCCGATGAGTGCGGCGATGAGTGCGGTCCGCCTGATCCTGCGGTGCTGCATGTGTCACTCCCTGTTGTGACTGGTGGCACCCGTTCCCCTCGGGCACCCAGCCGGATCTCGGCTGCGCACCGAGGGTAGGTGCATTCTGCAACCGATGCAGGGGGTTGACAGCAGCACGCCGGACCGGCGACCATGCCCCTCGTTCGAGGGTCAGCGCGCGGCGCGCTCGCGTGCTTCCATGGCGTCCCAGGCGAAGCTCGCGAGCCAGTGCGTGGAGTAGTACTCCTCGCCGACGCTGGCGGCCAGACCCGAGGCCAACAGCCGGTCGGCCGCCTCGTCGAGCAGGCTCGCGAGCCCGTCGTCGTCCAGCGCACCAGCGCGCAGGGCGTCCGCGATGCGCCGGGCCGATCCCGCTCGCGACAGGTCGAGCCCGAACAGGTGCACCTGCTGCGGGTCGTTCTCGTCACGGACCACCGTCGACTGCAGGATCGCGTCGCCCGACCGCACCTGGGCGAAGAAGCCGTCCGACCACGTCGCGAACTCGGCCGGGGTCAGCACGGCCCGCATCAGGTCGGCTTCGGCCAGACCGGCGGACAGGAAGTCGTGCCCGCTGCGCTCCCAGTCGAACGGCCACCCGGCGTCCTCGCCGAACCACTCGCGCGCCGCCCGCTCCACCGTCGCGGCGAGCTCGTCGCGGCCGAGCGACCGTGCGGCCTCGAGCACGAGCAGCAACCCGAACGCGGAGTTCGAGTGCACCCCGTGCCGCACCGGGTGGGCAGCGCCGGCGACCCACCGGGTGACGAGGTCCTCGAGCACATCGACGACGGGCGCGAACCCGGGGGCGAGCTGCCGGATGGCCGGCACCTCGGACGCGGAGACCTCGGCGGCGAGCTTCGCGAGCCAGGCCCACCCGTAGGGGCGCTCGTAGTGCGGAGTCGTGTGGAAGTAGGCGGCTTCCGTCGCCAGGTGATCCGCGCTCAGGTGGGCTTGCAGGATCGTGGTGAGCCGGGCCTCCAGGTCGGCCGGCAGACCGTGCGCGACCAGACGCGCTGCGAGCCAGTGCATGTGCACGGACGAGTGCCAGTCGTAGGACGTCGCGAAGGCGGGGTGCAGTTCGACCGGCAGCGCCCGGTCGTCCGGGCCGGACGTCGTGTGGTGCGCCGCGTACGGGTACTCGCGGGTGGTGTTCTCGGCGGCGACGGCCGCGAAGCGGTCGGCCCACGCGGCCCGGGTCAGGTCGAGCGGGGCAGCATCAGAAAGCGACAAGGTACATGACTCCCATGTTGACGACGAGCAGGATGGCGGCGGTCGGGATCTGCGCCTTGATCGGACCGTACTTGTCCCGCATCTCGAGCAGGGCAGCCGGCACCAGGTTGAAGTTCGCAGCCATCGGCGTGACGAGCGTCCCGCAGAACCCGGCGAGCATGCCGATGGCGAAGATCGCGGCGGGGTTGCCGTCGAAGCCCTGCACCAGGACGGGCCAGCCGATGGCGGCCGTCATGATCGGGAAGGCGGCGAACGCGTTGCCCATGATGATCGTGAAGAGCGCCATGCCGAGGCAGTAGACGACCACCGCGGCGATCAGGGAACCGCCGGGCAGGATCGACTTGATGATCGTGCCGACGGCGTCGCCGACCCCGGCCTGGGTGAAGACGATGCCGAGGGTGGAGAGCATCTGCGGCAGCAGCGCTGCCCACCCGATGGCCTGCAGCAGTCGGCCGCCCTCGCGGATGGGCGTGGCGATCCTCGGCGGGCGCAGGACGAACACCGCGACGACCACAGCCAGCACCGACCCGATGCCCAGGCCGGTCAGGGTCGCGCTGCCCTCGGCGAGCAGCGGTTCGCCGCCGATCGAGACGAGCGGACCGAGCGTCGCCACGAGGACGGCGACCACGGGCACGACCAGCGCCGGGATGAAGAGCTTGTTGCCGAACCGGGTGGCGAACGCCGCGCGCTCGTCGGGGCTGGTCGTGGCGAGGACGCTCGTGCTGGCGGACGGCTTCGTGGCGGCAGCGGTGGGCTCGGCCGGGCCGGTCTCCGCCCCCGTGCCGGCACCCGGGATGCTGGCGACCCGCGTGCGACTGGTGGTCCCGGTGAACCCGAGTCCGGCGAGCGCGACCATCACCAGGACGGCGATGCCGAGCACCCACGACGGCGCCGTCTTCGCGGCGACGAAGGTGCCGTAGAAGAACGAGACCCCGAGGATCCCCCAGAACGCCGCGTTGCCGAGTCGCTTCGCGTGCGAGGTGTCCGTGACGATGAGGACGGCGACCGCGATGAAGAACGCGCCGATGAGCCAGTAGAGCCATTCGCTGGTGATCACGCTGCGGCTCCCTGCGTCGGGGCGTCGACGCGTGCGTCGGCGGCCATCTTGTCGAGCGTGCGGTCGAACAGCAGCAGCCGCGTGCCGTGGACCAGGAGCGCGGCGATGCCGGTCGGGATCGCCCACAGCGCCAGGTCGATGGGTTCGAGCGACAGACCGTAGGTGGCGTCGACGAAGGTCGTGATGAGCAGGATCGAGCCGACGGCGACGAAGACGTCCTCGCCGAAGAAGACCCCGACGGTGTCCGACGACGCCGAGTAGCCCTTGATCTTCTCGCGCATCCGCTCGTCGATCCGGCCGTACTTCTTGATCGCCGCCCCTTCGGCCATCGGGTGCACGAGGGGCCGCACGGTCTGCGCCGGCCCGCCGATGCTGGTGAGGCCGACCGCGGCCGTGACCTGCCGGATGGCCAGGTACCCGGCCAGCAGACGACCCGTCGTGAGCTTGTCGAGCTTCGCGATCAGGCGCTTGGCCTGGTCCTGCAGCCCGTAGCGCTCGATCAGGCCGATGACCGGCAGGACGAGCGCGAAGGTCGTGACGGACCGGCTCGACGCGAAGCCGTCGCCGAAGGCGGTGAGGATGCCGACGGGACCGATCCCGCCGATGGCCGCGGTGACGATGCCCGCGACGGTCACGACGAGCAGCGCGTTGATGCGCAACGCGAACCCGATGATGACGACGGCGACGCCGATGAGGACGAACATGCGGGACAGTCTGGACCGCATTGTTCAACAATCGCAAGGGGGTGTTCTGCTCTGTAACACGACGGTCACACGGCGCGGGGTTCGCACCTGCGATGCCCGAGGCCGTGTCAGGATCGGGACATGACCCGAACCGTCAGCGGTGCCGACTCGACGGCCGACCGGCTGCGCACCATGATCGCGGCGGGCGAGTTCTCCCCCGGCACGCAGCTGTCCGAGGAGCGGTTGAGCGACCAGCTCGGAGTGTCGCGGAACACCCTGCGCGAGGCCTTCCGGCTGCTCGCGCGCGACCGGCTCGTCGAGCACGTGTTCAACCGCGGGGTCTTCGTACGACGCCTCTCCGCCGAGGACGTCGCCGACCTGTACGCCGCCCGACGGGTGCTCGAGGAAGCCGCGGTCCGCGCGTGCTCGCCGACGTCACCGGCCCTCGATGCAGCCGCTGCGGCCGTCACGGCTGCACGGGACGCTGCCACCGCGGGCGACTGGGGCGCCGTGGGCACCGCGGACATCCGGTTCCACTCCGAGCTCGTGCGCGCGGTCCCGAGCGCGCGGATCCACGGACTGATGGACGGGCTGCTCGCCGAGATGCGGCTGGCGTTCCTGACGACCGACGACCCGGGGTCGTTCCACGCCGAGTTCGTGGACCGGAACGACGCGATCGTCGCGGCGTTGCGCGCCGGCGACCAGGCACGAGCGTCGGCGCTGTTGGCGGACTACCTCGACGATGCGGAGCGGACGCTGCGGGTGGCCGCGGACGCGGCAGGCTGACGGGAGGCCCGGTGCGGGTCCTGCCTGCGCGCTCGGATCGCCTCGACTAGCGCTGGTACCGGCCGAGGCCGCGCTTCCTGTCGCGGAGTGCGACGGCGAGCATGCTGCCGCCGAGCACGAGCCACAGGACGGCCATGATCGCGCGGAACGTGCTCGGCTCGATGATCGCCAGGACGCTCCAGAGCACCCCGACCGCGAGCCACACGACGCCGACCCAGACCAGCGGACGTCCGAAGGCCGCGCGGAGGAACCGGTTGTCGCTGCTCATGGGCCGAACCCTACGCCCGGCCGTGCGCCACGTCAGCCCCCGACGAGTGCCTTCACCGCGTCGATCACGATCTGCCGACGCCGCGCCGGTGCGACCGCCGCGACCAACGAGCCGTACTCGGGAGAACTCGAGCTCCAGAACGCGGCGAGGTGCATCACCAGGCCCAGCAGCACCGCCGGCCGGTAGCTGCGCGGCAGGACCCCGGCGCGCTGGGCGTGCTCCACCGCGGCGACGGCCTCGGCGTTGCTCGCGATGACCGCTTCGAGCGCACCGTCGCTCCCCCGCTCGAGGCGGTGCCACGTCGCGAGCCGTTCGGCCCACGGACGCCGGACGTACGAGTCGTGCAGGCGGGCAGCCCACTCGGCGAGGTCGTCGGTGTCGACGGGGACCTCGTCGAACGTCTCGGCGACGGTCTGGGCGAGGAGGGCGTCGAACAGCCCCTCCTTGCTGCCGAAGTAGTGGAAGACCTGCGCCTTGTTGCTCGACGCCGCCGCGGCGATCCGTTCGATCTTGGCGCCGACGAGCCCAGCCGCGGCGAACTCGTCGCGCGCTGCGAGCAGGAGTCGTGCGCGCATCGCGTCGGCGGCTGGGGGCGTGAAGCGTGCCATGGAGACAACCGTATCGACCGAGTCGGCACCGCGCTCGACCGCCAGATCCACGCCGCAGCGACGAAACGTTGCGCGCCGAGCGGCATCGCGTGCGCGGACAATCCCCCGGCGCACGAAACCCCCGCGGATGGGCAAGAATGCGTCCCCCGATCCTCCCTAGGCTCATGACAAGCGCACCACCACGCCGCAGATCCGCGGCCAGCCCAATGACGGGAGGTTCGACATGTCACAGTTCGTCCAGGAGTTCACGCAGGGCGCCATCGTCGGAGAACCCGAGGTCGTCGAGGACCGCCCGTCGGTGCGCGAGGTCGCCGAGCATCCCGCGTGGACGCGGCTGAAAGCCGCTGTCGTGTCGTTCCGTGCGCTGCAGACAGCCGACGGCTCGATACCCGACCAGTCGGACCACGCGACCGCTTCGGAACACCTGGCCACGATCCTCCCGGCCGTTGCCGAACTCACCCCGTTCTTTCCGCACGATGCGGCGTACCTCGCTGCACTGCAGCGTGACTTCGCACGCTGGGAACGCGACGGTTTCGGCGTTCCCGACTTCCTCGACGCACTGAACGCATTCCAGCCGCAACAGCACCGCATCGACGGACTCGGCCACCTGGTCGTCTTCCCGATGGTGACGCAGAACGGCAGTTCCTCGCGGTTCGTCGAAGCCGTCCTGGTCGAGGTCATCTGGCCGGAGTTCATCGCGGAACTCGAAGCGGGCGACTACAGCAACACGCTCTTCGTCGCGTTGCGGTTCGTCGACTTCACGCCCGGGTACGACACGAATTCTGCGGTGCTGTTCCCCGAGACGGTCGCGATGCGCGAGATCCCGACGTTCACGTGGGGCGCGATCTTCCAGGACCGCGAAGCCGCTCGCTACCGCCGAGTCGTCCGTGCCGCTGCGGAGATCACCAAACTGGAGTTGCCGGACGACGCTGCAGCGATGCTCGACGACCAGGAGCTGACGGAACAGGTCTTCGTGATGTGGGACATCATCCACGACCGATCGCACATGCGCGGCGACCTGCCGTTCGACCCGTTCATGATCAAGCAGCGGATGCCGTTCTTCCTCTACTCGCTGGAAGAACTCCGCTGCGACCTGACGGCGTTCCGGGAATCCGTGCGGCTCGAACGCGCGCTCTCCGCGGTGCCGGACGCAGATCTCGACGAGGCGCAACGCGCGATCCGCGACCACGCCCGCCTGGTGCAGTACGCCGTCGTCTTCGACCGCATCTTCCGGTTCGCGATCACCGGCAGCCGTGTCCGGAACTACGACGGGCTCGGCGGGCAGTTGTTGTTCGCGTGGATGCACCAGCACGATGTCCTGCACTGGACGGACACGCAGCTCACCATCGACTGGGATGCCGTTCCTGACGTGATCATCGCGCTCAGCGATCAGATCAACGAGTTGTACCGGCGGTCGATCGACCGACCGAAATCGGCGCACTGGCTCGCCGCGTACGAGATGCTGACCCGGACGCTCACGCCGCACCCGGCATCGAGATGGGCGCGGGGACTGCCGGAGGAAACGCTCGCCGGAATGCCCAAGGGCTACACCGACGCCGTACTCGACGACGAATTCCCGCTGTCGATGTTCTACGAGGCACTGAACAAGAAGATGGCTGCGGTCATCGCTTCGACGGCCGGCATCACCGGCTCGTCGTCGGTTGCTCCGCCCGCTGCTCCGTCCGTTCCGGACGTCGCCGCGTGAGCGCTGGATCCCTGTCCGGTCGCACGGTGCTGGTCGCGGGCGCGACCAGCACCAGCGGCGCGGCCGTCGCGCGCGCACTCACCTCCGCCGGAACGGCCGTCGTCGCGGTCGGCACCAGACCAGACGCACTGGAGGCCCTGCGCGCCTCCGTCCCGGGCGTCACGACCCACACGTGCGACCTCGCAGACCTCGGGGCGGTCACCGCGCTCGCGGCTGCGGTCCGCGAGCCGGCGGGACCGGTCGACGGGCTGGTCCACCTGGTCGGTGGGTGGCGCGGGGGCGGCGGCATCGCCGGCCAGTCGGACGACGACTGGGACTTCTTCGACCGGGCGTTCCGCACCCTGCGGAACACCACGCGCGTCTTCTACGACGACCTTGTGGCGTCCCCGGCCGGACGACTCGCGTTCGTCTCGTCCACCGCCGTCGACTCCCCCACCGCGGGTGCCGCGAACTACGCAGCCGCCAAGGCCGCCTCCGACGCATGGGTCCGTGCCGTGGCCCAGGGCTTCCGGAAGGACGCACCGGACTCGGCGGCAGCCACCGTCTTCGTCGTCGGCGCCCTGGCCGGTCTCGAGGAGCGGCTCGGCGATGAGGTCGTGCGGCTCTGGACCGCACCGCCGGCCGACGTGAACGGCGCCCGTCTCCCGCTCTCGCTCTCCTTAGGATGAACCAGTGACCCTTCGACTCCACGACCTGGACCTGCGGGGCTTCGCCTCGGACAACTACGCCGGTGTCCACCCCGAGATCCTCGACGCGATCGCCGCGGCCAACGACGGCCACCAGATCGCCTACGGCGAGGACGTCTACACGGCCCGCCTCAACGAGGTGATCGGCGACCACTTCGGCTCGCAGGCGCAGGCGTTCCCGGTGTTCAACGGCACCGGAGCCAACGTCGTCGGGCTGCAGTCGATGCTGCCGCGGTGGGGCGCCGTCGTGTGCACCACGACCGCGCACATCCACACCGACGAAGCGGGTGCTCCCGAGCGCATCGGCGGGATCAAGCTGCTGCCGGTCGAGACCCCCGATGGCAAGCTCACCCCCGAGCTCATCGACAAGGAGGCCTGGGGATGGGGTGACGAGCACCGTGCCCAGCCGCTCGTGGTGTCGATCACGCAGACCACCGAGCTCGGTACCGCCTACACGGTCGACGAGATCCGGGCGATCGCGGACCACGTCCACCCGCTCGGCATGACGCTGCACATGGACGGCGCTCGCATCTCCAACGCCGCCGCGACCCTCGGCCTGCCCCTGCGCGACTTCACCACCGACGCCGGCGTGGACGTGCTGAGCTTCGGCGGCACGAAGAACGGCATGCTCTACGGCGAGGCGATCGTCGTGCTCAACCCCGCAGCATCCGAGGGACTGCACTACCTGCGCAAGATGAACATGCAGCTGTCGTCGAAGATGCGGTTCGTCTCCGCGCAGCTCATCGCGCTGCTGTCCGACGACCTGTACCTGCGCTCCGCCGGGCACGCCAACGCCATGGCCGCCCGGCTCCGCGGCGCACTCGAGGCCCGGATCGCCGACGGCAGCATCCAGGGCGTCGGGTTCAGCCAGGAGACCCAGGCGAACGGGGTGTTCGCGACGCTGCCCGCAGGGGTGGCCGAGCGGCTGCGGAAGCACTTCCGGTTCTACGACTGGGATGCCAGCCGCAACGAGGTGCGGTGGATGTGCGCGTACGACACGTCGGAGCAGGACATCGACGACTTCGTGGCGGCGTTGACGCGGGAGCTCGACGCAGCCTGATCCAACGTAGAATCCCGTGTGATCTCCGAGCACCCCGAACCCAGCGGCATCCTCCCCGAGGACCTCGACGCCACGCTCCGGGTGCTCGAGCAGATGAGCGACATCGACGAGACGCACCCCGACTTCGTGCGGGTGCGTCAGGCCACGGCGAAGATGTTCAAGGCCGTGAAGCGGGCGCACCGACTCGAGAAGCGCGCGGTCATCGCCGAGGCCGACCGCCGCGTGATCGCCGCCACCGCGACCGGAGCGGCCGACCGGATCGACGACGAGACCCGCGGGGTGCCGATCAGCACCTCGACGACGGCGTCCACCGCCGGCACCCTGCTGAAGTCCCGCCCCTGCTACATGTGCAAGCAGCAGTACACGGTCGTCGACGCGTTCTACCACCAGCTGTGCCCCTCGTGCGCGGCGATGAGCCACGCGAAGCGTGATGCCCGGACCGACCTGAGCGGCAAGCGGGCGCTGCTGACCGGCGGCCGCGCGAAGATCGGCATGTACATCGCGCTCCGCCTGCTGCGCGACGGCGCCCACACGACCATCACGACGCGGTTCCCCCGCGACGCCGTGCGCCGGTTCACGAGCCTGCCGGACTCGGCCGACTGGATCTCGCGCCTCAAGGTCGTCGGCATCGACCTGCGTGACCCGGCCCAGGTCATCGGTCTCGCTGAGGACGTCGCCGCGGCTGGCCCGCTCGACATCCTGATCAACAACGCGACGCAGACGGTCCGCCGGTCGCCCGGCGCGTACCAGCCCCTCGTCGACGCCGAACTCGCGCCGCTGCCGGACGGCCCGCTGCCCGAGCTCGTGACCTTCGGGCACACGAACGACCAGCACCCGCAGGCGCTCGCCCGCTCGGTGACGGCGCACCCGATCCTCGCGGCCGCCGCAGCCCGGGCCGACGAACTGACCGAGCAGGCCATGGCTCCGGGGTCGAGCTCGCTCGAGCGTCTGGCCATGGGCACCGCGATCGACGCCGGTGGTCTCGTGCCCGACCTGCACGACGTGAACTCGTGGACGCAGGCCGTCGACGAGGTCGACCCGCTCGAGATGCTCGAGGTCCAGCTCGCGAACACCACCGCGCCGTTCATCCTGATCTCGAAGCTCCGCCCCGCGATGGCGGCGAGCGAGGCACACCGAACCTACGTGGTGAACGTCAGCGCGATGGAAGGGGTGTTCGGCCGCGCCTACAAGGGGCCGGGGCACCCGCACACGAACATGGCGAAGGCCGCCGTGAACATGCTCACCCGCACGAGTGCGCAGGAGATGTTCGAGACCGACCGCATCCTGATGACGAGCGTCGACACCGGGTGGATCACCGACGAGCGACCGCACCCGACGAAGGTCCGGCTGGCGGAGGAGGGCTTCCACGCGCCGCTCGACCTCGTCGACGGGGCTGCCCGCGTGTACGACCCGATCGTGCGGGGCGAGGCGGGCGAGGACGTGTTCGGTGTGTTCTTGAAGGACTACAAGCCGAGCTCCTGGTGAGCCCCGCGGTCTGTCCGCCGCTCAGTCGCCCTCGTGCGCAGCCAGGGTGGCGAGTACGAGCTTCGTGATCCGACGCTGCCCCTCGTCGTTGGGGTGGATGCCGTCCGTCGAGTAGATCCCCGTCCCGGAAGTGTCGGCCTCGGGGAAGGTGTCAGCCATGCTGACGTACGCGGCGCCGCCCTTCGCCGCGGCACGCTTGATCTCTGCGAGGTACCTCGACCACGGCTCCGCCATGCCGTCCGTCATGCTCGAGGCCGGGGTGAACTCGCCGATCACGAGCAGCGAGGGCTTCGTGGGCAGCGCTGCGAGCGTCTCGAGGAACGCCACGTACTGGGCGCCGAGCTCGTCGGGTGTGAGCTTCGCCGCGTCGTTGCCACCCAGCGTGATGGTGATGAGGTCCGGAGCAGCACGGCGCATCGCCGTCAAGAAGCCCTCCTGGTCATCGGTGAACGTCGCGATCGTCGCGCCCGAGTGCGCGGAGTCGTAGCGGTGGATCCCCCTGTCCCGGTCGCCGTCGTAGATCGTGAACCCCAGCAGTGAGAACCGCGCGACGGCGGTGATGGTCACCGTGTGCTCCCCGCTCGACAGTCCGTCCACCTTCGTGATCGTCCCGGTACTGGCAGTCCCGGTCGTGGCGACGGTCGTCGGTGCGGCTCCGTCGACGCTGTACGTGAAGTCGCCGGAGCCGGGCCAGCGCGCCCACCAGATGTCGATCCCGGTGCCCGTGAAGCCGTAGCTCCGCGAAGCGCCCGCCTGCATGGCGACCGATCGGTAGCCGAGGTCGGGGGCGGTGACGTCGAACTGGCTCTCCCCCGTGCGCGCCGTCGCCCAGTCACCCCAGGTCGAGTCCGGTTCGTACACGGCGAACTGCGCCGGCAGGTACCCGGCCCCTCCGGTGGCCACCCCGTCCGTCGGGTGCTCCGTGCGCAGCTGGTCGAGCGTGAGGTCCATCCACCGGGTGGAGCGTGACGAGGCGCCCTGCCCCTCGGTGATCGAGTCTCCCAGGGCGACCCAGTTCGCGGGCGCTTCGGTCCGGTCGGCCACGGCGGCGTTCCAGGTCGCGAGCGGCTCGGCGACCTCCGGGGTCTTCGCGGCGGAGCACCCCGTTGCGACGATCGACACGAGTGCGACGACCAGGCCGGCGACGAGCCGGTGCGATCCTCGACGCCGGCCGGGATCGGTGGTGCGCTCGTGGCCGTTCACGTTGTCTCCCTTGGGTGAGATGTGGTCCGCGACCGGGCGCCGGGTCGGCGAATGCTAACCGCGCATCCTGGTGAACTACCGTCGTCTCCGTGCCATCCTCCACCGGAACTCCGGACCCGACTGCCGGTCCAGCGACCGCGCGGCACTCCGTCAGACGGACCATCGCGGTCGGCGTGGCGATCGCCGTGTCGGCAGCAGCCCTGATCGGCATCGAGGCGGTCGCCGGATCAGCGGACACCGCAGCGTCGCCGGTGACGGTCACCAGGGTCACCGCGGCGTCCACCGTCACCTCGACCGGCAGCGCCGTCCGGACCACCCTGAAGGTCACGAACACCACTTCGGTGCGGAAGCCGGCTTCGTCCGCCTGGCTCTCCCTGTCGACCGGCACGACGAAGTACTCGCTCGGCCGGGTCGCGGTGCAGGCGCTCGCCCCGGGTTCGAGCACGACGGTCAGCGCAGTCCGCACGACGCCTTCCCGAGCCGCGGCCGGGAGGTACTCGGTCCTCGCCTGCGTGGGTGCGTACTCCGGGCAGCACTGCCGGACGTCCGCTTCGACCGTCACCACCAAGCCGACGCCCCGCCCACGTCCCCAGACCGGCGTGATGCTCGACGTCGCTCGCGCCTACTACCCCGTGGCACTGATCAAGCGGTACATCGACCTGCTCGCCGGCAACGGCGGCCGCTTCCTGCACCTGCACCTCACCGATGACCAGAACGTCGGGATCGAGAGCACGGTCCTCGGCCAGACCCTCGCGAACGCGGACCTCGACCACGGCGTCTACACGAGCCGCGTGACCGGCCGTCCGTTCCTCAGCGCCGCACAGGCACGCACGATCGCCGAGTACGCGGCGAAGCGGGGCGTGGCGATCGTGCCCGAGGTCGACACTCCCGGCCACATGGCTGCGGCCTTCGCCCTGCTCGAGGCGCAACACGGCACGAAGTGGGTCGACCGCATCCGTTCGGGCGAGAGCGAGCTCGACCCGTCGGCGCCCGGCAGTCTCGCGCTGGCGACGAAGCTCTACGCCGAGGTGCAGCGGACGTTCCCGTCCAGCCGCACCGTGCACATCGGTGGAGACGAATGGGGCGGCGACGTCACCGCCGCCCAACGCGTCGCGTGGCTGAACGCGATGGCGGCCGCGCTCGGCAACCGTGAAGTGTGGGCCTGGAACGACGGGATCGACCGGGCCGCGGTCGGACGACTGGACCCGCGCATCCACGTCACGTACTGGAGCTTCGACGGCGACACCGAAGACGCAGCGGAGCGTCGCGAACGCCGAGCGCGACGGGCCAGTGCGGTCGACCTGCAGCAGGCCGGGATCGATCTGCTCAACTACAACTCGTACTACCTGTACGAGGTACCGACCGACCTCGACCCGGCCGACAGCGAGTACACCGTCGCCGATCTCCGCGAGCACTGGTCGCTCCGGACGTGGGACGGCGACTCCGGAGCACGTCTCGCTGCTCCGATGTCGGGCGCGGCCGTTGCGATCTGGGGCGAGGACCTGGAGGGTCCACCTGCTGACGCCCTCCTGCGGTGGAGCGCGCCGCACGTGAAGGCGATGATCGAGACCGCAGCCTCCTGACGGACGCGTGACGGGCCTCCAGGCCGACCGCCGGAACAGCCGGACCAACCGGACCCGCCGGATCCACCGGATCCACCGGATCCACCGCCGGACCTACCCCAGCGGCTCCACGCCGTAACTGGTGACCACCGCGCGCAACTCGTCCAGGTACGTCTGCGCCTGCACGGTGAGGGGAACCGAGGCGTGCGCGATCCAGCCGATCTCGATGCGTTCGTCGACGTCGAGGGGGATGGCGACGATCTCGGGGTCGAGGTCGTCGCTGATGAGCCCCGTGGAGATCGTGTACCCGCCGAGGCCGATCATGAGGTTGAAGATGGTCGCCCGGTCCGAGACCCGGATCTCCCGCTTGCTCGACATCGTCGACAGGATCTCCTCCGCCAGGTAGAAGGAGTTGTTCGCGCCCTGGTCGAAGGTGAGCCGCGGCAGGTCGGCGAGGTCCTCGAGGGTCGCACGCTCCCGTGACGCGATCGGGTTCCGCCGGGCGACGAAGATGTGCGGCTCGGCGACGAACAGCGGTGTGAAGACGACCCCGGCGTCCCGCAGCAGCTTGCCGAGCACCTGCTTGTTGAAGTCGTTGCGGTAGAGGATGCCCACCTCGCTCCGCAGGGTGCGGACGTCCTCGATGATGTCCCAGGTGCGTGTCTCGCGCAGCGAGAACTCGTACTCGTCCGCGGCCGCGCCCTCGACCATGCGGACGAAGGCCTCCACGGCGAACGAGTAGTGCTGTGCGGACACCCCCAACAGGCGACGCGACGGCTGCCCACCGACGTACCGCTGCTCGAGCAGGGACACCTGCTCGACGACCTGCCGGGCGTACCCCAGGAACTCGACGCCGTCGACCGTGAGCACGACCCCCCGAGCCGACCGGGTGAACAGCGGGCGTCCGATGCGCGTCTCGAGGTCCTTCATCGCCGCGGACATGGTCGGCTGCGACACGTAGAGCAGATCCGCCGCCGCGCTGATCGAACCCTCGGTCGCGACCTCGATGAAGTACCGGAGTTGCTGGAGGGTGATGTCGTTCGAGACTCGGGCCATAGGCGCAGGCTATACCGGTGCATAGCGTCTCGGTATTACCTGATGGCTCCAGATTGCCGCCATCATCGAGGAACCCCTTCCCCAGCACCTCCGGGTGCTCGACGAACAGATTGCCGACCATGGCGAACGACCTCACCTTCAGCATCACCAGGACCCGCTTCGACGAGGACTACTCCCCCGCCGACAGCTCCCGGCTGACCACGAACTTCGCCAACCTGGCGCGCGGCGAGCGCCGGCAGGAGAACGTCCGTGCTGCGCTGGCGATGATCGACGGGCGCGCGAACGAGCTCTTGGCTGCCGGTGATCGCTACCGCTTGCAGCTCGACATCGTCTCGGCCGCACTGCAGTTCTCCGACGGTGGATCGGACGCCGAGTTCCCGCTGCTCGAGATGCTCGACGTCACGATCGTCGACCAGCACACCGGCGAGCACCACCACGGCATCCTCGGCAACAACTTCTCGTCGTACCTGCGCGACTACGACTTCTCGGTGCTGCTGCCGTCATCGCCGGGCTTGCCGTCTGACTTCGGGGCGCTGCACGGGGCCCTCTTCCAGCGCTTCCTGGAGTCGTCCGCGTTCCGCGACGGGTTCGGTGCCGAGCCGGTCGTCTGCATCAGCGTCTCGACGAGCCAGACCTACCGCCAGACCGGGTACGACCACCCCGTCCTCGGCGCCGAGTACGAGCACGAGCACTCATCGCTCACCGACGACTACTTCGGTCGGATGGGCATGCGGGTCCGGTACTTCCAGCCCGCCGGAGCGTCGGCCCCGCTCGCGTTCTACACGCGCGGCGACCTGACCGGGGACTACACGGACCTCCAGCTCATCGGCACGATCGCCACCATGGAGACGTTCCAGAAGATCTACCGCCCGGAGATCTACGCCGCGAACACCCCGGCCGGCAGCACCTACCGCCCCACCCTCGACCACACCGACTTCACGCCCACCCCGGTCACCTACGACCGTGAGGAGCGCAGCCGCCTCGGGATCACCCAGGGCCGGTGGACCGAGGAGCACCTCGTGACGCCGCACCACGCGCTCCTCTCGCGCTTCGCTGCCGACGCCGCCGTTTCCCTCTGACCTCGTTCCCTCCTGACAGGACCCGCACCCGCATGACGTCCCTCCTCCCTACCTCGATCGTCGGCAGCCTGCCGAAGCCGTCCTGGCTCGCCGAGCCCGAAAAGCTCTGGTCCCCCTGGAACCTGCAGGGCGCAGCACTCACCGAGGGCAAGCAGGATGCACTCCGCTCCGCCGTCCACGAGCAGGAACGGCGCGGCATCGACATCGTCAGCGACGGCGAGCAGACCCGCCAGCACTTCGTCACGACGTTCATCGAGCACCTGGACGGTGTCGACCTCGAGCGCAAGGAGACCGTCCGGATCCGTGACCGGTACGACGCGGCCGTCCCGACCGTGGTCGGTGCCGTGAGCCGCCGGGCGCCCGTGTTCGTGGACGACGCTCGCTTCCTGCGCGCCCAGACCGACCGTCCGATCAAGTGGGCGCTCCCCGGCCCGATGACGATGATCGACACGCTCTCCGACCAGCACTACAAGAGCCGCGAGAAGCTGGCGTGGGAGTTCGCCACTATCCTGAACCAGGAAGCGCGCGAGCTCGAAGCCGCCGGTGTCGACATCATCCAGTTCGACGAGCCCGCCTTCACCGTCTTCCACGACGAGGTGCAGGACTGGGGCGTGGCCGCGCTGGAACGCGCGACCGAGGGTCTGCGCGCCGAGACCGCCGTGCACATCTGTTACGGCTACGGCATCGAGGCGAACAACAAGTGGAAGGAGACGCTCGGGGCCGAGTGGCGCCAGTACGAGCAGTCGTTCCCGCTCCTGCAGCAGTCATCCATCGACATCGTCTCGCTGGAGTGCATCCACTCACACGTGCCGCTCGAGCTCGTCGAACTCATCCGCGGGAAGAAGGTCATGCTCGGGGCGATCGACGTCGCGACCGAGGTCGTGGAGACCCCGGAGGAGGTCGCAGAAGTGCTGCGGCGGGCGCTCGAGTTCGTCGATGCGGACAAGCTCATCCCGAGTTCGAACTGCGGGATGGCGCCGTTGGCGCGGAACGCCGCGCTCGCGAAGCTCAGTGCGCTGTCCGCTGGTGCGGACTTGGTGCGGGCAGAGCTCGTCGGCGCGGCCGTCCCTTCAGGACGCTAGGCGCTGTCAGCCGCACGGCGGCTCTCTTCCAGAAGGAGGAGGGCCGCCGTTCGTGTTGCGTCCGCCGCGTGCGCGGCTCTCGATCCGGCCGGGAGGCGCGGCTTCCGTCCGGCTGACAGGTTGCGTTGGCAACACCCGCGCCCTCTACTGCCCCTCGACCCCGGTCACGGCCTCAGCGATCCGCTTTCTGCCCCTCGGCGGGGGAAGCAGCCACCACGGAACAACGGCCCACGAGGGCGCTGCCGCGAGAAGCCACCAAGCAGTAGGACTCAACGTCGAAGACGCCAACCCCACGATGATCAGCCAGCTCATCGCGAGAGCCGCGACGAACCCTGCGGTGACCGCACACGAGATGCGACCTCTGCGCCGGTCTCGAGCGAAGGCGGACCCGACAGCCGCCACGAGGAACAGCGCCTGTATCGCCGCGAGCAGGATCGCGGTTCTCAACGGTGTTCCGTACCCGCTCGGACTTCCGTCCGGACCGAACGACGTCGCGATCCGTTCGGGTAACCGATCCCACCAGACGCTGGTGACCGCAACCTCGACGACGACAGGGAACGCAGCAGCGACGGCAGCGAGGATCCCCTCTCGCCCGCGTCGGCCGCGGGCGCTGGCCGTCGGTACGTTCATCAGCCGTTGCATGTCTCCCGCACTTGCCGCTCGATGAGCGCCGTGGCGATCGCGTCGGCCGCGCGTGGGGCCTTCGCGAGCGTGTGCACCACCGCGGTGATCCCTGCCGCGTTGGCGATGACCGCTCCTGCCGCTCGCACCTCTCCGTTGATCCAGATCGATGCCCCTTCCCGCTGCCAGCTCACCGTGCGGGAGGCTCCAGCGCCCGGTTCGAGCGCCCAATCCGCGTAGCGACAGAGATCGTCGAACGTGGACCAGACGCCGCCCGCCGCCGCGAACGACGACTCCCCGAGCGCCCACGGCTGAATCGTGCGACCGAAGAGCTTCGCCACCACCCGGTCTGTTGGAAGAGGCTCGAGCGTGGCAGAGCTGATCCCCGCCGGCTCGAGGACGTGCTGGCGCACAGCGGTGAACCAGTCGCCGTGCACCTCGTCGAGTACCGCACCGAGGAGGGCGTATCCCAGGTTCGAGTACACGAACTGGCCTCGGGGCGTGGCCGGTACCGCAGCTGCAAGGTCCAGAGAAACCCCTGCAGCCTTTCGGTATGGGTCACCGAACAGGCGGTCGGGCATCACGGCTGGTAGCCGCGGCAAGCCCGAGGTGTGGTGGACGAGGTCAGCAACCGTCATCTCGGAATCGGGGATCGCGGGGAGGTAGTGCGCGACCGGCCGCTGGACCTCGAGTGTGAGCCAGGCCGTCGTGCCGACGAGTCCCTTCGTGATGCTCCCCCACTCGAGCATCGAAGCGGTTGCGTACGGCCCACGGGCTGCTCGGACGGCTCGCCAGCCATCACCTGAGCGAAGACTCGCACGCCAAAGCCCTCGGGACTCACGCGGGGTCCGCATCGGTTCCTTTCCTCCGCAGAAGGGTCGCCAGGGGGCCTGCGGCGCCGTTCCGCCGCGACCGGACTCGGCGCTGGCGGCTCGGGACATCACCACTCACCATCCGGTGAGAATCAGGCATCGTCATCGAGGTACCGGAACCTCTGTCGCCGCCCGCGGAGTCGAACGGCGAACCACGACACCGGACCGACGAAGGGGACGAAGAGGACGACGAGAGCCCAGGCGAGCAAATGCCATCCCGTCGGTGACGCGGCTCTGATCAGCGACGCGAGAGCTGCAAGGGCGAGCAACAGCCCGAAGATGCAGACGCTCATCGCGGCGCCATCCAACGCTGTCGGGACGAGAGGGCTCACGCCCAGTCCTCCGTCGGATTCGACATTCTGTCCGTTCCTCTCCTCGGCGACAACACAACACGCGAAACATTGCCGTTCATACATCAGCACAGTAGCGTCGAAGTCATGGATGAGGCAATGGTGTTCGCGCTGGCTCTCGAGGTCGGTAGCGCCGTACTCCTGACCTGGCTGACCTGGAGAGCCGCGAACGGGTCGCTGGCTCGGAACGATCTCGCCGGCGTCCGGACTCGGATCACCATGTCCAGCGATGCGGCCTGGCGCATCGGGCATCATGCGGCACTGCGTCCCACCGTCATCAGCGGGACGATCACCGTGGCTTGGTGCATGGTCAGCATCGGTCTTGCGCCGCTCCGCCATCCGATCTCGGTCCTCGTGGCCGCAGGAGCGCTCGTCAGCGGCGCACTTCTGTCGATTCGAGTGGCGCACCGTGCCATCCGCCGAGCCTCACTCGAGGACTGATCGCGAAGTCGTCTCTCCCGGCGTATGCGGGCCACGCGCCGGACGAGAGGCGCGGTTCCAGCTGGCACCGCGCCTCCTGTCCAAACACGCGTTGCCGCGAAGCGTCAGGCGCACGGCGTTGACTACGGCCATGATCTCCAAGAGCCTCATCCATCAGGTCGAGAGCGCGACGGTCCGGGATCGCGACGGCGCGATGGTAGGCAAGGTGACGCAAGTGTTCCCCTCCGACGAGGACGGAAGCGCTGCCTACGTCAGCGTCGCTACGGGAATGCTCGGGAGGCACCAGGCGCTCGTCCCGGTCGAGGACGCCACCTTCGACGGCACGGATCTGCACGTCGGGTACACGAAGGACGCGATCAAGGGCGCGCCGTCCCTCGGGCCCGGACACACCTTGTCCCTCGCCGAGGAGAACGCCGTCCGCAAACACTTCGGGCTGTCTGCCGCTGGCGCAGCGACCGGGGACATGGGCGACCCGCACGAAAACCTCGATCAGGCAGGAACAGGGCCGGCAGGCGCGGACGACACCGAGGGCGCAGGGACGACGCCGCCGGCCTAACGGTGCCCCCGGAGGGGGCGGCATTCGCTGAGATTCCGTGCTCCCTGCAAGCGGACCTCGCCCCGTGCCAAAAGAAGTCTTGAGCCAAGCGTGCTCTGGCGTCTCAACAGACGATCGTTGAATGAGACGTGCGAACACGGTTGAGTAGGGGCATGCCAAAGACGTCGGTGTTCGAGCAGGTCCCGCGTGACGATTGGATCGCCGAGAACGCTCTGGTCTTCGCGATCCGTGACGCGCACCCGGTGTCGCCGGGGCATTCTCTCGTCATCCCGAAGCGCGCGATGGCGAGCTGGTTCGACGCGACTGCCGAGGAGGTTGTCGCCATGACCGAGCTGGTGGCCGTTGTGAAGCACCAACTCGATGAGAGTCACAGTCCTACTGGCTACAACGTCGGATTCAACGACGGTGTGGCGGCGGGCCAGACCATCTTCCACGCTCACATGCACGTCATGCCTCGCTTCGACGGGGATGTGATGTCGCCGGCGGGCGGAGTTCGTCACGCTGTCCTGGGCCGCGGGTACTACTGAATGAACGCTCGTGGGGCGTCCTGAGGCGGATCGGCTGACGGACGCTTTCGTTAGATTCGAAACATGCGAGCGACCAGAGCCGAGCGGCGGCTGCGCAACTTCCAGACCCTACTTCTCGTCGGCGCTCTTCTGGCAGCGCTCCTCGCAGCGCTGGTACTCGTGCTCGTCGGCGCCCCGCAAACGATCGCAATAGCAATCGGCCTCGTGGTGTACCTCGCCAGCTGGAGAGCGGTTCTCCGAGCTATCCGCCGTCGCAGAGATGCGCCAGAGGACACCGACGTCCGTTAGACGATCCCCTACTGAGACCGCCTGGGCAGCCGCAAGTAGATCGTCACGCGCCATCCAGCCGAAGCTGCCAGGACGAACATCAGAACGGCAAGCCAACTCGAACCGGTCGGCGACAGGATTTCGGCGAACCCGACGACTAAGCAGGCGATGCCCGCGACGAGTGCAGCAACCAGCGCGATGCGAGTACTTCGTCCGGCTCGTCGCTGCGTGTCGCTCATAACCATGAGCTGACTCGCTCACGCCCGTTGAGGGATCGGCTACCGGACAGGTGGCGCGTTCGTGAGCAGCGCGATTCCGAACACGAGCAAGCCCCATCCGACTTGGGCGAGGACTACCAAGAATGGAGCCCCGATCCCCGCAGCGGTCAGCGCCATGGCGAGCCACAAGAACGCGACGGCCCCAGTCGCCGCGGAAAGCGCGCCCATCGTAAGTGCCGCGCCCAGATGCGAAACATCCGACGACAGCGGCACCACCAACAGGCTGCACACCACGGCTCCGACGATCCCAGGCACGATGCACGACCAGAACGCCAACCCGACAGAGGCCCACTGGTCAGGTCCCGCTCCCGACCAATGCACCGGCACACGTGCAGGAACCATTTGCCAGTTCAGACGAACGATGCCAACGGCGGCCGGAGGCAGCCACGCGGGCACCGCCGCCATCACGAGCCCCGCTCGCACGCGCAAGCGCTGCTCCGGCCCTGTTACCCCCGCTGCCACCTTTGCAGGCTAAGCCCGCCGCGACCGCGACCGCGACCGGTAGGGAATCGACTACAGCGACGGGTCCACTTCCCCATCGACCAGCACTTCGTAATCCCATGCGGTCGCGAGCCCAGGTACTAATAGCAGCAGGATCAAACACGCTCGGATCAGATCGTCGGTGAGCAACAGGAGGAAGAACACGACGGTGCGTAGCCGGTCGACTTGAAGCTGAGCTCGGGCGGCGAGGCCGGGAAGCATGCGCCCTTCGTCGATCCGGCATCGGAAGGGTCCTCTTTGAAGGCCCTGCGTCCGCTCGGCATCAAACGGTTCGCAAACCTGCGAGGATGGCTCACATGAGTGATCGTATACCGGAGTTCACAGATTCGTACTCCGACGACATGCTGTTCCTGGCGTCGCTCCGACGCATCCTGCTGCGGCACCCGCTCGAGAACTTCATGCCGAGATTCCTAGACGCGACACTTGCCCGCCTGTACGCGGTGATGCTCGTCGGGAACGTAGAGAACGGCATCATGGAGGAGTTCCGGCGGACCGAGGACGAGGATCTGAGCACCTACCTAGGGGGCCAGGTCGACAATTCCACCAAGGTCGCTGCGCTCATGGAGTTCGTCCAACGTCGGAGCGTGTCATCGGTGGACACCTCCGTCTTCCAGGACTACCTGGCGATCAAGTACCTCCGGAATGGCATCATCCACTCGGATCAACGTCAAGGTGCGCAGGCGGACTACGTCACGTCGCGCGGCTTCCCTCTCGACAGTCGCGAACTGACGCAGGTACACCTCCGCCGCTTCGCAGAGGTGGACCACGCGATAACGATGTACCTCGGGTTGTCAAAAGTGCTAGCGGCGATGGGTGCCGTCGATCCCCTGAGTTCCGAAGCGCCCGTCTCGTTCGATGTCATTGCCCGGGACGACGCAGTGGAGAAGCCCTATACGTGGCGTGAGTTCGCACGGATGCACAGACGGAACTTGGAGAACGTCAGTGCGATTTGGCGGCGCTTCCGCGACGAGCGACCAGGAGTGCCCGTCGCAGAACTGATGCGAGCAGCTCGTCAATCCGACGCAGCGACTCTGCTGGAACTTCAGCGAGCAGGTGCATCGGCGGAGTACTCGTGGTCACAGCTCGTCGCCCTCGCTCCGGACGACGCCAAGCGACTCGTCGCGGACGACGCCGAGCGAAACGCATTGCTCAAGGGCATTCGAACAGCCGCAGAGAACAAGGCCTATCCGCTCGATCCACTGACGTCGGAAGTGTACATCGCGCTCCAAGCAGGTCTTCGGGCCGGTGAGCTGAAATCTGACCAGCTGCGGACCCTTTTTGGGGGTCCGTCGACGATGTCGGGCGCGGAACTCGTCGGGGTGTACGCGTTGGGAGGGACCGCATACGACCTGACCAGCGCAATCTCTGTTGACTGGATTGTCCCGGTCCTCCTGCAAGGTCCCTCCGACGGTGCGCTTAACGCTGCCGCCGCCTTCCTGGACCTCGTCGAGATCGGCCACACTTGGTATTCCGCGATCGAACATCACACGCGCTACGAATCGCATCGAATCGCCTCGATGCGGCTCGTCCTGGACGCCTCACGCGACGATCCAGACCGCGCATGAACGATCGATGCGCACGATTGTCGTCCTGGTCACAGTGCATCAGATCCCCGACCAGAGTGCCGCGCACTTCGAAGCGGCTAAGAAGGACGTAGTGACCCATCGGATGTCGCATCGGGACCTTGAAAGTGCGCACCTGATCGATCAGGTCCGGAACGGGCATGCTCGATCCCGCGGCACCTACGGTGTCCGAAGGGTGCATGCTGCGCTGTTCCTCGGGCAACGGCGCCGGATCGATCACGGCCGCCATGGGAACTGATGCGCTTGCCTCGGCTGCCCGATCCGGGAGTCGCGCCCCTGACTAGACGCGTCGATTCATTGCGACGCTCGCAAGGCGCTCGCCTTATTAGCCGTCCTGCTGGTCGATCTCCCGAGCAAGGCGCATGAGTTCGCGGTCCTCGGCTTCGTAGCCGGGCTTGCCGACGTTGCGGAATGGACTCCGGTCGGCTCCTGGAGGGTTGAACCTGTAGCCCGCGTTAGGCAGTACCTCGCCCGGTGTCCCCTCTTTCATCCCTCGAATCAGCTCATCTTGAAACTTACGAGCACCGGCATCGGGAAGCTCCAAAGAATCGAACCAACCTAGTTCCTCGTCGGTCATCGGGGGCAGGCCGGCCTCCCTTTCGTCCTGTCGCTTGCCCTCGATGTGCTCGCCCAAGCGAAGCTGCCAGCCAACTTGATGAACACGAGCGATGACCTCGCGCAGGGCAGCCTCATCTGCGACGTCAGGTGGAGCCATCACCTCGCCGGTCCTCCCGAGGTCGACGTAGAAGCCGCGTTGCTTTGAGTGGTCATGACGACGTGCCCACGAGTTGATGGTGCCGAGCAGGGAGGCGTTCATGTCTGGGTCGGGAGCTTCGGAGTCGAACCAATAGGGCTCCTCGACAAGGAAGTCGTGGACCGCCGCAAGCTTTTTCTCGTGGCTAGCCCAAAGCTCGTCCAGCCGCTCGCACCTGAACGTCTCGCCGTCGGCACTGAGTCCCATCTCGACGCGGCGCTTATGGATGGCGATTGCCTTCCCCGATTCCTCCAGGCCCAGAATCGCGAGCGATCGTGCGAGAGATGCATGATCAAGCTCCAGCACAGCGAGGGCCGTCGTCAGCAGCGTGTTCGCGTTCTCGAGCAAAGCATCTTGTAGCCGTACCACCTGTGCCGGAGTAAGGTCCGGAAGCCTCCGCACTGCCATGACCCAAGTTTGCAGTGCGGATGCGACGCCGCGCACTAGATCGCCGGTCCGCGAGCGGACCGGCCAGCACGACGGGCGTAGGCGCCGATGCAAACGTCCGATAGCCGGTCGGCCACCGGACAAACCGCTCCACGCTTCAGCAGGTAGATGAGTTCTGTCTCACATAGCCCGTCCGCGCTCCACTTCGTTGACGGGGGCGACATACGGACACAAGAACGCCCCGCCAGCCGAAGCCAGCGGGGCGTTCCCCGGTCGAGCGGAACCTAGAAGTCCCAGTCCTCATCCTCGGTCTTCTCCGCCTTGCCGATGACGTACGACGACCCCGACCCCGAGAAGAAGTCGTGGTTCTCGTCCGCGTTGGGCGAGAGCGCCGACAGGATCGCCGGGTTCACGTCCGTCGTCTCCTTGGGGAACATCGGCTCGTAGCCCAGGTTCATCAGCGCCTTGTTGGCGTTGTAGTGCAGGAACTTCTTGACGTCCTCGGTGAGCCCGACCTGGTCGTAGAGGTCCTGCGTGTACTGCACCTCGTTCTCGTAGAGCTCGAACAGCAGGTTGAACGTGTAGTCCTTGATCTCCTGCTTGCGCTCTTCGGAAGCGCCTTCGAGGCCCTTCTGGAACTTGTACCCGATGTAGTAACCGTGGACGGCTTCGTCGCGGATGATCAGGCGGATCAGGTCAGCGGTGTTGGTGAGCTTGGCGCGCGAGGACCAGTACATCGGCAGGTAGAAGCCGGAGTAGAACAGGAACGACTCGAGCAGCGTCGAGGCGACCTTGCGCTTCAGGGGGTCGTCACCGGTGTAGTAGTCGAGGACGATCTGGGCCTTCTTCTGCAGGTTCACGTTCTCGGTGGACCAGCGGAAGGCGTCGTCGATCTCGGGCGTCGAGGCCAGCGTCGAGAAGATCGACGAGTAGCTCTTCGCGTGGACCGACTCCATGAACGCGATGTTCGTGTAGACGGCTTCTTCGTGCGGGGTGATCGCGTCGGGGATGAGGCTGATCGCGCCGACGGTGCCCTGGATGGTGTCGAGCAGCGTCAGGCCGGTGAAGACCCGCATGGTGAGCTGCTGCTCTGCCGGCGTCAGCGTGTTCCACGACTGCACGTCGTTCGACAGCGGCACCTTCTCGGGGAGCCAGAAGTTGTTGACCAGCCGGTTCCAGACCTCGACGTCCTTGTCGTCCTGGATGCGGTTCCAGTTGATGGCACTGACCGAACTGATCAGCGGGATGGACTTGCCCGTGGCGTGGACCGGGTCGGTGAGGGTCATGGGATTGTCTTCCGGATTCGAGATGGTGATCTGATGACGGACTGGAGGCGCAGGGCGGGGCCCGCCCCGCGCCTCCAGGAAGAGAGCGGCAGCTCTACAGCATGCAGCTGACGCAGCCCTCGACCTCGGTGCCCTCGAGGGCGAGCTGGCGCAGACGGATGTAGTAGATCGTCTTGATGCCCTTGCGCCATGCGTAGATCTGGGCCTTGTTGATGTCACGCGTGGTGGCGGTGTCCTTGAAGAACAGCGTCAGGGACAGGCCCTGGTCCACGTGCTGCGTCGCCGCGGCGTACGTGTCGATGATCTTCTCGGCACCGATCTCGTACGCGTCCTGGTAGTAGTCCAGGTTGTCGTTCGTCATGAACGGCGCCGGGTAGTAGACGCGGCCGAGCTTGCCTTCCTTGCGGATCTCGATCTTCGACGCGATCGGGTGGATCGACGACGTCGAGTGGTTGATGTACGAGATCGAACCGGTCGGCGGGACGGCCTGCAGGTTCTGGTTGTAGATGCCGTGCTCCTGGACGGACGCCTTCAGCGCCTTCCAGTCCTCCTGCGTCGGGATCGTGATGTTCGCGTTGTCGAACAGCGAGGCGACACGAGCGGTCGCGGGGGTCCACGCCTGGTCGGTGTACTTGTCGAAGAACTCACCCGACGCGTACTTCGAGTCGCGGAACCCGTCGAAGGTCTCGCCGGTCTCGATCGCGATCTTGTTCGACGCACGAAGGGCGTGGAACAGCACCGTGTAGAAGTAGATGTTCGTGAAGTCGATGCCCTCTTCGGAGCCGTAGTAGACGCGCTCACGAGCGAGGTAGCCGTGCAGGTTCATCTGGCCGAGGCCGATGGCGTGCGACTTGTCGTTGCCGTCCTCGACGGAACGCACCGAGGCGATGTGCGACATCTGCGAGACCGAGGTCAGGCCGCGGATGGCCGTCTCGATGGTCTTGCCGAAGTCCGGCGAGTCCATCGTCAGCGCGATGTTCAGCGAGCCGAGGTTGCAGGAGATGTCCTTGCCGATCTCCTTGTAGGACAGGTCCTCGTTGAAGGTCGTCGGGGTGTTGACCTGCAGGATCTCCGAGCACAGGTTGGACATGTTGATCCGACCCTTGATCGGGTTGGCCTTGTTCACCGTGTCCTCGAACACGATGTACGGGTAGCCGGACTCGAACTGGATCTCGGCGATGGTCGTGAAGAAGTCACGCGCCTTGATCTTCGTCTTCTTGATGCGCGAGTCGTCGACCATCGCGCGGTAGTTCTCGGAGATCGGGACGTCGCCGAAGGGGACGCCGTAGACCTTCTCGACGTCGTACGGCGAGAACAGGTACATGTCCTCGTTGTTCTTCGCGAGCTCGAACGTGATGTCCGGCACGACGACGCCGAGGGACAGCGTCTTGATGCGGATCTTCTCGTCGGCGTTCTCGCGCTTGGTGTCGAGGAACTTCATGATGTCCGGGTGGTGGGCGCTGAGGTAGACCGCGCCGGCGCCCTGACGCGCACCGAGCTGGTTCGCGTAGGAGAAGGAGTCTTCCAGCAGCTTCATCACGGGGATGATGCCCGAGGACTGGTTCTCGATCTGCTTGATCGGGGCGCCGGCCTCGCGGATGTTGGAGAGCAGCAGGGCCACGCCGCCGCCGCGCTTCGAGAGCTGCAGCGACGAGTTGATCCCGCGCGAGATCGACTCCATGTTGTCTTCGATGCGGAGCAGGAAGCAGGAGACGAGTTCGCCGCGCTGGGCCTTCGCCGTGTTGAGGAACGTCGGGGTGGCGGGCTGGAAGCGGCCGGCGACGATCTCCTCGACGAGGTCGATCGCGAGCTGCTCGTTGCCCTGTGCCAGGCCGAGGGCGGTCATGACGACGCGGTCCTCGAAGCGCTCGAGGTAGCGCTTGCCGTCGAACGTCTTGAGCGTGTAGCTCGTGTAGTACTTGAACGCGCCGAGGAACGTCTGGAACCGGAACTTCTTCGAGTACGCCAGGTCGTTGAGTCGCTGGATGAAGTCCAGCGAGTACATGTCGATCGTCTCGCGCTCGTAGTACTCGTTCTCGACCAGGTAGTCGAGCCGCTCCTTCAGGTTGTGGAAGAAGACGGTGTTCTGGTTGACGTGCTGCAGGAAGAACTGCTTCGCGGCTTCCCGGTCCTTGTCGAACTGGATGTTGCCGTCCGCGTCGTAGAGGTTGAGCATCGCGTTGAGGGAGTGGTAGTCCATTCCCGTCTGCGGCGACGTCAGATCGACGTCTGCAACTGCTGCGTCCAAAATGCATCCAATCCTGTGTTGACCGCCGACACGTCGTCAGGGGTCCCGAAGAGTTCGAATCTGTAGAGAACGGGGACGTTGCACTTGCGCGCGATGACGTCCCCCGCCAGGCCGTAGGCCTCGCCGAAGTTCGTGTTGCCGCCGACGACCACACCGCGGATGAGGGAGCGGTTGTGCGCGTCGTTGAGGAACTTGATGACCTGCTTGGGGACCGCACCATCGCCGTTGCCGCCACCGTAGGTGGGCAGGAACAGGACGTAGGGCTCGTCCACGTGGAGGAAGGGTTCGCTCGGGTAGAGCGGGATCCGGTCCGCGTCACGGCCGAGCTTCTCGACGAAGCGCGCGGTGTACCCGGAAACGCTCGAGAAGTAGACCAATCGGCTCATGGCGCGCTCCTCGGTGGAAGGTGCGGACAGACGGACCGGGGGTGTCCTGTGGGCGGTGATCCGGGCCTCCTGAGCGGGTCCGGGGTGACCGCCCACAGGACGGGAGACGACTACGCCAGTTCGGCGCTGAGCGTCGCGATCTTGTCGGGGCGGAAGCCCGACCAGTGGTCGTCGTCCGTGACGACGACGGGGGCCTGCATGTAGCCCAGGCTCTTGACGTGCTCGAGGGCTGCCTCGTCGGTGGAGACGTCGTGCACTTCGTACTCGATGCCCTTGTTGTCGAGGGCCCGGTACGTCGCTGTGCACTGGACGCAGGACGGCTTGGTGTAGACGGTGACGGCCATGTTCTCCCCTGGTTTCTGGGCCTGATTCCAGGTCCGAAGTTCGTGTGCGGTGCTGAGGACGACGCTACTACATGTTGTGCCCGGCGGACCCGTCGACCACAAGAGAAAGTGTTACACGCCTGTAGTTTCCACAACCCGATCCACAGACTGTGGATTCCCGGAGGCCCGGTTTTCCGCCACTCTCGCACCCACCACCGACACTCTCCACAAGCTGTGGACGGAAGTTCTCGACACCTCCCGTCGGCGTGTCTGAGAACGGTGTCGACGAGGACCTCCTCCACACCTCCCCCGGACGGGTGACACCCCGATCCGTCCGGTCCGTACACTCGTCTCGTGAGCACGTACGGCCCCCTCCTGAAGACCCCCGGCGTGGGTCGTGTCATCGCTGCACAGCTCACCGCGCGCTTCCCGTTCGGGATGCTCTCGCTGGCCTACCTGCTGCACGTCGAGCACGTCTTCCACTCCTACGGCGCCGCCGGCCTGGTGCTCGCGACGACGAGTGTCGGGCAGGCGCTGGCGGGCCCGCTCACGAGCCGCTGGATGGGCAGCTGGGGCATGCGCCCCGTCCTCATCCTGACGAGCATCGTCGCGCTCGTGAGCATGGGGGTCATCGGGTTCGTGCTCATGCCGCTCTGGGGCTACGTGGTGGTCGGGTTCCTCGGCGGCCTCGCGGTCCCGCCCGTGCAGCCGGCGGTGCGCACCATCTACCCCAAGATGGTGACCTCGTCGCAGCTCACCCCCCTGTTCTCACTCGATGCCAGCGCCCAAGAACTGATCTGGGTCGCCGGACCGGTCATCACCACCTTCGTCGCGACCCAGGTCGGCACAGTCGAGGCGATCGTCGTCGCCATGGTCTTCCTGGTGGTCGGCGGCATCTGGTTCATCGCCTCACCCGAGCTCGGTCGCGTCCGCATCCCCCGCTCGAAGCGCGCGTTCGGCGTGGTGCTGAAGCGCCCGTCGGTCGTCGTCGCCACCCTGACCGGTCTGCTGCTGATCGGGGCGTGCGCGGCGGTCGAGGCCAGCGTCACCAGCGTCTTCGGCGAGGGCAGCCCGAACGCCGGCATCGTCCTGGCCGTCTTCGCGGTCGGGTCCCTGTTCGGCGGCCTGGCCTTCGGCCACCGTCCGATCTCCCCCAACACCCTGTGGACGCGCATGGCGATCGTCTTCGTCGGTCTCGCGCTCGCCCTGGGCGGCACGAACTTCTGGTGGCTCTGCATCGCCCTCGTGATCGCGGGCATCGGCATCGCGCCGGCACTCGCGGTGATGTTCGGCTCGGTCTCCGCCACCGTCAAGTTCTCCGACACCGCCGAGGCCTACGGCTGGATGGGCACCGGTCAGCTCATCGGTGCCGCCGGCGGGTCCGCGGTCGCCGGCTTCCTGATCGACAGCAGTGGCCCGGTGGGCGGCTTCACGGTCGGTGCGGTCATGGCCGGGGTGGGCGTCGTCGTCGCGCTCGGGGCCAAGCGCTGGCTGCCCGACCTGCGCGGCCGTGACGCCAGCCCCATCCCCGACACCGAGCCGGTGGTCCTGCCGACCTGAGCGCGGGCGCGCGGCGCGGGCTTTCGGCGTACCTGGCCGAATCGGGCGTACCTGGCCGAATCGGGCGTACCTGGCCGAATCGGGCGTACCTGGTCGGAAGTTCTGACCAGGTACGCCCGATTGCATTTGCCGTCGCGGCCGGTACACGGTTCTCCACAGATGGCCGGGAGGCCCGGCGCGCGCCCGCCACGCACCGGCAGGATGGGTGCATGGTCAGTTCACTTCCCCTGCGTGACGGCTCCGCGATCCCCGCGATCGGGTTCGGCGTCTACAAGGTCGACGACTCCGAGGCCGAGACGGCGGTCGGTCTCGCGCTCGACGCCGGCTACCGGCACGTCGACACGGCCGAGATGTACGGCAACGAGACCGGCGTCGGCAAGGCGGTCCGGGCCTCCGGGCTCGACCGTGACGACGTCTTCGTGACGACCAAGGTGTGGAACGACCACCAGGGTCGCGACGCGACCTTGCGTGCCTTCGACGGCAGCCTCGAGCGGCTGGGGCTCGACGCGGTCGACCTGTACCTGATCCACTGGCCGGCCGCGGCGAACGACCGCTACGTCGACACCTGGCGCGCGCTCGTCGAACTGCGCGACTCCGGCCGGGCACGGAGCATCGGGGTCTCGAACTTCCAGGTGCCGCACCTGCAGCGACTCATCGACGGGACGGGCGAGGTCCCGGCGCTCAACCAGGTCGAGCGGCACCCGTGGCTCCCGCAGCGCGAGCTCATGGAGTTCCACCAGCAGCACGACATCGTCACCGGAGCCTGGTCGCCGCTCGGTCGCGGTCGGCTGATCGACGAACCGATCCTCACCGGCATCGCTGACGCACACGGGGTGAGCGTCGCGCAGGTCCTCGTCCGGTGGAACGTGCAGCAAGGGGTCGTGGTGCTGCCGAAGTCGGTGACGCCGTCGCGGATCCG
Source organism: Curtobacterium sp. VKM Ac-2884 (assembly GCF_015350945.1). Lineage (NCBI taxonomy): Bacteria > Bacillati > Actinomycetota > Actinomycetes > Micrococcales > Microbacteriaceae > Curtobacterium > Curtobacterium sp. VKM Ac-2884. The sequence goes on from NZ_JADKSA010000001.1 coordinate 839,579, forward strand.
GTCGAACCTCGACGTCGACGGCTTCGTGCTCAGCGACGACGAGCTCGCGGCGATCGCCACGCTCGAGTCCGGGCAGCGGACGGGCTCGCACCCCGACGCGGTGTCGTGACGGTGGTGCCCTTGTGACGGTAGCGCCGTCGTGACGTGGCACCCTCGTGACGGCGTAGGTTCTTCGGGGTGAACGATCCTCAGCAGACCGCCCGTGCGCACCTCGGACCCGATGAGCACCTCTACTGGGCCGGCACGAGCGACCCGGCGAAGCTCTTCACGGGGCGGGACGGCTTCCTCATCCCGTTCTCCCTGCTGTGGACCGGCTTCGTCGCGTTCGCGGTCCTCGACGTCGTGCGGACCGGCTCCCTCGGCGTGGGAGCGATCATCCCGATCGTGTTCTCGATCGTCGGCGTACACCTGGTGGTCGGCCGCTTCTTCGTGAAGGCACACCGCAAGCGCACGACCGTGTACGCCGTCACCGACCGCCGCGCACTGATCATCGGCCCGAACACCACCCGCGAGGTCCCGGTCGGACGCACCGATCGCACCGTCACCTGGACCGGGGGCCGACGGCACTGTTCAGTGGAGTGGAACACCGGCGATCCGAGCGGAGTGGCGGCGTTCTTCGCCGGCGGAGCGACCGCCAAGATCTACGCGAACACCGGACTCGACGGGCTGTTCGGACCGCAGGTGTTCGCCTTCTGGGACGTCCGCGACGGCGAGGAACTCGTCCGCGAACTCGACCGCGTGGCGCGCTAGCCCCGGCGGTCCTCCTCCGACTGCCACGGCAGGTGCAGGTCGCCCGGCGCAGGCTCCACGTCGCCGGCGTCGTCCGCGCCGCCCGTTCCCGGTGCGGCGGTGATCTTGGACGTGTCGATGCCGTCCGCCTCGAGTTCGGCGTCGCTGCGCTGGTCGGTCTGCGACGCCTCGGTCTCCCGCTCGCTCGACGGGCTGTACGCAGTGTCGGTCGAGTCGGGATCCGGCGTCTCCGGGATGCTGTCGCTCATGACCCGGACGGTAGTCCGTGTGCCCCGAGTACCAGTTCGGTCACGGCGGTCGATCGGGCCGGACCCCGGCGGTACGCTCCCTGCCGTGGGGGAACGATGACACGGATGCGGACCGCGGCGAGCGCGGTCATCGGTACGGCGATGGTGGGGCTGCTGCTGACGGGCTGCACGGCGTTCGGCGGGGACGACACCCTGCCGAAGCCGACCCGACAGGCCACCGAGCGCACTGCGGAGCCGATCCCCGATCCGACGCTCACGACCGAGCAGGTCGACGGGGACACGGATGAGGTCGAGCAGGCCCTGCCCACGGGCACGGTCGCGGCGGAGACCGACGTCACGTCCCCGAGCGGTGACACGAGCATCCACGTGCGCATCGTGGCGAACGACACGGGTACGTTCACCGCGCAGCTGTCCGGCTACCGCACGACCACCCCGCAGCAGATGAGCCTGCAGTTCCGGCACCGGACCGCCAGCCCGCTCGACGGCGGTGACGCGTCGGCGCGGGACACGACCGAGTGGACCGCCGCCTCCGGGCCGCCGAAGACGGTGGTCATGCACGACGCCGGTGCACGACCGGACTACTTGCAGAGTGTCGTCCTCGTCCCTGCCTCGGTGCCGGACGAAGACCCGTCGAAGCGTCCGTGGGTCGGATCGGTGCTGGCCGCCGGCGCCCTGGACTGGAAGATCCCGAACCCCTACCCGGACCTGCGCATCACCGTCGGCAAGGACCGACCGGGGGCGTACGGCATCGTCACGGACGCCGACGGACGACCGGCTGACTACCTGGTGGCGCACGGCGACGAGCTGACCACGGTCGCGCAGCGGTTCGGCATCACGCCGGCCGAGGTGCAGTGGCTCAACCCGTACACGGAGACCCGCGCCGACGACTGGCTGCTCGAGGGCAGCACGCTGAACCTCGACCCTGCGCGCCGCTGACCTCGGCGCGGACGGCACTCGACCGTCCGTTACGCTCGACGGGCACCAGCCCCGACCAGGAGGTCCCCTCGTGACGATCGTCGCCGCAGCAGACGGCTCAGCCCTCGGCAACCCCGGCCCCGCCGGCTGGGCCTGGTACGTCGACGACGACCGCTGGGCCGCCGGTGGCTGGCCCCGGGCGACGAACAACATCGGCGAGCTCACGGCCGTCCTGCAGTTGCTCCGCGCGACGAAGGACTCCGGCGAGCCGCTGCACATCCTGTGCGACAGCCAGTACGCCATCAAGGCCTGCACCGAGTGGCTCGCCGGGTGGAAGCGGAAGAACTGGCGCAAGGCCGACGGCAAGCCGGTCATGAACGTCGAGATCATCAAGGAGCTCGACGCCGAGCTGCAGGGTCGCAAGGTCACGTTCGAGTGGGTCCGCGGGCACGTCGGCCACGAGATGAACGAGGCCGCCGACGTCCGTGCCCGTGGTGCGGCCACCGCCTACCAGAACCACACCGACGTGCCGCACGGTCCGGGCTGGCCCGGCGTCGAGGTCACCGAGCCGTCCGCACTGCCCGAGGCGACCCCGCCGGCCACGCTCTTCTGACCCGGCGACGCCTGGCCGGTGGCCGAGTCTCGGCCTGAGCGACTGATCTCGCGGCCGCTCGCCCGAGAACCGTCGCTCACCACGAGTCTCGCGGCGGCGCGCACGAGTCTCGGGCCAGCGCGTCCGACGAGTTCGGTCAGCCTGGGTCTGGGAGACCCAGGAACACCGAGGCTCTGGTCCGCATCCGACCTCGAGACGATGCTGGGCGCATGGAGAACACCGAACACGTCCTGGTCACCGGCGGCTCCGGTTTCATCGCCGGCCACCTGATCCTGCAGTTGCTCGACGCCGGGCACCGCGTCCGCACCACGATCCGGTCCCTCGACCGTGCACCCGAGGTCCGTGCGGTCCTCGCCGAGGCCGGCCTCACCGCCGACGACCGGCTGGAGTTCGTCGCCGCCGACCTGACGTCCGATGACGGATGGGCCCAGGCGGTCGCGGACATCGACGTCGTGCACCACGTCGCCTCGCCGGTGCTGCCGGGCCACGTCGAGGACGAGGACACCGTGATCCGTCCGGCGGTGGAGGGGACGCTGCGAGTGCTGCGCGCCGCACACGCGGCCGGAGTCGATCGCGTGGTGCTGACCTCGGCCTTCCACGCGGTCAGCTGGGGCCACCCGCACTCCGACCACGTGTTCACCGAGGCCGACTGGACGGTGCTCGACGGCCCCGGGGTCGACGCCTACGGCACGAGCAAGACCCTCGCCGAACGCGCCGCGTGGGACTTCGTCGCGTCCGAGCCCGGTGCGCCGGAGCTCGTCACGACGATGCCGGTCGCGGTGATGGGTCCGGCGATGGGGCACGCGGTGTCCGGTGCGAACCACATCCTGCAGTCCATGCTCTCCGGAGCGATGCCCGCGACCCCGCGGCTGTTCATCCCCATCGTCGACGTGCGTGACGTCGCTGCCGCACACGTCACCGCGACGACCGCCCCGGATGCAGCGGGCAAGCGGTTCCTGTTGTCGAACGGCCCGGCGCTCGAGCTGGCCGAGATCGCCGCCACCCTGCGCGAGCACCTCGGTGATGACGCCGAGGCGGTCCCGACGCAGACGCTGCCCGACGACGTCGTGCGGACCGCGGCCGAGACGCAGCCGCAGTTCCGCGCGATGGTGCCCGACCTCGGCTACGCCAAGCGCACCTCGAACGAGCGCGCCCGCACCGTGCTCGGCTGGACACCTCGTGATCCGCACGAGGCGATCGTGGCGGCGGCCCGGAGCCTGGTGGCGAAGGACCTGGTCCACCCCTGACCAACCCTGGTCCACCCCTGACCAACGAAGATCAGACCGCCCGCTCCCACAACGCCACCGTGCTCTCGAGCCCGTCGTACCGGTACGGCTTCCGCTCCCCCGTCGGCGCGTACCCGAGCGCCCGCCAGAACGGCTCGGCACCGACCGCGTTCGTCGCCACGATCCCCAGTCGCAATCGGTCGGCGCGGGCGTCGGCTGCCAGGGACACGACGGCCTCGTGCAGGACCCGTCCGAGGCCGGAACCCTGCCGATCGCCGCGGACGACGAGCAGTCCGATGTACGCCGTGGTCGGTGCCGGGTACCCGAGCAGCACGTCCGCGAACGCCACGAGCGAGTCGCCGTCCCACAGCCCGATCCCGTGCTTGCCCGCCGGGTCGAAGCCGTCCGGCACCGACACCAGTGCGCTCAGCCCGTCGGACGGCCCCGGCGGGTAGCCGGTGATCCGCTCGGCGTAGTCCGGCACGGTCTCGAGCAGCACCTGCAGCGCGTCGACGTCGTCCGCACCGAGCGCTCGCACCACGAAGGCCGCCATCAGTCCACGTCCACGTCGGCCCACCCGTCGAACCGACCGATCTCGGTGACCCGGACCACGGCCTCGCCGGCTTCGTCCGAGGCGTCGAGGTCGATCGTCGCCGAGAACCCGAAGTCCTTGTCGCCCGACGGGTCAGCGAAGATCTGCCGAGCGCGCCACACGCGCGCCACGCCCGCCGCTCCCGCACCCGTCGCCCCAGCACCCGTCGCCCCCGTCGCCCCCGCCTGGTCGAGCACCAGGTAGGACATCGACCGCGCCTCGGCATCGGTGCCGATGGTGTCGTGCTCCTCGTAGTACTCCTCGAGCACCGCGTCCCACGCGTCACCGTCGAACCCGGCTGCCGCGTCGAGCGCCCCGAGTCCGTCGACGTCGTCGCGTGCGGCGAGCAGCACCCGCTGGAACAGCGCGTTCCGCACGAGCACGGTGAAGGCCCGCACGTTGCCGGTGAGCCGTGCCGGCTGTGGCGGCGCGATCTCCTGTTCTTCGGCCAGGGCGAGCAGCACGTCACCGTTGAGCAGCGCCTCCCACTCGTCGACGAGCGAGGAGTCGGTCTGCCGCACGACCTCGCCGAGCCACTCGATCAGGTCGTCGAGCTCCTGGTTCCGCTGTTCCTCGGTGATGGTCTGCCGCATGGTCCGGTAGGCGTCGGACAGGTACCGGAGCACGAGCCCCTCGGACCGGGTGAGCTGGTAGAACCGCACGAAATCGCCGAAGGTCATCGCGCGTTCGTACATGTCGCGGACGACGGCCTTGGGCGAGAGCTGGAAGTCGAGGACCCAGGGCTGTTCCGCCGCGTACGCCTCGTACGCCGCCTCCAACAGCTCGGACAGCGGGCGAGGCCAGGTGACCTCCTCGAGCAGCTCCATCCGCTCCTCGTACTCGATGCCCTCGCGCTTCATGCGGGCGACCTCTTCGCCGCGCTCCTTGAACTGCTGCTGCGACAGGATCGCTCGCGGGTCGTCCAGTGTCGCCTCGACGATCGAGACCATGTCCAGGGCGTACGTCGGCGACGACGGGTCGAGCAGCTCGAACGCGGCGAGCGCGAACGGCGACAGGGGCTGGTTGAGGGCGAAGTTCGACTGCAGGTCCACCGTGAGCCGGTAGGAGACCGGAGGCCCCGGCACCCGCTCGATGACCTGCGCGTTGATGAGCGTCCGGGCGATGACGAGCGCACGCCGGGCCATCGCGAGCTGGCGGGCGCGCGGTTCGTGGTTGTCGAACACCAGCGAGCGCACCTCGTCGAACGCCGAACCGCCGCGGGCCACCACCGACAGCACCATCGCGTGCGTGATGCGCATGCGTGACACCATCGGTTCCGGTTCGGCACCGATGAGCCGGTCGAACGAGGCCTGCCCCCAGGACACGAACCCCTCCGGTGCCTTCTTCCGCTTGATCTTGCTCTTCTTCTTCTGGTCGTCCCCGGCCTTGGCGACCGCACGGGCGTTCTCGATGTCGTGCTCGGGGGCCTCGGCGACGACGTCACCCTCGGTGTCGTACCCGGCGCGTCCGGCACGACCGGCGATCTGGTGGAACTCGCGTGCGGACAGCTGCCGCATCTTCGTGCCGTCGAACTTCGTCAGTCCGGTGAACAGCACGGACCGGATCGGCACGTTGATGCCGACGCCCAGGGTGTCGGTGCCGCAGATGACGGGCAGCAGTCCACGCTGTGCGAGCTGCTCGACGAGCCGTCGGTACTTGGGCAGCATGCCGGCGTGGTGCACGCCGATGCCGGCGCGGATCAGGCGGGACAGGGTCTGTCCGAAGCCGGCGCTGAACCGGAAGCCCGCGATCGCTTCCGCGATCTGGTCACGACGCGCCCGATCAGCGACCTTCGCCGACATCAGCGACTGCGCCCGTTCGAGCGCAGCCGCCTGGGCGAAGTGCACGATGTAGATCGGCGCCTTGCCCTCCTCCAGCAGCCGTTCGACGGTCTCCTGCACGGGCGTCATCACGTACTCGTACTCGAGCGGCACCGGTCGGCTGACCCCGGTCACGCGGGCGGTGGGTCGGCCGGTGCGTCGGGACAGGTCGTCGGCGATGGTCGTGACGTCGCCGAGGGTGGCCGACATCAGCAGGAACTGCGCACGTTCGAGCACGAGCAGCGGCACCTGCCAGGCCCAGCCGCGGTCGGGGTCGCCGTAGAAGTGGAACTCGTCCATGACGACGACGTCGACGTCGGCGTCAGGTCCCTCGCGCAGGGCCAGGTTCGCCAGGATCTCGGCCGTGCAGCAGACGATGGGGGCATCGCCGTTCACGCTGGAGTCGCCGGTGACCATGCCGACGTTCTGCGCGCCGAACAGCTCGACCAGCTGGAAGAACTTCTCGGAGACGAGCGCCTTGATCGGTGCCGTGTAGTAGCTCCGCTTGCCCTCGGCGAGCGCGGCGAAGTGCGCGCCGGCCGCGACGAGCGACTTGCCGGTGCCGGTCGGGGTGCTCAGCACGACGTTCGCGCCGGAGACGAGCTCGATGACCGCTTCGTCCTGTGCCGGGTACAGCGGCCGGCCGCCTTCCTCGGCCCAGGCCGCGAAGGCCTCGTAGACCTCGTCGGCGTCGACGACGCCGTCCACCGCCGCCGGGATCGCGGCGACGAGCGGGGGCACGGTGGTGACGTCGGTCATGGCCCCATCCTCCCAGGCTGCGGTGACGAGGTGGTCGGTACGGACGACCGGGAGGCCCGGCTCCATACGCGCGCATAGACTCGCGTCATGCGCGAACTCGGCTTCCTCACCTTCGTCCCGAACCACGGCGGCACTGCGGGTGCGGCGAGCGCCCTGCAGGACGGTCTCCGGCTGTTCGAGACGGCCGAGACCCTCGGCTACGGCACGGGCTGGGTCCGTGGCCGCCACTTCGAGCCCTTCCTGACGAGCCCGATGACGTTCTTCGCCGCCGCGGCCCAGCGAACCAGCACCATCGCGTTCGGCACCGCGGTGCTCGGCATGCGCTACGAGGACCCGGTGCGCCTCGCCGAGGACGCCAGCACGGTCGACCTGCTGAGCGGCGGGCGTGTGCAGCTCGGCATCAGCACGGGCATCGCCGGGTACGGGCCGATCCTCGACCCGGTGTTCGGCGCCGTCGACCGCTCGTTCCGCGACGAGGCCGAGGCCCGGGCTGCCCGACTGCTCGAGGTGCTCGACGGCGACGCACTCGGCAGCGCCGGCTCCGGCTACGAGAGCATCCCGGCCGGTGCGGACCTGACCCTGCAGCCGCTCAGCCCCGGCCTGCGCGACCGCGTGTGGTGGGGCGGCGGCAGCATGGGCACGGCGGTGCGCACGGCCGAGAAGGGCCTGCTGCTGCACTGCTCGACCCTGAACACCGAGGACACCGGTGCACCCTTCGCCCAGGCGCAGGCCGACCAGATCGCCGCGTACCGGGAGCGGTTCACCGAGCTGCACGGCGGGACCGGCCGTCCGTCGAAGGTCGCGGTGGGCCGCATCGTCGTGCCGTTGCTCGACGACCACGACCGCGCGGTCCACGAGGAGTTCCTGACCGGGTACGCCTCGGGCATGGACGACGAGGGCCGACCGCTCTCCGGCCCGCCGTTCCGGTTCAGCAAGGTCCTGTCCGGCGAGCCGGCCGCCATCGTCGACGCACTGCTCGCCGACCCCGCCGTCACCGCGACGGACGAACTCGTGATCACCCTGCCCGCGAACGGCGACGTGGCCGCCCACGAGCGGATCCTGCGCATCGTCGCCGAGGAGATCGCGCCAGCACTCCGGGCCTGAGAGCGGATCAGGACACCCGGCGGGGCTCAGATCGAGTCGGTGATGCTCGAGAGCCCTGCCGGATGACCATCTCGTCCCTGATCCGCACGGGATGGTGGGACCATCGTTCCACCTACCGAGCGGTTTGTCACACTGAGTTGCGCCCTCAGGGCGAGAAAGTTGATCATCCGTCACCCGTTTTGCCCAGATCGCACGAAGTCCGTCAACCGGTTCGCCGAACCCCTTCCAGGACGGAAACAGTCGGGACGAACGAATGCGCCCCCGCGCGGACGCGGGGACGCATTCTGGACGCACCGGGGAAGCTGGGGCATCGTCAGCCGGATCAGGAGGCTGAGTCGCACAACCAGCGACCCCGTAGTCGGTGCGTGCGCCGACGGTAACCAGCCGACTGGCGCACATCGATGTTACTCAACAGGCGTCGCCGGTGCGCGGAAACCGGACGAACTGGTCAGACCAGTTCGAGGGCCGCGCTCCCGGACTCGTCGGTGACCGAGGCTCCGACGTGCAGCGTGAAGGCGCCGGGCTCGTACTGCCAGGCTCCGTCCCAGTGCGCGAACGCCCGGGCCGGCACCTCGATCGAGACCTCGGTCGACTCCCCCGCGCCGAGGCGGACCGGGGCGAACCCGACGAGCCAGCGCGCCGGACGGTCCACCGCCGACGACTCCCGCGAGGCGTAGACCTGCACGACGTGCTTGCCGGCGCGCGGTCCGGTGTTGGCGACCGTCGCCGTGACGATGACCGCGTCGCCCTCGGAAACGGTCGGCGTCGCGACCACGCCGTCGATGGTCCACGTGGTGTAGCCGAGGCCGTGCCCGAACGGGTACGCCGGCGTGGTGCCGGCACGGAGCCAGGCGCGGTACCCGATGTGGACGCCCTCGTCGTACGACACCTTGCCGTCGACGGGAGTGACGTCCAGCACGGGCACGTCCGCCATCACGATCGGCCAGGTGGTGGGCAGCCGGCCGCCGGGCTCCTGCGCGCCGGTCAGCACGTCGGCGAGCGCGTTTCCGTACTCCTGGCCACCGAACCAGGTGAGCAGGACCGCGGCGACGTCGTTCCGCCACGGCATCTCCACGGGCGAGCCGGCGTTCACGACGACGACCGTGTTCGGGTTCGCCGCCACGACCGCACGCACCAGGTCGTCCTGGTGCCCTGGCAGCGCGAGCGACGAGCGGTCGTACCCCTCGGACTCGACCTTCGAGTTCGTGCCGACGACCACCACGGCGACGTCAGCCGTGCGGGCAGCCTCGACCGCGGCATCGATGAGCACCGACGGGTCCTCGTCGGACGGCTCGGTGCCGAACTGGTACGCGAGCACCCCGCCGAGGGTCTCGTCCTGGATGACGTCGTACTCGATGCGGATCGCGACCTGCTGCCCCGAGGTCACCGACACGGGCACCGAGCGCGCCGGCGGGTTGAGGAACGCCGCGCCGAGCTGGTCGCCCTCGAACGGCACGTCCTCGTCGAGCACGAGCTCCCCGTCGATCCACATCCGCGACCGGCCGGCCGCCCCGATGCCGATCCGCACGGTGCCGGTGGACGGCGCGGTGTAGGTCGTGGTGATGTCGAGCCGGTCGGCCTCGCGTGTGGGGGCGTCGCCGCCGAACCAGAACAGTGCCGTGGCGCGGCGGTCCTCGACGTACAGTTCCTGGTCGTCCTTGACGAAGGCGACGCGGGCGCCGGGCTCGCCGGTGCCGGGGTTCGTGATGGTGGACAGCGGGAACTCCGCGATGCCCTCCTGCACGACGGCACCGATCGCGTAGTCGACCGTGGCGCCCGGGAACGCTGCACGGATGCCGTCCAGCGGCGAGACCACCTGCGACGGCACGACCGTGGCCGAGCCGCCGCCCTGCGTGCGGGCCTGGTCGGCGTTGTGGCCGATGACGGCGATGCGGGAGACGGCGGGCGCGTCGAGCGGCAGCACGCCGGTGTTGCGGACGAGGACGGTGCCCTCGGCCTCGGCCTCGCGGACGAACGCGACGCCGTCCTCGACGTGCACCGGCTGCGCGGCCACGGGCTCGAAGCCCTCGAGTGCGCCGACGCGGGCGGCCAGGGTCAGGATGCGGCGGACCTTGCGGTCGATCGCCTCGATCGGCACGGCACCGGACTGCACGGCGGCGAGCAGCGGGCCCTCGCTCCACCACTGGTTCGGCCCGGGCATCGCGACGTCCTGCGACGCCTTCGCCGAGTCGACCGAGCGCACGCCGGTCCAGTCGGACACGACGATGCCCTCGAAGCCCCACTCGGAGTTCAGCGGCGTCTCGAGCAGGTCGTGCTCCGACGCGGTGACGCCGTTGATCGAGTTGTACGACGACATGATCGCCCAGGCGTGCGCCTCGGTCACGGCCTTCTCGAACGCGAGCAGGTACAGCTCGCGCAGCGCACGGTCGGAGACCTCGGTCGACGCGGTGAAGCGGTCGGTCTCGTAGTCGTTCGCGATGTAGTGCTTCGGGGTCGCGGCCACGCCGTTCTCCTGCACACCGTCGACGTACGACGCAGCCAGGTCACCGGTCAGGACCGGGTCCTCGCTGAACGCCTCGAAGTGCCGGCCGCCGAGCGGCGAGCGGTGCAGGTTGATGGTCGGACCGAGGACGACGTCGACGCCCTTGCGGCGTGCCTCGACGGCTGCTGCGGCGCCGTAGCGCTTCGCGATCGCGCGGTCCCAGGACGCCGACAACGCGGTCGCCGAGGGCAGGTTCAGCGACGGGTCGCGCTCGTCCCAGACCTCACCACGGACGCCCGAGGGGCCGTCCGACATCAGGATCGGGCGCAGCCCGATCTTCTCGATGGGCCAGGTGGTCCAGAAGTCGCGCCCGGTCAGGAGCTGCACCTTCTCGTCGGTGGTCAGTTGGTCGACGAGCGCGTCGATGCGCTCGGCCGTACTGGAGGCAGCGGTCACGTCGTTCACGGTAGTCACGATGGTCGGTCCTTTCGTTCAGAGCCTGGGGAAGCGTGGTCAGCGCACGCCGCGGATGCGTGACACCGAGACGATGCCGAGCAGTCCGACGACGGCGCCGGTGATGAAGAAGCCGCTGTACCCGCCGGTCAGGGCGATGACGCCCGGGGCCGCCGCGGGCACGATCGACTGGGGCAGGGCCTGCGCGATGTTGACGACGCCGAGGTCCTTCGCGTTGTCCTCGTCGGACGGCAGCACGTCGGTGATGAGCGCCAGGTCGACGGCGTAGAAGACGCCCATGCCGGCACCCATCACGAACTCGCCGACCAGGACCATGCCGAGCGACGGCGCGAGCGCGATGATCACGAGCCCGACCACGCCGACGATGCCCGCGATCGCGACGAACAGCTTGCGGCGGCCGAGCTTGTCCGACAGCCAGCCGGCGATGAGCGAGGTGAGCACGATGCCGACGACGTTCCACAGCGTTCCCTGGAACACCGCGTTCGCGACGTGGTCCGGGTCCACGCCGATGTCGTCCCGCAGGAAGTACGTCAGGTAGCTCACCGCGGTGTACTGCGCGGCGACCATCAGGAACCGGGTGAGCCAGGCCCAGCCGAGGTCCGGGTGCTTCACGGGGTTGAAGACGAACGAGCCGAAGACCTGCCCGATGCCGAGCTTCGACGTCGGCCGGTGGGTGAGCACGCGGTCGCGGAACACGAGCGCGTAGAGCACGACGACGATCGACCCGATCGCACCGGGGATGATCATCTGCGTCGCCGAGGTCGAGAAGAGCTGCACGAGGAACGTGCCGCCGACGAGCGCGAGGTTCTGGGAGAGCCCGAGCAGCGCCGCGACCCGGCCGCGCTGGGACCGCGTGACGTGGTCCGGCAGGACCGCGGTCATGGCGGCGATCGTGGCGTTGTAGGCGATCTGCGTGACGCCCCACGCGATCACCAGCACGACGGTCGAGGTCGTCGTCGCGACGACCACGAGGCCCGCGAAGCCGACCACGGTGCCACCGATGATCCACGGACGACGCATGCCGAGCCTCCCGGCAGTCCGATCGCTGAAGCGACCGGCCAGGGGGTTGGCGACCATCGCGGCGAACGCGCCGACACCGAGCGCCAGGCCGAGCACGCCCGCTTGGTTGTCCGGCGCGATCTCGGCGACCTTGAGCGCCATGGCGACCAACACCGGCGGCAGCAGCGCGATGTACAGGCCGAGCATCGCGATCGGCATGCCGAGCGTGTACATGAGCGGGGCACCTCGGCCGCGCGTGGGTGCGACTGCGGTCGGGGTGTCGTTGACGGTCAGGGCGTCGTTGGCCACTGCAACCTCTTCTCGGGGACGCCACCTGCACCGGTGACTCGCACGCCTTCGTCGGCGGCTCCGCCCACGGTAACACCAAAACCAAGTGCGGCTAGGTTTTCTGTGTGCACTCCGAGCGGTACAGTCCTGCCATGGCACGACGGGGTTCGTACGCGAAGGGCATCGCGAAGCGCGAGGAGATCCTCACGGTCGCGCTCGACCTCGTCGCTTCGCAGGGGTTCCGCCGCACCAGCATCAAGGACATCGCCGACGCCGTCGGGCTGACCCAGGCCGGCCTGCTGCACTACTTCGACTCCAAGGACGAGCTCTGGGTCGAGATCCTGCGACGACGCGACGAGCTCGACCTCGCCCACGACTGGCAGGCACCCGACCCCGCTGCACTGCTCGCCGCGATCGTCCGGCACAACGCCGAGGTCCCCGGCCTGGTGCAGATGTTCGTCAACCTCTCCGCCGCAGCTGCGACCGACCCCGAGCACCCCGCGCACGCGTACTTCCAGGAGCGCTACGAGCGCAGCCGTCGCGACCTGTCCGCCGACTTCCGCACCATGCAGCAGGACGGACGGCTCCGCGCCGACGTCGATGCCGAAGAGCTGACGAGCGTGCTGCTCGCGGTGTCCGACGGCATGCAGATCCAGTGGCTGTTCGACCCGTCGCGGGACATGGCACAGCACGTCGAGCTCGTCGCCCGGCTCGCGATCGCCCAGGTCGCCCCCACCGCCTGACGCTCCCCCGCCGGACAGCGGGGTACGGACAGGGCCTGGTCGGGTCAGGCGGTGCCGGGCAGGATGGGGCGTGCCCGGAGGGCGACCCGACGAGGATGTGGAGTGACGCGATGACGCGTGTAGTGGTGACCGGCGGCAGCGGCAAGCTCGGACGAGCGGTGGTGCGCGACCTCGATGCGCACGGGTACGACGTGGTGCTGCTCGACCGCGTGCCCTCCCCCGACCAGCCCGAGGGCGTGCAGTTCGTCCGGATCGACCTGACCGACTACGGCCAGGTCCTGAACGCCCTGCTCGGCATCGACGACCGGTACGACCACGTGGACGCCGTCGTGCACCTCGCGGCCGTGCCCGCACCGGGGCAGGTCCCCGACGTGGCGCTCATCACGAACAACGTGACGGCGTCGATCAACGTCTTCCACGCAGCACGCGCCGCGAAGGTCAAGAACCTGGTGTGGGCGTCGAGCGAGACCCTGCTCGGCATCCCGATGGGCGAGCACCACCCGCCCTACCTGCCGGTCGACGAGGAGTTCGCGGTCCGCCCGCAATCGTCGTACTCGCTCGGCAAGGCCGTCGAAGAGGAGATGGCCCGCCACTTCACCCGCTGGGACCCGGAGCTGAAGATGATCGGCCTGCGGTTCTCGAACGTGATGGACGAGACCGACTACCCCGCGTTCCCGTGGGACGCCACCCCCGAGGCGAAGACCTTCAACCTGTGGTCCTACATCGACTCGCGTGACGGCGCCCAGGCGGTCCGCAAGGCCGTCGAGGCCGAGCTCACCGGGTTCGAGGCGTTCGTCATCGCGAGTCCCGACACCGTGATGGACACCCCGACGATCGAGCTCGTCGAGCGCTACGTGCCCGACATCGAGCGTCGCGCGGACATCGACGGCGTCAGCTCGCTGCTGTCGTCCGAGAAGGCTCGCGAGCTGCTCGGCTACGCCCCCGAGCACAGCTGGCGCGACGGGCGCTGACAGCGCCCGCGCCGTCCGTTCGCTAGGCCAGCAGCAGCAGCCCGTCGAGCACCAGGTCGCGCGCCGCCGGCAACAGGTCGGCGGCGAGCACCTGCTCGTCGACACCCGTGATCTGCGCGAGCGCACCGACGATCGCCACCACGGACAGGTCGCCGTCACACGCTCCGACGAACGCGGCGAGCGCGGTGTCCGCGTCCACCCGCCGTCCGAGACCGCCGCCCTGCACGAGCGTCATCACCGTCGGGTCGTCGTTGCCCGGCCAGTAGTAGCGCTCCTCGGTGACGTCGCCCGCCACCGTCAGGTGCGCCGTGGCGAGCGCGGCGTCGTCGTGCGCGGCCAGCCACGCGGCCGCGTCGAGGACGCGAGCGACGGTGGCGCCGAGCCCGGCGGGGTTGGAGCCGAGCGTCTCGGGGACGCGCTCGAACCGGCGGAGGCTCGCCGTTCCTCCTGGCAGGGCTCGACGCACCACGACGTACCCGAAGCCGACGCCGGTGACGCGGCGGTCCGCGAAGTCGTCGAGCCAGGCGCCCATCAGCGTGTCGAACGCGGGCGTCCCGGGCTTGGTCCCGCCGTCGCGGATCCAGGTCTCGGCGTACGACGTGGGGTCCTGGCGCTCGCGCTCGATGACCCACGCGTCGAGGTCGGTGTCCGCGAACCAGCTGCGCACGCGGTCGAGGCCGTCGACGCCCCAGTGGTACTCCCAGTTGCCGAGCAGCTGCGCGGTCCCACCGGGCTCGAGGTGCTCGGACAGGCCGCGGAGCACGGTCTCGACGAGCGCGTCGCCGACCATGCCGCCGTCGCGGTACTCGTACGAGGGGACGCCCGGCCGGCGGGGTGTGATGACGAACGGCGGGTTCGACACGATGCGGTCGAACCGCTCCCCCGTGACGGGCTCGAAGAGCGATCCGTACCGGAAGTCGATCCCGTCGATGCCGTTGAGCTGCGCGTTGAAGCGGGCGATGTCGAGGGCGCGGCGCGAGATGTCGGTGGCGACCACGTGCTCGGCGAAGCGCCGGGCGTGCATGGCCTGGATCCCGCAGCCGGTGCCGAGGTCGAGGACCGTGCGGACGGGGACGGGCACCTGCAGACCGCTCAGCGTGGTGGTGGCGCCGCCGATGCCGAGGACGTGCTCCTCGCTGATCGCGTGGCCGAGGGCGAGCTCGCCGAGGTCCGAGACGATCCACCAGCTGCCGGCACCGAGGTCGTCGACGAAGGCGTAGGGACGCAGGTCCACCGTCGGCTCCACGACCGCGGCGTCGATGTCGGTGTCGGTGTCAGTGCCACAGACCCGCAGCAGACCTGCCGCGACCACGGCGTCGAGCCCGGCGGTCGGGAACGCGGCTGCGGCGTCCGCGCGGGACGTCGGCAGGCCGAGCACGAACAGGGTGGCGAGGGTGCCGAGCGGGGATGTCTCACGAGCAGCCAGGGCACGGAGGGCCGCCACTCGCGAGCCCCGGTGCAGCGATGCGGCCGCTTCGGTCCCCCAGAGTGCGTCGACCCGGTCGACGGTGAAGCCTGCGGCGTCCAGGTCCGCTGCGAGCGCCGTCGTCACGGCCGGGTCAGCACCGATGTCGGGGAGCGTGTGCACTGCCACCCCGGCGCCGGCGCCGGCACCCGGGCCGGGCACCGCGCTCACGACTCGATCCCGTCGCGGAGCAGGGCCGCGGGCACCTGCCAGTCGAGCACCAGGTCGAGCAGCCCCGGGAACCGCTGCTGCACGTCCTCGATGCGGACGCGGCTGATGCGGGTCAGGCCCTCGAGGTGCTGCTCGAGCAGTCCGGCCTCGCGCAGGACTCGGAAGTGGTGGGTGAGCGTGGACTTCGGTCGGTCGATCCCGACCCAGCCGCAGCTCCGTTCACCACCGGCGGCGTCGACGAGGTAGCGGTGCAGGATCGCCAACCGGATCGGGTCGCTCAGGGCGTCCAGGACGACGGGGAGGTCCATCTCGGCCACGGTCGGCTGGGGCAGCCGCTCGGGGGCATCGACGTGCGCGGGCATGGACGGGACGCTACCACCGTTCGGCTTGCTGTACGACTTGCGTCGTACTGCAGACTGCGGTACGAATGCAGTCGTACAACGGACCATCGGAAGGATGCTCATGCAGCAGTCAGCTCGCTCGGTCGCCGGGTTCTGGATCCTCGCGGCGATGCTCCTGGTGTCGGTCGCGTCGTCCGCGGTCCCCTCACCGATCTACCCGGTCTACGCCGCCGAGTGGCACCTCACGCCGCTCATGCTGACCGGCGTCTTCGCCATCTACGTCGCCGGGTTGCTCGCGAGTCTGCTGATCGCCGGCCGACTGTCCGACCACGTCGGCCGCAAACCCGTGCTCGTCGCCGGAGGCCTGGGCGTCGCCCTGTCGCTCGGACTGTTCGCGATCGCGGACGGCGTCGGTGCGCTCATCGTCGACCGCATCGTGCAGGGCGTCTCCGTCGGGCTCCTGATCGGTGCGCTCGGGGCGGCCCTCATCGACAACTCACTTGATCGGCACCCGACGCTGGCCGGCGTGCTGAACGGCGTCATCCCGCCGATCGCGCTGGCCACCGGTGCGATGTCGAGCGGCGCGCTCGTGCAGTGGGGTCCGGCGCCGGAACAGCTCGTCTACCTGGTCTTCGGAGCGCTGCTCGTGCTCCTCGTGCTGGCGCTGTTCGTGGTCCCCGAGCAGGTCCAACGGCGCCCCGGAGCACTCCGTTCGCTCCGCCCGACGATCAGCGTGCCGCGGAGCTCGCGTCGGCTGTTCCGCGGGGTCGTCGGTTCCCTCGTCGCCAGCTGGGCCCTCGGCGGCATGTTCCTCTCGCTCGTCCCCTCGGCCCTCGGTGCGGTGTTCGGCATCACGAACCACTTCGCGGCCGGCGCACTCATCGCCGTCGTCACGGGCGTCGGTGCACTGACCGGGCTCGCGACACAGCGGATGGACGCTCGTCGCGCCGTGCTCGTCGGGCTCGTCGCCCTGGTGCTCGGCCCGATCGTGACCGTGGCGTTCGTGATGGCCCACTCCCTGCCCGGCCTCGTCGTCGGCAGTGCGATCGCCGGCATCGGCTTCGGCGCCGGGTTCCAGGCACCGCTGCGGATGCTGCTCGCGACCGCGGCACCGACCCACCGCGCCGGACTGCTCTCGACGATCTACGTCGTCAGCTACCTGGCGTTCGGGGTCCCCGCCGTCATCGGTGGGCTGCTCGAACCGTCGATCGGACTCGTCCCCGTCATCGCCGGGTACGGCGGGTTCATCGTGCTCGCGGCCGTCGTCGCGCTCGTGCTGCAGCTGACGTCGAAGGACGCGGCCGCCGTCGAGGAGCAGGCCGCCGAGGTCATCGAGCGCACCGCCACCGGTTCGATCCGCGTCGCAGCGGAGTAGGCGGCCGGCACCCGCTTGGTGCGAGGTTGACCACACGGTGCGAGGCCACAGCGCCGCACGGAGTGATCAACCTCGCACCAGCTGACGGCTAGCGCCCCGGGTGCGCCGAGTTCGCGCCGCGCGCCCGTCCGCGAGCACGCACCCCGACCGTCCGAGCAGCACCCGTGTGGGCGGCGTCGACGTCGGCCTTGCCCCGGTCGGCAGCATCGCGCAGGCGCTTCGGTCCGTGCCGCTTGGCCCAGTCCCAGAAGCGGTGCAGCTGCGCCTTGAGCCACACGATGATCTTGTGGAAGAAGTGGAACTCGCTCGCCAGCACCGTGAGGCCGATGAACACCACGAGCCACCCCGGCCCGGGCAGCGGCACCAGGATGAGTCCGATGATGACGACCAGCCCGCCGACGATGCCGACGAGGACCTTGTAGAACAGGTGCAGGTGCGGCCGAGCGTGGATCCAGGTCCGCGTGTCGTGGAACCACTGGAAGCGCTGACGCGGCGCGCCGTCGGTCCGGCTCTCGCCGGGTCCGTCGTTCGCGTCGCCGTCCATGCCGAAAACGTAGGGCGTGCGGCTGGGAATCCGCGGCGCACGCGGTGGACGCGCGGTGCGCGTGACGGACGACGCGTGGCGGGGATGCGCCGTGCCTCCCGTCCGTCAGCGGGTGTCAGCCGGGAGGCCCGTCACGCGTGGGCGACGCACGTCGCGGCCCACGGGACGGCGGCCAATCGGGCCGCTGGGATCGGTTCCCCGCCGACCGCGCAGATCCCGTAGGTGCCGGCGTCGAGCCGCGCGAGCGCGGCGTCCACCTGCTCGATCCGCTGCCGGGCCGCGTCGCGGACGGCGCCGAGCGAGCCGCGCTCCCACGCGAGGGTCGCGCCCTCGGGGTCGTGCTCGTCGTCGGAGTTGGCGTCCTGGCGGGCGTCACTGACGTCGCGCATGCTCCGCTCGACGTCGGCGAGCAGCCGTTCGTTGCGAGCGCGTTCCGTGTCGAGCGCGGTGCGGGGGTCGTCCATGGCGGACACCGTAGTCGTGACGGAATGCCCGACTCTCCGGATGCGTTTGCATCGACATGACGAAGATCGGGTTCCTGTCGTTCGGACACTGGCGCGACGTGCCGGGGTCGAAGGTGCGCAGCGGGCGTGAGTCCCTGATGCAGGCGATCGACCTCGCGGTCGCTGCCGAAGAGGCCGGCGTCGACGGCGCCTACTTCCGCGTGCACCACTTCGCACCGCAGCAGGCGGCACCGTTCCCCCTGCTGTCCGCGATCGCCGCGAAGACCAGCCGCATCGAGATCGGGACCGGTGTGATCGACATGCGCTACGAGAACCCGCTCTACATGGCCGAGGAGGCCGCGGCGACCGACCTGATCTCCGGCGGACGACTGCAGCTCGGCGTCTCCCGTGGCTCACCCGAGACCGCCCTCGCCGGTTACCAGCAGTTCGGCTACGTACCGGACGCGTCCGACGAGAACGGTGGCGACATGGCCCGCGCGCACATCAGCGTGTTCCGTCGCGCCGTCGCCGGCGAACCGATGGCGAACGCGAACCCGCAGATGACCGGCTCGGTCGGATCGTTGCCGATCTCCCCGCTCTCCGACTCGCTCGGCGACCGCATCTGGTGGGGCGCCGGCACACGAGCCACCGCCGAGTGGACCGCCGAGCAGGGCATGAACCTGATGTCGTCGACCCTGCTCACCGAGGACACCGGCGTACCGTTCGACGAACTGCAGGCCGAGCAGATCGAGCGCTTCCGACGGGTCTGGGCCGAGTCGGGCTGGGACCGGACCCCTCGGGTGTCGGTCTCGCGGAGCATCATCCCGATCATCGACGACGAGTCGCGGCACTACTTCGGCGTCCGCGCCCAGGTCGAGGGGCAGGACCAGGTCGGGCACCTCGACGGCGGGCTCGCACGCTTCGGCCGCTCGTACATCGGCTCGCCCGAGGACCTCGTCGCGGAGCTGGCGGCCGACCAGGCGGTCCGCGCTGCCGACACCGTGCTCGTCACCGTGCCGAACCAGCTCGGCGTCGACTTCAACGCGCGGCTGCTCGCCGCGGTGAAGGACGTGTTCACCGAGGTCGACGCGGCGCCCGTGCCGGCCTGACCCGCTCGGTCAGGCGCTGACGGTCGGCGGCTGCGTCTGCGCAGGCGCCGTCGGCGCCGTCTGCGCAGGCGTCGGCGTCGGCGTCGGCCAGATCAGCCGGAAGCGCTCGCAGACCACCGGCATGTCCGGTTCGAAGCCGCGCGGGTTCTCGGAGTGCTCACGCCAGTACGCCTCGTGCACCGTCCGCCAGTGCTGGAGGCTCCGGTCGCCCTCGCCTTCGGCACGCGCATGCTCGGCCCCGACGGCGTCGAACGGGACGATCCGGACGTCCGTCGTCTCGATGACGGCCCGGGGAACACCGGCACCGTCGGTCACGATGCTGCGCTCACCGGTCGCGGGGAGCGGGTCACCCGTCGCCTCGTAGTCCCAGAGCGATGACGCTGTGCCGTCCTTGACCCCGCGGAGCACCAGGCCGAGCAGCTCGTCTGCCTGCTCCGGAGTGGCACCGAACGACCACGCCTCCGGCACCTCGGCCGGCAGTTCCGGAGCCTCGTCTCGCCGTGCGTTCCAGAAGCCGTCGAGGGTCGTGGTCACCAGCCGACCGTAGCGCACCGCCGGGTGTCCGCACTTGTGCCGACACCCGCCTTGGGACTGTGGCGGCGGGGTGGCGTCCCCTACTTTCGAGGAGCACCGTCCCCCGCACCTCGAGGAGTCCCCGTGACACTGCCGGCCGCAGGCTGGTTCCCGGACCCGCAGGACGCCAGTCGTCTCCGCTGGTGGGACGGTCACGCCTGGGGTGCCGCGACCCGTGTCCTGCCGAGTGCTCCGGAACCGGTCGTGCCGATCGTCGTCGCACCCGTGGGCCCAGCGTTCTCGGTGCACACGGCATCGATCCGGACCCGAGCGTGGGCATCCGGCGGCGGTCGCGATCGACGGCTGTGCGCGTTCACGGTGCTCGCGGTGCTGCTGGCCCTGACGTCGATCCTCATCAACCCGTTGGGTGCCTGCAGCGCGCTCGCTCTCGTGTGCGGGTTCGTCGGTGTCGTCCGCCCCGGTGCGACCGGCGGGTGGGCGGTTGCGGCGAGGAGCGCGTCCTCGAGCGCGGTGGTGGTGGCGGTCGCGACGGGCGCGGTGGCGGCGTCGGCCCAGTTCCACCTCTTCTGACCCGTCGGGGGCCGTCACCGTCCGACTTCGTGAGCAGAAATGGTCGGGTGCCGACCAGCGACCCGACCATTTCTGCTCACGAAGTGCACGCCCGCACCCGCCGAACGACGAGCCCTACCGCCGCGCCCGCGGATGCGCCGTCTGGTACACGTCCCGCAGCATGTCCGCCGTGACCATCGTGTAGATCTGGGTCGTCGCGACGCTCGCGTGCCCGAGCAACTCCTGCACCACGCGCACGTCGGCCCCGCCCTCGAGCAGGTGCGTCGCGAACGAGTGCCGGAACGTGTGCGGCGAGACGTGTGCCTCGAGTCCCGCCGCCTCGGCCGCCGACTGGATCACGAGCCACGCGCTCTGCCGTGACAGCCGAGCACCTCGGGGGCCGAGGAACAGTGCCGGCGTCGAGGCCCCTCGTGCCGCGAACACCGGCCGCGCCCGCACCAGGTAGGCATCGATCGCCGCCCGCGCGAAACTGCCGAGGGGCACGACCCGCTGCTTGTTCCCCTTGCCGGTGACCTTCACGACGGCGAGGCCATCGGCGTCGGGGGCTGAGTCGTCGGACAGGGTCGTCACGTCGTCCACCGACAACCCCACCGCCTCGGAGATCCGCGCGCCGGTGGCGTAGAGCAGCTCGAGCAACGCCTTGTCCCGCAGCCGGACGGGATCGTCGACACCGGAAGCGCCGTCTGCGGAGACGTCCGTCGACACCGCTCCGAGCAGCCGCTCCATGTCCTCCACCGAGATCGCCTTCGGCAGCCGCATCGGGGCCTTCGGCGGCCGGACGGCGGTGCCGGGGTCGAGCGGCAGCCAGCCCTCACCCGCCGCGAAGGCCGTGAACGAGCGCACCGAACTGAGCATCCGGGCGATCGACCTCGGTGCCAGCGGACCGACCGGCTTCGTCGCCAGGTAGGTCACGAACTCCGAGACGTCTGCCCGAGCGAGCCGCCCGACGTCGTCGATCGCAGACGCCCCACCGGCCCGGTCGGCACCGTCGGAGTCGACCACCGGAGCCGTCGCCAGCCACGAGGCGAACACCGCCAGGTCACGCCGGTACGCCGACATCGTGTGCTGCGACAGCCCGCGCTCGATCGCGACGTGCCGCAGGTACGTCTCCGTGGCACGGTCCAGGGGAATCACGACAGCAGGCGCACGGTCAGTGCAGTGCCTCGTCGGGGGCCCCGACCCGGTACCCGGTGAACGTCACGGTCAGGCCGGCACGCGTCGGAGCTGCGCACAGCAGTCCCGCCGACACGGCGGCATCGGGATCGAGGTACGCGACCCGCACCAGCCGGGGTTGCTCGTCCTCGGCCCAGGCCCGGATGGTCACGGCGTCGCCGTCGCGGCTGGCCCGGACCGTCACCACGCGTCCCGCCCACTCCGGCACGGGGGCCACCGACCAGTCCGAGACGTCACGGGTCACCACGGCGCCGAGCTGCGGCGTCCCGTCGGAGAACTCGACGCCGGCCTTGATCCAGTTCCGCTCGTCGACGCGCAGGAACACGCCGGCCTGGTCGAACTGCTCCGTGTAGTCGAGGACGAACGATGCCTCGATCGAGAACGACCCGTCGAGGGGCTGCACCAGCGCGTGCTCGGAGTCGTGGACGAACCCGTACGACGTGGTCCGCCAGGCGTCGCTGCCCCGGGCCGCCGTGACCCGCAGCACATCGCCGTCGAGCTCCACGGCCTCGGGCTCGTGCGTCCACGTCGCCGTGTCGACCAGTTCTCGCAGGCTCATGCGCGGCCTCGCTCGAGCGCATCCACCGCGAGCACGGCCACGACCAGCCCGGAGTTGTGCAGCCGACCATCGAGGATCGCCTCCACCAGCTCGGCCCGCGGCACCCACCGCTTCACGATGTCGGCTTCCTCAGCCTCGCGCTCGAACGCCGTCGTCGTGGGCCGCACGCCCCGGGCGCGGTAGACCTGCAGGAACTCGTTGCTCCCGCCCGACGACGTGTTGTACCGGACCAGCGGCTCCCAGGTGTCCGCTTCGAGGTCGGCCTCTTCTGCCAGCTCTCGGGCGGCAGCGACCTGGAGGTCCTCGCCCTCGACGTCGAGCAGCCCGGCCGGCAGCTCCCAGTCGCGCACCTGCACCGGGTGTCGGTACTGCTGGATCACGAGGACACGGCCCTCGTCGTCCTCGGCGTAGACCGCGACGGCACCGGTGTGGTCGATGTACTCCCGCACCATCGTCTCGTCGTGGTACGCGATCGCGTCGCGGCGCACGTCCCAGACGGCGCCCTCGTACACGACGGTGGACTCGGTGACCTCGAACGAGGCGGCTTCGTCAGCGATGGGTGCGTCAGTCACGGAACCATCCAAGCACGCGCCCCCGACGCGACCGCAGACGGACGGGAGGCGCGGTGCCAGCTGGCACCGCGCCTCCCGTCATCGACAACGCGCGTTACGCGACCTGCTCCTCGTTCTGCGGGTCGAACAGGCTGGACGCCTCGTGGCGCTCGATCGCGGCCGCGACGAGCCCCGCGAAGAGCGGGTGCGCGTTCGTGGGACGTGAGCGCAGCTCCGGGTGCGCCTGCGTGGCGATGTAGAACGGGTGCACGTCGCGCGGCAGCTCGACGTACTCGACCAGGGTTCCGTCGGGCGACGTGCCCGAGAACACCAGGCCGGCGTCCGCGATCTGCTGCCGGTACGTGTTGTTGACCTCGTAGCGGTGACGGTGGCGCTCGGACGCCTCGGGCGCACCGTAGAGCGACTCGGCCAACGACCCGGAGCTGAACGTCGCCGGGTACAGGCCGAGGCGCATGGTGCCGCCCAGGTCGCCGCCGGCGATGATGTCCACCTGCTCCGCCATGGTCGCGATGACCGGCGTCGAGGTCTCCGGGTCGAACTCGGTGCTCGACGCGTCGGTCAGGCCGGCCTCGTGGCGGGCGTACTCGATGACCATGCACTGCAGGCCGAGGCACAGACCGAGCGTCGGGATGCCCTGCTCACGGGCGAAGCGCAGCGCGCCGAGCTTGCCCTCGATGCCGCGCACGCCGAACCCGCCGGGGATGCAGATGCCGTCGACGTCGCCGAGCTGCTTCGCCGCGCCCTCGGGCGTGGTGCAGTCGTCGGAGACGACCCACTTCAGCGTCACCTTCGCGTCGTGCGCGAAGCCGCCGGCACGGAGCGCCTCGGTGACCGACAGGTACGCGTCCGGCAGGTCGATGTACTTGCCGACCAGGGCGATCGTGACGTCCTTCTTCGGCTCGTGCACGGCACGGAGCACCGGGGTCCACGCGGTCCAGTCGACCGGGCCGGCCTCGAGCTTGAGCGCGTCGACGATGACCTGGTCGAGGCCCTGGTTGTTCAGCAGCGTCGGCAGGTCGTAGATCGACGGGACGTCCACGGCGTTCACCACGGCGTCCTCGTCGACGTCGCACATCAGGGCGATCTTCTTCTTGTTCGAATCCGAGACCGGGCGGTCCGACCGCAGCACGAGCGCGTCGGGCTGGATGCCGATCGAGCGGAGCGCGGCGACCGAGTGCTGCGTCGGCTTCGTCTTCTGCTCACCCGAGGCGTTCATGAACGGCACGAGCGACACGTGCACGAAGAACACGTTGTTGCGGCCGAGCTCGTGGCGCACCTGGCGCGCCGACTCGATGAACGGCTGCGACTCGATGTCGCCGACGGTGCCGCCGACCTCGGTGATGATGACGTCGGGCTGCGGGTCGTTCTCCGCCTGCTCGCGCATCCGACGCTTGATCTCGTCGGTGATGTGCGGGATGACCTGCACGGTGTCACCGAGGTACTCGCCGCGACGCTCCTTGGCGATCACCGTCGAGTACACCTGGCCGGTCGTGACGTTCGCCGACTGCGCCAGGTTGATGTCGAGGAAGCGCTCGTAGTGCCCGATGTCGAGGTCCGTCTCCGCACCGTCGTCGGTCACGAAGACCTCGCCGTGCTGGAACGGGTTCATGGTGCCCGGGTCCACGTTGAGGTACGGGTCGAGCTTCTGCATGACGACCTTGAGGCCGCGAGCCGTCAGGAGATTGCCGAGGCTGGCTGCCGTCAGGCCCTTGCCGAGAGACGAGACGACCCCGCCGGTCACGAAGATCTGCTTCGTCACCTTCGGGGTCGGGGTGTTTGCCTGGGTACCGCTGCTGAGAGTGTCCGCCACGGGATTCCATCGTACGTCAGAACTGCCGGGAGGCGCGACCTCGGTTCGCCGTGGGCGTTGCGCGGGGTGGGCGGCCGGGTCTTCGGGCCGTGCGCGCGTGGGCGCGCTTGCTTGCGTGCGCGCGTGCGTGCTTGCGTGCTTGCGTGCTTGCGTGCTTGCTTGCTTGCTTGCTTGCGGCCGCGTGGCAGGTCAGGCCGTCTGGCCGGCCACGTCGAGCAGTTCGCGGGCGTGTTCCACGCCGCTCGCGCTGTCGCCGAGCCCCGAGAGCAACCGCGCCATCTCCTGCAGGCGGTCCTCGCCCTCGAGCCGTCGCACACTCGACGAGGTCACGGCGCCGCTGGCGTCCTTCACCACGTTGAGGTGGTTGTTCGCGAACGCCGCGACCTGCGCCAGGTGCGTGACGACGATGACCTGCGTGCGCTCGGCGAGCTTCGCCAGCCGACGGCCGATCTCGATCGCCGCCGCACCGCCCACGCCGGCGTCGACCTCGTCGAAGACGAACGTCGGCACGGTCGTGCTGCCGGCCATCACGACCTCGATCGCGAGCATCACGCGCGAGAGCTCGCCGCCCGATGCCCCCTTGCCGATCGGTCGGGGGTCGGTGCCGGAGTGCGGCTGCAGCAGGATCGACACCTGGTCGCGTCCGTGTCGGCGGTACTCGCCCGCGTCGGTGACCTCGACCACCAGGGTGGCGCCGGCCATCGCGAGCGTCTTCAGCTCGGTCGTGACGCGCTTCGCGAGGTCCGCTGCTGCCTTCGTGCGGGCAGCGGTCAACGCGGCCGCTGCCGCCCCGAGGGCCTGCTCGTCCTGTTCGACGGACTGCTGGAGGGCCGCGATGCGGTCGTCGTCGCCGTCCAGCTCGAGCAGGCGGTCGCTCGCCCGCTGTCCGTAGTCGATGACGTCGTCGACGGTCTCGCCGTACTTGCGGGTGAGGCCGGCGAGCAGGGCGCGCCGTTCGTTGATGAGCTCGAGGTCGTGACCGGCCTCTGGCTCGAGCGAGCCGAGGTAGCTGGAGATGCTCGCCGAGGCCTCGGCCGCCTGGATGCCGAGCTCCGTGAGCTGTTCGAGCACGGGCAGCAGGGCGGCGTCGGAGTCGGCGACCCGCTCGACCGCGCGTCGGGCGGACTCGACCAGGCCGACGACGTCGGAGACGCCGTCGAGGGACTCGCTGGACAGGGCCTCGTGCGCCAGGGCCGCGGACAGCCGGAGTTCCTCGAGGTTGCCGAGCCGGTCGGCGCGCTCGGCGAGCTCGACGTCCTCGCCGGGCTGCGGGTCGGCCGCTTCGATCTCGTCCGAGGCAGCGCGGATCCGGTCGGCTTCGGCCACCCGCTCGTCGCGGTCGCGCGTCAGTGTCTCGAGTTCGCCCGCGTGCTGCTGCCACGCGTCGTACGCGGCGACGTACCGGTTCAAGGCCTTCTCGAGGGCCGCCCCACCGAAGCCGTCGAGCGCCGCACGCTGCGCGGTCGACGAGGTCAGTCGGATCTGGTCGGACTGGCCGTGCACCGTCACGAGCTGGTCAGCGAGTTCACCGAGCACCGCGACGGGAGCGCTGCGGCCCCCGACGGTCGCACGGCTGCGCCCCTCGGCCGAGACCGTGCGCGTGAGGATCAGTTCGCCGTCCTCCACCGCGCCGCCGGCGTCCTCGACGCGTTCGGCGACGGCAGCGTGCTCGGGGACGTTCCAGCGGCCCTCGACCACGGCGCTCGAGGCACCACGGCGGACCGAGCCGGCGTCCGCCCGAGCACCGAGCAACAGCCCGAGGGCTGTGACGATCATGGTCTTGCCGGCACCGGTCTCGCCCGTGACGACGGTGAACCCGGGACCGAGTTCGAGCGTGGTCTCGCCGATGACCCCGAGGTCACGGATCGCGATCTCCTCGATCATCGGTGGTGCTCCTCGTCCTCGTCGGTCTGGGGCCCGCGCCAACCGGTGACGGGGAGCCGGAACTTCGCGACGAGCCGATCGGTGAAGGGGGCGTCCTTGAGGCGCGCGACCCGCACGGGGTCGGGCGATCGACGGACCTCGACCCGAGCCCCCGGCGGCAGGTCGTGCGTCCGGCGGCCGTCGCACCACAGCACCCCGACACCGCTCGTACGCCGCAGGACCTCGATCGCGAGGACGCGGTCCGGGCCCACCACGATCGGGCGGGAGAACAGGGCGTGCGCGCTGAGCGGCACCATCAGCAGGGCGTCGACGTCCGGCCAGACGATCGGACCGCCGCCGGAGAACGAGTACGCCGTGGACCCGGTGGGGGTCGACACGACGACGCCGTCGCACCCGAACGAGGACAGCGGACGACCGTCGACCTCAGTCACCACCTCGAGCATGCGCTCGCGCGAGGCCTTCTCGATGGTGGCCTCGTTGAGCGCCCAACTCGAGTAGACGATCTGGTTGCCGACGACCACGTCGACCTGCAGGGTGACGCGCTCCTCGACGTGGTACTCACCCGACAGGGCGCGCTCGACGGTCTCGGCGAGGGCGTCCCGCTCGCTCTCCGCCAGGAACCCCACGTGCCCGAGGTTCACGCCGACGATCGGCGCCCGCGTCTCGCGCACGAGTTCGGCCGCGCGCAGGATCGTGCCGTCGCCGCCGAGCACGATGACGATCTCGAGCTGGTCCGCCTGGACGTCGACGCCCAGGATGTCGACCTGCCCCACCGAGGCTTCGGCCCGCCGGATGTCGGCGTACTCGTCGAACGGCATCACCGGGATCAGACCGGCGGCGTGCAGGAGGTCGCAGACCTCGACCGCAGCGTCGATCGAGTCACGGCGACCCGTGTGGGAGACGAGCAGGATGTGCCGGTCGTCGCTCATGCGGTCCCCTCTGTGAGTTCGGTTGCCCGGACTCTCCATTCTGTCGGATTGCCACCGACACCACGCTGGAAGCGCGCGAGGTACTCGTGGTTCCCGTGCGTCCCGATGATCGGCGACGCCGCGAGCCCGGTGGTCCCGAAGCCCAGGTCCCACGCCGCCCACAGCACGTTCATCAGGGCGTCGTCGCGGAGTGCCGCATCGTGCACGATGCCCTCGCGCACCCCACCGCGACCGACCTCGAACTGCGGCTTCACCAACAGGACGAAGTCGTCGGCGGGGACGGCCTCGGCCAGGGCGGGCAGCACGAGCCGGAGGGAGATGAAGGACAGGTCGCCGACCACCAGGGTCGTCTCGGCTGCAGCGCCGTCGAGCGCGAGGTAGTCCGACCGGGTCAGGCTGCGGGCGTTGGTGCCCTCGACCACTGCGACACGCTCGTCGACGGCGATCGTGGGGTGCAGTTGCCCGTGCCCGACGTCGAGCGCGATGACCCGGCGAGCACCTCGGGCCAGGAGCACCTGCGTGAAGCCACCCGTGCTCGCACCGACGTCGAGCACCACACGGCCGGACGGGTCCACGCCGAACGCATCGAGCGCCCCGACCAGCTTCTGGGCAGCGCGGGAGACCCACTCGTCGGCCGCGTCGACCACGATGTCGGCAGCCGGCGAGGTCGGGGCGGAGGGCTTCACGACAGGACGACCGTCGACCGTCACCCGGCCGTCCTGGATGAGCTTGGTGGCAGCGGTGCGCGAGCGCGCGAGGCCACGTGTCGCGAGCAGGGCGTCGAGGCGGACCGGGGTCGCGTCGGGCACGGCTCCGTCCGGTTCAGGCACTCGCGGTGCCGCCGCTGCCGAGCCGCGTGCGCAGCTCGTCGTGGAGTGCCGAGAACGCGTCTGCTCGTTCGACGAGCGGCAGGGTCTCGGCCGCCGAGGTGCGCGCGGCGAACTCGTCCTGCGGTTCCAGGTCGGCGGACGGCTGCTCGGGGTTCGGCACGTCCGACACGCTACTCGCCGCCGTAGAGCTGCGGGTCCACGTCGAGGCCGTAGATGGCCAGCCCGGACTCCCAGATCAGCGCTGCGCCGGCGCGGAGTCGATCGATGTCGCTGCCGGCGTCGAGGACCCGCACCACGTGCCCCCGCATCGCCACGGTGGCGCTGCCGACGGTGACGTACCGCGTGCCGTCGTCGTCCTGCCGACGGACGGTCACCGGGTAGGGCTCGGACAGACCACGGAGGTCCTCGAGCACGAACACCGGACGGGAACGCTGATCGGCCGCGAGCACCTGCTTCGCCTGGTCGATGCCGGTGAGCACGAGGACGCTCGGGATCCCGACGTCGTTCGCGCCCTTGATGTCGGTGTCGAGACGATCACCGATGAACAGTGTCTTCCCGCCGCCGAACCGCTCGACCGCGGCGTCGAAGATCGGGCGCTCCGGCTTGCCGGCGACCACGGGCATCCGCCCCACGGCCTGGTGGACCGCAGACACGAGCGTGCCGTTGCCGGGCGCGATGCCGCGCTCGACCGGGATCGACCAGTCCATGTTCGTGGCGACCCACGGGATCGCCGGGTCGGCCAACGCGAACGACGCCTCGGCCAGTTCCTTCCACCCGAGGTCCGGGGAGAAGCCCTGGATGACCGCGGCCGGGGAGTCCTCGGCACTGGTCGTCACCGTGAAGCCGGCGGCCTCGACGATGCTCGACAGTCCCAGTCCGCCGGTGACGAGCACCGTCGCGCCGGCGGGCACCAGCGTCGACAGGAGCTGCACGCCGGCCTGCGACGACGTGACGACGTCGTCCTCGGACACCTCGAGCCCGTAGCGCTCGAGGTGCTCGGCGACGTCGATCGGTCGTCGGGACGCGTTGTTGGTGATGTACCCGACCCGCGCGGTCAGCGAGGCCCGTGTGAGCGCCTCGACCGCGTGCGGGATGGCGTTCCGCCCCCGGTAGACGACGCCGTCGAGGTCCGTGAGCACCACGTCGACGCCGTCCGTCGGCGCGGTCGGGACGTCAGTCGGCTGCGGAGCCGTCGACGTCGCGGGGGTTGTCGTCGTCGAGTTCGCCGGGCTCGTCGGCGGCGCCGGGTTCGCCGACGACGTCGGGCTCGGCGAGGGCTGACTCGTCGTCGTCGAGGTCGGCGTCGTCGTCGAGCTGGTCGGTGTCGTCGAGCTCGCCGGCGTCTCCGTGTTCTTCGACTTCGAGCGTTTCCTCGACCACATCAACTGTCTCCCAAGCGTTCTCGTCGGCGGCTTCGGCGAGAGCCGTTGCCGCACGGTCGACACGGGCCCACCACTCGTCGGCCTCGTCCTGGCGGCCGAGCTCTTCGAGCGTGGCCGCGTAAGCACTGTAGAGCGCCGGTGACCACGTGTAGGCCGTGGACGGGTCCAGCTGTGGAATCTCCAGCTCGCCCAGGGCAGCTGTGGGGTTCCCGAGGTCGATGCGTGCGCCGGACATCGCGATCGCGAGTTCGACCTGCACCGCGGTGTCGAGCGCTGCACGTTCGACCGATCGCCCGAGCTCGAGCGCACGTTCGGGGCGGCCGAGGCCTCGTTCGCAGTCCACCATCATCGGGAGCTGGTCGTTGCGGCCGGAGATGCGCCGGTAGGTACGGAGCTCGCGCAGCGCGGTCGCGAAGTCCCCCAGGCGGTACGCCGTGATCGCAGCGGTCTCGCGGACGACACCGACGCGACCGGCACGGCGGGCGGCGCTCAGGGCGTGCTCGTTCGCCAGGGCGGGGTCCTCGTCGACGAACAGCGCCGCGGCCACGAGGTGCCGGGCGACCCAGTCGGCGTTGTCCTTGCTGAGGGTCTTCAGCTCCATGCGCGCCGCGGGGTCGAGGTCGCGCGCATCGATCTCGTCGGGGATGTCCGGGTCGTCGTGACGCGGACGGATCGACTTCGTGCCGTACGGGTCGCGGTCTTCCCAGTCGTCGCGGGCTGCCTCGCCGAACCGTGCGCCGGCGTGACGCGTCCCGTCGCCGAACCGGCGTCGATCGTCGCCGCCGTCCTGACGAGGGCGGTCGCCGCCGCGGGCCGGACGGTCCGATGCGCCCCGGAAGGACGGTCGGTCACCGTCACGACGGGGACGGTCGCCGTCGCGGGCCGGACGGTCGCCGTCACGCGCCGGACGGTCGGCGCCGCCGCGGTACGCGGGACGGTCAGAGCCGCCGCGGTACGCGGGACGGTCGCCGTCACGACGCGGACGGTCCGATGAACCGCCACGGTACGACGGACGGTCCCCGTCACGCGCCGGGCGGTCAGAGCCGCTGCGGTACGGGCGGTCTCCATCGCGAGCGGGACGGTCGGAACCACCGCGGTACGCGGGACGGTCGCCATCACGACGCGGACGATCCGGACCACCCTGGTAGGGGCGGTCGCCATCACCACGGGGACGATCCGAACCACCGCGGTAGGCGGGACGGTCGCCGTCACGGGCGGGACGATCGGAGCCACCGCGGTACGCGGGACGGTCGCCGTCACGGGCGGGACGATCGGAGCCGCCGCGGTACGCGGGACGGTCGCCGTCACGGGCGGGACGATCGGGACGGTCCGAGCCACCGCGGTACGCGGGACGGTCACCATCACGACGCGGACGATCCGAACCACCACGGTAGGCGGGACGATCTCCATCACGCGCGGGGCGGTCCGACCGGAACGGACGGTCCCCGTCGCGGCGCGGACGCTCAGCACCGCGGGGGCCGTCGCCGCGCGGCGGACGGCCGGAGTCGCCGCGATCGCTCCGCCACGACGGACGATCATCACGGTCTCCGGAACGGAATGGACGGTCGCCACCGCTCCGCGGCGCACTGTCGCGACGTGCAGCGCCGTCGCGGAACGGACGGTCGGAGCGCTCAGGACGGTCGCGGCGGTCGCCCTCACGGCGTTCGAAGTCACGTGGGCCGGACGACCAACGGCCTCCGCTCGCAGCGTCTCCGCGCGGACCTCCGTCGCGTCGAGGGGCTCGGTCGTCCCGTCGGGGTCGGTCTCCCCGGTCGCCGTCGTTCCGCCGCTCGTCGTCGTTCGCCACCGTTGCTCCTCATCGCGTGCCCGAGCCGAAGGCCGGGCGTTCGTCCGCTGTGTCGTTGTGTTGGGTGCCGCGTCGGTCGGACCGACGTTCGACCCCCAGTCCATCACGAACCGGAGCCGACGTCGAGCAACGAGCGGCAAAACAGAAATGGCCACCGGCCACCAGCGTGAACGAGGGTCTCCCCTGCAAATTCACGATGGAGGGCCGATGGCCACATCTTGTTACGTTAAGTCCGGCGGCGTCCTACTCTCCCACAAGGTCCCCCTTGCAGTACCATCGGCGCTGAGAGGCTTAGCTTCCGGGTTCGGAATGTGACCGGGCGTTTCCCTCTCGCTATGACCACCGGAACACTCTCGACCATGATCTGGTCTCAAACATGTTCCGACTGCTGCCCACGAATGGGCAGAGCGGTGTATTCAGTTTGATTCCCGATCGTCTGTCGGGAACCACAAAGTGGACGCGAGCCCGTGCAACACGTGCACGGAAATCAGTGTG
>NZ_JADKSA010000010.1:0-1439 GCF_015350945.1 Curtobacterium sp. VKM Ac-2884
AGTGACGGTACCTGCAGAAAAAGCACCGGCTAACTACGTGCCAGCAGCCGCGGTAATACGTAGGGTGCAAGCGTTGTCCGGAATTATTGGGCGTAAAGAGCTCGTAGGCGGTTTGTCGCGTCTGCTGTGAAATCCCGAGGCTCAACCTCGGGCTTGCAGTGGGTACGGGCAGACTAGAGTGCGGTAGGGGAGATTGGAATTCCTGGTGTAGCGGTGGAATGCGCAGATATCAGGAGGAACACCGATGGCGAAGGCAGATCTCTGGGCCGTAACTGACGCTGAGGAGCGAAAGCATGGGGAGCGAACAGGATTAGATACCCTGGTAGTCCATGCCGTAAACGTTGGGCGCTAGATGTAGGGACCTTTCCACGGTTTCTGTGTCGTAGCTAACGCATTAAGCGCCCCGCCTGGGGAGTACGGCCGCAAGGCTAAAACTCAAAGGAATTGACGGGGGCCCGCACAAGCGGCGGAGCATGCGGATTAATTCGATGCAACGCGAAGAACCTTACCAAGGCTTGACATACACCGGAAACGGCCAGAGATGGTCGCCCCCTTGTGGTCGGTGTACAGGTGGTGCATGGTTGTCGTCAGCTCGTGTCGTGAGATGTTGGGTTAAGTCCCGCAACGAGCGCAACCCTCGTTCTATGTTGCCAGCGGGTTATGCCGGGGACTCATAGGAGACTGCCGGGGTCAACTCGGAGGAAGGTGGGGATGACGTCAAATCATCATGCCCCTTATGTCTTGGGCTTCACGCATGCTACAATGGCCGGTACAAAGGGCTGCGATACCGTAAGGTGGAGCGAATCCCAAAAAGCCGGTCTCAGTTCGGATTGAGGTCTGCAACTCGACCTCATGAAGTCGGAGTCGCTAGTAATCGCAGATCAGCAACGCTGCGGTGAATACGTTCCCGGGCCTTGTACACACCGCCCGTCAAGTCATGAAAGTCGGTAACACCCGAAGCCGGTGGCCTAACCCTTGTGGAAGGAGCCGTCGAAGGTGGGATCGGTGATTAGGACTAAGTCGTAACAAGGTAGCCGTACCGGAAGGTGCGGCTGGATCACCTCCTTTCTAAGGAGCATCTGGCCTCGTGTGCCCTTCGGGGTGGGCGTGGTCCAGGCGCCGAGTAACCCGAACGTGGTTGCCGGTAGCTCATGGGTGGAACATTGACAGTGCAGTTGGGAGTGATGCTTCCGACCTCAGTACGCTCTGCTTGCAGGGTTGGGACGGGTCGGGGGTGGAGCTGCTGGCTGGTGCACGTTGTTGGGTCCTGAGGGACCAGGCTTCCTGCTGACATGAGAGTGTCTGGTGGGGGTTGGGCCTACGGGTCCTTCGTTGGGCCGCATGAAGCACTGTCACTGGACGGTGGGGAGTGTGGTGCCGATCGTATGTTGAGAACTACACAGTGGACGCGAGCATCTTTGATTCGCGTCATCCAATCG
>NZ_JADKSA010000010.1:1539-4801 GCF_015350945.1 Curtobacterium sp. VKM Ac-2884
CCGGGCACTTTGGTGTTCGTGTTGTGGGTGATGACGGATCGCAATTTTAATCTTTGTGGTCAAGTTTCTAAGAGCAAACGGTGGATGCCTTGGCATCTGGAGCCGAAGAAGGACGTAGAAATCTGCGATAAGCCTCGGGGAGCTGATAATCGAGCCCTGATCCGAGGATTTCCGAATGGGGAAACCCCGCTGGGCGCTTTTGTGACCTGGTGACTCCCGCCTGAATATATAGGGCGGGTAGAGGGAACGTGGGGAAGTGAAACATCTCAGTACCCACAGGAAGAGAAAACAACATGTGATTCCGTGAGTAGTGGCGAGCGAAAGCGGATGAGGCTAAACCGATCATGTGTGATAGCCGGCGGGCGTTGCATGGTCGGGGTTGTGGGACACGTCACTCAGTTCTGCCGGACTGGGGCGGTTACAGCGCATCATAGTCGAACCGGTTTGAAAGCCGGGCCGTAGTGGGTGCCAGCCCCGTAGACGAAATGGTGTTATGGCCGGATGTGTATCCCAAGTAGCACGGGGCCCGAGAAATCCCGTGTGAATCTGTCAGGACCACCTGATAAGCCTAAATACTCCCAGATGACCGATAGCGGACAAGTACCGTGAGGGAAAGGTGAAAAGTACCCCGGGAGGGGAGTGAAATAGTACCTGAAACCGTTTGCTTACAAACCGTCGGAGCCTCCTTAGTAGGGGTGACGGCGTGCCTTTTGAAGAATGAGCCTGCGAGTTAGTGATATGTGGCGAGGTTAACCCGTGTGGGGCAGCCGTAGCGAAAGCGAGTCTGAATAGGGCGTTTGAGTCGCATGTTCTAGACCCGAAGCGAAGTGATCTATCCATGGCCAGGTTGAAGCGACGGTAAGACGTCGTGGAGGACCGAACCCACTTCAGTTGAAAATGGAGGGGATGAGCTGTGGATAGGGGTGAAAGGCCAATCAAACTTCGTGATAGCTGGTTCTCTCCGAAATGCATTTAGGTGCAGCGTTGCGTGTTTCTCGCCGGAGGTAGAGCTACTGGATGGCCGATGGGCCTCAACAGGTTACTGACGTCAGCCAAACTCCGAATGCCGGTGAGTGAGAGCGCAGCAGTGAGACGGTGGGGGATAAGCTTCATCGTCGAGAGGGAAACAACCCAGACTACCAACTAAGGTCCCTAAGCGTGTGCTAAGTGGGAAAGGATGTGGAGTTGCATAGACAACCAGGAGGTTGGCTTAGAAGCAGCCACCCTTGAAAGAGTGCGTAATAGCTCACTGGTCAAGTGATTCCGCGCCGACAATGTAACGGGGCTCAAGCACACCACCGAAGTTGTAGATTTCGCACACTAGACAAGCCTTCGTGGTTCAGTCGTGCGGAGTGGTAGGAGAGCGTCGTGTGGCGAGTGAAGCGGCGGAGTGATCCAGCCGTGGACGCTACACGAGTGAGAATGCAGGCATGAGTAGCGAAAGACGGGTGAGAAACCCGTCCTCCGAAAGACCAAGGGTTCCAGGGCCAGGTTAATCCGCCCTGGGTAAGTCGGGACCTAAGGCGAGGCCGACAGGCGTAGTCGATGGACAACGGGTTGATATTCCCGTACCGGCGAACAACCGCCCAAGCTAATCCAGTGGTGCTAAGAGTCCTAACCCGGATCAACCGGATCCCTTCGGGGTGATGGTGGCCGGTCTAACGCTCGACCCCATGCTGGTGCGGTTAGCGTATGAACAGGTGTGACGCAGGAAGGTAGCTGAGCCAGGCGATGGTATCCGTAAGGTGAACCTGGTGTAAGGATGTAGGGCTGACGATAGGCAAATCCGTCGTCTGTACGCCTGAGATCCGACGCGTACCCGTAAGGGGAAATCAGTGATCCTATGCTGCCGAGAAAAGCATCGACGCGAGGTTGCAGCCGCCCGTACCCGAAACCGACTCAGGTGGTCAGGTAGAGAATACCAAGGAGATCGAGAGAATCGTGGTTAAGGAACTCGGCAAAATGCCCCCGTAACTTCGGGAGAAGGGGGGCCGGACACGTGACCGGATTTACTCCGTGAGCGTTGAAGGCCGCAGAGACCAGTGGGAAGCGACTGTTTACTAAAAACACAGGTCCGTGCGAAGTCGCAAGACGATGTATACGGACTGACGCCTGCCCGGTGCTGGAAGGTTAAGAGGAAGGGTTAGCCTTTGGGCGAAGCTCTGAATTTAAGCCCCAGTAAACGGCGGTGGTAACTATAACCATCCTAAGGTAGCGAAATTCCTTGTCGGGTAAGTTCCGACCTGCACGAATGGCGTAACGACTTCCCAGCTGTCTCAACCGCGAACTCGGCGAAATTGCACTACGAGTAAAGATGCTCGTTACGCGCAGCAGGACGGAAAGACCCCGTGACCTTTACTACAGTTTGGTATTGGTGTTCGGTGTGGCTTGTGTAGGATAGGTGGGAGACTGTGAAGCGGGCACGCTAGTGTTCGTGGAGTCATTGTTGAAATACCACTCTGGTCACTCTGGATGTCTAACGTAGGACCCTGATCGGGTTCATGGACAGTGCCTGATGGGTAGTTTAACTGGGGCGGTTGCCTCCCAAAGAGTAACGGAGGCGCCCAAAGGTTCCCTCAACCTGGTTGGCAATCAGGTGGCGAGTGTAAGTGCACAAGGGAGCTTGACTGTGAGACTGACAGGTCGAGCAGGGACGAAAGTCGGGACTAGTGATCCGGCAGTGGCTTGTGGAAGCGCTGTCGCTCAACGGATAAAAGGTACCTCGGGGATAACAGGCTGATCTTGCCCAAGAGTCCATATCGACGGCATGGTTTGGCACCTCGATGTCGGCTCGTCGCATCCTGGGGCTGGAGTAGGTCCCAAGGGTTGGGCTGTTCGCCCATTAAAGCGGTACGCGAGCTGGGTTTAGAACGTCGTGAGACAGTTCGGTCCCTATCCGCTGCGCGCGTTGGAAATTTGAGAAGATCTATCCCTAGTACGAGAGGACCGGGATGGACGAACCTCTGGTGTGTCAGTTGTTCTGCCAAGGGCACCGCTGATTAGCTACGTTCGGACCGGATAACCGCTGAAAGCATCTAAGCGGGAAGCCGTCTTCGAGATGAGATTTCCATGCACCTTGAGTGTGAGAGGCTCCCAGCAGACTACTGGGTTGATAGGCCGGATGTGGAAGCGGGGACTAACGACCCGTGGAGCTGACCGGTACTAATAAGCCGAAGACTTGATAACACACTGATTTCCGTGCACGTGTTGCACGGGCTCGCGTCCACTTTGTGGTTCCCGACAGACGATCGGGAATCAAACT
>NZ_JADKSA010000011.1:0-2089 GCF_015350945.1 Curtobacterium sp. VKM Ac-2884
TGCGCGAGCACACCGTAGCGAGACCCCGAACCCGGCGAAGACCCCCGAACACGGCACAGCGCACAGCCACGAGGCGGTCCCCGCCCTGCTCGACCCCGAGAACTCGGCGATGCACCGTCGGAGAGACCCGCGCCGTCGTCCTGTGAACATCCACTCAGCACGCGGCGCGGCCCAACCGTCAGTAGCGGTAGCTCCCGGAGGTCATCAAGTAACGCAGCTGCGTCCGGGTTGCGACGCCCTGGGTGATGGACGGCATCGCGATGTCACCACTCCACGAATCAACGGGCGCTCCGTCGCTGACACCGCTGCCGAGGAGGAGGCCGTCGCTGCTCGACCTCTCGCCTGCTCCGAGCGAGTGACCGGTCACGCCCACCCCGGACGACGACGCGTTGACCATGATCCGGACCTGGTTGTTCGCGGGGTCCCAGACACCCGTGACGAAGGCCCACGTGCCCGGGGACGCGGACGTCTGAGCGGGACTGGTGCAGTCGACTGACGGGGTGTCGGTCTGTTCCTTGACGCAGAAGCGGTACTTGCCCTTGACGTACTGCAGGTAGAACGGCGAATTGGTCTGACCGTCGAGGGACATCGCCGTGTTGGTCTCGTCGACGGAGGTCTTCGAGGGCCGGAGCCATGCCGAGACCGTGTAGCTCTTCGTCGTGTCCACGATGGGACCCGAGGTCGTGCTGGTCCCTGCCGCCGCGAAGAAGCCGAGGTCGCTGTCCTTGGTGAAGCCTTCGCAGTCTGGGTCGATGGAGGTGAAGTAGTCGACGTCGCCGTGCACGCACCGGTACGCGTGTACGGGCTTCGTCCCCGTCGGCACATCGGCCGCCACCGTCCACGAGTAGCCGAGCTGCACACCAGAGTCGCTGCAGGCACGTCCGGTCGTCATGTCGCCGACCGACGTCGGACACGACCAGAGCAGCCGACTGTGCGAAGGCGCGGGTGCGGCGGGGCTCAGGAGTTCGCCCAGCGTGGACTGGAAGTCCTTGCCGGCTCGCGTGCGGGCTGTGACGGCGATGTGACCGTAGTCGCCGTAGTAGCGGTTGATCCGGACGAGGTCGTCTTGGTGGACACGCGTGGCGTCGAACGGACCGGCGTACCCGGTGTCATCGATGGGGCCGCTCGTGACCGCGCTCGGGTCGAGGGTCAACGACCGGGGGCTGGTCGGGGTCGATGCTTCGTCGAGGAGGACTCTTCGTGACCCGGAAGTGCCGTCGCCTGCCACGTGCCCTGAGCTCCCCGTCCAGGTGTGTGCAGCGCTCTCGCTGTCCACGGTCGGATCGGAGTCCGCCACGATGGGCCAACCCTGGTTCGAGGTGTCCGGAGATGCCGCGGTGACGGAGACGTTGCCGGCCTTGTCGATGCTCTTCACCCAGAGAACGCTGCTGTTGTCGGTCGGTGCGAACCGGATGGTCGCGGTCCGCGAGGACGTGGCGCACACGTACGTCACGATCCCGTCGTGCAGGCCGCAGTCCGGGAATCCGATGGCAGTGTTCGCCGCTGCCGTGACCGGCTGGATGTCCGAGCGAGAAGCGCTCACCCACCACGCGAACCCGGCGATCGACGCGTCCGTCGGCGTGGTGGCGGTGACGGAGGTCGCGACCCCGACGGTGTGCGGCTTGTCCACACCCGTCACCGACGGAGCCTTCGGAGGAGTCGAGTCGGAGTGGATGTAGCACCACGACGACCAGTCGCCCCACTCGCTGTCGTCGT
Organism: Curtobacterium sp. VKM Ac-2884; assembly: GCF_015350945.1. NCBI lineage: Bacteria > Bacillati > Actinomycetota > Actinomycetes > Micrococcales > Microbacteriaceae > Curtobacterium > Curtobacterium sp. VKM Ac-2884. The sequence continues at coordinate 1,717 of NZ_JADKSA010000011.1, forward strand.
TCGAACGCGCGCGGACAGCGAAGTCTCCGTCGGGCAGGTAGCCCTTCGGCAGGACTGCCGTCTGTGTTCCCGGTGCCCCTCGGACAGAGACGACTCCGTCACCGACGTGCGTTGCCAGGTCCGACGCCTTGTACACGTAGAACTTCGTCGCGAGGTTCTCCCCGTCGGGATCCGAGCTCTGCACCGAGAGAGTCAGGCTCTGCGCATCGTTGTTGATCCATGCGGCGGAATCAGTCGAGTCCCCGCACGTGCGGGTCGGCGAGGTGATCCGGAAGTGCGTCGGGGCGCTCGGGACGGTGTTGTACTCGATGGTGAGTGTGGCGTTGTAGGCGAAGTGTTTGCGGCTGAGGCTGCCTTCGGTGGGGGAGCGGAG
>NZ_JADKSA010000012.1:0-942 GCF_015350945.1 Curtobacterium sp. VKM Ac-2884
GGAAGCTAAGCCTCTCAGCGCCGATGGTACTGCAAGGGGGACCTTGTGGGAGAGTAGGACGCCGCCGGACTTAACGTTGCAACACCAGGGAACCCCTGACCAGCACTGGTCAGGGGTTTTCTGCGTTTCCGAGGGTTCTTCGCGGCGGGTGTCCGTTCGCGGTGCCGGTTCGTGAGCAGAAATGGTCGAGTACACGTGTGCGACCCGACCATTTCTGCTCACGAAGTGTCCCGTTCGGTTCCGTGGTCCTGCCACTCCTCGCTGCCTCGGTCAGGCGCGGTCTGGCGCCGGCCTCCCGCCATGACGAGCTCGACGTTCGTCCGCGAGTGGCGCTGACCCTTCGTGAGCACAAATGGTCGAGTTATGCCGAGCGCCCCCGACCATTTCCTCTCCCGAAGCGGTGTGTGTGCGTGGCTGGGTGGTCGGGCCGGACAGCCCAGTGTCGAACCTTGGGTTTGAAGGTGGCACGGGCCCAGGCGGGATATTGCCCATGGGGCGGCGGGTGTGAGCGCCTTCGAGTGTGCGACTCGGTTCAGCACGAAGTGGTCCACTCGCTTGCGGCCGCGCCTCGAGCCGGTCTCCGAGCTCGAGGGAGCCTGTCGAGCCGGCGATGCCTACCGCGATGTGGATCCTGCTCACGGACGCCGCTCGCTGGTCCAAGGGGCGTTGTTCATGTGATGAGTGGCTGCCCAATGCCGCGCGAGCGATCGCCTGAGCTGGGCGCGTCGTGGTGTTCGGCCTGCACGGGAGGGATGGGCACGGCATCGACGTTCGCCATCCGACTGCCGGGGGAGGATGCTGGTCCCGGAGTCCCGGAGTCCCGGAGTCCCGGAGTCCCGGAGTCCCGGAGTCCCGGAGTCCCGGTGTCCCGGTGTCCCGGTGTCCCGGTGTCCCGGTGTCCCGGTGTCCCGGTGTCCCGGTGTCCCGGTGTCCCGGTGTCCC
>NZ_JADKSA010000012.1:1042-1417 GCF_015350945.1 Curtobacterium sp. VKM Ac-2884
GGAGTGGGTTCTGAGATCGAACCATCCGGGTCTGCTCGGCGACGCACATGGCCCCGCCCGCGACACGCCCGGGAAGTGGCCCGGCTGGCGCTCCCGTTCACCTCCCCGTAATGTTGTCACTCGTTGCCGCTGAGGCGGAGAACGGAACGGCCGAGACGGTCACCAGGTGAAACCACCTGGAGATGCAGTCCGGACGGGGTCCCGCTCAGGCAACCGACACCCAAGAGTTCCACGATCTCCATCGTGGCGGTTGAAGGTGTCGCGAGACGAATGCCTCTCTGACGAAGCCCGACGGGTGGAGTGGGGGAGTGCGTCTGGTCCTTGAGAACTCAACAGCGTGCACATTGTCAATGCCAATTTATTGATTGACCTCGT
>NZ_JADKSA010000013.1:0-1328 GCF_015350945.1 Curtobacterium sp. VKM Ac-2884
CCGCCTCGTGGCTGTGCGCTGTGCCGTGTTCGGGGGTCTTCGCCGGGTTCGGGGTCTCGCTACGGTGTGCTCGCGCAGTTCGCGCTCGGGATGTTCACAGGGGGTTCAATGCCGCACGGCAGAACCGTGGTCGCGACAGTGGCCACATCAGCGTTGGTGCTCGGTCTGCTCGCGACGACGGGCGCACCCGCGTTCGCCGACGGGTCCGCCGCCACCACACCGACCATCGCGGACAGCCAGTCCTCCGCGACCTCGGCGGACGCCTCCGAGATCGCGCAGGCCCACGACCACGGCGTGACCGTCTCGGACGAAACCACCCCGACAAGCCTGCTCACGGCGAACCCGGACGGCTCGTTCACCGTGACGCAGGACACCATCCCGGTCCGCACCCAGCAGGCCGGGCAGTGGATCCCCGTCGAGACCGACCTCGTTCCCGTCGACCAGTCCTGGATCGCACCGAAGGCCACCGACACCCACGTCCGGTTCTCCCGCGGCGGCACCGACACCGTCGCACAGGTCCAGACCGACACCGGCGCCTGGGTCAGCGAGTCCTGGCCCGCCGGCGGCGCCCTGCCCTCGCCGACCATCGACGGCGCCACAGCCACCTACGCAGACGTCCTGCCCGAGGTCGACCTGCGCCTCACCGCAACACCGTCAGGCATGTCGGAAGTGCTCGTCGTCAACACGCCAGAAGCTGCCGCGAACCCGGACCTGCAACAGGTCGAGCTGCAGATGCACGGCGCCACCGTCTCGACCTCGTCGACAGCATCAACAGCGACCGCGACCGATGGATCCACCCTGCAGTCGTCGAAGCCGACCTGGTGGGACTCCTCCGACGGCGGCGATGCCGACGGCCCCGGCGGCGCCGGCAGCGCCACCCCGCTCGAGCACACCACGACCGCCACCGCAGTCACGCTCGACGTCACCGACGCAACCGACACCGCACCGACGTTCCCCGTGTTCGTCGACCCCGACTGGTCCTCCGGTCAGAACGCACTCTGGTTCGACGACATCGCCTACCCCACCCAGTCCTACCTCAACGGCCAGGCAGCGAACGGCTACCAGAGCGTCGGCTACGCCGTCGAGAACGGCAAGACGTTCATGTCACGCGCGTTCTGGCAGTTCAACCTCGGCCCCCTCGACGGCAAACACATCACCGAAGCGCACTTCAACGCCATCGCGAACTACAGCTGCGGCGAAGCCACCGTCCAGGCCTGGCGCTACGGCAACGTCACACCCGGACAGAACTGGAACGACGACCAAGCCAACCAAGGCCAATGGCGCGACCACATCTCCGACGCCGAGATCCCCAGCGTCGCCGGCTGCGC
>NZ_JADKSA010000014.1:0-544 GCF_015350945.1 Curtobacterium sp. VKM Ac-2884
TCGCTTCTTCCCTACTAAAAGAGGTTTACAACCCGAAGGCCGTCATCCCTCACGCGGCGTTGCTGCATCAGGCTTTCGCCCATTGTGCAATATTCCCCACTGCTGCCTCCCGTAGGAGTCTGGGCCGTGTCTCAGTCCCAGTGTGGCCGGTCACCCTCTCAGGCCGGCTACCCGTCGTCGCCTTGGTGAGCCATTACCTCACCAACAAGCTGATAGGCCGCGAGTCCATCCCCAACCAAAAAATCTTTCCACCACCAGACCATGCGGCCAGTGATCATATCCAGTATTAGACGTCGTTTCCAACGCTTATCCCAGAGTCAGGGGCAGGTTACTCACGTGTTACTCACCCGTTCGCCACTAATCCACCCAGCAAGCTGGGCATCATCGTTCGACTTGCATGTGTTAAGCACGCCGCCAGCGTTCGTCCTGAGCCAGGATCAAACTCTCCGTAAAAAAATACAGACCCAACACCCCAAAAGGCATCAGACCGAGTTGATTCTGACTGTTGACTGTCTACTGACAATCTTCAATCCAAAAGGAATTG
>NZ_JADKSA010000015.1:0-512 GCF_015350945.1 Curtobacterium sp. VKM Ac-2884
CAGCAAAGGACAGATCACCATGCGCAAGAGCCTGAAGACCTCCATCACCCTCGCCACGACCGGCGCCCTCGTGCTCGGCGGTGCCGCGTTCGGCATCTCCTCCGCCCAGGCCGCCACCCCCCAGATCCACACGGTCTCGTCGTCGTCGTCGAAGATCCCCGCACCCGTCGCCTCCGTCCCCGAGGTCCTCGGTGGTTCCACCGCCGTGAAGCTCGACTCCGGCTTCACCGACGCCCTCACCGCCCTCAAGCTCACCCCCGGCGTCTCCGGCGACGCAACCCTCGCCGACGGGTCGGTGTCGTTCCCGATCACCGCCGGGTCGGTCACCTACTGGTCGCCGGACGGCAACTACAAGCCCTACGTGCAGGGCCTGCTCAACCACGACGACTCCGGCCTGACCCTGAAGGCCGGCGACACCACCGTCACGCTCGAGAACTTCGTCGTGAACCCGGGCTCCTCCAAGCTCTACGGTGACGTCCTGGTCAACGGCAAGGTCGCCGCGTCCAACGCGT
>NZ_JADKSA010000002.1:0-600426 GCF_015350945.1 Curtobacterium sp. VKM Ac-2884
AACGACGACCAAGCCAACCAAGGCCAATGGCGCGACCACATCTCCGACGCCGAGATCCCCAGCGTCGCCGGCTGCGCCATGCCCGGCAAAGCCGTCGGCTGGGACGTCACCCGCGGCGCCGCCGCCACCGCCGGCAACACCCTCCAGATCGGCCTCCGCTCCCCCACCGAAGGCAGCCTCAGCCGCAAACACTTCGCCTACAACGCCACACTCACCATCGAGTACAACACGAAGCCGAACACGCCGAGCGGCATCACGATCACGAGTCCGACACGCGCCTGTGGCACGAGTGACGCCAACAGCGCGTTCGTCAACAACGCAGCGCAGCCCATCACGTTGCAGGTCAAGGCGAGTGATCCCGATGGTGGACTCGTGCGCACGACCTTCCACGTCATGCGCTCCGACGACCCGGACACGATCGCCTGGTCGGACGGCGTCGACCTGACGAGCGCAGGGCCCCAGAGCGTTCAGATCCCGAAGGGCGCCCTCGCTGACGGCCACTACATGTTCCGTGCGAAGAGCAACGACGGTACCGACTGGGGCGGCTGGACGGGCTGGTGCTACTTCTCCTCCGACAGCACCGTGCCGAACCCTCCGACCGTTTCCGGGCTGCCCGCCTCGTACCGGGTGGGCACGAAGGTGACCGCCACGGTGACCGCCAGCACCAAGGACAAGGACATCCGCGGGTTCCAGTACTGGCTCTCCGACGGCGGCAGCCTCCAGCCGGTCCAGCCGGTTTCGGAAGCGGTGTCCACCGCGACCGGGTACCACTCGTGCGACCTCCGTGACGGAATCGTCGTCTACGTCTGCGCAGATGCCAGCGGTACGGCGAAGGTCAGCTTCACACCGTCCGACAGCACGAGTCGACTGTGGGTGAAGAGCATCGACAAGGCCGCCAACGTCTCGACCGCGTACGCCGGGAGCGGCAGAGACGGCCTGGTGGTCCCCGGCACCAGCGTGGCCGCAGATGACGATCCCCGTGTCGGTACCGGTCCCTCGAACGCAGGACACGCCTGGTCGGGCCAGCAGGGCGAATCAGTGTCGGGTCGCGGAACCGTCGCCTCGCCGACCGTGATCGGCGACGACAGCTCGTACTCCGGTGCCGGTGCACGTGCCGCGCAAGCGCTGACGCTCGACCCCACCACGAGCACGACGCCACTCGACGTGGGGGCGATCCCGTTGGGGGCCCCCTCCATCGAGCAGGACGACGTGGTTCGCGTCAACCGCTACAAGGGTGGGGGTGCGCACTCGACGTCTGCGACCGGCAAGACCTACGAGATGGGGCTCGGCGGACTGCAGGTCTACGGGCCGTCGGCCGACGTCCCGTCGAACATGATCCAGGTCAAGACCTGCACGAGTGGCATCTACACGGCCACGGTCACCGGCGCGTGCCCATCTGGTTTCACCATGCAGGTCGGCGCGGACGGGAAGCCCAAGGCGCTCGGGTACGCCTGGAAGACGGCAGCGGACGTCCCGACCAAGTGGGACGGGTCAGCCGAGGTCTTCCAGTGCCTGTCCGGTGAGGACTACTTCCTGTCGCGCGACACCGCGTGTGAGGGCAAGACGAAGAAGTGGAGCCTCGGCTACTGGGCTGCCCTCTCCGGCTTCAACCGCACCGCCTCAGCGCCGATCGACACGACGAAGAGCTACACGGTGTCTGCCTGGATGAAACCGTCGGCGGCTCAGGAGGGTCGGTACGGAACGGCCGTGTCGATGGACGGACCGACCGGATCGGTCTTCTACCTGCAGTGGGCGGGAGACGACTACCGCTTCTGCGTGAAGTCGCAGCCCGACCTGACGAGCGGCACGTGTGTGTCACCGGCGCGAACTCGGGGGCTGACGGACCAGTGGACGTTCGTCACCGGCGTCTGGGACGCCGACAACCAGCAGATCCGGATCGTGGTCAACCACGACGCTGCCGGCGAAGGCGTCGCCTACCACGCCCTAGGCGCGGACGAGCAGGCGAGCACCGGGGGGCTCCGTGTCGGTGGCGCGGTCAGCAGCGGCGGCCCGTCGGACACCTGGACCGGCGCGATCGCGATGCCGACGATCACCCAAGGTGTCGCAACGATGACCCAGCTTCGGGTGTACTCCGTGCAGGGCACCTACGCGTACTGAAGCTGGGGGCGATCGCCGGCATGAGCACCCGTCGCCGCACCGTGGGGACACCAGATGCCCCGATGACCCAGGTCGTGTTCGCGATGATGACGCACACCGCATCGTCTCGTCGGAGCACACGGCGTGTACTGCACCTGCGCGACGAGCATCCCCGGCAGCGAGCCGATCGCCGCGAACACCTCGAGGAACACAAGGCAACAGAGCGCGAGACCCAGCGGCTACGAACGTCGTGGGTGGCACAGTCCATCGTCGGGCACGGATGACCGCTTCATGTGAGCCCGACCGTGCCGCAGAGGGGACGCAGAGCACGTCCTCGTACTGTCGAGGTGTGCCGGCCCGGCGACGGGAACAGACAGCCGCCGTTGCCGGTTGCACCACACGGTGCCGCAGCCAGCGGCACGACGACCTCAGGAGGCCACCATGACCACCACCGAAACCGCCATCCTCGCCGGCGGCTGCTTCTGGGGAGCGCAGCAGCTCCTCCGCCGCCGACCCGGCATCATCAGCACCCGCGTCGGCTACTCGGGTGGCGACACCCCGAACGCGACGTACCGCAACCACGGTGACCACGCCGAGGCGGTCGAGATCGTCTTCGACCCGTCGGTGATCTCGTACCGCGACCTGCTCGAGTTCTTCTTCCAGATCCACGACCCGTCGACGAAGGACCGCCAGGGCAACGACGTCGGACGCGCCTACCGTTCGGCGATCTTCTTCACCTCGCCGGAGCAGGAACAGGTCGCGCGTGACACCATCGCCGACGTGGACGCCTCCGGCATCTGGCCCGGCAAGGTCGTCACCGAGGTCGAGCCCGCAGGCGACTTCTGGCAGGCCGAAGAGGAGCACCAGGACTACCTCGAGAAGTACCCGGCCGGGTACACGTGCCACTTCGTGCGCCCGGGGTGGAAGCTCCCGCACCGCGACGAGGCGACCGCGGCGGTCTAGGGGCGACCCACTGACGAACGGGAGGCGCGGTGCCGGCTGGCACCGTGCCTCCCGTCTGTCTCCCTTCGCGTCGACGGCCCTAGCGCGACCCGCCGAGCAGTTCCAACCAGTCCGCCGGCAGGCGGTCCGCCGGCCCGGGGACGGACTGGTCGACGGGGTGGCTCGTCGGCGCCGCGAGCTCCACGCCCTCGAACGTGGACTGGTCGCGGTAGTCGTACGCCCACGTCTCGCCCGGCTCGTAGCTCTGGATGACCGCGTGCCCGGTCGCCTCCCAGTGCCGGGTGGCGTGGGTGTTCAGCGAGTCGTCGCAGCACCCGACGTGGCCGCACGCGGCACACCGGCGCAGGTGCACCCACCAGGACCCGGTGGCGTCGCACTCGACGCACCCGTCGCCGCTGGGCGCGACCCGGGGGTGGATCATGTCGCTGTCGTCGGTCATGTCGCTCATCCTGCCCGGCTCAGCGACGCGGCACCAGGGCGTCGATGGCCGCGAGCTCCTCGTCGGTGAGCGGGGCGCCCGCGAGCGAGTCGAGCGTGCCGTCCAGCTGACGGACGCTCGACGCCCCGACCAGCGCCGACGTGACGGCGGGCTGCCGGAGCACCCACGTGATCGCGAGCTGCGCGAGCGTCTGCCCGCGGGCAGCCGCGATGTCGTTGAGTGCGCGCGCCGTGGTCAGGTACTCGTCGTCTATGCGGTCCGCACCGAACCAGCGGCCCTCGGCCGCACGCGACCCGACCGGCACCGAACCGTCCAGGTAGCGGTCCGTCAACAGCCCACCGGCCAACGGCGAGAACACGATCGCACCGGTGCCGAGACGCGTGAGCTCGTCGAAGAGCCCGTCCTCGGGGACCCGGTCGAACATGTTGTAGCGCGGCTGGTGGATGAGCAGGTGCATGTTCTCGGCGGCGAGCGCCTCGGCCGCCGCGGCGGTCTGCGCCGGGTCGTAGTTCGAGATGCCCGCGTAGAGCGCCTTGCCCGAACGGACCGCGGTCACGAGCGCGCTGACCGTCTCCTCGATCGGGGTCTCGGGGTCGGGACGGTGCGAGTAGAAGACGTCGACGTAGTCCAGCCCGAGGCGCCCGAGCGACTGGTCGAGCGACGCGAGCATGTACTTGCGCGAGCCCCGGTCGCCGTACGGGCCCGGCCACATGTCGTAGCCGGCCTTCGTCGACACCACGATCTCGTCACGGTACGGACGCAGGTCCGACTCGAGGATGCGGCCGAACTGCTCCTCGGCCGACCCGGCAGGCGGACCGTAGTTGTTCGCCAGGTCGAAGTGGGTGATCCCGCGGTCGAAGGCGTGCAGCACGATGTCGCGCTGCGTGGCGAGTGCGCGGTCGGCGCCGAAGTTGTTCCACAGGCCGAGGGAGATGCGCGGCAGCATGAGGCCGCTCCTCCCCACGCGCTGGTACGGGAGCTGCTCGTAGCGGTCGGCGGCAGGCAGGTGGACGTCAGGCATCGTTGCTCGATCCGGGGTCGGGGACAGGCCATCGAGAACGCTACCGCTTCGGATCACGCAGCCGCTTGGTCACCTGAGGGACACGTCCGGTTGGGCAGTTGTCGGGTCACACAGGACAGGATGGGACCAGCCGACCGATCGGCGGGCAGAGGAGACACCGTGGACACAGCGCCGTACTCGCAACCACTCCGGGAGTACATCGAGCAGCTCCGGACCGAGGGCTACAGCGTCGCCGACGGGCACACTGCTGACCCGGACCTCATCGACCCGCACGGCAACCCCGTCCTGACGTGGCGCGACGACTACCCGTACGACGAGCGGCTGCCGCGCGAGGAGTACGAGTACGCGAAGTACCAGCTGCAGATCGAGCTCCTGAAGTGCCAGTACTGGCTCGAGGACACCGGGCAGAAGGTCGTCGTGCTGTTCGAGGGCCGCGACGCCGCGGGCAAGGGCGGCACCATCAAGCGGTTCACGGAGCACCTCAACCCCCGCACCTCGCGCGTGGTGGCGCTCAGCAAGCCGAGCGAACGGGAACGCGGCGAGTGGTACTTCCAGCGCTACGTGCAGCACCTGCCGTCGGCCGGCGAGATGGTCCTGTTCGACCGCTCCTGGTACAACCGCGCCGGCGTCGAGCGGGTCATGGGGTTCTGCGACGACGCCGAGTACGAGTCGTTCATGACCCAGGTGCCGCAGTTCGAGCGGATGCTCGTCGACTCCGGCATCCACCTGACGAAGTTCTGGTTCTCGGTCACCCGCCGCGAGCAGCGCACCCGGTTCGCGATGCGGCAGCTCGACCCCGTGCGCCGGTGGAAGCTGTCCGACATCGACCTGCTGTCCCTCGACCGCTGGGAGGACTACACCGAGGCGAAGATGGCGATGTTCACGCGCACCGACAAGCGGTACGCGCCGTGGACCATCGTGCGGTCGAACGACAAGAAGCGCGCCCGACTCAACGCGATGCGGTACTTCCTGACGCAGTTCGACTACCCGGACAAGGCGGTCGACGTGATCGGCAAGCCGGACCCGCTCATCGTGCGGCGCGGCAAGCGGGACGTCGACATCGAGTGAGCGGACCGTCAGGAGTCAGCACTCGGGCGTAGGGGTTCCGTCAGGGCGCCTTCCCCCTTGCCCGTCCGCGCGGGAACGTGTCCGGTGTGACACTGACAGCGATCATGCCGACGCTCCGCGCGTCCCTGCCGGATCCCATGGACCCGGTCCTGTGGCCGGCCCACACCGTGGCGACCACCGACGACCTGGTGGTCGCCGCGATCTCGATGGTCCGGCTCGCCGACCTGACCGGCACCCCGAGCGTCCACACCACGGAGCAGTCGCCGCCGCGCTACCGCCCCCGCGGCTGGACCCCTCGTGACGTGAGCGTCGCGGTCGCGTCGGTCACCCGTGTCCGACGGCCGCGCACCGGGGTGGTGCTCCTGGAACTGGACGCGGTCCTGCCGACCTGCGCCGTGCTCGACCAGGTGCGTCTGATCGGACGCCGGAGCACCGCTCCCCTCGCCACGATGTACGTCGTGTCCCGATGTGACGGTCAGGCCGACGGCCCGTTCCACCGCCTCCCGGCTCCGCTGCCGGCCGACGTCCGCGATGGCGACCTCGTCTGCTTTCCCTGCCTGACAACCGTCCGACACCGGGACGTCGTCCCCGTCCGCGCCGAGCTCCTGCCGGTGGAACGGTGACCACGGCGACGTCCGCCCGCGACCGCCTGATCGACGGGCCGCACCTGTGGGGCCGGTACACGATCCGGCCGGTGGGGCGCACGCTGTGGGCCTCGCGGACGCTCGTCGTGTTCCCGCCCGGTACCAGCAGGAGTGAACGCGTGCTGCTCCGGGCGTGGCACGTCTGGCCCGCCGTCGGGGCGTTCACCGCGCTCGTGGTCGTGGTCGTCGCCGTCTCGGTACCGGCGGCGGGCATGCCCGTCGGACTCGCGCTGTACGCCGCGGGGTTCGCGGTGCTCGCGCGGGCCACCAGACGACTGCGGCCACGGGTGCGCTCGATCACCGTGACCACGTTCCTGGGCAACGGTCGGCCGGAGGTGTACGGCGACGAGCGGCTCCTCGCCGGCTCGCTCGACGCGCTCTCGATCCTGGAGCGGGCGGTGCGGGCGCACCGACTCGCGCCCGTCGACTTCGAGCTCGTGTGGGCCGATGTCTGGGCCGCGCTGCCGGAGGAGCGTCCTCGTGCGCGGGCGATGCCGTGTTAGGTTGTGCGCAATTCACTTGCGCACAACCGGGCACCCGTGTCCGGCACCCCTCGAAAGGCCCCCGCCCGATGACCTCCCGCCCCCGCACTCCCCGCTCGACGAAGCCCCGGACCGTCGTCCGCATCCTGCTGGGTGTCGCCATGACCTGGGCCGGCATCAGCCACCTCACGGTCGCACGTCAGGAGTTCCGGGCACAGGTGCCGGAGTTCGTCCCCCTGGACCCGGACGTCACGGTCCTGGCCTCGGGCATCGCCGAGATCTCCCTCGGCGCCGCCCTCGTGCTGCTGGTCCGCCGGCAGGCCACCGTCGGGTGGGTCGCCGCGGTGTTCTTCACCGCGATCTTCCCCGGCAACATCGCGCAGTGGATGCACCACCGTGACGGCTTCGGCCTGGACACGGACACCAAGCGGTTCGTCCGGCTCCTGTTCCAGCCCGTGCTGATCGCCGTCGCGCTCTGGGCGACGAACGCGCTCCGCAAGCGGCGCTGAGCCGGACTACCGCAGCGGCACGATCCCCTGCGACCCGCGCGGGAACGTGGCGAGCACCTCCTCGGGGATGTTCAGGTGCTGCGACACCAGCGACGGCGGCAGGTGCGCGAGCCAGTTCGCCAGCGAGACCTCCTCGTAGTGGTCGCTGCGGAACGTCTCCACGTAGACGAGCGGCTCGTCCCCGGTGTTCTCGACGTAGTGTCCGAGGTTGCGCTTCACGACGCCGACGTCGCCGGCCCTGAAGTCCATGGTGTTGGCGTGCGGACCCGTGTTGAAGACCGTCATGCGGCCCTGGCCCTTCAGGTAGTACTGCCATTCGTCGGCGTTCGGGTGCCAGTGCAGCTCCCGCATCGAACCGGGCTCCACGACCGTCAGCACGGCGGCGACGGTCTTCGCACCCGGGAAGTTCGTGCTGTCCGCGATCCGGATGCTCCCGCCGCTGTTCTCGAACCGCGGGGCGGTCTTGCCCATCCGGAAGATCACCGGCTCGGTCCCGCCCCACTCGACGCCGGCCGCCAGCTGGTCCCGCTCGAGTTCGCCCGGCACCTCGCCGGGGAAGATCCAGAGGTCGTGGAGCGGCACGTCCGTGAACGCCTCCTGCGCGACGCCGAAGTTCTTCGCCAGCACGTCCGGTGGGGTGTGCGCGAACCAGTCGGTCAGCAGGAGCGTGTTGCTCTCGGACTGCTCGCCGCTGTCGAAGGCCAGGACGAACTCGGCGCCGTCCGGATCGAGGCCCTGCAGGGAGTGCGGGAGTCCCGCGGGGAAGAACCAGAGGTCGCCCTCGAAGACGTCCTCGACGCTCGGCAGTCCCTCGCGACTCAGGGTCGTGACGCGACAGCCCCCGCGGGTCATCAGGGCCCACTCCGCCGTCTGGTGCCAGTGCAGCTCCCGGATGCCGCCGGGCTCGAGGTACATGTTCACGCCCGCGATCTCGTGGGAGATCGCGAAGTCCGACTGGGTCAGCTCACGAGCCCATCCACCGCGCTGGACCCGCCGGGGCGAGATGTTGAACGACGACCAGAAGAAGGCCTGGGTGCTGATGTCGGTCGCCGGCGCGTTCAGCTGGCTCGGGAACTGCGCCGCGAGTGCCGGGTTCTGCGGGCCCGTCATCGTGTTCGCAGCAGTGTCGTCCGCGATGTTCACGAGCCCTTCTTGGGGGAGGTCGGGGTTGCCGACGGCGGGGGTCTCGTGGTGCGGCGGAGTGGGGTGTTCGGTCATCGTCTGCTCCTTCGCTCTCGGATGAGCGTCGACACCATCGGACCAGGAGTCGTCGACCACCCCTAGCGTCATTCGACGCGATCCTGCTCCAGTGCTCGTCGCTGCTCCAGCGCTCGTCGATGCTCGGTGAGCGCGTCGCTCAGCACGTCCGCCAAGAACGACGAACCGGACACGCGCGCGATGAACGCTCGCCCCGTCGGCGTCAGCGCGCCACGGTGCACGGCGTCGACGACGATCTCGCGCACCGCCTCGCGGCGCCCTGGCGAGAGCGCGGCGAGCACGCGGTCGGCCTGTTCCAGCAACTCGGTCTGCATGTCACTCCTCGGCACGAGGGGCGCGCCCCACCACGGAGCACGCCCCCCTCGGTTCCGCGAACGCCTACTGCTTGAGGAAGGCGAGGATGTCGGGGTTGATGACGTCCGCGTGGATCGTCAGCATCCCGTGCGGGTACCCCTCGTAGATCTTGAGGGTGGCGTTCTGCAGGAGCTCGGCCTGCTTGATCGAGGCGGCCTTGTACGGCAACACCTGGTCGTCGTCGCCCTGCGTGACGAGCACCGGGACCGAGATGGCCTTGAGGTCCTCGATCTGGTCGGTCTCCGAGAAGGCCTTGATCCCCTCGTAGTGCGCCTGTGCGCTGCCCGTCATCCCCTGACGCCACCAGTTCGCGATGACCGGGGCGGACACCTCGGCGCCGGCCCGGTTGAAACCGTAGAAGGGCCCCTCGGCGACCGCCTGGTAGAACTCGGCTCGGTTGGCGGCGAGCGCACTCCGGAAACCGTCCAGCACCGCGATCGGCGTGCCCTCCGGGTTGGCGTCACTCTGCAGCATGATCGGGGGAACGGAGGACACCAGGACCGCCTTCGCGACCCGACCCTGCGGCTCTCCGTACTGGGCGACGTACCGGGCGACCTGGCCGCCACCGGTCGAGTGCCCGATGTGGATCGCGTTCTGCAGGTCGAGGTGCTGCACCAGCGCGTCCGTGTCGCTGGCGTAGTGGTCCATGTCGTGGCCCGTCCCGACCTGCGACGACCGTCCGTGGCCGCGCCGGTCGTGCGCGATCACCCGGTAGCCGTTGGCCAGGAAGAACAACATCTGCGCGTCCCAGTCGTCCGCGGACAGCGGCCATCCGTGGTGGAACACGATCGGCTGGGCGTCCTGGGGCCCCCAGTCCTTGTAGTAGATCTCCACACCGTCGCTCGTGGTGACGAACGCCATCTTGCACCTCCGTGAGTCGTTGCTCCACCTGGTTCGCGGACTGGCCGCTGCCTTCCGTCCACGGAAGGTCGAAGCAGGCTCACGATACGGTCGCGGCCCGGTCGGACGCTTGCGTCATTCATCTCGATCGGCGTCGAGCATGCTTCGCAACATGCTCCGGAAATGCAGAAAACCCCCGTGTGAACGGGGGTTTTCTGAGAAGTGGCGGTACCGGTGGGATTTGAACCCATCGCCGTACATTCGCACGGGCACGGTGGGGTGTCCGATCGCCGTGATCGTGGGGGGTGTTGCCGACAGTTCGGGCCGCGCGAAGCCGTCCTCAGCCAGGTGGCGGTGCACCAAACTGCACCACGGCCTTTGCCGCTCTACGCCAACCTCCGAGGACGGCGCAGCGTCGATCACGCCTCGATGCGCCGCAGTCAACACTGCGGATCCAACGAGAGTCCGGATGGCGCCCGGTCACCAAGACTGCGTGGGGCCGGGTGATCTGTGACAGCCGGCGGAAGCTGGACCCAAGCGATCTGGCCCGCACGCATGGGGCCAGATTCTGGACAACGATCGCGGGCCCTTTCGACATGCCTCTTACCTAAGTTGCGCTCGCATGCCCGCCCGCCGGCCGTCCGTCCGTCCGTCCGTCCGAAGATGACGTCGACCCGGCACTTGAAGCACGTCGGGTGGGCGAGGCTCCCGGTGATGCCGTATGCGGCGACGGCTGCGAGCGACACGCTGTTCCTCGTCAGTCCCGAGGGCGGCACCGGCTACGATGACTGCCATCCTCGCCGAATTCGGAGTCTCTGCCATGGCCAACCCCATTGAGATCGATGACGCGATCGTTCTCCTGCTCGGCGCCGGCGTCGACCAGGGCGGTCGCGCTCGGATCGAGGGCGTCACCAGGCTTGAGAAGCTCATCTTCCTCCTCGAGCGCGAGACGCACAGCGACCAGTGGCTCTCGGAGGACGCCGAGTTCGTTGCATACAACTTCGGCCCGTTCTCGAGGAAGGTCTATGACGCAGTGGACACGTTGGCCGCAGCCGGCATCATCACCGATTCGGCGAGGTTCGCTCCAGACGACATGGACACGTGGGAGGAACGAGAGGCCATCACTGACAAGTCGGACAACGGCTACTCGTACACGACGCGCGATTTCGAGCTGACCGACCGAGGATGGCGGTACTTCGCCGCTCTGGACGAGGAAATGAAGCCGGAGGCCCTGAAGGAACTGACATCGTTCAAGGCGCGCTTCGCTCCGCTACCGCTTCGTCAGCTCGTCCGTTATGTTTATCAGCGCTACGACGAGTTCACGACGAACTCGCTTATCCGCGATGACATCCTGGGGCACCATTCGTGATGGACATTTTCGGGGGGACGAGCCCAAGCCCTGAGTGGGGATTCGGTCTCGGAGGAGGGGTCTTCTTTGTCAGCGTGGCCGCCGTCTGGGCTTCGATTAGCCTGCGCAGCAGCACCGACCAGCGATTGAGAGCCCGTGTGGACATGGCTTTCGTTGCCTTGGAGGAGCGCGCTCGCGAAGCATTCGAGAAGCTTCGGGACGACATCGACCGCCTGTATCCGACCAGCGGGCCGTTTGATC
Source organism: Curtobacterium sp. VKM Ac-2884 (assembly GCF_015350945.1). Classification (NCBI taxonomy): domain Bacteria; kingdom Bacillati; phylum Actinomycetota; class Actinomycetes; order Micrococcales; family Microbacteriaceae; genus Curtobacterium; species Curtobacterium sp. VKM Ac-2884. The sequence goes on from NZ_JADKSA010000002.1 coordinate 11,245, forward strand.
CGGCGACCGCGTTCCAGGACCCAGCCGAACTCGGCCAGGCCGCAAAGAAGGGCGTGGCGACCCTGCGCATGCGAAGCGGGATTCAGGCTCGGTTCCGGCGCATGCTGGCGGTGTGCTCGTGGATCCGAAACGGCGCTTTCGCCGTCGCCACCCTGGTTGGCGCCGCAACAGCACTGTACTTCCTTGCGTTCGATATCAAGCCGCTCTGGGGAATCGCGGCAGGTATGGCCGTCGTCGCATTTGGCGCGAGCCTCGTAGGGATCTTCCTATTCGCGTGGCTCGAGAGTGCTATCCAGCGCGCGGTTGAAGCGTCCAACGCGGGAGGTGCGCCGTGACGATCTACATCTCACCGCTTGAGACTCCGACTTCATCCGGCGAGCGGTCGCTTCTCGTCCCGCTCCTCGACTGGCTCGCTGCCCGCCGCTGGATTCGTGACGACACCGTGGTCGTGGAGGAACTTGCGGTCAACGGGCGCCGTATCGATGTCTCGACACTGACTCGTTCCGGGACCTTATCCGCGTTCGAGCTAAAGCTCGGCAGCTTCGGCCGAGCGCTCGAGCAAGCGTTCTATAACTCGCGGCTTTACGATCGGTCCTGGATCGTTGTGGACGCGATGCCCCGTCCAAAGAATGTCGAGGAGGCGTCGCGTTGCGGCGTGGGGGTGCTTGTCAAGAGCGGTTCGTCGTTCGTCATCGTCTGCCAACCGGGGTCGAAGGCTTCCGACCGGGTTTCTCGGCGGCGCGTCACCGGAAAGATCCGGGAGCAGGTGCGCCGGTATGTCTGAATTCCAGCACTTCTTGAGCTACGGATCGACAGATCAGGAGGCCGCGCGCAGCCTTACCGGCATCTTCGACGGCCTGCTCGTTCCGGGCACGATCGCCGCTTTCCAGGCCGATGGCACGAAGGGATTCGTGCTCACGCTGTCAGCCCGTTCTAGCGAGCCGTACGCTATCGACTCCCGTTTCCCTTTGTTCCAAAACGGCAGTCTCCCGTGGAAGAAATCGCACCTCCAGCTCGCACAGATCCTCGGACTCGACGGCTACATCAAGGACGGAGTGACCGGCGGCCTGTCCCCGGCGAACTTCGACGACGCTCTCGTGGCCCGCGTCGCGGAGGGCTGGCTTTCGTTCAACGTGGACTTTGAGAACGTTGGTGCCAAAGTCTTCGACAAGTACGCTAAACGCCTCCCGGACGACGACATCAAGATCGAGGACGCGCAGGCACCGGAATGGGTCATGCCTCCGTACCTCATGGTCAGTAGCCTCACCGACCCCTGGGGCGCCGTGAGCGAGCGAATCTGGCAGGCGAGCGTTGACCTTGTCGCGCAATCGTCGAGCGCCGTCCGCCTCCGCCGGGTCGTCGCGGGAGAGTCAGCGGCCGTCTGGGACGCGCTGCTTCAGAAGTTGCCCGAGAAGGACCTTGCCGGATGGGTATCGCGTCTCGATGAATTTGACGTCACGACCGCCGGCCGGAGGGAACTGGTCGAGTACGGCAAGGCCCTTAGGAGCGCGACGGAACGAGGGCAGAGAATCTTTGCCCTGTACGGCGGGTTCTTCTCCGTGCTCCTCCACCGGTTCGGTCTCGAGGGCTCGTCCCATGGCGTCGGATACGGGGAGCACCGAGACCATGTCGAACTGCCGAGCTCGGGCGCCCCGCCGGCCAGATTCTACGTGCCTCGGCTTCATCGATATATCGGCGTTGACATCGCCGGGGCCATCTGGGAGCAGGCTCCAGAGCTCGTCGAATGCTTCTGCCCCGAGTGCGAAGGGAGATCACCAACCTCCCTTGACTACCACCAGCTCATGCGTCACTCGGTGCGTGTGCGGGCGGACGAGATTGACACCTGGGCACACCTGCCGACTCTCGACGTCTGCGCGCGGCTGCGCGAAGACTTTCGGGCGTTTTCTACCGCGTTGCCCGGCCTCGCGTTGCCGCGCGCGGTTGTGAAGCGAGCAGAGGGTTTGTATCTGCATCTGGAAAGCTGGGCTGCGGTTCTCGAGACGATCTAACCGCGCAATATTCGGACCGCGCGCCGACTTCACGAGCAGCAAGACATGACCGTTGCACAGGTCGGCGAAATTCTGGCCGTGAGGCGGAACGGCTATCGAGCGCTTCGACGAGAGGCCGAGCCGATCGCGGAGCCACATGGGAAGGCGTCCGCTGAACGACGATCCCTCAGTGAAACAGGACGCGTGGAGCCGCCATCCGCGTGCCTCCGTCGCTTCGAGCTTCTCAGATGGCTGGTCCAATATTCATTCCGGCAGGGTCGACGATACGAGACGCGGCCGCGCGGCCACCCAACTCTCGAGACGAAGGCGGCAGCGGCCAGTGGCCGTGGTCACAGCCGCTGGCCGCTGGCAGCCCCCATCGTTATAGCTGCTCCGCTCGTTGCCGGCTCAGCGCGGACGTGACGTTATCGAGGTCGTCCGGAAACAACGCTGCGTAGGTGTCGAGCGTCACCTTGGCGGACTTGTGGCCCAGCATTCGCTGGATCACCTTGACGTTGGCCCCGGCGCTGATCGCGAGGGACGCCGCGGTATGCCGGAGGTCGTGCGGCGTGATCCGACGGAAGCCTACGTCGGCCGCCATGGTCCTGCGTACCGCTTGCGCGAACCACCCCTGCCGGGAGTGCCCGGGTCGGAGGAAACCCCCAGCCGGTGACGACCAGAGGCGATCGTCGGGGTGCTTGTTGCGACAGGCGGCGGCAACAGCTGAGTCAAGGAAGTCGGGGTACGCGACGGAGCGTCGCTCATGCGACTTCACGCTGCCCAGGATGTGCTGCCCGTTCACCTCTGTCACTCCCTCGCGGATGTTGAGGCGCCGCCGGTCAAGGTCAACGTTCCGAACCCGCACGGCCGTCGCCTCACCCCACCGCAGGCCGGTGTAGGCGAGAAGCCGAACGAGATCGCCGTACCTCGCCTGTGTGGCGAGCGCCTCGGCCTGCCGATGCGTTAAAAACACCTCGTCAGGGATCGACTTCTTCTTCACGGCGAGTCCTCGCGCAGGATTCTTCACCACCCTGTTCTCTTCGACCGCCTCATCGAAAATGCCAGCGAGGAGGTCGCGCGCTCTGGCCACGGACGTGTGGGAGAGAGACTTACCGAGCTCGTTCAACCAAGCCTGAACATCCCGCTTGGTGACCCGCCCGACGGCGTAGTTACCCCACTTCGGTTCGACGTGCACGCGCCAGCAGCTCTCAACGGAGTGGAAGCTGCTCTGCGTGAGCTTGAATCGGTGCATCTCAAGCCACGCTCGCCCGAGCTCGCCAATCGAGACTCGCGCATCGGTCGGATCGACGTAGGAGCCCCGCAACTTCGACACCTCGACAGTGTTGAGATAGTTCAGGGCCTCGGTCTTCCTGCGGAAGCCGCGGTCGTGACCACGCGTCCCGTCAGGCTTCGTGTACCAGACCTCGTAGAGCTTGCCGCGAGTCTTTGTCTCATAGGACTTGACTGAACCCATGGCTCAGCGCAGTTCGTTGGCGGTGCTGGTGTACTCCTGCTCGAGAAGCCACGCCTCGACGGCTTCCTGCCGGTAGAGCGGAAATCGCCCGACGCGAACGAACCGTGGGCCTGCTCCTGTGATGCGCCATTGCCGCAAGTTGCGTGTCGTCACGTGGAGCCGAGCGGCGAGGGCGTCCGGGGTAAGCAGGTCGCTGGGCTTCGCGATCGGGGCGAGAGTGGACTGAGACATAGGTATTCCTCGAAAGTCGACGCTTTCGAGGAGGCCTTGATAGCCGAACCTGTTAACGGTTGCTTGGCGTACCCACTCGTCGAACCTTCGGCGGCTCTGGTCCTTTTACCTCATTCAGACTTGCGCTTATTATACCCGATGCGACCGCCTCGGACAAACCCAGCCAAGCGGCACCCTCTTCGACAGCTTCCGGCCCGATGGGACCTGCATCCGGACTTCCCGCGTGAGCAGCGCCCCTCCGCACTGAGTCATCACGGAAGCTTCGAGCACGATCATTTGCAAAATGATTTCGCAGGTTCCTGCCGTGGTCCGCTGCACTGGGGGCGCTTGCTCGCAGGCCCCTCTCGCGGCACCGCCGCGTCGTGGCTGCCGACCTGGAAGGGCGGCTCACAGCCGATGTCCGAGACGGAGCGAAGCGGAGACGCGGCATCGGCGCGAGGCACCCGAGAGCGCCCCCACAGGGGCGCTGGAGGGCAAGGAGCGTAGCGACGCAGTAAGGGCCCTGAGGAGCGCCAGCGACGAAGGGTGAGGGGCGCCAGCGACGAAGGGTGAGGGGCACCCGGAGACCGAGCGCAGCGAGAGGGTCAGGGGGTCCCGAAGGACTGTCGGCCACGCCGACCGACGAACCAGTTTCTGACGAGCGCAGCGAGGAAGGAAACGCCGGTCGGCGTCAGTCCCCCTTATGCCCTTTTCTTCTGACCCGAGGATCCGGAGCTTCAGCGACGGATCGAGGTCACAACTGCTGTTGTGATCAGGGGAAAAGGATGGTCCCAGACCATCTGGTACCAGAGCGGAACCCGAAGGGCCCAACGGGCGGGCTGGTACCAGGAGCATCCTTTCCCCCTGGGAAGTCAGGGTTTGGCTGGTACCCCGGTTTTGGGCGGCTTGACGCCGGGGTACCAGACATGGAGCGCAGTGACGTCGGGGGTGGTGGAGCCTGCGGAACCAGACCCGTTTCAACCCTGACGCAGACGCGGGGACGCGGCTGCCTTTGGCCCACGGCAGCGCAGGTCGGAGCATCGCGGAGACCTCTCTGGTTGGCGAAGCCGAAGGCGCATCGGGGGTCGTGAGGAACGAGCGGCCACCGGGATCTCGCGCACCGCGGAGCGGTGATTCGAAGCTCTTCCTTTGCCCCGTCGGGCACGACTGTGGAGCGTCCGTGACACCACCGGACCCCGCACGAGCTCCATCGAAGTTCAGGCTGGTGCGAGGCTCGATCGCCGCTCGCCCGAGCTCTTTCGACGGCCGCTCGTGCACGATCCCGCCGCCGAGGCCCGTTACAAACAGGTCGCGGACCGGTCACAACCGACCGCTTCCCGCCCGAAATGACGTAAGTCTGTGACCGACCAGCGGACCGCGAGAGGTTTCAAGCAAGCCAAGCGGGTCATGGCGAGTGCCTCGCTCGCGAAGGGTTGATGTTGGACCGGAAAGAGGGCACCCCGCGGGCACCGCAAGGGCACGCAACGGTCGGCACGTGCGGACCGATCCCTCGCGTTGCACTCCGGACCACGTATTGGGCGGTGCGCGCCCGTAGAGGGACCAGTCTTGGACCGTCGAGCCAAGACTTTCGAGGGAGCGGTGATCGTCCGCCGACCTCAGTGCTGCATGCAGCAGGGAGGGGTTGAGGAGCCGACGACAGCCCAAGTATCGGAGCAGGTCGGCCTTCCACTCGTCTCGACGTAAGGCATTTGCGCGCCGAGGGCGGACGTACCGCGGATTCTGCGGCGAAAGCGCTACAGCCGTTCCGGGACCGTGCGGACGTTAAGCCCAGGTCAGCGGGCCAATTCACCTTCAATGGCCGAACGCGCGTACCACTTCGCGTACCGCGCTCATCCCGGTAGAAAACGCATGCTCATCAGCAGAAACAGCGAAACGTTCCGCTTGTACCGCCGATCTGGCTGAACTCTTATGCATGCGTGCGCGCATGCGCGCGTGTGTGGAGTTTCCCTGCGGAACTAGGTACAGGAGGTACATCGGTGCTTTCCTCTCTCCTACTTCCGTGAGAAAGAAGGGAAGTGGCCCCGCCATCCCTGTACCTCCGATGGAAAACCGAGCGGTCGATCGCCGGTACACCCTTCAGCGCGTGAGCCCGGAAACAGCCCCTGAGCTGCGGTTTTCCTCCGAGCCGATGTACCTCCGATTCTGGCAATCGGAGGTACATCGGCGGCAAACCGAGCGAAGAAACAGAACAAGTACACCTTGAGCGCGAGGAGCACCACCGTCATGCGCCCCCGACGGCCGTGAAGCCACTCCAGGACGCTGGGCGTCGTCGGTAGACACGAAACGGCGCCGTGATGCGCCACGTCACCCACTTCCGGGCCGTCACCTGGCCGGCAACGGCGATGGGACCTCCGAGCCTGAAGCCAGTTTCCGAGGCACGGGTCGAACACCGGACGACACTCGCAGACGGAATGCTCGGCGCCGCCGGTCACGAGGTCACGGACCCGGAGACTCGCTCGCTCGCTCGTCAGGTCGCCGCCGGAACGCTCTTCGCAGACGACGCGATTCCCGCCTGGAGGCGCTCGAGCACGACGACGGGCACGACGTCGTGCGGTAGGCGACGGACGGCCGGACTGCTTCTCGCGCGCAGCAGGCTCTCGCGCCTTGCACTGGGGCTCGCACCCGGGTGCCCGATCTGACTGGATGGATGCCATGGGGACGAACGACACCACCGGCGCCGGCGCATCCGCTCATCGCGAATACGACCGCCGACGGGCGCGCGACGAGGCGAAGATCCGCGAGACGTGGGGTGAGGGCCGCATCGGCACGATCGCCGTCGCGCTCTCGAGTGAGCGGCAGAGCACCGTCGCATGGAAGTCCGGGGCAGCCGGCGAGGCTGTCGTCGGCCGGGCGCTTGACGCGATCGCCTCCGAGGACATCGTCGTGCTGCACGACCGCCGCATCCCCAGGACGCGAGCGAACATCGACCACATCGTGATCACCCGCGCCGGCGTCTGGGTCATCGACGCGAAGCGATACCGCGGCAAGCGGCCCCGGCTGCAGGTCGAGGGCGGGCTGTTCCGGCCGCGCACCGAGAAGCTCATCGTCGGCGGGGACCGCACGAAGCTCGTCGACAGCGTCCTCCGCCAGGCCGCGCTCGTGCACGAAGTCGTCGGCCCGGTCAGCGTGCACGGCGCGCTCTGCTTCGTCGACGCGGACTGGCCGCTCTTCGGCGGCTCGTTCACCACCCGCGGCATCGAGGTCTGCTGGCCGAAGAAGCTCGCGAAGCAGCTTGCCTCGCTCGACGGTCAGGTCGACGTTACCGCGGTCGCGGCGACGATCGCAGCGCACTTCCCGCCCGCCTGATTCGACGCACCGCGAGCCGCGCCCCCATGGCGACAACCTCGCCACAATTGCCAAATTTTCCGAATACGTGACATCATCGACATAGCTATTGACGGGAAGGGTGCGCGATGACGAACTTGCCAGCACACACGACGCGCGTCGTCCCGTGGACGAGCACGAGCCGCCGCGGCACACGCGAGGACCGCATGCTCACCGAGGTGACCGTGTCCATCCCACCCCGCATCGCTGATCTCGACGTGCCCGTCATCGCCGAGCGCGACCTCGCCCGGGCACGCTACGAGGCCGCCGACCTCGAGCGCGTGGACGACGGCGTGCTCAGCCCCCTCGCCGGCTTCCTCATCCGCATGGAGTCGGTGGCCTCCAGCCGCATCGAGCACCTCGACGCATCGCCAGTCGCGTTCGCGCGCGCCATCGGCGGGTTGAAGGAGAACGCCTCCGCCATGTCGATGGTGGCCGCAGGCGCTGCGATCACGAAGCTCATCGACGCCTCCGGCACGACGATCACGCTCGACGAGATCCTCGCCGCACACCAGGCGCTCATGCAAGACGACCCGGACGTCGCCGAGCGCCCCTACGCCGGCCGCATCCGCGACGTGCAGAACTGGATCGGCGGTTCCCAGCACTCGCCCCGCGGCGCGCTCTACGTCCCGCCTCCGCCGGAGGAAGTCCCGGCGCTTCTGGACGACCTGCTCGCATTCACCAACCGCGACAACGTCGAGCCGGTCACCCAGGCCGCGATCGCGCACGCCCAGTTTGAGAGCATCCACCCGTTCACCGACGGCAACGGCCGCATCGGCCGCGCACTCATCGGCGCGATCCTGCGCCGCCGGGGCGTCACGCCACACACGGTGCTGCCGGTCGCCAGCGCCCTTGCCGCGGACACGACGCACTACTTCTCGCTCCTCGGCGCATACCGCACCGGTGACCTGGAGCCGATCGTCACTGACCTGGCGCTCTGCGTCGAAACGGCGGCCCGAGAGGCCCGCGGCACGGCACGCGCCTTCGCGCAGTACGAGGATGCCTGGCGCGAGCGGGCGTCCCCGCGCGCTGGCAGCGCCGCTGACCAGATCCTGCCGGTCCTGCTGTCGCTGCCGGTGTTCACCATCGAGCAGCTCGTCGAAGCGCTCAGGGACATCCCGGAGCGAAGCGTCTACCGCGGCGTGCAGGCCCTCGAGGAGGCCAGCGTCGTCGAAGCCGTCACCGAGCGAGTCCGCGGCCGCGCGTACGCGGCGATGGACGTGCTCGACGAGTTCGGGGATCTGGACACTCGCATCCGGGAGCGCATCACCAGGCTCCGCGGAGCCTGACGCTCGTCACGACGACCGCTGAACGTTCGCGCGCACGTCGTCGGCCTGCGCTTCGTCGAGCTCCCAGAGCCCGGTGTGCTCCGGGTAGCGCTCCCGCAGGTACTCGCGCACGACCCGCCCCGGACGAGACTCGTTCGTGTAGCCGAGCTCGGCTGCCAGCTCTCGCGGTCTGTACGTCGTCATCGGTTGCTCTCTCTCAGTCACGCCCGAGCAGCCGCCGAAGCCAGCCGAGGCGCGTAGTGGTCTCGGTACTTGCCTGGGGTGCCGGTGTCTCCCTCGCCGCTGGCACGGGCTGAGTCACGGGCGCCGGGAAGCCGATCGTGATGGTCAGTTCGCGCTCCGCCGGGTCCGGCATCGGCGTCATCGGCCAGTCCGACGGCTCGTAGTCGTCGGGCACGACGTACCCGCCGCAGTCGACGACCTCGCCGGCGGCGTTCACTGTGACGTGCTGCACGTACAGCGTCCCGTCGTCGAAGTCGTAGGGGCTGGGCCCGTCCGGGACGTAGGCCGTCTGTCCGCGAAGCCCCTTCGACCAGGAGAGCCGGCCGACGGTGCCTTCGTCCGACGTCGCCCACCAGTGGGTGCTTCGCCACTCGACGTGGAGCTCGTCGCCGACGCGGACGGATCCGATGTGCTCGGTGACCGTCGAGTGGTACAGGCTCGACAGCATCGGCGTCCCTCGGCCGGCGTAGACGCGCGACAGGAGCCCGGCAACACCGAAGCGGCGATCGCCGTTCTTGTGCGTCGAGCCGAGCTGCGGATGCCCGCCCGCTGCCGCCGGCGGTCCTGCCGTCTGCGCCATCACCCCTCCTCGTGCTCGCTGCTCAGGCTACGAGCCGATCAGGCCGAGAGCCACTGCGACGGCCAGCCCGCCACCGACGAGCACCGCCGTGAGCCCTCCGATGATCGCGGCCAGTCGTTGATCCCTGTTCATCCCCATGCGTCGAGCCTAGGAGCCGCGGGCACTCGACCGACCACCGCCGGAGCGATCGACGTCATCGACATCCGCAGACAGACGCAGCATCAGGTCACTTCAAGGGGTGCGACTCACACCGACGGTAATGGCACTTAACGCAACTTTTCGGCGCACGACCGACCGGTTCCGCGGCGGATCGCGCTACCGGAAATTTCCCAGCGAGCATCTTTTTCTCATAAACGAGCAGATTGCATCCGCGGCTTTGCCCGTGCGCTGTGGGAACCTCGCGGAACTCGTAGGGTCGTTAGCCTCACCGGCCGCCCACCGCGACAAGCACCTAGCTCGGGCCGACGCCACGACACAACCGAACGCTCTATAGGAGCGGACCGGAGGACAACGATGGTTCCAAATCCACCGCCGACAACCCCGAGCGCGAGCCCGGCTTCTCCTGCGTTCGGTGCAGTACGACGAAGGCCCCGGGGTGCCGCAAAGGGCAATCCAACGGTCTACGGCAGCGTGGCGCCGGCGGCCAAGGAGATCTTGGTCTCAACGGCGACGACACTCAAGGTCTCGCAAGCGCGAGTGATTGAAGACGTGCTTCTCGCTCTCGATCTAGATGAGGACGGCGTACCGACGGTGCTCAACCGAGCTCGATATGCATAGCGCGCCGAAGGCGCGCGCACACAGAGCGGACGCCGATGCCAGTCGACCCTGTGCAGCCCGGCCCGCTCGGGAGGATGATCGGGCAGCGGCACCTCAGCGCCGCAAGATCCATGGACGTCTTCGATGACGACGCGGCTCGATATTGCCAGAGCACGGGCGAGAGTAGCCCTCGCTCGACTGACCGGCGAGGTCCTGCCCGACGACGTTGCTGCAAGGGCAGCGATGGACATCTCGACCGCGCCTCGACTCACGCGAGCCGGGGATCCCTTCGTCGGCGTGGCGGGGGTGCACGCGAGAGGACGAGACTTCGGGACGCCGCGACCCGCGGTCCCCGATCTGCTGCTCGACCAAGCGGCACTCAGCGATGCAGCCCTAATCGAGTCGGGCATATTTACGGCATCGACGCTCGCAGCGGCGAAGGCGCGCGTTGCACGCGGTGAGCTCCACGAGCACATTCGGCAGAACTGGCAGCGTGCTCTCGACGAATCGCTGATCGAGCCTGCAGTGGCCGCGCGACTTGGGATCGGCCGGGCAAAGCTGCGATGGATGCTCGGCGTTGGCGACCTGTTCGCGTTCGTCGCTAACGCCGAACTTCACTATCCGACCTGGCAGTTCAGCAATGCCCCCGGCCATCCGGTGCTCCCACAGCTATCGAGACTCGTGGAGGCATTCCCCGAGGGGCTCAATCCGGCAAGCATCCTGGGGTTCATGACAACTCCGCACAGCAGCACTCGCGTCAACGGTCGCCCGGTCGCGCCGATCGAGTGGCTCGCAGCCGGGCAGGACGCGCAGCCCCTCGTGGACATCCTCGAGAGCTATCTCCTGTGACTGTCGACTCCACTGAGCATTCGGCGTAACTCTGACGGGTGCACTTACGTCGGCCGCATCGGAGTCGGGGATTGTGTGGCCTGCGTCCCTACACAGGAACGCTGCAAGCTACGTGCGTCGGTCCTTGCTGGACCGCGGGCATACGTCGAGGCGTATCCGTAGGGTTCTGCGCAGGACGGCGTCTCGATAATGGTGGAGCACGACGTGTTCCACCGGGGAACATGACTGCCATCCGGTGGCTACGGGGTTCGAGCCCCCGGCCTGACCCAGCGCCACCAAATGCCCCCAGGCTTCAAGCCCCGGCCTGACCCAGCGCCACCAAATGGCCCCAGGCTTCAAGCCCCGGCCTGACGCAGCGCCAACAGGTGGCCTCAGCCTCGAGTTCGCGATCGCGCAGCGGCGCTGGCCACCGTCGGTCGCCCTGACGTTCGCGAAGACCGATGCAGCAACAGGCTCGCGCGCCCAGGGGCGCCACCATTTGACCCCACCTCACAGTGATGCGTCGACCTCAAACGAGTCTCGCCGGCATGAGGCGCTCACCCACGTACGCGAAGGACTGCCCGCACCTCCTGCAAGGTCTCCAGCCGCGGCCGCATCAGCCACATCGTCCGCGACGCTCACAACGCGGCGCACTGACGCCGCTCCCTCGGCAGAACAGTCGGACGCACCTCGGCGCGGCCGACTGTTCTGGTTCGCGCCGATACGGCGCTCTTATGTCATTTTGGAGGGTGGGAGCTCCATGCGTGCCCCTCCGGTGCCTTACTTCGCCGCCAGCCCGGATCGAGTTCATCGGCAACGTGCCGCGCGCATCGCACGGGAAACTTCAGCGCAGCGTGAACCCGGTAGCGTCGGCCAGGCCAGCGCGAGGCACCGATCTCATGGGAGACGCGCGCGTGCAGCCCTGCTCGCGAGAAGCTGCTCAGTCAGCGCCTAGAAGAGGTCGGACGAGGCGAGCCGCCGCGGTGCCCCTTGGTCGATTTGGGCTAGAGCGGCTAGATCTTCGCGAGGGCTCCGGCCGTTGCACCTGCTGCATTCCAGTCGATACTCGCGTAAGCAGCTGGGGCGTGGAACTTCACCCGGCCACGCACTGCGGCCTCGGTTGCCGTGTAAAGCGGGTTGTTGAACCCGGCGATGAGCGCCGCGACAGCGTCCTGCAGTCCTCGGTACGCGTCGACGTCATGCGCGTCGATGCCCGTAGTTAGCGTGCTCGCGGCAGCAGACCCGGCTCTCCGTGCGTCAGCGGTCGCTTTGCCGGCGTGGTCGATAGCCCACTTGTGGAGCGCTGCCAGGAGCATGGCTGCCTGGTCGTGCTCCGGGCCGGAGAGGCTGGCGACTCGGGTGTATCGGTTTGCGGCCATCTCCACGAGGCCTTCGGACTGGAGCCGGGCGATCGCTTCCCGTACCGGAGTGCGCGAGACACCAAGCCAGCTCGTGAGCTCATCATCGTTCAGGCGCTCCCCTGCCTCGAGCGTGCCATTCTCGATCGCCTTGAGCATCTGCTCGTAGACGACGTCACGGAGAAGGCGGCGGGGACCTTGGATGGTCGAAGACTGGGGAACAGGCATGTCAAAACCGTATCCCGGACATCAGTCAATCGCGGAGGACATCACACAGGCGGGTTGGCGCCTTGCTAGCCGACGAGACCGCACGCCGGCGGCAGCCGCAGCCATCCACCGGGTTCGAAGCTCACTCGCAGGACGCGACCGCACCCCGTCTCCTGTCTCCCGTCTCCCGTCTCCCGTCTCCCGAAGGGAAAAGTTCTGCTGAAGTGATCGTGCGCACCTTCCTGGCTGAAGCAGCGCGCCCTCACCCGGACTAGCGTTTGAAATGCCAGCCGGTCACGTCATTGCACAACAGAGCAGCAAGTGATCCGCTAATGGCGGGGAAGCATATGCGCCGCCTCAATGGCAAGTTTGGCGGCGACGGCGTCGCTTGCGATGATTGCCGCCCGGAAATCAGTGAGATGTTCAATGAGGAGCTTTGCGGGAATAAGGTCACCGATCGTCTCGACACGGAGTTTATATGCGAGTCCGTCCATAACTTGCCTGCCCACTGTAACGAGCTGCCGATTCGAGCATCGGTCGAGCCACGCGTGGTAGGCGATATGAATAGTCGGGACGATGCTCGGAGTTCCTTGAATAGGCAAGGTTCGGAGGGACTCATCTAGACGGGCAATTGCAGATTTGCGCTGCGCTTCGGTCAGATTCGGTATTGCAAGGCGGACAGCCCCTCCCAGTATGATCCCCAAGGTGCGGTAGGCGTCTAGCACCTCCGCAGGATTGGGCTGCGCGACCCGCGTGTACCGATTTGGAGCCATCTCGATAAGGCCTTCGTTGGCCAGGGCGGAGATAGCCTCCCGGATTGGCGTGCGAGATACCCCGAGCCAACCGATCAGATCCTCGTCGTGGAGGCGTTCACCTGGTACTAGCGTACCCTCCAAGATTGCGTTGCGGATTTTGTCCTGGACCTCGTCGCGAATCAGCAAGCGGCTCGCTGGGGCACCAGAGTTGGGTACTGGCATAAAGAAGTCCTTTTGATCGTGGGAACACCCAGTGTTCCCCATAGGGACCACTCTGCACGTGCAGAGCAGGTTTCAGTTTCTCACTCTCGGACCGGGGGCCTCAGAGCGCCAGCACTCCTGCTGGCGGTGACACCCTCCCACGAGCTCGTCGGGGACGACGGTCAACCGGCCGAGGATTGCCACCCCTAGGCGTGGGTTTCGTTGCTGAACGCGAGCTCGGCAGCACACGGGATACCCCTCCCGGCCGAGTCTCCCGCTCTTGGAGTTCGGTCACCATGCTCTCAAAGTCGGCCATTGACCGGACCAGCCGGCCCGTCGATTAGACCAACGGCACGTCGTCCGCAGGCAGGTGCTCGAGGCAGCGGCGCATCCCAGGGCGCCGCTCAGCACCTTCGCCCCCCCACTGCCGGGTAGGAAGCGAGATGCATGCTTACTCGAGCTCGAAAGCTTTGCCCGACTCGCCGTTGCCTCGGCGACCAACAGCCACGGCCGCCAACGAATTTTGTCATATGTGACATGTCCAACGTGAGATTTAGTCCATGACTACTCGGGATTTGCTGATCTAAAATACCGAGTGGTAGTGTGTATCCGTAAGTTGCCGACGCACCGGCCTCCGCCTCATCCCGAGGCGGCTGGCGTCGTCGAAGCGATTGGATCTCATTGATGAAGAAGAAAAGAGCGCTCGCTCAAGCCAGTGCCGGAGCAGTTGCTGTCGCGACAGTTCTGGCCGGAGTGGCGATCGGCCCCGCGGCCGCTCACGCCGCCAGCACTGGGCCGCAGGCATTTGTCTCCTGGAAAGGGGGACCCTCGGGGCACGTTATGCAAGCGTTTAAGGAAAATACCGAGGTGGAAACCAGCGGCGCCGAGGCGGGTACCCTCACTCAGGTTCCCCAGCCGGGGCATTTGGGTCAAATTCGGCAGGGCGATCTTTGCCTCACTGGCGCAGATGCTGCAAGGGTGTTTCTCGTCGCGACCAAGTGCTCGGATGATGCAAACCAGGTTTGGCGTATTTCTCAAAACGGTACGCTTTACTACACGGTAAAAGGCGCGACCTATAATTATGGGATCGGTATCGCCGGAGCCGCAACCGCCAAGATGTACTTGGTTGCTGGCGAAGGCATGCGCGTACGCCCTCAGGGGTCGTTTGGCTACTTCCACGTGTCGACTACCGACAAAGACTTGGCCTCGCGGAGTGCAACGATCTCCGGCGGTGGCATGCCGGGCTCGTGGGTGAGCGTCGGAGACGGCTCCCAGGTGCAAGTCGCCGCGGACGGCACTTGGGCGGCGAAGGTTTCTAACCTGAAGCCGGGCATCAACAAGGTCGCCCTGGAGCATCACACCGGCAAGGATCTCACGGCAAGTATCTCGGTAACGGTCACCCTCAATGCGCCCCAGGGGATCCTTGCTTGGAAGGCTGACCCGCTGAATCACAACCTGCAAGAATTTGTTGCAGGCGCCACAGCCACGACCGCGAAGGGCAAGACCGGTATAGTCACCCAGGTCCCGCAGCCGGGGCACCCCGGTCAGGTGCGCCAGGGTGATCTCTGCCTGACAGGCACGGACGATTCGGCAAACACCTGGATCACTGCGACTGACTGCTCGGGCGGCGAAGACCAGCAGTGGGACACGACCTCGGAAGGCCGGCTCCTGTACGCAGGACCCGGCGTGAATAAGGGTTATGGCGTCGGCATCAATGGCTTCGACTCGCGCGCCGAGCTGCTTCTCTTGAAGGCAGGTTGGATGCAAGTAGTGGCAGACAGCTCGACGAATCTTTTCGCGCTGGATTCCCACGACGATGATCTTGCGAGTCGATCGGCGACGTTCAAGGGCCGGGGCGTGCCTAAAGCATCGATCACGCTCAACGGCGGCAACACGGTCCAGGTTGCCGGTGACGGAACCTGGTCTGCAAAAATCATGGGTCTCAAGCTCGGCACGAACGTGATCTCGATCGAGCAGATTGAATCCGACGGCATCCGCACCGCGAAGGCGGACTCAACGGTCAGTTTCGATCCGACCGAGATCAAGGCTGAAGCCATGTTCCCGACCGACATCGCGAAGGACCTGACGATCTCGGGTTCGGCGCATGCTGGCGCGAAGGTGGAGATCTACAACGCTGCCGGCAAGCTGGTCAAGACCGTTTCAGCGGATGCTGCGACGGGGAAGTTCTCGGCTGGTATCGCCGCGCCGAACGCCGGCGGGAAGCAGACATACACCATCAAGCAGGTCCTCCAAGGCGAAACCGCAGCAAAGACTTTGACGGTGACCGCGGACTACGGCAACGCTGTGAAGATCACCTCGCCGGAAGACAACGTCGAGCACGGCGGTGGGCAGCTGGTGTTCCGTGGAACGGGCGAGCCCGGTTCGACCGTTGACCTGCGCAAGCAGGGCAGCCAGAACATCGTTGCCTCCGGCACGGTCTCCAACTCCGGAACCTGGAGTGTTACGGTCGCGAACATCCCGGCGGCCGACGCTGTCTACAGCGTCACGCAGAGCTCAAAGGGCGCCAACACCACCACCTCCAACGTCACCCTGCTGTTGACGGCCACTGGTATCAAGGCTGAGGCCGCGTTCCCGACCGACATCGCGAAGGACCTGACGATCTCGGGTTCGGCGCATGCTGGCGCGAAGGTGGAGATCTACAACGCTGCCGGCAAGCTGGTCAAGACCGTTTCAGCGGATGCTGCGACGGGGAAGTTCTCGGCTGGTATCGCCGCGCCGAACGCCGGCGGGAAGCAGACATACACCATCAAGCAGGTCCTCCACGGTGAGACCGCTGCCGGTACCGTCACGGTGACCGCGGACTACGGCAACGCCGTGAAGATCACCTCGCCGGAGAACAACGTCGAGCACGGCGGTGGGCCGCTGGTGTTCCGTGGAACGGGCGAGCCCGGTTCGACCGTTGACCTGCGCAAGCAGGGCAGCCAGGACATCGTTGCCTCCGGCACGGTCTCCAAGTCGGGAACCTGGAGCTTCGCGGCGGCGAACATCCCCGCGGCCGACGCTGTCTACAGCGTCACGCAGAGCTCAAAGGGAGCCAACACCACCACCTCCAACGTCACCCTGATCTCGACGGTGCAGTACCAGCCCATCACGGTCACGGCCCCGGAGACGGGCTCGCAATTCGCACCGAACACCTCGGTGCTGTTCACCGGCAAGGGCACCCCTGGCGGTATCGTGACGCTCACTCCGACTAACGGTGCCGCTGCCGTGTCCACCACTGTGGATGATGACGGCAACTGGAGTATCAACCGATTCCTCGGCAACGGCCCCTACACCTTCGACGTCAAGCAGGTCGCGGCAGGCCAGACGAGCCAGGTCAACGGGATCGCTCTGACCCCGAAGTCGGCTGCGCCGATTGATCAGCCCTTCACCGTCACCAGCCCCGCCACGGGATCGTCCGCGGCGAGCAAGGCTGTCGCGTTCACCGGTACCGGCGCTGCGGGAACCACAGTGCGGATCCACACCACGAACTTCACCTCCGCGGACATCACCACCGTCGTGAAGAACGATGGCACCTGGTCAGTGAACAAGTGGATCGGCAACGGCCCCTACGTGATCGACATCACGCAGGAAGGACGTGTCACCGGCGAACTCCGCGGGCTGGAGATCAACCCCGTCATCGGTATCGACAAGCCCTTCGCTGTCATCTCCCCCACCGCAGGTGATGACATCCGCTCGAAGGTCCAGACCTTCACCGGCACCGGCCGCCACGGCGAGACGGTGACCCTGAAGGCCATCAGTCCCGCCGGCCTGGCCGAGGTGAGCGGCATTGTCAACACGGACGGCACCTGGAGCATCAACCGATACATCGGCGACGGCCCCTACGCGTTCGACATCATCCAGACCAAGGACGGCGTCGAGTCCGGAGCGGAACGCGACTTCCGTATCAACCAGCCCGCGAAGGATGACAGCCCCGCTGAGGGTAAGGATCAGCCCCTCGCGGTGACTGCTCCTGCCGATGGTGACACCTTCACCGCGAACACGCAGGTCGCCTTCACCGGCACCGGCAAGGTTGGCGCGACCATCACCGTCGCCCCGGCATCGGGCAGCGCAGTCACCACCACCGTGACCCGAGACGGTACCTGGAGCGTGAAGAAGTTCCTGGGCAACGGCCCGTACACCTTCACCGTCACCAGCACCCTCAACGACGCAACCGAAACGGTCCCCGGCAGCATCTCGCTGACCCCGGCCAAGTAACACCACCACCACCACCACTGGGCGGCGGCTCCCCCGGCCGCCGCCCAGTCCCCCTTCCACGCACGTCACATCCGAGTAGGAAGCACAGCCGCATGCGCACCCACACCCTCCCCATGGCCCTTGCGGGAGCCACCCTGATCGCAGTGGCCCTCACGGCTTGTAGCGGCACCACGCCTACGGACACCCAGTCCCCGAGCGGTGCGAAGAACTCGTCCCGCGCGAAGGCAGCAAGCCCCTCTCCCTCCTCGTCGGTTGGCGGTGTCGCGAATGAGACTGGCAAATGTGTCGACGGACAGGCAACCCCAACCGGGTCAAAGCAGACAATGACGATCGACGATTGCGACTTGATCGACGTCATGGGCTCGAACAACACGGTCAAGGCAGGGAATACCAAGCACCTCGTTGTCGAAGGCTCCGGCAATACCATCGTCGTTGCCTCAGCTACCGAAGTGACCACACTCGGCAAGAACAACACCGTCAAGTACCAGGGCGCTGAGCCTACTTTCAACGAGCGGTCATCTGGTAACAGTATCCAGCCAAAGGTCATCAAGAAGTAGCGGGCACCCACGTGATATCTGCGATCTGCGATTCACGCCCAGTTGCGCGCCGGAGCCCATTCGACGGAATCTCTCTCCAGATGCGGACGAATGGCCGCTGAGGGTAAGGATCAGCCCCTCGCAGTGACTGCTCCTGCCGATGGTGACACCTTCACCGCGAACACGCAGGTCGCCTTCACCGGCACCGGCAAGGTTGGCGCGACCATCACCGTCGCCCCGGCATCGGGCAGCGCAGTCACCACCACCGTGACCCGAGACGGTACCTGGAGCGTGAAGAAGTTCCTGGGCAACGGCCCGTACACCTTCACCGTCACCAGCACCCTCAACGACGCAACCGAAACGGTCCCCGGCAGCATCTCGCTGACCCCGGCCAAGTAACACCACCACCACCACTGGGCGGCGGCTCCCCCGGCCGCCGCCCAGTCCCCCTTCCACGCAGAGGAGCCGTCATGGCCGGTCATCGAGCGACACGGCGGCGCCGTCCTGTCCTGGTCGCAATCATCGCCATGGGCGGGACGCTGGTTGCTGTCGCGGTGGTGCTCGCGATGGTCGCAAGCAGCTTCGTCGGAGGGATCGCAAGGTCTTTTGAGACGCAGAGTGACACAATCGTCGACGCGTTTCCGGACGGCAAGCGTCCAGCGGCAACCGAGGACGCTCAGAACATTCTCCTGATCGGTTCGGATAGCCGCTCGGGCTCAGCCGATCCCGCAGATAACACGCCCGGAGGCCGGTCGGACACGTTGATGCTCGCCCACCTTCCAGCGGATCGGAAGACCGTGTACCTCATGTCGATCATGCGGGACTCGTGGGTCGAGATCCCTGGCCATGGTGAGGCAAAGATCAACGCAGCGTACAGCTGGGGCGGGGTCTCACTCACAGTGCAGACCGTGGAGCAACTACTGGACGTTCGCATCGATCACGTCGCCGAGATCGATTTCGCTGGCTTCAAGGGCATGACGGACGCTCTTGGCGGTGTCACCGTGCAGTCACCGAAGGCGTTCACAGCGCAGGGCCAGCACTTCTCCGCGGGGCCCAACCGTCTGCAGGGCGAAGCGGCGCTTGCTTTTGTGCGCGCACGGTCCCCCTTCGCCGACGCAGATCACACGCGGGTGCGGAATCAGCAGGCGTTCATGCGTGGTCTGGTCGAAGGGGCTCTATCTCGGGGCACGATCACCAACCCACGCCGCGTCCAGGACTTTGTGAGCGCGACAAGTGCGTACCTCTCTGTGGATCGTGAGCTGACCTTCCGCGCAATCGTCAGCCTGGGGTGGAGCCTGCGGCATGTGCGAGCGAGTGACCTCACCACGTTCACCATCCCCACAGCGGGAGGCGGAGTGTCCGCTGACGGCCAGTCCTATGTGGCCCTGAATAATCTTGACGTGCAGGAGCTCAGCAGCGCTTTGCGAAGCGACGACGTCGAAACCTGGGTGACGGCGAGCTCGAGGTAGCCAGCGCTTCACTCGAGCAGACCGCGTCCGACGGGTTCGGGGTTGCTCCATCGTGCACTGTTTCGCGCGCCTTCCTGGCGTCAGTCCGGGGTAGCACGACGGGTATCCCAGGTGATAGCGCACGATCCAGGCCGCTCTCATGGTCGCTGGCTTCGGGGCAGGGACGGATGCTGCGTGCCACCGTCGAGAACGCCGTCGGTGGAGTCTCCGGGTTTGGCCGTCGTCTCGTGCTGCTTCAGCTCAGCGCGCGGGCACGCCCTTGACGACGGCGCCTGGGTCGACATCGCGTGTGACGCATGCCGCTGCTCCAACGGTGGAGTTCGAGCGGAGGATGATGCCCTGCAGGATTGTCGCTCCCGCGCCGACCAGCACGCCCGTCTCGATCGACACCGATCCTGATACGACCGCTGCGGGGTTGATCGAGACAGACGGTGCGGTCACCGTGTCGTG
Organism: Curtobacterium sp. VKM Ac-2884; assembly: GCF_015350945.1. Classification (NCBI taxonomy): domain Bacteria; kingdom Bacillati; phylum Actinomycetota; class Actinomycetes; order Micrococcales; family Microbacteriaceae; genus Curtobacterium; species Curtobacterium sp. VKM Ac-2884. The sequence continues at coordinate 31,131 of NZ_JADKSA010000002.1, forward strand.
TCCGAGGATCGCACCAGCACCGACATGGGTGTGTGCGCCGAGTTGCACATTGGTCGAAATATGCACTCCAGCGCAGATGACAACGCCAGCTGCGAGTTTGACCTGAGACCCGATAGTCGCGGAGGGATGAACGGCGGTCGCGGCCTGACGGCCGGCAAGGGGTGCTGAGGCCACGAGGCGTTGGCGGACATCAGGGGCACCGACTGCCAGCACGTATTGCACCTCCGGTGGTGCCGTTGCTGACCACTCTCGAAGCGTACCGAGGTAGCGCACTCGGCGTGCCGCGAGTCGGTCGAGGTCGATCGCGCGAGGGGCGTCGTCGACAACACCGAGCACAGTCGGCGCGGACGGATCCGCATCGAGCACGTCGAGGGTCTCCCGTCCGAACCCGCCTGCACCAACAACAACAACGTGCTCGACCGAGCGGTGCTGGTCCTTCGATGTGAGGGGTGAACGGTGAATCACGTGTTGGCGTTTGTCAGTGGGTCGCCGGCATGGTGCACCAGGCGTGACTGCGCGGCGGCGGTTCGATGCATGATGAGGGACTCGCATGTTGCCTGACCGACTGCAGAGATGCCACTTCGACGAATGACGACCGCAACGGTGCGAGCGACCACATGCAGGTCAGTGTGAAAACCGACCGTATCGACGTACTCAACGTCCCAGCGCAGTCGGTCGTCCCATGACGCGAGGTTCCGGCCGCGCACTTGGGCAAGGCCGGTGATGCCAGGCCGGACCGCATGCCGGCGAGCCTCTGTTGGTGAGTAGTGCTGGAGATACGCAATGGGGAGCGGCCGCGGGCCGACGATGCTCATCTCGCCTCGGAGCACGTTCACGAGCCCCGGGAGTTCATCGAGGCTTGTCGATCGAAGGAATTTGCCGAAGCGGGTGAGCCGCTGCTCGTCCGTCACCAACCCCTTCTCGAGTGCAGGATCGAGCATCGTTCGGAACTTCAGGATGCTGAAGGTGCGTCCGCCAAGTCCCGCGCGCTCCTGGCGGAAGAGCACGGGCCGGCCGAGCGCGACTAAGACAGCGAGCGCGATCGCTGCAATGAGGGGCGCGAACATCACGAGAGCGATGCTGGCAGCGACGACATCGACGGCCCGTTTCGCGCGAGGTCCGGGATTAGGCGTCGTCACGGTGCCTCCTAAGAGAGGTGCTGAGTGAAGCGCAGACATGATTGAGCTGGTCGGAGGTCATACCGGAGCCGCTCGGGAGCGAGAGTCCGCAGGCAAAGAGGGTGTCCGCGACGCCCGAGACGAAGGCGCGGTCATCGGCGAAGACCGGCTGCCGGTGCATCGGGTTCCAGAGCAGCCGCGCTTCGATGCCGTCAGCGTTGAGGTCGGCAAGGATGTGCCGCACGTTGTGGTCGGAACGCGGATCCACCACGATAGAGGTGAGCCAGCAGTTGTCCTCGAGGTCGTCGGCGCCGCCAAGAATCTCGACGCCGGGGAACAAGCTGATGAGTTCGCGGTAGCGGTCACGGGTTCTTCGGCGACGGGCGATCATGCTGTCGAGTCGGGCAAGCTGGCTCCGGCCGAGCGCGGCGAGCACGTTACTGAGGCGGTAGTTGTACCCAATCTCGGCATGCTCGTAGTGCGGCACAGGGAGTCGGGCTTGCGTTGCGAGCTGGCGGATCTTGGACGCGGCTGCCGCGTCGTCGGTGAGCACCATGCCACCGCCCGATGTGGTCATGATCTTGTTGCCGTTGAACGAGAACGCGGCGGCGAAGCCGAATGATCCGACGGCGCGTCCCCGGTACGAGGCGCCTGCTGCCTCCGCGCTATCGGCCACTACCGGAACACCATATCGGTCGGCCACCGCAAGAACCGCAGCGTAGTCAACGCTCTTGCCGTAAATGTCGACCGGCATCACCGCGGCGACGACGACACCGTCCGCGCGGAGCTCGGACAACGCGCGGTCGAGCAGCATCGGGTCAATGTTGCCGGTATGCGGATCAACATCGACGAAAACAGGGCGAGCACCGGTGTAGGTGATCGCATTCGCCGTTGCGGCGAACGTGAAGGTCGATGTCACGACGACGGTTCCAGAGCGGACGCCTGCCGCGATGAGGCCAAGGTGCAAGGCTGCGGTACCTGATGCGACCGCGACTGCATGGCGGACTCCAACGCGCGAGGCCATCTCTGACTCGAACGCGTTCAGTTCAGGGCCCACTGGAGCAACCCAAGCCGAGGCCATCGCCCGCGCAACAGCCGATCGGTCGGCGATGGAGATGTCTGGGGCGGAGAGGTGGACCCGGTTCACCGGACTCCAATCAACAGGACGCTAAACACGTCAGTACAGAATATATTTACCTCTACCCTATAACATCCGTACGGCGATGGACAGCCCTGATGCGCGTGAGTCCCCGTGACGTACTTGGCCTACGGCCGGGCGATGCGTGTTCGAACGGCACGGTGGAGTGCGACATAGAAGTGGCGATAGCGACGGCGCACCGCGTCCTGCGTGAAGGCGCGAGAGATCATTGCGGACGCCTCAGTAGTGAGCGCGGAGCGCAGCGGTTCGTCTGTGAGGGCTCGTTCGAGCTGGGATGCCAGCCCTGCGACGTCGCCGATTTCGACGAGAAGTCCGGTGCGCTCGTGAGTTACGACATCGACAATCCCCGTTGCGCGAGTAGCGACGACGGGGATGCCGGTGGCCATCGCTTCGAGCAGCACGGTGCCGAGCCCTTCTCGGTGGGAGGGCAGGCAAAGTACATCGATTGCTGCGATGTACTCAGCCGGGTCGGGGACGGCGCCGGTGCGGTGGACCCAGCGCATGGCGAGGAGTGCTTGTGTGCGTTCGGGGAGCGCACCAAGGCCTTCATCTGGGCCCACGAGGACAAGCTCCGTGTTGGCTCCGCAGTGCCGCAGCCGGGCGACGGCGTCGACGAGTTCGACGATCCCCTTGTCGGCGTTGAGGCGGCCCACAAATCCGATTAAGGGAGCCGACTGGTCTACGTCGAGCTCGATACGACGCCGCGCACGGACAATCTCGTCCGCTCCGAGGCGCGCACGACGACGTTGATCGACGCCAACAAACGCGCCGGGGCCAAGCACGCGCATCCGGCTGACGGGGATCCCGAGCTCGCTCGATCGAGCGCGAAGGCTTGGGCTGACGGCGACGGTCACCGTGGAGATGCGTGCCACCAGCCGTTCGAGCAGTACCAGGGTTCGTCGGGCAAGCCCTTGGGTGGTTTCCAGGCGAAGGCCGTGCAAGATCTGCACGCGTCCGGGTGTCATCGTGAGCGTTGCCGCGAGTGCGGTGAGCAGCGCGGCCTTCGGGGTGCCGTAGATCACGAGGGATGGTCGAACGCGGATCAGCAGCCTGAACGTGGCGACGAGCGCGTGAAGATCTCGCAGTATGGATGGGTCGCGAACGACCGGCAGAGCATGCGCGTGAACACCTTCGCGCCTTGCGACGCGTTCGAGACGTCCTGTGTCGGCGGATGCGATCGTGACGGGTGCCAGTTCCGGAACCGTGGCCAGATCCTGCAGGGCACCGTTCATGAGGATGTCGAGGCTGATGTCCGAAGTCGTGACAATGAGCGTGCCGCGGCGAGGGCGACGAAGCAGCATGAAGTCTGGTGCCCTTCTGTTCAGGGTTGGAGTGGCTTATCGGGCGGTGAGGTACCGCGGCCTCCGGAGACGGGCATGTCGAAGCAGCTGTGCCACCGTCCACAGCATGTTCTCGGCGTGCTGGCTCGCTGCGGAGCGGCCGAGGGAGCGAGCGAGCCGACTTCGTGACGCCAAGACACACCGTGCTGCTGGGCCGATCGGACTCGTTACCCTGCTGTGCATTCCGTCGTGAACGCGGTACGCGACCAGCACGTCGGGTATGTTCGCGATCTGACCAACGCGGGCGATTCTCAACCAGAGGTCGTAGTCCTGCATCCGGTTGCACCGCTCGTCGTAGCCGCCCACGAGTTCCAGCGCGCCGCGCCGGATCATCACGCTGGAGTGCACGAACGCGTTGCGCCGTAGGAGCGCGGCGGGGATCGCGGCGGTCGGCACCTCAACAAGCCCGGTGGGGGTCCCAGACGAATCGATGACTGCGGCGTAGGAGCCGAGCAAGACAAGATCGGGCCGGCTTCGAAACTCAGCAACTTGGCGCTCAAGCCGTTCAGGGGACGCCACATCGTCAGCATCGAGCCGCGCAATGAAGGGCGCTTGGGCAGCAGCGACTCCGGAGTTAAGTGCTGCTGGCGTCCCACGGCGGACAGCGTGTTGAACGACGGTGATGCGACTGTCATCGGGGATGACGTGGTCGATGTCAGCGATGCCATCGAGTACGACGACGATCTCGATGTCACGCAGTGTCTGCGTGAGGATCGATTCGAGAGCCTGCTGGAAATGTTCGTTGAGCCAGACGGTGGGGATGACGACCGAGACCGTCGGGGTCACGATGCCACTGGATAGTGCTCGGCCTGTGCGGACGCGGTAGCCGTCGCAGCCGCGTCGTATCGCCACTCACGGTCTGCTGTGGTGGGGTCCAGTGGAGGCACAATTGCGTGAGACACCCGCGGGTGTACTGGTCGGTGCGCACGCTCGCCAGTTCCGATCAGCTCTTCGTGAAGCTTCTCCCCGGCGCGGAGCCCGGTGAAGACAATTTCGACATCGCGTCCGGAGCGCTCGATCATCTGCCGCGCCACGTCAAGGATTCGAACCGGCTCTCCCATGTCAAGGATGAGCACCTCGCCGGCACGGCCGAAGGCGCCTGCCTGAATCACCAGCTGGCACGCCTCTGCGATCGACATGAAGTAGCGAGTTGCGTCCGGGTGGGTGACCGTGAGGGGCTTGCCTTGCTCGAGCAGGCTCGCGAAGAGCGGGAGCATCGAGCCCCGACTTCCCAGCACGTTGCCAAAGCGCACCGACACGTAGCCCTTGCCCGTGGTTGCGCCGAACCACGCTGTGAGGCGTTCAGCGAGTCGTTTCGAGTGGCCCAAGACGCTGGTCGGATTCGCGGCCTTGTCGGTCGAGATGTTCACAAACGTGTCGACGTCGACGAGCTGGGATGCCCGAAGCACGTTGAGCGTCCCGAGAACGTTGGTCTTCCACGCTTCACGGGGGTACTGCTCAAGCATCGGGAGATGCTTCAGCGCGCCCGCGTGGAAGACGACGTCGGGGCGCCGCTCGAGGAAGATCTCGACGATTGCGTCAGCGTCGCGGATGTCGGCGAGGACGACCTCGCGCGTGTCGAGCAGGCCGTGCCCGGAGATCGCGAGCTGCGCCTGCTGCAGGGCGGTTTCATCTCGATCCACAGCGATCAGTTCCGCGGGCTCGAACCGCATGATCTGCCGGCACAGTTCACTACCGATCGACCCGCCAGCGCCCGTAACCAGGACACGGCGCCCACGAAGCGCCTTCGCGCCCAGGACCTCGAACTCGGGCCCGACATCGCGCGGCCCCAGAAGCTCCGCGGGATCGATCGGCCTCGCAGCGCCACACGAACAAGCAGTGGCGGGGGCTTCAAGCTGGATGGCGAACACAACGACTCCTAACGTTGACATGGTTACACACATGCGTCAACGATTATGAGTATTGCATATCAGCCAGGTTTATGCCTACTCTACTGGTCTGCTCGCCCTCGACCCGGAAGCTCTCTCGATGTCAACCACCCTTGCCCGCACCCGTGCCACCGCGGCGCGCACAGTGCATCTGCTCGCGGTGACGGCCCCGAGCATCGGCGGTCGTGGCGGACAGTTCCTCATGCTCACGCTGTTGGCGACCTTTGTGACGCCGGCGCAGTACGGCCACTTCGTCGTGCTGCAATCGCTCGTGGTCGGGACCGCAAGCATCCTCGGATCCACAAGCGCTGTGACGGTCAACGCCGCGACCTCGCGGGTTCCCGGCGCGCAAGACATTCCTGTGCTGGTCATGGTCCCCGTGATGCTGCGTGGACGGCTTCGGGTACTCACAATCGGCGCCATCTGCGCCAGTGTGATCGTTCCTGCCGGAGTTGTACTCGTGACGGGGGTGTGGCCAACTGCGACGGAGCTCGTAGGCCTCGCGGCCCTCGGGCTCGGTAGCGGTGCGCTGCCGGTCGGCGATGCCGTCGTCGCGGTAGTCGCTGGCAGTGGCCGGTATTTCGGCGCGTCCGTCATCGATGCCACCCGCGCACTCGTCGGAGCGGCTGCAGCCTTCTCCGGGGTAGTGCTGTTCGGACCCATCGGAGGGGGTTTCGGCTTGATCCTCGCCGATCTCGCCCTCCTAGCGGTCATAGCGGCCGCCGCCGTCGCGGCAGGACGGTGGGGACCACCCGTTGACATCAGTGTCGCTCCCCCGCGCGAAGGCATGGTGGCGGGCATCATCGCCAACATCACAGGTCAAGCCGGCGCGTGGATACTGCTCTTCGGAATTCAGCTCGTTGGCGGGCCAGGGGCGCTCGGGGTCTACGGTCTCGCGAACCGGTTCGCTTCGGTCATCACCCTGGCGCCGGTGTACTTCGGCAAGACGGTCATCGGCCAGCTTCGCGAAGACGCCCCAGCTGATCGCCGGTGGAGTTCCAAGGGATTCCTGATCATGCTCGCCGGAGTGTCTGTCGTCGCGGCAGCTCTGGCATTCACTGTTCTGGTCCTCGGGTTCCCGAACCTCATTCATGCGTACCCCGGGCTCCTTCCCGTCACCGTAACGATGCTTGCCGCGACGGTTCTCCGAGCTCTCCTCATTGGTATCGGCTACATCTGCGTCGCACGGCGCCGCTGGCGTACCTGGGTCGTGGCAGATGTTGTGTCGCTCATTGTCACGGCCGCGGGCGTCGGCATCGTGTGGGGCACCGGAGGGGGGCTGATCGGCATGGTCCTCGTGTTCGCGTTTGGAAACGCCGCCGGGGTCACCGTGCGGCTCATCGGTGGGCGAAGACGACCCGTCAACTTCGCCTGCACCGGCATGCCGCGATGAGCAGATCTACCGGGGGCAACGACCGAGCGGACCCAATCGACGCGAGCCGTCGGACGCTCATCGTGATCGTGGCAGCGACGTCCGTGGCCGGGATGATCCTCGCGGCATTCGCTCCGGCGGTGGTCGGAGGCGACCGGGCAATTCTTACGCTGCCGACACTTTTTCAGAGTGCGCTTATCCTACTGTCGACAGTAACGTTGTTGACATTGCGAACCGGCCTTCGCGTCGACGCGCTCATGCTGTTCATCATGTGGGAGACGCTTCGTGGATGTGTCGCGCCGGTCATCTTGATGTACGTCGGACCAGCTGAATCCGGCTTCTACTATCGTCTGGGGACATGGGCAGACGCACGTTCCGTTTTGTTCCTCGGCAATCTGTTCTTCGTCGTCGTCGTGGTCGTTCGGGTCACCCTGGCTATGGTCGAACAGAGCCGCCGAAAAAGCCGCGCGGCAGTTTTGCCGGCGACATGCGACAAACTCACCCCGGGCGGAATACCCGCATCGGCTCTAATCCTCCTCGGTCTCATTGGGCTCACCCTTCGATTCCCGTCGGGTTCTGCCATCAGCGGGTTTCTGGCCGGCGACGTCGATGCACTCCAATCAAACGATGTCATTGCCGCTTCTGGACTCCTCCTCGCTTCGTTGTACCTGCGCCCGCTACTCGTTGTCGGCCTGGTCATGGTGATCTGGAAGCGGCACCAGGAGAAGCGGCGTATCTGGCCGATCGTGCCCGTACTGCTCATATCCGCCATCTTTGCCCTCGCGTCATACGGACTAAATCGCGGGACCGTGGCCTACGCAGCAATTGCGCTCGTACTCGTGTTCTTCGAACGCTCTACACGAACCATCCGACTTTCCGCCTCCCTTGGCGGGATTGCGCTCCTCGGTTCGTTCTTCGTCGTCGTCGGATCGTTGCGCTCATCGCTGTGGGTCGGTCGATCCGGGCTCGACTCCGCACCAATGGACGTTCCGTCAGTTCTGCGGTCAGTCCTCAGCTATGCAGGCTCCCCCCTGCAATTGAGTGCAATCATGCCAACCGTCGAGCAAGCGTCGCCGTTTGGCATACGGAGCTTCGCGCTGTCATTGCTCTCTCCCCTCCCGGGCGCGCCGGATGTGTCAAGGACTCAATCCGGCATGGCCATATACAATAATATTGCCTATCACAGCTATGTGGGCAAAGATCAGCTGCTCCCGACTTGGTTTGAGGGCTGGCTCTCGTTCGGCATCGTCGGCGTGGTGATTATCGCGATACTGACAAGCGTCACGTTTGCTGTGGCCGATGGTCTTCGCCGAAATCTTCGCACTCCGCTCGGGCTCTACGGTGCGACGATCCTCACAATCTGGATTGCGCAAGCCGGAGTTACCGGAACCAGCGTCATCGAACAGAACATCCTCAACTTCGCACTCCCCCCCCTGGTCCTGGCCGCCATTGGTCAGATTCGAAAGGCTCCCGATGAAACTCCTCATGCTTTCCGGAATCTTCAGCCAAAGCGACGAGTACCGCGCCACGCACATGGCCGAAACTCCGGACAGTCTCCTGGCTGATGGGTTGGCCGCGGCTGGCGTCGACGTAACCACCGCCGCTCCGTACTTTCGCGGCGATTGGAGCCGATACGACGTCGTGCACCTCAATCACCTCACAAACGCTTGCGTCCGAGCGCTCCTTCCCAACCGCGGCCCGTCGGGACGGACGAAGATCGTCTTCACGCATCACACCAGCGGGTGGAAACCGTGGAAGTTCCGAGTCGTCCGAAACCTTATTGAACGCCGCGCGGACAGCGTCGTCGTCTTCTCGGATGATGAGCGCCAAAGACTCGGCGGACGTGTCCCCGCCGGCAAGATCGACATCATCCCGTCTGGGCTCGCCGTCGAGCGTTTTGACGTCGCCCGACGCTCCCGCCCAGTAGGCGACGAGCCACTCGAGCTGCTGTACGTCGGACAGTTAGTCGAATTCAAGCGGCTGCATCTCGCGCTCGAGCTCATGCATCGCCTCCTGCGTGCAGGCCAGCCCGTTCGCCTCCGGATCATCTCGCATCGCGAGACGCTCCGCCCAGAGCTCATGGCCGAGGCAGCGCGGCTCGGGCTGACCGATCTGGTGGAGTACCTCGGCACACGGACCCGTGACCAGATCGGTCACGAAATGGCGAAGTCCCACTTCCTCGTCCTGCCCTCATACCGCGAAGCGCTCTCAACGGTGACCAGCGAGGCTGCCGTTACTGGCCTCCCCGTGCTGCTGTTCAACGTGAGCGGTTCTTCGGACCAGGTCCCGATCGGATGGGAGCGCCCGGACATCAGTGACACCGAACGCTTCTTCAACCTGGCACTCGAGCGCACCAGGAACTACCACAGCGCCGAGCAGCTCTGGGCCCAGAACGCAGCAACGGTGCGTGCCCATCTCTCCGTCGACCGCATGGTCGATCAGCACATCGACTTGTACCACCGGCTGACCATGAAACCTACTGGCGTATAGACAACATATCTGACATACTTTAGGTTCTTCAGTTGATTGGACACGATGGACATCGAACGGATCGCGCACCTCCTGCGCCGTGGGTGGATTGCAATGATGGTCGGCGCCCTGCTGGGCGCAGGCGCGGGCGCGGCGCTCGCCTACGCGGCAGTGCCGGAGTACCAGGCGAGCACACAGGTGTACGTGTCTGTCACCGGTGCCACTAACTCATCCGAGCTCGCGCAAGGTGGCACTGCCGCCGAGCAGAAGGTTCAATCGTTCGCGAATGTCGCTAAGAGTGCTCGAGTGCTGGAGCCAGTCATTCAGCAACTTGGACTTCACGAGTCAGCCATCGAGCTCGCGCGGCGCGTCAGCGCGCAGACGCCGATTGACAGCGTGATTGTGACGATCTCGGTCGTCGATCCTGACCCTGATCAGGCGGCACGGATCGCAAACAGCGTCGGGTCGAGCCTTTCAAAGGTCATCACCACAGAGCTGGAACAGCCAACCGCTGACGGCGTCAGCCCGTTCCGCATCGAAACCATCCAGCCTGCCATCGCGCCCACGCATCCGACCTCACCTCGAATGGCCGTCAATCTCGCCGGCGGGTTGGCGCTCGGGCTTGCTCTTGGCCTGGGGATCGCAGTGCTACGAGCTGCGCTGGACACGCGCCTGGACAGCCGCGCTGCCGTCGAATCTGTCATCGGGGCCCCTGCGATCGGGGAAATCGCCTTCGATAAGTCGGTCCGGGACCAGCCGTTGGTCGTACTGCACGACTCAATGAGCCCTCGAGCGGAAGCCTTCCGTCGGCTGCGGACGAACCTTCAATTTCTCGACGTGGGTGGGAGCCGCCGCAGCTTCGTGGTGACATCGTCTGTGCCCAGCGAGGGCAAGAGCACGACGGCCGCGAACATGGCGATCGCGCTCGCGGAGAGCGGCATGAAGATCGCGTTGGTCGACTGCGATCTCCGCCGGCCCCGCATTGCTGAAATCATGGGCCTTGAGGCCGCCGCGGGGCTCACCGATGTCCTCATCGGGCGGATGGAACTTGAGGACGCACTGCAGCCGTGGGGCAAAGGCGGACTTCAGGTCGTGCCCTCAGGTCAGGTTCCGCCGAACCCCACAGAGCTTCTTGGATCCGCCGCCATGGAGGCGGTACTCCGGGAACTTGAATCCCTCGTCGACGTTGTGATCATCGATGCACCGCCGCTACTGCCTGTCACCGACGCGGCGATTCTTGCCGGGATCAGCAGCGGCGCAATTGTAGTGGCCGCAATGAGGCGGACCACTCGGAAGCAGCTTGAGGGCGCGTCAGCTGCTCTCCGCGACGCCGGGACGAAGGCGCTCGGATCAATCATGACGATGGTGAGAGTCAGCCGCTCGGACGCCTATTCATACAACTACCGGTACCAGGGGACGCGGCGGCTGCACGTGGATCCGGTAGAGCCGCCCCTTGAGTCGGCAAGCCGGCCGAGCGGCTCCATCTAGGTGAGCCCGCGCCGAGCAGTGGCGTCGTGCGCTGACCCAATCATCCGCAAGCCCCCGCGGCCACCCGAGACACGGGCAAGAGATGTCGTCCAACCCAACACAAAGGCCTTGGTCGAGGACACGACGAAACCGTGAGCTACCAGTAAATACTACATTCAAACACCTGACACTCAATATCTGCCAGAATAGGCACCCGAGTCGAGGTTTTACCAGCTAGAGATGGAGACCAACTTGACGCAGAACGCACAGTCCTTGATGGATCGCCGCTTACTCTCCGATCAGGCGTACGACGTCCTCTTGAGTCGGATCCTGCAGGGGCAGATGGCGCCAGGACAACGCATTTTCGTCGACACCATCGCCGACGAGTTGGAGGTGTCGCGGACCCCCGTACGGGAAGCCGTGATGAGGCTTTCGTGGATGCGGCATGTGGTCGTCGAGCGCAACTCGCGAACAACGGTTGCTGAACGGCCGGAAAATGATATGCAGCAGCGTCTTGCGGTTGTGGGGCAACTCGCTGAGCTTATGGTGAACGACTCAGCGGTCTCTCTCGCTGAGCTCGCAGAGGCCTTCGACGGTGACGACGACATCGACACGTACCTGTCAGGAGTCGCGTGCCTGATCCGGGAAGCACCCAATCGCGCAGCTGCGAATGTGGCAGCTGATTACGTCGCGGAGCTGCAGCTGTACCTAACCGTGGTCGAGAGCGGAGAAACCCTTCCCCACTCTCGACCCGGCCGGGACGACTGGGACCCCTTCATCGCCTTCCGGTCGGCGTGCGCCACTGATGACCGGACTGCTGCGATCGCAGCGCTACATGAATGGTCCCGTTCACTCATCGCCCAGTTCGGCCCCGCTGAGAGTTAATCGTTTCTTGGCGACGTCCTATCCGCACCAGCTAAGGCTTCAGCGTGGGCAAGGATGTTGCCCCAGTTGATCTCAGAATCGTCATGCTGGAGGTGGAACTGGGCCTGACCGCGCACGCGTTGCTCCGCCTCCGCGATGAGCGGATTTTGCACCAGGGCCGCGAGGACTCCATACCGCTCGTTGAACTCGACCTGGGCCGTTCGGTCGTGCTCGCGCAACCGGGGCAGGAGCGACTCCATCGCCAGCCGGCCTTGGAGGAGCTCGTCAGCCGGGACGCGATCGAGGTGTTCAAGGACGAAGCGCCGAATCATGTGCATGTACTCCGCCGCGCGTGCATACGCCTCGGGCGACCGGAACGGGATCTGCGTGAATCGATTGGGTCGCATCTCGACAAGTCCATCGGCAGTGAGGCGACTCAGGGCCTCGCGGATGGGAGTGCGTGACACGTCGAGCCACTCAATGAGCGCCTCGTCACTCAGCCGCTCCCCGGCTTCGAGCTGGCCGCTGAGGATCTCCGCACGGATGCGCTCGTAGACGACATCTCGAAGCAGCTTTCGGGAAGGACTATCAGGTTTGGGCTTCGGCACAGGCATGCGCCCAATATACCAAATTGCTCACCGGTCAGCGCAGAAAGTTTCACACGTCAGCGCCAGAGTGCTGCTGCCACCGCCGCCGCCGCATGGCACCCAGCGGGGACCGACGTAACGCTTGGGTACGGCGCAACGCGTGGGTACGGTCGAGCCTGACTGCCGCTCGCTGAACATCGAACGCGACTCTATGTCAGCTGCATGCTCTAGCTCGCTTCATGGTCTTCGAGGAACTCGCCGCGCAGAATCGTCTGGACGCGGTGGCTGATTCCGATGTGTTCAAAGTACTGCGCCATGCTGCCATAGCGATCTGTGATGGTTTCGACCAGTCGTAGCATCACTGATGGCGGCGACATTGTAAAAATTCCGGTCGCTTCCGGGGGGATGGTCATGCCCAGTGATTCGAATCGTTCGACGACTGTCGCAATCCAGTCCGAGTTGAGCTGCGCTTCGCTCTCTGCATATCCTGCGATCACGTCGTTGAGCTGGATACCGAGAGCGAGCTGAAGGAGCGCTACGACGACCCCGGTGCGATCCTTGCCTGCGGTACAGACAAGCACGACGGGACTTTCAACACGGGTGAGGGTGTCGAACACTTCCCGCAGCCCGTCAGCGGCGTTTTCGACGATGTCTTCATAAAACCACTCAAGCGTGAGAAGCGGATCAGTGCTTTCGCGTACTGCTTTCGTGGCATTGCCGTCGAGGTCTACTACCAGGGGGACTCGCACCTCGGCGATTCCAAGACCGGCCAGATCATTTGCCCGCAGGGACATTTCCTCCGCGGTACGGAGATCGAGGACGGTGTATACGCCAAGGTCGTGCAGGTGCAAGCGTCCAGGAGCACCAATCTGGTCGAGCCCCGCCGATCGGTAGAGGCTGCCCGGCCGCAATCGTTGTCCATCTGCGGTGACGCCCGTTACCGCACGGAAGTTTACGAGCTCCCTGGGGATAGCCTGGTCAGTCACCTTGAGCCTCTTTCGAGTAGACACGGACAGAGATGTCCAACGTCGTCTAAATGTACGCTCAAATAATGGCGCGTGAGCGTGGAGTCTTGAACTGGTCGGGGGCAGCTCGCGGACGAGGCTACCTGCACTCTGTCCACGACAGGTTAATCGCGCCAGAATCCTTGATGCGGGGCGGCCGCCTCGCTTTCCAAGTGGGGACCGGACACAGTGATGTTACGGCCGCCATCGGCGAAGACAAGCCTGCAGGGATGCTTGAGGGTGGGGTTGTCCGGGTGATCGCCGGTCAGCTCGCGAAGGCCTGTCTCAGAAAGCCCGTAGACGACCGTACCGATGCCGGACCAGTAGATGGCACCAGAGCACATGGCGCATGGCTCGCACGACGTGACGAGTGTATATTCTTCAAGCTGATCGCGAGGAATTGTGCGCGACGCCTTGCTGACCAAGTTCGTTTCCGCGTGGTTTGTGGCATCGCTCTCCGTCGTGACGGAGTTTTCCGCCTCGAGGGCGACTGAGCCGTCGGGTGCGACGAGCACGGCACCAAATGGGTGATTGCCGTGAGCGCGAGCACTCCTTGCTACCTCGATAGCGCGTCGCAGGTGCTGTTCGTACTTCAGATGCTTAGTATCCATGATCTAATCATGGCATATTTTGCAGCCAAACGGTTGCCGCGGGCTGACTTCTGCTCTTCACCACGCGGGTTGGGCACTGGCCGCACACAGCACGCCTTCGCACCGCGGCTCCACTTGCCGTCCCACGTGCTCACCAGCGCGAGGGGACCTGCGGAAGATCGGGCGGATCGCCTTGATTGTGACTGGTCACATTGCGTTGCACGATTCTGGTCACGTTAGAGGACCCTGCTGGCCGGCGAGGGACTCGGAACGGCCGCAGCCCTCGATCCGTCCGGATCGAGGGCTGCGATGGTGGGGCCTACTGAGGTTGACATTCGGGGAGTAGCTCCCGAAACTTCCCCGCCTCGGCGTTGCGTCTGATTGCGCCGTCATAGTTCGACGCCGGGATGGCGCCGGCAGAGATTCTCGAACTCGAACCGATGGTCTTGGCGTTGGCACACACGGCGACGATCACACCCTCGTCATCCGGGTCTGCTCCGCTGATGAGGGTTCCCGGCTGGTGAAGCGTCTGTTCGCTGAGGTCGTACCAGGCGAAGGACGTTCCCGAGGGAACCGACTTGTCAAGCTTGGCGACGGTCTTGCCGATGAAGGTGCTTGGTGCAACGTCTGGCTGTGTGGCGCACCCGCTGATCGTCACCATTAGGGCAGCGGCGAACACAACGGCTGGCAGTCGCACGAGGGTCTCTCTTTCCTAGAGGTTACGGATGTCGCAGGACACGCGAGCGCTACCCGGGTTGAAAGCGTAGAGCCAGCCAGAGGTGTCGGTGACGTACTCCTTGCCGCCGCCGGTTATGTGCTTCTCGATCTTGTACTTGTACCGCACGCCCACCGGATACGCCACGAGCTGCTTACCCTTCGCCACCTTCTGCTTGCGGCAGGTGACCGATACGCTCTGGGTGGCGGATGCGCTGATCTTCAGCTGTCCCGCGGCCCACGCACGAGTCGCACCGAGGTCGAGGCCGATCGAACGGGTTGCAGCTTTCCCCTTGGTCAGTGAGCAATCCATAGCGACTGTCCGGGACCCACACGAAGCAAGTTTCTCTGTCCCGACGTAGCTCCCGGTCGACGACTTGCTGATGACCTTGTGGTAGTAACCCCAGGCGGCGCGCGTCTGCATCTCGTCACCCTGCATACCGGTGGTGGTGTCGGCGGCCATCGCCGGGGTACCGCCCGCTAGGGCGCCGGCTGCGATTGCACACGCGACAGCCGCAGCACCCACACGACGCTTCGTTGACCCGAACAGCTTCGTCGCTACTCCCCAAATGTGTCCGCCAGAATTCTGCATTAGGAGAGCATGGCAGTCTGCAACGACGGCCGCCAAAACGTGTGCGGGCGCTGTCTCGTGATAGATCGTTCACGAGACGCACGCTAGCCACGGCGCGGGATCGGCGCGCCGCTGTCTCGTGACCCGTGTCCGTAATCTATGTACCGAACCCGGCGTTCGCGTTACAGGTCGCTCATGGCATCGGTCGGATACGCGCGAGTCTCGACGCGCGAGCAGCACGCGGAGGGTCAAACCGATGTCCTCGACGCGGCCGGCTGCGAGAAGGTGTTCGTTGACCACGCTTCCGGGACGCTCGCGACGAGGCTGGCGCTGACCGAGGCGCTGGACTATCTCCGCCGTGGGGACACGCTCGTGGTGACCATGCTCGACCGGCTGGGCCGTTCGGTGAAGAACTTGAAGCAGATCGCCGACGAGTTCCACGACCGCGGCGTCGGGCTCCGCGCACTGTCGCAGGGCATCGACACCACCACACCGGGTGGGAGGCTATTTTTCCACATGCTCGCCGCGATCGCGGAGTTCGAGCACGACCTCATCTTCGAACGCACCCACGACGGTCTCGCTGCCGCCCGCGCCCGAGGACGCTCGGGCGGCCCGAAGTTCAAGATGACTGCGGTCAAGATTCGGCAAGCCCGAGCGATGTACAACGCCGGCGGGCACACAGTCCAGGAGATCGCTGACACGTTCGGTGTCTCCCGCCCCACTATCTACCGACACCTGCAAGGCGACGCCGCGGGAGCGACGTCACCGATGTAGAGAGCGCAGCATGGACGCGGAAGCGCGGTGGCGGATCCTCCGACTGCATGTCGAGGACCAGATTCCGCTCGCGGCCGTGGCCCGTGAGAGCGGAGTGCCGGCGCGAACGCTCGCCAGCTGGCTTGCTCGGTATCGGAAGGCCGGCGCTGCCGGCCTCGATGTCTCTTACCGGTCCGATATCGGCCAACGGCGTACGTCCCCGGAGCCGATCCGACTCGTCGAGGGGTTGGCGCTGTCGAGGTCGCGACCCTCGATCGCGACGTTGCACCGGCTAGTGACCGAGCGGGCGATCGGCCACGGTGTGCCCGCGCCTTCGTACTCGACAGTGCGGCGAATCGTCGGGGGGCTCGATCCCGCCATGGTCACGCTTGCAATCGACGGCCCGACGTCGTATCGGGACAAGCACGAGCTGGTGCTCCGACGCCGGGCAACACGTCCGAACCAGGTGTGGCAGGCAGACCACACCATGCTCGACATCATCATCGGCGGCGCCGACGGCAAGCCCGACCGTCCATGGCTAACCGTCATCCTCGACGACTACTCCCGCGCCATCTGCGGGTACATGGTCTTCTCCGGCGCACCATCGGCAATGAACACCGCGCTCGCGCTCCGGCAAGCGATCTGGCTCAAACCCGATCCGGCATGGGCGATGTGCGGTGTCCCCGACGTGCTGCACGTCGACCACGGCAGCGACTTCATCAGTCACCACCTCGAGCACGCCACCCGTGACCTGCACGTGCGGATCATCCACTCCACAGTCGGCCGCCCGCAGGGCCGCGGGAAAGTCGAACGGTTCTTCGGCACCATCAACACGGAACTGCTCGCCACCCTGCCCGGACATCTCGCCGCCGGCGCCGAGTCGGTCCCGACTCTGCGGCTACCGGAACTCGACCAAGCCGTCCGAGTGTTCATCGGCAGCTACAACGGCCGCTCTCACCGTGAGATCAAGACCAGCCCGCACGACGCGTGGATCGGTGACGGCTGGTTGCCCCGCTTACCGGACTCCCTCGAAGCCCTCGATGGTCTGCTACTGACAGTGCCGACCAGCCGGGTCGTGCAACGCGACGCCGTGCACTTCCTCTGCCACACATCTGTGCGCTGATCTAGACCTTCAGCGGCGCAACGCAGTTGCGAGGCCCGTTAGTGGGGACTGACGTGAAGGTTTGCGCTTCGCTGCGCACACTCGACGAGCAGGCGAGTGCGCCTAGGACACCGGGTCGGACGCACTCTGGCTCACCCCGCTGCCAAGGAGGAGGCAGGCACGACGCGGAGTCGTGCGCTCAGGAGAGTGCACCAGAGATGCACCAGGGACGCTCCTCGAAACAAGAAAACCCCCGTTTGAACGGGGGTTTTCTATGGCGGTACCGGTGGGATTTGAACCCACGGTGGAGTTGCCCCCACACATGTTTTCGAGACATGATCCTTCGGCCGCTCGGACACGGTACCGGGAAAGAGTTTACACGATCCGGGAGGCCCGTCACGCCACCCGACGTCGGCTCGCCCTCCACAGGCGGTCACCTGCACGGCTCTTCCCACACCCACAGGGCGCCCACGTCGTCGACTCGGCCTGCGGGCGTACCGTCCACGACATGAAGACCCGCACGCTCATCGCACTCCTGACGTCCGCCCTCGGTGGGGCCGGTGTCCTCGGGGCAGCCGCCGTCGGGGCCCGGGCCGGCGTCAAGGGCCAGCGGGCGGCCGCGCAACGGGTGGTCGACATGCTGCCGATCCACGCCGACTGGTGGCACGAGCGACAGCAGCACGAGGGGCAGCTCCTGTACGTGGCGATCGGCGACTCGGCGGCCCAGGGCGTCGGTGCAACGGTGCCGTCGCGCGGGTACGTGGGTCTGTTGGCGCGCCGGATCCGGCACCGTTCCCACGAGTCGGTGCGGGTCGTGAACCTGAGCGTCTCGGGCTCGACGACCTGGGGTGCCAAGCGCGACCAGTTGCCGAAGCTCCGGCAGTACACACCCGACATCTGCACGGTGTCGATCGGGGCGAACGACATCGCGGACTTCGACCCGGACAAGTTCGAGCGGAACATCCGGGCGATCTACGGCGCTGTGCCGTCGCACGCCGTGGTGGCCGAGCTGCCGTGCATGTTCGTGCCGGACCGTGAGCGCAAGGTGGCGGTGGCGAACGAGATCGTGCACCGGGTCGCCGCCGAGTTCGGGCTGACCGTGGCGCCGCTGCACACGATCACGAAGCGGGTCGGGATCCGCCGCACGTTCTTCAACAGCTACGGCGACCTGTTCCACCCGAACGACCGGGGGTACGAGGTCTGGGCGAGCGCGTTCGAGCCGGCGGTCGACGCCCGGGTGGACACGGTCGCGGCGATCCGGCACTACCTCTCCGCGCGTGAGGCGGAGAACCTCGGGCGTGAGGCCGGGGCGGTCGCGAACGCTCGTGCCGAGCAGGACACCGACGGCGCCGAGGCACTCGACCACGCCAACCGGCCGAGTCCCGTCGAGCGGTTGCGGAACCGGATGACGGGGTCGATCGCCCTGCCCGACGAGCCGGTGCACCGCTCCGGCGATGTCGGCGGCACGGCCTAGCCTCGACGACATGGCGCGCCCGCAGTCCCTCTACCGATGCACCGAGTGCGGCTGGACCAGTGTCAAGTGGGTCGGCCGGTGCGGCGAGTGCCAGACCTGGGGCACGGTCGAGGACTCCTCGGCGGTCTCGGCGAGTACTCGTGGCACCGCAGCTGTGGCCGTCACCGGTGCCCGAGCGGCGCGGCCCATCACCGAAGCCCGCGGCACGACGGTGCAGCGCTGGCAGACCGGCATCGGTGAGTTCGACCGCGTGCTCGGCGGCGGGGTCGTCCCCGGCGCTGCGGTCCTGCTGTCCGGCGAACCCGGCGTCGGCAAGTCGACACTGTTGCTCGAAGTCGCTTCGCGCGCCGCGGCGTCCGGCAAACGCGTCCTCTACGTCAGCGCGGAAGAGTCCGTCGACCAGGTCCGGCTCCGCGCCGAGCGCACCGGGGCGATGCACGACGACCTCTACCTGGCGAGCGAGGTCGACCTCGGCGTCATCATCGGCCAGATCGACCAGGTCAAGCCAGACCTGCTCATCGCCGACTCCGTCCAGACCATCTCGTCCAGCTCGATCGACGGCATCGCGGGTGGGACGTCCCAGGTGCGCGAGGTCGCCTCGACCCTGATCCGCATCGCGAAGGACCGCGCCCTCCCCGTCCTGATCGTCGGCCACGTCACGAAGGACGGCACGATCGCCGGGCCACGCCTGCTCGAGCACCTGGTCGACGTCGTCTGCCACTTCGAGGGCGACCGGCAGACCGCGCTCCGCTTCGTCCGGGCGCTGAAGAACCGCTTCGGCCCCACGGACGAGGTCGGGTGCTTCGACATGGGCGGCGACGGCATCCACGAGGTCCCCGACCCCAGCGGCCTCTTCATGTCCAAGAACGCGACCCCGGTGTCCGGCACGTGCGTGACCGTGGCGCTCGAGGGGCGCCGGGCACTCCCGGTGGAGGTCCAGGCGCTCATCGTCCCGAGCTCCGCGCCGCAGCCCCGTCGGGTCGTGAACGGCGTCGATGCCTCACGCGTGGCGATGCTGCTCGCGGTGCTCGAACGCCGAGCCGGCCTCAAGCTCTCCGATGCCGACGTCTACGTCTCGACGGTGGGCGGCATGAAGCTCACCGAACCCGGCGCCGACCTGGCGATCGCTCTGGCCCTGGCGAGTGCGGCACGTGACCGCCCGTACCCGCACACGCTCGCGGCCGTCGGTGAGATCAGCCTCGCCGGCGAGATCCGTCCGGCCACGGGCACGAAGCAGCGCGTGAACGAGGCGAGCCGACTCGGCTTCACGACCGTCCTCGGCGCCGACTCCGGGCACCTGCGCGAAGCACTGCGTGTGGCGTTCTCGATGACGCAGTCGGCTCGCGAGCGCGAGCTCGACCGCGCGTTCTGATCGCCTAAGCGCGTAATGCGGCCAGCAGGTCCCCCGGGGTCGCCTGCATGGTGTTCGGCCCGGCGATGTCGAAGAACACGCCCTCGAGCATGTCGAGGTGGGCGGCGAGGAACTCCTCGAGCCGCGGTCCGTCGTAGACCATGACCTGCCGGATCTTCTCGTCCGGCACCATCGCCGTGTAGGCGTCCGCCGACGAGAACAGCAGCAGGATGCGCTGTTCAGAGCCTTCGCGCCCGAAGACCCGCACCTGCATGTCCTTCTTGCCGGTCACGAGCCGGGGGACGATCACGATGTCGTTGCGCAGCGCGAACGCCACCGCAGCGACGTCCTGCTTCGCGAGGGCTTCCTCGAGTTGTTCGCTCCGGAAGCGCTGTTCCTTGTCTGCCATCTGAGCAATTCCACCAGATTTTCGTCGTTCAGTGACGCACGGGTAGCCAGTCGGCCCAGAGCACGCTAGCCTGATGGAACCGCTTCGGCGGCGCTCAACGTTCGAGCGAGGTGGTTTGCCCCTCAACTCGGACTACCAGGGTCACTGGCCATCAGGCCTGACCCCGAACCCGTCCCGCCGGCACCTGCCCGCGTGGCGCATCACCCCCGTCGACGTACGTCGGGGCTCCGCAGGTGCGATCGCACCATGGCGGAACGCAAGAAAGCTAAGGAAACGCCATCATGGCATCTACCGGTACCGTCAAGTGGTTCAACAACGAAAAGGGCTTCGGCTTCATCGCCCCGGACGACGGAAGCGCTGACGTCTTCGCGCACTTCTCCGCGATCGCCGGCAACGGCTACAAGTCGCTGGAGGAGAACCAGAAGGTGGAGTTCGACATCACCGAGGGCCGCAAGGGCCCGCAGGCGGAGAACATCACCGTCCTCGGCTGATCACATCAGCTTCGAACGGCCCCGTCGTCCTCTGGACGGCGGGGCCGTTTGCTGTCCACTGATATGTTGGACCGGTGCGCAGTGGATACATCGTCTACGTCGACGAAAGCGGAGATCACAGTCTCACGCGCATCAATCCGGACTACCCGATGTTCGTACTCGCGTTCTGCATCTTCCCCGTCGACGTCTACGTCGACCGGATCGTTCCGCTCGTCCAACGCCTCAAGTTCGACTTCTTCAACCACGACATGGTCGTCCTTCACGAGCGGGAGATGCGTCAGTCAGCTCCGCCGTTCGACATCCTCCTGAACGCCTCCGTCCGCAGCGATTTCATGGCAAGAGTCGACGCCGTGTTCGATGAGCGCTTCGGGGTGGTTGCATCCGCCATCCGGAAGCACGAGTTCGTCCGCCGGGTCGGGGAGGACACGAGTCCGTACCACGTCGCGCTCGAGTTCGGGCTCGAACGGGTCTTCTTGCAGCTCCAGGATCGAGGAGCGTCCCGGTGCGAGACGTTCGTGGTCTTCGAGAGCCGGGGCCGCTCCGAGGACCGGGAGCTGGAGGCCGAGTTCGACCGAATCATGAGCACCACGAAGATGCGTGGGATGGCCGAGACCTTCCGTTTCAAGATCGCGAGCAAGCAGACGAACAGTGCCGGGCTCCAGATCGCCGATCTCGTCGCTCGTCCGATCGGCACACATCTCCTCAAGCCCGAGCAGCCCAACCGCGCGTGGGACCGGATCCTCGAGCGCATGCCGAAGTCGCCGTCTGGTTCGGTGAAGGGCTGGGGCCTGAAGGTGTACCCGTGAAAGCGAGAACCCCCGGGGGTTCCGGGGGTTCGACGCCGATCGGGCATTCCCAATCCACTTGGATCGAGGCTACCAGCCCACGCGACGCCCGGGCTACTGCAGGATGAACTGCGCCGAGGCCTTCGACTCGAGGTTCCCCACTTCGACCTGCAGGTGGTAGCTCGCCCCGTCGGCGGAGACCGCCGGGCGGGACGCATCGCACGTCGTGGTGGACGACCGGGTGCGGTCCCAGGCGATCGCGGGCGTGGTCAGGGTCTGCCCGGACTTGATCGTGACGTCCTGGTTCGTGCCGCCGGTCTGGCAGTCCTTCGACGACCAGTACTGCTCCTCGCCCGAGCTGATCGTCAGCACCTGCTGCGCTGACCCGAGGTCGAGGTGGCACGAGTTCGTGCCGGTGTTCTTGATCGACATGGCGATCTTCGGGTCCTCGGTGGGGCCGTACGCGTCCTTGTCGAGCACGGGCGTCAGGACGACCTGGTCCTTGCTGCACGTCGATCCGTCGGCAGCGCCGGACCCAGAGGCCGACGCAGATGCCGACGCCGAACGGGACGGGGCAGCGGACGACGCACCACCGGCCGAAGCGGAAGCCGAAGCGGACGGCGAGGACGTGGGCGCTGCCGTCGGGGTCGACGCGCTCCCCCGTCCGACGACGATGAGCACGATCACCACGACGATGATCACGAGTGCGCCGAGCACGGCTGCACGACGGCGCCAGTACACGACCGGCTTCTCGGGCCCGACGGGGTGACGCAACGACGACATGCGCACAGGGTAGACAACCGCGGATGCCCGGTGCGGGACCCCCGCCGGGTGCCGCGCGAAAGCGTCAGAGGATCTTCAGCATGCGGGTGTTGCCGAGGGTGTTCGGCTTGACCCGGGCGAGGTCGAGGAACTCCGCGACCCCTTCGTCCGACGACCGCACCAGCTCGGCGTAGACCGCCGGTTCGACGACCTGCTCGCCGATCTCCAGGTAGCCGTGCTTCGCGAAGAAGTCGACCTCGAACGTCAGGCAGAAGATCCGCGCGACGCCGAGTTCGCGGCCGTCGTGTTCGAGCGCCTCGAGCATCCGGTGTCCGACGCGCTTGTGGATCCAGTCGGCGTCGAGGGCGAGCGTGCGCACCTCGGCGATGTCGTCCCAGAAGACGGCGAGGGCACCGCAGCCGATCGGGATGCCGTCGGGACCCTCGGCGATCCGGAACTGCTGGATCGAGCCGTACAGCGCGACGTTCTCCTTGCCGAGCAGGATGCGCCGGTCGACGTAGGGGGCGATGAGCCGCTGGATGTGCGGGACGTCCGAGGCGAGTGCCGGACGCACCAGGATCCCGTGCTCGTCACGTTCGTGGAACGCGTGCTTCCCGTGCTCTGTCATCCCGACAACCATAGCCGGGCGCGGACGAGCGGCACCCGACCGCTCCGGGGGACACCCCGCTGTGCTGCGCCCAGGCGTGGCCGCCTACCGTCCACTCCATGCCTCAGATCATCGAAACCGTCGACGTCAACGTCCCCGTCTCCGCAGCGTACGGTCAGTGGACCCGCTTCGAGGAGTTCCCGCACTTCCTCGACGAGGTCGAGAAGATCGTCCAGGTCGACGACAAGACCACCGACTGGACCGTGAAGGTCGCCGGCCAGGAGCGCGAGTTCCGCGCCGTCATCACCGAGCAGCACCCCGACGAGCGGGTCGCCTGGGCCGTCAAGGACGGCGAGACCGACCACGCCGGCGTCGTCACCTTCCACAAGCTGTCCGACAACGAGACGCGTGTGACCGCGCAGATCGACTGGGAGCCCTCCGGCTTCCTCGAGAAGCTCGGTGCAGCGGTCGGCGTCGGTGGCCACGCCATCAAGAAGGACCTGCAGAACTACAAGGAGCGCGTCGAGTCGGCTCCGACCGACACGGGCTGGCGCGGCGACGTGCAGGCGTGATCACGGCCTGACCCGTCCGCACGCGGACAGCCGGGAGGCCCGGTGCCAGCTGGCCCCGGGCCTCCCGTCTGTCTGGTGTCGGGTCCTAGGACTCGATCTCGCCCTGGGGCGCGTCGGTCGCGGTCTCGACCGCGGCTGCGCCGGCGAGGACCTCTTCGCGGCCCGGCTGACGCCCGGTCTCGAAGTGGAACGCACCGTCGACGAAGTCGACCTTCACGTGGTCACCGGCGGTGAGCTCACCCTGCAGGATGTGCTCGGACAGCTGGTCCTCGACCTCGTGCTGCATCGCGCGACGCAGCGGGCGTGCACCGAGGGACGGGTCGAACCCGACCTTGATGAGCTGCTCCTTGGCGGGGAGGGTGAGCTCCACCGTCATGTCGCGGTCGAGCAGACGGTCGGCCAGGCGCTTCACGAACAGGTCCACGATCTGCAGCAGCTCGGGCTGCGACAGCTGCGGGAACACGATCGTGTCGTCGACGCGGTTCAGGAACTCCGGCTTGAAGTGCTTCTTGAGCTCCTCGTTGACCTTGCCGCGCATGCGGTCGTAGCCGACGGCCGAGTCACCCTCGACCTGGAAGCCCACCGGGCCACCGGCGATGCCCTGCGAACCGAGGTTCGTGGTCATGATGATGACGGTGTTCTTGAAGTCGACCACGCGGCCCTGACCGTCGGTGAGACGGCCTTCCTCGAGCACCTGCAGCAGCGAGTTGAAGATGTCCGGGTGGGCCTTCTCGATCTCGTCGAACAGGACCACGGAGAACGGCTTGCGGCGCACCTTCTCGGTGAGCTGGCCGCCCTCCTCGAAGCCGACGAACCCGGGAGGGGCACCGAACAGACGCGAGACGGTGTGCTTCTCACCGAACTCCGACATGTCGAGGGAGATCAGTGCGCCCTCGTCGTCGAACAGGAACTCGGCGAGCGCCTTGGCGAGCTCGGTCTTGCCGACGCCCGTGGGCCCGGCGAAGATGAACGAGCCCGAGGGGCGGTTCGGGTCCTTCAGACCGGCACGGGTCCGGCGGATGGTCTTGGACAGGGCCGAGATCGCCTCTTCCTGACCGATGACCCGCTGGTGCAGTGCCTTCTCCATGAAGACGAGACGCGAGGTCTCCTCTTCGGTGAGCTTGAACACCGGGATGCCCGTGGCCTGCGCCAGGACCTCGGCGATGATGCCCTCGTCGACGGTGCCGGACGCGGCGACGTCACCGGCACGCCACTGCTTCTCGAGGCGGAGACGCTCACCCAGGAGCTTCTTCTCCTCGTCGCGCAGGCTGGCTGCCTTCTCGAAGTCCTGCTCCTCGATGGCGGCTTCCTTCGACCCGCGGACCGTCGAGATCTTCTCGTCGAACTCGCGGAGCTCCGGGGGCGCCGACAGGATCGAGAGGCGCAGGCGTGCGCCGGCCTCGTCGATCAGGTCGATGGCCTTGTCGGGCAGGAAGCGGTCCTGCACGTAGCGGTCCGCCAGGTTGGCGGCCGAGACGATCGCACCGTCGGTGATGGACACCTTGTGGAACGCCTCGTACTTGTCGCGCAGGCCCTTGAGGATGTTGATCGTGTGCGGCAGCGACGGCTCGTTGACCTGTACCGACTGGAAGCGACGCTCGAGTGCTGCGTCCTTCTCGAAGTGCTTGCGGTACTCGTCGAGCGTGGTGGCACCGATGGTCTGGAGCTCACCGCGGGCGAGGAGGGGCTTGAGGATCGACGCGGCGTCGATCGCACCTTCGGCAGCACCGGCACCGACGAGCGTGTGGATCTCGTCGATGAAGACGATGATGTCGCCGCGGGTGCGGATCTCCTTCGTGACCTTCTTCAGGCGCTCCTCGAAGTCACCGCGGTAGCGGGACCCGGCGATGAGCGAGCCGAGGTCGAGCGAGTAGAGCTGCTTGTCCTTCAGCGTCTCGGGCACGTCGCCCTTGACGATCGCCTGGGCGAGGCCCTCGACGACGGCGGTCTTGCCGACGCCGGGCTCACCGATCAGGACGGGGTTGTTCTTGGAGCGGCGGGAGAGGATCTGCATGACCCGCTCCATCTCCTTCTCGCGCCCGATGACGGGGTCGAGCTTGCCGTCGCGCGCGGCCTGGGTGAGGTTCCGACCGAACTGGTCGAGGACCTGCGAACCCTGCTGCGCGTTCTGCTGCTGCTCGCCGCCGACGGCGACCGCTTCCTTGCCCTGGTAGCCGGACAGGAGCTGGATGACCTGCTGGCGGACCCGGTTGAGGTCGGCGCCGAGCTTCACGAGCACCTGGGCTGCGACACCCTCGCCCTCGCGGATCAGGCCGAGCAGGATGTGCTCGGTCCCGATGTAGTTGTGGCCGAGCTGCAGCGCCTCGCGCAGGGACAGCTCGAGCACCTTCTTGGCACGCGGCGTGAACGGGATGTGCCCGGTCGGCTGCTGCTGACCCTGGCCGATGATGTCCTGGACCTGCTCGCGGACGGCGTCGAGCGAGATGCCGAGCGACTCCAGCGCCTTGGCAGCAACGCCCTCGCCCTCGTGGATCAGGCCGAGGAGGATGTGCTCGGTGCCGATGTAGTTGTGGTTGAGCATCTTCGCTTCTTCTTGAGCGAGGACGACAACACGACGGGCTCGGTCGGTGAATCTCTCGAACATGTGCTCTCCCTTGGCCCTTTCTGACGGAGCCGACAGCTGGTCCGGTCTCGTCTGAGTCCGGTCACGTACTCCGAGAGTAACCAGCGCTCCCCGTGCGGGCTGCCCCTGTTCGCCGTGGGCGTGACCTCACTGCGCGATGTGCGCAGTGAGCGAACGGAACAGACGACGGGAGGCCCGTGGCGGCGTCCGCCACCCTCCCTCGCAGGCTCGGTCGGCGCGGCCCGCGTGCCGCTGGCGCGTCACGCTGAGCGGACCACGCCCGTCTCCTTCCCCGGTCGCGTCTCAGGCGCGCCGCGCTGCCCGGCGCAGGGCGCGCCGGAAGCGGCGCGGCTCGACGCCCAGGGCGTCGAGGACGTCGTGCGCCGAGCCCATGAAGGGGTCGTCGACGCCGTCGAGGACGGCCAGCACGACGTGCACCGGGCGGACGCGCTCGGCCGGACCGGCGAGGACGGCTGCTCGTGCGAGGACCCTGGCGGCCGCCGGGGTGCAGGCGACCCGGTCGTGCTCGTCCGGGCACGCGGCCCGCGCACCGACGAAGACGCTGATCTCGGAGCGGACGGCCTCGGGGGTCACGCCGTGCGCGTCGAAGATCGGGCGGAACCGGGGCATCCCGCTGCAGAGGGTGACGGCGGCGAGCAGGAGGTGCTCCGCGTCGACGAAGCCGAAGCCCGTCTCGTGGGACTCGAGGTCGGCGAGCAGCACGATCTCGCGACCCTGCCGGACGGTGGGGAGGGCGACGGACAGCTGAGCGATCTGCATGTATTCAGAATATCGCATGCAATGGCAATTGAACACCCCTCGGTTCAGCGCGGCTCGGTAGCATCCGGTCATGGATCAGCCCGTTGTCGGCCTCGTCGTCCACCCGACCAAGAACGTGCAGGAGTCCGTCACGACCCTGCAGCGATGGAACGCGTCCGGCCGGGGCGAACTCGTCGCCCGCCGAGCCGACGCGCAGCGGATCGGCGGGGGCATCACCGCGGTGGAGGACGACGACTTCACCGCACGCGTCGACCTCGTCGTGGCCCTCGGCGGCGACGGCACCATGCTCGGCGCCATGCGACTCGTGGCGAAGCGCCCGGTCCCCGTGCTCGGCGTGAACTACGGCAACGTCGGGTTCCTCGTGGAGATCGAACCGCCCGAGCTCGAGGCAGCGCTCGACCGACTGTCGGCCGGCGAGTACCAGCTCGAGCCGCACCACGCGCTCGAGGCCCGGCTGTCCTGGAGCGGCGCACGCACGGACTACCTGGCGTTCAACGACCTGACGATCGTGCGGCGCCCCGGTTCCGGTCAGGTGTCGGCGGACCTCAGTGTCGGCGGGCTCGGCTACGGCTACTACCGCGCCGACGCCATCGTCGCCGCGACCCCGGCCGGCTCCACCGCGTACAACTACGCCGCGGGTGGCCCGGTGCTCTCCCCCGCACTCTCCGGGTCCGTCGTCACCCCGGTCGCCCCGATGGCGGGCATCGACCGCGCCGTGGTGCTCGCCGCGCGCGAGCGCTACCGGTTCGACATCGCCGAGGGCACCAGGAGCGCCGCACTCGAGGTCGACGGGCTCGTCGTCGGCGAGGTCGCCACCGGTGCGCAGATCGACGTCCGACTCCGCAAGGACGCCGGCAGCGTCGTCCGACTCGACGCCGAGCGGCACGGACGCACCGGTCGGGTGAAGCTGAGCCTGCTCGACCTGCCGGTCCGGCCCGACCAGCTCATCGAGCTGATCCCGAGCGACCTGCGGCAGAAGCTCGGGCGCGAACTCGACCAGTAGCGGTCCGGGCCGGCGTCCGGCGCCCACGAACGTGAATGGCCCGCTCGAGCAGTGCTCGAGCGGGCCTTCCCATCACCCCACCGGATCGTCTTCCCACAGACCGACCCGGGTTCCCCTGCCGACGCGAGCGCCGGCCGAAGCCTGCTGACCTCAGTCGGTCAGGTACAGCTGCATGTCCTGCGAGACCGCCTTGGCGAACAGACGCAGCTTGGCGCGCGACTCCACCCGGCTGACGGCCTGGCGGGTCGTGTGCACGATCTTCGAGATCTCGTCGAGCGTCATCGGCTTGTCGTCGTCGAGGCCGTAGCGCATGCGGATCACGTTGGCTTCCTCGCTCGGCAGCTCGGCGACGATCGAACGGATGTCGCGGTGCAGGAGCGTGGTCTCGGTGAGCTCGTTCGGGGACGCAGCGTCCTCGTCCTCGATGAAGTCACCGAGCTCGCTGTCGTCCGAGTCGCCGACCACGGTGTGGATCGAGACCGGCTCGTGCGAGCGACCCTTGAGGTCGACGAGCTCTTCCACCGTCATGCTCAGCTCGGCGGCGACCTCGTCGGGCATCGGCGCGCGGCCGAGGTCGACGGTCAGGTCGCGCTCGGTGCGGGAGATCTTGTTGATCAGCTCGACGGTGTGGACCGGGATGCGGATCGTGCGGGCCTTGTCGGCGAGACCACGCGAGATCGCCTGGCGGATCCACCAGGTGGCGTAGGTCGAGAACTTGTAGCCCTGCGTGAAGTCGAACTTCTCGACCGCACGGACCAGGCCGAGGTTGCCCTCCTGGATGACGTCCATGAACGGCAGACCACGCTGCGAGTAGCGCTTCGCGATGCTGACGACCAGGCGGAGGTTCGAGGTGATCATGCGCTCCTTGGCGCGCTCACCGTCGCGGACGAGCCAGCGGAGTTCACGCTGCAGGGTCTTCGCGAGGCCCTTCTCGGTCGCGAGCTTCTCTTCCGCGAACAGGCCGACCTCGATGCGACGGGCGATCTGCGCTTCTTCCTCGGCGGTGAGGAGCGAGAGGCGACCGATGTGGCGCAGGTAGTCGCCGACCTGGTCGACGGAGGCACCGCGGACGCCGGCGAGCTGCTCGTCGGCCTCGACCTCGGTGTCGAGGGAGGTCGTCGTGGACTCGGCGGTCTGGGTCTTCGATGCCGCTGCCTTCTTCGTGGTGGCGCGGCGGGTGGTGCTCGGTGCAGCCGGTGCGATCGTCATGGTGTTGCTCCCTGCGTTCGGCGGTGATGGCTTCGTGCGGTGGTGCTGGGGGTGTTGCTGGGGGTGTTGATGAGTAAAGCGGTCCGGAGGTGTACCCCACAAACCGATCGGAATGATTCTCAGGCTTCTCCGTGCTTCGTCATCGAAACCGTCCCCCGTGGGGTACAGCGATGCTGCCAGTGTGGTCCCCCGAACTGCCGCGGATCAAGGGTGTGACGTGATGTTTCCGGCGTTGCAGGAGTGTTTCTCACGCGTTTCCGAACCTGTACCCCGTGGCGCCGCGCCTTCCGGACATGCAAAAGGGGTACGTCCGGCCGGATCGATGCGATCCGGCGGTCGTACCCCGAAAACCGAGTGGGTGGGGGGGGTCACCAGGAGGGTTCGAGCCACCCGTCCCGGCGCTTGGACGCCTCGAGGTCGGCGTCTCGATCGAACTCGTCGTACTCGCTCTCGATGTCACCGACGAGGCTGCGGCCCGTGAAGGGATGTGTGGTTGCCATGCGGACGATGCTCACCCCGGCGCGCGACGGCGAGGTGAACGGGGCGTGACGGGTCGAGGGCGCACAGCCGTCGAGCGGGCACAGCCGTCGAGGGGGCGCGAACGATGAAGGCCGCCGTCCGCGGTGCGGACGACGGCCTTCGGACGGTACGTGGGTCGGGCGGCGCTACTCGGCCGAGGCCGGCGCCGGCGCGGGGACGCCGTGCTCCCGCTCGAACCGGGCACGCTCCTCGGCCTCGACCTTGGCGTACGCGGCACGCTCGGTGCGGTCGGCCCGCATGATGGCGCGCATCACGAACCAGAAGATGAGGCCGACGACGATGGTCGGCGTCAGGGCGAAGATGATCCCGGTCACGACTCCATGCGGCACCGGAGCATCGTACCCCGGGGAGCCGGGACTTACTTGACCAGAGGGAACAGGATCGTCTCGCGGATGCCGAGGCCGGTGATCGCCATGAGCAGGCGGTCGACGCCCATGCCCATGCCACCCGACGGGGGCATCGCGTGCTCGAGGGCTCGCAGGAACTCCTCGTCGACGCGCATCGCCTCGGGGTCGCCGCCGGCTGCGAGCTTCGCCTGCTCGACGAAGCGCTCCCGCTGCACGACCGGGTCGACGAGCTCGGAGTACGCCGTCGCGAGCTCGAAGCCGCGGACGTACAGGTCCCACTTCTCGACGATGCCCGGACGGGTGCGGTGCTCGCGGGTGAGCGGCGAGGTGTCGACCGGGAAGTTCATCACGAACGTCGGGCGGTCGAGCGAGTCGATGACGAAGTGCTCCCAGAGTTCTTCGACGTACTTGCCGTGCGTGGCGTGCGCGACCTCGACGCCCTCGGCAGCGGCGAGCTCCTGCAGCTCGGACAGCGGGGTCTCCGGGGTGATGTCGCGACCGGCAGCCTCGGACAGCGAGCCGTACATGTCGATGCGCGGCCACTCGCCGCCGAGGTCGTACGTGCTGCCGTCGGGCAGGGTGACCTCGAGCGAGCCGCCGGTCACGGCCCGCGCAGCGCGCTGCACGAGCTCCTGCGTCAGGTCGGCCATCTGCTCGTAGTTGCCGTACGCCTGGTACGCCTCGACCATCGCGAACTCGGGCGAGTGCGACGAGTCGGCACCCTCGTTGCGGAAGTTCCGGTTGATCTCGAACACCCGGTCGATGCCGCCGACGACGGCGCGCTTCAGGAAGAGCTCGGGCGCGATGCGCAGGAAGAGCTCGGTGTCGAAGGCGTTCGAGTGGGTCACGAACGGACGAGCCGAGGCGCCACCGTGCTGGGTCTGCAGCATCGGCGTCTCGACCTCGAGGTACTCGTGCTCGGTGAAGGTCTGGCGGAGCGAGGACATCACGGCGGCACGCGCGCGGACGGTGGCGCGTGCTTCGTCGCGGACGATGAGGTCGAGGTAACGCTGGCGGACCCGCGTCTCCTCGTTCAGTTCGTTGTGCAGGTTCGGCAGCGGCAGGATCGCCTTCGCCGCGATCGCCCACTCGTCGACCATGATCGACAGCTCACCGCGGCGCGAGGAGATCACACGGCCGTGCACGAACACGTGGTCGCCGAGGTCGACGAACTCCTTCCAGCGCGCGAGGGACTCGTCTCCGACCTCGGCGAGGGACACCATCGCCTGGATGCGGGACCCGTCGCCGGATTGCAAGGACGCGAAGCAGAGCTTGCCGGTGTTGCGCGAGAACACGATGCGGCCGGCGACACCGACGACGTCCTGCGTCTCCTCGCCGGTCTCGAGGTGCGCGTACTGGTCGCGGACCGCCGGGATCGTCGTCGTGATCGGGAGCTCGGCGGGGTACGCCTCGATGCCGGACTCGAGCAGCTTCGCGCGCTTGTCGAG
Organism: Curtobacterium sp. VKM Ac-2884; assembly: GCF_015350945.1. NCBI lineage: Bacteria > Bacillati > Actinomycetota > Actinomycetes > Micrococcales > Microbacteriaceae > Curtobacterium > Curtobacterium sp. VKM Ac-2884. Next base: position 62,492 of record NZ_JADKSA010000002.1, read on the forward strand.
CCGGACCTGTCGCTGCTCGCTGGTCTCCTGCTCGGCCAGTGCGGCGGCGTCGGCGATCGCGGTGTCGGTGGTGGCGGTCTCGTCGGTCATGCGGGTGCGGCTCCGATGGTCGTGGGGGTCGGGGGAAATGCTACCCGCGCCGCGCGTCCGCCCCCGAACCGGCGGCCACCCGCGCTACAGCGTGGACTGCCCGTCGGCGGCCGTCAGTGCGTTGTCGACGGCGGAGCGGACGAGCGCACCGAGCACCCGGCCGGGGTGGTCCACACCGATGCCGGAGAGCGTGCCCGCCGACTGGTCCACGATCGCGGTCGAGAAGCTCACGGCGGCGCGGACGGCGTCGGCGTAGGCGGGCCGGTCCCCCTCGGCGATGACGAACGGCTCGGCGCCCATCTCGACCACCAGGGCCTGCGCGATGGGCAGCACGGGTGAGGGAGCGGTGACCGCGCAGTAGGCGTCACGGAGCCGCGACAGGTCGACGCTGGTGCCGGTGAACGCCATCGCGGGGTGGATGGCGAGCGGGATCGCGCCGGCCGCCATCGCAGGGGCGAGGATGCCGACGCCGTGGTCCGGGCTGGTGTGCACGACGAGCTGTCCGGGCTGCCAGATGCCGGCGTCCGCCAGGCCCTGCACGAGCGAAGCCAGCTGGTCGTCCGGCACGGCGAGCAGCACGAGTTCGCTCCGCTCGACCAGGTCCGGCGTCGCGAGCACGGGAGCGCCGGGCAGCATCGCCTCGGCACGGTCACGGCTCTCGGCGGACACGGCGGTCACCCCGACGACCGCGTGCTCCGCGTTCGCGAGTGCGGCGCCGAGCACGGGTCCGACCCGTCCGGCACCGACGACGCCGACGCCGAGGCGCCCGGCCCTCATCGGACGGCCCCGGTGGGCGGGACGTCGCTCCACCCCGGGCCGGGAGGCACGGTGCCGGGCCGGTGGTCGGCGTCGGGTCCGGCAGGGGCTCCGGTCCCGGGCCACGGCACGTCCGCAGCGTGCCTGGCGGACGCGGGACGGGCCTCCCGTTCGCGCCACCGGTGGGACGTGTCGACCGCAGCGGCCTCGACGGCGCGCTGGGTCGTCTCGGACCACAGCCGCTGCGCGTCCCGTGCGTCGAGCGCACCGACGCGGGCCGAGACCGGCCCGGCGACGGTGTGCACGTGGACGGCGGCGAGCCGCAGGGCACGCTCGAGCGGACCCTGCTCGACCTTCACGCTCTGCACCCGGGGCAACGGCACGATGACGAGCGACCGCCAGACGGCGCCGAGCCGGAGCAGCACCGCGCCCTGCACGAACCGGTACCCGTTGCGCCGGAACGCGAACGGCCGGAGCCACGCACCGCGGCGCGGGGAGTGCACGAAGCCGCCCTCGTCGCCGCTCGTGGTGAGGCTGTCGTCGACGACGCTGACGGCCTCGGCGGAGCCTTCCCGCAGGGCCTCCTGCGAGGCCTCGGGGCCCGCGACGGCAGTGCCGACCAGGCCGGGCAGGATGATGTCGAGGACCTCGCGGACGTCGGCCGCGGTGCCGACGGGCAGCACGATGGCGGAGGCCTGCTGGTTGCTCGATGCCCCGTTGCCGGCGTTCGTCGCACGGTTGATCCGGACGTCCCACCAGCCGAACGGTCGCCAGAGCAGCGGCTGCGCGACACTGACGGCGTGGATGCGGCCCGGGGGCAGCGTCTCGTTCGAGGTCGACACGAGCCCGAACCCGATCCGGATGCCGTCACGGGTCTCGGCGATCGTGTACTGCAGCGACCGCGAGAACTTGCGGACGTAGTAGCTGCCCGCACCGATCACGGCGGGGAACAGGCCGAACAGGATCCCGTACTCGCCGGTGAGCGCGACACTGACGATCATCGCCGCCACGGCCAGCAGGATGAAGACGGTGGTGCCGGAGAGCAGCATCGACGCGATCAGCCGGCCGGGCTTCACCTTGACGATCCGGGTGGCCTGCACCGCGGCGGGGTCGAGCTCGGGCGAGAACATCTCGTCGACGCGGTCCTGCAACACACCGTTCGACGCGCGCGCCGGACCACTGCCACGGTCGTCGTCCTTCGCACCCGAGGCGAGCACGAGGATGCGCAGCCGCAGGTCGTCGGCGGCCTTCACCCCGAGGTACGCGAGCTGCACGTTGGCGTCGTTGCCGGCCTGGGCGATCTCGAGCTTCGCCGTGCCGAACACCCGCGGGATGAGCGGACGCGAGATGTTGATGCCCTGGATCCGGTCGAGCCGGGCCTTGCGGTGGTTCCGGAACAGCACGCCCGAGCGGACCTCGACGATCTCGCCGGTGACCCGGAACTCGTGCATGCGCCAGGACAGGTAGAAGAGCCCGATCAGCACGAGCAGGAACACCGCGACGCCGAGCAGCACCCAGCCGACGACGCCGTGCTCGTAGACGTAGCGGACGGGGTCGCCGTCCTGCTGCTCGCCGCCGGGGATGAAGAACTCGACGAGCTGGTCGCGCAGGCTGTTCAGCACGTAGCCGAGGATGACGATCAGGAAGATCCCGCCCTTGAGCAGCGGGGTCAGCGGGTGCAGGCGGTGCCACTCGCCGTCGGTCAGGGGCGCTGCGGCAGCGGCGTTCCCGCGCGTGGGCGGGGCGGGCGGCGGCGGGCCGGGTCGGAAGGTCACCGCGACCCCCTACAGCCCGGCGCGGCGGGACTCGGCGAGCTCGACGAGCCGGTCGCGCAGTTCGTCGGCGTCGGTCGCGGGGATGCCGGGGATGCGGACGTTCGTGGCGGCCGCGGCGGTCACGAACTTCAGCTCGCTCATGCCGAGCGCCCGGTCGAGCGGACCGCGCGCCACGTCGACGAGCTGCATGCGCCCGTACGGCACCGCCGTGAAGCGCTGCCACATCAGGCCGCGGCGGACCACCAGGTCGTCGTCGCGCAGGGCGTAGCCGATCGCACGGACCCGGCGGGGCGTCAGCGCCGCGGTGACGAGCGTGATGACGAGCACCACGATGCCGATGAGCAGCCAGACGGTGCCGGCGCCCGAGCCGAAGCCGTCGTTGACGATCCCGATGAGGACCAGGCCGGCGGTCACCACGAGGCCGATCACCAGGGTCGTGATGAGTTCGGTCCACACGAGCTTCGCGGACACCCTGGTCCAGTCGATGCCGGTCAGGCCGAGGCCCGGCTCGTCGAGTCGTTCACGCGCCATCGCGGGCCTCCAGTGGGTGTGCTCGGGTCAGTTCGCCGTCGTGCCGTTCCGGGGGTCGCCCGGCTCGTCGTCGTCACCCGGAGGAGCGATGCACATGCGCTCTGCCACGAGTGCGCAGACCGTCAGCACGATCCCGCCCCCGACGGCGACCACGTTCGGCAGGGTCGAGCCTAGCGAAGGCGTCACCGAGCGGGTCAGGAGGTACACGACCAGCCCGATCGCGAAGCCGCCGAACAGGACGCCGCAGATGCTCGAGGCCTTCGCCAGCACCACCACGCGCGTGGCGTAGAGCGGGTCGACCGGGCGCTGCCGGCCCGCGCCATCGCGGGCGTGCCGGCGGACGGGTCGCGCCATGAGCACGACGGCGACGCCGATGAACGCGAGCGTGATGCCGAGCGGCACGGCGAGCAGCAGCGTCGGCGACTGTCGCGACGCGAGCACCGCGTCGAACGCGAAGCCCGCCACCGCGGTCACGACGGCGATGCTGAGCAGGGTGGAGGGACGGGTCGGCTTCACGGCTGGGTCACGTTCCCTTCGGTGGTGGCCCGGGAGGCGCGGGGCACGTCCGCGAACAAGCGCGGCTCGTCGACGCGCTCGGTGTCGTCCCCCACGGCGGCGAGCAGGTCGGCCACCGGTCCGGCGCCGGGCAGGACGGCCGCGGGGTCGGCGTCGAGCCACGGTGCGAGCACGAACGCGCGCTCGGCGGCACGGGGGTGCGGGACGGTGAGCGTGGCGGTGTCGATGCGCAGGTCGTCGACGGCGACGACGTCGAGGTCGAGGGTCCGGTCGCCCCAGCGGACGTCGCGGGTGCGGCCGTGCTCGTCCTCGATGCCGTGCAGCGCGTCGAGGAACGCCTGCGGCTCGAGGTCGGTGTCGACGACCACGACGGCGTTGCGGTAACGCGGCTTGGTGTCGTCGCGGCCGTCCAGGGTGACGGCGACCGACTCGACCTCGTGGCTCGACGCCACCGGGTGGACCCCGGGCAGCGCGGCGACCGCTCGGGCGGCGGCGCGGAGGGTGCTCCCCCGGTCGCCGAGGTTGGCGCCGAGCGCGACGACGACGCGGCTCACTCTTCTTCCTCGTCCGGCACGGTCGCCCCGCGGGCACGGCGGATGGTGATCGAGACGTCGGTGAACGGCACGGTGATGGGTGCCTGCGGCTTGTGCACGGTGACCTCGGTCGCCAGGGCCGCACGGTGGGTGAGCACCGCGGCCGCGATGCGTTCGGCGAGGGTCTCGATCAGGTCCACCGGGTCGCGTTCGATCTCGGCGACGACCTGCTCGGCGAGCACGCCGTAGTGCACGGTGGCGTCGAGGTCGTCGCTGCCCGAGGCCGCGCGGGCGTCGAGCTCCACGGCGACGTCGACGACGAAGTCCTGACCGTCGGCACGTTCGTGGTCGAAGACCCCGTGGTGGCCGCGGGCACGGACCCCGACGAGGCGGATGGTGTCGTTCACGAGCGAGCTGCCCTCCAGGCGTCCCAGACGTCGAGCACGGCACGGGTCGGTGCCGGGTCGTGCACGCGCACCCCCCACGCGCCGCGTTCGGCGGCGAGCAGGCTGATGGCGGCGGTGGCGAGGTCGCGGTCCTTCGGCGGGGCACCCTCGGGGCTGCCCACTCCGTCCAGGAACCGCTTGCGTGATGCGGCGACGAGCACCGGCAGGCCGATCGAGGCGAACCGTTCGTAGCCGGCCAGGATCTCCCAGTTCTGCACGCCCTGCTTGGCGAAGCCGAGGCCCGGGTCGATCACGACCTGTTCCTGGCGCACCCCGAGGACGATGAGCTCGGCGACCCGCATCTCGACCTCGCGCCGGACCTCGTCGACGGCGTGCACGTACTCGGCGTCGCGGTACATCCGGTCGCTGTGGCCACGCCAGTGCATGACCACGAACCCGGCCCCGGTCGACGCGACCACGCGGGCCATGTCCGGGTCGGCCAGGCCGCCGGACACGTCGTTGACGATCGCGGCGCCGAGTTCGACGGCCCGTTCGGCGGTCGAGGCGTTCATCGTGTCGACGCTGACCGGGATGCCCTCGGCGACGAGCTGCCGGACGACCGGCAGGACGCGCTCCTGCTCGACGGGCACCGGCACGCGTTCCGAGCCCGGCCGGGTCGACTCCCCACCGACGTCGATGATGTCGGCGCCCGCGGCGACGAGGTCACGCGCGTGCTGCACGGCGGCGTCGTAGGCCTGGTGCAGCCCGCCGTCGCTGAACGAGTCCGGCGTCACGTTGAGGATGCCCAACACCCGCGTGCGGTCCGGTGTCGGACCGTCGCGGGTGTCGAGCCGACGAGCACGTCTCGTCGGCAGGTCGGTCATGCCGGCCCCCTACGCCGGGGCGATACCCGGGTTGCCGAAGGGGCGACGACGGGGCTTCGAGGTCGACTCGCTGTCCGACTGGTCCGCTGCGGTGGCGGCGGCCTGCCCGGGCACGTCGATCGCGGGCAGGTTGCTCACCGGACGCTTGTCGCTGGAGAGCCACTGCGGGCGCTCCGGCAGCTTGCGGACGTCCTTGAAGATCTCCACGAGCTCCGGGGCGTCGAGCGTCTCCTTCTCGAGGAGCTCACCGGCCAGGCGGTCGAGGATGTCGCGGTTGTCGTTGAGCACCTGGTAGGCCTCGTTGTGCGCGGCCTCGAGCAGCGCACGGGTCTCGGCGTCGACGGTCTGGGCGATGTTCTCCGAGTAGTCGCGCCCGGTCCCACCGCTCATGTCGCGGCCGACGAACGGCTCGCTCGACCCGGAACCGAGCTTCACGGACCCGACGGCCTGGCTCATGCCGTACTCGGTGACCATCTTGCGGGCGGTGCCGGTGGCCTTCTCGATGTCGTTCGAGGCACCGGTGGTGGGATCGTGGAACACGATCTCCTCGGCGACGCGTCCACCCATGGCGTAGGTGAGCTGGTCGAGCAGCTCGTTGCGGGTGACCGAGTACTTGTCCTCGAGCGGGAGCACCATCGTGTACCCGAGGGCACGGCCGCGCGGCAGGATCGTGATCTTCGTGACCGGGTCGGTGTGCCGCATCGCCGCTGCCGCCAGGGCGTGGCCGCCCTCGTGGTACGCGGTGATCAGGCGTTCCTGGTCGGACATGATCCGGGTCCGACGCTGCGGGCCCGCCATGACGCGGTCGACGGCCTCGTCCAGCGCGCGGTTGTCGATGAGCTGCGCGTTCGACCGGGCGGTGAGCAGCGCGGCCTCGTTCAGGACGTTCGCCAGGTCGGCGCCGGTGAAGCCCGGCGTCTTGCGGGCGAGCAACTCGAGGTCGACGCTCGCGGCGAGCGGCTTGCCCTTCGCGTGCACCTCGAGGATCTGCTTGCGGCCGGCCATGCCCGGGGCGTCGACACCGATCTGGCGGTCGAAGCGGCCCGGACGCAGGAGCGCGGGGTCGAGCACGTCGGGACGGTTCGTCGCGGCGATGAGGATGACGTTCGTCTTGCCGTCGAAGCCGTCCATCTCGACGAGCAGCTGGTTGAGCGTCTGCTCGCGCTCGTCGTTGCCGCCGCCGATGCCGGCACCGCGGTGACGACCGACGGCGTCGATCTCGTCGATGAAGACGATGGCCGGCGAGTTCGCCTTGGCCTGCTCGAAGAGGTCACGGACACGGCTCGCACCGACACCGACGAACATCTCGACGAAGTCCGAACCGGAGATCGAGTAGAACGGCACACCCGCTTCGCCGGCGACGGCGCGGGCGAGCAGGGTCTTGCCGGTTCCGGGAGGGCCGTACAACAGCACGCCCTTCGGGATCTTGGCGCCGACGGCCTGGAACTTCGCCGGCTCCTTCAGGAACTCCTTGATCTCGTGGAGTTCCTCGATCGCCTCGTCGGAGCCCGCGACGTCGGCGAACGACACCTGCGGGTTCTCCTTGTTGTTGATCTTGGCCTTCGACTTGCCGAACTGCATGACCTTCGAGCCGCCGCCCTGGGCGCTCGAGAGCAGGAACCAGAACAGGGCACCGATGATCAGGAAGGGGAGTAGGACGCCGAGGAGCGACAGGAACCAGTTGCCCGTGTTCACGTGGTCGTCGTAGCCCTTGGGCAGGTTGGCGTCGTTGACGGCCTGGATGACCTCTTCGCCACGGGGCGTGGAGTAGTAGAACTGCTCCTGCTTGTCGCCGTCGCGGGTGATCATGTCGACCCGCTGCTCGGTGGAGTTGACGATGACGGACGAGATCTTGCCGTCGGCGAGCTGCTCGAGGCCCTTCTGGGTGCTGACCTCGGTCGTGCTGCCCTGGCTGATGACGCTCCAGCCGATGAAGATGCCCGCCAGCGCGATCAGCACGTAGAGGTACGGGCCGCGGAAGATGCGCTTGAAGTTCATGTGATCCGGGCGCGAGTGCCCGACACCTTTCTCTGCCGAAGTTGCGTGCAGGTCAGCATACGGCCGCGATTCTGTGGCGAGAATGGGTGTCCTCTGCGGGCGAACTCAACCCGAGGCAAGTACCCCCTGGACGGGTTACGAGTACACGTGCGGCGCCAGGACACCGACACCGCGCAGGTTCCGGTAGCGCTCGTCGTAGTCGAGGCCGTAGCCGACCACGAACTCGTCGGGGATGTCGAAGCCCACGTACTTGACGTCGACCTCGACCTTGGCGGCCTCGGGCTTGCGCAGCAGGGCGACGATCTCGACGCTCGCGGCACCGCGGGACTGCAGGTTCTGCTTGAGCCAGGACAGCGTCAGACCGGAGTCGATGATGTCCTCGACGATGAGGACGTCGCGGCCGTGCAGGTCGGTGTCGAGGTCCTTGAGGATCCGCACCACACCGGACGACTTCGTGCCGGAGCCGTACGACGACACCGCCATCCAGTCCATCCGCGCCTGCATCTTGAGGTGCCGCGAGAAGTCGGCCATCACCATGACGGCACCCTTCAGGACACCGACGAGCAGGGGGTCGCGGCCCGCGTAGTCGGCGTCGACGACCGCCGCGAGTTCGGCGAGCTTGTCGTCGATCTGCTCGGGCGTGAAGAGGACTTCGGACAGGTCTGCCTGGACGTCGGAGAGTTCCACCGGTCCAGCCTAACCGGCACTGAACGACAGGCGGTCACCGGATCGCGACGCCCGGACGCCCGGCAGGTCGATCGGCCCCTGTCCGCCCCAGTCCGTGACGAGCCGGCAGACCTCGAGCGTCTGCACGCGCGACAGCGTCACCCCGAACTCGCTCTCGACCGCCAGGCGCACGAGTCGCTGCCGGAGCGCCGGCGGGTTCGCCCCGAGCGCCCGGACGGACAGCGAGATGCCGGCCTCGGAGTGCTCGGCGATGTCCTCTGCCAGTTCCTCGGCGAAGTGGTCGAGTGCCGCCGAGTCCTCGCGCAGCTGGTCGGCCGTCCGCGCCAGCGCCTCGGGCACCCCGGCACCGAGTTCGCGCTCGAGCACCGGCATGAGGGTGTTCCGCACGCGGACACGGGCGTAGGCGGGGTCGTCGTTCTGCGGGTCGCGCCACGGCGCCAACCCGGCGGCGGCGCACGCCTGCCGCGTCGCGTGCCGACGCACGGCGAGCAGCGGGCGGCCGTAGGCCGGCCCCTGCTCGCGCCGCGCGAGCGGCAGCATGCCCGACAGGCTGTCCGGCCCGCTGCCGCGCAGCAGGCCCAGCAGCACCGTCTCGGCCTGGTCGTCCAGGGTGTGTCCCAACAGCACGAGAGGTGACCCGGTGGCGGAGGCGACCTCGGCGATCGACGCGTGGCGGGCCTCCCGGGCGGCGCCCTCCGGACCACCGTCGGAGCCGACCGCGACCCTGCGGACCTCGACCGGGTCGAGACCCAGCTCGGATGCCTGCCGGGAGGCGCGGCTCGCGACCGCCTCGGAGCCCGCCTGGAGCGCGTGGTCGACGACCACTGCCCCGGCTCGGAGTCCCTGCTTGCCCGCCTCGAACGCGGTGGCCGCGGCGAGCGCGAGCGAGTCCGGTCCGCCGCTCAGCGCGACCAGCACGAGGTCACCCGCGGTGACGACGCCGTCGTCGATCGCGGTGGCGAGCAGGTCGCGGACCGCCAGGCGGGTCTCGGCGACGGCAGGGTCCAGCCGGGGACGCGGAGAGTTCACCCGGTAACGTTAGCCGCGCTCTCGGGACCACCGACAGCCCCACCGACACACCAGGAGTACAGACATGGCCGCGTACGACGTCGTCGTCGAGATCCCCAAGGGCAGCCGCAACAAGTACGAGGTGGACCACGAGACCGGTCGTGTCTACCTCGACCGCGTGCTGTTCACGTCGTTCGTCTACCCGACCGACTACGGCTTCTTCGAGAAGACCCTGGCCGACGACGGCGACCCCGTGGACGCGCTGCTGCTCCTCGAGTTCCCGACGTTCCCCGGCGTGGGCGTCAAGGTCCGTCCGGTCGGCGTCTTCAAGATGAGCGACGAGGCTGGCAAGGACGAGAAGGTCCTCGTGGTCCCCGCGAAGGACCCGCGCTGGACGCACATCCAGGACATCTCGGACGTCGACGAGCAGACGAAGGCCGAGATCGCGCACTTCTTCGAGCGCTACAAGGACCTCGAGCCGAACAAGTGGGTCAAGGCCGAGGGCTGGGGCGACGCCGCCGAGGCCGAGGCGATCGTGCAGGCCGGCCAGGCCGCGTACGTGCCCGCTGGTCACTGACGCTTCCGGATGCTTCCGGACGCTTCCTGACGCCGAACGGCGCCCGCTCTCCATCCGGAGGGCGGGCGCCGTTCTGCGTTCGTAGGGCTGTGCCGTGCGGGTTCAGGCGTACCTGGTGGGAACGGGCGCACCTGGTGCTCTGATCCGGGCAGGTACGCCCGATCCCGCTTGCTACCGCAGCCGTTCTGGGAAGGACCGGGCACACCGGGAGCGGGCTACAGGGAACCGCTCGGGCGGGCGACGTAGGGCAGGAGCTGGCTCGGCGTCCAGACCGCCCGCTCGACCACGCCGACGCCTGGTCGGGCTGCTTCGACCATCATGCCGTTGCCGGTGTAGATCGAGTCGTGGTAACCGCCGGAAGCGGTTCCGTTCGACGAGTAGAAGAGGATGTCGCCGGGCTGGCGCTGCGAGAGCGGCACGAGACGGCCGATCGAGCCGAAGTAGTTGTACTGCCAGACGACGTTGTGGCCGCCGGTCGCGATGCCCTGCGAGCTGTAGGCCATCATGACGAGGCCGGAGCAGTCCCAGCTGTTCGGGCCTGCGCCACCGATGAGGTACGGCTTGCCGAGTTGGGTGCGGGCGTAGGAGATGGCGCCAGCGGCCTTCGACGGGCTGCTCGGGACCGTCGGCTTCGGCGCCGGGGCGGGGGTGCTCGGCTTCGACGGGGTGGGCGTACTCGGCTTGGCGGGAGCGGGCGCTGGTGCCGGTGCCGGGGCGGGAGCCGCCGGCGTGCTCGGCTTCGACGGGGTGCTCGGGCGCGAGGGGGTGGTCGATCCGCTGCCGGAGCCGGCGCTCGGGTTCGTGGTGCTGCCGCTGCTCGTACCGGTGCCGGTGTCGCCACTGGTCGTGCTGGTGCCGTTGCTGCTCGTCTGGGCCGCCAGGGCGGTCTCGGCCGCCTTGGCCTGCTGCGCACTCCAGTACGCGCTCTCCGTCGCGACGCTCGTGCCCTTGAGGTACGCGAGCTGACGGAGGACCTCGCCCTGCTGGTCCTGCTGCTTCTGCACACGGGCCTGGGCGTCGGCCGAGACGTCGTTGGCGGTGGCGAAGGCGGTCTTCGTCGCCTCGGTCGCCTTGCTCAGCGCCGTCGTGGCGACGGCCTGCTGGTCGGCGAGCGAGTCCACGGTCTTCTGGTCGGAGCGGGCCTGGGCCAGGATCGTCGCCGACCGCTCGGACAGGTGCGACATCGTGCCGACGCGGTAGAGCAGGTCGCCGGAGTCCGAGGCGTCCGTGAGCATCGTCGTCGACAGGTCGCCGCCGCCCGTGCGGGACAGCTCGACGACGAGCGCCGCCACCTGGCCCGCGGAGTCGTCCGCCTTGCCCTTGGCCCGCTTCGACTGCGCGGACAGGTCGGCGAGGGTGTCCTTCGCCTCCTGCTGCTGCGAGGCGGCGAGGGCGTACGCCTGCCCGGCCTGCTGCTCGACGATGCCGGCGCGGTCCGCGGCGGCCTGCAGCGAGGTCAGCCGGTCGCTCAGCTCGTCCACCGTCTGCTGCGCGTCGGCGGCATCCGACTTCGCGGCCTTGACGTCGTCCCAGGACGGCGCTGACGGCGCGGCCTGGGCGGGTCCTGCGACGACGACCGACAGTCCGATGCCGAGCACGGCGACGGTGGCGATCCCGCAGGAGAACGAGCGAGCGGACAGGGTCATGGCGGGGTCAACGCATCCCGGCTGCGCTGATGCTCATACCGAGATCCCCCGCGCTGCCATGAAGGGGACCGGGTCGACGGCAGCACCGTTGACCCGGGTCTCGAAGTGGAGGTGGCACCCGGTCGACCAGCCGGTCGAACCGATCTTGGCGATCTGCTGCCCGGCGGAGACGTGCTGGCCGTTCGCGACCATGATCCCGCCGTCGACGATGTGTCCGTAGGCCGTCGAGATGCCGCCGCCGTTGTCCAGGATGACCTCGTTGCCGTAGCCGCCGCCGTTGCCCGCGAAGGTCACGGTGCCGTCGTGGGCCGCGTAGATCGGGGCGTAGCAGGCGGGAGCGAGGTCGACCCCGGCGTGCAGTGCCGTGGAGTGCGTGTACGGGTCGACGCGGATGCCGTAGCCGCTGGTCTGGAAGCCGCCGGCCGGACGGACCCACCCGGCAGAGTTGGCAGTCCCACCGCCGGTGCCGCCCTGGCTCGTCGCCGCGGCCTTCGCGGCTGCCTTGGCTGCAGCAGCGGCGATGCGCGCCTGTCGGGCCTTCTCGGCGGCGACGCCCTTGCGGTAGTCGGCCTCGACACCGCGCTGCTTGGTGGTGAGGGCGGTCAGCTGGGCCTCGAGCCGCGACTCGTTGTCGTTCTGGGCGTCGACGGCGGTCTGCGCCGCGTCGGCAGCACCCTGCGCCTGCTGCATCTTCGACTGGGCTGCGTCGGCGAGGTCGCCCAACGCCGCCTTGGCCTTGTCCGCCTTGTCGGCCTGGGCCTGCGCAGTACCCCGGTCCTGCGACGCCTGCGAGTAGATGCCGTCGGCCTGCTCGCTGAGCTTCGACATGGCGCCGAGCTCGTAGAGCAGGTCACCGGAGTCCGAGGGGTGCGTGAGGATGTCGGTCGTCACGTCGTTGGCGCTGGCCCGACCGAGCTGCGCGGCGAGCTGACCGGCCTGCTCCTCGGACTGTGCGGCGGTCTGCTCGGCGTCGTCCGCCTGGGACTGGAGCGTCTTCTGCTCGAGGGTCGCCTCGTCGTACTTGTTCTGTGCGGCTTGGTAGGCCTCGCCGGCTGCCTGTGCGGCCTTCTGCTTCGCAGCGGCCTCGGACTTCAGGGTCGAGATGAGCGACTTGATCTCGGTGACCTTGGCCTGCTGGGCACTCGTCGAGGACTTGGCCTTCTGCACCTCGGACCAGCTCGGGTAGCTCGCGGCACTGGCCGACGTGGCCGGGGCGAGGACCGCGAGGGTGCTGCCGGCGAGCGCGACGGCGACCGCGGCGGCGACGAGGCGGCTGCGGTTGCGGAGGGAGAGCGAAGGTGAGGTCGACATGTATCTCGATTTCGTAACAGCGCGGCAAGGCTCACGCACGTAACACTGTTAACAGACGCAACAGTAACAACAGGTGTCGCAGCCCCACAGCCCCTCGGACGAGGGGCGTGGAGCCGACGACGATGCTCGCACCGCAACCTCGACACCCGGTGCCGGGTGGGCGCGACACGCCGGGGATTCCGCGGGAACGCGGCCCGATTTGCGAACCCCCGGGGGCATCCGTATGCTTGTCCATCGGTAGCGCGAAGCACCACTTGCGGCCCTATCGTTTAGTGGCCTAGGACACCGCCCTTTCACGGCGGCAGCACGGGTTCGAATCCCGTTGGGGTCACTCTCCGAGTGAGCGAGCAAGTAGTACTGAGCAACACCACAGCAATTCAACATGGCCCTGTAGCGCAGCTGGTTAGCGTGCCGCCCTGTCACGGCGGAGGTCGCGGGTTCAAGTCCCGTCAGGGTCGCCACGGCTGGATAGCTCAGTTGGTAGAGCGTTCGACTGAAAATCGAAAGGTCCACGGATCGATGCCGTGTCCAGCCACCGGTGAAGGCCCCCTGCTTCGGCAGGGGGCCTTTTCCGTTGTCTGAGCCGTCTGGCCTGGGTCGGCGCTAGGCCTCGCGGGTCTTCGGGCTGCTGTCGTTCGTCTTCGCCGGGTCACGCTCGACCACGGCACCGAGGGCATCGTCGATCCGGCTGAGCAGCTCCGCGGGGATCGTGACACCGGCAGCGCCGGCATTGTCGTGCACCTGCTCCGGACGCGATGCTCCGATGATGGCGCTCGCGACGTTCTCGTTCTGCAGCACCCAGGCGACGGCGAGCTGCGCCATCGACAGGTCGAGCTCCTTCGCGATCGGCTCGAGCTCCTGCACCGAGGACAGCACCTCGTCGCGCATGAACCGCTTGATCATGTCCGCGCCACCCTTGTCGTCGGTGGCGCGTGAACCCTCGGGCAGCGGCTGACCCGGCTTGTACTTGCCGGTCAGGACACCCTGGGCGATCGGGGACCAGACGATCTGCGAGATGCCGAGCTCCTTCGAGGTCGGCACCACCTCTTCTTCGATGACCCGCCACAGCGCCGAGTACTGCGGCTGGTTCGAGATGAGTTGGAACCCGAGGTCCTTGGCCAGCGCGGCGCCGGCCCGGAGCTGCTCCGCGGTCCACTCGCTCACGCCGACGTACAGGACCTTGCCCTGGCGCACGATGTCGGCGAACGCCTGCATCGTCTCCTCGAGCGGGGTCTCGTGGTCGAAGCGGTGTGCCTGGTACAGGTCGACGTAGTCGGTCTGCAGACGGCCGAGCGAACCGTCGATCGACTCGAGGATGTGCTTGCGGGACAGCCCGGTGTCGTTGTGCCCCTTCGGCCCGGTCGGCCCGAACACCTTCGTGGCGATCTCGAGCGACTGGCGCCGCTCCCCCTTGAGGGCTTCGCCGAGGACGGTCTCCGCGCCGGTGTTGGCGTAGACGTCGGCGGTGTCGAACGTCGAGATGCCCACCTCGAGGGCGGCCTTGACGCAGGCGATGGCCGCGTCGTTCTCGACCTGGGAGGCGTGGGTGAGCCAGTTGCCGTAGGTGATCTCGGAGACCTTGAGGCCCGAGTTGCCGAGGTAGCGGTACTCCATGTGCGTGTCACTCCTGTCGTGGGGGCGCGTCGGTGCGACCCGAACCGTGACGGTAGTCGGCCGGGACGGTGCAGGATCACATGGGACGACGGTGCAGGGCTGCGCCGCGGAGAGCGAGGGAGCATCCATGACCGGAGCGAGCGTGTTGTTCATCGGCGGGAGCGGCGTGATCAGCGCCTCCTGTGTGCGGGAGGCGACCGAACAGGGCCACGACGTCACGGTCCTGAACCGGGGGACCACCGGGGGCAGGCCGATCCCGGAGGGTGTGACGCGCCTCCAGGCCGACGTGTCGGACCGCAGCGCCCTGGCGGACGCACTCGGCGACCGCCACTTCGACGTGGTCGTGAACTGGATCGCCTTCACGCCGGACCAGGTGCAGGCCGACATCGACTTCTTCGCCGGACGGACGCGGCAGTACGTCTTCATCAGCTCGGCCTCGGCGTACCAGACGCCGGCGACGCACCTGCCGATCACGGAGTCCACGCCGCTGAAGAACCCCTACTGGCAGTACTCGCGCGACAAGATCGCGTGCGAGGAACTGCTGATGGAGGCGTACCGGGAGCAGGACTTCCCGGTGACGATCGTGCGGCCGTCGCACACCTACGACGAGACGAAGCTGCCACTCACCGGCGGCTGGACCGCGGTCGCGCGGATGCGTGCTGGAAAGCCGATCATCATCACCGGTGACGGCACGTCGTTGTGGACCTTGACGCACAGCCGTGACTTCGCGGTCGGGTTCACCGGGCTGCTCGACAACGCGTCGGCGATCGGTGAGGCCTTCACGATCACGAGCGACGAGGCGCCGACGTGGAACGCCATCGCGCACGAGATCGCGGCAGCGGCGGGTGTCGAGGACCTGCAGATCGTGCACGTGCCAGCGGACGCCATCGCTGCCGCCGATGCCGAGTGGGGTGCGGCGCTCCTCGGCGACAAGGCCAACAGCTCGGTGTTCGACAACAGCAAGATCCGGTCGCTCGTGCCGTGGTACAGACCCCGGACGCCGTACCGGCAGGGCGTGCGCGAGGTCATCGCGTGGTTCGAGGCCAACCCCGAGGCGCAGATGATGGACGAGCGCCTCGACGGTCTGATGGACGAGCTGGCGGCGCGCTGGGCGGTGTGAGCCGCACTTGGTGAGCAGAAATGGTCGGGTGCCGTGTGGCGACCCGACCATTTCTGCTCACGAAGCGCGCGCGGCTCAGGCGCGCGCGGCCAGGACCGACGCGAGCGTCCCGATCGCGAAGCGCAGTTCGTCGTCGGTGACGACGAGCGGCGGAGCGAAGCGGATCGTCGAACCGTGGGTGTCCTTCACGAGCAGCCCGCGGTCGGCCAGGTCCTTCGAGATCTCCTTGCCGGTGCCGAGCGCCGGGTCGATGTCGATCCCCGCCCAGAGTCCGGCGACGCGGTGCGACACGACCCCCTTGCCGAGCAGGTCGTCGAGCAGCCCGCGCAGCAACGGTTCGCCGTCGAGGGCGCGCTGCTGGAACGTGCCCTCGCCGAGCATCGCCACGACCTCGGCGCCGACGGCCGCAGCGAGCGGGTTGCCACCGAAGGTCGAACCGTGCTCACCGGGATGCAGCACGCCGAGGACTGCGCGCGAGCCGACGACCGCGGACACCGGCACGATGCCGCCGCCGAGTGCCTTGCCGAGCGTGATGAGGTCGGGACGGACCCCGACGCGCTGCACGGCGAGGGTGTGGCCCGTGCGGCCGAGTCCGGACTGGATCTCGTCGGCGATGAACAGCGCACCGAACTCGTCGCAGACCTCCCGGACTTCCGGGAGGTACGACGGCGGCGGGATGACCACGCCGCCCTCGCCCTGGATGGGTTCGAGCAGCACGGCGACGACGGTGTCGTCCATCGCCGCGCGCAGGGCGGCGGCGTCGCCGTACGGCACGGTGCGGAAGCCCGGGGTGTACGGCCCGAAGTCGTTGCGCGCGTCGGGGTCGTCGGAGAACGAGATGATCGTGGTGGTGCGGCCGTGGAAGTTCCCGGATGCCACGATGATCGTCGCGCGGTCCGCGGGGACCCCCTTGACGCGGTAGCCCCAGGCGCGGGACACCTTGATCGCGGACTCGACGGCCTCGGCACCGGTGTTCATCGGCAGGACCATCTCGGTCTCCGTCAACGCCGCCAGTGCCGTGGCGAACGGCCCGAGCTGGTCGTTCACGAACGCACGACTCGTGAGCGTCACCCGGTCGAGCTGCGCCCGGGCGGCGTCGAGCAGCCGCGGGTTGCCGTGGCCGAAGTTCACCGCGGAGTACGCGGCGAGGCCGTCCAGGTACTGCTTGCCGTCGACATCGGTGACGGTTGCTCCGGCACCCGACGCGATGACGACGGGCAGCGGGCTGTAGTTGTGCGCGAGGGCGCGGTCCTCGACGGCGAGCGCCGCCGCGGTGTTGACCCCGAGCGACGCTGCCGCCGGCATCAGCTGACCCCGAGCGAACGCGCGACCGAGGTGCCGGTGCCGACCGGGTGCAGGTCGAGCGTGCAGCACTTCACGCCGCCACCGCCGAGCAGCAGCTCGGACAGGTCGACGCCGATCGGGTTGTACCCCTTCTCCCTGAGCTGCTCGGCGAACCGAACAGCACGCGCGGCGATCACGACGTTGTACCCGTCGGAGTAGGAGTTCAGGCCGAGGATCGCGGCGTCTTCCTCGGTCGCGATGATCGCGTCGGGGAAGCGCTCGCGCAGGATCGCCAGCGACGGCTCGTCGAAGGCGCTCTCGAGGTACGCGATGTTCGACCGGCCGGAAGCGTCGGGCTCCGGGTCGAGCACGGCGATGGCGGTGTCGAGGTGGTAGAAGCTCGGGTTGATGAGCTTCAGGGTGACGACCTCACGGCCGTAGATCGTCGCGAGCTCGTCGTGCGAGGTGCTGTCCGACCGGAAGCCGGTGCCGGCGAAGATCGTGTTGCCGATGAGCAGGAAGTCACCCTCGCCCTCGTTGGTCTGCTCCGGCTCGGCGACGGTCAGGCCAGCCTGACGGAACCAGTCCATGTACGCCGGGCCCTCGGGCTGGCGCTCGGGGTACTGGAACTTCGCGCCGTAGGCGATGCCGTCGAGCACGAACCCGCCGTTGGCCGCGTAGACCATGTCCGGCAGGCCGTCGATGGGGTCGATGTACGAGATGTCGAAGCCGAGCTGCTCGTACACGTCGACGAGCGTCTGCCACTGGGCGACGGCCTTCGACGTGTCGGTCGGCTCCTCCGGGTGCATCCACGGGTTGATCCGGTAGCTCACCGTGTAGAAGTCCGGCTTGCACATCAGGATCGTCCGCTTGGTGGCGGTACGGGCCGGTGCATCGGTGGTCGAGGGTGCGGTGTTCGACATCAGTCCTCCTGAGAAGGGACCGGGGCCCGAGCCTGCCAGGAACCGAAACGGAACGAAGGAGAGGTGCTCCGGCGAGATGCAGGCTCACTCGCCGTAGCGGACCAGGTCGACGCCACGTCGATCCTGACACAGACCGTCCGGCAAGTGCAGTACCGGGAGCGAAGCGCCGTGACACCCGTTCGGGTGACGCACGTTTCGTGCGTCCGACCCGCCGACCTCGCAAGAAGTCCGCGTACGATGGGTGCAATGGATTCGCTCGACCACCGCATCCTGGATCAACTCCGGGACAACGCCCGCGCCGGCTACGGCGACATCGGGTCGGTGGTCGGACTCTCGGCATCGGCCGTCAAGCGCCGTGTCGACCGGCTCGTCGGCGACGGCGTCATCCAGGGCTTCACGATCAAGGTCGACCCCGCCGTCGAGGACCGCGGCACCGAGGCCTGGGTCGAGCTGTACTGCCGCGGCACGGTCTCCCCCGACGAGCTCCGTGCGCTGCTCGACACCGTGCCCGAGGTCATCGACGCCGGCACGGTCACGGGGAGCGCCGACGCCGTCGTGCACATGCGTTCGAAGGACCTGTCCGCGCTGGAGGAGGCGCTCGACAAGGTCCGCCTCGCCCCGCAGGTGGACCACACGCGCTCCGCGATCGTGCTCTCCAAGCTGGTCAGTCGCGACACCGCGTAACGTCCCACGCATGGGACGGAAGGCGGTCTGGAGGCGCGGCTCGGCACCCACGGGATCGCGCCCGGCCCGGCAGCTGGTCACCGCTGCGAGCGTCGCCTACGTCGCGAACTGCCTCTGGGGCACGGCCGTCGCCGTCCGGTTGATCCGGACGAAGAAGCTCCGCGTCGTGCACCACGGCCTGTTCGTCGTGACGGCGACGCTCACCGGGGCCGCCGCGACGACACCCTTGTGGACCCGGGACCGTTCGGCGCTGTTCCTGCTGCCCGCAGTCGTCCCGCTCGCGCTCGCGCCCCGCACGAACCCGCGCTCCGGAGCACACTGGAAGATCGCGGTGGCCGCCGCGCCGTCCTACCTGGGGGCGCTGCTGGTGCGGCGTCGACCGTGACGACGAGACACGAGGGGAAGCAGTGGAGCTCTTCGAGGCCATCCGACGCCGCCGGACCACGAACGGGGCGTTCCTGCCCGACCCGGTGTCCGAGGAGCACCAACGGCTGCTCATGGAGCTCGCCGGCCGGGCCCCGTCCCAGCTGAACAGCCAACCGTGGCGGTTCGTGCTGGTCGAGGAGCGCGACACGATCGACCGGGTCGCCGCGATCAGCGGCAGCTCGATGACCCGCACCATGGCCGAGGGGACGTTCTTCGAGCGGTACAAGCCGTACTTCCGGTTCTCGAAGGCCGAGATGGACGAGCGGCGCGACGGCATGCTGTTCGACAAGCTCCCCGGGCCGCTCCGGCCGTTCACGAAGCAGGTGTTCACGAAGCGCGGGCAGCTGCTCATGAACACCCTCCGCGTGCCGCAGAGCCTGGGTGAGGAGAACCGGAAGCTCGTCGCCGGGTCGCCGCTGTTGCTCGGGGTGATGCTCGACCGCCACGAGTACCGGCAGCAGGAGCTGTCCGGCTTCTACTCGGTGTTCAGCATGGGCGCGGCGATGGAGAACATCTGGCTCGCGACGACCGAGCTCGGGCTGGGGATCCAGTTCGTGTCCTTCCCGATGGAGACGCCGGGCGCCTGGGCGGAGATCGAAGGGCTGCTCCGGGTGCCCGAGTCGCTCGAGCTCATGGCCGTCTACCGGATCGGGTACCTGCCGCCCGAACGGCGCCGCCCCGCGATCGACTGGACGTCGAGCGAGCGGAAGCGGCCATCGCAGTACGTGTTCCGCGGCACCTGCGACACCCCGCAGCCGGGGTGGGACGACGCGCCCGTCGCGGGCCACATCGAACCGGAGGCGACCACATCGTGACCGACACCCGACCCACCCAGAGTGCCCCGGGCCTCCAGGCCGTCGCCCCCGGCCTGCCGGGCCGTCCCTGGATCTCGCAGGACTGGCTCGACGTCGTCTTCGTGCACTGGCGCGTCGACGTGTCGGCGGTGGCCCCGCTGCTGCCAGCCGGAACGCGCCCCGACACGATGGCGCTCGACGGGACCGACGACGGGGTGACCACCTGGGTGGGCCTCATCGCGTTCCGGTTCGAGGACACGCGGTTCCCGCCCCTCGGCGCGCTGGGCCGGACCGGCTCGATCGGCGACTTCGTCGAGGTGAACGTCCGCGTCTACACGGTCGACGAGCAGGGCCAGCACGGTGTCGTGTTCCTGTCGCTCGACGCCGGCAAGCTGCTGCCGACCCTCGGCGCACGCGTGGCCACCGGGCTGCCGTACTGGTGGGCGGACGCCGAGTCGCGGAGCGGCGACGGGCGCGTCGGGTACGCGATGCGACGGCACGGGACGCACCTGCGGTCGATGCTCGACGTCCGCGTGGGCGAGGTACTGGACGAGCCAGGGCCGCTCGAGACGTTCCTGACCGCGCGGTGGGGCATGCACGTGCACCGGGCCGGGCGAACCCGGTTCTGGCCGAACGAGCACGACGCGTGGCCGTTGCACGGTGCCTCGGTGGTGTCGCTGCGGGACGACCTGATCGGGGCTGCCGGGCTGCCGTTCGGGTTGACCGAGCTCGAGCCGGACTCGGTGCTCTACTCACCGGGGGTCACGACGCGGTTCGGTCGGGGGCGGTGAGCGGATCGGTGCCCGGCTCCGGTCCCGGTCGCTGACCCTCGACGGCCTCCGCCCCGTCGAGGTCGGGCTCGGCCGTCCTCGACGCGGCTCGCCAGTTCAGCACCGCGACGACGACGGCGACCGGGATGACCAGGACGCTCCACCCGATCCACAGCGATGCGTGCGCTTCGTCGACGACCGGGACCGTCAACGCCACGACCGCGAACACGGCCGCCACCACCGCGACGGCCGCCGACGCCACCGCACGACCGCGCCGCTCGAACCGCGTCGGATCGTCGCGTCGCATCGTGAAGAGGCCCGTCGCGGCGACCAGGTACCCGATCAGGAGCGTCCGTGCTCCCACCGCGAAGGCGAACACCGACAACGCGACGCCGACCGCGTCCCACACGAGGACCCGTGTGCGATGCAAGCGCCAAGCCTCCGCCCGACTCGGGTACCAGTACGCACGCCGCCCGGCGACCGCGAGCACGAACGCACCGACCAGCACCACGGCGCCGACCGGGATCACGACGGGCAGGGCGGGACGCTGCAGCCAGATGCCGATCGCCACGATCGCCGTCACCCCGACTGCCAGAGCCGTCGGCGGACCCCACCACTGCTCGGGGACGATCGGCGTCCGGCGGATCCAGCGCGGCTGCGGCTCCGCTTCCGGCTCGGGTTCCACGGGGTCGTCTCGCGTGTCCACACCACCATCATCCTCGGCCACCGCCCTGAGGCACGGGTCGTCGGGGGACAGCGGCTGAGTGGTGCGCGGTCGGCCGCAGGTACAAGGGAGCCATGACTCGAGTGGCAGTGGTGACCGGTGGATCCGCAGGACTGGGGCGTGCGACCGTCCGGGAGCTCGCCGCGCGGGGGTGGGACGTCGCCGTCCTCGCCCGTGGACGGGACGGCGTCGACGCCGCGGTGGCGGAGGTCGAGGCCGCGGGGCGTCGCGGGCTGGCCCTGGTCGCCGACGTGTCCGACCGCGAGGCCGTCGAGGCCGCGGCCGACCGCGTCGAGCAGGAACTCGGGCCGATCGACCTGTGGGTGAACGGCGTGATGGTCGGGGTGTTCGGCAAGTTCCTGGACACCGCGCCCGAGGACTTCGAGCGGGCGCTCAACGTGACCTACCTCGGCTTCGTCAACGGGACCCGAGCAGCGCTCTCCCGGATGGTGCCCCGCGGCCAGGGACACGTCGTCCAGGTCGGCTCAGCACTCGGGTTCCGGGGCATCCCGCTGCAGGCCGCGTACTGCGGCGCGAAGCACGCGATCGTCGGGTTCACCGAGTCCGTCGTCTCCGAGCTGCTCGAACAGGGCAGCAAGGTGAAGGTGTCGCGGGTCGACATGCCCGCCCTCAACACGATCCAGTTCGGCTGGGTGAAGTCGAAGCTGCCGCACCACCCGCAGCCGGTCGCCCCGATCTTCCAGCCCGAGGTCGGTGCCCGCGCGATCGCTGCCGTGGCCGAACGGCCGCGCCGTCGCACCTGGGTCGGCGAGTCGACCGTCTACACGATCCTCGGCAACCGGATCAGCGGGCGTTTCGCCGACTGGTACGCCGCCAAGACGCTCGTCTCCGGGCAGCAGGCGCCGGACAAGGACGGGCAGGAGCTGCAGGACAACCTGTACGAGCCGGTGCCGGGCGACCACGGCGCGCACGGTGTGTTCGACGAGTCCGCGCACGCCTGGTCGCCGCAGACCTGGTGGGTGGAACACCGACGGATCGGCAACGGGATCATCGGAGCGGCACTCGGCGCGGCCGGGGCCGTCGCACTCGTGGCCGGACGACGACGATGAACCGCCGCGGATCGTCGGTGCGGGGTGCAGCCGTCGTCGAGCTGTGTCGGGCCGGACTCGGCCTGTGGCACCTCGGCCGAGCGGCTCGTGGCCACGACCAGGCCGGGCTGCACGGTGTGCTCGGCGTCCGGCAGCTCGTGCAGGCAGCCCTCGTCGCACGCACGGGCTCCGGGAACGCGCACACGCTCAGCGCCGCCGTCGACGCGGTGCACGGCGTGACGATGGTGCCGCTCGCACTCGACCCACGACGCCGCGGGTTCGCCCTGCAGCAGGTGTGGATCGCCACGGCGCTCACCGTCGCCGAGGTCGCCGTCGTCGGTCGGGGCGGCCGGCGCTGACGGCGGGCGGCGCTGACGGCGGCCGGCGCTGACGGCGCTGACGTCTGTCGGGGGTGCTCGGTAGCGTCCGGGGCATGGGTACCACCTACTCCGTCGCGTCCTCGCTGGACGGCTTCGTCGCTGCACCGGACGACGACCTCGACTGGCTGCTGCAGTTCGGCTTCGAGCCGTTCCAGGAGCACCACGACCGGTTCTTCGCGGGCATCGGCGCGATCGTCATGGGCTCGACCACGTACGAGTGGCTGCTCGAGCACGACGACACCTGGGCGTACCCGGACCTGGCGACGTGGGTGTTCACCACGCGTGACCTGCCGGTGCCGGACGGCGCCGACGTGCACTTCGTGTCGGGCGAGGTCGCGGACCACCAGGCCGACCTCGAACGGGCAGCCGGCGAGCGCGACGTCTGGGTCGTCGGCGGCGGACTGCTCGCGGCGCAGTACCAGCAGGCCGGGCTGCTCGACGAGCTCCGCGTCACCGTGATGCCGGTGGCGCTCGGTGCCGGTGCGCCGCTGCTGCCGGTCGCGGCGCCGACCCCGGTGTTCGAGCTGGTCGGGACGACGCCGTTCACCGGCGGTGCCGTCGAGCTGCACTACCGGTCCGCAGCAACCCCGGCGTAGCGTCCGAGCCATGAGCGACAACGAGCAGACCGAGCCCGTCATGGACGGCGCCAACGAGGCCACGAACCACGAGAAGCTGCACGGCCTGATCGAACAGGTCGACCACGACCACCACGGCGAGGGCGCCGGAGCGATGGCCGACCACCTGCGTGACCGGATGGACGAGACCGGCGTCGAGGACGAAGAAGCAGGCGACACCGAGGACTGACCCGAGCCGGCGCCACGCCGCACACTTCGTGAGCAGAAATGGTCGGGTCCGCCGCAGCGCACCCGACCATTTCTGCTCACCAAGCGGCAGGCGGTCAGACGCGCAGCTCCGAGAAGTCCGCGTCGACATCTCCGAACCGGTGAGCGGTGATCGAGACCGACTGTTCACGGATGAACGGGAGCATCTCGATCAACCCGGCCTCGACCACCGGCGCGTCGTGGATCGCGACGTCGATGCTCGCCCCGAGGGCTTCCTCGAGCGCCAGGCCATCGCCACCGATGAGCCGGATCCGTGCCCCGGGGCCGCCGAACGCCGTGTGCACGGGTCGGTCCTGTCCCTGCGCGAGCATGTCCCCGAGGGCGTCGGCGGGCTCGGCGTCCTCATCGCTCGTCCAGTTCGCCTGGAACACGGCGCCGGACGACGCGCGGGCGTGGAAGTCCTGGTCGGACTCGACGAGGTGGTCGACGACGTCCAGCGGCGACCGACTCGAGGCCAGCAGCTGACTGAGCGGACCGGGCAACGGGCGGGCGGTGCTGAGCAGGACGTGGGCGCGGGCAGCCGTGGCGGCGACGAGCGCCCGGACCAGGTCACCCGCCGAGGCGTCCTCGGCCTGCCGCACGATGACGGACTGCGGTCGGTGGCGCAGCACGTTCCGCTGCACCACGAGCCCCGACAGGTCGTGCGACCCGCCGTACAGCTCCTCGCGCGCACGGACGTCGCTGAGCGCACCGGCCCGCACCTGGTCGAACTCCTCGAACGACAGGCCGCTGCGTGCGGCCTCGATCACCGAGGTCACGCGCGGCGGGAGACCGTGCAGCTGGATGCTCTTGTGCACCGTGCGCGGGACCGGCTCCCACCGGCCGAGCGTCGCGACGTACATCGGTCCGCCCGCCTTCGTGCCGGTGCCCACCGACGACCGCTTCCAGCCGCCGAACGGCTGCCGACCGACGACCGCACCGGTGATGCCGCGGTTCACGTACAGGTTGCCGGCGCGCACACTCGCCAGCCAGTCCGCCACCTCGTCGGCGTCGAGCGAGTGGATCCCCGCTGTCAGGCCGTAGTCGGTGCCGTTCTGGATCGCGATCGCCTGCTCGAGCGTCTCGGCACGCATGATGCCGAGCACCGGGCCGAAGTACTCGGTCTGGTGGAAGTCGCTGCCCGGGCGGACGCCGTCACGGATGCCGGGTGACCACAGCCGCCCGGAGTCGTCGAGGGCCGTCGGCTGCACGAGCCAGGACTCCCCCGGGCCGAGCTCGGTGAGCCCTTGCCGCAGTTTGCCCTCGGGCTCGGCGATGACCGGGCCGACCTGGGCGGTGGGGTCGTCGGGCCACGCGACCCGGAGCGTGCGCGTGGCGTCGACGAGCTGCCGACGGAAGCGTTCACTCTCGCCGACCGTGCCGACCAGGACGACCAGGGACGCCGCCGAGCACTTCTGGCCGGCGTGGCCGAAGGCGGACTGCACGATGTCCTGCACCGCGAGGTCGATGTCGGCGCTCGGCGTGACGACGATCGCGTTCTTGCCGCTCGTCTCGGCGCTGAGCGGCAGACCGGCGCGCCACCACCGGAACGATCGCGCGGTGTCGGCCGAACCGGTCAGGATGATGCGGTCGACTGCGGGGTGTCCGACGAGGTCACGGCCGAGTTCGTCCTCGGCCAGGTCGACGAGCTGCAGCAGTGAGTGCGGCACGCCGGCGTCCCAGAGCACGTCGGCCAGCAGCGCACCACTGCGCTTCGCCTCGGGTGCTGGCTTGAGCACGACACCACTGCCCGCGGCGAGCGCCGCAAGCACCCCACCGGCGGGGATCGCGACGGGGAAGTTCCACGGCGGCACGACGACCGTCAGGCGCGGCGGGACGTAGCGGGCCCCCTCGACGTCGCCCAGACGGCGGGCGCGCTCTGCGTAGTAGTGGGCGGCGTCGACGGCTTCGGTGACCTCGGTGTCGGCCTCGGAGAAGGTCTTCCCGGTCTCCGCCGCCATCACCTCGATCAGGTCGGCGCGGCGGGTCTCGAGCTCGTGCCCGATCAGGTCGAGGAGCTCAGCACGGTCGGAGGGGTCCTGCCGCCCCCAGTTGACGCCCGCCTGAGCGGTGCGGGCCATGATCCGTTCGAGCTTGGAGCGGTCGGCCACCTTCGCCCCGCGGATCGTCTGCGCGCCGAGCTGCGAGCGCGGTACTCGGCGCAGGACGTCGAGCGCCCACGCACGGTTGGCCGGGACGGCGGGGTCGGTGTCCGGGGCGTTCCGGAACGCGTCGCGCAGCACCGGTTCGCCGAGTGCCCGGTGGCGATCCTGGGTGCGGTGCGTCGCGTGCACCGGCTCGTCGAGGGCTGCGACCGACGCCAGGTACCGGCCGTGTTCGCGGTCGAACACGCTGGCGTCTCGGTCGATGTCGGACGCCGCGGCGATGAAGTTCTCGGGGCTCGAGCTCTCCTGCAGGCGGCGGGCGAGGTACGCGATCGCGGAGTCGAACTCGTCCGGCTGCACGACGGGTGTGTAGAGCAGGATCTGTCCGACGTCGGCTCGGACGGCGTCGGCGTGCGTCGATGCCATGCCGAGCAGCATCTCGACGTCGACCGCGTCGGTCACTCCGCGGCGCTGGGCGAGCACCCACGCGGTCGCCAGGTCGAACAGGTTGTGCCCGGCGACGCCGATGCGCACGGCGTCGGTGCGCTCCGGGGTCAACGCGGCGTCGAGCATCCGCAGGTAGGCGGAGTCGGTCTCGCGTTTGCTGCCCCAGGTGGCGAGCGGCCAGTCGTGCACGATCGCGTCGACGTGCTCCATCGCCAGGTTCGCGCCCTTGACGAGCCGCACCTTGATCTGAGCGCCACCCCGGGCCCGGCGTTCCTGCGCCCACGACGTCAGGGACTCCAGCGCCCCGGCGGCGTCGGGCAGGTAGGCCTGCAGTACGATGCCGGCCTGCAGCCCCGCGAACTCGTCACGGTCGAGCAGGGTCCGGAACACCGCGAGGGTGACGTCGAGGTCGCGGTACTCCTCCATGTCCAGGTTGATGAACTTCGCCTGACCGCCGGAGGCCAGCGGAGCCGCCGCCAGCCGGTACAACGGCACGAGCCGGTCGACGACCCGCTCGACCGTCTGGTCGAACGCCCACATCGACATCTGCGGCACGACCGAGCTGACCTTGATCGACACGTAGTCGACGTCGTCGCGGGCGAGCAGGTCCATCGTCCCCTGGAGCCGGCGGTCGCTCTCGGCGCTGCCGAGCACGGCTTCGCCGAGCAGGTTCACGTTGAGCCGGGTGCCCGGTCCACCGACCTTGGCGAGCGCCGGACCGAGCTTCGCCGTGCTCGCGTCGATCACCAGGTGGCCGGTCATCCGGCGCAGGATCCGCCGTGCGGTGGGGATGACCGCCCACGGCGCCATCGTCGCGAAGCCGCCGCCGAGCGTCACCGCGCCGCGCAGGTACCAGGCGAGGAAGTCCGGGACGTCGCGGCTGACCTGCTCGAGGTTGCGGGCGGCGACCCTGGGGTCTTCGGGGCGGATGACCTTGTCGACGAAGCTGCGCGTGAAGTCGAGGCCACGTTCGTCACGCAGGGCCTCGGCGAGACGGGCGGCACCGGCGTCCGGCTTCGCCCCGGCGGACGCCGCCAGCCACTTGCGGACCAGCGCAACGGCGTCGTCGGTGCAGTCCTGGAAGCGGGCGCTCGGCATGCTCCGATCGTATGCCGCACCTCCGACCTCACCTTGGAGCGCGCCGCACGTCGGCCAGGAGTCATCCGGATGGATGAAAGACGCGGCGGCGGGGTCGGTCGGCCCCCGCGGTGGATACGCTGGTCGGCATGTCGACGCAGGGCAACGATGGCCACGACTGGGCGACGTGGGACGCCTACCACGACGTCTGGCGACGCCTCGACCGAGCCCTCGACCAGGCCGTCCAGGCGGGCGCCGGCATCTCCATCCCCGAGTTCGAGATCCTGATCGGGCTGCAGCGTGAGCCGGACCACCGGCTGCGCGTCCGCGACATCGCCGCCGGCATCGGTTGGGAGAAGTCGCGCGTCAGTCACCAGGTCACACGGATGGTCTCCCGCGGCTTGGTCGGACGCGCCGACTGCCCGACCGATGGCCGCGGCAGCTGGGTGGAGATGACCCCCGATGGCCGCCGCGCGGTGCTCGCCGGCATCCGCGCGCACACCGGTGCGCTGGAAGACCTGTTCTGGAGGCCCGTGGGGACCGACGCGGACACCCTCCGGTCCGTCAGCGCGCGCGTCCAGGACGCGATCGGCCCCGACGTGTCGGACGAGGCCGCCTCGGGCTAGCTGCCCCCGCACGTCCGCCGAGGTTCCACGACTCGCCGTCCGCGGAGCGCCGAGGTTCCACGAACGACGCTGTGCTGCGCCCAGATGGCGAGATTTCGGAACCTCGGGAGCAGAGGCTTCGGGACGGGGGCGGGGTCGGGCGGGGCGCGGGGCGCGGGGGCGGGCGGCCGGCTAGAGGTCGACGACGGCGAGGGCTCCCTGTTCGCCGCGGAGCCGCACCTGCACGCTCGCGATGTCGTCGCGCGGGATGTCCGTCGACGCCGACAGTCCCTCCGCGTCCTCGCCCGCGGCCGTCCACGAGCCGACGATCTGCGCGGAGCCGTCGGACCGCACCACGACGAGGTCGTACATGACCGAGCCGTCCGCTGCCCACTCCTTGCCGCCGTACGAGCAGCCCCAGTCGAAGCGGGTGCCCCACTGTTCACCGCTGACGGCCAGGTCCACGTCGAGTCCCTGGGCGCCGGTCATGTCGTAGCGGTCCGCGGTCGCCGATGCCGAGACGTCACGTCCGGCCTGCACCGAGCCACGGTCCCCCGCCGTGCCGACGGCGAGGCCGCCCAGGACGGCAGCGACCACCGCGAGGCCCGCGGTGGCGGCGACCCAGACCCGGCGACGGCGGCGACGGTGTCGAACGCGGTGCGCGACGGAGGCGAGGGTGCTCTCGGAACCGGTGTCGGGCCTCCCGTCCGGTTCGGCGATCTCGATCGCCTGGTCGGCCGGCAGCTTGGCGAGCAGACCGGGCAGGCCGACCAGCTCGGCGACGGCGGCCGTGCAACGGTCGCAGGTCTCCAGGTGCTGCTCGTACTCGAGCCGTTCGTCCGGGCTCAGGGACCCGAGCACGTACGCCGCGTCCCACTCTGCGTACCGGTCGTCGCTCATCGGGTCACTCCTCGTTCCTGCAGTGCGAGCCGCAGGGCTCGCAGCCCGTAGTGCAGCCGCGACTTCGCGGTGCCCTCGGGGATGTCGTGTCGTCGTGCGATCTCCGG
Organism: Curtobacterium sp. VKM Ac-2884; assembly: GCF_015350945.1. Lineage (NCBI taxonomy): Bacteria > Bacillati > Actinomycetota > Actinomycetes > Micrococcales > Microbacteriaceae > Curtobacterium > Curtobacterium sp. VKM Ac-2884. The sequence goes on from NZ_JADKSA010000002.1 coordinate 91,020, forward strand.
CACCGTGTGGCCGAGCCAGTAGGCGTCCACGACCACGCGGCGGTGGTCCGGGGAGAGCGAGGCGAGCGCGTCGGCCACGACGATGCGGTCGAGCACGGCGTCGGTGCGGTCCGACTCGGCGCGGTCCACGGGGTGTTCGGTGCCGAACTCCCGGCGGTTCCGGGCGGACCGGGCGTCGTCGACGACCAGGTTCCGCGCGACCGTGAACAGCCAGGCGCGGGCGCTGTCCGGCGCGCGTTCCAGCACCGCCGGGCGCTGCCAGGCGCGGACCATGGTCTCCTGCACGACGTCCTCGACCGCCGAGCCGTCCCGCGTCAGGTGCCGGACGTACCGGGTGAGCGCGTCACCGTGCTCGCGGTACAGCGTCGCGAGCAGCTCGTCGGCGGAACGACTCGACACGGTCACTTCTGCAGGTCGAGGGAGAACTCGACGGAGCCCTTCCCGTCCACGGTGACGAAGCCGAGCGAGGGGGCCTGCACGCCGTAGTCGGCGAACGTGATCGGCACCGAGCCGGCGACCTGGACGGTGCCACCCGTGCCGACCGCCACCTGCGCATCGGCGGTGACGGCCTTCGTGACGCCGTGCAGGTCCATCGTGCCGGTCAGGGTGACGTCCTGCGTGCTGCCGTCGAGCGCCGTCGAGACGTCGACGGGCTTCGTCAGCGTGAACGTCGCCGTCGGGAACTCGTCCGTCTCCAGCGCGGTGTCCCGGAAGTATGCGTCGCGTGCGGACTCGGGGGTGGTGATCTTCGCGACCTGGACCGTGACCGTCGCCTTCGCGAGGGAGCCGCCGTCGACCTCGGCGGTGCCCTCGACGTCCTTCGTGCGTCCGACCACGTTCACATCATTCCCCTGCAGCACCTCGTGCACCCGGTAGCCGGCGTACGAGGTCTTCGTGCTGGTCCAGGTGCCGTCGGCGTCCGCCGCGTCGAGGCTGGCGGACGACGTCGCCTGCAGCGAGGGTGCGGCGGCGGCCTGTCCGTTGACGGTGTTCGCGTAGATGGACGGACCGGCGATGACGGCGGCGGCCGCGATGACCACGACGCCGGTGGAGATGCCGATGATGACCTTGGTGCGTGTGCGGAGTCCCATACCCGGTCAACGAGGTGGCAGTCTGGATCGTTCACCGTCGACGGGACGACGATGCCGAAGGAGGTCGATGCACGTGGAACTGGTCATGCTGCTGGCGGCCGTCGGCGTCTCGATCGGCACGATCGTCGTCGTGCTCCGACGTACCAGGGATGCCGGATGGGTCCGGGACGCACAGCTGACGATGAACGCGAGTCCAGGCTGGACGGTGGTCTCGCTGGTGTTCCACGGGCTCGGAGCCGCAACGGGGTTCGTCATCGGTTCGGTCTTCATCGCCGGCGGCCACCCGGCGGCCGGATGGGTGTTCCTGTGCTTCGGCGGGATGCTCGGTGTGCTCGTCGGAGTACAGACCTGGGTCGCACGACGGCCGTTCCCACCGGACCCACCGGTCGACGGCCCCGGTCGCTGAACGCGGGACGCGGTCGCTCGGCGCGCGAACGTCCCCGACACTAGAGGGGACAGCAACCGAGCCCGGCCGTGCTCGACGGCCCGCCCACCACCAGCAAGGAACGCACCAGATGCCCGAACTCCCCGTCGTGTTCGAAGTCGGCTCGCTGATCGCGATCGTCGCGATCCTGCTCGCCGACCTGCTCATCGTCGCGCGCCGGCCGCACGTGCCGACGCTGCGCGAGTCGGCGACGTGGGTGGGCGTCTACGTGGGGCTCGCGCTGGTCTTCGCGGTCCTGATGCTCGTGTTCGCGGGCGGCGACTCGGCGGGCGAGTTCCTGGCCGGTTGGCTCACCGAGTACAGCCTGAGCATCGACAACCTGTTCGTCTTCGTCATCATCATGGCGCGGTTCTCGGTGCCGAAGAAGATCCAGCAAGAGGTGCTGATGCTCGGCATCATCATCGCGCTCGTGCTGCGCGGCATCTTCATCCTCGTCGGTGCCCAGCTCATCGAGAACTTCTCGTGGATCTTCTACATCTTCGGCGCCTGGCTGATCTGGACGGCGATCCAGCAGCTCCGCGGCGAGGACGATGCCGACGACCAGAAGGACAGCTTCATCGTCCGGCTGCTCCGCCGTCGGGTGCGCCTCACCGACACGTTCGACGGCATGAAGTTCCGGACCACCCACGACGGCGTGCGGCACTTCACCCCGTTGCTCATCGTGCTGATCGCCATCGGCACCACCGACCTGCTGTTCGCACTGGACTCGATCCCCGCGATCTTCGGCATCACCGAGAGCCCGTTCATCGTGTTCACCGCGAACGTCTTCGCCCTGATGGGTCTGCGGCAGCTGTACTTCCTGCTCGGTGGACTGCTCGAGCGGCTCGTCTACCTGAAGTACGGGATCGCGGTGATCCTCGCGTTCATCGGTGTGAAGCTCGTCCTGCACGCACTGCACGACAACGAACTGCCGTTCCTGAACGGTGGCGAGCACATCGAGTGGGCGCCGGAGATCAACACGTGGGTCTCCTTGATCGTGATCATCGCCGCGATGGCGCTGTCGACCCTGGCCAGCGTCGTGCGGATGCGCCACGACGGCGTCGAGGCGAAGGACGAAGAACCCGCTCGCACCTCGGACTGACGGCGGCGATCAGATGTCGGCACTCGAGACGGAACGGTTGCGCCTGCGGCCGTGGCGGAGCACCGACGCCGCGTTCCACCGTCGGCTCTGGGCCGAACGGGATCCACGCGTGCCACTTCATCGACGACTCTCGGCCGACGGGCACCCAACCGTGTCCGACCTCGAGGAGTGGGCGCGCGGGTACGACCAGACGCCGGCGCCCGGTCTGCTCGTCGTCGAGCGCCGGGACACCGGTGCCGCCATCGGCTACTGCGGCCTCGTCGCGAACGGCGTCGGTGCGCCCGACGAACCCGAGCTGGCGTACGAGTTCCTGCAGGCGTCGTGGAACCACGGGTACGCCACGGAAGCATCCGGCGCGGTCATCGATGCGGCACGGGAGCACGGGTACCGCCACCTGGCGTCCACGGTCCGCGACTGGAACACCGCGTCGCTCCGGGTGCTCGGCAAGCTGGGCTTCGTCGACACCGGGCAGCGTGAGCGCGACCGGGAGCACGGCGACTCCGTGCTGCTGCGGAAGGTGCTCTGAGCGGCAGCAGGCCGGGTGCGGGAGCGTCCACCAGGTGTCCGTGCCAAGGTCGACGGGTGCACAACAACGACACCGTCGTGATCGCCGGCTGCGGCGACCTCGGGACCGAGGCCGGTCTCCGCTTCGCGCGCCGGGGACACCACGTGATCGGCCTCCGACGCCGCGCCGAACTGGTCCCGGCCCCGATCACCGGCCGCAGCGCCGACCTGCGGCACGAGGTCCCCGAGATCCCCGCCGACACCTCTGTCGTCGTCGTGGCCTTCGCCGCGGGCAGCCGTGACGTCGACGAGTACCGCGCCACCTACGTCGACGGCCTGCGGAACGTGCTCGACGGCATCGACGCCTCGGACGCCGATCCACGCCTGCTCGTGGTGTCGTCCACCGCGGTGTACGACGTCGACGACGGCAGCGAGGTCACCGAGGACACCCCGGTGCACGGTGCGACCCCGACCGCCGAGGTCCTGGTCGAGGCCGAGGCGCTGCTGCGCGTCCGTGCTCCCGACGCCGTGCTCGTGCGGCTGTCCGGTGTCTACGGTCCGGGCCGCGAGCGCCTGATCGACCAGGTCCGCTCCGGTTCGGCCCGGTTGGCTCCGGGTGCCTCGCCGCACACGAACCGGATCCACCGCGACGACGCCGCCGCGGCGCTCGTGCACCTGGCGACCGTGGAGGACCCGGCGCCGACGTACCTCGGCACCGACGACGAACCGAGCCGGCTCGATGACGTGCTCCGGTTCCTGGCCGACGAGCTCGGCGTTCCCGAGCCCGTCACCGGTGACGGCGGTGCCCGGCAGTCCGGTGGTGACAAGCGCTTGTCGAACGCGCTGCTCCGGTCGACCGGCTGGGCGCCGCAGTACCCGACGTTCCGCGAGGGCTACCGCGCCGTGTTGGCCGGCGAGGGCGTCCGCCACCCCTGACCCGGCGCGACACCGGTTCTGCGACATGACACCACGTGATCACCTGGTGTCGTGTCGCGAAGAGGGTGCGGACGAAAGCGAGCCGCGGGCGCGACCCCTCAGTGCCCGCGGTGGTCCTGGATCGTGAGCCGCGGCCCGAACGACGGCTTCCGGAACCCCGAGCCGCCGATCAGCCGCACGACCCGCTCCCGGTGCCCCCGCCACGGCTCGAGCAGCTCGAGCATCCCGTCGTCGTCGACCGGCCCCCCGGTCAGCGCCCACCCGACCAGCGCGGGGACGTGGAAGTCCCCGACGCTCGGCGAATCGGGGTCGCCGTGGGAGCGCTGCGCGGTCTCGGCAGCCGTCCACTTCCCGATGCCGGGGATCGACTGGAGCCGCGCCGACACGACCGAACCGCCGCGACCGAGCGTCAGCGTCCGTTCGAGCGCCGGAGCCACACGCACCGCGCGCATCACCGTCGCCGACCGTCCGGGCGCGATGCCGGCCCTGTGCCACTCCCAGCTCGGGATCCGCGCCCACTCGTCGGCCGTCGGCGGCACGATGAGACCGTCCGGCGCGGGACCCGGCGCGGGCGTGCCGTACCGCCGGAGCAGGTACCGCCACGCACCCCATGCCTGGCGCGAGGTCACCTTCTGCTCCATGATCGCCGGCACGAGCATCGCGACGACGGTGTTCGTCCGGAGCAGCCGGAGTCCGGGCTGCCGGTGTCGGGCGGCAGCGAGGAACGCGTGCCCGGAGACGTCGAACCCGTCCCAGTCGTCGCCGCGACCGAGCAGCTCCGGAGCGTGCTCGACCGCCCACGAAGCACCGTCACCCCAGGCCGAGACCGCGATGGTGTCGCCAGCCGGCCGGATCGCCACGGCAGCGGGGCCGGTGGGCGTCCGCAGGGCGAGCCACACGACCGACCCGACCACCTTGTAGGCGGGGTCGCCGGAGCCGCGCTGCAGGGGCCGCAGGGTCGACGCGACGTTCACCGGGCCTCCCGGTCGGTACACGGTGTCGACGCGAGACGCATCGACGGACGCACCAGGAGCACCAGACGCGTCGCCGGACGCACCGGTGGACGCATCGCCGGACGCGTCGCCGGACGACGAGGCGGAGTCGAGCAGGGTCACACCGGGATGGTAATGCGCAACCACCGTCAGTCATGATGGTCGCAGTCCCCCACGATCCCCACCCGCACCACCCGACGACGGAGTTCCCATGCGCATCGGCATCCTCACCTCCGGAGGCGACTGCCCCGGTCTGAACGCGGTCATCCGCGCGATCGTCCTCAAGGGCATCGCCATCCACGGCCACGAGTTCGTCGGGTTCCGGGACGGCTGGCGCGGCGTCGTCGACGGCGACATCGTCCCGCTCGGCCGCAAGGACATCCAGGGCATCGCCAAGCAGGGCGGCACGATCCTCGGCACCAGCCGCACGAACCCCTTCGAGGGCCCGAACGGCGGCGTCGAGAACATCTCGAAGACCCTGGACCGCCACGGCATCGACGCCATCGTCGCGATCGGTGGCGAAGGCACGCTCGCCGCGGCGAAGCGCCTGACCGACGCCGGGCTGAAGATCGTCGGCGTCCCGAAGACGGTCGACAACGACCTGGGCGCCACCGACTACACGTTCGGTTTCGACACCGCCGTCGCGATCGCGACCGAGGCGATGGACCGCCTCCGCACCACGGGTGAGTCGCACTCCCGCTGCATGGTCGCCGAGGTCATGGGCCGGCACGTGGGCTGGATCGCCCTGCACTCCGGCATGGCCGCTGGTGCGCACGCGATCCTGATCCCGGAGCAGAAGACGAGCATGGAGCAGATCGCGAAGTGGGTGCGTGCCGCCTACGACCGAGGTCGTGCACCGCTCGTCGTGGTGGCCGAGGGCTTCGTCCCCGACCACGAGGACAACGCGCACACCGAGCGCGGGCTCGACGCCTTCGGGCGTCCGCGGCTCGGTGGCATCGGCGAGCGGCTCGCGCCCCTCATCGAGGAGATGACGGGCATCGAGACGCGCGCCACGACCCTCGGACACATCCAGCGCGGTGGCACGCCGACCGCGTACGACCGGGTGCTGTCGACGCGGCTCGGCCTGGCGGCCATCGACTCGGTGGTCGAGGAACGGTGGGGCCGGATGGTCGCCCTGAAGGGCACCGACATCGTGCACGTCTCGTTCGACGAGGCACTCGGCGAGCTGAAGACCGTGCCGCAGGCGCGGTTCGACGAAGCCGCCATCATGTTCGGGTGAGCGCTCGTCGGGGCGCTGGCCGGGGCGCTGGCCGGGGCGCTGGCCGAGGGCGTACCTGGCCGTTTCGGGCGTACCTGGTCGTTTCTTTCGACCCGGTACGCCCGGTTCGGTCAGGCATCGTGGCAGGCACAGCCGGGAGGCCCGGGGTAGCGTCCGGCGCATGACCCGCGCCGTAGTCGTGTCCAGTTCAGCCCCGCCCACCGTCGCCGACGTCGACCTGCCCGATCCGACCGAGGGCGAAGCCCTCGTCGACGTCACGTACTCGAGCGTCAACTACAAGGACGGCCTCGCCCTCGCCCGGAACCCCGGCGTCGCGCGGGTCAACCCGCTCGTGCCCGGCATCGACGTCGTCGGCACCGTGTCGGCGCTCGGACCGGGGGTGCACGACGTGTCGATCGGCGACCGCATCGTGCTGAACGGTGCCGGGCTCGGCGAGACCCGGCACGGGGGCTGGGCGCAGCACGCCGTGGTGCCGTCCGGTTCCCTCGTGGTCCTGCCCGAGGCGATCGAGGACTCGTTCGCGGCGGCGATCGGCACGGCGGGGTTCACGGCGATGCTCAGCGTGCTCGCGCTCGAACGGTTCGTCGAGCCCGGTGCCGGGCCGGTGCTCGTGACCGGTGCGTCCGGCGGGGTGGGGACGGTGGCGATCGCCCTGCTCGCCGCGCGCGGGTACGAGGTGACCGCGTCGACCGGACGGAGCACCAACGAGGCCTCGCTCCGGCGCCTCGGCGCGACCGAGGTCGTGGACCGGGGTGCCCTGTCCGAGCCCGGCAAGCCGATGCAGCGTGCCGCGTGGGCCGGCGCCGTGGACAGCGTCGGCGGGGCCACCCTGGCGAACGTGCTGGCCGGCACCCGGTGGGGCGGAGCCGTCACGGCGTGCGGGCTCGCGCAGGACTCCGCGCTGCCCACGACGGTGCTGCCGTTCATCCTGCGTGCGGTGTCGCTGCTCGGCATCAACTCGGTGGACGCCCCGTCCGAGCTCCGGCACCGGGCGTGGGAGCGGTTGGCGACCGACCTCGACCCGGCGCTGCTGGCGGATGTCACCCGGACCGTGACCCCCGAGCAGGCGATCGAGGTCGGCGCCGAGGTGGTCGCCGGTCGGGTGCACGGACGCACCGTGGTCGACGTGCGCGGCTGATGTTCTGGGATGCTGTTATTCCGCAAACGATTGCATATTGACACGTTAGGGTTTGGATACCAAACGTCCGTGACACGAGGAGTCCGTCATGCCGGTACCCAAGTCGACCGTCGAGAACTCGCCGCGCAAGCTGCTCCGCGACGTGGTCCTCGAGAAGATGTTGGCCGCGATCCAGGACGGCACGCTGCAGGCCGGCGAACGGCTCAACGACGACGAGTTGGTCCAGTGGCTCGGGGTCAGTCGCACGCCCATCCGTGAGGCGATCGCCAAGCTCGTCGACTACGGCTTGGTCGAGATGGAGGCGAACCGGTACACCCGGGTCGCGTCGCCCACCGCCAAGCAGTTCGACGACACCGTCCAGGTGCTCGCCGGGGTCACCGAGCTCGCCGCCAGGTGGGCCGTCCCGAAGCTCGACGACGCCGGCGCGGCACAGCTCGTCGACTCCCTCGAGGCGCTGCGCACCGCAGCTGAGAACGAACGCGGTGGCGACGTCTCGATCCAGATCGGTGCGGTCGTCACCCAGCTGATCGGGGCTGCCGACAACGACCTGTTGGTGCAGCTGTCGACTTCGTTGCTGCCCCGTGCGAACTTCCTCGCCCTGACGCACCAGAGCGGCATGTTCTGGGACGTCAAGCACTTCGTCGACCCGCTCCGTGCGGCGATCTCGAAGCGCGACGGCGAGGCGGCGGCCGCGGTGATCCGTTCGCTCAGCAGCACCGTCGAAGAGCACACCGTGCAGGCCCGCGCGTTCGTCGCCGAGGGCGGCGCGCTGGCGGACAGCACCGAACGGCGCTGACGTCGGCCACGATGGAGTCGTGACCGACACCGACCAGTTCCGCGCCGCGGGCGCCCAGTTCCGCGCCGACGGCGTCCTGCTCCGCACCGAAGGCGTTCTGCTCCGTGCCGAGGGCGTCCGTGTGACGCGCTCCGGCCGCGACCTGCTGCACGACGTCGACCTGACCGTCCGCCGCGGCGAGCACTGGGCGCTCCTCGGACCGAACGGCGCCGGCAAGTCGACGCTGCTCGCGGTCCTCGGCGCGACGGGCCATCCCACGGTCGGCACGGTCGAGGTGCTCGGCCGACGGCTGGGTCGCGTCGACGTCCGCGAACTCCGTGAGCACATCGGCCACGTCGACCCGCGGCACCGGATGCTCTCCCCGCTCACCGTGCTCGAGACGGTGCTGACCGGTCTGACCGGCACCACCGACCTCATGATGCGGTGGGAGCCCACGGCCGACCAGGTCGCACGGGCCGAGCAGCACATCGCCGACGTCGGGCTCGCCGCACGACGTGACGCACGCTGGCCCGTGCTGTCCCAGGGCGAACGCGGACGGACCCTCATCGCACGGGCGCTGATGTCCGAGCCGCAGTTGCTGCTGCTCGACGAACCGGCGACCGGGCTCGACGTCGCCGCGCGCGAGCACCTGCTCGAGACGGTCGACGCCCTGCGGCACCGACACCCCGAGCTCGGCAGCGTCATGGTCACGCACCACCTCGAGGACCTGCCGGTGTCGACCTCGCACGCGATGCTGCTCCGAGACGGTGCCGTGGTGGCACAGGGCACCGCGGACGAGGTCATCACGTCGTCGGCGGTGTCGCACGCGTTCGACTTCCCGCTCGCGATCCTGCGCTCCGAGGGGCGCTGGGCAGCACGCCGTTCCGCCTGAGACGGCGCGGAGCCGGCGCAGGGGACGGACAGCCGTGTTGCGGCCGTACCGCCCGTGCTTGAATGGTCCCTCAGGTGTCTGCGGCCCGTGTCGGGGAGGGACCCGACGCCGGACGACGGTGTCAGGCCGCGCACTGCAACAAGGGGGAACACCATGACGACCACACCGCCGCCCTACCCGGGGTCCGAGCCGCAGCCGAACGCCGGCCCGCAGCAGCCCGGCCAGCAGCCCTGGGCGCAGCAGCAGCCCGGCCAGCAGCCGTACGCGCAGCCCGCTCCCGCCGGGGCCCCGTACGCCCCGCCGCCCAAGCAGTCCCGTGGCAAGCGCGTCCTGATCTCGCTGCTCGGCGTCGTCGTCGCCGTGGTCGTCGCGTTCCTGGTCCGCCAGGCGCTCACCGCCGCGTTCAGCGACTCGACGGAGGAGAAGGTCTCGAAGGCCGTCGTGCAGATCCGCGAGCAGAGCGACCTGCCGAAGCAGGTCGACTCGGTGACGTCGTGGACGGGCGTCGAGGCCGAGGGCAACGCGATCCACTACGACTACACGGTGTCGTCCAGCGTCGACCCCGCCTCGATCACCGAGAGCGCCGTCCGCGATGCGGTCGGCCCGACGCTCTGCTCGAACAGCGACACGAAGGACCTGCTCGACGAGGGCGTCGACATGCGGTACACCTACGCGTTCGACGGCACCTCGAAGACGCTCGACACGACCTTCACCAAGGCCGACTGCTCCTGACCCGTCGAGGGTGGGGCGGTGCTGTCCCCTGTCCCGCCCTCGTCGGTCCGGTCGGTACGCGGTTGTGCGTGGTGCGGTGTGCACCGTACCTGGTGCGACGTGCTGGGCTGCGATGTGCACGGCTCTCGCCATGGCGCTGCCCACTGCGCCGACAGGGACCGGGTTGCCCGCCGGTCGTCGGGTCCGTACCCGCCCCGGTCCGTCTACCGACGCACCGCCCGCTGTTCAGTCGACCAGGGTGACCTCCCAGTTGGTGCGCTGGACGACGGCGTCGAGTTCGCGGATCTCCTTCGCCAGGGCGTCGGCCCGCGAGCGGAGTTCGGCGGTCGGCAGCGCGGCGAACGTGCGGAGTTCGCTGCGGAGCTGGCGGTAGCCGCCGTTCGTGCCGGCCGTGGCGTCCGCCGCTCCGGTGACGAGCGCGTGCCGCAGCCGCAGGGCATCGCGTCGGGCGAGCAGTGCGGTGACGGTCTGCCCGGACGCCACGGTGGTGCTGGCGTTCGTCGCGTTGATGCGGGCCAGCAAGACCTCGAGCGCGTCGATCGACCGCTCGGCCTCGGCGAGGAGCTCGCGGGCGTCCTCGTCGGGCTCCTCGCCCTCTTGGTAGCGGGCGTTCGCGGCGATACGGCCGCGCAGTTGCTCGATGCGCTTCTGCAGGTCGGCGCGCTCGATGAGTGCCTCGGCGAGTTGCATGTGGCCAGTCAACCAGCCGAGGCTCCAGCACGGAGCACCGACCCCGACGCCGCCGCGGCTGCCACTGCCTACGCCGTCGCGGCGGCCGCTGCCTTCGCTGCTGCGGGCAGCGCGTCGAGGATCCGCCCGACGGCTCGCTCGTCGTGGGCGGCCGTGACGAACCAGGCCTCGAACACGCTCGGCGGCAGGGTCACCCCGGCGTCGAGCATCGCGTGGAAGAACGGCGCGTACCGGAAGACGTCCTGTGCCCGCACGTCGTCGTAGTTCCGCGGTGCGGTGTCCGTGAAGGCGAACGAGAACAGGTTGCCGGCGCGCTGCACGGTGTGGGCGACGCCCTCGGCCGACAGTGCGTCCGACGTTGCCGCGGAGATGACCGAGGCCGTGCGGTTCAGCGACTCGTACACCGACGGCGTCGCGGCCCGGAGCGTGGCGATGCCGGCGGCGACCGCGAGCGGGTTGCCGGACAGGGTGCCCGCTTGGTACACGGGGCCGAGCGGGGCGAGGAAGTCCATGACCTCGCGTCGGCCGCCGAGCGCGGCGAGGGGCATGCCGCCACCGATGACCTTGCCGAACGTGATCAGGTCGGGCTTCCACCCGGCGCCGTCGGGGACGACCTTCGACGCCTCGAGGCCCCACCAGCCGGCCGACCCGACGCGGAACCCGGTCAGGACCTCGTCGACGATGAGCAGCGCCCCGTGCGCCTGCACGATCTGCGCGAGCGCACGGTTGAACCCGCGCTCGGGAGCGAGCACGCCCATGTTCGCCGCGGCGGCCTCGACGATGACGCCGGCGATGCGCTCGGAGTGCTCGTCGAACGCGCGGCGGACGGCATCGAGGTCGTTGTACGGCAGCACCAGGGTCTGCGCCGCGGTCTCCTCGGTGATGCCCGCGCTGCCCGGCAGGGCCAGGGTGGCGACACCCGATCCGGCCTCGGCGAGCAGGGAGTCGGAGTGCCCGTGGTAGTGCCCGGCGAACTTCACGAGCAGGTCGCGGCCGGTGTATCCGCGGGCCAACCGGATCGCCGTCATCGTGGCCTCGGTGCCCGTCGACACCATGCGGAGCTTCTCGATGGGGCCGTCACCGTCCACCGACACCCGCTGCTTCACGAGCTCGGCGAGCTCGGTCTCGCCCGGGGTCGAGGCACCGAAGGACAGTCCGCGCGCGGCGGCCTGCTGCACGGCCTCGACGGTGCCGGGGTGCGCGTGTCCGAGGATCGCGGGACCCCACGACGCCACGAGGTCGACGTACTCGCGTCCCTCGGCGTCGGTGACGTACGCGCCCTTCGCCGACACCAGGAAGCGCGGGGTGCCGCCCACCGATCCGTAGGCACGGACGGGCGAGTTCACGCCGCCGGGGATCGCGTTCTTGGCGCGGCCGAACAGCTGGTCGTTCGTGGTCATTCGGGGGCCTTCCCGGTCGAGGCGATGCCGGCGACTGCGGCGGTGGTGCCGGAGGTGCGGAGACCGGCCTCCTGGTTGAGCTTCCGTGCGATGTCGACGGCGAAGTAGGTCAGGATCGCGTCGGCGCCGGCACGCTTGATGCCGATGAGCGACTCCATCGCGGCGGCGTCGCGGTCGATCCACCCGTTCTGCGCGGCTGCCGTGATCATCGCGTACTCGCCGGAGATCTGGTAGGCCCAGACCGGCACGGGCGACGTCGCAGCGGTCTCGGCGAGCACGTCGAGGTAGCTCATCGCGGGCTTCACCATCACGACGTCGGCACCCTCGTCGACGTCGAGCGCGACCTCGCGCAGCCCCTGTCGACCGTTGGCGGCGTCGATCTGGTACGTCCGCCGGTCGCCGACGAGCGACGACGAAACGGCCTCGCGGAAGGGGCCGTAGAAGGCGGAGGCGTACTTGGCCGCGTAGGCCAGCAGCGCGGTGCCGGTGTGGCCGGCGACGTCGAGCGCGTCACGCGCGGCGGCGATCTGGCCGTCCATCATGCCGCTCAGGCACACCAGTTCGGCGCCGGCTTCTGCCTGCGCGACCGCCATGTCGCGGTACCGCAGCAGGGTCGCGTCGTTGTCGACCGAGCCGTCCGCCGCCAGGACTCCGCAGTGACCGTGGTCGGTGAACTCGTCGAGGCACAGGTCGGACTGCACGACCAGGTCGTCGCCGACCTCTTCCTTCGCCACGCGGATGGCCACGTTGAGGATCCCGTCGGGGTCGGTCGCCCCGGATCCGGTCGCGTCCTTCGTGGTGGGCACGCCGAACAGGTTCACGCCGCCGATGCCCTGGCCGGCCGCCTTGACGAGTGCGCGACGGAACGAGTCGAGCGAGTGCTGCTGCACGCCCGGCATGCTCGAGATGTCGACGGCGTCGGTGGCGCCCTCGCGGATGAACATCGGCAGCACGAGCTCGGCTGGGTGCAGCCGGGTCTCGGCGACGAGCCGTCGCATCGCGGGGGTGGCGCGGAGTCGACGGGGGCGGACCTGGGGGAAACGGCCGGTCACGGGTGGCCTTCCTGTTCGGGGGCGGTGGGGTTCAGGGCCTCGACGACGGCGTCGAGCAGGGCTTCTGCGGACCGGGTGGGTCCGACGACGTGGACCGGCAGTCCGGCCGCGCGCGCGTCGGCGGCGGTTCCGGGGCCGATGCAGGCCACGAGGGTGCGGGGGTCGAGCGGGGTCATCCGGCGGGCGATCTCGCGGGCGACGCTGCCGCTCGTCACGAGCACCGCGTCGGGCGCCGCGTCGAGGGTGATCGGCTCGTCGCCGGTCCCCACGGTACGGTACGCGACCACGTCGTCCACGTCGATGCCGCGGGCCCGCAGCCCGTCGACGAGGGTCGGCGCGGCGATCTCGGAGCGCGGGAAGAGCACGGTGCCGTCGGTGTCCGGCAGCGCGTCGACGAGGGCAGCGGCCGATGCCTGCTCCGGCACGAGGTCGACGACCCAGCCCGCAGCACGCGCGGCACGGGCGGTCGGCTCACCGACCACCGCCACACGCACACCGGACGGGAGGCCCGCCACACGTTCTGCGAGCACCGTCACGGCCGTCGCACTGGTCACCACCACCCACGCGTACCCGGCTCCGCGGGATCGGTCGCCGTTCACGAGCACCGGGCCGCCGTCCAGGTGCGAAGACTCGCCGTCCGCGAGCTCTCGAGGTTCCGAAGTGCCCCGGTGGACCGCCTCCGGATGCCGAGATCTCGGAACCTCGGGGTGGGGAGCGGCCGGGTGGGGAGCGGCCGGGTGGGCAGCCAAGCGGGCGACGGCACGGTCGAGCGGGCCGCCGTCGAGCGGCGGCTCGGTCGTGATGAGGGGGACGACCCGCGGGTCGAGCCCACGCTGCCGAGCCGCCGTCGCGACGCGCTCGCCCCACGCGCCACCCCGGGGGATGACGACGACGGGAGCGGGCGTGTCCGTGACGGGCTCTACTTCACCGAGTCGGCGAGGTCCGCCAGGTCGCCGGCACCGTTCTCGAGCAGCTCGGCGGCCACGCGGCCACCGACCTCGAGTGCTTCGGCGAGACGGTCCTGCGCGGATCCCTCGAGCACGGCAGCGTGCGACGCCGTGCGGTACTCGGCGCCGTCGGGGCTGTAGACGGTGGCGGAGACGAGCAGGAGCTCGGCGTCCACGACCGCGGTCGCACCGATCGGGGCGGAGCAGCCGGCCTCGAGCTTCGCCAGCACCTCGCGCTCGGCCGACACCGTCAGGCGGGTCGGGGCGTGCTCGATCTTGCGCAGCGCGGCGAGCAGGTTCGTGTCGGTTTCACCGGCACGGGTCTCGATCGCCAGCGCGCCCTGCCCCGGAGCGCTCGGCCAGAAACCGAGGTCGAGCAGTTCGGTGGCGGCCGAGAGCCGGTCGATGCGGGTGAGCCCGGCGGCGGCGAGCACGACGGCGTCGAGGTCGTCGTCCACCCGGCCCAGGCGGGTGTCGATGTTGCCGCGGATGTCGATGACGTCCAGGTCGGGGCGCTTCGCCTTGAGCTGCGCGACGCGACGCGGTGAGCCCGTGCCGACCTTCGCACCCTCGGGCAGGCTCTCGACGGTCGCGCCGTTCCGCGCCACGAGGACGTCGCGGGCATCGGCACGCTTCGGCACGGCAGCGATCGTCAGGCCCGGGTACGGCGCGGTCGGCAGGTCCTTGAGCGAGTGCACCAGGACGTCGACCTCGCCGGCGACCAGGGCTTCGCGCAGGGCGCTGGCGAACACACCGGTGCCCCCCAGTGACGCGAGCGAGGCGCGGTTCGTGTCGCCCTCGCTCGTGACCGTGACGAGCTCGACCGGACGACCGGCCGCCGCTGCCAGGCGGTCGGCGACGTCCTGCGACTGCGCGACCGCGAGCCGGCTGGCGCGGGTGCCCAGCCGGATCGGGGTCGGAGCGTCGGTCACGGGGCGACGCCGGCGGCAGCGGGCTTGAAGCCGGCGCGGACGTTCTCGCAGCAGCCCGGGCGGCAGACGTCGTACCAGGGACCGATGTCGGTCAGGTGCGGACGCTCGCTGGTCGGGGTCCCGTTGACGCGCTCGAGCACCAGGTCGACGAGTCCGGAGACGTAGGCCGGGTCGACACCGGGGGTCTGCGTGCGGACCGACCAGAAACCGAGCTCCTGCGCGGTCTCGGTGGCTTCCTCGTCGAGGTCCCACATGACCTCCATGTGGTCGCTCACGAAGCCGAGCGGGACGATGAGCACGGCGCGGGTCGAGCCGCCCTTGAGCTCCTCGTCCATGTAGTCGTTGATGTCGGGCTCGAGCCACGGCTGCGTCGGGGGGCCGGAGCGCGACTGGTACACGAGCTTCCAGGCGGGCTTGGACGTGCCCTGCAGGTGTGCGTGCTCCGGCTGCTCGAGCAGCTCCGCCCACGCCTGGTCGAGGACGACCTGCGCGACGGCGAGGTGCTGGGCCTCGTAGGCGCCGTGCTCGTCGAAGCCGCGGTAGTCCGGGCCGGACTTCGCAGCGTCGGTCGACGGGATCGAGTGGGTCGAGAACAGCACGTGCAGCTCGGTCGCGACCTCGAGCCCGTCGTTCTCGGCGATGGCCTTCGCCATGCCGTCACGGACGCCGTCGACGAACGGGCGGACGAAGCCGGGGTGGTCGAAGAACTGCCGGATCTTGTCGATCTCGATAGTGCCGAGCAGCCCGGTCTCGTCGAGCACGCGCGCGTAGTCCTCGCGGTACTGGCGGCAGCTCGAGAACGACGAGTAGGCGCTCGTGGCGATCGCGATGAGCTTGTTGTAGCCCTTGTCGGCGGCGTCGGTGAAGGCCTGCTCGAGGTAGGGCTCCCAGTTGCGGTTGCCCCAGAGCACCGGCATGTCGATGCCGCGCGATGCCAGCTCGGCCTCGAGCGCCGCCTTCAACGCGCGGTTCTGGGCGTTGATCGGGCTCACACCGCCGAAGTGCCGGTAGTGGTGCGCGACCTCTTCGAGCCGCTCGTCGGGGATGCCGCGGCCGCGGGTGACGTTGCGGAGGAAGGGGATGACGTCGTCCTGGCCCTCGGGGCCACCGAAGCCGGCGAGCAGGATCGCGTCGTACGCGGTCGGGACCTCGACGTGCTCCGGACCGGAAGCGGCCGCGGGGGTGGCGGCGAGGACGGGCTGACCGTTCGTGATCAGGCTGGTGTCGGTCATGACAGCACCTCCGGGAGTTCGGCGGTCGTCACGCGACGACCCGTGAAGAAGGGGACCTCTTCGCGCACGTGCAGACGGGCCTCGGTGGCCCGGAGGTCGCGCATGAGGTCGACGAGGTCGACGAGCTCGGGGCTCTCGAGCGGCAGGATCCACTCGTAGTCGCTCAGGGCGAAGGTGGCGATGGTGTTCGTCAGGACGCGGCGGTACTTGGCGCCGGCGATCCCGTGGTCGCGCAGCATCTTCGAGCGCTCGTCCTCGGGCAGGAGGTACCACTCGAAGGAGCGGACGAAGGGGTACACCGTGATCCACGCCTCGGGGTCCTTGCCACGCAGGAACGCCGGGGTGTGCCGCTTGTTGAACTCGGCTTCGCGGTGCATCGCCATCACGTGCCACACCGGCTCGGTGTCCTGGAACAGCCCGGTGCGGCGGATCTCGCGCAGCACGGCCTGGATGACCTGCGCGTCGTCGCCGTGCAGCCAGATCATGACGTCGGCATCGGCACGGAAGCCGGAGACGTCGTAGAAGCCACGGACGGTCACCCCGCGCTCGGCGGCGGACGCGATCACGGCGTCGAGCTCGGCCACGGCGTCGTCACCGACGCGGTGGACCGGGCCGAGCGGCCTGCGGAACACGGCCCAGAGGGCGTACGCCGTCATGAGGTTGGGATCGATCCCCGTCGCGGGGTCGGTCTCGTGCGGAGAGGTGTGCGCGGTTGCAGGAGCGGGCGCGTCGGAACTCATGGGTCCTTTGTCCTATCGGTTGCCAGGGTTGTGGCCGCCCCGCACCCGGTGGACCGCGCTCGGGCGGTCTACCGCCGTCGGAGCACCATCACGACGATACCCCCGACCACCGCTACTCCGGCTGCGAGGCCGGCCAGGTACGGGACCGGCTTCTCGTCGATGCCGCGCTTGACCTTCGACGCCGCGATGCCGATCTGCTTCGGCACGTTGAGCTTGTCCTCGATCGCGTCGAGGGTGTCGAACAGCTGGGCGCGGGTCGCGGCGACGCGGTCTGCGAGATCGTCGTGCGGATCGGTCACGGTTCCTCCGTCGGTGGTGCGGCTGTCGGGGCTCAGAACCGGCCGCCGACGTCCGGCTTGCGGCTGCCGTACTGGCTCGGCGGAGTGGGCTTCTTGCCCATCCCCTTCACCGCGTTGATGTCGTTCTTGACGCTGTCGATCGTGCGCTTCGGCGTGATCGGCAGGCCCTTCTTCAGGCGCTTCCAGCCGATCCACCCGAGGATGGCGGCGACGATCAGCATCACCACGGCGATCACGATCGCTGCGAGCCAGGCCGGCATCACGGTCGCCAGGCCCATCACGGCGGCGGTCAGGAGCACGCCGATCGCGTAGAGCACGATGACGAGTGCACCGACCAGCAGCCCCGCGGCGAGTCCGAAGATCTTGGCCTTCGTGAGCATCTCGGCCTTGAGCAGGTCGATCTCACCCTTGACCAGGCCCTTGACGAGCTTCGGGACGTCGCCCACCAGACCGAACAGCGAACGCGACTTGCGGTCGCGGGTGTCGGTCATGAGGTGGTGGTGTCCTTCTTCTGGCCGACCTTGCGGACGGCCTTCTTGGTCGTCTCACCGATGAACTCGGCGACGTCCGGGGTCTTGTCGGCGATGAAGTCCTCAGCGACGTGCACGCCCTTCTGGACGCCGTTGCTGTTCCAGACCTTGCCGCTGACGGTCTTGATCTGCTCGTACCGCGCCCGTCCGGCTCGCGATCCCAGGACGTACCCGAGTGCGGCGCCGGCGACGAACAGGAGCTTTCCGCGCATGTGCGATTCCTCCGTTGGTTCAGTGTGCGGTGGTCATGCGCCGAACGGAATACGTCCGACGGTCTCACCAACAGTAGCCCCCGGGCGGTCTGGGGTCCGCTCAGGAATCCAGGATCTGTCCAGCGGCGGTGCGGGCGGCTGCGATGATCCCGGCCAGGCCCCGTCCGGTCGCGACCTCGCCGATGCCGACGACCCCCGCTCCGAGACCGGCAGCGGTCAGGTCCGGACCGTGCCAGCGGACGCGCGCAGCGCCCACGACGTGCGTCGCCGTCAGGGGGACGCCGAGCAGCGTGGCCGCGTCGTGCAGCGCCCGGGTGCCGACGGGTCCGTCCGGGTCGACCGGGAGGCTCGTGGCCGCGTCGTCGGGACCGCTCGCGCCGTGCGCACTGGTCGCG
This sequence comes from Curtobacterium sp. VKM Ac-2884, assembly GCF_015350945.1. NCBI lineage: Bacteria > Bacillati > Actinomycetota > Actinomycetes > Micrococcales > Microbacteriaceae > Curtobacterium > Curtobacterium sp. VKM Ac-2884. The sequence continues at coordinate 109,275 of NZ_JADKSA010000002.1, forward strand.
TCGGCGGGCGTCGCGTAGCTCAGGCGCAGCACGTGGCGGCCGGCAGCCGCCTCGGCGAGCCACGGCCACTTCACCGTCGCGTGCGTCAGGGCCTTCGCCGACACGGCCTGCGCGTCCGGGTGCACGAGCATCCCGGTCCCGCGGGGGGCTGCGTCGAGCTCGGGCTGGTCGACGACGAGCGTGACGAGCTCGATCCCGGTCCGGTCCGGTGCCGCGGTGCGCTCGGGATCGGGCACCGACGACAGGGTGCGCTGCGCGGGCAGGCGTTCGACCGTGCCGTCGGCGGAGACGACCTCGACCGCGTGCGCCTCGATCCGGGTCGCCCGGGTGTGCAACCGGACGTCGACGCGGTAGGTCTCCATGTCGGCGACGAGTTCGTCCACGAGCCGGACGATCCCGCCGCGGATCCCCTGCACCGGGGTACCGGCGGCAGCACGGGCCCGGAGTGCCAGGACCGCGCGGGCCAGCGAGCCCTCGCGGAGCAGTGCCGCGCGGAGGCCGGGAGCCACCCGCTCCGGGTCGAGCTGGTCCGGGTGGGTGGAGTGCACCCCGCCGGCGATCGGGACGACCAGGTCGTCGAGGACCCGCTCCCCCATGCGCCGCCGGACGAGTTCGCCCAGGGACTCCGCCTTGGCGCCGACCGGTCCGGGCAGCAGCGAGTCCATCTGTGCGCGGAGCCCGCCCTTCTGCCCGACGACGGCGAGCACGTCGGCGGCCATCGGGGTGCTCGGGATGCCGAGGAGCCCGGTCGCGGGGATCGGCGACGTCCGGCCGTCACGGGTCATCAACCAGGCGCCGCGCGGGTCCGGGGCGACGACGTTGTTGCCGAGCCCGAGTTCGATTGCCAGGCGGCCGACGGCGTCCGTGCGGGTGGCGAACGAGTCCGCCGCCATGTCGAGGTCGAGGCCGCCGACCGTGTGCCGCCGGATCATGCCGCCCAGCACGCCGGACGACTCGACCAGCACGACGTCCGCGCCGCCCTTGGCCAGGTCACGGGCGGTGACGAGTCCGGCGATCCCGCCGCCGACCACGACGACGTCGGTCACGCGGCAGACCCGTCACCGAGCGAGTGGACGAGTTCGACGACACGCGTCAGCACCGTCGGGTCGGTCTCGGGCGGCACACCGTGGCCGAGGTTCACGACGTGGGCGCGGGCGGCGCCACCGCGGCGGACGACCTCGCGCACGTGCGCTTCGAGGACCTCCCACGGGGCCGCGAGCATCGCCGGGTCGATGTTGCCCTGCACGCTGACGCCGGTGCCGACGCGGCGGACGGCCTCGTCGAGCGGGAGCCGCCAGTCGACCCCGACCGCGTCGACGCCGATGGCGTCTGTGCCGAGCGTGGTCATGTCGGCGAGGACCTCGCCGCTGCCGACGCCGAAGTGGATGCGCGGTACGCCCAGGTCGGCCACGTGGGACAGCGCCTGCGCCGAGTGCGGTGCGACGTACCGGACGTAGTCGGCGCGCGACAGGGATCCGACCCACGAGTCGAAGAGCTGTGCGGCCGAGGCCCCGGCGAGCACCTGGGCCCGGAGGAACGCCCCCGACACCCCGGCCGCCCAGGCCAGCAGCCGCGACCAGGTCTCCGGCTCCGCGTGCATGAGGGTGCGTGCGCGGATGTGGTCCTTCGACGGGCCGCCCTCGACCAGGTACGCGGCGAGCGTGAAGGGTGCGCCTGCGAATCCGATCAGCGGGGTGTCGCCGAGCTGCTCGACCGTGCGGGCGACCGCCTGCCGGATCGGCTCGAGGGCCGCCGGGTCCAGCGGCTCGAGGGCGTCGACGTCCGCCGCGGTGCGAATCGGTGAGCCGAGCACGGGGCCCCGACCGGGGACGATCTCGACGTCCACGCCCGCGAGCTTGATCGGCACGACGATGTCGCTGAAGAAGATGCCGGCGTCCACCCCGTGCCGGCGGACGGGCTGCAGCGTGATCTCCGACGCCATCTCGGGGTCGAGGCACGCGTCGAGCATGGCCGTGCCCACCCGGAGCTCGCGGTACTCGGGCAACGACCGACCGGCCTGCCGCATGAACCACACCGGCAGTGTCTCCGGACGGTCACCCCGCAGGGCCCGGACGAGGCGGGACCCACTCGTCCGCCCTGATGCCAGGGGGTGGGAGTCGGGGAGGGATGTGGTCGTCGCGTCGGTCACCGGATGATTGTCCCATCGAGCGCGTTACCATTGGCTACGTGCTCATCTGTCTCACGGCGTCGCATCGCAACGCCAGCTTCGACCTCTTGGAGCGACTGAGCATCGCTGCCCCGGCCGCAGCAGGCCACCTCGTGACGGATTCCGACGTCCTGGACGGCGCCGTCGTCCTCGCCACCTGCAACCGTTTCGAGGCCTACCTCGACATCGCCGGCGACGATCGCGACTCCGCCGTCGCCGCCACCGTGCAGGCCGTGGCCGCTGCGAGCGACCTGGACGCCACCGAACTGCGTGATTCGGTCAACGTGCTCGGCGGCAAGGACGTCGTGCAGCACCTGTTCGCCGTGTCGAGCGGGCTCGAGTCCGTCGTCGTCGGCGAGACCGAGATCTCCGGGCAGGTCCGCCGCTCGCTCGAGGACGCCCGGAGCAACGGCACCACGACCTCGGACCTCGAGCGGCTGTTCCAGGAAGCCGCCCACACCTCGCGCGGCGTCAAGACCCGCACCCGGATCGGTGCCGCCGGTCGTTCGCTCGTGCGCCTCGGCCTGCAGCTCGCGTCGTCGCGCGTCACCGACTGGGCACACACCCGCGTGCTGCTGATCGGCACCGGGAGCTACGCGGCCACCACCATCGCGGCCCTGCGCGACCGCGGTGCCGTGCACATCCAGGTGTTCTCGCCCTCGGGCCGTGCCGCCTGGTTCGCCGCGAAGCACGACCTCGTCGCCGCCCGCGACCTGCGCCACGCGATCGGCACCAGCGACGTCGTGATCACCTGCACGTCGAGCGAGCTCCCGGTCGTCGCACCGGCCGACCTCGACGACGGCAGCCGCCGCATCGTCATCGACCTCGGACTCCCCCGCAACGTCGACCCGGCCGCTGCCGGTGTGGACGGCGTCGAGCTGCTCGACCTCGAGACCATCAGCCTGCACGCACCTATCTCCGAGCTGAACGCCGAGTCCGAGGCCCGCGCGATGGTCGACGACGCCGTGTCCCGCTTCCGGGCGCAGGCGCTCGAGCAGTCGACCACCCCGGCCCTCGTCGCGTTCCGCAAGCACGTGTTCGACATCCTCGACGACGAGATCGACCGCGCCAAGCGCCGCGGTGACGCCGACGGCGAGTCCGCCGAGCACACCGAGCGGGCGCTCCGGCACCTGGTCGGCGTCCTGCTGCACCGCCCGTCGGTCCGCGCCCGCGAGCTCGGCCGCGCCGGCCGTGGCGAGGAGTTCGTCGGGGCCATCGACGCCCTGTTCGGCGTGCGACCCGAGCCCGAGGCAGAGCTGCCGGCGCCCGTCGTCCCGCTCGCCGACCGCACCGCACTGGACCCGACCGTCTCGAAGCGCGCCGACGAGGCGGACGCGAGCTGAGCCTCCCGTCCGCTCCCGCGACCCTGCGTGTCAGCGCGCTCCTGCTGGTGCGGGACCGACGCGTCCTGATGGTGCGCGCGCGAGCGCGCGACGTGCTCTACCTGCCCGGCGGCAAGGCCGAGCCGCACGAGACCGACCTCGACGCCGCCATCCGCGAAGCACACGAGGAGACCGGCCTGCGGGTGACCGCCGGTGACGTCGACCCGTTCGGTGTCGTCCTCGAGCCGGCTCACGGGCAGGCGCCCGGCACGATGGTCGCGATGACGCTGTTCCTGGTCCGACCAGGAGGCCCGTTGGACTCCGCCACGCCCGTCGCCTCGGCCGAGGTGGACGAGGTCGAGTGGGTCACTTCGGCGGACGCCGGTCGCTGCCCGCCAGCGGGCGTGGAGACGCTCCGCCGCCTGGTGGCGGCGGAGCGCATCGACTAGTCGTCAGGCCTGGTCCTTGTCGACGTAGTGGCCGGTCTCGCCGTCCTGCGTCGGTTCGGCCTCGCCGGGGATGTCGGACTCGACGTACTCGCCGTCGGGTCCGCTCGACTCCGGGCGGGCCTCGCCCGGGATGTCGCTCGCGACGAACTCGCCGACGGGCTCCGTCGTCGTGACGCGCTCCTCGCCGGGGATGTCGCTGTCCGTGAAGGCGCCTGCGCGGGTCTCGACCCCGTCCGCGCGGCCCTCGTCGCCACGTGCCTGTTCGTGCTTGCCCGTCATGTCCGACCTCCGCTGCTCGGGTTCCTTGCTCCGGAGTGTGCTCGCGGTCCCTGGATGCCGACCGAACCGCGGTCTCCCGGTGGTGGTTGCCTGTGCACCATGCAACGCAGCAGTCGATCGAAGTTCCTGCTCGCCGTCACCGGGCTCGTCGCAGTCGGGGCGTTGGCGGGTTGTGCCTCCGGCGGGGAACCCTCCGCCACCGAGACGGTGACCGCACCCGCGCCGTCCCCGTCCGCATCGTCGTCCTCGTCGGCGTCGTCGTCGTCCGCGACCCCGTCGTCCGGCTCGTCGGCGTCCGGCTCGTCGTCGTCGGCCGGCACGGGTTCCGGGTCGTCGGGGTCCGGGTCGGCCGCTGGCAGTCGCTGTGCCGCGTCCTCGCTCGCCGCCAGCATCGAGCCGGGCAGCGGCGGTGCGGCCGGCAGCGTCATCGTGCACCTCGCCCTGCAGAACACCGGCTCGGCGACCTGCACCCTGCAGGGATGGCCGGGCGTCTCGTTCGTCGGCGGTGGCAACGGCAGTCAGATCGGTGCCGCGGCGACGCAGGAGAAGAGTTCACCGCACCCGACCGTGACCCTGGCCGCCGGGCAGACCGCCGTAGCGCCGCTCAAGATCGTCCAGGCCGGGAACTACTCGAAGGCCGACTGCTCGCCGAAGACCCCGGACGGCTTCCGCGTGTACCCGCCGGGATCCGAGCAGTCGCTGTTCGTGAAGGACGCCGACTACCAGGCGTGCTCGTCCGCCGATGCGTCGCTGCTGTCCGTGCAGGCGCTCGTGCCGGAGGGACAGGCGACGTCGTAGCGGACGATCAGCGGGTGGTGACCACGAGTTTCCCGGAGCGAGCCCCGTCCTCCATGTCGCGGTGGGCCTGCATGATGTCCTCGAGCGGGTAGACCTTCGCGATCGGTACCGTTGTGCTCCCTGCTGCCACGGCGTCCAGGAAGCCCTGCAACACCGGTGCCGGCAGGTCGCTGGCTGCACCGGAGTACGCGGTGAGTCGGACCCCGTTGGGGATGACGTCCATCGGGTAGAAGTCGCGGATGGTCCAGACATCGGAGAGCATCCCGGTGAAGGACACGGTGCCGTGGACAGCGGTGGCCCGCAACGTGTCGGGCAGGGTGTCGGTACCGATGAGCTCCACGGCACCGTCGACACCGGCCGGTACGATCCGGCGGACCTCGTCGGCGATGCTTCCGGTGTCGATCACGACGTGGTCGGCGCCTGCGCGGTGCAGCCGCTCCGTACGGTCCGGGTTGCGACTGGTGGCGATGACGGTCATGCCCCGCTGCTTCGCCAGGACGATGCACGCGAGCCCGACCGACGAGGTGCCGCCACGGACCAGGAGCGTGTCGCCCGGCTGCGCGTCCACACCCACCGTGAGGGAGCCGTGCGCGGTCTGCAGCATCTCGGGGACGGCACCGATCGTGGCCCAGTCGAGGGTGCTCGTGAACGGCACGACGCTGCTGGCCGGAACGAGGGTGTACTCGGCGTAGCCGCCGTCGTGGTCGCGGCCCATCCCTCCCATCAGGGCGGCGACCTGCGCTCCGACCGCGCACTCGCCGCCGGGTGCTGCCACCACGGTCCCCACCGCTTCGATCCCGGGCACCCGCGGGAAACTCCCGAAGTGCCCCATGCCACGGCGGAAGTGCAGCTCGGATCGGTTCAGGCCGAAGGCCTCCACCCGGATCAGCACCAGACCCGGAGCGGGGATGGGTACCGGGACCTCACGCAGTCGCAGGACCTCGGGACCACCGGGCGCGTCGATGACCACGGCGCGCATCGTCGCCGTCATCGCGCACCCTCCAGCGCAGCCTGCAGCCGCCCGAGGGCGGCAGTCGCGGTGGCGATCGCTTCGATGTCAGCAGCGGCGAGCACGGTGTCCAGCGCCGCCTCGAATCGCTCCTGCGCCACGGCGACGGCGTCCCGACCCCGGAGTGAGAGGCTGCTGCGCACGCTGCGGCGGTCAGCCGGATCCGTCGCTCGTTCGACGAGACCGTCGGCGGCGAGCCGGTCGAGGAGACGACTGGCGGCGGCGATCGACGTACCGACCCCGGTCGCGACGTCCTGCACACGCGCTCCCGTCGGCGCCGCGTCGACGACGCGCAGGACCTCCAAGCGGGCCAGGCTCAACACGCCCTCCCCGCGCATCCGCCGCTCCACCGTGTTCCACAGATCGGTCTCGTGCCGTACCAGGGCGGTGAAGTACTCGCGGGCACGAGATCCTCGCTCGTTCCCGGCTGTCTCGCTGCGGGAGGTCGGTTGCATGCTCATGCGGCGATCGTACGCTTGTTGCTTGCTATGTAAAGTAGTCGGCTCACGCACGCTCGCTCCGTCGACAGGACCACCATGACCACCGACACCCACACCGCCATGCAGCGATTCGTCGAGTTCATCAACACCGGCGACGCGTCGATCGGCCGTCAGGTGATCTCACCCGACGCGGAGTTCCTCACGCCGTTCTCGCCGGAGCCGTTTCGTGGCCTCGAGGGGTACCTGCAGATCCTGGCGATCATGCGGAGCGCGTTCTCGGACGTCCAGTGGCGCATCGAGCGGCTCGTCGTCGAGGGCGACGCCGTCGCAGCGCGGTTCGAGCTCCGGGGCACGCACGACGGCGACTTCCTCGGGACCGCCCCCACCGGGCTGCCGGTGGCCGTCCACGCGAGCAACTTCTACCGCTTCGCCGACGGCCTGATCGTCGACGAGGTCGGGCAGCCGGACCTGATGGGTCTGCTCGGTCAGGTCGGGGCACTCCCGCATGCCCTCGTCTGAACCTCCACGGAGCGCGGGCAGGATGGTCACCGTGGCCAGCACGATCAGGGACGAACGACCAGGTACGGCCGAACTCGTGGCGCTGTACGACGCCGTCGGGTGGACCGCCTACACCGATGATCCCGCGGCCCTGACGGCTTCGATCGCCGGATCCCACTCGGTGCTGACCGCCCGCGACGCTGCCGGTCGGCTGCTCGGTCTCGTCCGCACGATCTCCGACGGGGTGACCATCGTGTACGTGCAGGACGTGCTCGTCGTGCCGTCAGCGCATCGGCTCGGCATCGGCGGTGCGCTGCTCGATGCGGTGCTCCGTCGGTACGAGGGCATCCGGCAGACCGTCCTGCTGACCGACGCCGAACCGGGCCAGCGGGCGTTCTACGAGTCGCGCGGGTTCATCGAGGTGCACGACGTCGAGCCGCAGCCGCTGCGCTCGTTCGTGCTGCTCCGCTGAGCGGAACGACACCGCACCGACGTGGGACTGCGCCCGCCCGGATCAGCGGTGGGCGGGGGCGTGCACTGCCTCGAGTAGTTCGGTGCCCATGGTCCGCAGCGCCTCGATGACCGCGAGGCGCCGCTGCAACGAGGCGTCGTCGAACGTCACCGTCACGGCATAGCTGACCGACGAGCCCGGGCCGCGGAGGATCCCCGCCTCGGCGCGGACGCCGGTGCTCGATCCGGTGACCGCGACGACCTGCAACCCGTGGTCGAGCGCACGGTGCGCCAGGGGGTCGAGGCCGAACGAGCCGGCCACCAGGTTCAGGTCGCTCGCCAGCGACAGCCAGCCGAGCACCCGGTTCGACACCGCTTCGTCCACGACCTCACCGAGCGCAAGTCCGCGCATCACCCACGCGAGCTCACCCGTCGGGGCCACCGAGGCATCCGGGGCATCGTCCGGACCACGACGGTCGCGCACCCGGTCGATCAGGGCGGTCCGCTCGATGCCGAGCGACTCCGCACGCTCGCGGACGGCGTCGATGCCGACCGTCGACAGCAGTGCGTTCATCGCCCAGGTGTCACCGGTGGCACCGACCAGGGTCGCCAGGTCGGGCACCTGCATCGTCGGTTCTTGCAGGAACTGCCACAGGCCAGCGCCGGTCGCGGTGTCCCGTGCCATGCGCTGGAGGCGGTCGCCGTGCAGGCGGCCGTCCTCGAGCTGCGCCGCGACCTCGATCAGCAGCAGGACCCGCCCGAGGCTCGCGACGGGCTGCACGACGGTGTCGTCGATCGCCAGCAGGGCCTTGCCAGTCGAGGTGTCGATCACCGAGGCGCTCACCCCGGCACCGTCGAGCGCGAGCGCGCCGAGGGCCTCGGTCGTGGCGCCGAAGCGGTCGTCGGGTCGACCGCTGTGCCGACCGCGTGCTCGACCGCCACCACCTGAGCGGTCCTCCGGCCACCGACGGCGTGACGACCGAGCCGCGTCCGGCTCCACCATCACCAGATCGCGACGCGTTCGGCGGGGTCGAGGTACATCGCGTCCTTCTCGGTCACGCCGAACGTGTCGTAGTAGCCGTCGATGTTGCGGACGACCTGGTTGCACCGGAACTCGTTCGGCGAGTGCGGGTCGATCGACAGCAGGCGCGCGGCTTCCTCCGGACGGATCGCCATCTGCCACGCCTGCGCCCAGCTCAGGAAGAACCGCTCGGCACCGGTCAGGCCGTCGACGACCGGGGGCTCCTGGCCGTCGAGCGACAGCAGGTACGCCTTCCACGCGATCGACAGGCCACCGAGGTCGCCGATGTTCTCGCCGATCGTCAGGGCACCGTTGACGTGGCCGTCCGGCACCTCGGTCGGGACGAGCGCGTCGTACTGGGCGATGAGGGCCTTCGTGCGCTCCTCGAACGCCGTGCGGTCGGCCTCGGTCCACCAGTTCTCGAGCTTGCCGTCGCCGTCGTACTGCGAGCCCTGGTCGTCGAAGCCGTGCCCGATCTCGTGGCCGATGACGGCACCGATCGCACCGTAGTTGGCGGCGGCGTCGCGGTCGGCGTCGAAGAACGGGAACTGCAGGATCGCCGCGGGGAACACGATCTCGTTGAAACCGGGGTTGTAGTACGCGTTGATCGTCTGCGGGGTCATGAACCACTCGTCGCGGTCGATCGGCTTGCCGATCTTGCCGAGCTCGCGGTCGACCTGGAACGACGCGACGGCGCGGACGTTCGCGACGAGGTCGTCGGGCACGACCGGCAGCGCCGAGTAGTCGCGCCACTTGACCGGGTACCCGATCTTCGGCGTGAACTTGTCGAGCTTGTCGAGGGCACGCGCGCGGGTCTCGTCGGTCATCCAGTCGAGCGCCGTGATGCTCTGCCGGTACGCCTCGACCAGGTTGGCGACGAGGTCGTCCATCGTGGCCTTCGAGGTCTCGTCGAAGTGCTCCTGCACGTAGATCCGGCCAACGGCCTCGCCCATCGCGCCCTCCACCAAGGAGACGCCGCGCTTCCAGCGCTCGCGCTGCTTCGGCGCCCCGGTGAGTGCGGTGCCGTAGAACGAGAAGTTCGTGGCGGAGAACGCGCTCGTCAGGTACGCGGCCGAGCCACGGATGACCTGCCAGCGCAGCCAGTCCTTCCAGACCTCGAGCGGCTGGTCGCGCAGGAGCTCGGCAAGGCCCGTGATGAACGACGGCTCGCGGACCACGACGGTCTCGAACGCGCCGGCCGGTGCGTCGATGGCCTGCCACCACGTCTGCAGGTCGATGCCCTCGGCGAGCGCCGCGACCTCGGCCCAGGGCAGCTTGTTGTAGGTCTTCTGGCTGTCGCGGGTGGTGACGTTGTCCCAGTGCTTCGACGCCAGGGCCGTCTCGAGCGCGATGACGTGCTCGGTGCGGTCGCCGCCGTCCTCGAACCCGGCGAGCGGGAACATCGCCGCAACGAACTCGCGGTACTTCGTCCGGATGTCGGCGAAGCGCTCTTCACGGTAGTAGGACTCGTCGGGCAGGCCGAGACCGGACTGCTCGAGGAACACGACGTAGGACTCGGGGTCGCCCGGGTCGTTGTCGACGAAGAGCTGCAGGAAGCTCGGCAGTCCCAGCCGCTCGAAGCGTCCGACGGTGGCGATGAGCTCCGGCACGGACTCGATGGCCGTGATCTCGGCGAGGAGCGGCTCGATCGGCGCGGTGGCGAGCTCTTCGAGCCGTGCTTCGTCGGTGAAGGAGGAGAAGAGGTCACCGACCTTGCGCTCCTCGGTGCCGGGTGCGGCCTGCTGCGAGCGCTCGATGATCGCGCGGACGGCGAGTTCGGCGGCCTCCGCCAGCACCGTGAACGAGCCGTAGCGGGCCTTGTCGTCGGGGATCGGCGTCTCAGCGATCCAGGTGCCGTTCACGTGGCGGTACAGGTCGTCCTGGGGGCGCACCGCGGGGTCGAGTTCGTCAGTGTGGATGCCGGAGGCACGTGCGACGTCGGTCATGCCGTCCACGATAGCCACCGACGCCATGTTCGAGCGGAGTCAGTCGCGGTGGGCTGCGCGACCACGGAGGACCCGCGATGCACCGAGACCGGCGAGACCGGCGGTCAGCAGCGCGGCGGCGATCCCGATCGGCGTGCGCGGGTCGTTGCCCGTGTACGCGAGCTGCTGCACGGTACCGCCGGTGATCCGACCAGCGGCGGCGTGCTGCGCGGCCGGGTGGGTCCCGGTGGACACCCCGGCGTCGGGTCCCTGCCCGGGCGTGGGCGCCGGGCGCGCCGGGATCCGTGGCAGGACCAGTCGCAGGGATCCCTGCTCGACGCCGTCGACACGCTGCCGTGCGACCACGGCGTCCTCGGGCAGGACCGAGCGCGGGACGACGAGCTCCCAGGTGCGCCCGGTCATCGTGGCGACGGGGCGGCCATCGGAACTCCGCAGCGGCTTGCCGTGGTCGTCCTCCAGCGAGACGACCCCGCCGATCTCGCCGGAGCCCGAGAGCTTCACCGAGCCGTCCGGGAGTTCCTCGGTGGTGCCCGTCAGGGCGATCGGCACGGTGACGCGTGCCTCGGTCGTGCCGAGCACCTCGGTGCCCTCGGACGTGGTGACGGTGACCCGGTGGAAACGAGCAGCAGCCGGGAACGGCACCTCGGCATGCCAGGTCGAATCGGCTGCGGTGGCGACCGTCACGGGTCGACCGTCAGCACCGACCACAGGGCCGTCCTGGTCCGAGAACCGCAGGGTCGTCCCGACGGGGGCACGGCCGTCGAGTGCCACCCGCTCGGTCTCCCGTGACGCCGTGGCCGTGGTGACGACGGCGGCCCCGGAGACCGTGTAGTCCTCGTCGACCCCGCCGTTCTGCGTGCCGTCGAAGTACTGGAAGGCTTCGACGCGGTGCTGCCCGAACGACAGGCCGTGCAGGGTGAACGACCAGCTGCCCTCGGCGTCGACGTCGGCCTCGCCCGCGGTCGTGCCGTTGTCCTTGATGACGAAGTGGGCGCCCGGGTACCCCTCACCCTCGATGCTGATGGTGCGGGCGATGCCGTCGACGGTTGCGAGCATCCCCGGAGGGGTCAGTGTGCGCAGCTCGACCGGCAGGTCGATCACCGTGCCGGTCACCAGGGACGTGACACGGACGACCCGTTCGCCCCGGCCGACGCGGACCTCCGCCGACCACGCGCCGCCCGGACGGACCTCCGTCGAGACGGACTCGACGCCGTCGCCCGAGATCGCGATGCTCCCGCCGACCGGTCCGGTGCCGGCGACCGTCACGATCCCCAGCCCGTGGTTGATCGACCGCACCCCGGCGGTGAAGTCGGCGGCGGGCGTCGCGGCCGTCGACGCGGCTGCGCCCGGCGCGGCCGTCGCCGCGGACGCGACCGCGACGGGCGACAGGGCCGCCGCAGCGGCAGCGAGCACCGCCAGCGCGATGCGGCTCGATCGGACGAGGGTGTGGGGCCGACGCATGGGTGCTCCTCCTGTGGTACGTCACACACCATATACAAGTTGTCCACAGCTGGGAACCGACGAGCGTCACGGGCGTACGGCTGCCGGTACGGTCATCGCATGGGACTTCCGTGGAAGCTGCACGGCGACGGCAAGACCGTCTCCGCGACGACGATCGTGGCACCGGACGAGCGACTCACCTGGGGCCGGACGATCGGTCTCGGCGTGCAGCACGTCGTCGCGATGTTCGGCGCCACCTTCCTGGTGCCGCTGCTGACGGGCTTCCCGCCGTCGACGACCCTGCTGTTCAGCGGCATCGGCACGATCCTGTTCCTGCTCATCACCGGCAATCGGCTGCCGAGCTACCTCGGGTCGTCGTTCGCGTTCATCGCGCCGATCGGCGCCGCGACGAAGATCGGCGGCATCCCCCTCGCCCTGTCGGGCATCATCGTCGTCGGTGCCCTCCTGGCGATCGTCGGGCTCGTGGTGCACCTGGCCGGCGCCGGCTGGATCGACCGCCTGATGCCCCCGGTGGTGTCCGGTGCGATCGTCGCCCTGATCGGGTTCAACCTGGCTCCGGCGGCGAAGGACAACTTCACGGCCGCCCCGGTGGTCGCGGTCATCACCCTCGCCGCGATCATCCTGGTCACCGTCCTGTTCAAGGGGTTGATCGGTCGCCTGTCGATCGTCATCGGCGTCCTCATCGGCTACGTCGCAGCACTGATCGGCGGTCAGGTCGACTACTCCAAGGTCGACGCGGCACCGTGGATCGGCCTGCCGACGTTCACCGCTCCCGCGTTCGACCCGTCGCAGCTCGCGATCTACCTGGCGTTCGTGCCGGTCGTGCTGGCGCTCGTCGCCGAGAACGTCGGCCACGTGAAGGGTGTCGGACAGCTCACCGGCCGTGATCTCACGCCCCTCACCGGCCGGGCGCTCTTCGCCGACGGCATCTCCACCGTGCTCGCCGGTGCCGGCGGCGGCTCCGCCACCACCACCTACGGCGAGAACATCGGCGTCATGGCCGCCACCCGCGTCTTCTCCACCGCCGCGTACTGGGTCGCCGCGATCGCCGCCGTCCTGCTCGGCCTCTCGCCGAAGATCGGTGCGGTCATCTCCTCGGTCCCGGCCGGCGTGCTCGGCGGTGCGACGACCGCCCTGTACGGCCTGATCGGTGTCATCGGCATCCGGATCTGGGTCGAGAACCGGGTCGACTTCTCGAAGCCGAAGAACCAGCTGACCGCTGGCATCGCGCTCATCATCGGCATCGCGGACTTCACGTTCGCGTTCGGCCAGGCGAGCTTCGGCGGCATCATCCTCGGCACCATCGCCGCGATCGTCGTGTACCACCTGATGGACCTGATCGGGCGGGCGCGCGGCACCGACGACGCGACGCCCGCTGCCTCAGAGGAAGCGCACGCCGCCACCGGCGGCGTCCCCGCCGAGCCGCGCGCCGACTGACGCAGGACGGCGGCTGGACGAGACCCGTCGCCTGAGCACGTGGGACCACCGGACGGGAGGCCCGTGCCGGCGCCGCCACGGGCCTCCCGTCCGTCACGACGCACGTCGACGACGTGGGCCGGCCTCGGCGCGGCCACGACGAGACACACAATCCGGGAGCGCGATCCTGGCTCCGAACGAGTGCCACGGCGCTGCTCACGATGAGCGCGGACTACCTCGACCTGCTCGACCGGTACGGAGTCGCGTGGGTGGAGCTGCGGACCGACAGCCCCGGACGGATCCCCCACCAAGACGACGTGCAGATCGTGCAGTGCCGCTGACCCACCCGTCGGACTGGCCGTTCTGAGCCGGTGTGCTGAGATTGCACGATGAGCACGCACCTCGAGCGCACGCGCACCTTCACCGCGATGCACGTCCCCGGCGCACCGGTCGTCCTGCCGAACGTGTGGGACGTCGCGTCCGCGCGCATCGTCCTCTCGGTTGGAGCGCGTGCGATCGCGACGACGAGCGCCGGCGTCGCCTGGTCAAGCGGCCACCGCGACGGCAACGACCTGACCCGGGACGGCGCACTGGACGCCGTTCGGCCGATCGCGGCGGCGGTCGACGCGAAGGGCCAGTCGAACGCCGAGATCGCCGCAGCGCTCGGCATCGGCGAAGTCACCGTCAAGACCCACGTCGCCGGAGTCCTCACCAAGCTCGGCCTCCGCAACCGCATCGCCGCAGCGATCTACGCCCACGAACACCACCTCAGCTGACCGACAGCGAGGCGGGCACGGTCTGACACACTCAGTCGGGTGATCGCGCTCGTCTCTGCCCCGACGAATCTCGGCCTGCGGCCACCAGAGCCAGGCGCGGTGCCCGGCACGGCGAAAGCACCCGAGGCGCTCCGCGAAGCCGGCCTCCACCGCCGGTTCGCGGAGCAGGGAGCTGCTGATGCCGGCGTGGTCCTTCCCGGCCGTTACGTCGATGACGACGCAACCCGTGCTCCCGGTGTCGTTCGCAACGAACGAGCCGTGATCGACCACGCGCGGCGGCTCGCCGACCGCATCGACACGGTGCTCGCCTCCGGAGCCGCACCGTTGGTCGTCGGCGGAGACTGCAGCGTGCTGCTCGGCGCCGGCCTCGCGATGAAACGACGGGACGGCGTCGGATTGGTGCACGTCGACGGCCACACCGACTTCCGGAACCCGGGCAACAGCGACGCGTGCGCGAGCGTGGCCGGGGAGGACCTCGCCGCCGCCGTCGGGCACCACTGGCCGTCGCTGTCCGACATCGACGGTGCCGGCCCGTACTTCGATGCTGCACGAACTGCTCACGTCGGCTGTCGCGACGACGACGCCGAGCTCGCGGAGGTCCGCTCGGTGCTCGGCGCAGTCGTCCCGACCTCGGAGTGGCGCGCCCGTGGCACTGCCACAGTCGTCAAGGCCCTGCGGACGACGGCGGGTGCGGCGGGCTACTGGTTGCAGGTCGACGTCGACGTGCTCGACGCAGCGGTGATGCCCGCCGTCGACAGTCCCGATCCGGGCGGCTGCACGCCACACGAGCTGATCGAGCTGCTCCGCGCGCTCGCTCCCCGTGCCGTCGGCGCATCGATCACCGTCTACGATCCGGATCTCGACCCGGACGGCACGCATGCCCGACTCCTCACAGAGGTCCTCACGGCCAGCCTCGGCAGCCTCGGCCGTGAGCTGCAGGAGCCGCGACCTGGGCCGGATCGGTGATCAGGACGCCTGCTCAGCCGAGGCCGAGGCAGAACGCCATGACGGCTTGCTGTACCGGGAGGAGTCCGGCCTTGAAGTCGTGTCCGACGAATGCGGCGTGTTCTACAGCGTCGACACTGACCTCACGGCCGCGCACGAACGGCGGACACGGGTTGAAGCGGACTCCCGGCGGCGCGAGGTCGAGGAGAGCCGCCGTGATCCGATACTGCTCGAGCGCGTCAGCATGCGCACCGGGACCGTCGGTGAGGACAACGTCCGCAGACCGAACAGCGGCCTCGAGGTCGTCGGTCCACGCAGCCCCCGGGGTTGCGAGTTCGGCCGGGCAGCACTGGATGAGGTCGAGTTGCAAGACGCGAGCAGCTTCCTGCCACGCCCTGGCGATGTTGCCGTCCGCGCCCACGAAGAGGAAGCGCATCACGGTGATGTCGCCCCGCTGCCGCAAGGCGTGAAGGTCGGACAGCACCTCGCACGGATGGTTGTCGTCCGTCATCGCGTTCACGACCGGCAACGCGTGAGCCGCGGCCAAGGCGTGGACCACGGCGAGGTCGTGGTGGCGCACCACGACGATGTCGACCCAGTTCTCGAGGTAGCGAGCGACATCTGACAGTGCCTCCGGCTTGTCGAGTGTCGTGTCCGGGAACACGATCGGTTCGAGCCCCATGAGCGAAGCGCCCCGCTCGAACGTGGCCCTGGTGCGCAGACTCGTCGGCGGGAAGAACATGACCGCCGCGCCCTCCGTCACGGGCCCCCGGCCCGCACGGAATGCGTCAGCCAGGTCGAAGACCGCGTCGACGTCAGATGCAGACCAGTCATCGAGCTTGACGAGAGAACGCATCCGAGCAGCGTAGGGGCCTGTGCACCGAGCCATCCAGCAGGACCGGCCAAGTCGACGATGGCGACCATCACCGGGTGTGCGAACGACGCCCGTGCCGCATCCCCGCCAGAATGGCCCGGTGCACCGACCGATGACAGCCGCAGTCACTGCCGAACGGCGTGCGGTCGACCGCGACATCGTCCGGCTGGCGGTACCCGCGCTCGGCGCGCTCGTGGTGGAGCCGCTGTTCCTGCTGACCGACACCGCGCTCGTCGGGCACCTCGGCGCGACGCCGCTGGCGGCCGTCGGACTCGCGAGCGCCGTGCTGTCGACGGTGACCGGCCTGCTGGTGTTCCTGGCGTACTCGACGACGCCGGCCGTCGCCCGCGCGCTCGGTGGTGGCGACCGTCGCGGCGCCGTCCACGCGGGCATCGACGGGATGTGGCTCGCGCTCGTGCTGGGAGTGGTGCTCGCGCTCGTCGGGTGGCCGCTCGCCGGGCCGCTCGTCGACCTGTTCGGTGCGTCGCCCGAAGTCTCGGCGGCGGCGACCGCGTACCTGACGGTGTCGCTCATCGGGCTGCCCGGGATCCTGGTCGTCACCGCCTCGACCGGGCTGCTGCGCGGGCTGCAGGACACGAAGACCCCGCTCGTCGTCGCGACCATCGGGTTCGTCGCGAACGGGCTGTTGAACGCCGTCCTGATCTACGGCGCGGGCTGGGGCGTCGAGGGGTCCGCCGCCGGCACCGTCATCGTGCAGTGGGCGATGGCGATCGTCTACGTCCGGATCGCGGTGCGCGCCGCGCGATCGTCGGGAGCGCCGCTGCGGCCCGGTGCCTCGGGCGTCGTCCGGGCGCTGCGGTCCGGGGCCTGGCTGTTCCTGCGGACCGCGTCGTTGCGGATCGCGATGCTCGCGACCGTCGGGGCCGCTGCCGGGCTGGGGACCACCGGGCTGGCGACGACGCAGGTCGGGCTGACCGTCTTCTCGACGCTGGCGTTCGCGCTCGACGCCCTGGCCATCGCCGGGCAGGCGCTCGTCGGGCACGGGCTCGGGGCGCGGGACCCGGAGCGTGTCCGGCTGGTGACGCGGCGGCTCGTACTGCTCGGGATCATCGGTGGGGCGCTGCTCGGGGCGCTGACCCTGGCCGTGAGCGGAGTGCTCGGGCCGGTGTTCTCCGACTCGTCCGCTGTGCAGGACGCGCTGCCGCTCGTGCTGGTGCTCATCGCCGTCGGGATGCCCGTCGCCGGGTACGTGTTCGTCCTCGACGGGGTGCTGATCGGGGCCGGGGATGCGCGGTACCTGGCGATCGCGGGCGGCGTGAACCTGGTCGTGTACCTGCCGTTGCTGTGGTGGGCCGGTTGGACGCTCGCGGGGCTGTGGGCGGCGTTCGCCCTCGGGTACATCGGGGTCCGGGCGGTGACGCTCGGGCTGCGCGCGCATCGGCGCGGATGGGTGGAACAGGCGTTGGCGCGGTGAGCGGGTCTGGTTCTTCCAGCGGGGCTTCTGCGCCTGTGGCTCCGTCGTCTTCTGTGGCGTCGTCGGCCGTGCTCGCCACGGTCGGGATCGGGGTGCAGGGCGTCGCGAAGCTGCTCGTCACCGTCGTCGTCGGGCGGGTCTTCGGCACCGAGACCCTCGGGCAGACCACGGCCCTGTTGTCCCTGTCGGTGTTCGTCGCGCTGCTCTGGCCGAACGCCGCGGGCAACACCGCCTCTCGGTACCTGGCGATCGCGCTGCGGGGTCGGCGGTCCGACGCCGCGGTGAACCGGCTGCTCGGGGTCTCGATGCTGGTGTCGAGCGTGGTGCTCGCCTCGGTCACCGTGCCGGTCGCGCTGGCCTGGGGCAACGGCCCCGGGATGGTGCTCGGTGGCGTCGGCGTCGTCGTCGGCTACGGCCTGTACTGCTACGCCCGCGGAGCGCAGCTCGGCTACGACCGGGCGCCGCGTGTCGCGCTGTGGGACTCCGTGACGAGCGTCCTGGCGCTCGGGTTGCTCGTGGTGGCGTGCGTCGCCCGCCTCGAGCCGTTCGTGCTGCTGCCCCTGGCCATCGGGTACACGGTGTTCGCGATCGCCTGCTGGCCGCGGGGCAACGGCTTCGCACCGGTTTCGCGCGAACCCGCTGCCGGGGTGCTCGGGTTCGCGGCGTGGAACGTGCTGGCGGTCGTGACGTCGAACGGGTTGCTGCAGTTGACGATGATCTCGGCGCAGGTGACGTCGTCGGCGCACGACGCCGGGGTCTACGCCGCAGGGTTCACCCTGGCGACGCCGGCGTCGATGCTCGGGCAGGCGTTGGGGCAGGTGCTCGTGCCGGCGTTCGCGCACCGGACGGATGGTGGGTCGTTGCGCTCGCGTGGGGCGCTCGTGCTCGTCGTCGGGTTCGCTGCGGCGTCCGCCGTCGTGTTCGGGCTGGTGGCGCTGCTCGCCGGGTGGTTCCTGCCGATCGTCTACCCCGCCGAGGGTGCAGCCGCCGTCGCCGACCTGCGGTACCTGATGGTCGCGGTGTGGGTGTTCACCGTCGGGCTCGTGCCGGCGGCATTGCTGCTCGCCGCTGGGCGCTCGCGCCAGGTCGCCCTCGCCTCGGTCGCCGGGTTCGTCGTCGGCGCTGGGCTCATGGCGGTGCTCGGACCGGTCGCAGGAGTCGCTGGTGGGACAACGGGGTTCTTGGTGGGCAGTGCGGTGAACCTGGTTGCGGTGGTGGGGCTCGGGGTGCGGCGGCGCTGACGCGACGCGCATGGGGAGCGTCGGTGCGCTGTGACCTTTAGCGTCACCTCAATGAGAATCATTGCGGACCAGCTACTCGAGAATTCCTTGGTCAGGAGGTGAGGGACGGCAGGGGAACCAGACCACCTGGGAGGAGGTCGCGGTGGACGACCCTAGTCGGACGCGCTTCGAACGCGAAGCCTGACGTCCGTCTCGGGTGCACCCAGGCGGGCGCGCCGGAGAGTCGGCAGCGCGAAGAACGTGAGGCAATGTCGGTGCCCGCTGCTATAGAAGAGGGAACTACCCGAAGGAGCAACGATGCCCAATCCCCGCGCTTTCCTCAGCTTCGACTTCGACCACAACCAGGAGTCCAAGATCCTGTTCGCCGGACAGGCCGATTCGAAGTCCCCGACTCCGTTCACCGTCGAGGACTGGTCGAGTAAGACCGCACTCCCGCAAGCCGTCTGGGAGCAGCGGATTAAGGAGAAGATTGCACGAACGAACATGCTGATCGTGCTTGTTGGACGATCCATGGGGAGCGCCTCCGGCGTATCGAAGGAGATCTCGATGGCCAAGGCGCTTAACGTCCCCGTGTTTGGCGTGTACGTCGACAACGCCTCATCCACGTCCACCCTGCCCACCGGTCTCTCTCGGAACCGTGTCATCACGTGGACGTGGCCAGGCGTAGGCGCCGCGATCATTCAGATGATGGGTGAAGGCAAGAACGCGTGATGCCCAGTCGGCGCCGGACTGCCGCCGCCCCCACGGACGTGCTTGAGCTCTACAAGCTGACAGTGGAGATGGCCGACCGCATCTCTGCGCGACGCGGGCAAGCCAATCAGTTCTACCTCGCTTTGCAGAGCACACTCCTCGGCGTCCCAGCCATCTTCAGTCTCCTCGGTAGGGATGAGTTCGATCCTCTTCGAGCAACACTCCTCGTTGCCATCGGAGCCCTCACCAGCATCACCTGGTGGCTTCAGCTGCGGTCGTATCGCGACCTGAACCGTGCAAAATTCAGTGTCATCAACCGCATCGAGCGAGACCACCTGCCGGTCCAACCGTTCAGCGACGAGTGGTCGTCGCTGAAACGAGACCCGCTTCCGAAGTGGCAGGGCCGCTATGCGGAACTCGGCACTGTCGAACGGTTGGTCCCGCTCGCGTTCCTCGTCCTCGAGGTGCTCGTCGGCGTTACCGTGTGGCTATGAACTACTTGGACTCGTTGGCAGGTCGGATCCGAGGGGAGCTGGCGCCCGATCTGCGGCCGGAGGCGCGGGAGGATGAGCTGTATCGTCTCTACGCCTTACTCGTGCTGGTCATGGGCCACCGCTGCACACTCGAGAACGTGCACGACGCTTGGTCCACGTGGATGACGGCTGAACAACCTGAGCACAAAGCGTTGGTCCCCTTCAACCAGCTCTCGCACGAAGCACAGCTCAAGGACATGCCTTACCTCACAGCGATTCACCGAGTAGCCGCGTCTTCTCTCCGCTGAGCACGGCTCCTTCTGTTCCCGCATTAGTGCCATCTGGCGTGACCAGAATCACGTAAGTCATCGTGAACCCTCACATTCTCGGGCGTCGTCCTCGAGTTGGTGTCGTCTCGGTAAGTGACCGGTCAGCAGAGGCGTCCATCTGCAACAGCCTGCGGCGCTGCTCAGCGATCCGTACCCGCGAGCGTTGCGGGACTGCCCGCTACGTAGTCAGTTGCGCCAAATTTGCCACCATCGCTTCGGTCCCTGACCGTATGAACGGGGGCTGAGGTACCTGACCCCGGACCGGGGCCGCTTCGGGATGCCTTGTCGACGCTCGGAGCGACGCACTTCACGGGCGCTGCGCCAGTAAAACCGTTCGATACTGAAGTCACTCGGAAGGATCGTCGGGTGTGCCCAGCGCCATAGGAACGACCGGCGAACGGAGTACAAACCCCAAGACCTGTAGTTGTTTGCCATTGCACGGCCGAACCGCTGTGCCCGTATCTCGGCTCTGACTGCTCGTCTCGAACCGGATCCTTCCGAGTCAAGTAGCTGCTCCGCGAAGCGCTTGCGGGATCGGTAGGTCTCCATCCTCAAAATGAAGTAGGCGCGCATGAACCGGGTAGGCCGACGGTCGAACATCTCGAGGTCGAATGGAGGTTCTGGCACCAGCACTGGTTGTCCAAGTTCGTTCGCCGAGCCAGTCACTTCCTTCTCAAGTTCGAGCAAGACCTCCCGAACCCAGGGGGCGCGCAACTGACGCTTGCGCTCAACACGGGCTCCGATGCCTGCGAAGAACTGCGCCAGAAGAGTGCCGGCTATCCCCACGAGCGCGCCGATCACCGCCGCGACGAGCTCCTCCGACGGCTTTGCGATGTCGAACCACATTGCCTCATCCTCGTGGATCGACACTCACCACGACGATCCGTCCACACCAATTCCTCGTCGACTGACCTAGAGGAGCCGGTTCTGTGCCTGGCCGTCTCTCGATGGCCCCATCATGCCTCCAAGCGTGAGACAAGGCACCAGCGCTGACGCTGGGACCCCACCGCCCCGATAGCCGATCGCCCATCGGACGGCGCGAAGGCGTCACGACCGTATCGAAAGTGCTTCAGCCGCCGGATCGATCCAGACGGAGCCTGGCCCGGGGAAAAGTTGTGGCACCCGATGGATCGGGGACACGAAACTCGTACGCCAGAGCGAGCCATCCCCAACCGACTGCCGCGTCGAATCCAACGAGTTCCCCACTACGTGGGTCCGACCAGCCCAACGCGTCGGTGAAGTAAGACCCGATGTGGAGCGAATCGGCTCCCGCCATGTCGATCACGGCTTCGTTGATCATCAGCCTCATGCGGATGTGGGGAGGCGCACCAGATGACGATTGCGAGTCAAGATAGACGCAAGTGGCGGGCGGGACCGAGAGGCCTACTTCGACCGCACGACAGCAAACGTGCTTCACCCAGTACTTGATGAGGTTCCTTCGGCCAGCACGCCACTCTTTGCCGAAGACGTCTCGGAAGGACAACTCGCCGCGCGTCAGCACGGCAGCCTCGTTCAATTCTAGGAAGCGCAAAAACTGATCGTAGGCACGGTCGAACGGCTGACTGCGGCGATTGTTGCAGTCCTTACACATCGAAGGCGGCCACTTGAGTCCGTCCGCCTTGGGCCCGCGCACCTCTTGGTGTTGCCCCCGAAGCTCCCATGAACGACGGCTGATTCGCCGCGCCACTCAGGTCCGTGAATGGCGCGAAGCTCGCTCGCTTTGAACTTGTGCTCGCGGGAGTCCGCCGCCTTCCCGCACCACCAGCAGGTCGGGAGGTTACTCATGCGAAGAGCGCGCTTCAACCGGACCCTCGCGACCGAGTGGGCCTATCGGCAGCCCTTCACCAGCAACAACGCACGTGCCGACGCACTTGCACCCTGGATCGAGCACTACAACACTGGCCGGATCCACTCGAGCCACGGGCTCACGCCCGCAGCCCGAGTGTCACTAACGTGATGACTCAGTACATCTAGTCCGGCGTCCAGCACGGGTCGGCCGTGATGTCGACCTCGGAGTCTGCAGGCCAGTGTGCGCAGTCGCGTACCCGATGCCGTGGTTCCTGCTGATGACGTAGCCAGCTCCTGTGCGGACCGGAGTCGAGACGAAGCTCCTCCGGTCCGTTCCACACCCCAGTGGGTCGCGCCGGCCGTGCGGTGAACGATCCCCTTCCGCAACGCTCTGCGCGCCGTAGTGTCGGAGCATATTCGGTGTCCTTCCGCCCTCCGCCGCCGCCCTCACAGACGAGGACCACGCCCTTGTCGAGGCAGCTTGTTCGACAATCGATGCCGTCACTGACGAGGCGGAACCGGTCAACTGTGCGCCAGGTTCTCGGTCTGGGGAAGCCGGACGGCGTGGGGTCAGCGCGAAGTGGGCGGCGGCCCCGTCGTGTCCCCCACCCGCAACTCCGAGACGAACGACGCCGGCTGCGGCTCCGCCCCCTCGAGCATGGCCAGGGCGGCACGGGCGGCGGCCTGTCCCTTCTGCACGAACGGCTGCACGAGCGTCGTCAGGTGCCGGATCGGCGTGCGGTGGAGCAGGCTGTCGTCCACCGTGATGCCGTCGAACCCGACGACACTGACGTCCTCGGGCACCCGCAGCCCGGCGTCGAGCGCGGCCGAGATCACCCCCACGGCGATCAGGTCACTCTGCGCGATCACCGCGGTGGGGCGGGGTCCGTCCGCGGCGAAGAGTTCGACGCCGGCCAGGCGCCCCTCTTCCACCGAGCTGCCAGCAGTCTCGATCGCGACCGCCGACGGGTACACCTCGCGCACGCCCCGCAGCCGTTCGAGCGTGGTGAACGCGATGCCCGAGGCGAACCGGTCGTCGTCGACCGGCCCCCGCCGACGAGCAGCATCGAGCGGCAGCGTCACCACCGTGACCGCAGTGTGGCCGAGGTCCTGCAGATATGCAGCAGCACGGCCTGAGGCATCCCGGTTGTCGAGCTGGACGGGGACGGCGCCCTCGATCTCGTCCGCCTCGATCGCGACGACGGGGATCTGTCGACGCCGCAGCACCGCCACGGCCGGGTCGATCCGGACGTTGCACCCGACGAGCACGACGGCGTCCATCGGGGCATCGACGAGGGGGCCGGCGCCCTGTTCGTCATCGAGCGGACTCCGGACCAGCAAGAGCGAAGCCCCCGCAGCCCCGGCCACCTCGGCGATGCCGTCGAGCGTCAGGACGTTCACCGGATCGCGGAACGCATCGCTCAGGCGCTCGTCCATCACGACGCCGATGACGCCGGAACGACCTCGGCGGAGCGAACGCGCACGAGGGTCGGGGCCGCCGTAGCCGAGCTCGGCGGCGGCGGCGAGGACTCGGGCCTTGGCGTCCTCGGACACCGGGCCGCTGCCGCTGAACGCGAGCGAGGCCGTCGACGGCGCGACCCCGGCGGCACGGGCGACCGCGGCCAGCGTCGGGCGCGACCGACGGGTGACGCCGCTGCGGGACGGCGACGCGCCGAGTGCTGTTGCCGGTTCGTCCATCGCCGGTTAGCGTAGCGGGAACGAGCGGTCGAATCGATTCGATAGCGGCCGACACCGAACAGAACGCGCACCGCGACCACCAGCAACGAAGCACGATGGGACCACCATGACGACGCCGTCCACCCGCACCGTTCCGACCACCAGGGCCTGGATCATCGCGGTGTTCGTGGTGTTCACCCTGTCCGGGCTCGACATCGCGACGTGGCTCGGCCGGATCCCGAGCGTCCGCGACTCATTGGGCGCGAGCACGTTCGAGATGGGTCTGCTCGTCCTGGGCATGGCCGTCGGTTCGATCGGTGGTCTGACCTTCGCCGGCCACATCGTCGCCAAGCTCGGCGCACGTCGTGGGATCCAGATCGCCGCCGCCTGTCTGGCGCTCGGCATGGTCTTCGCCGGCATCGCGGTCACGCTCGGGTGGGGCTTCGCCGCCATCTGGATCGCCCTGATCGCCTTCGGGTTCGGCAACGGCCTGTGCGACGTGTCGATGAACGTCTCCGGCGCCGCAGCCGAGAAGGCCGGCGGGCGCACGATCATGCCGCTGTTCCACGCAGCGTTCTCCCTCGGCACACTGGCCGGCGCCGGGCTCGGCGCCCTGGCCGAGCGGCTCGAGATCCCGGTCTCCGTGCACTTCATCGTGCTGGTCGTCATCACGAGCGCCGTGATGCTCGTCGCCGTCACGAAGTTCCAGGACGAGCACCGCTTCGCCGAGCAGGTCTCCACCGACACCAGTCCGGTCGCGACGCCGCTCACCCGCATGCAGGTCTGGGCGCAGCCCTCCACGATCCTGATCGGCGTGATCGTGCTCGGCATGGCCCTGGCCGAGGGGTCCGCGAACGACTGGCTGCCGCTCGCGATGATCGACGGCCACGGGCTCGACAACGCCGCCGGCGCCGGGGTGCTCACCGTGTTCCTCGCCGCGATGACCGTCGGCCGCGTCGCCGGCAGCCCTCTCATCGACAAGTTCGGGCGCGTCCCGATCCTGCGCATCAGCGCCGCCGTCGCGGTGGTCGGCCTCGGCATGCTCATCTTCATCGACAACGTGCCGCTCGCGATCGTGGGCGTCGTGCTCTGGGGCCTCGGTGCCAGCCTCGGTTTCCCGATGGGCATGTCGGCCGCCGCCGACGACCCCCGCACAGCAGCCGCCAAGGTCAGCGCCGTCGCCACCATCGGGTACGTGGCGTTCCTGGCCGGTCCTCCGCTCATCGGGTTCCTCGGCGAGCACGTCGGACTGCTCGGTGCGCTCCTGGTCGTCTTCGTGTTCATCATCGCGGCGGGACTCGCGTCGGGTGCTGCCCGTGAGACCGGCGCCGCCGCCCGGCCGACCCGCGGGGGCGGCGACGGACACGGCGGGGGCGACCCGCGCCTCCCGGCCGACAACGCCGACAACGCCGACAACGCCGACAACGCGACGAGCGCCACCAGCGCTGCCGACGCGACGAGCGCGCCGTCCGGGTCGGGACGCGACGCCCGTTAGGCTTCCCGGGTGCGTCTCGTCATCGCCCGCTGCTCCGTCGACTACGCCGGACGGCTCTCAGCCCACCTGCCGCTCGCGACCCGTCTGCTCATGCTCAAGGCGGACGGCTCGCTGCTCGTGCACTCCGACGGTGGCAGCTACAAGCCGCTGAACTGGATGAGTCCGCCGTGCTCGATCGAGATCACCGAGCCCGACGAGGAGCAGTCGGTCGCCGGCATCACCCAGGTGTGGACGGTGACGCAGAAGAAGACGCAGGACAAGCTCATCGTCTCCCTGTACGAGGTCGTGTCCGACGAGACCCACGACCTCGGCGTCGACCCGGGCCTGGTGAAGGACGGGGTCGAGGCGCACCTGCAGCAGCTCCTCGCGGAGCAGATCGAACTGCTCGGCGACGGCCACACGCTGGTCCGCCGCGAGTACATGACCGCCATCGGGCCCGTCGACATCCTGGCGCGCGACGACGCCGGGGCGAGCGTCGCGGTCGAGATGAAGCGCAACGCCAACATCGACGCGGTCGAGCAGCTCACGCGCTACCTCGAACTCATGAACCGCGATCCGCACCTGCGTCCGGTGCAGGGCGTGCTGGCGGCACAGACAGTGGCACCGCAGGCGCGCACCCTCGCCGAGGACCGCGGCATCCGCGTCCTCGTGCTCGACTACGACGCGATGCGCGGCATCGAAGGCGGGCACACCCGCCTGTTCTGACCGCGGTCGCGGCGCGGCGCGTTGGTGCGTTGCTGCGGTTGCCCGCCGCCGCCCGACCGGGAGGCCCGGCGCACGTCCGCCTCGTCGCGCGCCGCACCAGGGTGGTCCCGTCGACCGCCGCCGGTAGGGTGGGCAGGACATGACCAGCCCGTTCTCCGCCATCCTGTTCGACCTCGACGGCACCATCAGCGACTCCGCGCCGGGCATCCTCGAGAGCCTGACGCACACCTTCCGCACCGTGGGCGTCCCGGTGCCCGACCACGACACCCTGATGTCGTTCGTCGGCCCGCCGATCATGGACACGTTCCGGGTCGCGATGGGCATGGACGAGGCGCAGGCGGAGCACACCCTCGCCGTGTACCGCGAGCACTACTTCTCGCACGGGGCCCTCGACTCGACGATGTTCCCCGGCATCGACGTCGTGCTCCGCACCCTGCACGACGCGGGTCTGCCGATCTCGACCGCGACGAGCAAGCCCGAGACGCCGGCGACGTACATCCTCGAGCACTACGGGCTCACCGGGGACATCGACATCATCACGGGCGCCAGCGACGACGAGGTCCGGTCGAGCAAGGCCGACGTCGTCGAGGAAGCGCTGCGCCGCCTCGACGCCCGCGGGTTCGACATCAGCCGCCCGGTGCTCATCGGCGATCGGGTGCACGACGTCGAGGGCGCCACGGTGCACGGTGTGCCGGTGGTCTTCGCCGAGTGGGGGTACGGCTCCCCCGCCGAGGCCGAGGGCACCATCGCCACGGCAGCCACCCCGCTGGACCTGCTCCCGATCCTGCTGCCGTGACGGACGGGACCGGCACGACGGACGGGATCGACGCGACGAGCGGTCGCGGCCGGACCGGCGCGACGCGGCAGGGGCTGCGCGCCGCCGCGTGGGTGCTGCCCGCCGCCATCGTCCTCATCGCACTGAACTTCCGCGGGCCGATCGTCGCGACGGCCCCGGTCATCGGCGACGTCCGGCTCGACCTCGGCCTGACGTCCACGATCGCCGGGCTGCTGACGACGATCCCCGTGCTCTGCTTCGCCCTGGCGACACCGTTCGCCAGCTGGGTCATCGCGAAGGCCGATCCCGAGCGTGCGGTGTCCCTGTCGCTCGTCATCGTGCTCGCCGGCACCGTGGTGCGATCCATGCCGTCGTCCGCCGCGCTGCTCATCGGCACCGCGGTGATCGGCATCGGCATCACGATCGGCAACGTGGTGATCCCCGTCGTCATCCGGCGGGACACCTCGCCGGAGCGCGTCGGCCTGGTCACCGGCGTCTACACGTCGGCGCTCAACGTCGGGTCGATGATCACGTCACTCGCGACCGCTCCCCTGGCGGCGCTGTGGGGTTGGCCCCTCGCGATCGCCGTGTGGGCGGTCTTCGCGGTCATCGCCGGGTTCGCCTGGACGTACGCAGTGGGTGCCCGGGCCGCGTGGCGCCGCCCGGTGCGCTCCGACGACGACGAACCCCTGCCGATCACCGGGCCGATCGACCAGGTGCTCGACACCGGGGCGATCCGGACGATCCGCGCCGACCGAGCCGCGGCGGCCGCTGCTGCCACCGCCGCCGAGCCGGTCCGCCCCGCACGACGGCTCATCACGTGGGGGCTCACGCTGGCCTTCGGCGGCCAGGCGTTCTCGTACTACGCCCTGACCGCCTGGATCCCGACCCTGCTGCACGACGAGATCGGGTTCTCGAAGGCGTCGTCCGGGGCGAGCTCGTCGGTGTTCCAGATCCTGGCCGTGGTCGGTGCGCTCGGGGTCCCGCTGCTCGCGGCGAAGTGGCGGCCGCGGGCGATCATCGCGCTCGTCGCGTTCCTGTGGCTGGCGATGCCCCTCGGGCTGCTCTTCGCCCCGCAGCTCTGGTTGCTGTGGTCGGTGCTCGGCGGCGCGGCCCAGGGCGGCGGCATCACCGTCATCTTCATCGTGATCGTGCGGATCGTGTCGAGCGACGCCGATGCCCGTCGGATGTCCGCGTTCGTGCAGGGCGGCGGGTACCTGATCGGCTCGGCCGGACCGCTCGTCGCCGGGGCGCTGCACGGTGCGACCGGGGACTGGACGGCACCGCTGCTCGTCGTGCTCGTGTCGGTGCTGACGCTCGGGGTCGTCGGCACGATCGCTGCGCGCCGCGTGTCCTGAGCGGCCCGCTGCGCGTCCATCGAGTGCGCAGGAGACGTCGGGTCCGCTCGTCCGAACCGTCGTCTTCTGCGCAATCGTCGACCGGGCCTGAGACGGCGTTCCGACTCGGCCCCGGAACCGCTGTGCCACGAGGCCCACGGCCGCGAGTCGTCACAGCGCAGCACCCGGCTTCGCGGCGTTCCGGCGGCGGGGTCCCGGCGCACCGTCAAGCCGGACGGCCACTGTCCAGAGGGTGGACACCGAACGACCGGCACGGTGGCGGGACCAGCCCGTCGCGGCGCTGCTCACCCTGCTCGCCATCGCCGCCGGGATGACCGTGCTGCTCAGCTGGAACCTGGGCCGGGGCGGCGACGCCAGCTTCTACGAGGCGTCGGCGAGGTCGATGTCCGAGTCGTGGCCGGCGCTGCTGTCCGGTTCCTTCGACCCCTCGGCGACGGTGACGCTCGACAAGCTCAGCGGCTTCGCCGTGCCGCAGGCGCTGAGCCTCCGGCTGTTCGGACACTCGACCGCTGCCCTCGCGCTCCCCCAGGTCGTCGAGGGGCTCGTCACCCTGTGGGCCTGCTCGCTCGTCGGACTCCGGTGGGCCGGGGTCGGCACCGGACTCGTCGCGGCGGCAGCGGCTGCCTCGACACCGATCTTCGTGTCGGTGTTCGCGCACCCGATGGAGGACGGCATGGTCACCGCCGCACTCGCCGTGGCCCTGCTGTGCTGGCAGCACGCCGCACTGACCGGGCGCTGGTGGCCACTCGTCGCCGCGGGCCTGGCCGTCGGCGTCGGCTTCCAGGCGAAGATGGCGCAGGCCTGGTTCCTCCTGCCGGCGCTGCTGCTCGGCACCCTGCTGGCCACGGCGCGGCAGGACGGCGGCCCGCTCCGCCTGGGCATGCGGGTGGTCCGCGCCGGGGTGTTCGGGATCGTCGCGGTCGGGGCGTCCCTGTCGTGGGTCACGGCGCTCGCGCTCACCCCGGCGGCATCACGGCCGTGGGCGGACGGCTCCACCGACGACAGTCCGCTCGCGATGGTCTTCGGGTACAACGGCATCGACCGGTTCCTGCCCGGCGCGGTCCCCGGGTCCGTCCGGTCGTCCGCCGTCCCGCTCGGCCCGCACACCTGGCGCGGCGGTGCGGCCGGGGTCGACAAACTGCTCGGACCGCACCTGGCGTCGCAGGTGGCCTGGCTCCTGCCCGCGGCGCTGTTCGGCGTGGTGATCGCTGCCGTGGTGCTCGTCCGACGGCGAGTCCGACGGCGAGTCCGGAGCGTCGAGCACTCGTCGACGGAGGTGTCGCGCGCCATCGCCGGCACCCCGTTCGGGAACGCCTTCGACACCAGCGCAGGATCCGCCACCCTGGTCGTGCTGGTCGTCTGGCTCGGCACCGCGGCGGCCGTGCTCTCGGTGGCCGCGGTGCCGCACACCGCCTACGTCGCGGCGATCGGCGTGCAGCTCGCCCTGCTCGCCGCACTCGGGTGGCGCGGAGCGGTCGGCCTCGTCCGGGCACAGTCTGCGTGGCTCCGGGCACTCCCGGTCGTCCTCGCCGTGGCACAGCTCGGGTGGGTGGTGTTCCTCGCGCGGGGCACCACGATGCCGCGCGTGCTCGCCGGCCCCGCGATCACGGTCTCGACGGTCGCCGTCGTCGCGACGGTGGTGTCGGTCTGGTGGCGACCCCGCTGGGAGGCGACGCGCGGACCGGGCCGACACCGGGCCTCCCGGACGGCGATCGCGATCGCGACAGCGGTGGCGGTCGTCACCGGCCCCGCGGCCTTCTCGCTGCAGGCGCTCGACGCGACCCGGGACGGCAGCGGCGTCGACGCCTCCGTCGGGCCGTGGCCTGCGCGCTGGCCGATCCCAGCCGGCAGCCCGGACGTCTTCCACGTGTCGCACCCGGACCCGTGGGGCGGGTCGACGCCGTACCCGGGCGCACTCCGCCGACTCGTCGCGGCCGCGCGACGCGTGGAGGGGTACCGGCACGGTGAACCGCTGTTCCTGACCGACACGTGGCGCATCTCCGCGCCCGTGATCGCGGCGACCGGGCTCCCGGTGCTGACGGACGGCGG
Organism: Curtobacterium sp. VKM Ac-2884; assembly: GCF_015350945.1. Classification (NCBI taxonomy): domain Bacteria; kingdom Bacillati; phylum Actinomycetota; class Actinomycetes; order Micrococcales; family Microbacteriaceae; genus Curtobacterium; species Curtobacterium sp. VKM Ac-2884. The sequence goes on from NZ_JADKSA010000002.1 coordinate 139,141, forward strand.
CTTCTCGGGCAGCGTGCCGGTCTTCACGACGCAGCAGATCCGCCGCAGGATCGCGGACGGCCTGCGCGTCCTCGTCGTCGAGGCCCACGCGCCCCGCACCGATCCGGTCCTGCGCGCCGCTCTGGCCGGAGGCTGCCGCGACCGCACCGGGTTCGTGCGGCACGCGCACCTGCCAGTGCGACTGCGTCAGGCGAACGGGATCACGTGGACCGTGTGGCACTGCGGGCTGCCCGGCCCGTCGGTCGGTCCGCGTGGACCCCACGCCGGCCACGCATCAGCGCGCGGCGAGCACCTCGCGCAGGGACATCGGCGCCCGGCCGGTGATCCGCTCGACGTCGCCGGACACGTGCGCGAGAGCTCCCTCGGCGATCGCCGTGTAGGTGCTCACCCACGCATCGGCCTGCCACGGCTCCGGGTTCCACCGCGCACGTGATGCGTACGCCTCGTCAAGGGTCTCCGGGTGGTAGCTGACGGTGCGGCCGCGGACCTCGGACACCACCGCCGCGGCTTCGGCGAGCGTGATCGCCGCAGGCCCGGTCAGCTCGTAGGTGCGGTCCGCGTGCGCACCCGGGTCCAGCAGTACGGCCGTAGCGACCCGGGCGACGTCCGCACGGGCGACCGCCGCCATGGCGCCGTCGCCTGCCGGGCCGCGGATCACGCCGTCCTCACCGACCAGGTCCTCGACGAAGTCCAGGTAGAAGCTGTCCCGCAGGAACGTGTACGCCGTGTCGGTCGCGCGGATCGCCTGCTCGGTCGCCCAGTGGTCGCGGCCGAGGGTGAAGGTCGCGTCCTCGGCCGCGCCGAGGAACGACGTGTAGACGACGTGCCGCACGCCGGCTTCGGCAGCTGCTGCGACGAAGGTGCGGTGCTGGTCGAGCCGGTCCTCGGCCTCGGCCGCCGACACCATCAGGAGCACGTCGACCCCCTCGAGCGCCGCCCGGCTGGCGTCGGCGTCGGCGAACGTCGCGACCGCGACCTCGGCGCCGGGCAGCTCCGGGGCGCGCGCTGCGTCGCGCACGATCATCCGGAACGGCACGCCGTCCGCGGCGAGCGCGCGTGCGACGGCGCCCCCGATGTTGCCGGTCGCTCCGGTGATGGCGATGGTCATGGTCGCTCCTTCGATCGGTGTCGCGTCGTTCTGATGGTCACGTCCGCACCGTCCTGGAGGCACGGATCACCGTGGGCGCGACCCTCGCCGCGTTCACACCGTCGACCTCCACCGCCCACGCGCGCGCGGCGTCGTGGTCGCGTCCGTGACGCATGTGCCGACCGACCAGGCGGTCGACCCGAACCCCGTCGTCGACGGCGCAGAACCAGGTCTCGGTGAACAGACCGCCGAGCGCTGCCCACGGTTCGGCGTCGTCGAGCAGGTAGTTCCCCTCGGAGACCACGAGCCGAGCGGTCGGCGGGACGGCGATGCTGCCGGCGACGGGCTCGTCGATGCGGCGGTCGAAGTCCGGCGCCCACACGGTGGTGTCGGCAGCGACCAGTCGTCGGACCAGGGCGACGTAGCCGTCGGCGTCGAACGTGTCGACGGCGCCCTTGCGGTCGTGCCGGCCGAGGGCGTCGAGCGCCGCGTTCGACAGGTGGAAGCCGTCCATCGGCACCTGCACCGCGGTGCCGGCCCCGAGTCGCTCGTCGACGGCGGCGACCACGCGGCGGGCCAGGGTCGACTTGCCGGCACCGGGGGCACCCGCGATGCCGAGCACTGCCCGGGGCCCCGCCGCGGCCAGCTCGACCGCACGCTCGACGGCGTCGTCGACGCTGCTGTCCGGGTGGCTCACGGCCCCATCCTGGCAGAGCGCGCCGACACCGGACCGGGGTGGTTCACTGGCCGCATGGTCGATGCGACGAAGGCGTTCAGCGGGTTCTCGGTACGGGACGTCCCGGAGGCGAAGGCGTTCTACCAGGACGTCCTGGGGGTCGAGGTCACCGAGGACCACGGCATGCTCTTCCTGCAGCTCGGCGACGGCCACGGTGTCCTCGTCTACCCGAAGGGCCCTGCGCACGAACCGGCGGCCTTCACGGTGCTGAACTTCCCCGTGCCGGACGTCGACGCCGCGGTGGACGAGCTCACCGCGAAGGGCGTCACGTTCCTGCAGTACGAGGGGATGACCGACGAGAAGGGCGTGAACCGCAAGGGCGGGCCGCTCATCGCCTGGTTCACCGACCCGTCGGGCAACGTCCTGAGCGTCCTCGCCGAGTAGCGCGTCGCGTCAGCGGGTGAGCGCGCCCGCCCACGCCAGTGCGACGGGTACGAGCAGCCCGTGCCGGTGGTGCGGGAGCTCGGCGATCGGCAGCCAGCGCGACTCGTCGGTCGACCCGTCGATCTCGTCGCGCAGTGTGCCGCCGACGACCGTCGCGCGGAACACGACCTGCACGGCCTTCATCGGGCGACCGTTGGCGTGGATCCGGCGCTCGGCGGGGACGACGTGGTGCCGGACGCCGAGCAGGGCGCCGACCTCGGACTCGTACCCGGTCTCCTCGCGGACCTCGCGCACGACGGCCTGCTCGACGGTCTCGTCGAACTCGACGCCACCGCCCGGCAACGTCCACGTGCCGGCTTCGGGGAAGCGCAGCTTCGCCAGGAGCACCCGGTCACCGTCCGTGATCACGCCGTACGCGGCGAGCCGGGTGTCGTAGTCGGTGTACTCCATGGGCCGACCATGCCAGGTGGGCGAGCCGACGCACGCAAGCCGCGCCGTGCCTCCCGTCCGTGCTCCCGCCCGGAGTCCTCAGGCGTCGACGCGCGCTGCTGCCCAGCCGACCCGCATCCGGGCGACGGCGCGGTCGAAGCCGCTCAGCGGCTCGGCGTCGTCGCGGACCATCGCCTGCAGCTGCAGCCCTTCGAACAGTGCCATGAGCTGCTCGGCAGCGTGCCGGGGCGAGGCGCCCCGCGGCTCGCGTGCAGCGACGACGTCACGGACCAGGGCGAGGGTGAGGTCCTCGAACGCCCGGGTGTACTGGGTGCGGAACCACCCGGCTGCGGGGTGGCCGGGGTTCGACGCAGCGCTGAGCACGGCGATCCGGAGCCGGACGAGGGCCGGGTCCGTGATGCCGGCCTCGAGTCGGGCGCGCAGGTACGCGACGGCACCGTCTCGTTCGGCGACGGGCCACAGCGCGAGTCGGCTGCCGTTGTTCCACCGGTCGATGACCGCGACGACGAGGAGTTCCCACATCGGGAACGCTCGGCTGACCTCGGCGACCGGCACCTCGGCGTGCTCGGCGACCTCGTCCGGTCCGACCCGGTGGAAGTCCGTCGCGCGGTACGCCTCGATCGCACCGGACACGATGCGTGCACGGAGATCGGCGTCGGGCGTGGGCATGCAGACGATTGTCCGGTCCCGGGGACGACCACGCGACCGCCAGTTCAGGGGGCGCGAAGACGGTCAGTACCGGTCGAAGGTCAGCGTCTCGTCGTCCGGGGCGGTGACGGCGCCGGTCCGGGCGAACTCGGCCCAGATCGCACGGAAGGCCCGGCCGCGCCGCTCGACCTCGGGCCAGTCGCGCTCGGGGACGAAGCGGGTGCCGGCCCAGGCCTCGCGGCCGCCGAGCAACAGCGGCAGGTCGCTCATGTGGACGGCGCCGGTCGGCGCGGTGGTCACGCCACGGACGAGCCGGTAGGACGTCGCCCGCCCGCCGGCTCGACGGTGCCGCGCGGTGAAACGTCGGACGTCGCGGCCGTAGATGACGTCGGAGAGCGGACGGACCACCCACCAGCGGAGCGCCGGGCGCAGGATCCGTGACCGAGCGACCCGCGACAGACCGCGGACCAACGGCACGTACATGCCGGTCTCGTCCGTCGCGGAACCGATCAGGACGTCGACGTCGGGAGCGACTCGGCTCCAGGCAGCGTCGAGGTCGCGTTCGGCGGGCAACGGGGCGAACCCGTACTGGGTGCCGAACGGCATCCCGCCCGCGAGTCCGTACGGCGCAGCAGCCCGGGTGCCGAGGGCCTGCCGTTCGAGCAGGTCGTCGAGCGGGGTGTCGGCGTGCACGGCACCGACGGCCCGGATCATCGCGCGGTTCATCCGGGACCGACCGCGGGACAACCCGAGCGGTGCGCTCTGGATGATCGCCCGGCGGAACAGCCCGGCCGCGCCGTCGCTGATCATCAGGTGGGCTGCTGCGTCGCCGCCGGCCGACTGCCCGAACACCGTGACGAGGTCGGGGTCGCCCCCGAACGCGGCGATGTTCGCCTGCACCCAGCGGAGCGACTCGAGCAGGTCGAGCAGTCCGAGGTTCGCCGGGATCGACGCCCCGTCACCCAGGAACCCGAGGACTCCGAGCCGGAAGGTCACCGACACCACGATCACGCGCTGCTCGGTCACGAGGTCGCGCGCGTCGTAGATCGGCAGGTCGCCGCCGCCGATGACGTACGAGCCGCCGTGGATCCAGACCATCACGGGCAGGCGCTCGTCGGGCGTCACATCGGCGGGCAGTGTGATCGACAGGCGCTGGCAGTGCTCGTCGACGGTGATGTCCTCGACCTCGCCGAGCAGCTGGTCGACGAACTGCGCGTGCGGCTGCGGCGCCACGGGGGACGGCGTCGATGCGTGCAGTTCGCTCGCGAAGGGCGGCATCGGCTCCGGCGGCGCGAACCGGTCGGCCCGCGCGTAGGGGATCCCGAGCACGCGGACGACGCCGCCGTCCACCGTCCCGACGATCCGGCCGGCCGGGGTGTCGAACGGGGCAGGCGTCGCGTCGAGCATGGGCTCCACGCTACCGAGGGTCGCTGACCCGCTCGTGGGTCGGCTCGGCGACCGGACGCAGCGACCCGGATGCGGCGAAGGCGGCCACGAAGAGCACGGCGATCAACCAGAGTGCGCTGAGCGCGCCGACCTGCTCGGCGATCGCGCCGATGACGGGCGGGCCGGCGAAGTTCGCGAAGTACCCGATCGACGCGACGACGCTGACCCGGGCAGCCGGGTTCGGGCCGCTCTGCGCCGCTGCCGACATGCCGAGCGGGAACCCCATCGAGACGCCGACCGCCCAGAGGACCACGCCGATGAGCGTGAGCCACCAGGTCGTGCCGACGATGAACAGGACGGCGCCGAGGATGCCGAGCGCGGTCGTCCAGCGGACCGTCCGGACCCGTCCGAGCCGGTCGACCACGGGGCCGGCGAAGACGCGCGTCGCGGCCTCGGAGACGGCGAACACGGTGAAGAAGAGTGCGCCAACCGTCGCTGTCTGGCCGTGTCCGTCGGTGGTCGCCAGGGCGAGCCAGTTGTTCGCCGACCCCTCGCCGAGTTCGACGCCGAGCATCACGACGCCGATCAGCAGCAAGCGGACGTCCGCCCAGCCACGCGCCCACTGCCGCAGGCGCTGCCGCGGGGTGAGCGTCGTGTCGTGTTCCTCGGCGCGCGTGCCGTCCGGGATCGCACGCATCGCGATCACGCCGACCACCAGGATGACGACGGCCTCACCGATCAACTGGGCCGAGGGGGTGATGCCCAGCCACGCGCAGAGGGCGGCGATCCCGGCGCCGAGAGCCGCGCCTCCCGACCAGGCGGCGTGCATCAACGGGAGCAGCGTGCGACCGGCGAGCGCCTCGATCGCCGTGCCCTCGACGTTCGCCATGACGTCGAGCGCGCCGATCCCGGCACCGGCGACGACGAACCCGACGCTCGCGAGCGGCACGGAGTGCAGCGTAGCGGCGACGCCGATGAGCGCCAGCGCGGCGGGGACCAGAACGGCGACCGCCGTCAGGGCACGTCGGCCGCCCAGGCGGCGGAGCAGCGGGGCGGCACTGAGCAGCCCGCCGATCGAGCCGATGGTGACCCCGCCGAGCATGAGGCCGATGGTGCCGATGTCGACACCGAGTTCGACGCGGAGCTCCGGGAGCCGTGGACCCCAGCCGGCCAGGCTGATCCCACCGATGGCGAACGCGACGATGATCGCGTTCCGCCACCCGGCGAGCTGGCTGCGGTCGACGTCGACCCCGGAGGTGTGCATCCGGCTATCGAACCCGCTTGATGGGGATCACCACAAGGGCACCGACGATGGCGATCGCGCCGGCGGCCCAGCACATGAGCGTGTAGTTGTCGGCGGCGTCGCCCGACCCGATCTTCAGGAAGAACAGTGCGACGGCCGGAGCGAGCGACTGCGGCAGCGCGTTGGCGATGTTGATGACCCCGAGGTCCTTGCCGGGGCGGTCGGCGTTCGGCAGCACGTCGACGACGAGCGCCGTGTCGATGGCTGAGTAGATGCCGTACGCGAAGCCCATGATGACCTCGGCAACGTAGAAGCCGTTCACGGTGTCGGCGTGCGCGAGCACGACCAGGCCGACCGCGAACATCGCCGTCGAGCCACCGACGAAGACCTTGCGACGGCCGATCTTGTCGGACGCCCACCCGGACAGCGCCGCGCTGACCAGGAGCGCGATCGTGTAGAGCAGCACACCGAAGGCGACGGCCGCGGTGGCCTCCTTCGCGTCCTCGATGCCGAGGTGCTTCTCCATGTAGAGCAGGCGGTAGGTCGTGAACATGAAGGTGGCGAAGATGATCAGGAAGCGCGACCACCAGGCGAACGCGAAGTCCGGGTTCTTGATCGGGTTCGTCCAGAACGAGGCGATGAGGTTCAGGAACGTGAACTTCTTCAGCTTGTACGTCGGCAGGTCGTCACGGGCGACCACGGCGTACACCGCGACGAGGATGATCGCCAGGATGCCTGGTGCGATGAACAGCACGGGCAGGTTCGCGACGAAGAACACCGACAGGTAGGTGCCGGCGAGCACGGCGATGTTCTGCGCGAGGGCGATGATGCTCGACGAGCGGCCGCGCTGCAGCTGGGGGACGTTGTCGGCGAAGCTCGCGAGCAGGGTGGCCAGCGTCGCGTTGGCGGCGAGCTGGGCGAGGAGCCAGGCCAGCGTCAGGTTCAGGACGTCGGGCGAGTAGGCGATCCAGGCCAGGGCGATCGCGAACACGACGACACCGCTCAGCAGCCAGGGCCGACGACGACCCCAGCGGGTGCGGGTGCGGTCGGACAGCGCGCCGGCGAGGGGGTTCATGATGAGCGCACCGAACGCGCCGATCGGCAGCACCGAGCCGATGACGTTCGCCGCGTCGTCGCCGACCAGGGCCTGCGCCTTGAGCTGCATGCTGACGTAGACCGGTGCCATGAGTGCGACGAAGAGGCCGAACTGCCCGAGGAACAGGGCGATCTGGTAGCCGATGCCCACCTTCACGGTGCTGATCGGCTGGGTGATGCCCTCTTCGGGGTGCAACAGTGCCGGGCTGCCGGGTTCGGGTGTGCTCATGACGCCTCCTTGAGTCGATGCTGGTGGCCAAAACCGTCCTGTGCACGGTTTTGACTGGCTGAGCATACATCGACAGGTGTCGTTCATGGACCGACGTGCGACACGGGGGACGCAAAAACTACACACCGGGTGGTTTTTGGGGTAGCGTCGTCATCGATCTCGCCGTGGAGCATCGCTCCTCGACGGACTGCGACACCCGGTGCTTCGACACCTGGGAGTCGCGACCCCCAGACAGGACCGAAGGAGCCTCTGCAATGCCCACCACTTCTGTGCAGCTGTACTCGCTGCGAGACGCCATCGCCGAAGACCTCGACAAGGCCATCGCCCGCGTCGCCGAGATCGGGTACGAGAACGTCGAGCCCTACGCGTTCGTCGAGCGTGCCACGGACCTCGAGCGTGCCTTCGCCGCGACCGGCCTCACGGCACCGTCCGGCCACGTCGCCGTGATCGACGCCGAGGACACCGCGCCGATCTGGGACGCCGCCGAGCGCCTCGGCATCCAGACGGTCATCGACCCGTTCATCCCGACCGACCGCTGGCAGACCGCCGACGACGTCGCGAAGATCGCCGAGCGCGTCAACGTCCTGACCGCCGAGGCAGCCTCGCGCGGCCTGAAGTTCGGCTACCACAACCACCAGTGGGAGTTCACGAACAAGGTCGACGGTCGCACGGTCTACGACCACTTCGTCGAGCAGATCAGCCCGGAGACGGTGCTCGAGCTCGACACCTTCTGGGCCACCGTCGGCGGCGCCGACGCCCCCGCCGTCCTGCGGGCACTCGGCGACCGCGTCGTCGCCATCCACGTCAAGGACGGCAAGGTCGACGGTGACATCCTCACCGCACTGCCCTCGTCGGAGAGCGCGCTCGTCGTGCCCGAGGCGCTGCAGCGTGCGTTCGAGAACCAGACCCCCGCGGGCCAGGGCGACGTGAACGTGGCGGGCATCCTCGCCGCGGCGCCGCAGGCCATCCGCGTCGTCGAGTTCGACGCCTACTCCGGCGACGTCTTCCAGGGCATCACCGAGTCCCTCGCATGGCTGAAGGACAACGACAAGTGAGCCGCATCGGAGTCGGCATCATCGGTGCGGGGAACATCTCGGACCAGTACCTGACGAACCTGACCCAGTTCGCCGACGTCGAGGTCCTGATGGTCGCCGACCTCATCCTCGAGCGCGCCGCGTCCCAGGCCGAGAAGTACGGCGTGCCCGCGTCCGGCACGGTCGAGGAGCTCCTCGCCCGCGACGACATCCAGATCGTGGTGAACATCACGATCCCCGCCGAGCACGCCAAGGTCGGCCAGCAGATCATCGCTGCCGGCAAGCACACCTGGAGCGAGAAGCCGGTCGCGACGAACGCCTCGGACGCGCAGGAGCTGCTGGCAGCCGCTGCGGCCGCCGGTGTCCGCTACGCCTGCGCCCCCGACACCGTCCTCGGTGCCGGCATCCAGACCGCCATCCGCGCCATCGCCCGCGGCGACATCGGCACGCCGCTCACCGCGACGACGATGTTCCACGTGCCCGGACCGGACCAGTGGCACCCGGACCCCGAGTTCCTGTACGCCCAGGGCGCCGGTCCGCTGTTCGACATCGGCCCGTACTACGTCACGACGCTCCTGCACGCCTTCGGTGCCGCCTCGCGCGTGCAGGCCGTGTCGTCGAAGTCCCGCGAGACGCGTGTGATCGGTTCCGGCCCCCGCGCCGGCACCGAGTTCGCCGTCGAGGTGCCCACGCACCACGCAGCGCTCATCTCGTTCGAGGGCGGCCAGTCGGCCCAGACGACCCTGTCGTTCCAGCACGCGCTGCCCCGCAACGGCTTCGTCGAGATCAACGGCTCCGAGGGCACCATCGTGCTGCCGGACCCGAACGTCTTCGACGGCGACAGCACGCTGTGGACGCTCGGCAAGGACGAGCCGACCACGCTCGAGCACAAGGGCTCCACCTGGGGCCGTGGCACGGGTGTCGTCGAGCTGGCCCGCGCGATCGCCGAGGGCCGCCCGGAGCGCGCCTCCGGTGCCGTCGCGTCGCACGCGCTGGACGTCATGCTCGGCATCCGCGACGCCGCCGAGTCGGGTCAGTCCGTCGAGATCACCTCGTCGATCGACCCGATCCAGCCGCTCCCCGAGGACTTCGACCCCGCCGCCGCGGTCCTCGCCGAGGCCGCGAACGCGTAGTCACGTCGTGCGTCGCGCACCGCGCCGCACCTGGTGAGCAGAAATGGTCGGGTCCCGAACGGGGACCCGACCATTTCTGCTCACGAAGCGCACGCGCCGCGCACGCACCACGCGCGCACGCGCCACGCTCACTCCGGCGGCGCCGGCACGATCTGCTCGAGCAACCGCAGCACCTTCTCGCCGTCGACGGCCTCGGGGTCGAGCAACCACTGCACCTGCAGCCCGTCGGATGCCGCGATGCTCAGCGACGCGAGGTCGACCGGGTCGAGGTCGCTGCGGATCCGCCCCGCTGCCTGGTCCGCCGCGATCAACGCGGCCAGGTCGGCCCGGAGCCGCGTGAACCGCTCCCGCATGAAGTCACGGGTCGCCGGGTGGCCCTCCTGCACGGCGTCGGCCGCGAGCGTCGTGTAGAGCTGCACCAGGCCCGGCACCGCACGGTTGCGCGAGGCACTGTCGCGCATGTCCCCGATCGCCGACTTCAACCGGTCGGGCGCCCCCTGCTCGCGCACCTCGTGCTCGCGGTAGACGGCGAGCAGCAGTTCGTCACGGCTGGGGAAGTAGTGGCGGAGCGCCGCGTGGGTGATCCCGAGGGCCTCGGCCACGGACCGCAGCGACGATGCGTCGACGCCCTGTTCCGCGACCATGCGGATCATCTCGTCGAGGATCTGGGTCCGGCGCTCGGCTCCCTTGCGGTACCCGCCGCGTCGCGGCGGGGCCGCGTCGTCGTCGGCGGGGTGCGTCATGCACCCAACTTACCGCTGGAAGGTTTTTCCGCCACCGTCTGGAGGCCCGCAGCGATCCGGTACCGCGCCTCCCGTCGACGGGTGCTCGCGTCGACCGCCTCGGTCGCGTCGGGCCGGTCGCGTCGGGCCGGTCGCGCCAGCCCCGGGCTCGTCAGCCCTGGTCGTCGACGGTGTACTCGTCGACCGGCGTCGGCTCACCGTCGGCGAGCGCGTCGACGATCCTGGTCAGCGACTCTGCGAGCACGGCGTTGTCGGCGTCGGACAGGTGGTCGAGGACGCCGACCACGGCCTCGTGGAAGCGGGCGTACGAGGCATCGATCTTCTCGGCGGCCAGGTCGGTGGGTTCGAGGACCTGCGCGCGACGGTCGGTGGGGTGCGCGGTGCGGACGAGGAGTTCCTTGTCGACGAGCGCGTCCACGAGCTTCGTGACCGAGGCGTTCGACACGGTGAGCATGACGGCGAGGTCCTTCGGGCCCATGGTGCGGCCGTCGCGGTGGGCCTGGAGCATGTACCGGATCGCCAGCGACTCGTTCTTGCTCAGCCCGCTCTCGATGCGTGCGGACTCGATCTGCTGCTCCTCGGCGTGCTGGAGGCGCAGCAGCGCATCGACGGCGGTCTTCGCAGCCTGGGATCGGGGCTCGTGGGCGTAGAGGTGGACGTGCTCTCGACGGACGACGGTCAACGGCATGTGATCATGCGCTCCTTGCTACGCGGCGGGGACGGTGAAGAAGTCGGCGTACGCCGGCTCGGCGCGACCGGCGAGGAGCGACGGGTCCTCGATGCGGCGCTCGACGTAGGCGTCGATGACGGCCGGGTCGGTCAGACCGATGCGGGTGTGGCTGCCACCGATCCGTGCCGCCCGAGGCATCCCGGAGTACGTGCTGTGCATGTCTGATCCTGCCCTTCTGCGGCCGTTCGTCCCCTGCGGACGCTCGAACTCTTTCACGACGTGAACGTTTTCCGCAACGAACGATTCGCAAATTGTACGTTTCGCGCGCCGAACCGGTTCAGATCATCGCCGCGGCCATCACCGTCACCGCGATCCCCATGGCGAGCGTCTCGACGACGGGGAGCGCGCGGGTCCGACGCCGGATGCCGTCCCGCACCATGTGGGCGGTGAGCAGCAGGTAGCCGGTGGTCAGGCCACCGAGGACGACCTGCCACGTGACGGCGACCGCACCGCCGTGTCCGTGCATGCCGACACTCGCCATGCCGGTCATGCCGGGGTCGTGCGCCATGCCGACCCCGAGCGCCCCCATCACCAGCAGACCGAGCGCCGCGTGCAGTCGCCCGAACCGACCGTGCGCCGAGGTGCCCCGGACCGCCGGAGCGGACCCGGGCCTCCCGTCCGAACCGGACGCACCGGACGCACCAGACGCACCGGACGCGCTCTGCACCCGGTGCACCGCCGCGACCACCACGGCGAGCAGCGCGAGCACCACGAACCAGAGCACCCCGGGCAGCACGCGGGGCCCGAAGGCCCCGTCCACCATCGCGGCCACCATCACCACTGCCGCCACCACGTCGACCGCACGGCCGGGGCGCCACGCCCCGACCGTGCAGCAGGCCCCGGCGGACGCCGGCACGATCGCGGCGAGCCCGAGCAGGTCGGTCACGTCAGTGTCCGTGCCCGTGGTCGTGCTGGTGCTCGGCTGCGTCGTGTGCGGCCCCGACGGCGCCGGAGACGTGGTGCGAGCAGTGCGACCCGGTGGACGCCCCGATGGCCGCCGGCACGTTCAGCGCCGGGTTCCGCGGGAAGAACCCGTACGGCTTGAGCGTGAACTTGGCGTAGTCGACGGGCATGACGGGCCAGTCTTCGGGCCGCGGGAAGTGCGTCGGGCCGAAGGTGTGCCAGAGCACGATGTCCTCGCCGTCGAGCGGACGGTCCCCCTCGACGTACCGGGCGACCCCGTCGCCGCCGGGGTTCTGGTGCACGAAGTCGCCGGCGGCGAAGCGCTCCGCCGGGTCGTACTGCGTGACGTACAGGTGCTTGCGGGCGAACTCGGCACGGGCGGCGACCGAGGACGAGTCGTCGGCGAGCAGCACGGGGGCGTCCTGCGGGTACAGCACGTAGCCGGTGGGGCGGTCGAGGTGGTTGCGCTCCTCGGTGTTCGAGACGAACCACGTGCGTGCCTTGGACGCGTCGGCGAGACGGCCGGACGACGACTCCGACGCGATCCGGGTCACCGACTTCGTGAACGCGTTGCCGTGCTCGTTGCCCGGCCCGACCGGCACCCGCACGGCGTCGACCTCGTCCACGGCGTTCGACAGCCCGTCGACCATCATGTCGAGCCGCGCCGAGAACAGGTGCTGGTGGTACGGGGCACCGAGGCCGGGGGCGACCTCGGAGGCGTAGGGGTAGTCATCGCCGGACTCCGAACGGCCCGGGTACGAGCTGGTGAAGAGCACGCCGGTGAGCTTCGCCTCGCACTCGATCGTGCCGTCCAGGTAGAGGTACCAGTAGAAGCCGTAGTCGTAGTTGCCGACGGTGGTGAAGAACGAGATCACCAGGCGCCGGGACCGACGGACCTCCTGCGAGCCGGTGTAGATGTCGCCGTGCTTCCAGAGCGTGCCGAAGTCCTCCTCGTGCATGCAGATGCCGTTGCGGATGGTCTGCGGGTTGCCGAGCTCGTCGGCCAGCACGGCGTCGAAGTACTGGATCTCGCCGACGCAGTCGCAGCCGAGCTCGAGCGAGTTCGTGAACCGACCGAACAGGTACTCGCCGGTGTCGAAGTAGTTCTGCCAGAACCGCACCGGAGACGGGTCGCCGTACGGCACGAGCATCTCGTCGATCGACGCCCGGTACACGATCGGGCGCAGCCGCTCGCCGTCCTGCCACGAGAGCTGGCGGAGCACGAGTCCCTCGCGGGCGTCGAAGCCGACCTGGAACCGCCAGTTCGCCCACTCGACGAACTCGCCGTCGACGCGGAACGACGGCCCCTCGGGCTGGGTGATGACGATCGGCTTGAGGTCGAGCGGTTCGCCCTGCATCGCGGGGTCGTCGAAGTTCCCCGAGGTGGTCGGAACGGGCATGTCCGCCACGTCCACGATCCGCGTGACGGCCCGGTTCGCCGCGTCGACGTACGCCGACAGGCCGTCGACGGGGTGCGCCCACACGTGGTCGGCCGGGTGGTCCTGCTTGAAGGCGAGCACGCGCAGGATGCGCCGACCGACCTCCTCCGGGTAGTCGTAGTACCCGGCGGACAGCGGCACGCACTTGACCTCGTCGGCGGACAGGCCGCGCTTCGCCAGGGCGGCGACCCAGCGCTCGTCCGCGTTCGCGATCTCGCCGACGGCGTCGAACTCCTCGATCAGGACGGGCAGTTGGCCGCGGGACCCGTCGAGCACGTCGGTCCGCAGGACCGTGCCGGTGGTGATCGACACGACGCGGTCGGTGGAGCGACCGGTCGCCATGTCGAGCAGCATCACGCGTGCCGTGCGGTCCGGCAGGGGGCCGTCGCCGGCCTGCCACGCCAGGACCTCCTGCTTGTGCGGCTCCTCGAGGCCGACGTAGGCGAAGCGGGTGGTGTCGGTCCAGTCCGGCTGCGCCGTGACGAGGTCGCGCACGGCGGTGAACTCGTCGGGCGTCAGGCTGCCGAGCGGGTGCGTGGTGGTCTGGGTGTCGGTGGTCGGGTCGGTGATCGTCATGTGCGTGGTGCTCCTTGCGCGTTGCGTCGTGCGTGGGGTCAGGTCGGTTCGGCCGGGAGGCGCGTGGTGCGCCCGGCGGGTCAGCTCTCGGTGGCGAGCCGGTCGAGCATCTGCTCGTAGCGGCTCCGACTGCGGCGTCGCAGCACCACCGCCTGCACCACGCCGATGACGGGGACGATCACGACCAGTCCGGTGAGCACGATGCTCACGACGCCGAAGACGCTCGCGCCCGAGGCGTCGACGTCGCCGACGAGCGTCGGGAAGTTCACCCAGATCAGGACGGCGGCGGCGACGAGTCCGAGGAACCCGAGGACGGGCGCGACGATGGTGTTCCAGACCCGCCGGTCCCCGGGGTTGCGGCGGAAGTACACGATGACGGCCAGGCTCGTCGCGGCCATCAGGATCGCGACGCCCAGGGTGGCGACACCGGCGAACCAGCTGAACACCTGCAGCACCGGGTCGAGGCCGAGCACCGCGAACAGCACCATCAGCACGGCGGCGGTGACGGTCTGCACCAGGCTCGAGGTGTGCGGCGACGCGTGCTTCCGGTGCACGTCGCCGAGCCGGCCGGGCAGCAGCGACGCGTTCGCCATCGAGTGCTGGTACCGGGTGATGACGTTGTGGAACGACAGGACGCAGGCGAACATGCTCGTCAGCAGCAGCACGTTGAGCACGGCTTCCCCGGCGCTGCCGATGTACTGCGCGGCGGTGGTGAGGATGAGTGACCCGGGGTCCTTCGCGACCTCGGCGAGGATGCCGTCGGGGCCCCAGGCCATCACGAGCCCCCACGACGCGAGTGTGTAGAAGACACCGATGCCGATCACGGCCGTGTAGGTCGCACGGGGGATGGTCCGCTCCGGGTCCTTCGCCTCGTCGCGGAAGATCGCGGTGGCCTCGAACCCGATGAACGCGGCGATGGCGAACATCAGCCCGACGCCGGGCGACCCGGACATGATCTGCGTCGGCTCGAACGGTGCGAGGGACAGGCCGTCGGCCCCGCCGCGGAACACGATCGCCGCGACCAGGACGAGCACGATGCCGACCTCGCCGACGAGCATCACACCGAGCACCTTGCTCGACAGGTCGATGTGCCGGTAGCCGAGCATCCCGACCAGGGCCACGACGACCAGGGACCAGACGTACCAGGGGATGTCCGGTCCGCCGAGACCCGTGACGGTGACGCCGAGCAGGTACCCGATGTAGCCGTGCACGCTGACCTGGATGGTCGTGTAGGTCAGGAGCGCCAGCGTGGCGGCTCCCGCGCCGGCCGGACGACCGAGCCCGTGCCCGACGAACGTGAAGAACGCGCCGGGCCGCGGCACGTGCCGGGTCATCGCCGCCAGGCCCACCGAGAACAGCAGCAGCACGACGGCCGACGCGGCGTACAGCGACGGGAACCCGACGCCGTTGCCGAGCAGCATGCCGAGCGGGGCGGCTCCGCCGACGACGGTGAGCGGGGCGGCGGCCGCGACGACCATGAACACGATCGCGGTGACGCCGAGCGAGCCGCGCATGGTCCGCTGCGGCGCGGGCGCGGCTCCGAGTGACGCGGGGTCCTTCGTGATGCTGGACATCGTGGCCTTCCGGGTGGG
The DNA here is from genome assembly GCF_015350945.1 of Curtobacterium sp. VKM Ac-2884. Taxonomy (NCBI): domain Bacteria; kingdom Bacillati; phylum Actinomycetota; class Actinomycetes; order Micrococcales; family Microbacteriaceae; genus Curtobacterium; species Curtobacterium sp. VKM Ac-2884. Next base: position 154,549 of record NZ_JADKSA010000002.1, read on the forward strand.
TGGAACGGGGTGGGTGGGGATCGCAGGTGGTGGTGCTGGGTGTGACCACGGTCCCGTGCCGCCGTTGCGGTGCCGTTCCACCGGCGTGAAGCCCTGTCGCCGCCGAATGGGACGTGCTCGTCGGAGGCGTCTCATTTGCGTGAGACGCCGCCGAAACACCACCGAGACACGGGCGCAACGGCGCAGCCCTACGGTTGCCGCATGACCGCGCTCGACCGAGCCATCGCCGACCCGCCCCGGGTGCCCGGCGTCGGCACGCGCTCCCCCGTCGACGGGTTGTCGCGGAGGAGCATCGGCCCGGTCGACGTCCTCGCGCAGTCGGTGTCCGCCGTGGCACCGTCCGCCGCCGCGACCACGATCCCGGTCCTCGTCGCGACGGTCGCGGGGCAGGGTGCCACGTGGTCGCTCCTGGCGGCGATGGCGCTGTCGTTCCTGGTCGGGCGGACGGTGAACCAGTTCGTCCGACGCGTCGCCGGCACCGGGTCGCTCTACACCTACGTCTCGCTCGGGCTCGGCCCGGTCGCCGGGGTCGTCGCGGGCGCCGCCCTGCTGCTCGGGTACGGCTTCATCGCGATGTTCTCGCTCACCGGCAGCGGCTACTACCTCGACTACCTGCTGTCCCGCTTCGTGCCGGCCGCCGGCGACGACGCCCTGGTCACGATCGTCGTGGTGCTGGTGATGGGCGCGGCCGTCTTCGCGGTGATCGCGCTCGGGGTCCGGTTGTCGACCCGGCTGACGTTGCTCGTCGAGTCGTTGTCGGTTGCGGTCATCGTGGTCCTGATCGTCGCGCTGGTCGCGCGCCTGCACCCGGCCGACGCCTCCGCCGTCGCCCTCGGGCCGACGCAGCCGGCGTCGTTCGCGGTCGGCACCGCCCTCGCCGTGACCGCGTTCGTCGGGTTCGAGAGCGCGTCGGTGCTCGGTGTGGAGGCCCGGCGCCCGTTCCAGGCGATCCCCCGCGCGATCTCGTGGACCGTCCTCGTCGCCGGCGTCCTCTACGTGGTCAGCGCTGCGGCCCAGCAGATGGGGTTCGCCGCCGTGGGCGCCGACCTGGCGGCGAGCGCCTCGCCCGTGAACGAGCTGGCGAACGCCTTCGGCATGCAGTGGATCGGGTGGGCGCTGGACCTCGGGATCGCGGCGTCGTTCGCGGCGTGCGCGATCGCCTCGACCACTGCGCTCGTGCGGGTCCTGTTCGCGATGGGCCGCGAGGGGGTCCTGCCCCGGGTGCTCGGCCGGGCGTCGCCACGCTTCCGGACCCCGTTCGTGGCCGGTGCGATCGCATGCGGCGTGCTCACGGTGCTGCCGGTCCTGGGCCTGGCGAGCGGGATCCCGACGTGGACGCTGATGGAGGCCGAGCTCGTCGTCGCCGCCCTCGGGTACATCGCCGCGTACGCCCTGACGTGCTTCGCGGCCCCGGTGTTCCTGCGGCGCATCGGCGAGCTGACGGTGGGGGTCGCGGTGGTCGCCGTCACGACCGGGGTCCTGCTCACCGCCGTCCTGCTCACCTACCTCGGGGTCGAGGCCGCGTCGTCCCGTTGGCCGGCCGTCGCCCTCGCCGTCGGGACGGTCGCCGCGGTGGTGGTCGCGTTCCTGGTGGCCACGCGTCGGCGACCCTGGCGGCGGGGTCGGAGCCGCGCCGTGTACGACGTGCCGGTCGAGGCGGACCTGCTGGGGGCCTCCCGTCCGTCCGCCGGAACCGGCCACCAGGCGGAGGTGCGGTGAGCGAACCCGGACTCCGCGCGCGGCAGCCGAAGGCGATCCAGAACGCCCTCGCGGTGCTGGAGGCCGCCGCGCACGCGGGACCGGGCGTCACCGCCCAGCAGATCTCGGACGCCCTCGGGATGCCGCGGGCCACCACGTACCGGCTCATCACCCTGCTCGTCGAGGACGAGTACCTCGTCCGGTTGCCGGACCTGCGCGGTTTCGCCCTCGGCCACAAGGTCGCCGACCTGGCCGGGGTGTCGCCAGCTCCGGCACTCGCACCGCTGCCCCGGGCCGTGCGCTCGGTGCTCGCCGACGTCCGCTCCGCCGTCCGGGCGGGCGTGCACCTGGCGCGCTACGACGCCGCCGGTGTGCGCGACATCGACGTCGACCCGGACTTCCCGCTGCTCGACGAAGCCGCACTGCGGGCCGCCCCCGGGTCGAGCGCGATGGGTCGGTTGCACGCCGAAGGGGGCCTCGGACCGGTGCACCAGGTCGGCGCGTTCACGGCGGGGTTCGGGTGCCTGGCGCTCCCGGTCCGCGGCGAGCGCGGAGAGCTCGTGGCGGGGCTGACCCTGTCCGCGCCGGCCGCCCGGGTGTCGTCGCCGGGTGACGCGTTGGTGCACCTGCGCCGGGCGGTGACGCGGCTCGAGCCGCTGCTCGGCTGACCGGCTCGCGGACAGCGGTGCGGTCCCGGCATAGCGTGGGCGCGTGGACCTCGAACTCAAGAACCGTGTCGCACTCGTCGTCGGAGGCAAGGGGTACATCGGTGCCGCCGTCGCCGACCGCCTCCGGGCCGAGGGGGCGACCGTCGTCGTCGCGTCCCGCACGGCCGAGGACTCCGACAGCGGCGTGTCGATCGACACCGCCTCGCAGGAGTCGGTGGACGCCGGCATCGCCACCGTCCTCGAGCGGCACGGGCGCATCGACGTGCTCGTCGTGACCGCTGCCCCGAGCGCGAGCACCCTCGACCCGGCCCGGAAGTCCGATCCCGAGCAGGTCCTCGACGCGATCGACGGCAAGGCGCTCGGGTTCCTCCGCGTCGCGAACGCCGTGCTCCCCGCCCAGCGCGAGGCCGGGTTCGGCCGGGTGGTCGTGGTGAGCGGGCAGAACGCCTACTTCTCCGGCAACATCACCGCGTCGCTCCGGAACACGGCGGTGAGCGTCATCGCGAAGAACCTGGCCGACGACGTGGCGGGCACCGGGGTCACGGTGAACGTCGTCAACCCCGGGACCGTGACGGACAACCCGTCCGCCGAGGTCCGGCCGGGAGGCCCCGGCGACTCGACCCCGCGGCAGATCGCCGACCTCATCGCGTTCCTGTCGTCGCCGCTGAACGCGGTGTCCGGCGAGTCCGTCTCGATCGCGCACCGCCAGCGGGGCTCCGTCGTGGTCTGATCGCCGAGTACCGGGTGCTCGCCCCTCGCTTCACCCGCAGGGACGAAGCGCTTCGCTCCTGCGCCCGATGCCCCGGCGACTCCGGACCGCGAGTCTGGAGACATGGAGTCCTCGACGAAACACACGATCGCCACGCTGCTGCTCTGCGCCGCGATCGTCGCCACGACCGTCATCGCCCTCGCCGCCATGACCCCGGGCGCGTGACGTCGGTCCGCGCTGCCCGGCGTGGGCGGCATGCGATGATCGAGCCGTGACGGACCGGCGCACGTTCATCCGGCCGCTCGCCACCCGTTCGATCGTCGTCGACGTGGCGTGGGCGGTCCTGGCGGCGTTGGTCTTCCTGCTGCCGCTCGAGGTCGAGCTCGAGCACGCGAGCTTCTTCGCCGTGCTCGCTGCCGCCGGCGCGATCGCGCTCCGTCGGGTCTCCCCGTCGGCGGCGATGCTCATGGTGGTCGTCCTCGGGATCATCCAGGTCGGCGGCGGCGAGCGCCCGTCGCTCGTCGACCTCGCCATCTTCGTCGTCATCGGCACCGCGGCCGTCGTCGGGACCCGGACCGAGGTCATCCTCTCCGGAGTGCTCGCGCTCGTCGCGGGCGTCGGCGCGACGTTCTACCTCGCCGTCACCGGCTTCCGGTACCTGGTGCTGCTCAACGGCCCCCGCGACCAGGCGTTCCTCGCGATGGCCGCACCGGTCGCCGCGCTCCTCGGGGTGTGGGCGGGCGGCGTCGCCGTCCGTGCGTTCCGGTCGCGCGACCGCGAGTCCGTCCGCCGTGCCGACGCCGAGGCGGCCGCATCGCGCGCCGAGGCGGTGGCCACCGAGGCCGAGGCGACCGCCACCCGCGCCATCGACGTCGCGGAGTCGGAGCGCATCCGCGCCGACATCGCCCGCGACGTCCACGACGTCGTCGGCCACTCCCTCGCGGTGATCATCGCGCAGGCGGACTCCGTGCCGTTCCTGGCCGACGAGGCCCGTGTCCGCGAGGTCAGTGCGACCATCGCCAGCACCGCCCGCAGCTCCCTGGTCGAGGTCCGCCAGGTCCTCGGGCACATCGACGGGTCGGGGTCGACGACCGATCCCGGCTCGCTCGAGGAGATCGTGCAGGGCATCCGCGACGCCGGGGTCGACGTCGACCGCACGGTGCGCGGTGTCCCCGTCCCGCTCCGCCCGGACACCGGCACGGCAGCCCGGCGCGTGCTGCAGGAGATGCTCACCAACGCGCTCCGGCACGGTGCCCCGGGGCTGCCCGTCGTGGTCCGTGAGACCTGGCGGAGCGCCGACGTCGTGCTCGAGGTCGAGAACGTCGTCGGCGACGGCACCACCGGGGGCTCCGGCCGGGGCATCGACGGCATGCACACCCGCCTCACCGCACTCGGCGGGTCGTTCGACGCCGCCGCGCTGGACGACGTGTTCGCCGCACGCGCCCGCATCCCGTTCGACGTCCAAGGGGGACCCGTCCGATGACCGAACCGATCAGGATCCTGCTCACCGACGACCAGGCGCTGTTCCGTGCCGGTCTGCGCGTGGTGCTCGACGCGCAGGACGACATGCAGGTGGTGGGCGAGGCCGCTGACGGTGCCGAGGCCCTCGACCGCATCCGGGAGCTCCGACCCGACGTGATGCTGCTCGACATGCGCATGGCCGGCATGGACGGCGTCGAGACCGTTCGTCAGCTGTTCTCCGGCGCCGTCGAGGGGCCGCTCCCCCGCGTCGTGGTGCTCACCACGTTCGGCCTCGACCCCGCCGCCGCGACCGCGATCCGGCTCGGCGCGAGCGGCTTCCTGCTCAAGGACGCCACTCCGACGTTCCTGTTCGCCGCGGTCCGGGCGGTGCACGAGGGCAGCTCCGTCATCGCGCCGAACGACCTCGCGCAGTTGTTCGGGGCCGACGTCGCCAGGGCACCGGCTCCGCAGCCGTCCGAGTTCCAGGCGCTGACCGAGCGGGAGCGGGTGGTGTTCGGCTGGGCGTCCCGCGGGCTCTCGAACGCCGAGATCGCGACGAAGGAGTACGTCACCGAGTCGACCGTGAAGACCCAGATCTCGAGCATCCTCGGCAAGCTCTCGCTGCGGGACCGCGTGCAGCTCGTGGTCTACGCGCACGACCACGGACTGGCGGGCACCCGCGACGGGTCCTAGGCCGCTGCGACCTCGTCGAGGATCGCCTCGACCGCAGCCGGGTCGTGCGCGAACCGACCGAGGAACAGCCCGCCGATCCGCCCCTGCCCGCGGGTGAGCAGCCCGGGACCGGCGCTGCCCCCGTACAGCACGGTGCTCCCGCGCAGCTCGGGTCGCGTGGCGAGGTGCTGCTCGATCCCCGCGAGCACCGCCACGATGTGGTCGTCCGGCGCCGGCGCGGGCGCACCGATCGCCCACACCGGCTCGTAGGCGACGGTCATCGCCCCGGCCAGACCGTCCGCGACGGCCGTCGAGACACCACGGTCGAGCTGCGCGGTCACCTCCGCCACCGCTTCCGCTGCACCCGACGGGGAGGCTCGGGTCGTCTCTCCGACACAGAGGAGCGGACGCAGGTGGTTGCGGAAGGCCGCGTGCACCTTCGCGGTGACGGTCGCGTCGTCCTCGTGGAACAGGGAGCGTCGTTCGGCGTGCCCGATCTCGACCAGGTCGACCCCGATCTCCCGCAGTTCGGCGCCGGAGACCTCGCCGGTGAACGCTCCTTCGTCGGCCCACGACAGGTCCTGCGCGGCGAGGAGCACCCCCGACCCGGAGAGCACATCGCGCACGGGCACGAGCGCCGGGAACGTCGGCGCCACGAACAGCGAGGCCGCTCCCGACCGGGTCGCGGGGTGCCGCCGGGCGATCTCCGCGACGGCCGCGGCCCACTCCAGGGTCCGGGCGTGCGAGAAGTACGTCTTCAGCGACACCCCGATGGTGATCACGGTGCGAGGGTCTCCACGATGAGCGCGAAGGACACCGCACCGGGGTCCGGTGTGCCGACGGCCTGCTCGGCGTGGGTGCGTGCGCGGCCCATCTTCGGTACGAGCGACGCGGTGGCGTCGGCGGCCTCGCGGGCGGCGCTGACGGCGTCGGCCCAGGCGTCCGCGAGCGACGCTCCCGCGTCGACCCGGGTGCGCAGCACCTCGTCGAACGGCACGAGCGCGTCGACCATGGTCTTGTCGCCGGTGGTCGCGCCGAACGCGAGGACGGCCTCGGTGGCGGCGTGCACCGCGCTCTGGACCGTGGCGGCTGACGGACGCTCGTCGTCCCCGAGGACGCGACCCAGGGCCTCCAGGGCGGCTCCCCAGATCGCACCGGACGTGCCGCCGGCCTTGTCGGACCACGCGTCTGCGGCGATCCGCAGGACGGAACCGACACCTGCGCCGGAGGTTACTGCGTCGCTGGCTGCGGCCGCTGCGGCGTGCGCGCCGCGCTGCATGCCGATGCCGTGGTCGCCGTCACCCGCGACGGCGTCGATGCGTCCGAGCTCGTCGGCGTGCTCGTCGAGGAGCGCGCGAACGGCGGCGAAGCCGGCCGCGGCCTGCTCGCCGACTGCGCGCGAGTCGTCGCTCGCCGCGCCGATGGCGACGCCCTCGGCGTCCGCCTCCACGGTGGAGGGATCGACACGCTCCTGCGGGACGGCACCGCCCTTGCGGTACGCGGGGGTGTCCGCGGGCGCTGCCCAGAGTTCCTCGAGTTCGGCGTCGAGCCAGAACAGGGTGAGCGAGACGCCGGCCATGTCGAAGCTCGTGACGAGTTCGCCGACCTCAGGCTCGACGATGACGACCCCTGCGTCGGCCAGCCGCTGCTGCACCGAGCGGTAGACGACGAAGAGCTCCTCGTACTTGACGCTGCCCAGCCCGTTGAGGATCGGGACGACGCGCGCGCCGTCGGGTGTCACGCTCTCCGGCAGCTCGTCGAGCAGTCGGGTCACCAGCAGCGACGCCAGGCCGTCCGCGGTGGGGACGTCCGTCTCGTCGATGCCCCGTTCGCCGTGGATGCCCATGCCGATGGCCATCCGCCCCTCGGGCACCGTGAACAGGGGTTCGTCGGCGCCGGGCAGCGAGCAGCCGGAGAACGCGACGCCGAACGACCGCGTGCGGTCGTTGGCGCGCTCGGCGACGGCCGTGACCTCGTCGAGGCTGCGGCCCTGCTCGGCGGCGGCACCGGCGACCTTGAAGACACAGAGGTCGCCTGCGATGCCACGCCGTTCCTGCGAGCGGTCCGCGGGCGCACTCACCACGTCGTCGGTGACCCGGACCGTGCGGACCGGGATGCCGTCGGCCTCGAGCGTGCGGGCCGCGGCGTCGAAGTTCAGGACGTCACCGGCGTAGTTGCCGTAGCTCAGCAGCACGCCGCCGCCGTGCTCGGCGGCCCGTGCGACCCCGGCCACCTGCTGGGCGCTGGGACTGGCGAACAGGTTGCCCATCGCGGCACCGGCTGCCAGGCCCGGCCCGACGAGGCCACCGAACGCCGGGTAGTGGCCGGAGCCGCCACCGATCACCACGGCGACCGTGCCGTCGGGGCTGGTGGTGGCGCGGGCGACGCCGCCGTGCACCTTCCGCACCCATCGTCCGTTCGCGGCGACGAAGCCGTCGGTCGCCTCGTCGGCGAAGTCCGCCGGGTCGTTGAACAGTCTGGTCACGCGTTCGTCTCCTTCGACGTCGTGGTGCGGACATGCGAGGTGTCGAGGAGATCATCCGCCTTCGACCCCCGGAAGAACTTCGTGCAGAAGATCATCACGGCCGCGACGAACGCCAGGACCCCGAGCGAGACGATCCCGAACGCACCGCTGTCGGTCGGCACCACCTCGTTGATCGCCGTGCGCATGATCGGGGCGACGAACCCGCCGAGGTTGCCGAGCGAGTTGATCAGGCCGATGCCCGCCGCGGCGGCTGCCCCGGTGAGGAACGCCGTCGGGTACGCCCACGTGATCGGGCCGACGGCCAGGAAGCTCGCGACCGCCAGCGTGATGAAGACGATGCCCAGGATCGGTTGCCCGTTCGCACCGGCCCACGCCGAGCCGAGGATCGACAGCCCGGTCGTGATGTAGAACATGGTGCCCCAGCGACGGCGGCGACCGACCGAGTCCGCCTTCGAGCCGACCAGGTAGCAGGCGACGAGTCCGACGAGCCACGGGATCGCGGTCACCAGGCCGACCTGCCACCCGACGTCCTGCCCGAGCAGCGAGGAGACCTGCTGCGGCAGGTAGAACGTCGTGCCGTACACGGCGACCTGCAGGCAGAAGTAGATGATCGTGAAGTACCAGACCCGGCCGCTCGCCATGGCCTTCCAGATGCCGGTCGGACCGTCCGCGCTGCGGGCGGTGTCCTCGCGCGCCATCGCCGCCGTGAGCGACTGCTTCTCGCCCGGCTCGAGCCACTTCGCCTGCTGCGGACTGTTCGTCAGGAACACCAGGGCCGCGATGCCGGCGAGCACCGCGAGGATCCCCTCACCGAAGAACATGACCTGCCAGCCGTGGAACGGGGTCGCCTGGTCGCCGAAGCTCAGCAGTCCGCCGGACAACGGGGCGCCGATCATCTGCGAGAACGGCTGCGCCAGGTAGAAGATCGCGAACATCCGCACGCGCACCTTGTTCGGGAACCACTCCGACAGGTACATGATCACGCCCGGGAACAGCCCCGCCTCGGTCACACCGAGGATGAAGCGCAGGACGATGAACATCGTGTCGTTCGTCGTGAAGGCGAACAGCGCGGCGACGATGCCCCACGTGACCGCGATGCGGGCGAGCCAGAACCGGGCACCGAAGCGCTTGAGCAGCAGGTTCGACGGGATCTCGAAGATCGCGTAGCCGATGAAGAAGATGCCGGCGCCGAGCGCGAAGGCCGCGTCGGAGATGCCGCGGTCGACGCTCAGGGCCTCTTCGGCGAACCCGACGTTGGTGCGGTCGAGGAACGCGACGAAGTACAGGATGACGAGCATCGGCATGAGGTGCTTCGTCGCCTTGCCGATGGCGGACTTGAGGCCGGGGTCGTTCGTCGACCCGAGCGCGGGGGCAGGGGGAAGTGACACGGGTTCGCTCCTTTGCGAGCACGGTGCGGTTTCGGGGCGTCCGACGGTCGGCCGGCCGGTCGGACGGGAGGCACGGATCGCGTCGCGCGGACGGCGCGCGATCCGTGGCCGGTCGGCTCTAGTGCATGTACAGGCCGCCGTCGACGTTCAGCGTCTGGCCGGTGACGAACCCGGCGTCCTCGCTGATCAGGTACGCGATGGCCGCGGCGATGTCCCGCGGTGTGCCGATGCGCGGCAGCACGCCGTCCGCTGCCATCTCGGTCTTGCGCTCCTCGGTCAGGGTGCCGCCCATGATGTCGGTGTCGATCGGGCCGGGGGCGATCGCGTTGACGGTGACGCCGCGCGGGCCGAGCTCGCGGGCCAGGCCACGGGTCAGGCCGATCACGCCGGCCTTCGCCACCGTGTACGGGGTCTTGCTGAAGGTGCCGCCACCGCGCTGGGCGGAGACCGACGAGAGGTTCACGATGCGGCCGTAGCCGTGCTGCACCATCGACTCCGCTGCCCGCAGGCTGGCGAAGTGCACGCCGTCGAGGTTGATCGACAGCACGCGGTGCCACTCCCCCTCGGGCAGGTCGAGGTAGGCGTGCGCGGACGAGACGCCGGCCAGGTTGACGAGGGCGACGACGGGGTCGAGTTCGGCCTCGATCGTGTCGAACGCCGCCCGGACCGCGGTCTCGTCGGCGACGTTCGCGCCGACGCCGACCGCACGGACTCCGTGCTGCTCGCGGATCTCGGTGGCGACCTGTTCGCTGGCGGTCTGGTCGAGGTCGATGATCCCGACGTCCCAGCCCGCCGCGGCGAGGTGGTGTGCGGTCGCCCGGCCGATGCCCCGAGGCGAGGCCGCTCCGGTGAGGACGACGGTGTGGTCCTGGTTCTGCGTGTTCGTGTTCGTGTTCATGCTCGTCCCCCTCAGTGGATCGGGGCCGGGCCGAGGTCGTCGAGCAGCTTCTGCATCGCGACGTAGGCCTTGTTGCGGTAGGCGACGAGCTCCGGCGTGCGGTCTGCCGGCACCTCGAGGTACCCGGCGCCGGACTTCGTGCCGAGCTCGCCCGCGTCGACGTGCTGCTGCAGCGACGGCGGGGTGGCGAAGCGTTCGGGCCAGCGGGTCTGCAGCGACTCGAAGCAGAACGCGTAGACGTCGAGGCCGGCCATGTCGGCGATCGCGAACGGGCCGAAGAACGGCAGGCGGAACCCGAACGTGGTCCGCACGATGGTGTCGATGTCGTCGGGGGTGGCGATGCCCTCGTCGGCGATCTTCGTGGCTTCCTCGAACAGCGCGTACTGCAGGCGGTTCAGCACGAACCCGGTCGAGTCCTTCACCCGTGCGGACTGCTTGCCGGTCGCGGCGACGACGGTCTCGCCGACCGCGATCGCGTGCTCGTTCGTCGTCGGGTGCGGGATGAGCTCGACGCCGGGGATGAACGGCGCCGGGTTCGAGAAGTGCACGCCGAGGAACCGCTCCGGGCCGACGACCGCCTCGGCCAGCGACTCGATCAGGATCGTCGAGGTGTTCGAGCCGATGATCGCGTCGGGCCGGGCGGCTTCGCTGATGCGGCGGAGGGTCGCGTGCTTGATCTCGATCTTCTCGGGGACGGCCTCCTCGATGAAGTCGGCCTCCGCGACCGCTTCCTCGATGGAGGCGGCGGCGGTGAGGTGGGCGTCGACGCGTGCCACGGCGTCCGCGGGGAACAGGCCGTCCGCGACGAACTGCTCGGTCTCTGCGATGAGCCGGGCGCGGTTGGACGCGGCGATCTCGGCCGAGACGTCGGCGATCCGGACGGTGTGGCCGGCGAGGGCGAGGACCTGGGCGATCCCGCCGCCCATGTAGCCGGATCCGACGACGGCGATGTCGAGGGTGCTCATCGGGTTGCTCCTTCGGTGCTGGTTGCTGCAGTCGGGGTCGCCGTCGCGTCGAGCTTCGTCGTCGCGAGGACGGATCGGATGTACTGCTGGTTCGTGGCGCAGACGCCGAGGCTGTCCCCGCCGTACTGCTCGGTCATGACGATCCCGCGGAACCCGTCGGCGACGGCGTCGCGCAGGACCTGGCGGTAGTTGATGAGGCCCGTCTCCATGGTGCTCGGCGCGCTCGTCGCCCAGCTGCCGTCGCCGGCCTCGTCACGCGTGTAGTTCTTCACGTGCAGGTAGTTCGTGTGCGGCATGGTCTTCGCGAAGAGCTCCCGCCAGTCCTCGATCGGCCGGTGCAGGCGGATGAGGTTCGCGACGTCCGCGTTCAGGCCGACGTTGTCGAGCCCGATGTCCTCGACCAGGCGCACGGCGCTGTCGGCGGTGCCGAGGTAGGTGTCCTCGTACAGTTCGAGCGCCATCGGCAGTCCAACAGAGGCAGCGTGCTCACCAAGCTCCCGCAGGCGCTTGACCGCCGCGTTCCAGACCTCGGGGTCCTCCGGGTCCTTCGGGCCCTGCGCGGTCCAGAACCACAGCGCGCGTTTCTGGGCCTCGGTGAACGGCTGGTGCAGCCCCGTCGAGAACACCTGCATGCCCCACTCGGCCGCCGCGTCGATGGTGCGGTGGGCGTAGGCGAGGTTGTCCTCCTCGTGCCCGGGCTGGATGACGCTCTTGCGCTGCAGGTGCACGGACGGGATCCCGATGCCGTGCGCCTTCGCGACGGCGAACAGCTCGTCGCGACGGGAGCGCTCGAGGTCCGCGGGGCGAATGTGGCTGTCGGCGAGTTCGGCGAGCGAGAACCCGGCGGCTGCGATCTGGGCGAACACGTCGTCCCAGACCTCGGCCGGGGCATCGTGGAACGCGGCGCCGTCGCGTGTGACCTGGGCGAAGCCGTGCAGACAGGCGGCGATCGGCCAGGTGTCCGACGTCCAGGTGGTGGGGTCCCAATCCTGGTCGACCCAGTCCTGCGGTGTGCTCACGGAATGCTCCTTCGCATGTCGGGGTTCGGCGGTGAACCTCTTTCCTATAGGAAAGATACTCGCACCTCGACAGAGCGCAACCCCTGTGGGATCAGCTCGTGTGCGAAGCGTCCGCGCGCGACCGGAGCCGGACGGCGTCGATGTGGTGCCGCATCGCCGCCACTGCTTCGGTCGGCCCGACCGCGAGGGCATCGACGACCGCTCGGTGCTCGTGCACGGCGCGGTCGGTGTCGTCCCCGCCACCCTCGACGATCTGCCGCATCCGGTGCACCCGCGTCGTGATGATCTCGGACATCTCCTCGAGGAACGGGTTCCGCGTCGCGTCGAAGATCAGCTGGTGGAACTGCCAGTCGCTGCGGAAGAAGCGGGCCATGAGTTCCTCCGACGCCTCAGCCGCACCGACCGCCGCGACCTCGTCGGCCACCGCAGCCTGCTCGTCGAGCGCCGTGCCGAGCCGCTCCCGCAGGGCGTCGACGTCCCCGCGGGCGGCGAGCTCGACGGCGCCGCTCTCCACGATGAGCCGGGCGTCGAACAGTGCCTCGAGTTGGTCGCCGGCCAGGGGTGGAGAGACCCGGTAGCCCTTGTTCGCCTCTCGGGTGACGAGGCCGGTGCGTTCGAGCTGCACGAGGGCTTCGCGCACCGGCGTCGGGGATACGCCGAGGGTTCGGGCGAGCCCGTCGATCGACAGCCGCATGCCGGGTTCGACGTCGTGGCCCATCAGGACCTCGAGCACCCGGTCGTAGACGCGGTCACGCAGGCCGCGCTGCGCGATGCGTTCGGTCCCGAAGCCGGGCATGGTCGTCGACATGGGTCGATCCTAGAGAATCCACGAATCCCGACGCCGTTGCGTCCGCTCAGTACAGCGCGGCGATCCCCCGCGCATCGCCGAGCCCGAGCGTCCGCTGCGCCGTGTCGCACCCCGTGGACGACGGCTTCATCACGAGCGCCGACTTCTGCGCCGTGTGCCCGAGCCCGTACGAGTGCCCCCACTCGTGCGTCGCGATGCCACGCAGGTCGAACCGGTTGTCCGAGCACGTGCTGGTCGATGCCCAGCGGTGGCTCGTCGAGTACCGCTGGTCGGTCTCGAAGGCGACCCCGCCCGTGAAGGACCAGATGCACGTCAGCGCCAGGGTCTTCGACGGCAGCTTGCCCCACCCGACGACGCTCGTCCGGTTCGAGGTCCCGCAGCCACCATCGGCGGTGACCGCAGCCTGCTGCGTCGCGGTGCCGAGGTACTCCTGCGCCGCCGTCGACTGGACCGTCTCACCGCACGCCGTGATCGTGCCGGTCCAGGCCTCGGCACCGCGCTGGATCGCTGCGACGTTCGACACTCTGGCCCCGGTCGGGTTGTACCGCCACCGGACCGTGGACTCCCAGTGCGCGCCGGTCAGCACGTACGCCTTGCTCCCGCAGCTCGCGGACGTCGTGGCGACGCTGTGCGAGACGGTGCCACGGATCGTCGCTCCGAGCGTTCGGCGCTGCTGGGCTGCGTGTTCCTGCCGGACGGCGGTGGGTGATCCGGCCCACACCTCGTCGACCTGCACCGCGATGCCCGCGGCACCTCGGTTCGCGATCACCACGTCACCGGGGTCGGTGTCCCCTTCGGCGACCGGGGCAGCGGTGAGCGTGAAGCCGGCTGCGGGTACCGCGAAGGTCCGGCCGTCCTCGAGCGCGACCACACCGGAGTCGACGCGGCACCCAGAGGCGAGATCGTGGACCGAGATGCTGTCCCCTCGGCAGCTTGGCGCTCCCGCGATTCCCGGTGCGGCGACGACCGCCGTCAGGGCGAGCCCGAGCGCGAACGCGGCTGCGGCCTTCGACGACGTGCGCACAGCGCCTCCTTGATCACGCCGCACCCGCACCCCGGTGGCGGACGGCTGCATCAGTGTCCGAGGGAGCGGAAGAGTCGACAAGCCCCCAGAACGGCCGCGGTGCGCAGAGCGGACCGGGTAGCGTGCCGCCATGCAGTGGGGCGACACCGGACTCGACGACCACCAGATCGCGTTCGTGCTCCGGACGCTCCCCGACGCGGTCTTCGTGGGGGACGACTCGTGGGGTCTGCTCGACACGAGGGTCCTGCACGTCGTCGACGGCGACGACAGCTACACCGTGAAGGCGTCCGGCCAGGACAACACCCACTTCCCCCGGGAACTCGAGGCACACCGGACCGTGACCGACGCCCTGCGCGCTGCCGGGGACACCGGCGCCCTGGTCGCCGCGGACGAACAGCACCGAGTTCTGGTCCTCGAACGTGTCCCCGGTCACCTCGCGCTCGGCACCGCGGACGAGCACGCCCCCGATGTCCACCGACAAGCAGGCGCTCTCCTCCGGCGGCTGCACGACCACGGCACCCGGCACGACCCGACGTTCCTGCTGCACGAGCAGGCGAAGGCCCTCCGCGCGCTCGATGCTCCGCACCGGATCCCGTCCGACGTCGTCGCCCGGACCCGCACGGCGCTCGAGATGCTCCCCACCGACCACCCGGACGAACCCCTGGCCCCGACCCACGGCGACTTCCACCCGCGCAACTGGATCGTCGACAACGACAACGACGGCAACAACGGCCGCATCCGCGCCCGCAGGCTCCGCGTCATCGACTTCGGCCGCTTCGGCTGGCGCCCGGCATCGTTCGACCTCACCCGCCTCGCGGTGCTCCATTGGCAGCTCGATCCGACCCTCGAAGCGGCGTTCTTCGACGGCTACGGCGACGATCCGCGCGAGCCGGACGCCTGGCGCTGGCTGCAACTCCGCGAAGCAGTGGGCACCGCGACCTGGGCCTACACCGTCGGCGACGAGGGCTTCGAGGCCCAGGGCCACGACATGCTGCGGCGTGCCCTCGCCGCCTTCTGACGGTCAGGCCCGAACGCAGCTCACGGAACGCGCACGAACCGCGGCGCCCCGCGATCCCGCAACCGGAACCCGAGGTGCTGGTACAGCCCGATCGCCCCGGTGTTCCCGGCAGCCGCGTGCATGAGCGGGGTCTCGCCCCGCTCCCGGATCCCGTGCGCGACGGCGAGCACCAGCCGCCGCCCGAACCCCTGGCCTCGGTACTCCGCATCGGTGCACACGGCGCTGATCTCGGTCCACCCCGGCGGGTGCAACCGCTCCCCCGCCATCGCGACGAGTCGCCCGTCGCGCCGGATGCCCAGGTACGTGCCGAGCTCGATGGTGCGCGGCAGGAACGGCCCCGGCTTCGTCCGCTCCACCAGGGCGGTCATCTCCGGCACATCGTCGGGCGTCAGCACGACGGCCTCATCGTCGGGGACCCCCTCGATGGCCTCACCGGTGAGCTGCACGCCGCCGGCGCCCTCCACCAGCTCCCACCCCGACGGCAGGACAGCAGCGGCACCGACGCCGAGCATCCCACCCGATCCGAGCAGCGCCCGGACGTCCTCCCAGTCCTGCGGCGTGGGCTGCGCGGGGACGCCCGTCCACACCGACACGTCGGTCTGGTACCGCACGACCTCGCCTCGGCGCTCGGCGAACCGTGCGTGGTGGCTGTTCAGCGCGGCCATCGCGGGTGCGTCGAGCATGCGCGTCGGGGTGCCGTCGTCGGCGATCGTCAGGTCGAGGGTCCGGAGCGCTTCGCCGCGAGCATCACCACCACGGAACCCGAGGTCCTCGATCCGCCGACGGTCGCCGTCCGCCCACCCGGCGGTGTCCGCGACGACCCCGGAGGCGTAGTTGTTCGTGGCGCGTTGGACGACCTGCTCGACCTCCGCTGCCGAGGCCACGAGGACCTCTCCCGGTCGGGGCAGCGCGGTCGAGGTCGGCGCAGTCGTCGTCATCCCACCATTCTCCGCCCGCGGCGAGCGCCGCCACCGCATCGTTGCACCCCGTGACGGCGCGGTGCGAGGTTGTTCACCTGGTGCGAGGAAACAACCTCGCACCAGGCGTGGAACCTCGCACCAGCGAGAACCCCGGCGCGCAACCCGCGACCAGCGCTCACGCCAAGCGCGACGCCACGAACTCCACCATCCGCCGCACCAGCAGCGCCCGCGACGACGCCCGTCGGTACTCGTGCCCCTCGCCTGCGAGCTCCAGGTAGTCGACGTCGTGCGACCGCTCCCGCAGCGCCGCGACCACCTGGTGCGCCTCGCCGATGGGGACGTTCGTGTCGAGCTCGCCGTGCACGACGAGCAACGGCGCCGTGACGTCGTCGATCGCCCGCATCGGCGACAGGGCCGCGAGCAGCGCTTCGTCGTCGACGGGGTGTCCGTACTTCGTCGCGGCAGCCGAGGCGATCCACGGTTCGGTGTCCCGGTAGAACGTCGCGAAGTCGCTCATCCCGCACACGGCGACACCTGCCGCGAACACGTCGGGCGTGAACGCCAACGACGCGAGGGTCGCGTACCCGCCGTAGGAGCGGCCCTCGACGGCCACCCGGGAGCGGTCGGCGTACCCGTTCGACACCAGGAACCGTGCGCAGTCCACGACGTCGGCGAGCGCGTTCCACCGCAGTGCCAGGTCGTCGGCGTGCACGAACTCGTGGCCGTACCCGGACGATCCGCGGATGTTCGGGGCGAGGACGGTCACGCCCGCTGCGGCGAGCGCCTGGTGCTGCGGCGAGAACGTGGGTCGCTCCTGCGACTCCGGTCCGCCGTGCAGGTGGACGAGCGCTGCGCGCGGGCCGGGAGGAACGTCCCGCGTCCCGTCATCGGCATCCGCCACCGACACGGCCGGCTCCACTGCCCGGTACAGCCAGCCGGTCAGCTCCAGTCCGTCACGGGCGGCGAACCGCTCGAGCGTCGGCTCGACCAGCGGCACGTCCGGCAGCGTGGGCACGTCGGTGACCCGGCTCCAGGTGAGCGCGTTCGTGTCGAGCCGCCAGAGTTCCCGCGGTCGCGTGGGGCCCTCGACGGCGAGCAGGACGCTCCGGCCGTCGCGGCTCAGCACCGGGTCGGTGACGACGTACCCGGGCAGGTCCGGCACCGGGGTGCGCGAGGCGTCGTGGGTGTTGATGAGGTCGAGTTCGCTGCGCCCGTCGACGTTCCAGACGAGCAGCAGCGTGCGGCCGGCGTCGTCGGCGTCGAGGTACTCGAGTTCGGCGTCGTCTCGTTCGATGATCCGCCGGGGTGTACCACGCCAGCCGTGTGGTCCGACCGGCTGCGCGACGAGTCCGCGGCGGGGCAGTCCGGCCTCGGTGGCGACGTAGGCGACGAGCGGGCTGGTCTCGCTCGCTGGCGAGGGCCGCAGGAACGCGATGTCAGCGGACCCGTCGGGGTCGTCGGCGAACAGGGCGTGGCTCTCGTCGGTCAGCCGGTCGACCACGACGACGAACTCCTGCCCACGCTGCCCGTCGCTGAGCACGACGAGCCGTTCCTCCACCGACAGGTCGAGGATGTGGATGAGTTCGCCGACGGCCAGGTCGTCGCGGTCGCCGGACACCGGGTCGACCAGGTACGAGCGGGCCGGCTGGTCGGCTTCGGTCGAGGGCAGCGTGATGACGACCCGGTGCCCGCTGCGGCTCCACGGGCCGAGTTCGGCGTGCTGGTACCGCGAACCGGCGATCTGCGCGGCGTCGGTGCCGTCCGGCCTGACCACCCAGACCTGCTGCTTCACGCCGCCGTCGGTCGCGATCGCCACGGCGAGCCACTCCCCGTCGGACGACCACGACACCCGGATCACGGGGTCGTCGGACAGCGCGATCCGGACCGGTTCGGGCAGTTCGCCGTCGACGACGACGTCCTGCACGAACACCTCGGGGGTGCCGTGCCGGTCGCTCACGAACGCCACGCGCCGGGCGTTCCGGGTCATGGTGGGGCCCCACGACCCCCAGGCGGCGGCGAGCCGCTCACCCAGGTCGGCCGCAGCCCTGGTCGTGACCGAGGGACGGACGTCGGCCGACGACGCGACGCTCGCCGCGCCTCCAGTCCGGAGGGAACCCACGTTCACCGCACCCCCTGCTGCTGCAGCCACATCTCGATCAGGCCGAGCTGCCAGAGCGCGTTCGCGCCGATCTCGGTCCGCGTGCTGTTCGGGTCCTGGAGCATCCGCTCGACCGTACCCGGGTCGAACAGACCGCGTTCCCGCGCCTCCGGCGCGTGCAGTGCCGCGCGCACCCGCTCCAGGTACGGGCCCTCGAGCTGCCGGATCGCGGGTACCGGGAACGACCCCTTGCTGCGGTCGATGACGCTGTCGGGGACGATGCCGCGCGACGCTCGCTTCATGACGCCCTTGCCGCCGTCCGACAGCTTGAGCGCGGGCGGGATCGCGCCGGCCAGCTCGACGAACTCGTGGTCCAGGAACGGCACGCGCGCCTCGAGGCCCCACGCCATCGTCATGTTGTCGACCCGCTTCACGGGGTCGTCGACGAGCATCGTCATCGTGTCGCTGCGGAGCGCAGCGTCGACGCTCGTCTCCGCGCCCGGAACCGCGAACGTGGCGTCCACGAACGCCGACGGGGTGTCGTCGTCGCTCCTCCAGCGTTCCCCGAGCAGCCCCTGCAACGCCGGCCAGCGGCGGTCCATGAACACGGAGCGGTAGGCCTCGGCCGCCTGGTCGCGGGGGACGTCGGCGAGCGGCGGGTACCAGTCGTAGCCGGCGAGCACCTCGTCGGCACCCTGGCCGGACTGCACGACCTTGACGTGCTGCGAGACCTCCTGCGACAGCAGGTAGAACGCGACGCAGTCGTGGCTGACCATCGGCTCGCTCATGGCGGCGACGGCACCGTCGATGCCGTCGAGCAGGCGCGTCGAGGGGATGTGGATGCGGTGGTGGTCGGTGCCGAAGTGCTTCGCGACCTGGTCCGAGTACTCGAACTCGTCGCCGGATTCACCGCCCGCGGCCTCGAAGCCGATGCTGAACGTGGCGAGGTCCTGCTGCCCGGCCTCGGCGAGCAGTCCGACGACCAGGGACGAGTCGATGCCGCCGGACAGCAGCACGCCCACGGGGACGTCGGCCACCATGCGGCGCTCGACCGCGGTGCGGAGCGACCCGATGAACGCCTGCTCCCAGTCGCGATCGGTCCAGTCGGCCTTGCCCGGATCGCGTTCGAACCGCGGCTCCCAGTAGACGGTGTCGCGGGATGTGCCGTCGCGCTCGATCACCCGGACCGTGGCGGGCGGGAGCTTGCCGACGCCGGACAGGATCGTGCGGGGTGCCGGCACGATCGAGTGGAAGCTCATGTACGAGGCGAAGGCGACGGGGTCGATGGACGTGTCGATGCCGCTGCCGGAGCTGCCCGTTCCGCCGTCCCCCGCCAGGATCGCGGGCAGGGAGCTCGCGAACCGCAGCCCACCGCGGACCTCCGCGACGTACAACGGCTTGATGCCGAGCCGGTCCCGCGCGAGCACGAGTCGACCGCTGGCGTGCTCCCAGATCGCGATGGCGAACATGCCGATCAGGTGCTCGACGAAGGCCGTGCCCCACTCGGCGTAGGCGACGGCGATGACCTCGGTGTCCGACGTCGAGAAGAACTCGTGCCCCTTGCCGCGCAGCTCGTCGCGGAGCTGCTCGTAGTTGTAGACCATGCCGTTGTAGGCGATGGTCAGTCCGGCCCGGGGCAGCACCATCGGCTGCGCACCGGCGGTGGACAGGTCGACGATCGACAGCCGTCGGTGCCCGAGCGCGACCGGCCCCCGTGCCCACAGCCCGTCACCGTCGGGGCCGCGGTGCACCATGCACCCGGTCATCCGTGCCACCGCTCCGACGTCCGGTGCCATCCCGTCGAACCGGATCTCGCCCGCGAGTCCACACATCAGCGCTCTCCCTCGGCCGCCGCCGTCGCGGCGGATCCCACGATCCACGTGTCCTTGGCCCCGCCGCCGCGCGACGAGTTCACGACCATGCTGCCCTCGGGCGCGACCCGGGTCAGCGCGACGTCGGCGAGGTGCGCGTCGTCCGCTCCGGTCCCGGTCAGGTAGACGAACGCGCGCAGGTCGACGTGCCGGGGGTCGAGGCCCGCCGGTCCGATGGTCGGGTGCGACGACAGCTGCACGACTTCCTGCCCGACCCAACCAGCAGGATCCGCGGCGATCTCACGCCGTCGCTCGGCGACCTCGGGAGCGCTCGCGCTCGGCCCGATCAGGACCCCGCGTCCGCCTTCGCCGTCGACCGGCTTCGTCACGAGTTCGCCGACCCGGTCGAGGACCGACAGACGTTCGCCCTCGATGCTCGTGCGGTACGTCGGCACCGACTCGAGCAGCGGCTTCTCGTCCAGGTAGTACCAGATCAGATCCGGCACGTTGACGTACATCGCCTTGTCGTCGACCAGGGCGTTGCCCGGAGCGTTCGACAGGTGGACGTGTCCGGCCTCGGCGACGTCGAGGACGCGGGCGCCCAGCTCCGGCGCGTGGTCCGCGGTCAGGGCCCGCACGTCGCGGTCGATCCGCAGGTACAGCCCGTCGAGCACGTCGCCGGTCGTCGCGTCGACCACGCGTCCGTCACGGACGTCCAGGTCGGACCCGGCCAGGAGGCGCAGCCCCGCTCCGTCGGCCAGCCTGCGGTGCTCGAACCACGCGCCGGCGGCGGGGCCGTCGCTGACGAGTGCGAGCACCGGGTCCGGGCTGCCGGTCACCGCGGTCGCGTTGGTGCGCAGGGTCTCGCGCAGGCGGTCGGTCACGCCGTGCGGGTCGCGCAACAGCGCCGGACGGGGCGCGTCGGGCACGACGGCGTCCATGAGCTCGCGGAGGGCGATGCCGTACGCCACCCCGGAGGGCGAGCGCACGTTGTCCTCGAGCACCCGCCAGCCGCCGAACTCGTTCCGCACCAGGTCGAAGCCGAGCACGGGTGCCCGCACCGCGTGACCGGGCAGGCGCGAGGCGTCGGGGTCCCAGCCGTTCGCCCCGACGAACTGGTGCTCGTCCATGACCCCGTCGGCCACGATCCGCCGCTCGCCGTACACGTCGCGCAGGAACAGTTCGATCGCCCGTGCGCGCTGCCCGAGGCCGCGCTCCAGCTGCGACCACTCGTACGCGCTGATCGTCCGCGGCACCAGGTCGCACCCGAACGCCTGCACGCCGCCGTCCACGACGAAGCCGACCTCGTGCTCGCGGGTCCAGGCGTCGCGCGCGGCGCAGTGCTCGTTCGTGGTGTCGGCGTCCCAGGCGGTGAAGTACGTCGCCAGGTCGCGGAACGCCGGACGGGGGCGAGAACCGGGTCCCACCGCTTCGTCACCGGCGCGCACGCGGTAGCCGGGGACCGCGACCGCCGGGTCCTCGTCGCGGCCGGACGGGGTGCCGGCGGTGTCCTCGACCACCAGGGCGACGACGTCGTCGAGCTCCCCGCGCTCGGCGTACGCGGTGCGCTGTCGATCGGTGGAGTTGCCGCGGGCCAGGGTGTCCTCGAGCAGGTCCGTGACGGTGCCCCAGTCGCCGAGCTCCTCGAGTTCCGGACGCAGGCGGGACACCAGTTGCCGGACGGCGACCTCGGCGGGCAGGCGGTCCGGGTGCTGCCCGAGGCCGAGCAGTTCGCCGCTCAGCCCCGTGCGCGCCGCCTGCCACATCGCTGCACGGTGCAGGGGTTCGCTGCGGGGGTGCCACTCGGCGCCGGACTCGACGGCGATCTCGGCCTTCCGCACCGCGGCCCGGAACAGGCCGGCGATGAGCACCGCGTCGTCGACGATCGGGGTGGCGTCGCAGACCCGGAGTTCGAGTGTCGGAGCGTGCGAGGACGGCCGCACGTCGAAGTACGCCATCTTCTTGTCGGCGATCACCCCCGAGGCGATCAGGTCGTCGAGCACCTTGTCGTACTCGGCCGCGTTCGACACCCGTCCGAAGCTGCCGGCCGACGGCCACCGCTGCCAGATGATGCTGCGGAACGACGAGTAGCCGGTGTCCTGCCCGTTCCAGAACGGACTCGACGCGCTGAGGGCCAGCAGCACCGGCAGCACCGGCGCGACCCGCTGGGCGATCTGCACCGCCAGGTCGCGGTCGCTCACCCCGACGTGCACCTGCAGGCCGCAGATGAGCTGCTCGTCGACGAGCATCCGGTACTGCTCCTGCATCCGGCCGTAGCGTCCGCCGCTGGTCAGTTCGAAGTCGGCGTACTCGGACCGCGGCGCGGTGCCCACCGACGCGATGGTCACCCCGGCCGGTGCGATCGCGGCGCTGAGCTCTCGGCGCAGGTCGACGATCACCCGCCGCAGGTCGTCGAGGGTGCGCACCACGGGGGTGTTCGTCTCGATGGTCGTGCGCTGCAGTTCCGCGCCGAAGCGGTCGGCGGGCAGCTTGGGCAGAAGGCGCGGGGCCTTCGCGGAAAGTCGGCCGGACTCGAGGTCGATGAGGTGCAGCTCTTCCTCGGCGCCGAGCGTCAGCTCTGCACTCATGGCTGGAACCTACGCGCGGCGGCTGTGGCGCGCGCCGCGGCACACCGCCCGACGCATGCTCGTAACATATGTAGTATGTTGTATGGATGACTTCTCTTGTCGAGACCACCTCGTTGTCGCGGAGCTTCACCGGTGCCGGACGCCAGTCGACGACCGTCCTCGACGACGTCAGCCTGACCATCGGCCGCGGCGAACTCGTCACCATCGTCGGGCCGAGCGGCTCGGGCAAGTCGACGCTGTTGCAGTGCCTGTCCGGTCTGGACGCACCGACGTCCGGCACCGTCCGCATCGACGGCATCGACCTCGCAACCCTCGGCGGTGACGCCCTCGCAGCGTTCCGCCGGGAGCACCTCGGGTTCGTGTTCCAGTCGTACAACCTCATCCCGGCGCTGACGGCGTTCGAGAACGTGGCGCTGCCCCTCCGGCTGTCGACCGGATCCGTCGACCGAGCCACGGTCCGGAACGCCCTCGACGCGGTGGGACTGACGGCGGTCGCCCGGCACCGTCCCGGACAGCTCTCCGGTGGACAGCAACAGCGCGTCGCGATCGCCCGCACCATCGTCACGGCACCTGATGTGGTGTTCGCCGACGAACCGACCGGCGCCCTCGACACCGAGTCCGGTGCCCGTGTGCTCGAACTCCTGCGAGCGGCGGCCGTCGGGCAACGCTCCGTGGTGATGGTCACCCACGACCTCGAAGCCGCGGCGCGCGGCGACCGAGTGCTCGTCCTGCGCGACGGTCGGCTGCATCGTGAGCTCATCGATCCGTCGGTGACCGACGTCCTCGCGGCGGTGTCCCGGTGATCGCGCGACTCGTCCTCGCCGAGGTCCTCCGGGCCTGGCGGCTGTGGACCTCGACGTTCGTCATCATGGTCCTCGCCGCCGTCGTCGCGCTCGTCTGCGCCGGGGACGTCTCGACCGCCGCAGGAGTCACCGACCCCGTCGACGCCGCCGGTCTCCGGAACCACGCACTCGTCTTCGGCGGAACGAACGTGATCGTCGTCGTCGGTGCGCTCAACGTGCTCGTGAGCTTCTCGATCCGGATCCAGCGTCGGAACCACGCGCTCTGGCAGTTCGGCGGTCTCGGTCCGGGGCTGATCCGACGGGTGGTGCTGGCACAGATGGCCGCGATCTCCCTCGTGGCCTTCGGCACCGCACTCGCGTTGATGCCGTTCACCCTCGGCGCCCTGATGGCCTTCCTGTCTGCTCCGCTCCGTGCCACCGGCTCACCTGCCCTCGACGCACGTCTCGGCGGCGTCGAGGGACTCGTCGCCTTCCTGGCCTTCGAGGTCGTGGTGTTGCTCAGTGCGATCGGGGCGGCACGGGCCGCATCGGCCACCCCGGCGCTGTTCGCGGTCCGTGAGCCCGAGGTCGAGCCGACCGGCGCCGGACTCGCCCGGAAGATCACCGCTTGGGCGCTCGGTGCCGTCACCGTCGCGATGTACACGATCACCCTGCTCGGCTCGACCGGCATCACGATGCTCTTCCTGGTGCCTGCCATGGGGTTCGTGGTCGCCGTCGGGCCGTGGTTGTGCCGTTCGCTCGTGACCGCTTGGACCGCTGTGCTCCCGCAGTCACCTGTGACGTGGTTCCTCGCCCGCGAATCACTGGTCCACCACGTCAGCCGGAGCCACTCGGCGATCGCGCTCCTGTCCGTCGCGATGATGCTCGCCGCGCTCACCGGACTCGCCGGCGTCTGGGACTCGCCGGCGTACTACCTCGGCGGCCTCGCGATCTTCGGCACTCCGGTCCTGATCGTCCTGTTCACGGGAGCCGCAACCGTCGTGATGACGACCATGGGCCGCCGACGCGACGTCGCCCTGCTCGTCGCAGCGGGAGGCACCTTCTGGACGGCCTTGATCGCCGCAGTCCTCGAGGCCGTGGCCGTCGTCGTGACAGCCGCGATCATCGCCGTCCCGTTCGCGTTCGCGACCGTCCCCGCAGCGTTGACCAGTTGGACGGACCCGCTCCGCCCACTGCCGTTCGTGGTGGCGATCGGACTCATCGTCATGGTGCTCGCGACCGTCGCACCGGTGCTGCAGGCGCAGCGTCGGGCACTGGGACCGCAGCTCGTCGACACGGCGGCCTGAGCAACTCCACCGCCACGACCGTCATCCCGTGCGAGGTGGCGCACCGTGCGCACCTCTTCACCCCGTGCGAGGTTCCACGCACCGTGCGCCGCTACAAGCACGCACCAAGCGGCCAACCTCGCACCAGCCCGCGCAACCCGCACCGTGCGGTGGACGCCCTGCACAGGCGGACGGGAGGCACGGCGCCAGCCCGCCACGCGCCTCCCGTCCGCACCGTGCGCACCTCTTCACCCCGTGCGAGGTTCCACGCACCGTGCGCCGCTACAAGCACGCACCATGCGGTCAACCTCGCACCAGCCCGCGCAAGGCGCACCGTGCGTCCCGCGCCAACCCCGCACCAGCCCGCGCAACCCGCACCGTGCGTGCCGGCGCCTACCCCCGCGTCCGCGCCAGCCGCCGGTTGAGCGCACCGTTCAGCAGCGCCACGAGCAACCCCACCGCGAACACGAGCGTCCCGAAGCACAGCACCTGCGGTGGCATCCCGGCCTTCGCGGCACCGTAGACGAACAGGGGGAACGTGACCGCGGGCCCGGCGACGAACGAGGTGATGACGTAGTCGTCGATCGACATCGCGAGCGCCAGCAGCCCGGCCGCGAGCATGCCCGGCGCGAGCAACGGCAGGGTCACGAGCCGGAAGGCCTGGAACGGCGTCGCCCCGAGGTCGCTCGCGGCCTCTTCGAGCACGCGCGACGTGCCGGAGATCCGGGCGCGGAGCACCACCACGACGTACGCGACGTCGAACGCCACGTGGGTGATGAGCACGGTCAGGAACCCGGTGCCGAGCCCCACCGACAGGAAGAACGACAGCGACGCCGAGCCGACCACGATCGAGGGCGCCGCGATGTCCGCGAACACCACGGCGTTCACGGCACCGCGGCCGGGGAACCGGTACCGCTCGAGCGCCAGGGCCAGCGGCAGCCCGATCGCGACCGAGATGATCGCGGCCAGGAACGCGACGACGACCGAGGTGACGAACGCGGCTCCGAGCCCGGACACGTTGACCAGGTTCGCGTACCAGTACGTCGTGAAGCCGTTCCACGCGAACGACAGCCGGTTCGTCGGGGCGTCGTTGAACGAGTACACGATCATGTAGACGATCGGCACGAGCGTGATCGCGATGGTGACCCAGTAGACGATCGCGAGCCACGGCCCGCGGCGGTTCACGCCGTGGCGGTGGACGACGGGCGACGAGGTGGTCACGGTGGACGGACGAGACGGTGCGACGGCGGTCATACGAGGTCCTCGAGGTCGTCGGTGCCGGAGACGCGGGCGTAGATGAACAGGATGATGCCGAGCACGACCATGAGCACGGTCGACAGTGCCGCGGCGACGTTGTACTGCTGGTTGCCGGAGTAGGCGTCCTGGATCGCCTGGCCGATCGTGTAGGTGTTCGTGCCGCCGAGCAGCGCCGAGTTCACCGGGTCGCCGACGCTGTCGATGAACACGAGCAGGACGCCGGCGAAGATGCCCGAGCGGGACAGCGGCAGCGTCGTGTGCCAGAAGGCCCGGAACTTGCCGGCGTACAGGTCGTTGGCGGCCTCGCCGAGTCGTGGGTCGATGCGTTCGAGCGCGGCGTAGATCGGCAGCACCATGAACGCCAGGTCGTTGTAGGCGTCGCCGAAGATCACCGCGCCGCCGGTGCCGAGGATGTGGAAGTCCTTGCCGGCCAGGCCGATCGCTTGCAGGAAGGTGACGACCGGACCCTGCGACGCGAGCACGAACGCCCACATGTCGGTGCGGATGATGAACGACACCAGGAAGCTCACGAACACGAGCATGAGCAGCGGGTTCTTCCACCGCGGGGACACCCGGAAGGCGATGAAGTACGCCACCGGGTACCCGACGATGATGGTCACGACCGTTGCTGCGGCGCCGTACCAGAGGGACCGGAGCAGGAACGTCAGGTAGGGCACCTGCGGGTCGATGAACAGGGAGCCGTAGATCCCCCAGTTCCACGTGAAGGTGTACCCGTCGTCCGGGTTGCCCGACATGAGCGAGACGATGAGCCCGGAAACGAGCGGGATGACGAAGAACACGCAGAGGTAGGCGGTCCCGACCAACGCGAGCAGGAAGGGCGTGCTGCGACGGCGCCCCCGACGGACCGGTGCCGGACCGGCGCCCGGTGTCGGTGCGGCTCCGGGCCCGGCGACCCCGACGGCGGTCACGACTGCACCACCGCGTTGAAGATGCCGTTCCACTCCGAGTACTCGTCGTAGTTCTCGAACACCCGGAACTCGTGCGACCGGTCGAGCACGTCGGAGTCCGGGAACACCAGCGGGCTGTCCGCCACCGTCGCGTCGTCGAGCTCGTCACGGACGTAGGCCTCGGCGCTGGGGACCGGGCAGACGTAGTTCACCCAGTCCTCGACGATGCCCGCGATCTTCGGCGTGTAGTAGAAGTCCATCCACTCGAGGGCGGCCACCGGGTTCGCCGCCTGCCGGGGGATCATGAGGTTGTCGTGCCACATCATCTGGCCCTCCTCCGGCGTGACGAACTTCAGGTCCTCGAACCCGGACTGCTGCGCCTGGAACACGTCGCCGGACCAGGCCTGGGTGATCCAGGTGTCGCCGTTCTCGAGCTTGTTGATGTAGCTCTGGTCGTAGAAGCCGGTCACGCTCGGGCGCAGTTTTCGCAACCAGGCCTGCGCTTTCCGCCAGTCCGCCGGGGTCGACGTCTCCGGGGCGATGCCGTTCGCGAGCAGTCCGAGGGAACCGAGCTCGGTGTTGTCGCTCATCAGCCCGACGCGGCCCGCGAACGCTGGGTCGAGCAGGTCCTGGAACGACGTGATCTCGCGGTCGATGTACTTCGGGTTGTAGGCGATCCCGGTGAACCCGGTCTGCCAGACGACGGAGTGCTTGTTGCCGGGGTCGTACGTCGGGTCCTTCACCGAGTCTCCCGCGTTCGCCGCGAAGTTCGGCAGCCGCGAGTGGTCGAGCTCGCACACGAAGCCGTTCTTGATCATCTGCGTCAGTTCGAACCCGTTGGTCATCACGACCAGGTCGTAGCCGGTGGCACCCTGCGCCCGCAGGATCGGCGAGACGGTCGCGTAGAACGTCGCGTTGTCCTGGATCACCGCCTGGTAGTCGACGCTGATGCCGGTGGCCTTCTGGAACAGCGCGAGCGACTCGGACTTGCCGTGGTCGGAGTCGATGTAGAGCGGCCAGTTCGCGAAGTTCAGGGTCTTGGTCGCCTTCGCGTCCTTCCAGAACGCGGTCCAGTCGACGGCGTTCTCGGCGCCGGAGGCGGCTGAGCCCTTGATGCTGCAGCCCGTGAGCAGCGCCGCGAGCGCGGCGGCTCCTCCGCCGGCGAGCAGGCCGCGTCGGCTGACGCGCGCGGACGTCAGTCCGCGCAGCAGGTCCGGGCCGGGTCCCCCGCCGGTCACGCGAACGATCCTGCCGTGGCGGGTGCGGACTGGAGGCCCGTGGCGGCGTGGGTGGTGACGGCCTGGTCGGACGCGGGGTGCGCCTCCAGGCCGAAACCGTGGTCGACGCCCCACGTGAGCCAGACCTCGGTGCCGGTGGCGATCCGCGGTCCGCCCTTCGAGTTCTGCGCGAAGACCGAGACGCGGCCGGCACCGGGGACGTCCACCAGGTACTGGGTGCTGACCCCGGAGAACGAGACGTCGACCACGCGGCCGGGGCCGAGGATGTTGCGGCCGGCTTCGGGGGTGGGTTCCGAGGTGCGGATCTTGAGCTTCTCGGGACGGACGCCCACGACGACGCTGCCCGAGGTCCGGACGGCGCGGTCGGCCGGGACGGCGATGGTGCCCGCCAGGGTCGCGACCACGAGCAGCGGGCCGTCGGTGCCGCGGACCTCGCCCTCGAGCAGGTTCGACTGACCGAGGAAGTTCGCGACGAACGCGGTCCGGGGCAGTTCGTACAGGTCCTGGGGGCTGCCCATCTGCTCGATCCGGCCGCCGTTCATGACGGCGACCGTGTCGGCCATCGTCATCGCTTCTTCCTGGTCGTGCGTGACGTGCAGGAAGGTGAGCCCGACCTCGGCCTGGATCGTCTTGAGTTCGAGCTGCATCTGGTGGCGGAGCTTCAGGTCCAGCGCGCCGAGCGGCTCGTCGAGCAGGAGCAGGGCCGGCCGGTTGACGATCGCGCGGGCCAGGGCGACGCGTTGCTGCATGCCGCCGGACAGGGAGGCGGGGCGCTTGTCGGCCGAGGCGTCGAGCTCGACCAGGTGCAGGGCCTCGCGCGCCTTCGTCATCGGGTCCGGGATCCGTCGCCGCTTCAGGCCGAACGCGACGTTGTCGAGCACGCTCATGTGCGGGAACAGCGCGTAGTTCTGGAACACCGTGTTGACGGGCCGCTGGTAGGGCTTCGTGTCGGTGACGTCCTCGCCGCCGATCGTGATGGTGCCGCTCGTGGGCTCCTCGAGCCCGGCGACGAGCCGCAATGTCGTGGTCTTGCCGCAGCCGGAGGGGCCGAGCAGGGCGAAGAACAAGCCGGCCGGCACCGTCAGGTCCAGCGCGTCGACCGCGGTGTGCCCGGGGAACGACTTGGTGATCTGCTCGAGCCGGAGATCGGCTCCGGATTCGGCGAACGTGCCGGTCATTGCCATGGTGCCTCCTGCTGCTTCGGAAGGATCGGGGTCAGCCGATGTAGGACATGACGTGCTTGATGCGGGTGTAGTCGTCGAACCCGTACTGGGACAGGTCCTTGCCGTAGCCGGAGTGCTTGAAGCCGCCGTGCGGCATCTCGGCGACGATCGGGATGTGGGTGTTGATCCACACGCACCCGAAGTCCAGGTCACGGGCGAAGCGCATCGCCCGTGAGTGGTCGGTCGTCCACACCGAGCTCGCGAGCCCGTACTCGACGTCGTTCGCGGCGCGCAGTGCTTCGTCCTCGGTCGTGAAGCGCTGCACGGTCTGCACGGGGCCGAAGACCTCTTGCTGCACGATGCGGTCGGTCTGGCGCAGGCCGGACACGATCGTGGCCTGGTGGAAGTAGCCGACGTCGCCCTGCCGCCCGCCGCCGAGCTCGATCGTGGCGTGGTCGGGCAGGGTGTCGACGAAGGACCGGACCTGGGCGAGCTGGTTCGCGTTGTTCACCGGGCCGAAGTACGGGGTGGTCGTGTCGGCGCCGGTGGTCGCGGTCGCACGTGCCGAGGCGGCGAGCGCCGCCACGAACTCGTCGTGGACGCCGTCCTGCACGAGCACCCGGGTGGCGGCGGTGCAGTCCTGCCCGGCGTTGAAGAACCCCGCGGCGACGATGCCGGCGACGGCGGACGGGATGTCGGCGTCGTCGAACACGATCACCGGGGCCTTGCCGCCGAGCTCGAGGTGGGTGCGCTTCAGGTCGCCGGCGGCGGCGCGGGCGACCTCCATGCCGGCGCGGACCGACCCGGTGATGGACACGAGCTGCGGGGTGGGGTGGTCGATCATCGCGGCGCCGGTGGTGCGGTCGCCGACGACGACGTTGAGCACGCCGGGCGGCAGGAACTCGGCGGCGACCTCGGCGAGCAGCAGGGTGGAGAGCGGGGTGGTGTCGCTCGGCTTGAGCACGGTGGTGTTCCCCGCGGCGAGCGCCGGGGCGAACTTCCACACCGCCATGTTGAGCGGGTAGTTCCACGGGGTGACCTGGGCAACGACGCCCATGGGCTCGCGCCGGACGAACGAGGTGTGGTCGGCCATGTACTCGCCGGCGCTGCGGCCCTCGAGGTTGCGGGCGGCTCCGGCGAAGAAGCGGATCTGGTCGACGGACAGCAGGATCTCGTCCTCGACCAGGGTGGCCCGGGGCTTGCCGGTGTCGAGGGACTCGAGGTCGGCGAACTCCGATGCCCGCTGCTCCATGGCGTCCGCGATCCGGAACAGCGCGAGCTGCCGTTCGCCGGGGGTCGTGCGGCGCCAGGTCGCGAAGGCGGTGCTCGCGCTGGTGAAGGCCGCGTCGACGTCGGCAGCCGTGGACACGGGGGACGTGCCGTAGACCTGCTCGGTGGTGGGGTCGACCAGGTCGAACCGGGTGCCCGCGCCCGACTCGACGAACGACCCACCGACGAAGTTGCGCACCTCGTGCGTCGTGGTCACCGTTTCCGTCGTGTCCAGCATGGCGGTGATCCTGACACGGATTCCGGCGGCGCGGAAGACGGATTCGGAGGTTGTGGAGAACCGTAACAACGGAAATCGTCGCGAAACACGGTGTTCACAACGGAATCCCTTGCGCGCTCCGAGCCTCGCTGCCATGCTGTCCGGCATGGCGGCAGCACCACGACGTCCGGGACCGATCGACGACACCTCGAAGCGGATCATCGAACAACTCCAAGCGGACGGCCGCCGTCCGTACGGCGAGATCGGCAAGGCCGTCGGTCTCAGTGAGGCGGCGGTCCGGCAGCGCGTCCAGAAGCTCACCGAGACCGGCGTCATGCAGATCGTCGCGGTCACCGACCCGATGCAGCTCGGCTTCCACCGGCAGGCGATGATCGGCATCCGGGTCAGCGGCGACACCCGAACAGTCGCCGATGCCCTCGAACAGCTGCCGGCGGTCGACTACCTCGTCATGACCGCCGGCAGCTTCGACCTGATGGTCGAGGTCGTCTGCGAGGACGACGACGACCTGATCGAACTGCTCAACGGCACGATCCGGGCCATCCCGGGCGTCGCCGGCACCGAGACCTTCGTCTACCTGCAACTCCGCAAACAGCTCTACGACTGGGGAACGCGATGACCATCTCAGACCAGACGACCGGACAGCCCACGCGGCTCCACTCCTACGACCCGTTCGCCCCGGTCGACGACGCCGACCTGCAGCGGAAGTCCCGGGACCACCTGTGGATGCACTTCGCCCGGCACGGTGCGAACCAAGCCGGTGCCGACGTGCCGATCATGGTGCGCGGCGAGGGCCACCACGTCTACGACAGCCACGGCAAGGGCTACATCGACGGGCTCTCCGGCCTGTTCGTCGTCGCCGCCGGCCACGGTCGGAAGCGCCTGGCCGAGATGGCCGCGAAGCAGGCGGAGACGCTGAGCTTCTTCCCGATCTGGTCCTACGCGCACCCGGCGGCCATCGAGCTCGCCGACCGCCTGGCCGAGCACGCCCCCGGTGATCTCAACAAGGTCTTCTACTCGACGGGCGGCGGCGAAGCGGTGGAGACCGCCTTCAAGCTCGCGAAGTACTACTGGAAGCTCCAGGGCAAGCCCATGAAGCACAAGGTCATCTCGCGCGCGGTCGCCTACCACGGCACCCCGCAGGGTGCCCTGGCGATCACCGGCATCCCGGCGATGAAGCAGATGTTCGAGCCCCTGACGCCCGGTGGCTTCCGGGTGCCGAACACGAACTACTACCGCGCCGAGGAGATGGGCTTCCCGGGCGGCACCGAGGAGCAGTTCGGCTTCTGGGCGGCCGAGCGCATCCGCGAGATGATCGAGTTCGAGGGCCCCGACACCGTCGCGGCGGTGTTCCTCGAACCGGTGCAGAACTCCGGCGGCTGCTTCACCCCGCCGCCCGGGTACTTCCAGCGGGTGCGCGAGATCTGTGACGAGTACGACGTCCTGCTCGTCTCGGACGAGGTGATCTGCGCCTTCGGCCGGATCGGCACCATGTTCGCCTGCGACACCTACGACTTCGTGCCGGACATGATCACGTGCGCGAAGGCGATGACCTCGGGCTACTCCCCCATCGGCGCGACCATCATCAGCGACAAGCTCTTCGAGCCGTTCTCCAAGGGCGACACGACCTTCTACCACGGGTACACGTTCGGCGGGCACCCGGTGTCGGCCGCCGTCGCGATGGAGAACCTCGACATCTTCGAGGAAGAGGGCCTGCTCGCGAACGTGCGGCAGAACGCCCCGCTGTTCAAGGCCGAGCTCGACACCCTGAAGGACCTGCCGATCGTCGGTGACGTCCGCGGTGACGGCTACTTCTACGGCATCGAGCTCGTCAAGGACAAGGCCACCAAGACGACCTTCGACGACGACGAGTCCGAGCGGCTGCTGCGCGGGTTCCTGTCGAAGGCGCTGTTCGACGCCGGCCTGTACTGCCGGGCCGACGACCGTGGCGACCCGGTCGTGCAGCTCGCCCCGCCGTTGACCATCGGGCAGCCGGAGTTCCGCGAGATCACGTCGATCCTGCGGAGCGTCCTGTCCGAGGCCTCGTCGAAGATCTGATCGTGAGCGGCTACCGGGGCGTCTCGTTCTGGCTCGACCAGCTCGCGTCCACCGGACGCGACGACCTGGCGCCCCGGCCGCCGCTCGACGGCGACACGACCGCGGACGTCGCGATCGTCGGCGGTGGACTGACGGGTCTCTGGACCGCCTGGTACCTGCACCAGGCCGACCCGGGCCTCCAGATCGTCGTCCTGGAACGCGAGATCGCCGGGTTCGGCGCCTCCGGTCGCAACGGGGGCTGGTGCTCGGCGCTGTTCCCGCGATCCGCCGAGTCCGTCGCGCGCGAGCACGGCCGCGACGCCGCCCTCGCACTGCGCGCAGCGATGCGCGACACCGTCGACGAGGTCGGCCGCGCAGCGGCCGAAGCCGGGGTCGACTGCGACTACGTGAAGGGCGGCACCGTCCTCTACGCACGGTCCGCCGTGCAGGAACGCGCGGCGCACGACGAGGTCGCCTCGTCGGCCGAGTGGGGCGACGCCATGTCGTGGCGCCCGGCCCGGCCCGGCGACGCCGCCGGATCGGCGGGGGTCGCGTGGACCCCGGACTGTGCGCGGGTGCAGCCCGCAGCACTGGTGCGTGGCCTGGCGGCCGCCTTGGAGGCCCGGGGCGTCCGGATCGCGGAGCACACGCCCGCCTCGTCGTGGGACCACGGGCGTGTGGTCACGTCGCGTGGGACCGTCACGGCCGGCGCGGTCGTCATCGCGGTCGAGGGGTACGGCGCACAGCTCGAACAGACGAAACGGCGGATCCTGCCGCTCTACTCGCTCATGATCGCCACAGCGCCGCTGCCCGCGGCGGTGTGGGACCGCATCGGCCTGGAGCACGGGCAGACGTTCTCCGACTACCGGCACCTGCTCGTGTACGGACAGCGCACGGCGGACGACCGACTGGCGTTCGGCGGACGCGGAGCCCGCTACCACTGGGGGTCCGCGATCACCCCCGGCTACGACCGGGTACCGCGCGTGTTCGAGCACCTGCGGCGGTCCCTGGTGGAGTTGTTCCCAGCCGTCGCCGACGCCCCGATCACCCACACGTGGGGCGGCCCGCTCGGCGTGCCGCGCGACTGGTGCGCGTCCGTCACCTGGGACGGGCACGTCGGCACCGCCGGCGGCTACGTCGGTGACGGACTCTCCACGACGAACCTGGCCGGGCGGACGCTCGCCGACCTCGTGCGCGGGGTCGCGTCGCCGCTCACCGCGCTGCCGTGGGTGAACCACCGCTCACCCGACTGGGAGCCCGAGCCACTCCGGTTCCTCGGGGCGAACGCCGGGCTCGTGGCGACCGACCTGGCCGACCGCGAAGAAGCCCTGACCGGGCGGCCGAGCCTGGCGGCGCGGCTGATGGCACCGTTGACCGGAGGCCACTGATGGTTGCACTCGATGCCGACGTCGTCGTGGTGGGGGCCGGGGTCGCCGGGCTCGCCGCTGCCCGGGCGCTCGCCCTCGACGGCCAGCGGGTCGTCGTGCTCGAGGCCCGCGACCGGATCGGCGGCCGAACCTGGACCGACACCGCGCTCGGCGTGCCCGTGGACCTCGGCGCCTCGTGGATCCACGGTGTCGACGGCAACCCGCTCTGGGCCCTGGCTCCCCGCTTCGGCATCGAGACCGTGGAGTTCACCGTCGGGAGCTTCCAGTTCGACGGCCGGCCGATCGCGTGGCACGGCCCCTCCGGCGCACCGCTGTCCGCTGCGGAGGCGTCGGCGTTCGTCGCGGACCTGCACACCGTCGACGCCGCCCTGGACACCGTCGTCGCACACGCTCCACCGCCCTCGACGTACGCGGCCGCCGTCGACACGGTGCTGCGGTCCCTGCAGTGGCAGGGCGACCGGGCCGCGCGGGTCCGCGAGTACATGGCCCACCGCTCCGAGGACCTCTGCGGCGCACCCGTGACGGTCCTCGACGCCCGCGGCCTCGAAGAGGAACACGTCCCCGGCGACGAGGTGGTGTTCCCGCGCGGCTACGCCCAGTACGCCGCCGCCCTGGCCGAGGGGCTCGACGTCCGGCTGTCCGCGGTCGTGCGGTCGGTGACGCAGTCCGCGACGGGTGTCGTGGTCGGACTCGCCGACGGTTCGTCGGTCACGGCGGACGACGTCGTCGTGACCGTGCCGCTCGGGGTGCTGCAGGCCGGCGACGTGACGTTCGACCCACCGCTCGCCGAGGCGGTCACCGGTGCGATGGGCCGGCTCGGGATGGGGGTCTACGACAAGGTGTTCCTGCGGTTCCCGGAGCGGTTCTGGGGTGATTCGTGGGTGGTCCGCCAGCAGGGGTCGGCCGGCGTCGACTGGCACTCCTGGTACGACATGTCCCGTGTGACCGGAGCGCCGGTACTGGCCGCACTGGTCGGCGGGACCGGGGCCCGGCGCCTCGAGACCCTGCCGGACGCCATGATCGTGGAAGAGGGCATCGGCGGCCTGCGGCGGATGTTCGGCCCGTCGGTCCCCGAACCCGAGGCGTTCCGGATCACCCGGTGGGCCGACGACCCGTTCGCACGCGGCTCCTACTCGTACCTGCACGTCGGGGCGTCACCGGACGACCACGACCTGCTCGGAGCGCCGTCCGGCCGGGTGCAACTCGCTGGCGAGGCCACGTGGGGCGACGACCCGGCGACCGTGCACGGCGCGCTGCTGTCCGGACTGCGGGCGGCCGGGCGGTTGCTCGGCTCCGAGGTCGACCCGCTCGTGCTCGCGACGCCCGTCGGCGGCTGATCCGCTCAGTCGAACGCCGGGGTGTCGACCGAGCACGTCACGGGTTGCCCCGCGGCCGCGGTCTCCGTGGCGATCTCGCGCTTGCCGTCGAGCAGGATCCGGCACGTCGCCGTCGCACCCCGCGCCGGGGTCGCCCGGACCGAGGCACGTTGCTCGGCGAGGACGATCGACTCGTGCTCCCAGGTGCCCGTCTCCTGCGTGCCCGTCTTCTGGGTGCCCGTCTCCTGCGTGCCGAGCCGGTGCACCTCGGGGGCGTCGCCGCGCTGCTCGGCACCCTCGACGCGGACGTCGGACAGTTCCGACCCGGCCGGCCCGTCGACCTGCACCTGGTACGTGACCGCCCAGGCGTCGCCCGTCTGCTGCTGGATGAAGGAGCAGCCGGTCGCGGTGAGGGCCAGGCCCCCGGCGAGCACGGCGGCGGCCACGAGACGGACGGGGCGGTGGATGCGTTCGGTCATGGCTCCAGCCTCGACCGGTGGCGATCCGGTGTCGTCCGCCGCTCGGTGCGCCGTCGTGCACCTCCGGGGCGACCCGGTGTCCGTCGAGCGGTGGACACGACGGACCGACGCGCCGCCGCGGGTCACCTCCGCGCGCAGCCGGTGCGCGACACTCACACCGTGACCCCGACCAGGACCCGCCCCCGCCACGAGCACCGCGCGCCGGTGGCGATCGCCGTCCTGGTGAACCTCGGGCTCAGCCTGTTCCTGCCGAGCGAGGTGCTGTTCTTCCCGTCGTGGGTGGTCCCGGTGCTCGGCGTCCTGCTGCTGATCCCGCTCGTTGTCTTCAACCCGCGACGGCTGACCCGCGAGACGACCTGGTCGCGGTGGGTGTCCTTCTCGTTGGCGATCCTGCTCACCGTCGCGAACCAGCTGACCGTGGTCCGGACGATCGAGCTGCTCCTCGGTGGCCACGCGGACGGCGGTGCCGTGCTGCTCACCGCCCTGCAGGTGTGGGTGAGCACGATCATCGCGTTCGGGCTCGTGTACTGGGAGCTCGACCGGGGCGGGCCGGTGGCTCGTCGTCGTCCCGAGCTGTGGACGAGTGACGAGGCCGACTTCCAGTTCCCCCAGGAGACCGACCCGAAGACCGCCGCGTGGCGTCCGGTCTACCTCGACTACCTCTACGTCGCGATGACGAACATGGTGGCGTTCAGCCCGACCGACACCATGCCGATGACCGTGCGCGCGAAGATGATCATGGCCTACCAGGCACTCGGCGGGTTCATCCTGCTGGCCCTGGTCATCTCGCGCGCGGTCAACATCATCAGCTGACCAGCGCCTCGGACGCGTCCCAGAGCCGTGCTGCGTCCTCCGTCCGGAGCATCGGAGCCCACGGTGCCCGACGTCCGGCCGTGCCCCCGAGCTGTCCGATGCCGGTCGGCCCGGCGAACCCGCCGTCGAGGTCCGGAGCCGTCGCAGCGAGCAACGCCGGCCCCGCTGCCGTGGCCGGCGTCCCCACGAGGAGCCCGCGCGCCGACAGCCACCGGATCACCCGGACCTGCGGGGTGTCGCCGCCGCGGCCGATCTCCGGGCGGGCGGCGAGCAGGCTCGTCGGGGCGACGCCCGGGTGACTGACCGCACTCGTGACACCCCACCCTCTGGAGCGGCTCCTCCGACCGAGTTCGAGGGCGAAGAGGGCGCACGCGAGCTTCGACTGCGCGTACGCCCGCATGCCGTCGTAGTCCCGCTCGGACTGCAGGTCGTCCCAACGGATCGACGCACGCCGCGCCGCCACGCTCGTCTGCATCACGACCCGGCCGCTCGCTGCTCGGAGCAGGGGCAGCACTCCGCCGACGAGCGCCACGTGGCCGAGGTGGTTCGTGCCGAACTGCAGCTCGAAGCCGTCCTCCGTGGTCCCGCGTTCCGGCGGGGTCATCACGCCGGCGTTCCCCACGAACACGTCGATCGGCGTTCCGTCGGCCCGCAACCGGTCACCGAGCGCCCCGATCGAGGTGAGCGAGGACAGGTCGAGGTCCTCGAGCACGACCGACGCCGCCGGGTGCCGCTCGCTGATCCGGGCCGCCGCCGTCGCCCCCTTGCCGCGGTTCCGCACGGGCATGACGACCTCGGCTCCGGCTCCGGCGAACCGGGCGGCGATCTCCAGCCCGATGCCGTCGCTCGCGCCGGTCACCAGGACCCTCCGACCCGTGAGGTCCGGGAGGGGCAGCTGCTCGGTCCGTGCCATGGTTCGCCTCTTTCGTCGTGGACGCCGGGGACGACGCTCACGACGATCGTCCCCGCCCTCCGCCTCCGCAACCACGGCCTGATGATCCGTGGATACGCCGTCGTGTCCGGGAGAAGATGGGGCCGTGATCGACCGAGCATCCCTGGCGGACTTCCTCCGCGGGCGTCGCGCTGCACTCCAGCCCGAGGACGTCGGCCTCGCGCGCGGGCAACGGCGCCGCACGACCGGACTGCGCCGCGAGGAAGCGGCCCTGCTGAGCAACATGTCCGTCGACTACTACGCGCGGTTGGAGCGAGAGCGCGGCCCGCAGCCGTCCGACCAGATGCTCGCGTCCATCGCGCAGGGACTGCGGCTCACGATCGCGGAGCGCGACCACCTCTTCCGCCTCGCCGGACACGAGCCACCAGCGGCCGCCTCCGGAGGGGACCACGTCAGCCCGGGGATGATGCGCATCTTCGACCGGCTCGCCGACAGCCCCGCCGAGATCGTCACCGAGCTGGGCGAGACACTGCAACAGACGCCGCTCGCCGTCGAGCTGACCGGTGACGCGCGCGGCCGCCGAGGCGACGACCGGAGCATCGGCTACCGGTGGTTCGCCGACCCCGGGTCCCGCGACGTGCACCCGGTCGAGGACCACGCGTTCCTGTCCCGGATGTACGCCTCGGGGCTCCGGGGCGTCCTCGCACGCCGAGGCCCCGGTTCCCGAGCAGCGCGCCTGGCCGACCACCTGCTCGGGACGAGTGCGGAGTTCCGCGACGTCTGGGCACGTCACGAGGTCGGCGTGCGACCCCGTGACGTGAAGCGGTACCGCCACCCGGAGGTCGGCCTGCTCACGCTGCAGTGTCAG
Source organism: Curtobacterium sp. VKM Ac-2884 (assembly GCF_015350945.1). Classification (NCBI taxonomy): domain Bacteria; kingdom Bacillati; phylum Actinomycetota; class Actinomycetes; order Micrococcales; family Microbacteriaceae; genus Curtobacterium; species Curtobacterium sp. VKM Ac-2884. The sequence continues at coordinate 192,710 of NZ_JADKSA010000002.1, forward strand.
GTGCTGAACGACCCCGAGAGTTCCCAGACGCTGCTGGTCCACACCGCGGAGCCCGGCAGCGAGAGCGCGGAGCGGCTCCGGCTGCTGTCCGTGATCGGCGCGACGAGCACGCGGCGCTGACCGCCGGGCCGTCAAGAGCCGTGTGCCTCCTCCGACACCGGCTGCCACTCGCGCCAGGTCGCCAGGCGGGACTCGTAGTCCTGCTCGGCGATGCCGAGCGGCGCCTTGCCGAAGAAGACGCGCAGGGGCGGCTGCTCGGCGTCGACGACCTTCAGGATCGCCGAGCGGGTCGCCTCGGGCTTGCCGGGGTCGGCGGCCGACGGGCGCTTCGACGCGGCTTCGCGGACGTCGGCGTACGCGGCGATCTGGTCGCTCTTCTTCGACGACGGCCCGGACCAGTCGGTCGAGAAGCCGCCCGGCTCGATGAGCGTCACGTGGATGCCGAAGCCGGCGACCTCCTGCGACAGGGACTGCGACAGCCCCTCGAGCGCCCACTTCGATGCGTGGTAGGCGCCGACCGTCGGGAACGCGCTGATCCCGCCGATGCTCGACACCTGGATGACGTGCCCGGAGCCCTGCTCGCGCATGATCGGCAGCGCGGCCTGGGTCACCCAGAGCGCACCGAACAGGTTCGTCTCGAGCTGGGCGCGGACCTCGTCCTCGGTGAGTTCCTCGACCATGCCGAAGTGGCCGTAGCCGGCGTTGTTCACGACGACGTCGAGTGAGCCGAAGCGCTCCGCCGCACGCTGCACGGCCGCGAAGTCCGCGGCACGGTCGGTCACGTCGAGCTGCAGTCCGAGGAACGTGTCCGGGTACTGGTCGACGAGTGCCTGCACGTCGTCGGTGTTGCGGGCCGTGCCGGCGACGGAGTCTCCACGTTCGAGCGCGGCTTCCGCCCACTCGCGGCCGAAGCCCTTCGACGCTCCGGTGATGAACCAGGTCTTGCTCATGCTGTCTCCTCCTGAGATCTGACGCGATCAGGCAACGCTCCGCGCCCCAGTGCCACCTGGAGGTCCGGGTGACGGACGCGGCAAGCGGACACCGGCGCACCGTGCTCAGGGCCGCGGTGCCGCGAACTCCAGGTTGACGTCGTCGGGGTCCTGCACGGACAGGATCACCAGGCCGAACGGCGGCAGGTCGGTGACGTCGCCGTGTTCGATGCCGGCGGCGTCCAGTCGCTCGACGGCGGCGTGCAGGTCGTCGACGGACCCGACGCGGAACGACACGTGGTCGAGGCCGACTCGGTCGGGATCGAACCGGTCCTTGGCTGGGGCGACCGGTCGCAGGCCGAGCGTCTGCCCGCCGAAGGTGAACGAGCACCCGCCGTAGGTCCGCCACGGGTCGTCGTGGATCGTCGGGTCGTCGATCTGGTCGCTGAAGTCGCTGCCGGGCGGCATGCCGAACAGCTGCTCGTAGAAGGCCTTGCTGCGGCGGATGTCGGTGACCGTGAGGCGCACGTGCGAGAAGCCGAGCGGCGTGACGATGGGTTCGCTCATCACCCCACCCAACTCGTGAACGATCATCGCCATCGCAAGGTGGATTCCCACAACGCCGCCGGACTCCTAGCGTTGCGAGATGCATGCTGATGACGAGCCCCGGGTCCGCCACCGGACGAACAGAAAACCCCCCGCTGAGCGGGGGGTTTTCGAGGTAAGCACGTCAGTCCAAGCCTGACGCTCGTGAACACAACGCTATGACCTCAGCGCAGCTCAGTCAACCGGACACCCTCGAACGTCTCGTCAGCCCCGCGCGGCTCGCGACCTACCTCGACGCCGCGGACGGTGACCGGTGCCGTGCCGTCGATCTGTACCTGTGGGCCGCGCACCTGGCCGGCGCACTCCACGGACAGATCACCTTCGTCGAGATAGCTGTGCGGAACGCGATCGACATCGAGCTGTCCGCCTGGAGCGTCAAGAGTGGAGGCATTCCGGAGTGGTCCTCGGCCGGCGTCACTGTCGACCCTCTGTACTCGCTGCTCCGGCGGCAGCTCGTGGACGCTCGCAACCGAGCCGCCCAGGAGATGGCGGAACGACCATCGAGCCACCCGAGATGCGGTACGCCGCCCAGCCACGACGACGTCGTGGCGCAACTGATGTTCGGATCGTGGGTCAAGCTGGTCCGCCCGGTCTCCCGATCGGAGTCACCAGTACGCCAGCAACGACTCTGGCGGTCCGCGATCAGCGCAGCCTTCCCCGGGGCGGACGCCGACGACGCCAGCCGGGAACGAATCGGCAGCCAACTCGAGATGCTGCGTCGGCTGAGAAACCGCGTCGCGCACCACGACAACCTCCTCCGGGTCGATGTCGGACATCGCTTCAACGGCATGCTCTCGCTGCTCGCCAAACTCGATCCCAGCTTCCCGGCGCTTGCAGCGGCACGGAGCTCGCTCCGGCAGCTGATCAAGGACGACCCGCGGCGGGATTGGTGAAAGCGGACCTTGCACTCATTGACCATGCGATCAACAATGGCGGGATGGACGTCCTCATCGCTCCCCTGCACCCGTCTCCACTGCACCAGGACACCGGCACCCCCCGCCGCTCGACCCGCGTCGCCCTCGTGCAGGTGCGTTGGCTCGCGGACCCCGCTGCCCACCGCGCACAACTCGCCGACGGCATCGCCACCGCCGCGGCCAACGGCGCCGCGGCGGTGTTCCTGCCCGAGCTCACCCTGCGCCGCTACCCCGGCGACACCCCGGCCAGTGGTGTCCCGAAGGACCTCGCCGAGTCACTCGAGGACGGCCCGACGGTCACCTTCGCCCGCGCACAGGCGATCGAGCACGGGGTCTTCGTGCACGCGTCGCTGTACGAGCGACCTGCCGACGACGACCAGCCCGACGACCCCCGCGGCTACAACACCGCCGTCCTCGTCGCCCCCGACGGCACCCTGGTCGGCCGGACCCGCAAGACCCACATCCCGATCAGCGCCGGCTACCACGAGGACACGTACTTCCGCGCAGGGACGGACGACGACGCCTTCCCGGTGTACGAGCCGGCGGGACTCGGCGCACGCCTCGGGTTACCGACCTGCTGGGACGAGTGGTTCCCCGAGGTGGCCCGGTCCTACGGCCTCGCCGGGTCCGAGGTCCTGGTCTACCCGACGGCGATCGGCTCCGAACCGACCTTCCCGGACTTCGACACCGCCCCGATCTGGCGGCAGGTCATCGTCGCGAACGGCATCACCGCCGGCCAGTTCATGGTCGTCCCGAACCGCTGGGGCGACGAGGGCGACATCACGTTCTACGGGTCGTCGTTCATCTCGGACCCGTTCGGCCGCGTCCTCGCCGAGGCACCGCGTGACGCCGACGCGGTGCTCGTGGCGGACCTCGACCTCGAGGCCCGGACGGAGTGGCTCCGACTGTTCCCCTTCTACGTGACCCGTCGCCCGGACCTCTACGCGGGGCTCGTCGCCCCGGTCGACGAGGACCGCCACGCGTACGGCGCACGCGACGCGATCGACGCGGCCATCGGGGTGGCGGCGACCGACGCCGGACCGGAGGTGCGCGCATGACGTGGGTGATGCCTCCCGAGACGGCTCCGCAGGAACGCACCTGGATGGCGTTCCCGCGCCCCGGCCTGACGCTCGGTGACGACGCGGCGAGCGCCGAGGCGGGGCGACGGACGTGGGCGACCACCGCCAACACGATCAGCGAGCACCAGCCCGTCACGATCGTCGTTGACCCCGTCGCGCGAGCCGACGCCCGTCGCCTGCTGTCGACCGCGGTCGAGGTGCTCGAGGCGCCTCTGGACGACTTCTGGATGCGCGACATCGGGCCGACGTTCGTCGTCGACGACGTGACTGGCGACCTCGGCGCCGTGGACTGGGTCTTCAACGGCTGGGGCGCGAACTCCTGGTCGACGTGGACCCGCGACGCCGAGGTCGCCGCCATGGTCGCGGCCGCCGCCGGTGCACGGCGGATCCCGTCGCTGCTCGTGAACGAGGGCGGCGCGATCCACGTCGACGGCACGGGCACGGTCCTGGTGACGGAGACCGTGCAGCTCGATCCGCGACGGAACCCGTACGCCGACCGCGAGCGCGTCGAACTCGAGCTTGCCCGGACGATCGGCGCGACGGACGTGGTCTGGCTGCCCCGCGGCCTGACCCGTGACTACGACGGGTTCGGGACCCGGGGCCACGTCGACATGGTCGCGACGTTCGCGGGCGCGTCGAGTGACACCAGTGACACCAGCGCCACCAGTGACACCAGCGCCACCAGTGACACCAGCGCCACCACGACGTCCCGCACCGTCCTGCTGCACGCGCAGCCCGACGCCGGCCACCCGGACCACCTGGTGATGCCGCAGATCCGTCGGGCGCTCGAGCAGGCCACGGACGCGACCATCGTCGAACTGCCGGCCCCGTCGACCCTGACCGACGACGACGGCCCGGTCGACTGGAACTACGTCAACCACGTTGTGCTGAACGGCGCCGTGATCGCCTGCGCGTTCGGTGACGCCGTCGCCGACGACCGCGCCCGCGGCATCCTCGCCGACGTGTACCCGGGTCGTCAGGTGCGTTCGATCGACGCTCGTCCGGTCTTCGCGCGCGGCGGCGGCCTGCACTGCATCACGCAGCAACAGCCGGCGGTCTGATCCATCGCCGCGGTGTACAGCGACTGCCCGACGTCTGTACACCGCGGCCGGTCCACCGAGCACTCGCACATCGGTATGTTGCTCCGAACCAGTCCGGGCGACGCTGCCCAGCCCAGCTCCGGCGCTGCCCACCCCCGACCCAGCAGGGAAGTCAACGCACATGGCATCACCGACCGCGGTCCCCGCACCGACAGCACCGGCAACGCCTGCGCGCGGCGGTTCCCTGAAGCGGAGCCTCGGACTCTGGGCGATCGTCGGCCTGGGCCTCGGCTACATGACCCCGACGGTGGTGTTCGACACCTTCGGCATCGTCTCCGGGCAGACGGACGGCGCCGTGCCGAGCGCGTACCTGATCGCGCTGGTCATCATGGCCCTGACGGCGATCAGCTACGGGAAGATGGTCCGGGTCTACCCGGCGGCCGGCTCGGCCTACACGTACGTGCGGGAGTCGATGCACCCGAACCTCGGGTTCATGGTCGGTTGGGCGTCCCTGCTCGACTACCTGTTGCTGCCCATGGTGAACGCCCTGATCATCCGGCTCTACCTGGAGCAGGTGTTCCCGGCGCTGCCGTCGTGGGTGACGGTCGTCATCTACACGGTGTTCGTGACGACGGTGATCTGCCTGTCGATGCGCGGCACGTCGAACCTCAACATGGTGCTGCTCATCGGCGCGATCCTGGCGATGATCGCGTTCGTGGTCTTCACCGTCATCGAACTCGTCCACGGTGCCGGCGCCGGCACGATCGCGAGCACCGAGCCGTTCGTGCACGACGGTGTGACGATGTCCGCCCTGCTCACCGGTGCGACGGTGGTCTGCTTCTCGTTCATCGGCTTCGACGCCGTGACGATGTACACGGAAGAGGCGAAGTCGATCCGGATCATGCCGAAGGCGATCATGTTGACGGTGCTGCTCGGCGGCGCGATCTTCCTGGTGTCCGCGTACTTCGCCCAGCTGCGGTTCCCGACGAACACCCCGTTCGGCGAGTTCACCGACGACCCGCTCCCCCAGATCGGCCTGCTCGTCGGTGGCCCGGTGTTCCAGGCGGTCCTGGTGTCGGCCGGCTTCGTCGCCGCGTTGGCGTCGGGGCTCGCCTCGCACGCGAGCGTCGCCCGCATGCTCATGGTGATGGGTCGGAACAACGTCCTGCCGAAGCGGGTGTTCGGCTACGTCAACCCGCGCACGCACACCCCGGTGTTCAACGTCGTCTTCGTCGGGGCGGTCACGCTGCTCGCGATGAGCTTCTCGCTCGACACCATCTCGTCGTACATCAACTTCGGCGCGCTCGTCGCCTTCACCTTCGTCAACGCGAGCGTCATCGTGCACTTCGCCGTCCGGCAGGGCCGCCGCCACACCGCGGGTGACCGGTGGAAGTACATCGTCCTGCCCGGCCTCGCGATGGTCCTGACGGGCGTGCTCTGGTCGCAGCTCCACGCCGACGCACTGATCGCAGGAGGAGTGTGGGCCGCGATCGGCTTCGCCTACCTGCTCGTCATCACGAAGGGCTTCCGGGTGCTGCCGAAGAGCTTCGACGAGAACCAGCCGGTCACCGGCGTGAACAAGCAGCTGACCGACCAGGCCTGACCCACCACGAGAGGACGCCATGTACGCCGTCACCGACCCCACCACGGGCACGACCCTCGAGACGTTCCCGACCATCACCGACGACGAGCTCCGGGCGGCGATCGCTGTCGCGGACCGCGCCCACCGCGAGCGCACCAGCAGCGTCGCCGACCGCGCGGCCCTGCTCCACCGCGTCGCGGACCTGTACCGGGAGCGTCACGCCGACCTCGCCGCCACGATCGTGCGCGAGATGGCGAAGCCGATCGACCAGGCCGAGGGTGAGGTGGACTTCTGCGCCGACATCTACGACTACTACGCGGACCACGCCGAGGAGTTCCTCGCCGACCAGCCGATCACCCTGGCCGACGGCTCCGAGGGCAGCGCCTTCATCCGGAAGTCATCGATCGGCGTGCTGCTCGGCATCATGCCGTGGAACTTCCCCGCCTACCAGATCGCCCGGTTCGCCGGTCCGAACCTGCTCATCGGCAACACGGTCCTGCTCAAGCACGCCCCGCAGTGCCCCGAGTCGGCCCTGGCGATCGAGCGGATCTTCCACGACGCCGGGTTCCCCGAGGGCGCGTACACGAACGTCTTCGCGACGAACGACCAGGCCGCCGACGTCATCGCCGACCCACGCGTGCAGGGGGTCTCGCTGACCGGGTCCGCCCGCGCCGGTGCCGCCGTTGCCGAGATCGCCGGCCGGAACCTCACGAAGGTCGTGCTCGAGCTCGGTGGGTCGGACCCCTTCATCGTGCTGTCCACCGACGACCTCGACTCCGTCGTCGAGTCGGCCGTCACCACCCGCCTCGAGGGCAACGGGCAGGTCTGCAACGCCCCGAAGCGCTTCCTGGTGGTGGACGACCTGTACGACGACTTCCTGGCGAAGTTCACGACGGCCATGTCGGCGGTCTCGCCGACCGACCCGTCCGTGCCCGGCGCCGAGCTCGGGCCGCTGTCGTCCCCGACCGCCGCGGACCGGCTGCAGGAGCAGCTCGCGTCCGCCGTCGCGCAGGGTGCGACGGTCGTCACGGGCGGCGACCGCCGGGGCCACGCCTTCGTGCCGACGATCCTGACCGACGTCACGCCGGACAACGACGCGTACCGCGAGGAGTTCTTCGGCCCCGTCGCCGCCGTGTACCGGGTCGCCGACGAGGACGCCGCCGTCGCACTCGCCAACGACACCCCGTACGGCCTCGGCTCGTACCTGTTCACGACCGACGCCGACCAGGCGCTCCGCGTCGCGGACCGGCTCGAGGCCGGCATGGTCTACGTCAACATCGTCGGCGCGGACAGCCCCGAACTGCCGTTCGGCGGCGTCAAGGCGAGCGGCTTCGGCCGCGAGCTCGGCCCCCTGGGGGCCGACGAGTTCGTCAACAAGAAGCTGATCCGCATCGGCTGACGGACGCTCTTGACCCGGCTCCACGACGGACGGGAGGCACGGTGCCAGCTGGCACCGTGCCTCCCGTCCGCTCGTCGGTCGCCGCTACTGCTGCGGGTCGGCGGGCTCGCCGCCGGAGTCCGTGTCGCTGTCCTGCTCCGGGTCCTTCGTCGCGTCGCCCGAGGGCGACCCGTCGGGCAGGTCCTCGGTGTACTGCGCTTCGGCCTCGCTGGGGTCGCTGGATCCGTTCGCCGTCGTGTCGCTCATGGCCCGGACGCTACGCGCGGTCGGCGCTGCACCCGTTCAGACGGACGAGGCGGCAGCGCCGGAGCCGACGGTGACCGGGGTGACGGCCAGGATCTCGTCGGCGACCTCGCGCCCGATCCGCACCGCACCGTCGACGTGCTGGTACCCCTGCCCGGCCAGGTCGCTCGACGCGAACCGGATCGGACCGACGGCTGCACGCTGGTCGGCGCCGTAGCGGACGAGCCCGCCGAGGTCGAAGCTCGCCGCGTAGGCGCCGCGGGTCCACTCCTCGGTGCCCCAGTCGCTCTCGTAGTAGACGACCGGGCGCAGGGCCTCGTCGCCGTAGTAGTGGGCGAGCGAACCGAGCACCCGGGCCTTCCGTTCCTCCGCCGACAGCGTGAACAGGTCGTCGGCGTGCTGGTCGGAGACGAACCCGACCAACGTGCCCTGCTCGGAGCCGTGCTCGGTGTTGTCGTACGCCTCGTGCACGACCTCGTAGGGGCTGAACGCGGTGCCCGAGAGCCCGGCGCCGCGCCAGAACGGCCGGTCGTAGACGGCGTGCACCTTGATGACGAAGCCCATCGACAGGTGCTGGTGCAGCTGGTGCTGGCGACGGGGCAGCGGCGGCTCGTACGAGATCCGTGAGTACAGGGGCGGCGGCACGGCGACGAGCGCCTGCCGGGCGTGGACCTCGAGGCCGCCGTCGGCGAACGCGACGACCCCGTCGTCGGTCCAGCGCAGGGTGCGCACCGGCGCGTTCAGGTGCACGGCGTCACCGAGGCGCTCCGCGAGTCGTTCCGACACCTGCTGCATGCCGCCGACGACGCGCTTGTCCAGGATGAAGTCGGCGTCGACCAGGTTCGTGAAGCTCCCGGCAGAGGCGGCCATCAGCAGGGCCTGCAGTGCCGAGAACGCGTGTGCCGGCTTCGTGAGCATGGCGCCCGCGATGAACAGTTCGACGTTGTCGGTGGCGACGCGGTCGTCGCTCAGCGTGTGGAGCCAGGCGCGGAAGGAGACCTCGTCGAGTGCCGCCGCGTGCGGGGACTCCCACGGACGCGCGGGGTCGACCGCTGCGACGTACTCGTCGACGAGCGTCACGAGTCGCTCGATCTCGTTCGCCGTCGCCTCGGGCAGCGGGAAGATGTCGCCGGTGTACTCGGTGCGGGTGCCCTCGGCGTCGACGTAGACGCTGGAGCCCTCGCGGTACCGGTCGTACGTGTCGAGCCCGAGTTCGTCGAGGGTCTCGAGCAGCGCGGTCTGGTCGGGCGAGACCCACTGGCCACCGATCTCGAGCGTGACGCCGTCGATGTCGTTCGTCCAGGTGCGGCCGCCCACGCGGTCGCGCGCCTCGAGAACCGTGACGGTCAGTCCCGCGGCGCGCAGGCGGTTCGCGGCGGTCAGGCCGGTGACACCGGCTCCGATGACGACGACGTCGCTCTCGATCATCGTGCTGCTCCTTCGGTGGTGGTGCTCCGGAACGGGTCCGGGGTCAGCGTGTACATGGTCTCGAGGTACTCGGCGATGCCCTCGCCGCCGCCCTCGCGGCCGAGGCCGGACTGCTTCACCCCGCCGAACGGGGCCGACGCGTTCGAGACGACCCCGGTGTTGAGTCCGAGCATGCCGGTCTCGAGCCGCTCCGTCAGACGCTGCCCGCGGGCGGGGTCCTCGGTGAACGCGTAGCCGACCAGACCGTACTCGGTGTCGTTGGCGGCGGCCACGGCCTCGTCCTCGGTCCGGAAGGTCCGGATCGCCAGCACCGGCCCGAAGATCTCGTCGCGCAGCAGGTCGCTGCCGGGCTGCACGTCGGTCAGGACCGTGGGCGCGTAGAAGGTGCCGGGGCCGTCGACCGGGTGTCCGCCGGTGCGGAGCGTGGCGCCGCGGTCGAGCGCATCGGTGACCAGGCGGTGCGCCTTGTCGACGGCGCGGTCGTCGATGAGGGGTCCGATGGCGACGCCGTCCTCCGTGCCGCGTCCGACCCGCATGGCCTCGACGCGTGCGGTGACCCGGCGCGTGAACTCGTCGACGACGTCCTCGTGCACCAGGAACCGGTTCGCGGCGGTGCACGCCTGCCCGGTGTTCCGGAACTTGGCGGCGAGCGCGCCCTCCACGGCCAGGTCGAGGTCGGCGTCGGCGAACACCAGGAACGGGGCGTTGCCGCCGAGCTCCATGCTGGTGCGGAGCACGTTCTGCGCCGCCTGGGCGAGCAGCGTGCGTCCGACCGGCGTCGAGCCCGTGAAGGACAGCTTCCGGAGCCGGGGGTCGGCGATCACCGGCCCGGAGACGTCGGCGGCCCGTGTGGTCGGGACCACGTTGACCACCCCGGCGGGCAGACCGACCTCGCGCAGCAGGTCGACGAACAGCAGGGTCGTGAGCGGCGTCAGTTCGGCCGGCTTCACGACGACCGTGCACCCGGCGGCGAGCGCCGGTGCGATCTTCCGGGTCGCCATCGCCAGCGGGAAGTTCCACGGTGTGATGAGGAACGCAGGGCCGACGGGCTTGTGGGAGACGGTGGCACGGCCGGTGCCCTCCGGGTTGGTGCCGTACGAGCCGCCGATCCGGACCGCTTCCTCCGAGAACCAGCGCAGGAACTCCCCGCCGTACGCGACCTCGCCGCGGGCCTCGGCGAGCGGCTTGCCCATCTCGAGCGTCATGAGCAGCGCGAACTCCTCGCGTCGTTCCTGCAGCAGGTCGAACGCGCGGCGGAGCAGCTCGGCGCGGTGCCGCGGCGGTGTGCTCGCCCAGCCCGTCTTGGCGGCTTCCGCGGCGTCGAGGGCGCGGACACCGTCTTCGGGGGTTGCGTCTGCGATGTCGAGCAGCGTCTCGCCGGTGGCGGGGTCGACGACGGCGAAGGTCCGGCCGTCGGCCGACGACTGCCAGGTGCCGTCGACCAGGAGGCCCGTGGGGACGCGGGCGAGCAGCTCGCGTTCGGCGTCGGTGCGGTCGGCCGCAGGGGCGGTGGTGGTGCCGGTGGTCATGCTGTTGCGAGTCCTTCCAGGACGACGTCGAGTCCCTCGTTGAGCAGGGCGTCGTCGATCGACAGTGGGGGCAGGAACCGGACGACGTTGCCGTACGTGCCGGCGGTCAGCGCGATGACGCCGTGCTCGAACGCCGACCGCACCACCTTCCCGGTCAGTGCTGCGTCCGGTTCGCCGGTCGCGGGGTCCACGAGTTCCATCGCGACCATCGCGCCGCGTCCGCGGACGTCACCGATCCGCGGGTCGGTCGTCTGCGCGGCACGGAGTCGTCCGAGCAGCACCTCACCGATCTCGCGGGCTCGGTCGATCAGCCCGTCGTGCTCGAACGCGTCGATCGCGGCGAGGGCGGCGGCGCAGGCGATCGGGTTGCCGCCGTAGGTGCCGCCGAGCCCGCCGACGTGCGCGGAGTCCATGATCTCGGCGCGCCCGGTCACGGCGGACAGGGGCAGACCGCCGGCCATGCCCTTCGCGGTCGTGACGACGTCCGGCACGATCCCCTCGTGCTCGCTCGCGAACATCGACCCGGTGCGCGCGAAGCCGGTCTGCACCTCGTCGGCGATGAGCACGACGCCGTTCGCCGTGGTCCACTCGGACAGGGCGGCGAGGAACCCGGGCGCGGGGACGACGAAGCCGCCCTCCCCCTGGATCGGTTCGATGAGCAGCGCAGCGGTGTTCGCCGCGCCGACCTGCTTCTCGATCTGGCTGATCGCGCGCTTCGCCGCCTCGGGCCCGGAGAGGCCGTCGTGGAACGGGTAGGACATCGGCATCCGGTAGACCTCGGGCGCGAACGGGCCGAAGCCGTCCTTGTAGGGCTGGTTCTTCGCGGTGAGCGCCATCGTGAGGTTCGTGCGGCCGTGGTACGCGTGGTCGAACACCACGACGGCCTGCCGACCGGTGTGCTTGCGCGCGATCTTCACGGCGTTCTCGACGGCCTCGGCGCCGGAGTTGAACAGCGCCGTGCGCTTCTCGTGGTCACCGGGGGTCAGCCGGTTGAGTGCCTCGGCGACCGCGACGTACCCGTCGTAGGCGGCGATCGTGAAGCACGTGTGGGTGAAGGCAGCGACCTGCTCGGTGACCGCGGCGACGACGGCGGGGTGCGCGTTGCCGACGCTGGTCACGGCGATCCCGGACCCCATGTCGACGAACGAGTTGTCGTCCGCGTCCACGACGACCCCGCCACCGGCCGCGACGACGGCGATCGGCACGGCGACCCCGACCCCGGCAGCGACGGCTCCGGCCTTCCGCGCCATGAGCTCGCGTGACCGGGGGCCGGGGACGGCCGTGACGAGCCGTCGTTCCTGGGGCAGCGAGGGGCCGCCGGTGGGCGCACTGATCGAGGGTGCTGCGGTGGAGGACATGCGGCGATGGTAGGAGCCTGCGGCGACCCCGGTGGCTGTCCACCGTGTACATCGAGCACCGGTCGGATCGCCCCGGTGGATAGGGTGCTCCCATGCCCGCGACGCTGCGTTCCCTGTTGCACCGTGCCGACCTCCGCCTCCGACCGCTGACCGACGCGGACACGGGCGCCCTCGACGCCCCGCTGTCGTGGCTGCACAGCTCCGACCTCGAGGACCCGACGCCGTTCCTGGCCGACGGGCAGGGACTGCTGACCACGGGCACCCAGTTCGGCGCCGAGGCCGAGGTCCCGGAGGACGTCGCCGGCCCCTACGTCCGCCGACTCGTCGAGCGGGGCGTCGTCGCACTCGGGTTCGGCACCGAGGTCGTCCGCGCGGGCACCCCGGACGCCCTCGTCGCCGCCTGTTCGCAGCACGGGCTCCCGTTGTTCGAGGTGCCCTACGAGACCTCGTTCATCGCGGTCGCGCAGGCGAACGCCGAAGCGGTCGCCCGCGACGCGAACGCCCGGAACGCCTGGGCCCTCGCCGCACAGCGGGCGATCTCGCTCGCAGCGATGCGCCCGGACGGGCTCGGGGCCACGATCGCCGAGCTCTCCGGGCAGCTCGACGGCTGGGTCGGGCTCTTCGACGTGTCGGGGCGCCTGGACCGCGGGCACCCGGCGGACGGCGTGCCCGCGCAGGACCTCGAGCTGCTCCGGACCGAGGCGCTGCGCCTGTTGCGTGCGGGACAGCGGGCGAGCCTGCCGGTGACGACCGAGCACCACACCGGGTTCACGCTGCAGACCCTCGGCAGCGGTGGCCACCTGAGCGGCGTGCTCGCGATCGCCAACGGAGGAGCACTCGACCGCGCCGGACGCGAGGTGGTGACGTCCGTCATCGCCCTCGCCGGACTCGCGCTGCAGCAGAACCGTGAGCTGGCCCGGGCACGCGGGCTCCTGCGCACCGGCCTGCTCACCATGCTCTCGGTCGGCGATCCGGAGGTGGTCCAGTCGACCTCGCGCGAGGTGTGGGGTCCCCTGCCCGCCGAACCCGTCCGGATCGCGGCCCTCGACGTCGACGACCACGACCTCGACACCGTCGTCGACCTGCTCGAACTGTGGGTGCAGGACCGGCCCGGACAGCTCTTCTTCGCCGTCGACGACGCCCTCTTCCTGTGCGTGAGCGCCGACGACACCGCGATCGTCGAGGAACTGGTCGGGCGCTTCGACCTGCGGGCCGGCCTGTCGGACGGTGCCGCCTACCGATCGTTCGGACGCGCTCGCACCGAGGCCGTGCAGGCCCTGGACCGTCGGCGCGAAGGACGACCGGGCACCACCGAGTTCGGCGACCTCGCCCGGGAAGGCGTCCTCGCACACCTGGCCCACGTGGACGTCGACGCCGGAGCCGTCGCACGCGCGTTCCTCGCTCCCCTGCTCGAACACGACCGGTCGGCGGGCACCGAGCTCACCCGCACCGTCCGTGCCTGGCTCGAGCAGAACTGCGAGTACGACCGCGCCGCCCAGGTGCTCGGCATCCACCGCCACACGGCACGCTCCCGGGTCGAGCACGCCGGCCGGCTCCTCGACCGCGACCTCGCCGTCTTCGCGACCCGTGCCGACCTGTGGGCGGCCTTCGTCGTCGAGGGCGCGTGACGCGCGGATACGGTGGGACGATGCCGACGACACCGGCCCGCCGGCGCCTGAGCCCGGCCGAACGCGGATCCCAGATCGCTGCGGCTGCCGTCGACCTGGCGCGCGCCGAGGGCCTCGCGGCGGTGACGCTCCGCGGGGTCGCCGCCGTGATCGGGGTCGCACCCTCGCTCGTCGCCCACTACCGCCCGAGCATGGAGGACCTGGTCGGCGAGACGTTCCGCACCGTCGCGGCAGCCGAGGTCGCCGAGGTCCGCGCGATCGTCGCCGCTGCTCCCGACCCCGTCTCGGGCCTCCGCACCCTGCTCGGCTGCATCGCCGATCCCGCGCGCGACGACGTCGCCACCCTGTGGGCCGACGCGTGGAGCATCGGCCGCACGAACGCGGCACTGGCGACCGCTGCACGGGACGTCATGGACGACTGGCAGCTCCTCGCGACCACGGTCGTCGTCGACGGAGTGCGCACGGGCGTGCTGCGGACCGACGACCCGGACGGTGTGGGACGCCTGCTCTTCGCGCTCGTCGACGCCACCAACGGGTACGCCCTGGTCGACTACCTCGACCGCCCGACCCGCGAGGGCCTGGTCCGCACGACGATCGCCCGAGCGGTGGGCCTGGACGGCTCAGCCCTGTCGGGGTGACACCCGCCGCAGTGCCACCGACCGCAGTGCCACCCACTGCAGCAGCATGATCGTCTTGCCGTCGGCGATCCGGCCGTCCTCGACCATCGCGAGCGCCTCGTCGAGTGCCAGCTCGAGCACCTCGATGTCCTCGCCCTCGTCCTCGACCCCGCCGCCCGCCTCGACCCGGTCCGCCGGCGTGTAGGCACCGACGTAGAAGTGGACACGCTCGGTGACCGAGCCGGGGCTCATGAAGACGTCGCCCACGCGCACCAGGTCGCCCAGCCGGATCCCGAGCTCCTCGGCGGCCTCGCGGCGGACGGCGGTCTCGGGGTCGTCCTCGTCGAGCAGCCCCGCCGCAGCCTCGATGAGCATCCCGTCCGGGTGCCCGTTCACGTAGGCCGGCCACCGGAACTGCCGGGTGAGCAGGACGGTGCCACGCTCGGCGTCGTACGGCAGCACCGTGGCGCCGTTCCCCCGGTCGTAGGTCTCGCGCTGCTGCCGGTCCCACCGGCCGTCCCGGCGCCGGACGTCGAGCGTGGTGCGACGGAGCACGTGCCAGCCGTCCGACACGACCTCGACGTCCCGCACGACGACGTCGGGGTTGCGGTCGAGGTCACGACCGACGGCGTCGAGTCCGGTCCGCCCACGGGCATCGGGGACGTCGACACCGGGACGAGGGACTGCTGCACGATCATCGGTCACCTGGTCACGCTAGCGGCGCGGGTGGACCCGGAGCGATGCGGGAAGAACCGACCACGGGTTCTCCGGACCCGGCGTGTCGGGGTCGAGCCGCGCCTCCTGGCCGGATCCCGACCACGCGACGGACGCCGATCGGACCTGACCCGCCATCCGGCGATGGCCGCTCCGGGACGCCCCGGAAGAAACACGAAAGGCCCCGGATTCCTCCGGGGCCTTTCGCTGTTTCGCCTGGTGCGCGAGGGGGGACTTGAACCCCCACGCCGTTTCCAGCACACGGACCTGAACCGTGCGCGTCTACCAATTCCGCCACTCGCGCCAGCCCCAAAACACTACCACGCACAGACTGCCCCCTGCGCCAACCACTACCATGCAGTGGTTGACGACCGACGACTCTGGAGACACATGGGCCTGCTGGACAACTTCGAGCGAGGGCTGGAGCGCGCCGTGAACGGCGCGTTCGCGAAGACCTTCCGCTCCGGTGTGCAGCCGGTCGAGATCTCCAGCGCCCTGCGCCGCGAGCTCGACACGAAGGCCGCCGTGGTGTCGCGAGAGCGCATCCTGGTGCCGAACGAGTTCACCGTGCGCCTCGCGCCGCCGGACTTCACGCGCATGAACGACGTCGGTCGTCCGCTCATCGACGAACTCACGCAGATGGCCCACCAGCACGCCGTCGCGCAGAACTACTCGTTCTCCGGACCGGTCACCATCCGGCTGCAGCAGGACGGCACGTTGTCGACGGGCATCCTGCAGATCGACTCCACCACGGTGCAGCGCGACGTCGCCTGGATCGCCGTGCTCGACATCGGCTCGCAGCGCCACCGCCTGCAGCGCGGACGCACGGTGATCGGCCGTGGCAGCGACGCCGACATCACCATCGCGGACACCGGGACGAGCCGGAAGCACGTCGAGGTCCTGTGGGACGGCAAGCACGCCCAGGCCACGGATCTGGGCTCGACGAACGGCTCGAAGCTGAACGGACAGCACTTCCAACAGGCGATCGTGGAGCCGGACTCCACCATCGAGATCGGTCGTACCCGTATGGTGTTCCGGGTGATCCCGGAGAACGACGGAGGTGCTCGATGACCACAGGCCTGACCCTGCTCGTCCTGCGCTTCGCGTTCCTCGCGGTGCTCTGGCTGTTCGTCTTCGTGATCGTCTTCGCCCTGCGCAGTGATCTCTTCGGCCAGCGCGTGCGCACGATCCCCACGGATTCCAAGTCGGCTCCCTCCGGACCGACGACCCCGACGATCCCCGCAGCGGCGGCGCCGGCAGCGTCCTCGGGTGGCGCGTTCACCGACCTGATCGGGCAACCGACCCAGGCGACGCAGTCCGCATCGCCAGCCGCGACCCGCCTCGTGATCACCGAGGGCGCGCGTGAGGGCATGGAGATGCCGCTCGGCGGCGGACCGATCACGATCGGTCGCTCCAGCGAGTCCAACGTCGTGATCCGCGACGACTACACCTCGACCAACCACGCCCGGCTCGACCTGCGCGCCGACGGCTGGCTCCTCACCGACCTCGAGTCCACGAACGGCACCTTCGTCAACGGTCAGAAGGTGAGCGCTCCCCTGATCGTCGCGGAGCGCACGCCGATCACGATCGGGACGACGACGTTCGAGCTGCGGCGGTAACCCGGCATGACCGCTCGCACGTTGAGCGCCGCTGTGTCCCACGTGGGCCGCATCCGCGCGAACAACCAGGACTCCGGCTACGCCGGGGCGCACCTGTTCGCGGTCGCGGACGGCATGGGTGGGCACGCCGGCGGCGATGTCGCCTCGGCGATCGCGATCCGGCGCATCAGGGAGGTGGACCGCGAGTTCCCCTCCGCGCACGACGCCGAGTTCGCGCTGCAGTCGGCACTGATCGCGGCGAACCAGCTCATCACCGAGACGGTCTTCGAGCACCAGGAACTGACCGGCATGGGCACCACGGTGTCCGCGATGATCCGGGTCGGCGAACAGATCGCGATCGCGCACATCGGTGACTCGCGCATCTACCGCCACCGCGACGGTGAACTGCAGCAGATCACGTCGGACCACACCTTCGTGCAGCGCCTGGTCGACAGCGGCCGGATCACCCCGGAAGAAGCCGCGGTCCACCCCCGTCGCTCGGTGCTCATGCGGGTGCTCGGCGACGTCGATGCGGCACCCGAGGTCGACACCGCGATCATGGACATCCAGCCGGGCGACCGCTGGCTGCTGTGCTCCGACGGCCTGTCGTCGTACCTGGCCGAAGAGCGCATCCGGCACGCGCTGGCGTCGAACATGGACGCCAACCAGGTCACGCAGCGCCTGGTCAAGGAGACCCTCGACCACGGCGCCCCCGACAACGTCACCGTCGTCGTCATGGACGTCACCGCGGACGAGGTCGACGACGACGACGACGCGGCCACCACCGTCGGGTCCGCGGCCGCTCCCCTGACCTTCGAGGCGTCGACCGGTCGCAAGCCGATCCGCCTCCCCACGATCCTGCTGCACCCGCTCAAGGTCACCACGGCTCCGGAAGACTCGCACTTCGAGCCCGAGTCCGACCAGTTCTTCGCCGAACTCATCGCCGAGGACCGCCGACGCCGCATCCGACGTCGGGTCTCGTGGACGGTCGCGCTCGTGGTGGCCGTCGCCGCCCTGGTGGGGGCCGTCTTCCTCGGCTGGCGGATCACCCAGGACCACTACTACGTCGGCACCGACCGCGGCACGGTCGCCATCTACAAGGGCGTGCAGCAGTCAATCGGACCACTGGCGCTGTCGGACGTCTACGAGGACACCGACATCACGGTGTCGATGCTGCCGGACTACACCCGCGAGAACGTCCGCTCGACGATCAACGCGCAGTCGCTCGGTGACGCGCGCGACATCGTCGACCGACTGCGCAAGGCCGCCGAGACCGGGCAGGACCAAGCCGGTACCGGCGGTGACGGCGGATCCACCTCATCACCCTCGCCGTCGCCGACCCGGTCGTCGACGCCCACGCCGACCCCGACCCGGGGCTCGCGATGAGCAACGCCACCGCCCAGTCGTTCACGCAGGCGATCACGATCAAGCTCCGTGAACCCGCACGTGCTCGGAACCTCGAGCTCGTGCTGCTCGTCATCGCCTGCGGCATCTGCGCCGGCGCGATGGTCCTCGTGCAGCTCGGCACCAAGGGGCGGCTGTTCGACACCTCGGTGCTGTGGGTCGGCGCGGGCATCCTCGGGCTCGGGCTCGTGATGCACGTCGTGCTGCGGGTCGTCGCGAAGAACGCCGACCCGTTCGTCCTGCCGATCGCACTCGTGCTGAACGGCATCGGCATCGCGGAGATCTACCGCATCGACGTCCACAACGGCCTGACCGGCTGGGACGCCATCGGTGTGAAGCAGATCGTCTGGACGATGCTCGCGATGGTCCTGGCGATCATCACGCTGCTGCTGGTGCGGAACCACCGGTTCCTGCAGCGGTACCGCTACATCTTCATGTTCCTGACGATCGCGCTGCTGCTGCTGCCGATCCTGCCCGGCATCGGCCAGAACATCGGTGGCGCACGCGTCTGGATCAAGATCGGGCCGTTCTCGTTCCAGCCCGGTGAGCTCGCGAAGATCACCATGGCCCTGTTCTTCGCCGGCTACCTGGTGACCGCCCGCGACTCGCTGTCGATCGTCGGCAAGAAGTTCCTCGGCATGACGTTCCCGCGCGCCCGTGACCTCGGCCCGATCCTGGTGATGTGGGGCGCCGCGATGGCGGTCCTCGTCTTCCAGCGCGACCTCGGCACGGCGCTGCTGTACTTCGGCCTGTTCCTCGTGATGATCTACGTCGCGACCGCGCGCATCAGCTGGGTCGTCATCGGCCTCGCACTGTTCGTCGGCGGCGCCCTCGTCGCGCAGAGCGCCCTCGAGTACGTGCACGGCCGGTTCGAGCAGTGGCTCGACCCGTTCAACCAAGAGGTCTTCAGCCGCGACACCCAGGCGAGCTACCAGCTCGTGCAGGGGCTCTTCGGCTTCGCGAACGGCGGCATCACCGGCACCGGCCTCGGCCAGGGGCGCCCGTACATCACACCGGTCGCCAACGCGGACTACATCATCGCCTCGCTCGGTGAAGAGCTCGGCCTGATCGGCGTCTTCGCGATCCTGGCGCTCTTCATCGTGCTGGCCTCGCGCGGCATCCGTGTCGGCTTCATGGCACAGGACGACTTCGGCAAGCTGCTCGGCGTCGGCTTCGGCTTCGTGATCGCCCTGCAGGTGTTCGTCGTCGTCGGTGGCATCACCCGCGTGATCCCGGTGACCGGCCTGACCACACCGTTCATGGCCGCGGGTGGTTCCTCGCTCATCGCCAACTGGATCATCGCCGCGATGCTGCTGCGACTCACCGATGCCATCCCAGCCGAACAACGCGTCCAGCAGGGCGCGATCCCCGCCGCGAGCGGGCGGTCCGCGCGCGCGACCAGGAAGGAGCGTCGTCGATGAACCGACAGCTCCGCGGTGTCTCGACCGTCATCGTGCTCATGTTCGTCGCACTCTTCGTGTCGACGACGTCCATCCAGTTCTTCTCGGCGGACTCCCTCCGCGCCGATTCCCGCAACTCGCGCACCATCTTGGACAGTTACTCGACCAAGCGCGGTGCGATCCTCGTCGGCGGCAGCCCGATCGCCGAGTCGACCCCCGTGGACGACCAGTACGAGTACCAGCGCAAGTACACGAACGGTGAGCTGTACTCGGCGGTCACCGGGTACTTCACCATCGGCCAGGGCAACACCGGCATCGAGAGCGCGGAGAACACCGTGCTGTCCGGCAACTCGGACGCCTCGTTCTTCCAGAACCTCAACTCGATCCTCACCGGTCAGGACGTCCAAGGCGACAACGTCAACCTGACGATCGACCCCGCCGTGCAGCAGGCTGCGTACGAAGCCCTCGGCACGAACAGCGGTGCCGTCGTCGCCATCCAGCCGAAGACCGGCAAGATCCTCGCGATGGTCTCGAAGCCGAGCTACGACCCGAACACCCTCACCTCGCACGACACCGCGAAGGTCAAGGAGCAGTACGACGCCCTGCTCGGCGCGTCGTCGTCCCCCCTGCAGAACCGCGCGATCGGCGGCGACCTGTACACGCCCGGATCCGTCTTCAAGCTCGTCGTGGCATCAGCGGCGCTCGAGGGCGGCAAGTACAACCTCGACTCGACGTTCCCGAACCCGTCGCGCCTGCAGCTCCCCGGCACGAGCTCGTACATCAACAACGCCGAGGGCGGCACGTGCGGCGGCGGCGACAAGGTCAAGCTCCGCACGGCCATCCAGTACTCGTGCAACATCCCGTTCGCCGAGCTCGGACAGAAGCTCGGGTACGACGCGATCAAGAGCATGGCCGACAAGTACGGCTTCGGTGACGCCATCGAGGTCCCGATGTCCGCGACCGCCAGCCAGTACCCCGAGGTCGACTCCACCGCGCAGCTCATGCTCAGCGCCTTCGGCCAGGCGAGCGTCCGGGTGTCCCCGCTGCAGATGGCCATGGTGTCGGCCGGCATCGCGAACGGCGGCAAGGTCATGCAGCCCTCGCTCGTCGACTCGATCACCACGAGCGACCTGAAGACGGTCGAGTCCTTCTCCCCGAGGCAGTACAGTGATCCGCTGTCGTCCTCCGAGTCCGCTGACCTCACCGAGGCCATGCAGAGCGTCGTGAACGCCGGGACCGGAACGAATGCCAAGATCGACGGTGTCGACGTCGCAGGGAAGACGGGCACGGCCGAGGGCGGAACAGGCGATCCCTACACGCTCTGGTTCACCGGGTTCGCGCCCGCGAAGGACCCGGAGGTCGCCGTGGCGGTCGTCGTCGGAGACGGCGGCGGGCTC
The DNA here is from genome assembly GCF_015350945.1 of Curtobacterium sp. VKM Ac-2884. Classification (NCBI taxonomy): domain Bacteria; kingdom Bacillati; phylum Actinomycetota; class Actinomycetes; order Micrococcales; family Microbacteriaceae; genus Curtobacterium; species Curtobacterium sp. VKM Ac-2884. The sequence continues at coordinate 213,575 of NZ_JADKSA010000002.1, forward strand.
GGTCAGTCGGGAGTCGGCAACACAGTCGCGGCCCCGGTCGCGAAGAAAGTCATGGAGGCGGTGCTGAACAAATGAGACCCACCAGCGGACTCACCTTCGGTGGGCGGTACCAGCTCTCGTCCCGGGTCGCCATCGGCGGCATGGGAGAGGTGTGGCAGGCCACCGACCTCGTCATCGGCCGAACCGTCGCACTCAAGATCCTCAAGGACGAGTACCTCGGCGACCCCGGGTTCCTCGAGCGCTTCCGCGCCGAGGCCCGCCACGCTGCGCTCGTCAACCACGAGGGCATCGCCAACGTCTTCGACTACGGCGAAGAGGACGGCAGCGCCTACCTCGTGATGGAGCTCGTCCCCGGCGAAGCGCTGTCGACCATGATCGAGCGCGAGCACACGCTGCCCGTCGACAAGGTCCTGGACATCGTCGCGCAGACCGCGAACGCCCTGCAGGCCGCACACGCGGTCGGTCTGGTGCACCGCGACATCAAGCCCGGCAACCTGCTCATCACGCCGGACGGCCGGGTCAAGATCACCGACTTCGGCATCGCGCGCATCGCCGACCAGGTCCCGCTCACCGCGACCGGCCAGGTCATGGGCACCGTGCAGTACCTCTCGCCCGAGCAGGCGAGCGGGCACCCGGCGTCGCCGTCGACCGACATCTACTCGCTCGGCATCGTCGCGTACGAGGCCCTCGCGGGTCGTCGTCCCTTCACGGGTGAGTCGCAGGTCGCGATCGCTATGGCGCACATCAACGAGCAGCCGCCGGCGTTGCCCGGGGACATCCCCGAGCCCGTCGCTGCCCTCGTGATCTCGTGCATCGCGAAGAAGCCCGCCGATCGTCCCGCCACCGCCGCCAACCTCGCGCGCGCCGCACAGGCGCTCCGTCGTGGTGACGTCGCAGCGGCCACCGTCGCCGTCCCCGCCATCGCGCAGGGTGGCACCGTCGCGTTCAACCCGCCGCAGGGTCAGGGCAACGACGCCGCCACGGCACTGCTCGGCACCCAGTCGGGCGCGGCAGCCGCGGGCGCCGGCGGACCCGGCGCACCGGTGTCCCCGTCGAACGACGAGGCCGAGGAGCCGAAGAAGAAGCGCGCCTGGATCTGGTGGGTCGTGGGTGTCGTCGTGGTGCTCGCGATCGCCGCCGTCATCGGCGCGTTCGCGCTGAACGGTTCCGCCGATCCGAGTCCGTCGCCGTCCAGGTCCGTCTCGAAGAGCCCGCGCCCCTCGCAGACGCCGACCCCGACTCCGACGCCCTCGCCCACCGAGACCCGCGTCACGCTGAGCAACGACGAATACGTCGGCATGTCCACCGCCGAAGCCGAGTCCCAGCTCCAGAGCCTCGGCTTCCAGACGGCGGTCGAGGACGGCGACGCCGCGCCGAACGCCGACCAGGCCAACACGGTGCAGTCGATCACGCCGACGGGCAGCGTCCTGCAGGGCTCGCTGGTGACCATCCGGCAGTACACGACGCCGCCGTCCGTGGCGAAGCCCGCCGCAGCGAAGGCCGGCACCGTGTCGTCCGACGGCTCGGTCCTGTTCAGTTGGCAGGCGTCCGAGTGCCCCGTCGGGTACACGGTCTCGACGTACACCTGGGTCGCGAAGAACGGCAAGGACGCGTCCGGTGCGACCTCGGGCACGATCTCGTCGACGGCGGTGACCATCCAGGCAGACGCCGTGGACACCCCCGTCACCTTCGTGTACTCGGTCACGTGCGGCTCCAACGGCAACACCCTGCCGAAGTCGCCCGGCTCGGACGCTGCGACGGCGACCTGGACGGCGGACGAGACGGATCCGGGCGACACCACGGACCCCACCGACGGGACCAACCCCACCGAGACCCCGATGGACGGCAACTGAACGACCCCCGGACGGGGACTGTCGACACCGTTCGGTAACGGTTCGGTCGACCCCTCGCCGGCCAGCGTCTCACCAGGTGGTGCTGCCGTACACTAGCCCGGACGGACAGACGGAGGAGTACGTGCCAGAAGGTGTGACCGCGGGGATCACCCTCCTCGCCAACCGTTACGAGATCGGTGATGTCATCGGCCGAGGCGGCATGGCAACCGTGCACCTCGGCAACGACACCCGTCTCGGTCGCAAGGTCGCGGTGAAGCTCCTGAAGCCGAGCCTGGCCAACGACCCGGCGTTCCGCACCCGGTTCCGGCAGGAAGCCCAGGCAGCTGCACGCATGGCCCACCCGACGGTCGTCCGGGTGTACGACGCCGGTGAAGAGACCGTGACCGAGACCTCGGGCGCGGAGGTGCAGGTCCCCTTCATCGTGATGGAGTACGTCGAGGGCCGTCCGCTCTCCGACATCATCGCCGAGGGCGCCGTCGCTCCGGCCGAGGCCGTCCGCATCACCGAGGGCATCCTGACTGCGCTCGAGTACTCCCACCGCGCCGGCGTCGTGCACCGCGACATCAAGCCCGCCAACGTCATGGTCACGCACAACGGCCAGGTCAAGGTCATGGACTTCGGCATCGCCCGAGCCATCACCGACACCTCGGCCACTGTCGCGCAGACCACGTCGATCCTCGGCACCGCGTCCTACTTCTCGCCGGAGCAGGCCCGCGGCGAGACCGTCGACGCCCGCACGGACATCTACTCCACCGGTGTCGTGCTGTTCGAGCTCCTCACCGGCCGTGCGCCCTTCCTCGGCGACACCCCGGTGGCAGTGGCCTACCAGCACGTCAGCGAACAGCCCGTCGCTCCGTCCTCGATCACGCCCGAGGTCTCTCCGGCACTCGACGCCGTGACCCTGCACGCCCTGGTCAAGGACCGCACGCGCCGGTTCCAGAACGCCGCCGAGTTCCGCTCGGACCTGCAGCAGGCCGCTTCGGGTCGGGTTCCGGCGTCCACCAAGAAGATCCAGCAGAACGCGGCGAACGACGCGTCGACGGTGCTGTTCGGGGTCGACCCGCGCACCACCTCGAACCCGGCCGCGGCCTTCCGCGAGCTCGACGACGACACTGCCGAGCACCGCCCGCAACGCACCCAGAACCGTCCACCGGTGGCGTGGATCTGGGTCGGCATCCTGCTGACGGTGGCGGTCATCGTCGGCGTCGTGTTCTTCGTCGCCAACCTGCAGCCGGGAAAGCCGCCGGTCTCGTCGTCCGTGAGCGTGCCGAACGTGACCGGGTCGACCTACAGTGCCGCGGTCAGCGCCCTCGAGAAGAAGGACCTCACACCGGTCAAGGTCGAGGAGAACTCCGACGACGTCGACAAGGGCATGGTCATCCGCACCGACCCGGGCTCCGGGATCAACGTGGGGCGGAAGTCCAACGTCGACGTGGTCGTCTCGCTCGGCCCCCAGCGGCTCCCGGTCCCCGAGTTGAACGGGCAGTCCCAGGCAGCTGCACAGCAGACGCTGGAAGACGCCGGCTTCCGCGTCGGCGCGATCAGTTCCGACTACTCGTCCGACCTGCCAGAGGGCACCGTGATGAGTTCCGACCCCGAGTCCGGTTCGCTCCACACCAAGGGCATCGTGATCAACCTGACGGTCTCCAACGGCAAGGTGCAGCTGCCGAACGTCACGAACCAGCAGTTCGCCGATGCCAAGGCGTCGCTCGAGCAGCTCGGCCTGACCGTGACACCGTCACCGTCGTACTCGTGCACGGGTGGCCTCGTCACGCAGCAGGACACCCCCCAGGGCGACGTCGCCCAGGGAAGCGCGGTCACCCTGACCTACTGCGCCGCGTCGAGCCAGCCGACCAAGGCCCCGTCCGACGACGGGAACGACAAGGGCGACAACGGCGACAACGGGGACAACGGCGGCGACAACGGCGACGGACGCTGACCAACCGATCAGGGACGACGCCATCGGGGCCGTCGACCCGACCGTACGCGTACGCGCGCAGCGTGACGGACCGGTGACGGGCCTCCCGTCGGCACGCTGACGGCCAGGAGGCCCGGCGCCTCCCCGCCACGCGTCCGTGCGCCCGTCGGGTCGTCGCGTCCACTGCTCCAGGCGCGTCGACGCACGACGCCGTCGAGCGCGCCCTCCTGGCGCGTCAGGCGCGGTGGGTCGCGATGAGCGGGCCGAGCCCGTCGGCGCGCTCGGCGGCACCGGACAGGCCGGTGGTCTCGAGCCAGTTGCCGACCATGCGGTAGCCGCCCTCGGTCAGGACCGACTCGGGGTGGAACTGTACGCCGTAGAGCGGGTGGTCGCGGTGCTGGACGCCCATGATGACGCCGCCGCCGGTCCGGGCCGTCACGGTCAGTTCGTCGGGGACCGTGCCGTCGACGATCGCGAGGGAGTGGTACCGCGTCGCCGTGAAGGGGTGCGGGACTCCGGCGAAGAGCGTGCTGTCGTCGTGGTCGACCTGCGAGGTCTTCCCGTGCATGAGCTCGTCGGCGTGCGTGACCGTGGCCCCGAGGGCTTCTGCGATGGCCTGGTGGCCGAGGCAGACCCCGAGCAGCGGCGTGCCGGACGCGATCGCCGCGTGCACCGTGGGGATCGAGACGCCGGCGTCGGCCGGGGTCCCCGGGCCGGGTGACAGCAGCACACCGTCGTAGTCGGCGATGCGGTCTGCGATCTCCGACTCGGGGAAGGCGTCGTTGCGCACCACATCCGTCTCGGCCCCGAGCTGCTGGACGTACCCGTTCAGCGTGTAGACGAAGCTGTCGTAGTTGTCGACGACGAGGATCCTGGTCATGGCGGTTCACCGTACTCGTGGGGGATGTGTGCAGCGGTCTGCGGGCCGATCCACACACGTGGTCACGGTAGGATACCGGCCATGGCCAGTGACAAGGACCGCACCAAGCCCGCCCGGAGGACCCGAGCCGACTCGGTCGACACCGCGGGGGACGCCCCGAACCCGGTGTGGTTCAAGCCGGTCATGTTCGGCTTCATGATCATCGGCCTCGTCTGGGTGATCGTCTTCTACATCTCGAACGCGACCCTGCCGGTGCCGAGCCTCGGCTCGTGGAACATCCTCGTCGGCTTCGGCATCATGTTCATCGGCTTCCTCATGACCACCCGCTGGCGCTGATCCACAGCCTCGAGACACTCTGACGCCCGTCGCACCAGTTGGTGCGGCGGGCGTTGTCGTTCTCCACAGGGCTTTCGGCCGCTGGTACCCAGATCATCGAGGATCCCGGCGGTTCTCCACACTTCTCCACACTCTCCACATCGTCATCCACACCCGGACCCCGGAGTTATCCACAGCTGAGTCCACAATGGGGATAATCACACGCGTGTAACTCACCGGTTTCTCCACACCTGTGGATAACTCCGCAGGTGCCTTGTGGACGAGGACTTGTCGGGCCCGATTCGCGCCCCGAGGTGACGGTGGAACGACGAACGCCCCGCCGCGGAAGCGACGGGGCGTTCGGTGGACGTGTGTCCGGCTCGGGTCAGCCGATGGTGACGGCGTACCCGACTGCCGTGAGGACGATGCCCACCACCGCGGAGGCGACGAGCAGGCCGATCTGCAGCGGCCGCTGCCGGATGTTCCGGGTCTTGGCGAACACGAAGCCCACAAGGAAACCGCCGATGATCCCACCGACGTGCGCCTGCCACGAGATGTTCGTCCCCGGGAGGAAGCCGACGACCAGGTTGAGGCCCATGATCACCAGGAGCTGGACGGCGTTCTGACCGAGGCTCCGCTGCAGGACGAAGAACGCCGCGAAGAGACCGAAGATCGCGCCGGACGCCCCGACCACCCAGGTGCCGGGGGCGAGGAACGTGACGAGCATCGAACCGAAGATCCCGGTGATGAAGTACAGCGCCACGAACCGCCACGCACCGAGCATGTTCTCGAGCATCCGGCCGAAGATCCACAGCGCCCACATGTTGAACAGGATGTGGAGGATGCCCGAGTGGACGAAGAGCACGGTCACGACCCGCCACGGCTGCGTGGGCAGCAGCAGCGAGTTGTAGGCGAGCAGGCTGGTGAAGAAGCCCCCACTGACCTGGTCCAGCAGCCAGATGGCGACCGTGATCGCCACGATGACGACCGTCGCCTTCTGGTCGAGCATCGCGAAGCGCCGTCGCGCGACCGTCAGCCCACTGGGGGCTCCGGACGCGCGACGGTTCGCTGCGAACTGTGCGCGCTGCTCACGCACGCACTCCGGGCAGTGCACCCCGACTGCCGCCGGCGTCTGGCACTCCGGGCAGATCGTCCGCCCGCAGCGCTGGCAGAGGACGAAGCTCTGCCGGTCCGGATGCCGGTAGCAGGTGTTGTTCGGGTTGTACGCCTGGTCGGTCACGTGAGGATCAGACGCCTTCGACGTCGATGCTCTGGATGACCACGTCCTCGACGGGCTTGTCACGGCCGTCGGTGGGGACACCCTCGATGGCGTCGACCACGGCACGCGACTCGTCGTCGGCGACCTCACCGAAGATGGTGTGCTTGCCCTGCAGCCACGGCGTCGCCACCGTGGTGATGAAGAACTGCGACCCGTTGGTGCCACGGCCACCCTGGATGCCGGCGTTGGCCATGGCGAAGATGTAGGGGTTCTGGAACGTGAGCTCGGGGGAGATCTCGTCGTCGAAGCGGTAGCCCGGGCCACCGATGCCCTGGCCGAGCGGGTCACCGCCCTGGATCATGAAGTCCTTGATGATGCGGTGGAAGACGACGCCGTCGTAGAGCTTGTCGGTGGAGACCTTGCCCGTACCCGGGTGGGTCCACTCCTGCTTGCCCGTGGCGAGGTCGACGAAGTTCTTGACGGTCTTCGGTGCGTGGTTGCCGAACAGGTTGACGCGGATGTCGCCCTTGTTGGTGTGGATCGTTGCGACAGCGGTGTGCAGAGACATGTTCCGATTCTCGCATGTAGCGGCTGCGTACGGACCGTACCCACAGGTGAGGCTCCGTGACCTGTCAGGGACTCTGGTGGCAGGATGGGTGTCACGCCGATCCGATGGAGGTACCAGATGACGACGATCGAGATCCCGCGCAAGCGTCGGAAGCAGATCAAGAAGCTCAAGGGCCAGACCGCCTCGCTCCTCGGAGAGCAGCGCAAGGTCCTCGAGCACGCGAACGCGATCCTGGCGGAAGCCCGGTCGAACGCAGCCGACGCAGCCCGCAAGGACATCGCCCCCCGTGTGCAGAACGCGATCGACAACGGGATCCGTCCCGCGGTCGCAACGGGGGTGCACGCTGCGACGTCCGCAGCACACAGCGCTTCGCACAAGTTCCAGTCCGAGGTCATCCCCGGGCTGGTGTCGACCGCCGGCTCCGTGCTGAGCGTCACCGACCTCGCGAAGGACCCCCGGGTCAAGAAGATCGTGAAGAACGCCCAGAAGAAGGGCAAGAAGGCCAAGAAGGCTGCTGCGAAGTACGTGCCGTCGCAGCAGAAGAAGGGCATCGGCTTCGGTGGTGTCGCACTCATCATCGTCGGCGTCGTCGCCGTTGCTGGTGCTGCGTACGCCGCGTACCAGACGCTCCGCGCCGACGACGACCTGTGGGTTGCCGACGACGCTGACACGGCGGAGAAGCCTGCCGCCTGACCTCCACGGTTCGTACGAAGGGCCCCGGCACTCCGCCGGGGCCCTTCGTCGTTCCCGGGTGCAGCGCTGCGACGAGGCTCGGTGTTCCCGTGTCCGGTACTGCGCGGCCGCGCCCGTCGGCCGACGCCGAGGTTCCACGACGTGCCGCACGCCACCCGCCGAGGTTCCGCGGACGGCCCCTGGAGCGCCCGAGATGCCGAGATCTCGGAACCTCGGCGGCGCGAGACCTCGGCGCACCGGCACCCGCCCGACCCCGAGCATGCACGACGACGACGAACGCTCGACGTCTCGCCGAGGCGGCCATCGCGGAGCGGCCAGTGCCGAAGGCACGAGGCCAGCACGGCGGAACGACCCGGCGGAGAGAGGAACGACCGCAGCAGGGTCATCCCGGAGTGGAGTGGAGCCTGGGAGAATCGAACTCCCGACATCCTGCTTGCAAAGCAGGCGCTCTACCAACTGAGCTAAGGCCCCGGGTGCCACCGAGGTGATCGGCGGCGGGATGGAATTGTCGTGTGTTCCGAAGAACTGGTGGGGCTACAAGGACTTGAACCTTGGACCTCTTCGTTATCAGCGAAGCGCTCTAACCGCCTGAGCTATAGCCCCTCAGACCGGATGAAAGCCTACCCCACGGATCTCGCAGAACGAAATCGAGCGATCGGCTCACCCGGCCCGGGTGTGTCAGTTGTTCGTGAAGCCGACGAGCAAGCCGCCGGTGATGCGAACACTGAGGTTGTAGAGGACGCTCACGATGGCGCCGAGCACGGTGCCGACGACCACGTTGAGGATGCCCACGACGATGGAGAACCCGAGCACCTGACCCAGTGAGAACTGGTCCATGATCGAGTAACTGTTCTGACCGGTGACGTCCTTCAACAAGGCGTCCACCTGCGTGAACACGCCCGTCTGGTTGAGGATGACCCACACCAGCGCCGTGGCGACCACGATCACGATGCTGCCGGCCAGGGCGATGAGGAAGCTGAGCTTCACCATCGACCAGAAGTCGACGTAGACCAGCCGCAGCCGCACTTGGCGGGTGCCGACGGGTCGCTTCGCCTTCTTCTGGAGCTTCTCGGCGACACTACTCATTGCTTGACTGGTCCTCTCCGGCCTCGTCCGCGACGGGCTCGGTGTCGATGGGATCAGTGGAGTCCGGTGCCGCTTCGGAAGGGCTGACCGTCTCCACCGGGCCCGCTGGCTCGATCTCGGCGTCGTCCTGGTCGACCAGGTTCCGCTCGGTGTTCTGGGCCACTGCGATGATCTTGTCGTTCGCCGCGAACCTGGCGAAGACGACACCCATGGTGTCGCGACCCTTGGCAGGGACCTCGGCCACGGCAGACCTTACCACCTTGCCCGATTGCAGCACGACGAGCACTTCGTCGTCCTCACCGACGATGAGAGCACCCACAAGGTCACCTCGGTCGGTCGCCAACTTCGCCACCTTGATGCCGAGACCACCGCGTCCCTGGATGCGGTACTGGTCGACGGCGGTGCGCTTGGCGTACCCGCCCTCGGTCATCACCCAGACGAAGCCGTCGTCCGCCACCACGCGCGCGGCCAGGAGCGAGTCGCCGTCGCGGAAGGACATGCCCTTCACACCGGAGGTCGACCGACCCATCGGCCGCAGGGTGTCGTTCGTCGCGGTGAACCGGAGTGACATGCCCTGTCGGGAGACGAGCAGCAGGTCGTCGTGCTCGTCGACGAGCAGCGCCTGCCGGAGCTTGTCGCCGTCGCGCAGGTTGATCGCGATGATGCCACCGGTGCGGTTGGTGTCGTACTCGGTGAGCGCGGTCTTCTTCACCAGCCCGTGCTCGGTCGCGAGGACGAGGTACTGCGCGACCTCGTAGTCACGGATGTCGAGCACCTGCTGGATCTGCTCGTCCGGCTGCATCGCGAGCAGGTTCGCCACGTGCTGGCCCTTGGCGTCGCGGCCGGCTTCCTGCAGCTCGTACGCCTTGGCGCGGTAGACCCGGCCCTGGTCGGTGAGGAACAGCAGCCAGTGGTGCGTCGTCGTGACGAAGAAGTGTTCGACGATGTCGTCCGCGCGGAGCTGGGCACCACGGACACCACGGCCACCACGGTGCTGCGAGCGGTACTGGTCGCTGCGCGTGCGCTTGACGTACCCGCCGCGGGTGATGGTGACGACCATCTCCTCTTCGGGGATGAGGTCTTCCATCGACATGTCGCCGTCGTAGCCGAGCATGATCTCGGTGCGACGGTCGTCGCCGAAGCGGTCGACGATCTCCTCGAGCTCGTCGCGGATGATCGTGCGCTGCCGGGTCTCCGACGCCAGGATGTCCTGGAAGTCGGCGATCTTGCGCTCGAGCTCTTCGGCCTCGTCGTGGATCTTCTGGCGCTCGAGCGCGGCCAGTCGACGGAGCTGGAGCTCGAGGATCGCGCGCGCCTGGATCTCGTCGACGGACAGCAGGTCCATCAGGCCGGAGCGGGCCTCTTCGACGTCGGGCGAACGACGGATGAGCGCGATGACCTCGTCGAGGGCGTCGAGCGCTGCGAGGTAGCCGCGCAGGATGTGCGCGCGCTTCTCGGCCTCGCGCAGGCGGAACTGGGTGCGGCGGACGATGACGTCGACCTGGTGCGCGACCCACGCCGAGATGAACCCGTCGAGCGGCAGGGTGCGGGGCACACCGTCGACGATCGCGAGCATGTTCGCGCCGAAGTTCTCCTGCAGCTGCGTGTGCTTGTACAGGTTGTTCAGCACGACCTTGGCGACGGCGTCGCGCTTGAGCACGATCACGAGGCGCTGGCCGGTGCGACCAGAGGTCTCGTCGCGGATGTCCGCGACGCCGGCCAGCTTGCCGTCCTTGACCAGGTCGGCGATCTTGATCGCGAGGTTGTCCGGGTTGACCTGGTACGGCAGCTCGGTGACGACGAGGCAGGTGCGACCCTGGATCTCCTCGACGTTGACGACGGCGCGCATCGTGATCGAACCACGACCGGTGAGGTAGGCGTCCTGGATGCCCTTGGTGCCGAGGATCTGCGCACCGGTCGGGAAGTCGGGCCCCTTGATGCGCTGCATGAGCGCGGCGAGGAGCTCTTCGCGCGTCGCCTCGGGGTTGTCGAGCGCCCACTTCGCGCCCTCGGCCACCTCGCGCAGGTTGTGCGGCGGGATGTTCGTCGCCATGCCGACCGCGATGCCGACCGAGCCGTTGACGAGCAGGTTCGGGAACCGTGCCGGCAGGATCGCCGGCTCCTGGGTCCGACCGTCGTAGTTGTCCTGGAAGTCGACGGTGTCCTCGTCGATGTCCCGGACCATCTCCATGGCGAGCGGCGCCATCTTGGTCTCGGTGTACCGCGGGGCTGCTGCGCCGTCGTTGCCCGGCGAGCCGAAGTTGCCCTGGCCGAGTGCGAGCGGGTAGCGCAGCGACCACGGCTGCACCAGACGGACCAGCGCGTCGTAGATCGCCGAGTCACCGTGCGGGTGGAACTGCCCCATGACGTCACCGACGACGCGGGAGCACTTCGAGAACGCGCGGTCCGGACGGTAGCCGCCGTCGAACATCGCGTAGATCACGCGGCGGTGCACCGGCTTCAGGCCGTCGCGGACCTCGGGCAGCGCACGGCCGACGATGACCGACATCGCATAGTCGAGGTAGGAACGCTGCATCTCGAGCTGCAGGTCGACCTGCGAGATGCGGTCACCGGAGACGACGATGTCCCCGCTGTCGCCGTGGACGATCTCGGGCTGCTCGTCGGGGGCGTTCTCGTTGTCGTCAGCCATTGGCTTGCGTTACCTTTCTGACGGCCGGGAGGCCGTGGTGACGTTCGTCGCGGTGGACGCGACCACAGGTGGTCCGGACCAGAGCGCGCGGCTGGCACCGCGCCTCCAGGCCAGGGTCGAGACTGTTCAGATGTCCAAGAAGCGGACGTCCTTGGCGTTCTGCTGGATGAACTGGCGACGTGCGTCGACGTCTTCACCCATCAGCGTCGAGAAGGTGCTGTCCACCGCGGCGGCGTCCTCGAGCGTGACCTGCAGGAGCGTGCGGGTGTCCGGGTTCATCGTGGTGTCCCAGAGCTCCTTGTAGTCCATCTCGCCGAGGCCCTTGTAGCGCTGGATGCCGTTGTCCTTCGGGATCCGCTTGCCGGCGGCGATGCCCGACTGCATCAGGGCGTCGCGCTCCCGGTCGCTGAACACGTACTCGTGTGCGGCGTTCGACCACTTCAGGCGGTACAGCGGCGGCTGCGCGAGGTACACGTAGCCGCGCTCGATGAGCGGCCGCATGTAGCGGAACAGCAGGGTCAGCAGCAGCGTGGTGATGTGCTGGCCGTCGACGTCGGCGTCGGCCATCAGCACGATCTTGTGGTACCGGGCCTTGTCCGGGTCGAAGTCCTCACCGATGCCGGCGCCGAACGCCGTGATCATCGACTGGATCTCCTGGTTGGCGAGCGCGCGGTCGAGCCGCGCCTTCTCGACGTTCAGGATCTTGCCGCGCAGGGGCAGGATCGCCTGGGTCATCGGGTTGCGGCCCTGCACGGCGGAACCGCCGGCGGAGTCGCCCTCGACCATGAAGATCTCCGACAGGGTCGGGTCCTTCGACTGGCAGTCCTTCAGCTTGCCGGGCATGCCACCCGACTCGAGCAGCCCCTTGCGACGCGTGGTCTCGCGGGCCTTGCGGGCCGCGAGCCGTGCCTGCGACGCCTGGATCGCCTTGCGGACGACGTCACGGGCCTGGGTCGGGTTGCTCTCGAACCAGTGCGTGAGCTCGGCGCCGACGACACGCTGCACGAAGCCCTTCGCCTCGGTGTTGCCGAGCTTCGTCTTCGTCTGGCCCTCGAACTGCGGTTCGCCGAGCTTCACGGAGATGACGGCCGTCAGCCCTTCACGGATGTCGTCACCCGTCAGGTTGTCGTCCTTCTCCTTGATGATCTTCGTCTCGCGCGCGTACTTGTTCACCAGGTACGTCAGGGCCGCGCGGAAGCCCTCTTCGTGGGTGCCGCCCTCGTGCGTGTTGATCGTGTTCGCGAAGGTGTGGACGCTCTCCTGGTACGAGGTGTTCCACTGCATCGCGACCTCGAGCGCGATCTTGCGCTCGGTGTCCTCGGACTCGAAGCCGATGACGTCCGGGTGGACGAGGTCCGCCTTCTTCTGCGCGTTGATGTACTCGACGTAGTCGGCGAGACCACGCTCGTACATGAAGGAGTCGTTCCGCGCCTCTTCCCCTTCTTCCGGGGTGCGCTCGTCGCGCAGGTTGATCCGCAGGCCCTTGTTGAGGAAGGCCATCTGCTGGAACCGGGTGCGCAGGGTCTCGTAGTCGAAGACGACGGTCTCGAAGATCTCGGCGTTCGGCCAGAAGGTGATCGTGGTGCCGTGCTCGTCGGACGGTTCGTCCTTGGTCAGCGGTGCGACCGGGACGCCGTCGGTGTAGCTCTGGCGCCAGACGTGGCCCTGCTGTCGGACCTCGACGTCGAGCTCGGAGCTCAGCGCGTTCACGACGGAGGAACCGACACCGTGCAGACCACCGGACACCGCGTACGCGCCGCCGCCGAACTTCCCGCCGGCGTGCAGGACGGTCAGGACGACCTGGACGGTCGAGACGCCCTCGGCCGCGTGGATGCCGACCGGGATGCCACGGCCGTTGTCGACCACGCGGACACCGCCGTCTTCACGGATGGTGACGTCGATGGTGTCGCAGTACCCGGCGAGGGCTTCGTCGACGGAGTTGTCGACGATCTCCTGGACCAGGTGGTGCAGACCGCGGGGCCCCGTCGAACCGATGTACATACCGGGACGCTTGCGGACCGCCTCGAGCCCCTCGAGCACCTGAATCTGGTCTGCTCCGTAGGACGGTTCGCTCTGCGGGGTCTCCGCGTCGAGCGGGTTCTGCGGGTCGTCTTCAGATTCTGATGCCATGTCGAGCGTGCTCCTGCCTGCGCGCGGAACGCCCGCGCACTGCACCTCCCAGTCTACCGCAGAGGCCCCTCTTTCGAGGGCTCATCCGGCCCACAGGCGGGCTTTTTTGGCACCACAGGATGATTTCGTCGGCTCAACCGTAGGTGTCGCGAGGACCGCGCCCCTGGACCGTCCTGGGGCCGCGTTTCCAGGTGGGGACGTCCGGCCCTGAAACCCGGATCGACTCGACCCCGGCTTCCGGGTGCCGCTCGGCGATGGTCGTCGTGACGCTGGCACGCATGAGTCGGAGCTGCGTCGCCCAGGCCGTCGAGTCGCACCGGATGACCAGCGCACCGTCGTCGATGGTGACCGGCGTGGAGTGCTTCGCGAGCTCCTCACCGACGACGCTCGGCCAGTCCACGAACAGCTCCGAGCGGGCCAGGGGTTCGGTCCACCCGAGCTCGTTGGCCAGGGATCCGACCACGTCGCCGAGCCCTCGGGGTTCGCGGCCGCGGCCGTACGGGACGGTGTCGGCGTCGAACTCGCGGGAGCGACGGCGGCGGGCGTCGACCCCGCGCTTCGACGGGTCGCCGAAGACGGCTCGGAGGTGCCGGTACAGCCGCGACGGCTCGGTCGGCTTCCACGGCCGGGGCATCAGGCGTCGGCTTCCGGCGGGGTCGCGTCGGTGTGGTCCATCGCGTCGGTTTCGTCGGTCGCGTCGGTTTCGTCCGTGGTCGACCTGGAGGCCCGGCTGGCGTCCGCCTCGTCGGTCACGATCGTGCCCGCCTCGATCCGCACCGTGTGCGCGGCCAGCTGCGAGGGGACGTCGCCGAACACCGCTGCCGTGATGAGGACCTGCTCGTAGTCGGCCACGGCGTTCCCGAGGCGCTCACGTCGAGACTCGTCGAGTTCGGCGAACACGTCGTCGAGGATGATGATCGGGTCACCGAGGTTCGACTCGGCCCGCAGGATCGACGCGCTCGCCAGCTGGATCGCGAGCGCGAACGACCAGGACTCTCCGTGACTGGCGTACCCGCGGGCAGGTAACCCGTTGAGCTGGAACAGAACGTCGTCCCGGTGCGGCCCGACGAGGGTCAACCCGCGGTCGAGCTCGTCGCGACGACGCCGCTCGAGGGCAGCCGCGAACGCCTCGGCTGCGGCGGTCACGCTCACCGGCTCGTCGGGGGTACCGAGGACCGGGTCCGTCGCCGCGGCGGCCTCCGGGTCGCCGCCACGGATCGAGAGCACACCGGCGATGGAGGCATCGTGGTCTTCGCCCGCGACGGTGGCGTACGCCTCGGCGACGAACGGTGCGAGCCGGCGGGTCAGGTGGTCGCGCGCGGCGACGATCTCGGCACCGAGTCCGACGAGGCGGTCGTCCCAGACGTCGAGCGTCGACAGGGCGTTGGCCTTGGCGCCGGTGGCACGGGCCGACTTGAGCAGGGTGTTCCGCTGGCGGAGTGTGCGGTCGTAGTCGGCCAGCACCCCTTGCATCCGCGGTGCGATCTGGCCGAGCAGCTCGTCGAGCATGCGTCGCCGACCGGCCGGTTCGCCACGGACCAGGGCGAGGTCCTCGGGAGCGAAGAGGACCGAGGTGCAGTAGCGCGGGAGTTCTCGGGGCTTGATCGCCGACCGGTTCACCTGCGCACGGTTCGCTCCGGTGCGGTTGATCTGCACCTCGGCGAGGATGCTGCGGTCCTCGTGCGCCAGGCGGGCCCGGACGATCGCGGCGTCGCAGCCCTGACGGACGAGCGCGGCATCCGTCGGGACCCGGTGCGAACCGAGCGTCGACAGGTACCCGATCGCCTCGACCAGGTTGGTCTTGCCCTGTCCGTTCCGCCCGACGAACAGGTTCGGCCCGCGTGCGAGGTCGACGTCCGCCTCCCGGTAGTTCCGGAAGTCGGTGAGTTGGAGATGGTCGACGTGCACGCGGGCCGAGTCCGGGTTTCCCCGGGTGGTCCTAGGACTTCTTGACGGCGTGACCGCCGAACTGGTTGCGGAGCGCCGCGACGGCCTTCATCGTCGGGGACGCGCTGCCCTGACGCGAGACGAAGCGGGCGAAGATCGACGCCGAGAGCGCCGGCATCGGCACGGCGAGCTCGATGCCCTCTTCCAGCGTCCAACGGCCCTCGCCCGAGTCCTCGACGTAGCCCTCGAGCTCGTCGAGCTTCGGGTCTTCGTTGAGGGCCAGGACCATGAGGTCGAGCAGCCAGGAACGGACGACCGTCCCGCGCTGCCACCCGGCGAACACGGCGGGGACGTCGGTGATCAGGTCCTTGGCCTCGAGGAGCTCGTAGCCCTCGCCGTAGGCCTGCATGATCGCGTACTCGATGCCGTTGTGGACCATCTTGGCGTAGTGCCCCGCGCCGATCGGACCGGCGTGCGAGAAGCCCTCTTCGCGGGGGCCCTCGGGGCGCAGTGCGTCGAAGACCGGCATCGCGAACTCGACGTCCTTGACGTCACCGCCGACCATGAGGCCGTAGCCGTTGTCCTTGCCCCACACGCCGCCGGAGACACCGGCGTCCATGTAGCGGATGCCGCGCGCACCGAGCTGCTCGGCGTGCGTGGTGTCGTCGAGCCACTTCGAGTTGCCACCGTCGATGACGAGGTCGCCCTCGTTCAGGACGCCGGCGAGCTCGGTGATGACGTCGTCGGTGATCTTGCCGTGCGGCACCATCACCCAGACGAGTCGCTGACCCTCGGGCAGGGCGCCCGCCAGGTCTGCGAGGCTCGCGACGTCGGAGACGGCGGGGTTCGCGTCGTAACCGGTGACCTCGATCCCTGCGTTGCGGAGACGGGCACGCATGTTGTTGCCCATGCGACCAAGGCCGACAAGACCGATGTGCATGATTTCCTCTTCTGTTTCGTCGTCGCGCTGAGGCCGCAGCTGGTGCGTCAGCGCAGTGTTCCTGTTGCGCCTATCGCAGCAGCAGGTTGGGCTGCAGCAGGTACCGGTATCCATCGGTCGCGGCAGCCTCTTGCGAAGTCTGGCCGGTGATCAGCACCGGGCCCGGCTTGTTGGGGTTCTCCGTCTTGGTGAAGGAGATGCGGACGAACTCGGAGTGCACCGCGTTCAGTCCGTCGAGGAGGAAGGCGGGCTTCAGCGAGACCACCGTTTCCTCTCCGGTCAGCAACGCACTGATCGACTCTGACGCCTGCGCTTGTTCGGATCCGATCGCCTCGAGCGTGAGCCCGTCGACCGTGAAGGAGAACCGGAGCGCTGCTTCGCGCTCCAGGACGAGTGAGACCCGTCGGACGGCTTCGACCAGTTCCGCGGTGTTGATCACCGCGTGGTCGTTGACGTTCTCGGGGAAGAGCCGGCGGACCGGCGGGTAGTTGCCCTTGATGAGCAGGGAGGTGACCGTCTTGTCGTCGGCGTGGAACGCGATGAGCTCGCGGTCCGAGTTGCCGCTGATCGAGACGGAGACGGTGGACGCCGACCCGAAGGTGCGTCCGACCTCCTGCAGGGTGCGGGCGGGGACGAGGGCGTGCAGCGGGTCCGAGCCGACGCGGCCGGAGTCCCACGCGATGGTGCGGACGGCCACGCGGTACCGGTCCGTGGCGATGAGCGACAGGTCGTTGTCGCCGACCTCGAGCTGGACGCCGGTGATGACCGGGGTGACGTCGTCGCGGCTCGCGGCGACGGCGACCTGCGACACGGCCTCGGAGAAGGCATCGCCGGGGATGACACCGGTCTGCGGACCGATCTCGGGCAGCGTCGGGTACTCCTCGACCGGCATGGACAGCAGCGTGAAGTGCGCCGATCCGCAGGAGACCGAGATCTTGGAGTCCTCGGTCGTGAAGGTCACGGGGGCGTTCGGCAGTCGGCTCGCGATGTCGTTCAGCAGGCGACCGCTGACCAGGACCGTGCCCGGGTCGTCGATCTGCGCCGAGATGGACGTCTGCGCCGAGACCTCGTAGTCGAACGACGAGAGCGTCAGACGATCGCCGTCGGCGTGGATCAGGACGCCCGACAGGATCGGGAGGGTCGTGCGCTGTGGGAGGAGTTTCACCGCGAAGGAGACGGCTTCGGAGAAGACGTCCCGGTTGACCTCGAACTTCACAGCTGGAACCCCTGTCGATCGGCTTGGACTGTCCGGCCGCCCCATTCTGGCACAGGCGGACGTGGGCCGGATTTCTTGTCATCCCGCCGTCCACAAGGTTGTCCCGCGGAGATGGATCGTTAACCAGGAGTAATGGTGTTAACGCCTGTGCACACTGTGGATAACCCTGTGCATGCCGCTCGGCCGTAGGGAACTACACGGTTGTGACTTGTGGGCGGTCTGTGGGCGACGTCGGGATGAATGAATCTCATCTATCCACTTCCATCCCCAGTTTCCACAGGAGGCCCCCTCGCTGTGAACAACCGGGCGGCGTGTCCTCCACAGTTATCCACAGGCTATCCACACTGTGAGAACTCCGGCCCATGGAACCGTCTCAGATGGTGGATGCGCCCGGA
Source organism: Curtobacterium sp. VKM Ac-2884 (assembly GCF_015350945.1). NCBI lineage: Bacteria > Bacillati > Actinomycetota > Actinomycetes > Micrococcales > Microbacteriaceae > Curtobacterium > Curtobacterium sp. VKM Ac-2884. The sequence goes on from NZ_JADKSA010000002.1 coordinate 231,325, forward strand.
GACGTACCGATCTCAGCGGTAGCGGCGGTCCTGCTTGATGCGGCTCGTGAGCTCGGTGACCTGGTTGTAGATCGACCGGCGTTCCTTCATGAGCTCGGTGATCTTCTTGTTCGCGTACATGACCGTGGTGTGGTCGCGGTTGCCGAACAGCTGCCCGATCTTCGGGAGCGACAGGCTCGTGAGCTCGCGGCACAGGTACATCGCGATCTGTCGCGCGGTGGCGATCGCCTGCGAACGGGACGAGCCGTACAGGTCGTCGACGGAGAGCTTGAAGTACTCCGCGGTGTGGTTGATGATGTCCGTCGGCGCGACGACGTTGTCCTCGTCGAGGGTGATCAGGTCCTTGAGGACGGTCTGCACCAGGGCCATGTCGACGGCCGTCCGGTTCAGGCTCGCGAACGCCGTGACGCGGATGAGCGTCCCCTCCAGCTCGCGGATGTTGCTCGACACCTTCGACGCCATGAACTCGAGGATGTCGTCCGGCACCTGCAGGTGGTCGGACTGCGCCTTCTTGCGGAGGATCGCGATGCGTGTCTCGAGCTCGGGCGCCTGCACGTCGGTGATCAGACCCCACTCGAAGCGGGAGCGCATGCGGTCCTCGAAGCCGGTCAGGTGCTTCGGTGCGACGTCGGACGTGATGACGACCTGCTTGTTGTGGTCGTGCAGCGTGTTGAAGGTGTGGAAGAAGGCCTCCTGCGTGGAGTCCTTCCCCTGCAGGAACTGGATGTCGTCGATCAGCAGGATGTCGATGTCGCGGTAACGCTGCTGGAACTGGTTCGAACGGTTGTTCGCGATCGAGTTGATGAAGTCGTTGGTGAACTCCTCGCTCGACACGTACCGGACGCGGATCCCCGGGTAGAGGCTCTCGGCGTAGTGCCCGATGGCGTGGAGCAGGTGGGTCTTGCCCAGTCCGGAGTCGCCGTAGATGAAGAGCGGGTTGTAGGCCTTCGCCGGAGCCTCGGCCACAGCGACCGCTGCGGCGTGGGCGAAGCGGTTCGACGAGCCGATGACGAAGTTGTCGAAGTTGTACTTCGGGTTCAGCCGCGACTCGGGCCGGCCGCTCGTGCCCGGGGAGTCGATCTGGCTCGGCACGAAGGGGGCCTCGATGTACTGGCGGGGTGCAGCGCTCTGCTCCACCGCTTCCTGCACGGGCTCGGCGTACTCCGGCACGTTCGGGTCGACGCGCGGCTCGGACGCCATGTCCGGGTTCACCGTGATGGCGAAGTTCGCGACCGAGTCGTCACCGATGCGGGCGACGGCCTCGGTGATCGGGATGCGGATCCGCTGCTCGAGCATGCCGCGGGTCAGGTCGTTGGGGACCTCGAGGTACAGGGTGCCGGCGAGGACGCCCTTCGGTTCGACCAGGTTGAGGAACCCGTGGAGCTGCGGCGTGATGCGGGGGTCTTCGCTGAGGATTCCGAGTACGGATGACCAGAGGTCCTCGACGGGGTCGGCCGGCATCGTCATGTCGCGCTCGTCTCCAGGTGTGTGTCGTGCGTTCGGTGCCGGACCGGGGTGCGTCCTGCTGGGTCGGACGTGCCGGAGTGCCGCGGGGTGTGGCACTCAGCGGACCGTGTCGTGCGCCGGCGGTTCGTCGGGGTCTCGGGGGCTTCGTCGACGCCTCGTACCGCGCGTGTTCCCACAGGGTTGTCCACAGTGTTGTCCACGACCGCCCGGATCCGTCGGACAGGAGTACTTCCCTGTCGTACCGGGGCGCGGGGCCGATCGATGACCCCACTGTAAAGGACCGGGCCGGGTGGCACCGAACGGAAGTTGTCCCCAATGTGGAGAATGGACCGCAGCGGTGTCCTCGACGCCTCCGGCACCGAGGCCGGCCCGACCGGCGTTTGACCTGCTCGCTGCTGTCACGTACCGTTAACCAGTTGACTGCGGCCGATTGGTCGCGCCCATCTGCGTCGTTCGACACCGAGCGATGACACATACATACGTGACGGCTCGCCGCGAGCAGCCGTGTGGAGAGATCATGAGCAAGCGCACCTTCCAGCCGAACAACCGTCGCCGCGCCAAGAAGCACGGCTTCCGCCTCCGCATGCGGACGCGTGCCGGCCGCGCCATCCTGTCGGCGCGTCGCGCCAAGGGCCGCACCGAGCTCTCGGCCTGATCAGGCTCACCGCCTGATCCGGTCCTCGGTCTGACCCCGGCATCGCAGTGTTGGCCAGCGCCAACCGCATCGTCCGCGGGGACGACTACCGGAACGTCGTGCGTCGTGGTCGCAAGAGCGCCACGGCGCACGTCGTCGTGTCCGTGGTCCGTCGTTCGACGGACCCCACCGGACCGTCACGGTTCGGCTTCATCGTCGCGAAGACGGTGGGCAACGCCGTGACCCGGAACCTGATCAGGCGGCGGCTCAAGGCGATCGCGCACGGCATCCTCGACGACTCCCCCGTGGGGTACGACGTGGTGGTGCGCGCACTGCCAGCCGCATCGCAGGCCGGATGGCCTACCCTGCTCGAAGACGTCGTGCGCTCCTTCGCGCGCGGGGTGGAGAAGGCAGCATGAACCGCACCCTGTGGACCCGGCTGGCCTGGGTCGCCGCGTTGCTCCCACGCAACGTGTGCGTCGTCGTGCTCCGCGCCTACCGTGCAGTGATCTCCCCGTTGTACGGCAACGTCTGCCGGTACCACCCGTCGTGCTCCCGGTACGCCCTCGAAGCGATCCAGCAGTACGGCGTCGTCCGCGGATCCGCGATGGGCGCCTGGCGCATCGCTCGCTGTAACCCCTGGGCTGCAGGCGGGATCGACGACGTCACGGAACGTCGTCGCCCGTTCGTCGTCAACCGGTTCGGGTTCGTCCTCGCGCCGATCCCGCAGCAGCCGCACCCCGCGGTCGGAACGGCCCGGCCGGTCCTGCTCCCCCAGCGCACTCGAAAGGCGTAGCCGTCCCCATGGACATCATCGGTACGATCCTCTGGCCGCTCAAATGGGTGGTCTCCGCCATCCTCGTCGGCTTCCACTGGATCTTCGAGAGCATCGGCATGGACCCGGGCGCGGGTATCACCTGGGTCCTCTCCATCATCTTCCTGACCTTCGTGGTCCGCGCCGCACTGATCCCGATCTTCGTGCGGCAGATCAAGTCGCAGCGCCGCATGCTCGAGGTCGCGCCGCAGCTGAAGAAGATCCAGGACAAGTACAAGGGCAAGAAGGACCAGTTCTCGCGTGAGGCCATGAGCCGCGAGACCATGGCGCTCTACAAGGAGACGGGTACCAACCCGCTGAGCTCCTGCCTGCCGCTGCTGCTGCAGATGCCGATCTTCTTCTCGCTGTACTCAGTGCTGCACGAAGCGCAGATCAACAAGACCGGTATCGGCCTGCTCACGAACGACCTCGCGGCGTCGTTCGGCAACGCGGCCCTGTTCGGTGCCCCCCTGCACGAGACGTTCACGAACGCTTCCGGGTGGGAAGTGCGTGCGATCGCCGGCTTCATGATCGTCGTCATGACGGCCTCGCAGTTCATCACGCAGCTGCAGCTCGTCGCCAAGAACATGTCGCCGGAGACCAAGGCGTCGCCGATGTACCGCCAGCAGAAGATGATGCTGTACATCCTCCCGCTGGTCTTCGTGATCTCGGGTCTGAGCTTCCCCCTCGGCGTCATGTTCTACTGGCTCGCCTCCAACGTCTGGACGATGGCGCAGCAGTACTTCGTCATCCGCAGCATGCCGACGCCCGGTTCCGAGGCGGCCCTGGCACGAGAGGCACGCCTGGCCAAGAAGGCCCAGCGTCGTGGGATCGCCAACCCGCTGCTCGCCGAGGCCGGTGCCGGTGCTGGTGCTGCCGAGATCGAGGCCGTGCGCGTCACCACCCAGCGTTCGCAGCCGGTCGGCAAGCAGCGCTCGAAGAAGAACGGGAAGAAGTAAGTGACCGAGCAGGACACCGCCGCAGCCGTCGACACCACCGAGGCCCCGGACGAGGACGCCCGTGACGAGGCCGACATCGCTGCGGACTACATCGAGGAACTCCTCGACATCTGCGACCTCGACGGAGACATCGAGATCGAGGAGCGCGCCGGTCGCGTCTACCTGTCGGTCACCGACGACGGCGAGGCGCTCCGCGTCCTCTCGAAGCCGGACACCGTCACGGCGCTGCAGGAACTCACCCGCATCGCCGTCCAGGCGGAGACGGGCGAGTTCAGCCGGCTCATCCTCGACGTCGGCGGCTCACGCGACGCTCGTGCGGACGAGCTGCAGCGACTGGTCGACACCGCCGTCGAGCGCATCGAGGGTGGATCGTCGTCCGCAGCACTCCCCCCGATGTCGTCGTACGAGCGCAAGCTGGTCCACGACCTTGTCGCTGAGAAGGGCTTCCACTCGGAGTCCGAGGGTGAGGGTCGGGACCGCCACACGGTCGTCACCCGATGACGGACGAGTCGGTGTCCGCGGACACCGCTCCCGCACCTTCGGACGCTGCTCCGGTGCTCGAGGCTGAGCCTGCAGCTGCGTCCGCGCTCTTCGGCGATCAGATCGAAACGGCTCGATTGTTCACGAACGAGCTGGCTCGCCGGGGCGAGGAGCTGGGCCTGATCGGCCCGCTCGAGTTGCCTCGACTCTGGACGCGACACATCCTCAACTCTGCATTGCTGGCGCCCCTCCTGGAGGCCCGTGGCCGGGTTGCCGACGTCGGCTCGGGTGCAGGATTGCCCGGCCTCGTGCTCGCGATCGCCCGTCCGGACGTGCACTTCACGCTCATCGAGCCGATGGAGCGTCGAGTGGACTGGCTCACCAGCGAGGCGAGCCGGCTCGCCCTGTCGAACGTGACAGTGGTCCGTGGCCGCGCCGAGGACGTCTCCGACGACATCGTGGTCGACCAGGTCACGGCGCGAGCAGTCAGTGCGTTGTCGAAGCTCATCCCGATGACGGTTCCGCTTGTCCGTTCGGGTGGGCAGCTCATCCTGATGAAGGGTGCGCGAGTCGACGACGAGATCGAGAAGGCACGCAAGGTGATCCTGCGCCAGCACCTCTCGGACGTCGAGGTCCTCGAGCTCGGGGACGGTGTGGTCGCAGAGACCACGCGCGTCTTCCGGGCTACAGTTGACTGACCCTGCGGCTCGGATCGGGACAACTGATCCCATGCTGCTCCACGTTTCACGTGAAACATCGAACCGGGGAAGAGGCACTCGTTGAGCTCATCGACCGATTACGACGCGTCGACTCCGCTTGCTCGCGAGATCGCCGACCTGAACCGCCGGCGCCGTGCGATCGCGACGCAGCAGTTCCCGTTGCCCCCGAAGACGCGGATCATCACCGTGTCGAACCAAAAGGGCGGTGTCGGAAAGACCACGACGACCGTCAACTTGGCCGCCGGGCTCGCCCACGGTGGCGCACGGGTGCTCGTGATCGACCTCGACCCACAGGGCAACGCGTCAACGGCCCTGGGCGTCGACCACCAGGCTGAAGTCGCGAGCATCTACGACGTCATCGTCGACGAGGCCGCGATGGCCGACACTGTGCAGCGGTCCCCCGAGTCGGACACCCTCTGGTGTGTCCCGGCGACGATCCACCTCGCGGGTGCTGAGATCGAGCTCGTCTCCTTGGTCGCTCGAGAGCAGCGGCTGCGCACGGCGCTCGATCTGTACCTCCAGTCGCTGGACGAGCCGTACCACTACGTGTTCATCGACTGCCCGCCGTCCCTTGGCCTGCTCACGATCAACGCTTTCGTGGCGGCGCAGGAAGTCCTGATCCCCATCCAGTGCGAGTACTACGCGCTCGAGGGACTCAGCCAGCTGTTGCGCAACATCGAGCTCATCGAGCGGCACCTCAACCCGAACCTCCGGGTCTCGACGATCCTGCTCACCATGTACGACGGTCGGACCAACCTGGCGAACCAGGTGGCGAACGACGTGCGCGAGCACTTCGGTGACCAGGTCTTGAAGGCGATGATCCCCCGATCCGTCCGGGTGAGTGAAGCGCCGAGTTACGGACAGAGCGTCGTCGCGTACGACGTGAACTCCACCGGGTCGCTCTCCTACTTGGAAGCGGCCGCCGAGATCGCAGCACGAGGAGCGTAAGACTGATGGCACCCAAGCGAACCGGACTCGGACGCGGCATCGGCGCGCTCATCCCGACGGCGACGGACCAGCAGGACCGCCCGGTCGACGTGTTCTTCCCGACCGGTGGGTCACCGGCGTCCGCACCCACCGCGGACGAACTCGTCGCGGTTCCGGGAGCCCGACTCGCGAACCTCAACCCGCTGGACGTGATCCCGAACGGGCAGCAGCCGCGTAAGGAGTTCCGCGAAGAGGAGTTGCAGGAGCTCGTCCACTCCATCCGTGAGATCGGCGTGCTGCAGCCCATCGTCGTCCGCCCGATCCCCGGGGCTGCGGGGACGGAGCCGCAGTACGAGCTGATCATGGGTGAGCGTCGCCTCCGGGCGACCAAGGAGCTCGGGCTCACGACGATTCCGGCGATCGTCAAGGAGACGCCGGACGACGCGATGCTCCGGGACGCCCTGCTCGAGAACCTGCACCGGGCGCAGCTCAACCCGCTCGAAGAAGCTTCGGCGTACCAGCAGCTCTTGGCGGACTTCGGGATCACGCAGGAACAGCTCGGTCAGCGCATCGGCCGTTCGCGTCCGCAGATCACCAACACGATCCGTCTGCTCCGGCTCCCCTCCCCCGTGCAGCGCCGGGTCGCTGCCGGTGTGCTGTCAGCCGGCCACGCTCGCGCGATCCTTGCTGCCCCGGACGCCGAAGCCATGGAGTACCTCGCCGAGAAGATCGTCAACGAGGACCTGTCGGTGCGCGCTGCCGAAGCGATCGCGCAGCAGTTGGCGACGAAGACTCCGCCGAAGACGGCCCCGCAGCCCTCGAAGAACCAAGCACACTTCAACGACCTTGCCGAGCGCATCGGCGACCGGCTGAACACCCGGGTCAAGATCGCGGTGGGGGCGCGGAAGAGCTCCGTGACCATCGACTTCGCGAACGGCGAGGACCTCAATCGCATCCTGTCCGAGCTCGGGATCAGGGACATCTCGTCCTGACGGCTCGCCGACGGTGCTGTGCGGCCCGTAGCGGGCTTCGCAGGCCCGGTACGGGTGTTGGGGTCAGCGAGAGGGGATTCGGCCCGATACGGGGCGCGGAGCCGTTCAGCTGATTGCCGTTCACGATCAGCGAACGGCAAGTCCGAACGTTTCACGTGGAACACTGCCAGGCTCGCATCATGAGATCCCGCAATCCCGAGCCGCTCTGGCGTGACGTCGTGGGACAAGAGCTCCGCGCTCGTCGCCGTGGCCGCGGGGACACCCTGCACGACGTTGCTCGTCGTGCAGGGGTGTCGCCGCAGTACTTGTCGGAGATGGAACGGGGGCGGAAGGAGCCTTCGAGCGAGATGCTGGCAGCGGTGGCGGGCGCACTCGAGAGCTCGTTGCTGGACCTGACCGCAGCGGCGGCAGAACAGCTTCGCGAGCGGGCACGTTCGACGGGTACTGGTGGCGAACAAGTGCGGAGCGCGTTCGTCCTCGCAGCGTGACGCTTCGCCGGTCAGCGCCGACGGTCAGCGTCGAGTGATCACGTGGTCCACGAGCCCGTACTGCTTGGCCTGACGGGCCGTGAAGACGCGATCGTGATCCGTGTCGGCTCGGAGTCGGCCGACACTCTGGCCGCTGTACTGGGTGAGTAAGTCCTCGATCTCGGACCGGATTCGAACGACTTCGTCGGCCTGCAGGATGAGCTCGGGAATTGCCCCCTGTCCCTGAGCAGCGGGCTGGTGGAGCACCACCCGAGCGTGCGGCAGGGCCGATCGCTTTCCTTCGGCGCCTGCGGCGAGCAGCACGGCTCCGACACCGATTGCCTGGCCAACACAGGTGGTCGCGACGGCGGGGCGGATGAACCGCATGGTGTCGTAGACGGCGAGCATGGCACTCGGGTCGCCGCCGTCGCAGTTGACGTAGAGCTGGACGTCCGAGTCCGGGTTGTCTGACTCCAGGAAGAGGAGTTGCGCGATGAGGGCATTCGCGACGCCAGCATCGATCGCGGTACCGATGTAGATGATCCGCTCAGTGAGCAGGTGCGAGTAGACGTCCAGGACCCGATCGCCGCGGGCGTCCCGCGCGATGACGTTCGGGATTGTGTAGGCGCTCAACGGTCTCCCTCCCCTGCCGCAGTTCCGCCGAAGCCCGTCACCGTGGAGCGGGGCTGCTGGGGCCGGATCACCGAGAAGTCGTCGACGATCACGTCGACGAACCCGTAGTCGAGGGCCTCCTGCGCGGAGTACCAGTGGTCGTGCAGCGAGTCCTCGAAGATTCGGTCGACCGGCTGGCCGGTGTCCGCTGCGATGAGTCCGAGCACGGTGTCGCGGGTGTTGCGGAGGTGGTCTGCCTGCAGCGCCACGTCCACCGCACTCCCCCCGATCCCTGCGGATCCCTGGTGCATCAGGATCCGGCTGTGTGGCAGTGCTCGCCGTTTGCCAGGAGTACCCGAGGACAGGAGGAACTGCCCCGCACTGCAGGCGATCCCGAACGCGAGCGTGCTGACGTCGTTGGGGATCACCCGCATGAGGTCCCGGAGTGCGAGCATCGCCGGGACCGAGCCTCCGGGCGAATGGATCCAGAGCGCGATGTCGTTCCAGGGGTCCGCCGTCGCGAGCTGTACCAGCTGCGTCATGAGGACGGTGCCGTTGTCGTCGTCGAGGGGGCCGTCGAGTACGAGCACGCGTTGGTCGAGAAGGGCTCGCCGGCACTCGGTCGTGAAGGCTGCGGGGGGTGGTGAATCGGTCATGCGTCCACCGTGCGCCGGCAGATGACCAGACGCATGCGATGCTGCTCAGAGCAGATCAGCTCTCAGCAGCGAACCGCGGGTGCCGACGTTCCACGTGGAACATCGACGCTTGCGAACGCCCGTGTTCCACGTGGAACGCGGACCGTGGGAGCGTGCGGATCAGGCGTGGTGGTCGCGGATCGCCTGTTCGGCGAGCTCTGCGTACGTCCACCCGAGATCGAAACCGGACGCGGAGAGTGCTTGCGGCAGCAGCGACGTCTCGGTCAGGCCCGGGAGCACGTTGGCCTCGAGGAACCAGGGCGTACCGGCGCCGTCGACGATGAGGTCCACACGGGACAGGTGGCGGAGGCCGAGTGCCGCGTGTGCCGCGACGGCGGCGTCGGCTGCAGCGGTCGCGAACTCGGCGGACAGTCGAGCGGGGGTGTAGAACGTCGTCTCCCCCGCGTTGTACCGCGCCTCGAAGCCGTAGATGCCGTTCCGTGGGACGATCTCCACCGCGGAGAGTGCCACCGGCCCGTCGCCCGTGTCGATGATGCCGACCGCGACCTCGGTGCCGCGGATGAGCTGCTCGACCACGACGTCGTCGCAGTACGTGTAGGCCGTGACCATGGCTCGTGGCAGGTCGTTGACGTCGTCGACGAGGGTCACTCCCTGCGCACTCCCGCCGCGTGCCGGCTTCACAGCGAGCGGGACCGGGTGCTCCCCCGCGATGGCCTTGAGCACCCCGACGGCACCGAGCTCGCGGAACACGTCGTGGGACAGCGTGACGGATCGAGGGGTACGAACGCCCGCCCGCGCGACCAGCGCTGACGCCGTGGGCTTGTCCCATGCCAACCGGGCCGACGTGGAACGTGAGCCGACGAACGGGATGTCCACCGCCTCCAGGATGCCCCGCAGGGCCCCGTCTTCACCGGAGGCGCCGTGCAGAGCCGGCCACACGACATCCGGGCGGGACTCGGAGAGAGCCGGCAGCAGCAGCGCGTCGGCGTCGCGGAGGTCGACCTGCCAGCCGTACCCGGTCAGCGAGTCGGCGACCCGCCGACCGGAGCGCAGGGAGACGTCACGCTCGTGCGAGATCCCTCCGGCGACGACGACGACGTGACGACGGGTGAGCTCAGCCATGGGGGTCCTCCGGTGTGGAACGACGGTGCTGGTGGGCCACGCACCGCGGAAAAGCGCTGATCAGGAGATGTTCGGCGGCGGAGCGCTGACCGAGGACGTCTCGCGGACGACGCTGTTCGGCCGAGTCGTCGGGCCGAACGTCTCGATCAGCTCGAGTTCGTCGTTGACGACGTTGGCGAGCCGCTTCACGCCGACGCGGATCTGCTCGGGGGTCGGGTAGCAGAACGACAGACGGATGTGCCCGCCGCCGCGACCGTCGGCGTAGAAGGCGGTCCCCGGCGTGTAGGCGACGAGCTCCTTCACGGCGCGCGGCAGCATGCCCTTCGAGTCGAGTGACTTGGGGAGCGTCAGCCAGACGAAGAAGCCACCGTTGGGCTTCGTCCAGGACAGGTCCGGTAGGAACTCCCCCAGGGCGGACAGCATGGCGTCACGGCGCTCTGCGTAGATGCCTCGGAAGGTGTCGACCTGGCCCTTCCAGTCCGCGGCGTCCAGGTAGGCGTTCACGACGTACTGACCGAAGGAGTTCGGCGCGAGGACGGCGGACTCGTTGGCGAGCACGAGCTTCTCGCGGATGGCGTGCGGTGCGAGCGCCCAGCCGACGCGGAAACCGGGTGCGAGGGTCTTCGAGAAGGACCCCAGGTACACGACGCCCTCTTCGTCGATGGAACGGATCGCCTGCGGTGCCGGCTCGTCGAACCAGAGGAGTCCGTAGGGGTTGTCCTCGAGCACCAGGATGTTGTTCGACCGGCAGATGTCGAGCACCTCGATGCGGCGCTCCCGGCTCATGGTGACGCCGGCCGGGTTGTGGAAGTTCGGGATCGTGTAGAGGAACTTGATCCGCTTGCCCTGCGTCCGGAGGTTCGCGATCGCCTCGCGCAGCGCCTCGGGCACCAGACCGAGTTCGTCAGTCGTCACGTGGACGGTCTCGGCCTGGTACGACCGGAACACACCGATCGCGCCGACGTAGGACGGGGACTCGGCGAGGACGACGTCGCCCGGATCGATGAACAGACGCGTGACGAGGTCGAGCGCGTGCTGCGAGCCCGTCGTCACGACGACGTCCTCGGCACTGGCACGGATGCCCTCGAGGCTCATGACGTCCACGATGTGCTCGCGGAGGGACCGCAGACCCTGTCCGCCGCCGTACTGCAGCGCCATGGCCGCGTGCTCGTTCATCACGCGGTCCAGGGAGCCCGTGACGAGCTCTCTCGGCAGCGCGGAGACGAACGGCATGCCACCGGCCAGCGAGACCACCTCGGGGCGCGAGGCGACGGCGAACAGGGCTCGGACCTCGGAGGCGCTCAGCCCGGCGGTGCGCTGGGCGTAGGAGTCGTACCAGGGGTCGAGGCTGTTGCCGTTCGTCATACCGTGCTCCGATCAGTGAGACATTCCCGCCACACTACGACATCGACCCCGGAAACCCGGGCTCCGCGGCGGAGGCCGATCCGCAACGGGTGGCATGCGAACGCCCCGCCGACGCCTGCTGAGCAGGACGAGGACGGGGCGTTCGGTGGTGCTGGTGCGACCTACGCGAGGAACTCGGCGAGGTCGGCCTCGAGCGCGGGCTTCGGCTTGGCGCCGATGACGGTCTTGACGACCTCGCCGCCCTTGAAGACCTTCATCGCCGGGATCGAGGTGATCTGGTAGTTCATGGCCGACTGGGGGTTGTCGTCCACGTTGAGCTTCACGATCTCGATCTTGCCGGCGTGCTCTTCGGCGATCTGGTCGAGGATCGGCGAGACGGCGCGACACGGGCCGCACCACTCGGCCCAGAAGTCGACCAGGATCGTCTTGTCGGACTTGAGGACCTCGTCCGAGAAGGTGGCGTCGGTGACAGCCTTTGCGTTGGACATGGGTGTCCTTTCGTGAGAAGTCGGTACTGGGTGTGGAACCGCGGACGGGCCCCCGGCATTCCGGGGGCCGTACGGGTCAGGCGGAGATGGTGACCGGCTCGACCGGGGTCTCGCCCGCAGCAGCGTCGGTCAGCGTGTCCTCGAGGTCGGCGAGGTACTTCTCGGCGTCGAGCGCGGCGACCGCACCGGAACCGGCGGCCGTGATGGCCTGGCGGTAGGTGTGGTCGAGCACGTCGCCCGCGACGAAGACCCCGGGGACGCCGACCGCCTTGGACGTGCGGCCCTCGACGGCGATGGTGCCCTCGGGAGCGAGCTCGAGCTGACCGTGCACGAGGTGCACGCGGGGGTCGTTGCCGATCGCGATGAACAGACCGTCGAGGGCGAGTTCGCTCTCGGTGCCGTCCACGGTGTCCTTGAGCGTCACGCCCGTCACGGCGGAGTCACCCTGGATGCCGATGACCTCCTTGTTCCACGCGAACTCGATCTTCGGGTCGTTGTGGGCACGGTCCTGCATGATCTTCGACGCACGGAGGGTGTCCTTGCGGTGGATCACGGTGACCTTGTCGGCGAAGCGGGTGAGGAACGTCGCTTCTTCCATCGCGGAGTCACCGCCGCCGACCACGGCGATGTTCTTCTGGCGGAAGAAGAAGCCGTCGCAGGTCGCGCACCACGAGACACCGTGGCCCGAGAGGCGCTCTTCGTCGGCGATGCCGAGGTGGCGGTACGCCGAACCGGTCGCGTAGATGACCGCGAGGGCTTCGTAGGTCTCGCCGGAGCCGACGGTGACCTTCTTCACGTCGCCGGTGAGGTCGACGGAGACGGCGTCGTCGTACAGGACCTCAGCGCCGAACTTCTCGGCCTGCTCCTGCATCTTGATCATGAGGTCGGGACCCTGGATCCCCTCGGGGAAGCCCGGGAAGTTCTCGACCTCGGTCGTCTTGGTGAGTTCCCCGCCCGTCTCGACGCTGGACGCGACGATGAGCGGCTTGAGCTCTGCGCGCGCGGCGTAGATGCCGGCGGTGAACCCGGCCGGACCGGAACCGATGATGATGAGCTGGCGCATGCCTGACTGCCCTTCCGTTGCGTGCTGACCGGGTCAACACATGGTACCGGCGCGGCATTCCGCGACGTCCGGGAAGCGTGCGGTCAGCGACCGAGCTTGCTCTTCACCATGCCGACGGCGTTCTTGATCTCGCCGTTCTTGGCGACGACGAGCGCCCCGAAGTACACGAGGACCATGACGGCGCCGGTCAGGACGATGGTGATGAGTGCCCCGGTGCGGTCCGACATCGCGAACCCGGCTGCGGAGAACGCCCCGAAGAAGTTCACGACCAACAGGCCGACCACGCCGGCGATCAGCGCCGCGATGACGAACTGCACGTGCGAGCGGGTCACGACCGGTCCCTCGATGCTGCCGAGCTTGCGGCGCACCAGGACGAGGGCGACGATCGTCTGTGCGGTCCCGGCGAGGGTCGTGCACGCGGCCACACCGATGCCGATCACGGAGGTCGGGAACGTCGACACCGCGAGGGCACCGATGACGAACAGGACGGACTGGATGCACTGCATCAGGAACGGGGTCCGGTGGTCGTGCATGGCCCAGAACACGCGCTGGATGATGAACAACATGCTGAACAGCACCAGGCCCGGCATGTAGGCGACCAGGACGGCACCGACCTGCAGGGCGCTCTCGAACGTGCCCTCGTACAGCCGGCCGAACGGCACCGCGACGACGACCAGCGCCACCGACGCGAAGACCGTGAAGAGCCCGACGATGCGCAGGGACAGCGACAGGTTCCGTCGGACCGATGCCAGGTCGCCGCGCTCGGCGTCGTGGCTCATCCGGGTGAAGTACGCGGTCGCGATGGACACCGTGATGATCGAGTGCGGCAGCATGAAGATGAGCCACGCGTTGCCGAGCACAGCGTTGCCGGGCCCGTCGTCCTGACCCTTCCACGCGACGGAGGACTGCACGATGCCGGCCACCTGCGTCACCAGGATCATCGCGAACAGCCATCCGGCCGCGGTCCCCGTGGACTTCAGGCCGACACCACGCCACCGGAAGTCCGGGCGGAACGAGAGCCCCGCACGCTTCCAGAAGAACGGCAGGAATGCAGCCTGGGCGAACACACCGAGTGAGGCGCTGCCGGCGAGGAGCGCGATCTTTGCGGGTGTCCAATCGCCGACGGCGCTTCCGCCACTGCCGTACAAGGCGATGAAGACGACGAGGCCGCCGATCGCGATGACGTTGTTGAGCAGCGGCGCCCAGGTGAACGGCCCGAAGACCTGCTTGGCGTTGAGAACCTCACCGAGCAGCGAGTACATCGCGTAGAAGAGGATCTGCGGCAAGCACCAGAACGCGAAGGCGACGGCGAGGTCGGTCGCAGCAGGACCCCGGGTGTCCGAGGACGTCGTGTACAGGCGGACCAGGAGCGGTGCCAGTGCCGTCGCCACGATGGTGATGACGATGAAGACCGAACCGCCGAGCGTCACGATCTTGTTGACGTACGCCTGCCCGCCGTCCGTGCCGTTCTTCATGGCGCGGACGATCTGCGGGATGAGCACGGCCGACAGCAGGCCACCCGCGATGAGCGCGTAGATGTTGTTCGGCAGCTGGTTCGCGACGGCGAACGCGTTCGCCGAGGGGCTCGCGTTCTGCCCGATGGCGTAGGCGAGGACAAACGTCTTCGCGAAGCCGAGGATCCGGCTCACCATCGTCCCCGCCGCGAGCATCGCACTCGCACGCCCCAGGCTGCGCTCGGCGACCGGTTCCGCATCGACGTCGGGCTGGGGCTGGGTGGCGCTGATGGTCGGCTCCTCGGGGTCGCGGGCGTCCGCGACAGGGCTGGTACGGGCGTCGGACGGGAGGCCCGGTTCGACTCCGGCTCGGGCGATCGCGCCCTGCAGGCGGTCGCCACCAGGAGCCGCGACAGCGGCCGTACCGGAACCGGCCACGGCGAACGCGGTGGGTGCCTCGGCGCGGTGATCCGGGCCTCCCGGTCCGACGACCGATCCCGCGGGCGAGGCGGGCGCACCGGGCGCACCCGGCTGCACGGCGAGCGGGCGGTTGGGGTCGTCGTCGTCCTCGTCGTCGAGTTCGCCGTTGCGACGGCGGATGCGCTTCCGGATGCTGCGGAAGATGCCGAAGCCGAAGATCGCGATCAGGGCGACCGCTGCGGCAGCGGTGATGACCGTCTCCCACTGCGCCTGGACGTTGAGCTCGACGGTGGCCGGCTGGGCGATCGCGACGCCGGTCGGGCTCGACAGCGACATGGTCAGCTCGACCTTGCCGTTCGCGACGGACTGCACGGGGACGGTCGCTCGGGTCGACGAGTCCGGTTGGATCTCGACCACGATGTCGTTGCGGACGACCCGGAGGGCGGAGTTCGACGGCTGGACGGCCAGGTGCACCGTCACCGGGTAGTCGGAGCTGTTGCGGATGGAGACCGGCAGCGAGGACCGGTCGCCGAGCAGGGTCAGGCTGCTCGAGTCGACGATCCCGACCTCGGTGGTCTGCTTCGCCCAGGCGGCCGTGCGGGCGTCGACGGCGGCCGTCAGCCCGTCGTTGTCCCCCCGCCACGCGTTCGACGCGATGGCGAGCAGTCGGAGGCGTGCGGGTGCGGTCAGTTCGGCGGGGGTGTCGAGGATCGTGGCGAACGCGGAGAGCCCCTGTTCGCCCTGCACCAGGCGCTTGAGCTGTGCGATGCGGCCGGCCCCGGTGGACGCGCTGTTGAGCGTGAGTGACCCGGCGACGGCGTTCGACGCCGTTGAGAGGTCGGCGGGCGCCACCCAGGCGGTGCTCTCGAGGGCGTCGAGGGTCTGGCTGAGGCGCGCGGAGTCCGAGGGCCAGTCGCGACCGAGGGTCAGCAGGATCGGCCCCGTGGCGGTGCCGTCGCGCGCCGAGGTGGCGAGCGTCGCGGTGAGTTCGGACATCGCCGACGACCAGCTCTGGCGGTCCGGTGCGGTTGCGGCCTTGCGCAGCAGGGACGACATCGACTGGTCCGACACGAGGACGTGGTCGTCACCGATCTTCTCCGACGCCGAGATCGTGGCGTTCGCGCCAGCAGAGGTGTTCCCGCTCGAGACGATCGTGGTCTTCGTGCCCGCCCGCTCGAGTGCCTCGAGGTCCGACGACGACACGGTGCCCTCGGTCGGCCAGGAGATCGAGTCCATCGAGTAGGGGAAGTCCAGCAGCTGCGCGGTCGTGGGCAGCGTGTCCGTGGTCTCGCCCGTGTCGGAGCCGGAGCCGGAGCCGGCATCGGTGGTGGCGTCGTCGCTCGGGGACGCGGAGCTGCTCGGGGTCGTCGTCTGGCCGGGGGTCGCGGTCGGGGTCGGCGCGGGGGTCTCGGCGCCGGGGAAGTTCTCGGACTTGACGGACTGGTCGAGCGAGATCGGCGCGAGGATGCCGTCCGACCCGGCCTGGCGCAGCCCGGTGACGTCGGCGTCCGCGTAGGACAACGAGAAGGTCTCGTTGCGCAGGGACTCGAGGCGTTGGAGCCACGCGGTCGCGGTGGACGGCGCGTTCTCGCCGAGGATCCGGATCGAGGCGATGATCCGCGGGTCGACGGCGACGGCGACGTTGTGGTCCTCGGCCGCGTCGAGCTGCTGGGTCAGGGTGCCGTCGACCGAGGTGGCGGAGGCCAGGACGGCCGCGGTGAGGATCCCGTCGGTGGACTTCGGGACCGTCACCGGCATCGCCACCGAGACGCTGACCGGCACCTGCTCGAAGTCCGGGTACCAGGTGATCGCGGAGCGGGCCACGGCGAAGGTGTCACCGGCCGTGTACTCGGCCGCGATGCGCCGCGCACCGAACGACGAGTACCCGCCGAGTGCCACGTTGCCCGAGACGATCTCGACCGCGTCGATGGTGACCGAACGGTGCGCCGGGACCTCCGGGATGTCCACAGAGTCCATCGGGGCGCCGAGGTAACCGGTCGTGGTGGTGTCGGCAAGCCAGTCGTCCAGGACGTCCCGCGTGCTCACGGAGCGGAAGATGTCGAACTCCGCGCTGCCGGCGGGCAGTGCAGTGTCGGTGTCGTTCGTGACGGTCACCGAGAGGGTGAGGTCCTGGTCGCGCTGGACGATCCCACGGTGCGCGGGAGCGACCGAGATCGTGGCCTTGCCCGCATCGGCAGCAGCCGGATCGGCGAGGTGGGTCTTGGCCGACGAGACCGTCGCGGCATCGGCGTGCGGGGCGCTGACGGGCGCGACGACCAGGCCGAGCGCGACGAGGGTCGACGCGGCTGCGGCGAGCGTGGTGCGGAGGATGTGCATACGGAAGCGGGCCACGGGGTCGGTTCGGGCCGAGCACGAGTGTATGAGGCGCGACCATGAACAGGTCCCGTGCGCGCGGGGTTGTGGAGAACTCGGGGCTTCGATCTGGGAGGATGAGCACCGTCATGCAGTCCGTTGCCCAGGCCGTCGAACGACTCGACGCACTCGCCACCACCGAGCCCGTCGACCTCCTCGCTCGGGCCTTCGCCGACGCCGGACACGAGCTGGCCCTGGTCGGCGGACCCGTGCGGGACGCCTTCCTCGGTCGTCCCGTCACCGACCTCGATTTCACGACGAGCGCCCGTCCGGACGACATCCTGCGCATCGTCGAACCGATCGCGAGCGCCACGTGGGACGTCGGCCGCCAGTTCGGCACCATCGCCGCGCGGGTCGGCGGCGAGCAGGTCGAGATCACCACCTACCGCAGTGACGTGTACGACGGCGAGACCCGCAAGCCCGAGGTCGCGTTCGGCGACACCATCGAGGACGACCTGCTCCGCCGCGACTTCACCGTCAACGCGATGGCGCTCCGGCTGCCGGCCCGTGAGCTCGTCGACGTGCACGGCGGCGTCGAGGACCTGCTGGCCGCCCGCCTCCGCACCCCGCAGGCCGCCGTGGTGTCGTTCCGCGACGACCCGCTCCGGATGATGCGGGCGGCGCGGTTCACGTCGCAGCTCGGGTTCACCGTCGACGACGACGTCCGTGCCGCCATGCAGGACCTGGTCGACTCCATCGACATCGTGTCCGCCGAGCGGGTGCGCGACGAACTCGTCAAGCTGCTCAACACGGGCGACCCCGTGCCGGGCATCCGCCTGCTCGTGGACACCGGGCTGGCGCAGCGGTTCCTGCCCGAGCTGCCCGAGATGCAGCTCGAGATCGACGAGCACCACCACCACAAGGACGTCTACGAGCACTCCCTGACCGTGCTCGAACAGGCGATCGGCTACGAGGCCGAGCGGCACGCGGGCGACCCGCCGGACACCGTGCTCCGGCTCGCGGCGCTGCTGCACGACATCGGCAAGCCCGCCACCCGCAAGCTCGAGCCGGGCGGCGCCGTCAGCTTCCACCACCACGACCTGGTCGGGTCGAAGCTCGCGAAGAAGCGGCTCCGTGCCCTGCGCTTCGACAACGACACGATCGCCGCGGTGTCCCGCCTGATCGAGCTGCACCTGCGGTTCTTCGGGTACACCGACGGTGCCTGGACCGACTCGGCCGTCCGGCGCTACGTCCGCGACGCCGGCCCGCAGCTCGAACGGCTGCACGAGCTGACCCGCTCGGACGTCACCACGCGGAACCGCCGCAAGGCCGACCGCCTGGCGTTCGCGTACGACGACCTCGAGGAGCGGATCCGCGTCCTGGCCGAGCAAGAGGAACTGGACTCGATCCGGCCCGACCTGACCGGCGACGAGATCATGCGGATCCTCGACATCCCGCCGGGGCGTGCCGTGGGCGAGGCCTACCGCTTCCTGCTCGAGGCGCGGATGGACGACGGACCCCTCGGCGCCGACGCAGCCGAGGCGCGCCTGCGCGACTGGTGGGCCGCGCGGGACGCGACCAGCTCCTGACGCGACACCGACGCCCGAGACGCGACCGCCTGACGGACGCGACGGTCCTGCACAGACCGGTGGCGCGCCTCCAGGCCGTCGGGTAGTCTGTGCAGGTTGCCCGGCGCGTGTCTGCGCGCTGTGGCACATGCATCAACCCTCCTGCCCCGGGAACTGCCCGGGGCCGATGAGACCAGAGGAGGTGGGTTCCGCATGCACCAGTACGAACTGATGGCGATCCTCGACCCCGAGATCGATGAGCGCACCGTCGCTCCCAGCCTGGACAAGTTCCTCGCTGTCATCCGCAACGACGGTGGCACCGTCGACAACGTGGACGTCTGGGGCCGTCGCCGGCTCGCTTACGAGATCGCCAAGAAGTCCGAGGGCATCTACGCCGTCGTCGACTTCACGTCCTCGCCCGAGGCCGCCAAGGAGCTCGACCGTCAGCTCGGTCTCTCCGAGGCCGTGCTCCGCACGAAGGTCCTCCGCGCCGAAGAGGGCATCGCGCAGGTCGCCGCCCAGAAGCAGCGCGACGAGGCACGCGCAGCCCGCAAGGCTGCCAACGCCTCCGCAACCGCGACCGCGAGCGCCGAGTAACCCGTGGCCGGCGAAACCGTCATCACGGTGGTGGGCAACCTCACCGCGGACCCCGAGCTGCGGTACACGCAGAACGGGCTCGCAGTGGCGAACTTCACCATCGCCTCCACGCCTCGCACGTTCGACCGTCAGGCGAACGAGTGGAAGGACGGCGACGCGCTGTTCCTCCGCGCGAGTGTGTGGCGGGAGTTCGCCGAGCACGTGGCGGGGTCGCTGACGAAGGGCTCGCGCGTCATCGCGCAGGGTCGTCTGCGTCAGCGTTCCTACCAGGACCGCGAGGGTCAGCAGCGCACGAGCATCGAGCTCGAGGTCGACGAGATCGGCCCGTCGCTCCGGTACGCGACCGCACAGATCACCCGCGCAGCGGGTGGCGGCGGCGGTCGTGGCCAGGTCGGCGGCGGCAACGGTGGCGGTCAGCAGGGCAGCGGCAACGGCGGCTGGAACAACAACGGTGGCGGCAACGCCTCCGCTGGTGGCCAGTCCGACGAGCCGTGGTCCCCGCAGGGTGGCCAGCAGGGCGGCGGCAACGCACAGTCGAACGACGTGTGGAGCACCCCCGGCGGCAACTTCGACGACGAGACCCCGTTCTGATCCTCTCGGTTCCGACGGACACACAACTTTTCTTCTAAGGACAAATCACTATGGCTGGAAAGAGCACCGGCGACCGCCGGAAGCCTCGCGGCAAGGGCGGCAAGAACGCCGCTCCCGCGAAGTCGATCAAGGTCGGCGTCATCGACTACAAGGACGTTGCGACCCTTCGCAAGTTCATCTCGGAGCGTGGAAAGATCCGCGCCCGTCGCATCACCGGCGTCTCCGTCCAGGAGCAGCGCCTCATCGCCCGTGCCGTGAAGAACGCCCGTGAGATGGCGCTCCTCCCCTACGCCGGCTCCGGCCGCTGATCGGAGGTCGACACATGTCGAAGCTCATCCTCACCCACGAGGTCTCCGGCCTCGGTTCCGCTGGTGACGTCGTCGACGTCAAGAACGGCTACGCCCGCAACTACCTCATCCCCCAGGGCTTCGCTGTTGCGTGGTCCAAGGGCGGCGAGAAGCAGGTCGAGTCGATCCGTGCCGCGCGCACCGCGCGTGAGCTCGCCACCATCGAAGAGGCACAGGACCTCAAGATGAAGCTCGAGAACGCGACCATCTCCCTGGCGGTCAAGGCCGGCAAGGACGGTCGTCTGTTCGGCTCCGTCCGTCCGGGCGACGTCGCTGACGCCGTCCAGGCGCAGGGCGTCGGCTCGCTCGACAAGCGCAAGGTCGAGGTCCCCGCGACCATCAAGACCGTCGGTGACCACGAGGCCACCGTGCGTCTGCGCGAGGACATCACTGCCGTGATCTCGCTCAAGGTCGTCGCTGCCAAGTAGCACTGACGTTCCGCTCCACGACGGGCGGGTCTCCTCCGGGAGGCCCGCCCGTCGTTGCGTTGGCGGGCTCGGCTTGGCTGGCTGGTTACCTCTCAGGCACGGTCCGGCTTGCTGGGAACGGCCCGAGAACACTTCCCACAGGAGGGGTGCTTGTCAAGTCGTTTTACACAGCAGAAACGTGTCAAATCGGAACCTTCAAGTCGTACTTGAACCCCACTTTTCCACACACCGTGTGAACATGAAAACCCCTGTTCAAGTGGTCGAAAGTGTGTTCCCATGGCCATGTTTCCACAGGCTCGTCCACAGTTCTCCACACAGCATTCCGGCGTGTTCCGCAATCCGTCCACAGAGTTATCCACAGGGCCGTTTGTTGGGGATAACTCTGCGGCCGTAGCTTGGCCCAGCGACTCGGGGATGTCGGTCGCTGGGGTTAGAAAGTCGTTGCGGGTGTCCGACCATCGTGTCCGGTCCCGCGTCGTTCAACAGAGGAGAGAGTGTGTCGATCGCGCATCTTGAGCCCGCACCGCAGGAGTACGCGGAGCGCGGCATGGAACGCACCCCGCCGCACGACCTGCTGGCCGAGCAGTCGACCATCGGCGGCATGCTCCTGTCGAAGGACGCCGTCGCCGACGTCATCGAGACCGCTCGTGGCGTGGACTTCTACGTCCCCAAGCACGAGGTCATCTTCGACGCGATCCTGTCGCTCTACTCGCACGGCGAGCCCACCGACGTCATCGCCGTCACCGACGAGCTGACCAAGACCGGTCTGCTGTCCCGCGGTGGTGGCGCCGAGTACCTGCACAGCGTGACGAGCATGGTGCCGACCGCGGCCAACGCGGGGTACTACGCCGGCATCGTCGCCGAGAAGGCCGTGCTCCGTCGCCTCGTCGACGCCGGTACCCGCATCGTGCAGATGGGCTACGCGTCCGAGGGTGAGGTCACCGACCTCGTCAACAGCGCCCAGGCCGAGGTCTACAACGTCGCCGGCGGCGTGCAGACCGAGGACTACGTCCCCCTGACCGACGCCATCTCCGCCGCGCTCGACGAGATCGAGGCCGCCAAGGGCCGCGACGGCCAGATGACCGGCGTGCCGACCGGGTTCGCGCAGCTCGACGGCCTGACGAACGGCTTCCACCCCGGGCAGCTGATCATCGTCGCGGCTCGACCCGCCCTCGGTAAGTCCACCCTTGCGCTCGACCTGTGCCGCGCCGCCGCGATCAAGCACGACCAGACCGCCGCCTTCTTCTCGCTCGAGATGGGTCGCGCCGAGATCGCGATGCGTCTGCTGTCCGCCGAGACCAGCGTGCCGCTGCAGAACATGCGCAAGGGCACCGTGGACTCCCGCGACTGGACCACCATCGCGCAGACCCGCGGGCGCATCAACGACGCCCCGTTCTTCATCGACGACTCCCCCAACATGACGCTGGTCGAGATCCGCGCCAAGTGCCGTCGGCTCAAGCAGCAGCACAACCTCAAGCTCGTCGTCATCGACTACCTGCAGCTGATGACCTCGGGCAAGAAGGTCGAGAGCCGCCAGCAAGAGGTCTCCGAGTTCTCGCGTGCCCTGAAGCTGATGGCGAAGGAGCTCCAGGTCCCCGTCATCGCGCTGTCCCAGCTGAACCGTGGTCCCGAGCAGCGTGCCGACAAGAAGCCGGCGATCTCCGACCTGCGTGAGTCCGGGTCGATCGAGCAGGACGCCGACATGGTCATCCTGCTGCACCGCGAGTCGGCGTACGAGAAGGACAACCCGCGGCAGGGTGAGGCCGACCTGATCGTGGCGAAGCACCGTAACGGCCCGACGGACACGATCACCGTGGCGTTCCACGGGATGTTCTCGCGGTTCGTGGACATGCCGCAGTAGGGCGGGTGTCGTCCGCCAGGTGACTGGTCCACCGGCCACACATCAGAGTTCCGAGACGCAGCCTTCGGCGCCGGATCGGGGCGAGGTAGGAGCGCTCACTGCGCGAAGAGTCCCTCCGACCGGAGTCACGGAAGTGTAACGATGGGTCTACCCCTCCAACGGGGGGTCGTAGGGTCGGTTCGTCAGCAACGTTGCTGACTACAACGGGACCGACCTCAGCGTCGGAGACAGGGGACCGAAGTATGAACCACTCACGAATCCGCCAGATGACCGCAGGGGGCGCCATCGCGGCGGCTGTGCTCGCTGGCTCACTCGTCGCAGCACCGGCGAACGCTGCGGCGTCCGACGATCCGCTCGCGGTCATCCAGCAGCAGGGCCTGCTCGGTACGAGCGATTCCGCACCGACCGGAGCAGCTGTCCAGTCGAGGGTCCAGGTGGACTCTGCATCGCACGTCGCAGTCACGCCGGTCGTCCCAGGGGCTGCGACGGCCGATGCCGCCACCGGTTCGGACGTCTACCGCGGAGCCGACTTCGGGACGGTCACGGGCACCGGGACGAACGGCACGAACGCCAGCTTCATCGTGATCAACAACTCGTCGGCGCCGACCGACTACGAGTTCGAGATCGGCTCCGAGACCGACACGCTCACCCTCGTGGACGGCGGCAAGGTGCAGGTGAAGAACGCCAGCGGCGACGTCGTCAACTACCTCGAGACGCCGTGGGCGCACGACGCTGACGGCAAGCAGCTCCCGACCTCGTACACGGTCGTACCCGGCTCGAACATCGTCACCCAGCACGTCGACACGACCGGGGCGGCGTTCCCGGTGACCGCCGACCCGTCGACGGGGTGCGGCGTCGGATGGTGCTCGGTGTACTTCAACCGCGCCGAGACGAAGGTGATCGCAGCGGGCGGACCTGCCGGGACGGCTGCGCTGACGGCAGGGTGCGCCCTCATCGGCACTCCCGTCGTCGGCGGTGTCTGCGCCCTCGTCAGCGGTGCGATCACCGCCTTCGCGCAGGGCGCGAACGCCAACGACAACTGCCTCGGTATCGTCGGGTACGGAGTCCCCGGGACTCCGCTCTCGGGTTGGAACCCGTTCGTTCTCGACAAGAGTGCCAGCCAGTGCAACTAGTGCAAGTAAGGACGGTCTGATGTCTCCTCGCAGCTACAAGATCACCCTCGCCGTCCTCGGCGTGGCCAGCCTCTTGCTCGTCCCGTTCCTCGCGCAAGGGATGCTGCCGGCAACCGTCGGCACGGTTGCCCTCGTCGTGGTCGTCGTCTGGGTGCTCTACGGCGTCGTGAACGCCAAGTTCACGCAGCGCTCCAGCCACAAGTAGGCGCGTCGCACCACAGAACGACCCTCAGCCGGTTGGCCGAGGGTCGTTCTCCTGAGGACCGGGGTGCTGGGGCGAACCTGTCCCACGCTGAGAGTTCACCGCCGTACTTGGCCACATGGCCAAGTACGGCGGTACGGTCGGACCATGACCCTCCAGCAAGAGCACCGCAGCGTCGAGGAACGACGCGAGCAGCTCGTCGACGCCGCGATCGCCGTCCTGCGAGACGGCGGCATCAGTGCCGTGACCACCCGCGCGGTCACCGCCCGCGCTGGCCTGCCGCACGGCGCCTTCCACTACTGCTTCGCATCGAAGGCGCCGCTCTTCCGCGCAGTGCTCGAACGCCAGCTCCGCACGGCCATGGCGGTCGCGTTCGCACCGCCGGTCACGCGGCTCGACCTGGAGGCCCGGATCGCCTCCGGCCTGTCGGCCCACCTCGCGCAGACGCGCGACGACCCAGCGACCGCACTCGCCGTCGTCGAGCTGGTCACCTACTCACGACGCGACCCCGACCTGCAAGACCTCGCCGCGTGGGAGCAGCACGCGTACCTCGACGCCGTCCGCGAGCAGGTCGACGAGTGGACCGCCGAGGACGGCATCCGCTGGGCAGTGCCGGTCGAGCAGGTCGTCCGGCTGCTCATCGCGACCGCCGACGGCATCAGCTCGACGTGGCTCGCCGACCGGGACGACACAGCCGCACAGGCCACCGTCCGGGTCGCGGCACGGGCGATCGCGGCCCTGGCGGACAGGAGCGACGCATGAAGTGGCTGTTCCTCGGGACCGCGATCGTCGCCGAGGTCACCGGAGCGCTCTCGATGCAGGCCGCCGTCGACCAGCCCGGGTGGTACGCGCTCGTCGTCGCGGGCTACGTCGCCGCGTTCGCGATGCTGATCCTGGTGCTGCGCGCGGGGATGGCGGTCGGGGTCGCCTACGGCATCTGGGGAGCCTCCGGCGTCGCCCTGACCGCGGTGCTCGCGGCCGTGCTGTTCGGGCAGGCACTCACGCTCACCATGGTCGCCGGCATCGTGCTCATCGCTGCCGGGGTGCTGCTGGTCGAGATCGGTTCGCAGCGAGCGCTCGCCGCACGGAAGCGCCAGACGCCAGAGCGCGAGCCGTTCTGATGGCCTGGGTCCTGCTCGCCGTCGCGATCGTCTCCGAGGTCGGTGCCACGATCAGCCTCAAGCTCGCCACCGACGGCAAGAAGGTGTTCTTCGTGCCCGTCGTCCTGGGGTACCTCGTCGCGTTCAGCCTGCTCGCCGTGGCGCTGACGCTCGGCCTGCCGATCGGTGTCGCCTACGGGATCTGGGCCGCGACCGGTGTCGCACTGACGGCGATCCTGGGCCGGGTGCTCTTCCGCGAACCCTTGACGGCGCTCATGCTCGGCGGGATCGCACTGATCATCGCCGGGGTCTTCCTCGTCGAGCTCGGACACTGACCGGGGGCTGCGTCGAAACCGAACCTGCGCAAGGATCGCACCATGACCGAGAACCGTGACGACCAGCCGCGCGTGATCGCCGTGAGCCGCGACAGTGCCCACCGGTTCAGCAAGCCCGTCGTCGACGAGGTGACCCTGGTCGAGGGCTGGGGCATCGAGGGTGACGCCCACGCCGGGACGACCGTGCAGCACCGGTCTCGTGTCGCGCGGGATCCCTCGCAGCCGAACCTGCGGCAGGTCCACCTGCTCCACGCCGAGGTGTTCGACGAGGTCGCCGACGCCGGGTACCACCTCGAGCCGGGCCAGATGGGTGAGAACGTCACGACCCGTGGCGTCGACCTGCTCGGCCTGCCGACCGGGACGGTGCTGCACCTCGGTGACCAGGCCCGCGTCCGTGTGACGGGCCTGCGGAACCCGTGCCAGCAGATCAACGGGTTCGAACCGGGTCTGTTGCGTGAGGTGCTCGGGCGGGACGAGGACGGTGCGGTGGTGCGGAAGGGCGGCGTGATGAGCGTCGTCGTGACCGGTGGCGTCGTCCGCACGGGTGACCGCATCCGGGTCGAGCTCCCCATCGGCGAGCAGCAGGCGCTCCAGCCGGTCTGACGAGCGCTTACTCCCCCGCCGCCGCGGCCTGCTGGTACAGGCTCGTGGCCAGGTCGTTGAGCACCTCGTGCAGCTCGCCGCCGTGTGCGCCGTCGACCGCTCGGAGCATGGCGGCGTAGCGCTGCCGGTAGTCCGCGACGACGTCATCGCCGGTCGGCAGCAGCCGCAGCAACGACCCACGACGGTCGTTCGGGTTCGGCGCGCGCTCGAGCAGTCCGGCGGTGCTCATCCGGTCGATCATGTTCGTCACCGCGCCCGAGGTCAGGCCGAGGTACCCGGCGACCTCCGTCGGTGTCGAGTAGCCGGTGTCGCTGATGAGCACGAGTGCTCGCAGGGCGTTCTCGTGCACCCCGGCTCGTGCACTGAGCTGGTTCACCAGGCTCGCGTTCGCGCGCACGACAGCGGTGAACGCGGCCATCAGGTCGGCGGCGTCGTCATCGTGTGCGGCGGGGGTCACGGGGGAATCCTTCCATGTCGGGAACCCAGGGGACACGAGCGTCCCCCGCACTGGGGTAGGTGCGCGAGTGGCTAACTTAGTCAAGCAATGACTATCTTAATGATTGAAGCAAATCAGCCCGAATGACTTGCTTCCCCCAACCACTGCGAACCACCGAACCGATGAGGTACACCGTGTCCACCAAGCTCCGCACCTCCGCGCTGAAGCGGATCCGTTTCGCCCCCGTGGCGCTCCTCGCCGGCATCTTCGCCGCCGTGCTCCTCTCCCTCTCGCTCACCGGCACCCTGTCCGGGTTCGCGGCGAGCATCACGAACAGCAGCAACACCGCCGGCAGCGGCACGCTGATCATGCAGGAGCAGAACGCCGGCGCAACGGTCACCTGCCTCAGCACCGACGGCGGCTCGGTCTCGACGAACTCCGCGACCTGCTCGACGATCAACAAGTTCGGCGGCAGCACGACCATGACGCCTGGCAACACGGTGAACACCGCGATCTCGATCAAGAACACCGGAACCGCGGCCGCCAGCACCTTCACGCTGAACCCGGGCGCCACCTGCACCCAGTCGGCGAACGGCTCGGCCAACGGCACCGCGACCGACCTCTGCGCCAAGATGAACCTCGTCATCACCTCGGGTTCGACCACGGTCTTCAGCGGCACGCTCGCCAGCTTCAAGGGCGCCGCAGCGTCGGCCTTCACGATGCCCCAGGCCCCGGCCGCCGGTGCCAGCGTCCCGTTCAACTTCGCGGTGACCCTCGACTCCTCCGCGGGCAACACCTACCAGGGCCTCGCGGCCTCGGTCCCCATGACCTGGACGTTCACGGCCTGATCCCGCCCCGGGTCGGTGCCCCCAGCCGCCCCGTGACGAGCCCGTGACCCCAGACCGGCGACGCTCGACCGACCCCCCTCCGGCCGAGCGTCGCCACCCCCGTTCCACCAAGCGCAGCAAGCGCTGAGCCGCACCCCACCGAGCCGCAGGAGCACGACATGAGCCAGACCGCAGCGATCCCGCTCAGCGGCACGCTCGACCGTCCGGCCCTCCGGGGTCGCGCGGTCACCCGCTCCGAGTCGACGCTCGCCTGGCTGCTCGCCCTGGTCGCCGCCGTGCTGCTCACCGCCGCGGTGCTGTTCCTGTCCGCCGGCGGCCGCTGGTTCGTCGTCGAGACGCCCTCGATGGGCGAGGCAGCCCCGGTCGGCACCCTCGTGCTCGACCTGCCGGTGGACGTCGCCACCCTGCACGTCGGCGATGTCGTCTCCTTCGAGACCTCCGCCAACCCGGACGTCGTCTACACGCACCGCATCATCGCGATCGACGCCGACGGCGGTCTGCGCACCCGGGGTGACGTGAACGGCGCGGTCGACCCGTGGACGCTGTCGCAGGCCGACGTGATCGGCACCCCGGCGCTCCTGGTCCCCCACCTTGGCTGGCTGTTCCGCGCCGCCCCGATCCTGCTCATCGGCACGCTGCTGATCCTGACCCTGACCAGTGCCTTCACCGACCGGGTCACCCGCACGTGCCTGCGGATCGCCGGCTCCGCCCTGACGGTCTCGTACGCCGCGTTCGTGCTCAAGCCGTTCGTCAACGTGACGACCATCACGAACACCTCGAGCCCGACGGGCGTCGAGGCCACCGTCATCTCGTCCGGCATCTTCCCGGTGCGCATCGACGCCCACGGCGGCAACACCGTGCACCTGGTCGACGGTGAGGTCGGCCGCGTGGTCATCCACGAACTCACGAAGAACGGGCACTACCAGCTGACCTCGAACATCGACCTCGACCCGCTCGGGTGGGTGGCGCTGATCGCCGTGTGCCTGGTGCCGCTCGTCGCCTGCCTGGCCGTCGGTCGCGTCGAGGCGGTGCGCGCATCGTGATCCTCCGTCGCCTGCGTGACGGCCGTGTCGTCGCCCTCCTGCTCGTGGTCGCCCTGGCCGTCGTCGTCCTGCTGAACCAGTTCGCCCCGACGCGCTCCGCCTACAGCGCCACCGTGCGGAACGACACGAACACCGCCGCGACCGCCCCCTACTTCACCTGCACGGGCGCCGTCGGAGCCGACACCGCGAACGCCCTGTTCGCGTACCGGCTCACCGAGTCGACGAACGCGAAGACCGCCACGGACTGGTCGGGCCGCGGCGTGAACGGCACCTACCAGGGCGCGATGACGGCGGTCACTCCCGACCCGAACGCCTGCCCGCGCGACACCGGCAGCGCCTACGTGCTGAACGGCTCGACGAGCTACGTCTCCACCTCGCGCTCGTACGCCAACCCGACCACCTTCAGCGAAGAGGTCTGGTTCAAGACCACGGTCGCCGGTGGACAGCTCATCGGCTTCGGCAGCAGTCAGACCGGCGGATCCGGGCAGCACGACCGCAAGCTCTACCTCAATACGAGCGGGCAGCTCGCGTTCGGGACGTACAGCGGCACGACCCAGGTCGTCTCGTCGCCGAAGGCCTACACCGACGGCGCGTGGCACCACGCCGTGACGACGATGTCACCGGCCAACGGCATGCGCCTGTACGTCGACGGCACGCTGGTCGCGTCGAACGCGACGTACAAGACGCCGGAGAACTACACCGGCTGGTTCCGGATCGGCTACGACACCATCGGCGGATGGCCGGGTTCGCCCGCCAACGCCTACTTCACCGGGTCCATGCGGTACGCGGCCGTCTACGGGACGGAACTGTCCGCCGCCCAGGTCGCCGCCCACGCAGCAGCCGGTCGCTGACGCGCCCGCGGTCGCGCCCACCCCGCCGCGTGAGGTTCCGAGATCTCGGAACCTCGCCGGCGCGCAGCGCCCCGATCGGAACCTCGGCGGAACGCGGGCGGGGTGTCGTGGAACCTCGGGCTGCCCAACGCCGCCGCGAGCCTTCCGTCAGGAACCGGGGCGGGCGCACCAACCCCCGGATTCGGCGCGACGAATACCGCTGATCAGGCCTTTTCATACGAGGTACCGTGCCAGTATCGACAGGTCCTGAGACGTCGGCGTCTCCGTCCGACCGTCTCGAAAGGCGCCGCCCCCATGTCGTTCTGGGCCCTCTTCCTCATCGCGCTCGGCGTCTCCGCAGACGCCTTCGCCGTCGCCCTCGGCAAGGGCCTGCACATGAAGCGCTTCGACGTGCGGCACGCCCTCGTCATCGCGCTGACGTTCGGTGCGTTCCAGGCGCTCATGCCCCTGCTGGGCTGGCTGCTCGGGTCGGCGTTCGCCCGCTCCATCGCGGACTTCGACCACTGGATCGCGTTCGGGCTGCTCGCGCTGATCGGCGGCAAGATGCTGTGGGAGGCGTTCTCGAAGCACGAGGACACCGCGCAGGACACCGACCGCCTGCCGATCCGTGAGCTCCTGGTCCTGGCGGTCGCCACGAGCATCGACGCCCTCGCGGTCGGGGTCACGCTGGCGTTCCTGCCGGTGTCGATCGGCGGCGCGGTGCTGCTCATCGGTGTGACGACGGCGGTGCTGTCATTTGCCGGCGTGCTCGTCGGGCGCCGTGTCGGAGCCCGGTTCGGCAAGCCGGCCGAGATCGCCGGCGGTGTGGTGCTCATCCTGATCGGCGTGAACATCGTGCTCGAGCACACGGGCGTCATCGGCTGAGGTCGGCGGTGTCGCGCCGCACACGCCTCCGCCACCCGGCGCATGATGAACGCATGTCCCGCATCCTCGTCACCGGCTCGACCGACGGCCTCGGGCGAGCGACCGCCGACACCCTGCTCCGCGACGGCCACGACGTCGTCGTGCACGCCCGGAGCACGGCACGTGCGGACGCGGTCGCCGACCTGCTCGACCGTGGTGCCACGCTCGTCGTCGCCGACCTGTCCGACCGCGACGCCGTGATCGCCGCCGCGCGCGACCTCGACGCCGACGACCCGATCGACGCGGTCGTGCACAACGCCGGCGTGATCTCCGGCCGTGCGCTGATCCCGGTCAACGTCGTCGCGCCGTACCTGTTCACCGCGCTGCTCCACGCGCCGACCCGGCACGTGTACCTGAGCAGTGGGATGCACCGCGGCGGCCGGCCCCGACTGGACGGCGTCGACTGGGACGGCACCGCGGAGACGAACACGTACTCGGACACCAAGCTCTTCGTGACCGCGCTCGCAGCCGAGGTCGCGGCGCGCCGGCCCGGCGTCCTGAGCAACGCCGTCGACCCGGGCTGGGTCCCGACCAAGATGGGCGGCGCGGGGGCGTCGGACGACCTCGAGCTCGGGCACCGCACGCAGGAGGCCCTCGTGACCGACCCCGACGCAACCACCAGCGGCGGTTACTGGTTCCACGGACAGCGGCAGGAGCCGCACCAGGCGGTCGCTGACCCGCAGTTCCGCCGCCAACTCGTCGACGCCCTGGCGACGGCGACGGGCATCACCCTCTGAAGCAGGACAGGAGCACCATGTCGACGGTCAGGGTCCACAACTTCGCGATCTCGCTCGACGGGTACGGCGCCGGAGCCGACCAGTCGGTCGACCGGCCGTTCGGGCACGCCGACGGTCGACTCATGGGGTGGTTCGCCGCCACCGCCACCTTCCGTGCGATGCAGGGCGCGTCCGGCGGGACCACCGATGTCGACGACGAGTTCGCCCGCGCCTGGGGGCCGGAGATCGGTGTCGAGATCATGGGGCGGAACAAGTTCGGACCCCAGCGCGGACCGTGGCCCGACGACGGCTGGACCGGGTGGTGGGGCGACGAACCACCGTTCCACACGCCCGTGTTCGTGCTCACGCACCACCCGCGCGAGCCCCTCGAGATGGCGGGCGGGACGACCTTCCACTTCATCGACGCGACCCCGGCGGAAGCGCTCGAGCTCGCCCGCCAGGCCGCACCGGGCCGCGACGTCCGGATCGGCGGCGGGGTCGAGACCGTCCGCGAGTTCCTGCAGGCCGACCTCGTCGATCACCTGCACCTGGTCGAGGTGCCGATCGTGCTCGGCCGGGGCGAGCGGCTCTGGGACGGACTCGAGGGGATCGAGGAGCGCTTCGCCGTCGAGACGGTCGCGTCGCCGTCGGGCGTCGTGCACCGCACGTTCACGCGGGCGGCGCGCTGACCGCTGGGGGCACTGATCGCACCGACGTGCGAAAGGGAGGCGCGGTGCCAGGCCGCCACGGGCCTCCCGTCGGCACTGCGCGCCACGTCGACGACCGACGGCCGGGTCCCGGGGGTCTCCTGCGGATGGCAGGATGGGTCGACCCCATCGCCGACCAGATCCGGAGTGTGCACGTGACACAGGTCCCAGGTCGGCGTGAGCGGAACCGGCAGGACAAGCTCGACCGGATCACGGCTGCTGCCGGCGAGTTGTTCGCCGAGCACGGCGTCGACGACGTGACGACCCAGCAGATCGCGGAGCGCGCGGACATCGGAGCCGGCACGCTCTTCCTGTACGCGAAGACCAAGGGCGAGTTGCTGCTGCTGGTGCAGAACGCGAAGTACGACGAGGCCCTCGCGCAGGGCTGTCGAGCTGCTGAGGCGACCGACGACGTGCTCGATGCGGTGCTCGCGCTCGTGACGCCGATCGTCGCCTGCAACCGGGTGCAGGTGTCCAACGGGCGGACCTACCTGCGGGAGATGGCCTTCGGGGACCCGGGCGAGCCGCACCATGCGCGAGCGCTCGCGATCGCTGGGATGACCGAGCAGGCGATCGCGGAGATCCTGATCGACCGCGGACGTCTCGACGACGCACGGGCCGCGACGCTCGCGCACGTGGTCTCGGCGGTGGTGTTCGTCACCATGGTGTCGCACGTCGACCCCGAGACCAGCGTGGCGAGCGTCGTCGAGTCGATCCGGGCGCAGCTCGAGGCGGTCCTGCCGCACTGAGCCGGACTCCCGTCAGGCGACGGTGACGACGGTCTTGCCGCGCACGCGGCTCGTCCCGATCGACGCGAGCGCTTCGGGGGTCTGGTCGAAGGCGAACGTGGTGCCGACCACCGGGCGGATCGCGCCGGCCTGCACGAGGTCGGCGATCTGCTGCAACTGCCCGCCGTCCGCGCGCATGAACAGGAACTCGTAGGTGACCCCGAGGCGTTTCGCCTGCGCGCGGACCGTCCGGCTGATGCCGGCGATGACCAGGCGGATCACCGGGCCCAGCCCGGCCTCCTTCGCGAACGCGGGGTCCGGTGTGCCGTTGATGCTCACGATCTTGCCGCCGGGGCGCAGCACGCGCAGGGACTTCTCGAGGTTCTCGCCGCCCAGGCTGTCGAGGACGAAGTCGTAGTCGGACAGTTCCTGCTCGAAGTCCTGGGTTCGGTGGTCGACCACCACGTCGGCACCGAGTTCGCGGACGAAGTCGGCGTTGGCGGCCGACACCGTGGTGGCGACGTGGGCACCGAGGTGCTTGGCGAGCTGGATCGCGATCGTCCCCACGCCACCGGAGCCCGCGTGGACGAGCACCTTCGTGCCCGGTCCGACCCTGCCCTTCTCGACGAGCGCCTGCCACGCGGTCAGGGCGACGAGCGGCATCGAGGCAGCCTCGGCTGCGCTCACGTTCGACGGCGCGCGGGCGACGTCGGCTTCGTCGACGGCGATGCGCTCGGCGAACGTGCCGATGCGGTGGTCACGGGGGCGGGCGAAGACCTCGTCGCCGGGCTTGATCCGTCGGACGCCTGCGCCGACCGCGATCACGGTGCCGGCGACGTCGTGGCCGAGGACGAGCGGGGTCTTGTACGGCAGGATCAGCTTGAACTCGCCCTGGCGGATCTTCTCGTCGAGCTGGTTCAGGCCGGCGGCGGCGACGGCGACGAGGACGTCGTGGTCACCGACGACCGGTTCGGGGACCTCGGTCTCGCGGAGGGGCTGCTTGTACTGG
The DNA here is from genome assembly GCF_015350945.1 of Curtobacterium sp. VKM Ac-2884. Taxonomy (NCBI): domain Bacteria; kingdom Bacillati; phylum Actinomycetota; class Actinomycetes; order Micrococcales; family Microbacteriaceae; genus Curtobacterium; species Curtobacterium sp. VKM Ac-2884. The sequence continues at coordinate 264,283 of NZ_JADKSA010000002.1, forward strand.
TCGAACGCGAAGGCGCGCATGGTGGTGCTCCCGGAGTCGATTCGATGAGAAGACTCAATTCTGAGTGCACTCACTAATTGGTGTCAACCCGTCGACCCTGAGCCACCCGCACGAAGAAGGACTACCGTCGACCGCAGGTGACCCAGGCCCCCGGCTGCCGGCACGATCTCTTCGTCCGATGCCGACCGGAACAGGCCATGTCCTCCTCGCAGTTGAACGTCCCACCAGCCCCCACTGGTGCGTCCCTGCACGAGTCGACGAGCTGGACGGCCCTCGACGGCGAACTCTGGGAAGCCCACGCCGGCCCGTTCCACATCGGCACCGTCGAGTTCACCGCCCGCTACGAGGTGCGCCTGCGTTCCGGCGAGGTCATCGGCGAGCACACCAGCTTGGAGAGCGCGAAGGCGCAGCTCGAGTCGTGGACGCGGTGGAACCTCGGCGGGCGGCCGTGGTCGCCCGTGCTGGCTGACTGATCAGTCCATCGCGTCGTCGTAGATCCCGATCAGACGGTCCAGGAACGCCTGCACCGTGGCGCGTTCGTTGTCGTCCATGTCGGCGACGACGTCCTCGATGCCCTCGATCAACGGGAGCACCAGGTCGTACGCACGATCGGACGACCGCTCGGCTGCGGTGACCACGAGCTTCCGGCCGTCGCTGGGGTGCCGCTCGCGTGTGAGGTGGCCGGCGGACTCGAGTCGGTTGAGCACGAGGGTCATGGCGGCGGTGGAGATCTCCAGTCGCCGCGCGAGCTCGGTCGGGGTGGACCGTCCGTGGGTGATGAGGTGGTCCATCGCCTCGAGCCCGGCCGCGTCGACGTCGAGTGCCCGGGCGAGGTGTCGCTCGAACCGCTGCTGCCGCACCCCGACCTGCTGCACCCGTGCGCGGATGTCGTCGTCGGGCAGCGGTCGTCCGTCCCGACGGGCGGCTTCGCGGTCGCTCCGGTCGTCGCGGTCTCGTCGTCCGTCGGTGGGCGCTGTCGGTTCGTCGTGCGGCACGAAGTCGATGGTAGTCGTGTAGATTGCCAATCTCATTGGTAATCAAGATTCGAGGCAACATGTCGACCGACCGCAAGCGCGTCCTCATCTCCGGTGCGAGCATCGCCGGACCCGCCCTGGCCTACTGGCTGCACCGGTACGGGTACGACACGACGATCGTCGAGCGCGCGCCGGAACTCCGGACCGGCGGCCAGAACGTCGACGTGCGGGGCGCCGGGCGCGAGGTCTCGCGGCGGATGGGGATCGAAGACGACCTCCGTGTCGCCACGACCGGTGAGATCGGCACGCGGTTCATCGGCCGCTCCGGTTCGGTCATCGCGGAGTTCCCGGCCGGAACCACGGACTCGGGCGGCGCCACGGCGGAGCTCGAGATCCTGCGCGGTGACCTCGCGCAGCTGCTCGTCAGCCGGACCACCGACACCACCGAGTACCGGTTCGGCGACCGCATCACCGGCATCGCGGACAACGACGGCGGCGCCGGCGACGGCGTGACCGTGCAGTTCGAGCACGCCTCCGACGAGCGGTTCGACCTGGTGGTGGCGGCGGACGGCATCGGGTCGAGCACCCGGCGACTGGTCTTCGGCGACGAGCCCGAGATCCGGTCCCTCGGCCTCGAGACGTCCTACGCGACGATCCCCCGCACCGACGCCGACGACGACTGGTGGCGCTGGTACAACGCACCGGGTGGCCGATCGGTCACGCTGCGCCCGGACCCGCACGGCACGATCCGGGCGACACTGTCGTTCGTGACCGACCGGACACGGGAGCGCGCCGGATCCGAGCGACGATCGATCGAGGAGCAGCGCCGACGACTGCACGAGGTGTTCGCGGGCGCCGGCTGGGAAGCACGTCGTGTGCTCGCGGGCATCGACGCTGCCGACGACCTGTACTCCGAGTCGATCGGGCAGGTCCGCGCGCCGCGGTGGTCCGAGGGTCGGGTCGCGCTCGTGGGCGACGCCGCCTACTGCGCCTCACCGGTCAGTGGCATGGGCACGAGCCTGTCGCTCACCGGGGCGTACGTGTTGGCCGGCGAGCTCGCGGCCCACGTCGACCACCGCGACGCCTTCCGTGGCTACGAGCGCATCATGCGGCCGTACGTCGACCAGGCGCAGCAGCTGCCGCCGGGGGTGCCGCGGGTCGCGAACCCGAAGAGCCGACTCGGGATCGCTGCGTTCGGTGCTGCGGTCCGGGTCGCCTCCACCCCGTTCATCGGTCGGCTCGGGGACCGGTTCTTCACGCCACCGGCGGACGCGATCGACCTGCCCGACTACGCGCACCTGGGTTGACCGAACACGTCCGTCGTGCCGCCTGCACAATGGGTCCGGGGACGACCGGGCGTCCCACTGAGCGGACGGGGACGGTATGCGCGTTGCGCCGAAGGTGTGGATCGGTGTGGTGGTCTTCGTCGGCTACGCCGCTCTGGTGGTCGGGATCCAAGCGGCGACGGGCATCGACTACACGCGCTGGGGTGACTCCGCGCGGAACCTGTTCCTCGGCGCCGGGCTCTCCCTCATCGTGGCGACCGTCGTGCTCGCGATCGTCACGACGCTGCTCGGCTGGTGGGGACCGGCGCTGCGCGAGCGGCACCGTGCTCGGCACCGGTGGCCGCTGATCGCCCCGATCCTGCTCGCGGTGATCGCTGTCGTCGTCCTCGTGGCATCGGACTGGAAGGCGGTCAGCGGAGCGTTCCTCGTCGCCGCACTCGTGCTGGTGCTCGTGGGCTTCACCGAGGAGATCGTCGCCAGGGGCCTGCTGCTCGTCGCACTGCGCAGTCGACTGTCCGAGTTCTGGGTGTGGTTGATCACGTCCGTGCTGTTCGGCGTGATGCACCTCAGCAACTCGCTGCTCGGGCAACCGTTGTCGGCGACCCTCCCGCAGGTGGGCTTCGCCTTCCTGGTCGGGACGTCGTTCTACATCGTCCGCCGGTGCACCGGGTCGTTGATCCCCGCGATGATCCTGCACGGCTTGTGGGACTTCGCGCAGTTCATCTCGGGCAACGGCACGCCGGGTGCGGCAGCGCCGTTCGCGCAGGCGTTCGTGTTCGTCGTCGGCGCCCTGGCCCTGGTGTCGGTCGGGTTCGTGATCCGCGGTGCTGACGAACGGCTCGGACCGCGGGCGCAGCTCACGTCGACGGCGACGCGATCGCGATGACGACCACCGCCCCGACCCGCGCGCCGATCGCCCGGACGACCTGGGTCGGCCTGGCCGCCGTGGTCGTCTACGTTCTCTTCGCTGCCGTCCTCGGCAACGTGCTCGGTGACCTGGCGGGCGACGACGACACCGCTGAGTTCGTCCTGTCGCACTTCATCCCGTTGCCGATCGCCATCGTGTTCGGCCTCGTGTTCCTGCGTCGGTCCGGGTGGGGTCGACGGGTGTGGTCGGAACCGCCGACCCCGACCCTCCGGCCGCGCCGGCTGTGGCTGATCGCCATCCCGGTGCTCATGCTCGTGCTGGCGTTCGCTCAGCTCGGCGACTCGATCGGGGCTGGTCGGACGTTCGGCACGGTGCTGATCGTCCTGCTCGGGACGCTCATGGTCGGTTTCGGTGAGGAGCTCTTCCTGCGCGGCATCCTCGTCGAGGCCGTCCGCGGCAGGCACGGCGAACTCGTCACCCTGCTCGTCACGTCGGTGGTGTTCGGTCTCGCGCACGTCGTCGGGAGCGTGTGGGCGGGGGTGCCACCGGCGGCGATCCTGTTCCAGGTGTCGTTCCTGGCGATGAACGGCAGCCTGTACTACTGGGTCCGTCGGGTCAGCGGCCGGCTGTGGGTGGCGATGCTCGTCCACGTGCTGACCGACTTCGTGCTCTACCTGGCGTCCGGCCCGTCGCGCCCGACGGATTCCCTCGTCCAGCCCGCCGATGCTCCGGCGGCACCGGTGCTCGCCACGGTGCAGACGATCCTGATCGTGCTCGCCGTGGCCGGGGTCGTGAGTGCCGCGCGCGAGGACCACCGCACCCGCACTGCCCGGTCGGCGTGAGCCTGCGGAGGAGGACGTGACCAGGCCGCCACGGGCCCCTCGTCCGGGCCGCACGACGCCGGTGCGGTAGGTTCCTGCCCAACGCATTCCGGACGCGAGAGGGGAGCGCGGATGGCCCAGGGACACCGCTCGCCCCCCACGATGAGCGACGTCGCAGCCGTCGCGGGCGTCTCGAAGAAGACCGTCTCGAACGTCCTGTCGGGCTACGAGCACGTCTCGGCCCGCACCCACGACCGCGTGATGGCTGCGGTGGACGAACTCGGCTACGAGCTCAACGTCTCGGCCCGGAACTTCCGCGCCGGGCGGTCGAAGGTCATCGGCCTGGCGGTGCCGGAGCTGCGGCAGGCGTACTTCGCCGAGCTCGCCGACGCCGTCATCCGCGCCGCCGGTGCCGTGGGCTACACGGTGCTCATCGAGCAGACCGCGAGCGGTGTGCGCGAGGCGGACGCGATCACCCGGATGCGTGAACACTCGATCGACGGCATCATCTACAGCCCGCTGACGGTGCGGTCGAGCGATGCTCCTGCGCTCGAGGTGAAGTTCCCCCTCGTGGTGCTCGGCGAGCCGATCCCGGACAGCCCGGTCACGTTCATCACGATGTCGAACGCGGACGCGCTGCTCGACGCGACGGCGCACCTGCTCGACGCGGGCCGTCGTTCGATCGCCTTCATCGGTTCCGAACCGTCGGGGCCGGTACGGACGGCGCAGGAGCGGCTCCGCGGGTACCGCGAGGCGCTCGCCGAGCACGGCGTGGCGTTCCGACCCGAACTCGTCGTACCCACGGCGCTCTGGCACCGGGCCGAGGGGGCAGCGGCGGCGCGGGCACTGCTCGAGTCCGGCGTCGAGGTCGACGGGATCGTCTGCTGCAACGACGCCCTGGCGCTCGGGGCGATGAGCGCGTTGCAGCTCGCTGGTCGGACCGTGCCGGACGACGTCGCGGTCGTCGGCTTCGACGACATCGAGGAGTCGGCGTACGCGACGCCCGCGCTGACCACGGTGTCGGCCGACCTGGACCGGGTCGCGGCGACGGCGGTCGGGGTCCTCGTCGAGCAGCTCGAGGAGGACGCGGCCGTCGGTCCGGGCGTGCTGCGCTCGCCGCATGCCCTGGTCGTGCGGGCGTCGTCGGCGCCCGTCGCCGTGGAACGCACGGTCTCCGCCTGAGGTCTTGACCTGCCCGTCGAGCACGGACTACTGTCCAGATTTACACCGGTGTAAATCCGGCATGGACGAGGTCCCGCACACCGACGTGCGGGACGGATGGCAGGTTTTCGATGAAGAAGCACATCGCGGTCGTCGCGCTCGCAACAGCGGCGGCGATCTCCCTGGCCGGGTGCGCCGGCTCCCCCGGATCGTCCGCGAACGCCCACGTCGACCTGACGTTCTGGCACGGGTACACCGAGGCCGACGGCAAGGTCCTGGAGGGCATCGTCAAGGACTTCAACGAGTCGCAGGACAAGGTCACGATCACGACCCAGACGAAGACGTGGGCGGTCATCGACGACACGATGCTCCCCGCGCTGACGGCGAAGAAGGGCCCGGACATCGTCGCGATGACCTCGGACCGACTGCCCGTCTACGCCGAGAAGAAGGCCCTCGTCGACCTGAGCGACTTCTACGACGACGACACCAGCAACACCGGCGAGCTCAAGGAGCAGGCCGTCGCGATGGAGCAGGTCGACGGCAAGGAGTACGGCGTCCCGAGTGGCTTCGTGCCCCTGTCCGTGATCTACAACAAGAAACTCTTCGCCGAGGCCGGCATCGACGCGTTCCCGACGACGTGGGACGAGTGGGTCGCCGACGCGAAGAAGCTGACGAAGGACGAGAACGGCGACGGCACCCCGGAGCAGTACGGGCTCGTGCTGCCGGACCACCAGACGGTCGGCAACGGCATCTGGCCGAGCCTGTTCGCCGGCAACGGCGGCTCGATCACGAACGACGCCGGGACCAAGTCGACCATCGACTCCGCTGCGAACGTCGAGACGCTCGAGTACTGGGCGAAGGCGATCCGGCAGGACAAGATCTCGCCGACCGGGGTCGACGGCATCGCGGCCGACAAGCTCTTCACCGCCGGCAAGACCGCCATGGAGATCGGCGGCCCGTGGATGGCCGGCGTCGCGAAGGCGTCCGACATCGACTACGGGATCGCCGCGATCCCGGCCGGGCCGAAGGCGCAGGTGGCCTCCGCCATCGGCATCTCGCTCGGCGTGACCGCACAGACCGACGACCCGAAGCAGGCCGCTGCCGAGGACTTCCTGCGGTACTTCAACGAGAAGAACGTCGCGACCAAGTGGGCGCTCGGGTCGGGTTGGCCGTCCCTGCGCACCGACGTGACCGCCGCCGACGTCGACGCGAACCCCACCGTCGCGGCGCTGACCGGTCTGCCCGGCACGACGATCCCGCTCCTCCCGGGCGTCGTGAACAGCGGTGACGTGCTCACCGCCCTCGACACCGCGACGCAGAAGTCGATCGCGGGCGGCGACCCGGAGTCGCTCCTCGGCACCGCCGACACCGACGTGCAGTCCGCCCTGAAGTAGAGGACCACGATGACCACGCAGCAACTCGGCCGACGCCGTCGGTACCGTCCCCCGGGGCAACTCGGCGGCCGGACGCCCCTGAACGGGACCTTCCGCCGCCGTGCGACCGTCGTCGGCTTCCTCGCACCCGCGATCGTCATCCTCGGGGCGTTCGTCCTCTGGCCGATGCTCTCGGCACTGCGGCTGTCCTTCACGGACGCCAGCGGCTTCGGCGACCCGAGCTGGGTCGGCTTCGCGAACTACGTCCGGGTCTTCACCGACCCGGACGTGGTCCGCTCGATCGGCAACACGGCGCTGTACTCGGTGCTGTTCACCCCGGTCGCGATCGCCGTGGCGCTGGTGCTGGCGTTGGCGCTCAACCACCCGGCACTGCCGTTCCGCGGGTTCTTCCGCTCGGCGCTGTTCCTGCCGTTCATCGTGTCCCTGGCGGTCGCCGCGTTCGCGTGGTCGTACCTGCTCGACCCGCAGATCGGCCTGCTGAACCACTGGCTCCAGGTGGGCGGCATCCGGCTCGGCAACGTCCTGCAGGACCCGACGCTCGCCATGCCGACCGTGGTGCTCGTCGCGGTCTGGAAGAACTTCGGTTTCTACATGGTCATCTTCCTGGCGGGGCTGCAGGAGATCCCGACCAGCCTGTACGAGGCGGCGCAGCTGGACGGCGCGAACGGCCGCCAGCGGTTCGCGAACGTGACGTTCCCGATGCTCAGCAACACCATGGCGTTCGTCGTCATCGTCGCGCTCATCGCCGCACTGCAGGCGTTCGACCAGATCTACGTCCTGACCGGCGGCGGGCCGTACCGGTCCACCGAGACGATCGTCATGCAGATCTACCAGTCCGGGTTCAAGGACCTCGACCTCGGCTTCGCGTCCGCGCTGGCGTACGTGCTGCTCATCGCGACCCTGCTGCTGAGCCTCGTGCAGTTCCTGTTCTTCGGCAAGCGCGGAGAGGACACCGCATCATGACCGCACTCCCCCGTCCGGCCACCGCGGTCCGGCGCAGGACCGTGGCCCGGCGCCCACCGTCGATGCGCTGGCTCGGCTTCGCCGCGGTGCTCATCGTCACCCTCGCGGTGCTGCTCCCCGTGCTCGTCATCGTGTTCACGGCGTTCAAGCCGGCGAGCGAGGTGAACGCCTACCCGCCGACGCTGTTCCCGCACACGTGGACGCTCGACAACTTCCGGGCGATCTTCACACAGCTGCCGTTCGGCCGGCTCATCCTGAACAGCTTCGCCTTCGCCGGCGGGGTGACGGTGTTCGCGCTGGCGTTCGACGCGCTCGCCGCCTACGCGCTGGCCCGGCTCGACTTCCGGGGCAGCAAGGTCCTGCTCATCGTGATCATCGCCAGCCTGATGATCCCGTTCCAGGCCACCCTGATCCCGATCTACCAGCTCGTGTCCGACCTCGGGTGGGTGAACACCTTCGCCGGCCTCATCGCACCACGGGCGGCGGACGCCTTCGGGATCTTCTTCCTCCGGCAGTTCTTCGTGTCGCTCCCCCGCGACCTCGACAACGCGGCGCGGATCGACGGGGCGTCCGAGTGGCGGATCTTCCGGAGCATCATCCTGCCGAACGCCGTACCGGCACTGCTCACCCTCGGCATCTTCACCTTCGTCAACAACTGGAACGACCTGCTCTGGCCGCTGGTGTTCACCACGGACCAGGACATGGGGACCATCACCTCGGGGCTGACCCTGCTGACCGGACCCGGCGGCATCATCCCGCAGGGCGTGATGATGGCCGGCGCCCTGATCGCCGTGCTGCCCCTCGCCGTCATGTTCCTGCTCGTGCAACGCCGCTTCATCGAGAGCGTCGCCAGCACCGGGCTCAAGTGACGACGACACCGCGCGGTCCCCTCGGGGGAGCGCCCACCACGAAACGAGACACCATGCACTGGTCCGACGACGGGCGGCTGCACTTCGCCCTGGGCATCGAGGACACCTTCGTCCCGCAGGCCCGGCCGGGTGAGCGCCCCATCGACGAGTACGAACTCACCGACCACTACCGGCAGTACGCCGCCGACCTGGGCCTGGCGGTCGACGTCGGTGCCGAGCTGCTCCGCTGGGGCGTGCCCTGGTACCGGGTCACCCCGGAACCCGGCGTGTGGGACTGGTCGTGGGTCGACGGCGTCATGCAGCGGTTCCGCGACACCGGTCTGCGGCCCGTCATCGACCTGCTCCACTACGGAACACCGCTCTGGCTCGACGGTCAGTTCGCGAACCCCGACTACCCGGCGCACGTCGCCGAGTACGCCGCCCGGTTCGCCGCACGGTACGGCGACGTCGCGACCGACTACACGCCCGTCAACGAGCCCGTCATCCACGCCCTGTTCTCCGGCGAGTACGGGTACTGGCCTCCGTACCTGACCGGTGCCGAGGGCTCGGCCCGGATCGCCTCGGCGCTGGCGAAGGGGTTCGTCTCCACCCAGCTTGCGATCGCCCGCGAACTCGGTGACGCCGCCACCTTCGTGCACGTCGACGCCGGCATCCGGTACGTCGGCGACGTCGATGCCCCCGAGCACCGCGACACCGTGGCGCGGCTCCGCGCCCAGACGTTCCTGGTCGAGGACCTCGTGACCGGCGGGGTCGACGACCACCATCCGCTCCTCGGACGGCTGCGCTCCGGCGGGGTCACCGACGCGGACCTCGACTGGTTCCGCCAGCACGCGGTGCGGCCGGACGTCATGGGCGTCAACTACTACCCGCTGCACTCCACCGAGGTCTTCGAGGCCGGCGTCCACCACGGCGGCGGCTTCGCCGACCCGCGTCCGTACCGGGACACGGGGGCCGAGGGGCTCCGCGACGTGCTGACGACGTACGCCGAGCGGTACGGCGCCCCGGTCATGCTGACCGAGACGTGCGTCACCGGGTCGGTCGACGAACGCATCGGCTGGCTCGACGACTCCGTGGCCGCCGTGCACGAGCTCCGCGCCGAGGGCGTCCCGGTGGTCGGGTACACCTGGTGGCCGCTGTTCGACATGTACGAGTGGACCTGGCGGCACACGGACGCACCCCGCCAGGAGCACCTGCTCACGATGGGCCTCTTCGACCTCGTCGAAGACGGCGACGGCGGGCTCGACCGCCGTCGCAACCCGGTCGCCGACGCCTTCGCCGCGCATGCGCGGCAGGAACGAGCCGTGGCAGCGGCCCTGTCGGCGACCACCTGAGGGACAGGAGGTCGGGTCGGGTCGGTCCCGCGCCTCCAGTCCGTCCCGCACCACCTCCACTGCACAATCCACCGAACGGAGCACCATGTCCCTCCGCCTCGGCGCCGCTCCGGCGCCTCGTCGACGCCGAACGCTCGCGCTCGTCGTCACCGCTGCCGCTGCTGCGGCGGCCCTCGTCGCCGGTGTCACCGGCCCCGCTCCCGCCCAGGCGGTCACGACCGGCAACGGAGCCCTCGTGTACTCGCCGGCAGCGGGCACCGCCTTCAACCCCGAGGGCGGACGTGCTGCCGGCACGACCTACGCCAAGAACATCGTCCTGAAGAACAGCGGATCGGCGAACGGCCAGCAGTTCGTCACCTTCGACCAGCTCGTGCTCGAGAACGGCGTGCAGGTCTACCCGATCTACCGCAGCACCGACAACGGCACCTCGTGGAGCCGCGTCGCCACCGTGAAGCCGAGCACGCAGTTCCCGACGCTCACCCGCACCGCCCAGCCCTCGCTGTACGAGACCCCGATCCAGCTCGGCACCATGCCCGCCGGCACCCTGCTGCTGAGCGGCATGATCATGCCGACCGACCGGTCGAGCAGCCGGCTGGTCATGTACAAGAGCCTCGACCACGGTCTCACCTGGTCGTTCGTGAGCACCGTCGACACCGGCGGTCCCGCCACCTACGACCCGAGTCCGACGTCCACCACCTCGACGGTCTGGGAGCCGTCCGTCGCGGTCGACGCCAACGGCGGCCTCGTGACGTACTTCTCCGACGAGCGGCAGAAGGCGAACAACGTCCTGCAGGCCGTCAGTTACCGACGGTCGACGGACGGCGGTCTCACCTGGGGTGGCCTGGTGAACGTCTCGGCGCCGACGAACAAGAGTGACCGGCCCGGCATGATCACGGTCACCCGGATCCCGAACGGCAACTACGTGGCGACGTTCGAGGTCGTCAACCGACCGAGCCAGACGAACAACACGGCGCCGGTGTACTTCAAGACCTCGCCCGACGGACTCACCTGGAGCCCGGAGACGAGCATCGGCACGAAGATCGCACTGCCCGACGGCCGCGGGGTCGGTTCCTCGCCCGAAGTCCGCTGGGTCCCGACGACGGGCAACGCGAACGGCATGATCGTGGTGTCGTCGAAGTGGTCGCTCGACAGCGCCGGCAACATCGACGGCGGGCAGAACTTCGTCGTCAACCGCAACCAGGGCTCCGGCTCGTGGGAGCAGCTGCCCTACGCGGTCACGTACGACGCCCGCGACGCCGAAGGTGGCACGTTCAGCGGCTTCGCCCAGGGCTTCGACTCGAGCGCGGACGGAAAGACGCTCTACCAGGCGACGAACGTCGAGAACCCGACGACGACCTACAACGACGTGCGGGTCGGGTCGATCCCGATCAACGCGCTGCGGTACGAGGCCGAGTCGGCGGTGCGGAGCGACACGAGCACGGTCACCCAGGCCGACGCCGTCGGCGGCGCGAAGGTCGGGAACATCAACAACGCGACCAGCTCCGTGCAGTTCACGGTGCAGGCGGCGACCGCGGGGACCTACACCGTCAACGTGCGGTACGACAACGGGACCGGGGCGACGAGCACGCACGCGCTCGCCGTCAACGGAACGTCGGCCGGGACGGTCAGCTACGCGCCGACCGTCAACTGGGGGCGCTTCGGGTGGGCGCAGAAGACCGTCACCCTGAAGGCCGGTGCGAACACGCTGACCTTCACGAAGGGCACGGGGTTCGCGGAACTGGACCAGATCCAGGTGTTCCAGCCCTGACGCCGCACCTGCTGCCCTGGTCGTGACCAGGTGGCGGACGGGAGGCACGGTGCGGGCGCGCACCGTGCCTCCCGTCCGTTCTGGCGTTCCGTCTCAGGCCGCGACCGCTCCGTCTGCCGGCTCGCGCAGCGCCGGGCAGTGCTCGGCAGTCGGGTGCTCGCTGATGGCGATGACCTCGTCGAGCCGGCCACGCGCGGCCTCGAGCTCCGCCATCTGCGCCGTGATCCGGTCGCGCTCGGCGACGAGCAGCGCGAACGACTCCGGCGTCGCGTGCCCGCTGTCCACGCAGGGCAACAGCTGCACGATGGTGCGGCTCGGCAGACCGGCGGCGAACAGCTGCTGCACGAGCTGGACGCGTTCGACCGCCGGGGCGTCGTAGACGCGCTGCCCGCTGCTGGTCCGCGACGCGGTGAGCAGTCCCTGCTCTTCGTAGTACCGCAGCGAGCGCACGCTGGCGCCCGTCTCCGCGGCGAGGTCGCCGATCCGCACGTCGTCTCCGATCCGGGGCTTGCCCCTGACATGGATGTGAGGTCTTAGCGTAACCGAGCCGCTGCGGGAGACACCCGCGCGGCAGGAGGAGACACCATGGACATCGCTGGATCGGTCGCACTCGTCACCGGCTCGAACCGGGGCATCGGACGCCGCTTCGCCCTGCAGTTGCTGGAGCGCGGCGCCACCAAGGTCTACGCGACCGCACGCCGACCCGAGCTCGTGGACATCGAGGGCGTCGTGGCGCTGCCGCTCGACATCACCGACCAGGCGTCGGTCGAGGCGGCGGCCGCAGCCGCCGGCGACGTCACCCTGCTCGTGAACAACGCGGGCATCTCGACCACGGGCTCGCTGCTCACCGACGACCTGACCGACGCGCGCCGCGAGATGGACACGCACTACTGGGGGAACCTCGCGATGATCCGGGCGTTCGCACCGGTGATCGAGCGGAACGGCGGCGGCGGCATCGTGAACGTCCTGTCCGCACTGTCCTGGTTCGTCTACCCGGGATCCGGCGCGTACGCGGCGGCGAAGGCCGCCGAGTGGAACCTGACGAACGCGGTGCGGCTGGAGCTCGCCGGCAAGGGGATCAGCGTGCAGGGGCTGCACCTCGGGGCGGCGGACACGGACATGATGGACGGCTACGAGGGGCCGAAGGTCGACCCGGCCGACGTGGCGCGGGCCGCGCTGGACGGTGTCGAGCAGGGTGCGGCCGAGGTCGTCGTCGACGAGTGGAGCAGCGCGGTGAAGGCGTCGCTGTCGCAGGACCCGTCGACGTTCTACGCGCAGTTCGCCTGAGCGAGGTGACGCCGGGGCGTGGTGGAGCCCCGGCGTCGGGCCGCGGCTGGGAGTGCTCACATCCGCGGGTCCCACACTGACGCCACGGTGTCGCCGTACCGAGTCCGAGATCCTCTCGAGCTCCCGCGGGGAGCCGCCAAGGGAGTCATCATGACGGACCAGTCCGAGGCGGCCTCGACGCCGCTCGCGCTCACGAGTGTGGTGGCCTCCGGCCTGCCCACCGAGCTCGGCAAGCCCACGGCGGCGAAGTACTACGACGTCCCGGCGGTGTTCAACCGCCGACCCGACGCAGCCGAGATGGCCGGCCTGCGCGGTGCCGACGGACACGCGCAGCTCGTGACGGCCGGCTACCCCGACGTCACGCTCGACGTGCAGGACCGTCGTCTCGTCATCGGCAACACGAACCTCGGACAGCTCGAACGCGGTCTCGCCACGGTGGTCGCGACGATCGTCGACGTCGTGAGCCGGGCGTCGCTGTTCGACAAGGAGCAGGTCCGAGACGCAGCCCGCATCGAGTTCGACGACCGCACCGCACGGGCCCGCGAGGTCACGCGGGCGGCGGAGCGGATCCACTTCGTGCCGGAGCCGTCGCACGTCAGCGCGGGCTGACCGTGTCCGCGCGGGTCGACGTGCCCGGCGGGCGACGCCCGCGGGGCACTGCGCTAGCGTTGCACAACGCGGGGACCGGATCAGCCCCGCGTTCACGGACCCGGACGGTTTCCTCGCGATGAACGACTTCACGACGGCAGTCTCCGCACTGCAGGCCGCACCCGACGGCACCGACATGTGCCCGCCGTTCCTGACGACGCTGCCCGTGACCGGGGTCGGCATCTCCACCCTCGGCAACCCACTCGGGTCGGCGACGGTGTGCGCGAGCGACGCGCGCGCCGCGCGGATCGACGAGATCCAGTTCGACCTCGGCGAGGGCCCGTGCTGGCAGGCGCTGACGACCCGCCGCCCGGTCCTGGAGTCCGACCTGTCCGGCACGACGAACACCGACTGGCCGCTCGCGCTCGAGGAACTCCTCCGCGCCGGGGTCGGGGCGGTGTTCTCGTTCCCGATGCGCATCGGGACGATCCCGGTCGGCGCCGTCGACCTGTCCGTGGACAGCGAGCGCACCCTGACCGTGGGGCAGATCCGCGGCGCCGTGGAGCTCACCGAGGTCGCAGCCCGTCGGGTGCTCCGTGGTGCCCTGCTCGCCGCGGCCGCCGACGGCCGTGCCGACATGGGCACCAGCCGCTACTCCCGACGAGAGGTGCACCAGGCGACCGGCATGGTCGCAGCACAGCTCGGGGTGGACGTCACCGACGCCCTCCTCGTGTTGCAGGCGCACGCCTTCGCCACCGAACGCACCGTCCGCGACGTCTCGAACGACGTCATCGCTCGCCGCATCGACCTCGCCCGGCCGTACGGTTCCGAGAACTGAGGAGCACGCACCATGGCACCGACCCGCGAGCGCCGGCTCATCGACACCTTCGTCACGCTGACCGACACCCTCGTCGACGAGTACGACGTCGTCGACCTCCTGCAGAACCTGGTCGACAGCGTCGTCGACATCTTCGACGCCTCGGCGGCCGGCATCCTGCTGGCCAACCAGCACCAGGAACTCGAGGTCGTGGCGTCGACCAGTGAGCGGTCCAGCTTCGTCGGACTCCTGCAGCTCGACGCCGGCGAAGGGCCGTGCGTGGAGTGCTTCGCGACCGGGCGTCCGGTGTCCGTCAGCGACCAGGCGGAGATGCAACGCCGGTGGCCGATCTTCGCCGCAGCGTCCGCCGAGTCGGGGTACGCGTCGGTGCACGCGATCCCGATGCGGTTGCGGGACACCACGCTCGGTTCGCTCAACCTGTTCCGCGAGACCGAGGGGGCGCTGAACCGCGACGACGCCCTGGCAGCACAGGCCCTGACCGACGTCGCGACCATCAGCATCCTGCAGCAGCGGACCCTGCAGCACGCGGCGCTGACGCAGGCGCAGTTGCAGCGAGCCCTCGACAGCCGGGTCGTGATCGAGCAGGCCAAGGGGTTCGTGGCGTACACGCACTCGGTCGACACCGAGGCGGCGTTCGAACTGCTGCGGCAGTACGCGCGGTCGAACCAGGAGCGCCTCGCCGACGTCGCCCGAGCCATCGTCGAACGCCGCCTGGTCCTGCCCGCCTGATCCCGTGTGTCCCCGGTCCGGGCCGGCGTACGATCACGAGCAAGTCGTAGCCCCGGACCCCGGTTGCAGGCGCAGCACTGGATCCAGGAGGAAACCATGGGCGACGAACTGGTCGTACCGACGGGCTACCGGAAGACCGAACGACGGTCGGCTCGTACCGACACCACCTCGACCTACACCGCGCTGCTCGCGCAGGTCCGCACCGCTGGGCTGCTCGGTCGCCGCACGGGCTGGTACTGGGGCCTCATCGCGGTGCTCGCCGCGCTGCTCGGCGTCACCGGCGGGGCGTTCGCCGTGCTCGGCGGCTCCTGGTACCAGTTGATCGTGGCCGGGGTGCTGGGCGCCCTGTTCACGCAGTTCGCGTTCCTGTCGCACGAGGCCGCCCACCGACAGGTGTTCGCGTCGCACCACTGGAACGACCGGGCGGCCCGGTACGCCGGCACGTTCCTGACGGGCATCAGCTACGCGTGGTGGATGAACAAGCACACCCGGCACCACGCCAACCCGAACACCGTCGGCAAGGACCCCGACATCTCGTTCGACGCGATCTCGTTCCGGCCCGAGGACGCTGCCAGCCGGACCGGGTTCCTGCGCGTGCTCGTCCGCGTGCAGGGGTACGCGTTCTTCCCGATGCTCCTGGTCGAGGGCGTGAACCTGCACTGGCAGTCGATCCGCACGTACACGAGCCGTGGCCCGGTGAAGCGGCGGTGGGCCGAGGGGTCCGTCTTCGTCGGCCGGTTCGTGCTCTACCTGGGGGTCGTGTTCTGGTTCCTGCCGGTCGGCATCGCCTTCGCGTTCCTCGGTGTGCAGCTCGCCGTGTTCGGGTTCCTCATGGGGATCGCGTTCGCGCCGAACCACAAGGGCATGCCCGTCATCGAACCCGGTCGCCGCGTGGACTTCTTCTCACGCCAGGTCCTGACCTCGCGCGACATCGGCGGCGGCGCCTGGGTCGAGTACTTCATGGGCGGTCTGAACCACCAGGTCGAGCACCACCTGTTCCCGAGTATGGCCCGACCGAACCTGCGGGCCGCCCGGGACATGGTCCGGAAGTACTGCGCCGACCAGGGCGTGCCGTACACCGAGACGACGCTGGTGCACTCCTACGTCATCGTGGTCCGGTACCTCAATGAGGTCGGCCTGGCGGCTCGCGACCCGTTCGCGTGTCCGATGGTGGAGCGGCTGCGCTGACCGACCGCGACGGCTGGGCGCTTCCTGTCCTGTTGGCGCAGCCCTGGACCTGACGGGGGCTCATCGGCGAGCATGGACCCGATCAGGGACGGCGGGCACAGGGGCCCACCGCGGGAAGGGCAACCATGCGTCCTGTCAGGAACACGCTCACCACCGGGGCGGTCATCGCACTCGTCGTCGGCCTCACCGCGACGGCGGCACCCGCGCAGGCGACGACGCCGGGGACATCGGCGCCGACGGACGGTACCCGGTGCGCAGCGCAGACGCTCTCGGTGCAGACGCTCCGGTCCGGGTGCACGGTCTCGTCGGGCACGGTCGCGTTACCGGACGGACGCACGTTCTCCGTGCCGGCGCCCGGTGAGAGCGTCATGGCCAGCAGCTCGTCGGCGCCGGGTGCTCCGGAGCTGGCGGAGGTCGTCATCGCGAACACCGGCTCCGGCGGTGTCGCGGTCCGCATCGACGAGGCATGGAGCGGTTCGGCGCCCGCCGTGCGCCGCGAGCAAGCGAGGAGCGCGGCAGCCAGCGCACCCGCAGCGCCGGCCGCCACGACCGCGGCCACCACCAAGTGCACCAGCACGGCCAACGCACGGAACGGGTACCGCTGGTCGAGCACCGTGAAGTGGTACTACAACGAGTCCGGCCAGCGGTCGACGTACGCCAAGGACGCCCTGCGCAAGGCGGCGAACGCCTGGACCGGCACGATCGCGTCGTGCGGCCGCTCGGTGACCTCGTCGGCGCGCAACTCCTACGTCCGCCTGGCGACCCAGGCCCCCGGGCTGACCGACAAGGGCGGGTGCACGGCGAGCAACGGCTACAGCGTGGTCGGCTGGGGAAAGCTGCCCTCCGGCACCCTCGGGGTGACGTGCGTCTGGTACGACGGCAACGGCATCGCGAAGGAGTCCGACCAGCGGTACGCCACGAGCTACAACTGGAGCTCGACGGCCACCTGCTCGGGCGCACGGTTCGACACCCAGGCGGTCGCCACCCACGAGTGGGGACACCTGTACGGACTCGGCCACGTGCAGACCGGCACCGATCAGGTCATGGAGCCGTCCGGCGGCTACTGCGACACCGGCTCACGCACGCTCGGGTTCGGCGACATGACCGGCATCGCGGCGATCTACTGAGGCGCGGCTGCGGGCCGCGCCCCGTCGTCAGACCGCGCCCCGTCGTCAGACGGCGTCGGCCCGAAGGAAGTCCGCGATCGGGGTCGATCCCGAGTTGAACCGGATGGTGTTGCCCGCCGTGCCGGGGGTCTCGAGCACGTCGGCGATCACGTGTGCGACGTCGCCGCGCGGCACGTCGCTCGACGAGCCCGCCCAGTCGACCGAGCCGGTGGCCTCGTCGTCCGTCAGGGTGCTCGGCGCCACGATGGTCCACTGCAGACCGGAGTCGCGCACCACGGCGTCGGCGACCGCCTTCGACTGCGCGTAGGCGAAGAAGTCGTTGTCCTGCGGTACCCCGTGGTCGAGCTGCGACCCGGACCACGACACCATGACGTAGCGGTCGACGCCGGCCTGCTTCGCGCCCTGCACCGACAGGATCGCGGCGTCGCGGTCGATCGCCCACGTGCGGTCGGCGGACCCGCCGCCGGCACCGGCGGACCACACGACGGCGTCGTGCCCGTGGACGAGCTCCGCGAAGTCGGTCAGGGACTGCTGCTGGATGTCCGCGACCCGGGGTTCGCCGCCGTGGGCACGGATCTCGTCGGACTGGTCCGCGTCGCGGATGACCGAGGTGACGGTGTGGCCGCGGTCGCTGAGGATGCGGGTGGTGAGGAGTGCGACCTTGCCGTGGCCGCCGAAGACGATGACGTTGCTCATGCGGCGGACGCTACTCGGGCCAGCTCAGTACCCAGTCCGTGAGGACCCTCGGAGCGCTCGCGGCCTGCGTGCGTACGGTCGGACCTGACCACGTCTGGAGACACGATGAGCACGCAGCACGAGCAGCACACCCTGGTCCGCACCCTGGTGCTCGGTATCCTGAGCGGCGGCCGCAGTGCCACCCCACTCGCGGTACTGGCGCTGAACCACGACCGGTCCTCGTTGAAGGGGTCGTGGCAAGACTGGAAGGTCTTCAGCACCCCGCTCGGCCGCGGACTCCTCGTCGCCTCGGCCGTCGGTGAACTCATCGGCGACAAGCTGCCGATGACCCCGAACCGCATCTCCCCCGCCGGCCTGATCGGCCGCATCGGGTCCGGTGCGCTCGTCGGCGCAGCACTCGGCACGACCGGCAAGCGCGACCTGCGCATCGAGGGCGCGATCCTCGGCGGCGTCGGTGCGATCGTCGGGTCGTTCGTCGGGTGGGGTGCCCGCAAGCTCGTCGGTGCCACCACCCGCCTGCCCGACCCGGTCGTGGCGCTCGCCGAGGACGCCGCGACCATCGCCGGCTCCGTGAAGGTCATCACCGCCGACTGATGCGCATCGTCGTCATCGGAGCCACCGGTCACATCGGCACGTTCCTCGTCCCCCGCCTCGTCCGCGCCGGTCACGAGGTCGTCGCCATCAGTCGCGGCACCAGCACCCCCTACGCCGACTCCCCCGAGTGGCAGCAGGTCGAACGCGTCACCGCGGACCGCGAGCAGGAGGACCGCGACGGCACGTTCGGAGCGCGGATCGCCGCGCTCGGCGCCGCCGCCGTCGTCGACCTCGTCTGCTTCACCGAGTCGTCCGCCGCCGCTCTCGTCGAAGCGCTCCGCGACACGGAAACGCACCTCGTGCACTGCGGATCGATCTGGCGCGCGGGTGCATCCCGTGTGCTGCCGATCACCGAGGACGACTTCACGCCGCCCTTCGGCGACTACGGCGTGCAGAAGGACGCGATCGCCCGGATGCTCAAGAAAGAAACCGCGTCAGGGGGTTTGGCGACGACGACGCTGCACCCGGGTCACATCAGCGGTCCGGGCTGGGTGCCGATCGGTCCGCTCGGTAACCTCGACCCGTCGGTGCTGACGAGGCTGTCCGCCGGCGACGCGATCGAGGTCCCCGGCCTCGGTGCCGAGACCATGGCCCACGTGCACGCGGACGACGTCGCGCAGGCCTTCCAGCTCGCCGTCGAACACCGCGGGGCGGCGGTCGGCGAGGACTTCTTCGTCACGGCCCCGACGGCGCTCACCGCGCGTGGGTACGCCCACCTGGCAGCGTCGTGGTTCGGCCAGGAGGCCCGGCTCGAGTCCGTCAGCTGGGACCGGTTCCGCGAGACCACGGCTCCAGAGCACGCTGGCGCGAGCTGGGAGCACCTGTCACGCAGCCAGGTGTTCAGCGTCGAGAAGGCCCGCCGTCTGCTCGGTTACGCGCCCGGGTTCACCGCCGAACAGACGGTGCTCGACGCCGTCCGCTGGCAGGTCGACCACGATCAGCTCGAGGTCGCCGGCCCCCTCGTCGTCTGACAGACCGGCCGCGACCTCAGTCGGCAGGCGCGCCCTCGTTCACGGCGGCGAGCCCGTTGAGCGTCCGCGGGTAACCGATCACGGGCACCAGGACGGTGAGCACGTCGAGCAGCTGCTGCCGGGTGTTCCCGACGTGCAGGTTGCCCGCGACGTGTCCCGTGACCTGCGCGTCCGCACCGCCGAGTGCGACGAGGACCGCGAACGTCAGCAGCTCACGCGTCGGCAGGTCGAGCCCGTCCCGTCCGACGGTGTCGCCGAAGCAGTTGCCGGACAGGAACCGCTGGAAGTGCACGGTGTCGTCGGCGGCGTTCTCGTACATCGCGTCGACACGTCCGGCGCCGACGACGGCGCTCTGGACCGCACGGCCCCGTTCGAGTCGGTCGCCGGGGGTGGTCGTCGACTGGCCCGGGAGCGGCAGCTCGACACCGCGCGCGATCAACACGTCGTTGGTGATCGTGAGGAAGTCCGAGGCGCGCGCGGACCCGACGTAGGCGACGGCCTGGTAGCCGATCTCCTTCGCCTCGACCGGGGTCAGTGACTCGTCGAGCGCGGTGCCGAGCAGCTGTCGGAAGGCGGTCTGCGCGCCGGCGGCGATCATCGCGCCGAGTTGCACAACCGCGCGGTGGTGGCTGCTGAGCGACGCGTGCTGCAGCGTCTCGTCCACGAAGTCGGCGTGGTACTGGGCGAACTCGGGGTCGGTCTCGGCGAACGTCATGCCCTCGACGCTACGACCGCCCCGCCGACCGAGGGAGGTAAGGGCCTCCCCCCTTTCGCCGTGGGCGACCGGCCTAGCGTGGCAGCCGTGCCCGGCGAGACCCGCGGGCACGGAGAGGAAACCATGGAGTACCGCCAGCTCGGACGCACCGGCGTCGAGGTGAGCCCACTCGCTCTGGGCACCATGATGTTCGGTCCGTGGGCGAACGCCGACGTCGACGACTCGATCCGGATCATCCACCGCGCCCTCGACGCGGGCATCAACTTCGTCGACACCGCCGACGCCTACTCGGATGGCGTCTCCGAGGAGATCGTCGGCAAGGCCATCAAGGACCGCCGTGACGACGTCGTGCTCGCCACGAAGTTCTTCATGCCGATGGGCGAGGGCCCGAACCGCTCCGGAGGCTCACGCCGCTGGATCGTGCAGGAAGTCGAGAACTCCCTGCGCCGCCTCGGCACGGACCACATCGACCTGTACCAGGTGCACCGTCCGTCCCCGACGACGGACGTCGAGGAGACCCTGGGCGCACTGACCGACCTGGTCCGCCAGGGCAAGGTCCGGAACATCGGATCGTCGTCGTACTCGGGCGCCGAGATCGTCGAGGCCCAGTGGACCTCGGAGCGTCGTGGGCTCGAGCGCTTCCGCACCGAGCAGCCGCCGTACTCGATCCTGGTGCGCGGCATCGAGGAGGACGTCCTGCCGACCACGCAGCGCTACGGCATGGGCACCCTCGTCTACAGCCCGCTCGGCGGCGGCTGGCTCAGTGGCCGCTGGCGCAAGGACGCTCCCGGCACCCCGACGGCGAAGCACCGCCCCGCGGCCCGGTTCGACATGTCGACGCCCGCGAACCAGCGGAAGCTCGACATCGTCGAGGAACTCGCACTCCTGGCCGAGGCGCAGGACATGTCCCTCATCGAGATGTCGCTGGCGTGGGTGATCCGGCACCCCGGCGTCACGAGCGCGATCATCGGCCCGCGCACCATGGAGCAACTCGAGTCGCAGCTCCCCGCCGCCGACCGCGTGCTCAGCGACGAGGTCCTGGACCGCATCGACGAGCTCGTCGCACCGGGCGTCACGATCAACCCCGACGACAACAGCTACGGGCAGCACACCCTGGTACCCGCCGCACGTCGCCGGTGAACGCGACCGACTGACGGACGGGAGGCCCGTGGCCAGCTGGCCACGGGCCTCCCGTCCGCCATCTGGGCACGCGCACGACGTCAGCGACGTCGGAACAGCTCGCCGAGGTGCCACGGGCCGGGCGCGAGGCGCACGGCGGCCTCGGCACGCACGCGCTCCTCGAGCGCACGGTCGCGGGTCAGGTCGTGGATCTCCTGCTCCGCGCGCCAGCGGAACCGCAACCGGCCGAGGAACCCGAGCGGTGCAGCGGCTGCGGTCGTCGGGACGGACTCGGTCTCGCTCATGCGTCCTCCGGTTCCGGTTCCGGGACGGCCGCGGCCGTCGTGGCGACGAGGTTCGCGAGCAGCTGCAGGCGTTCCTCGGACGGTGAGCCCGGCTTGGTGCCGTAGGCGATGAGCGTCAGACCGGTGTCGGTCGCGAGCTCCATCGTCTCGTACGTCAGGTCGAGGTCGCCGACCTCGGGGTGGTGCACCCGCTTCGAGCCGTTCAGGTGCCGCATGACGCCGTGCGCGGCCCAGCGCTGCCGGAACTCCTCGCTGCGGGTGGAGAGCTCGCCGATCAGGTCGGTCAGTCCCTTGTCGTACGGCGACCGGGCGGCCTCGGCACGGAGCACGGCCACCATGTCGCTCGCGACGACGTCCCAGTCGCGCCAGAACTCCTGACCGCGCGGGTCGAGGAACGCGAAGCGGGCGGTGTTCGGGGTGCCGGCGGGGTCGAGGAACAGCGGCGAGTACAGCGCACGTGCCAGGGCGTTGCCGGCCAGGAAGTCCGAGCGGCCGTTGCGCACCCACGCGGGCATGGTCATGCCGTCGAGCATGCGCTGCACGTTCGGTCGGACCTTCGACGTCGGGGGCTTCCGCCGCGTGGTCGCCGAGGCGTTCTGCACGCGGGCCAGGTCGAACAGGTGCGCGTGCTCGGCGTCGTCGAGGCGCAACGCGCGCGACAGCGACTCGAGCACGCTCTCCGAGACGCCGGTGAGGTTCCCGCGCTCGAGGCGGATGTAGTAGTCGACGCTCATGCCGGCGATGAGCGCGAGCTCCTCGCGGCGGAGACCCTTGACCCGTCGGGCGCCACCGAAGTCGGGCAGCCCGACCTGCTGCGGCGTGACGCGCTCGCGGCGGGTGCGGAGGAAGTCGCGCACTTCGCTTCTGGTGTCCATGCGTCCACGGTAGGACGGTGCCGCGCGGGGAAGAAGGGGTTGCTGGTACCCGTCAGGCGGATGCGCGAGCGCGTTCCGCGATCTGCTCCGTCGCCGCCCACGATGCGAGCAGGCGGAGCGCGTCAGCGGTCGGGCTGCCCGGGGTCGCCGGATAGATCGTGAGCGCGAGCCCGGGGTCCTCGGCGAGTTCGAGCGTCTGGAAGTGCAGTTCGAGCGGACCGACCACGGCGTGCCGGAAGGACTTCACGCCGGCGTAGTGGCGGCGGACGTCGTGCGCGGCCCAGAGGGCGCGGAAGTCGTCGCTCCGCATCGACAGTTCGCCGATGAGGGCTGCGAGGTCACGGTCGTTCGGTGTACGCCCGGCCTCGCGCCGCAGGATCGCGACGTTCGTGTGCGCCGCCCGCTGCCAGTCCTGGTAGAAGTTCCGGGCCTGCGGGTCGAGGAAGATGAAGCGCGAGAAGTTCATCGGCCGTGCCGGTGCCGCGACCAGGTCCGAGTGCATCGCGTAGCCGAGCGCGTTGGCGGCGACGATGTCCTGCCGGTTGTTGATGATCATCGCCGGCGCATCGGTGATGACGTCGAGCAGGTACTGCAGTTCCGGGCGGACGGCGGCCACCGGCACCACCTTGCCCGCGCGCCGCGGTGTCGCGTTCTGGTGCCGGGACAGGTCGCGCAGGTGCTCGAGCTCGGCGGCGTCGAGCTGCAGTGCGCCGGCGACGGCCTCAAGCACGCTGTCCGAGACGCCCTGCAGGTTCCCCCGCTCCAGCCGCGTGTAGTAGTCGATGCTGACGCCTGCCAGCCGTGCGACCTCTTCGCGCCGGAGCCCGGTGACCCGACGGCGGGTGCCGAACGTCTCGACCCCGGCTTGCTCGGGGGTGATGCGGGCGCGACGGCTGGACAGGAAGTCGCGGGCTTCGTCGCGGTGGTTCATGCCGTCACGGTAACCGGCTGGACAGCGTGCGAGCGAGGGGCTGCCGGAACCCCTGTGGGGTCGTCACGACCGCGTGAGCGGGACCGAGACGATGCGATCGTCCCCCGCTGCGGGGTCACCACGGCCGTCGGTGTTGTTCGTGACGAACCAGAGGGTGTCCGCCGGCCCCTCGAGCACGGTCCGGATCCGGCCGAAGTCGCCCGGGAAGTACTCGGTCGAGGTCCCCGGGTCGTCCGCCGGGATCGCCCGGAGCACCTCGCCGCGCAGGTTGGCCACGAACACGGTGTCGTCGACGACCGTCAGGCCGCTCGGGGACGCCTCGTCCGTCGACCACTGCTGCACCGGGTCGACGAAGCCCTGGTCCTCGCCGCCCTTGCCCTCGACCTCGGGCCAGCCGTAGTTCTCGCCCGCCTCGATCACGTTCAGCTCGTCGAGGGTGTTCTCGCCGAACTCCGACGCGAACATCGTGCCGTCGGAGGACCACCCCAGGCCCTGCACGTTGCGGTGCCCGAGGCTCCAGACGGGGGACCCGTCGAACGGGTTGTCGTCCGGTACGTCGCCGTCCGGGGTGAGCCGCAGGATCTTGCCCGCGAGCGAGTCCTCGTCCTGCGCGTCACTGCTCGTGCCGGCGTCCCCGACGCTGGCGTAGAGCATGTCGTCGGGGCCGAAAGCGATGCGGCCGCCGTCGTGGAACGTGTTCGACGGCAGCCCGTCGATGATGGTCGTGGCGTCGCCGAGCGCCCACGACCCGGCGCTGCCCGTCAGTTCGAACCGCTGGATCCGGTTGCCGTCGTCGGCCGTCGAGTACACGAACAGGTCGTCGTCGTGCAGGGCCAGCCCGAGCAGCCCGCCCTCGCCGCCGTGGCTGACGCCGTCGACGGTGCCCACCTCGCGCGTGGAGCCGTCGTCCCGCAGCTCGAGGACCTTCGCGGAGTCGCGTTCGCTGACCAGGGCGTCGCCGTCGTCGCCGGTGCGGACGACCGACCACGGTGCCTCGAGCCCGGTGACCACGTCACTGGTGTCGCCGTCGAGCGCGACCTGTCCGGTGGGCAGGTCGGCGGGGGCGGTGGCACGGGTGCTCGCCGACGAGCCGCGGTCGTCGTCCGGCGCGGCATCCGCGCAGCCGCTCAGGGCGAGGGCGGCCACGGCGGCGATGCCCGCTGCGGACCAGGCGCGTCGGGTGCGGGTCGGGCTCGGCTGCTGGGTCGGGTGTTCGCTGCTGTCCACGGTGGTCCTCCCGGATCGTCCGTCGATCACACACGCCGTGTTCGGGAAACGGCTGAGGGGTACGACCGGCACCTCCCTCCGGTGCGCACATCGGCCTACCGTCGGGGCCATGGAGATCCAACCGAAGCAGCCGACCGTCAAGAACCCGGCCGCGCAGTTCACCGGCGACGTGTACCTCGACGCCATCGCCAGCCCGAGGGAAGCCGGCCAGTCGATGACCGTCGCGAAGGTCCGGTTCCTGCCCGGCGCCCGCACCGCCTGGCACTCGCACGCCAACGGCCAGACCCTGCACGTCACCGAGGGTGTCGCGCGCATGGGTACCCGTGACGGCGGCGTGATCGAGGTCCAGCCGGGCCAGACCGTCTACACGCCTGCGGGGGAGGAGCACTGGCACGGTGCGACCCCGACGGATTACATGGAGCACCTCGCGATGCTCGACCTCGCCGACGACCCGGCGACCACCACCACCTGGCTCGAGCACGTCACCGACGAGGAGTACTCCGCATGACCACCATCGCAATCATCGGGGCCGGCAAGGGCCTCGGTCTCGCCGTCGCCGAACGCTTCGGCCGCGAGGGCTTCTCGATCGCCCTCGTCTCCCGCAACCAGGACCGCCTGGACGGCCTCGCCGCGTCGCTGCGCGAGCAGGGCATCACGGCCGCCGGGTTCGCCGCGAACGTCCGTGACGGCGATTCGCTCCGCAGCGCCCTCGAGCGTGCGACCGAGCAGCTCGGCCCCATCGAGGTGCTGCAGTACAGCCCGCTCCCCGCCAAGGAGTACATGCGTCCGGTACTCGAGACCACCGCGGACGACCTGGTCGGCCCGATCGAGTTCTCGGTCTACGGTTCGGTCAACGCGGTCCGCCAGGTGTTGCCCGGCATGCGCGCGATCGGCCACGGCACGATCCTGTTCGTGAACGGCGCCAGTGCGGTGCGTCCCGGCGCCCGGGTCACCGGCACCTCGGTCGCCTTCGCGGCCGAGAGCGCCTACGCCCAGCTCCTGCACGACGCCGTGCGCGACGAGCAGGTCCACGTCGGTCAGCTCATCATCCCGTTCGGCATCGACGACGGGCAGCCGGAGCACTCCGGCGAGTCCATCGCGGATCGTCTGTGGGCGATCCACTCGGAGCGCGGCGAGTTCCGCACGTACGCGGAGGCGCTGCCCGACCCCGCTTGAGCCCGGTTCGCGCCGCGCCGCTCGCCGCTTCGTGAGCAGGAATGGTCGGGTCCGCGGCGGCCACCCGACCATTTCTGCTCACCATGTGGCGGACGGGAGGCCCGGTGCCAGCTGGCACCGGGCCTCCCGTCCGCCCTGGGGTCAGGTCGAGAGCAGCGCGACGGCACGCGCGGCGCGTGCGGCGACCGCCGCCGCCGTCGGGGCCGGAGCCAAGCCGAGCAGGCGCTGGCGGTGGAGTTCCCCGAGCAGCAGGGTGAAGAGCTCGGCGGCGGTGTCCGGAGTCGCTCCGGCGCGGACCAGGGCCTGCTGGGCGGCGAGCGGGCCGGCCTCGTGGAACTCGCGGGCGAGCTCGGGCGACCGCGTCGACTCCGCGATCACGAGTCGGTGCAGGGCGACCGCACGGTCCGAGAGCAACGCGCTGCCGATCGCTGCGGCCGTGGACAGGAGGTCCGCGGCGGGCTGGGCGGCGTACGGGTGCTGCCGCCGGACGACCGCTCGGAGGATCGCGGGCTTGTCGCCGAACGCCGTGTAGAGCGTGCGCTTCGTGACCCCGGCCTCGGCGGCGACGCGGTCGAGCGCGACGCCCGCGAACCCGTGCTCCAGGAACAGGTCGGTCGCGACGTCGAGGATCCGCTCGTCCCGAGCGACCCGCTCGTCGGTGGTCGGACGTCCGCGCTTGTTCACGGACCCATCCTAGCGGTAATGATACGCTCCCGTTTCATTACCGAGGAGGGTCCATGACCGATGTGGTCTGTCACGTGGCGATCGCCGACGACTGGGAGATGAGCCGCGGGTTCGGCGAGTACGAGGTGTCGACCCGAGGGGTGCCGCTCGAGCCAGGCGGGTACGTCCGCGTCACCACACCCGACCGGGTGTCCGGGGTCGTCGCCGAGCGGTACGGCGACCTCGCGCTGCCCCTGCTCCGGATCGACCTGAGCGTCGCAGGGCTCGCGGCCGCGGGGGTGACGGTCGAGTGGGTCGACGGGGTCCCGCGGGTGCGGGGTCCGATCCCGATGGACGACGAGGTCGTGCTGGCCGAGGTGCCCATCGCCCGGCGGTGAGCGATCGGTGCGAACGACGACCACTTCGTGAGCAGAAACGGTCGAGTCCGCCAACGGCGACCCGACCATTTCTGCTCACGAAGTACCGCGCCCTAGGCTGGAAGCGATGTCCAGCGTCCTCCTCACCGTGCACGTCGTGGCGGCGCTGCTCACCCTCGGGCCCGTCGCGGTCGCCGGGAGCATGTTCCCGAAGCCGGCCCGTGCGCTCGTCGCCGATCCGGACGACGAGGGGGCCCGAGCGGTCGCCAGGGTCCTGCACCGGATCTGTCACGTGTACTCGATCATCTCGCTCGCGGTTCCGACCTTCGGCACGGCCCTGGCGTTCGAGGTCGGGGCGCTCGACGAGGCGTGGCTGCTCGTCTCGATCGGTCTGACCGCGGTGGCTGCGGGGATCCTCGCGCTCGGGGTCCTGCCGGAGCAGCGCGAGGTCCTGCGCGGCAACGGGACCGAGCGCTCGCCGCGGAAGCTCGCTGCCCTGGTCGGCCTGTTCAACGTGGTGTGGGTCGTCGTGGCCGTGCTCATGGTGGTGCAGCCCGGCACCTGACCGGGACTGCACCGGGACGGCGCCGCGTGCAGCGCCGCCCCACACCTCAGTGCGCCCGGCGCACCGCCACCCGGCGTCGGCCGTGCGCGGTGAGCCATGCCCCGGCCGTCACCAGCAGCGGCAGACCGATCGCGAGCAGGGCCAGCATCGACCAGTCCGGCACGAACGGCATGTGGTTCGACCCGACAGCTGGTTCCGTGAACCGCAGGGTGAGTGCCCGCATCGGCAGCAGCCCCAACAGGGTGCCGATCACCGCGCCCACCGAGGCCAGGATCGCTGCCTGCCAGGTCGACACCCGCCGTCGCAGTCGTGGTGCGGCACCGATCGCGTCGAGCACCTCGTCGTCGCGGCGCCCGTCGGACCGCGCGAGCCCGATGGCCACCGCCGTCGCACCGATCGTCACCGCCGCGGCCAGCGCGAGCACGATCGCCCGGATCAGTGCGCCGTTGTCGACGGGCCCGGCCTCGTACGCGAACTGCGGGCCGTCCCACCGGGCTCGGTCCGCGCCGCCGAAGCTCTGCCAGGCGGAGCTCAGCTCGTCCCACTGCTCGGGCGCGATGTCCCCGGGCAGCGTCGTCACGAGCATGCCGTCGACGGCGCGCACCCCGTAGTGCGCAGCGGTCGCCTTCGTCATGAAGACGCCGACCTGGATCCGCGGCGACTGCACGTCGAGCACGGCCGGGATCGACACGCTGGCGTCCGGCTTCGTCGTCGACGTGATCGTCGGGCTCTCCCACGTGCGGTCGTGGAACGTGTCGATGCGGACCGCGCCGTCGTGGGCGTACTCCGGCCAGAGCGACACGGCTTCGCCGCCCTCGAGCGCGTCCCGGACCGCGGCCGAGGGGCGGTGGCCGGTGAGCACGGCGTAGTCGTCGACGGTGCCGGTCCAGATGTGCGGGACGGTCGCGTCAGCGGTGTCGAGGTAGTACGAGCACGACGTGGAGTCGTAGCCGTCGCAGTCGAAGTCCGTCCACCGGTGCGGCATCGTCACGGACGACGGGGTGTCGCCCGCCCAGCCCTCGGCCACGCCGAGCACCCGGATCCGGTCGTGGTCGAGGACCCGCGCCACGACCTTCGCCGCGTGCGCCGTCAACGCCGCGTCGTGCCCGCTGGCGGCACCGTCCTTGCTGGACAGCTGCACCTCGGACGTCGCGACCCCGACCGCCGTCGTGTACTCGTACCCGCGGACGTACTGCGCGTGGCTCGATGCACTCCACGTGATCACGACCGACGCGACGAACACGACGCTCATCACACTGGCGAGCACCGGCACCGTCCGGACCGGGTTGCGCCGGGCATCGCGGGCGGCCAACCGAGCCGACAGGCCCAGGCGTGCGGACATCCGGGACACCAGGGCGAGGAGCCACGGCGAGCAGATCGCGATGCCGAGCTGCATCAGGCACGGCCCGAGCGCGACCCCGGCACCGGCCACCCAGGCCCAGTGGTCGTCCTGCACCCGGCGGTCGTTGAGCATGAGCACCCCGGCGCCGCACGCCAGCGTCATCACGGCACCGGCGATGATGAGCACCGGCCCCCAGATGCGTCGCCGACGACGAGCGGGACGGTCGACGGGCGCGGGTCGGAGTGAACCCCGCAGCGCCGCGAGCACGTTGATGCGCGTGGCGGCCCGAGCAGCGACGAGTGCGGAGACCAGCCCGGCCAGGACGCCGGCGGCCGCGACCACGAGCAGCAGGAGCGGGGGCACGTGCAAGCCGGGGAACGACACGACGTCGCCGTTGTCGATCAGGCGGAACACCGCGACGCCGATCCCGGTGCCCACCGCGACGCCGAGGACGGCGCCGATGGACCCGAGCACGAGGCCGGACCCGGCGACGATCGTCCGGACGAACCGCTTGTCCCCGCCGACGCTCGTGACGATCGCGTACGAACGGGTGTCCGCCCTCGTGCCGACCAGGAACGCGGCCCCGGCGAGCAGCGCGACCTCGAACATCGCGAAGACCCCGAGCAGCGCCATCGCACCGAGGTACCAGCCGAGCGACGAGTTCACCTGGCCGCCGGGCAGGCGGGCGTCCGGCGGGTCGAGCACGACCGGGCGGGACTGCACGACGATGCCGTGCGCGTTGAGCTGCCGGATCTCCGACCAGGTCGGCGCGTCCGACGGCAAGTAGACGGTGACGTCGGTGAGACCCGCGTCGTCGGTGGTGTCGGTCGTCGACAGGGTCGTCCCCCACGGCAGGAAGACGCCCTGCTCGCTGGGCGCCGAACCGAGGTCGCGCATCGTCCCGGTGATCGTGAAGCGCTTCGTGACCGGGTCCGTCAGGTCGACGGTGTCGCCGATGTGCGCGCCGAGTCGCTCGAGCGTCGCCGGGGTGACCATCAGTTCGCTGCGCGTGGTGGGCACGGCACCGTCGAGCACGTGCCAGTGGCCCTCGAGCGACGGGTCCCACACGCTGCCCTCGTCGGCGGAGAGCCCCACCGGACCCCGCGGTCCCTGCAGGACAACCGGCGTGCTGCCGACCGGGATCGCCAGCGCGCCGTCGGGCACGTGGGCGAGGACGTTCGTGAACGGTGTGTCCTCGTCGGCCTTCGAAGCGGGGCTGTTCCGCTTCGTGTCGGTGTACTGCCATTCCACCGGGTCCTGCCGCATGCCGGGCACGTCCGGGCCGGACACCCGCATCTGCGCGGACGCCTGCCCCAGGTCGTAGTCGAGCCGTTCGGTGACCGTCGCCTGCGTCGACTGCACGACGACCGCCACCGCGGCGAACCCGGCGGTGGGGATGCCGATGAGCGCGATGATGAGCGCCGCCCGACCGGCCTTCGCGAAGGCCAGTCGACGCCCCAGGCGGAGCGCCGGTCGGAGGGCGAACGGCGTCCGGCCGGTACCGGGACGCCGACGCCGGCTCACGACGCGGTCCGGTCCGACAAGGTGAGCTCGACGCCCGAGTACACGGTCTCGTCGACCACGCGACCGTCGCGCAGGAAGACGATCCGGTCTGCCCAGGCTGCGTGTCGGGCGTCGTGGGTGACGAGCAGTGCGCCGGCTCCGGCATCGACGTGCCGCCGGAGCATGCGGAGCACGACCTCGCCGGTCTGCGAGTCGAGGGCGCCGGTCGGTTCGTCCGCCAGCACGAGCCGACGTTCGCCGACGACGCCCCTGGCGATCGCGACGCGCTGCTGCTGCCCACCGGACAGGTCGTCGGGGTAGGCGTCGCCGCGGTGCGCGAGTTCGACGTTGTCGAGTGCCAGCTCCGCGGCGCGGCGGGCCTGCGAGGCCTTCCAACCGTCGAGCTCGAGCGGCAGCGCCACGTTCTCGACCGCGGTGAGCGAGGGGATCAGGTTGAAGTCCTGGAACACGAACCCGATGAGGCGACGGCGGAGGGCCGCGAGTTCCTTGGCCGGTCGGTCGGACACGAACTCGCCGTCGATCAGCACTTCGCCGCTCGTCGGCGGTAGCAGGGTGCCGGCGCAGGCGAGCAGCGTCGACTTGCCGGAACCCGAGGTCCCCATGACGGCGACCATCTCGCCGCGCTGGACGGCCAGGTCGATGCCGGCCAGCGCCGTGACGGCCTTCGCGCCGGAGCCGTAGTGCACGCTGACGGCGTCGAGCTGCAGGAGCGGTGCGGCGCTCACCGTGCACTCCGCGCGGTGTCGTCAGCGGTCGGGGACGAGGCGCCAGCGTCAGTCGCCGGGTGCTCCTCCGGCCGGTACCGCGCCACGGTCGACTCCACGTGGTCGAGCCACCGCACCTCGGCCTCGGCCTGGAACACCATCGACTCGAGCACGAGCGACCACGCCAGGTCCGTCGCGGGATCGGTCGTGCGCTTGAGCCGGGTCAGGTCCTGCAGGTTCCGGATCGCGGCACCGCGCTGCACCTGCACCAGACGCGCGACGTCGACGCCGGGCACCGTCACGGCCAGGGCGAACTTGATCGCGAGCTCGTCACGACCACGCTTGGCGGGCACCGGCTCGCTGAACCAGCGCGCCACTTCCCCGCGACCCGCGTCGGTCACCGTGTAGACGACGTGGCCGTCGTCGTCGGTGTCGCCGCGGGCCACGAGGCCGTCGCGTTCCAGGCGGTCGAGCGTCGTGTAGACCTGGCCGATGTTCAGCGGCCAGCTCCCGCCGGTGCGGTGCTCGAACTCCCCCCTGAGCTGGTACCCGTACCCGGGTCCCCCCACCAGCAGCGCGAGTACGCCCATCCGTACGCTCATGACACTTCCCCGTCTCTCGTCCACCATGGACATACCGAGTATGCCCATACCGCGTATGCATGCGCAAGCGCGGTGGTGGAGAGCGCGGGAGACGGACGGGAGGCACGGTGCCAGCTGGCACCGTGCCGCCCGTCCGCCGTTCGGTCGCGTCCGCGACCGAAGGGTCAGGAACCCAGCTTCGACAGCTCCTCGAACTCGCCGTCGGTCAGCTCGATGGTCGCGCCCTGCAGGTTGTCCTCCAGGTGCGAGACGCTCGAGGTGCCGGGGATCGGGAGCACGACGGGCGAGCGCTTGAGCAGCCACGCGAGGGCGAGCTGCGCCGGGGAAGCACCCTTCCGCTCGGCGATCTCCGTGAGCGGGGAGTCCTCGCCGGTCAGCCCGCCGGTCGCGAGCGGGAACCACGGGATGAACGCGATGCCCTGCTCGGTCGACCAGTCGAGGAGCTCCTCGGCGTCGCGCTTCTGCAGGTTGTACAGGTTCTGGACGGAGACGATCGTCGCGATCTCCTGGGCTGCCTTGACGTCGTCGACCGACACCTCGGACAGGCCGATGTGCCGGATCTTGCCCTCGTCCTGCAGCTTCTTCAGCTCGCCGACCTGGTCCTCGAGCGGGACCTTCGGGTCGATGCGGTGCAGCTGGAACAGGTCGATGCGCTCGAGGCCCAGGCGGCGGAGGCTCATCTCGGCCTCCTGTCGCAGGTACTCCGGGCGGCCGACCGGCGGCCACTCGTTCGGGCCGGTCCGGGTGAGTCCGGCCTTCGTCGCGATGACGACGTCGTCGCCGTAGGGGTGGAGCGCCTCGTGCAGCAGCTCCTCGGCGACGTGGGGGCCGTACGAGTCGGCGGTGTCGAAGAAGTCCACGCCGAGCTCGACGGCGCGCTTGAGGACGCGAACGGCCTCGTCGTGGTCCTTCGGCGGCCCCCAGACTCCGGGGCCGGTGAGCTGCATGGTGCCGTAGCCGAGGCGGTGGACCTCGAGGTCGCCCCCGATGCGGAAGGTGCCGGAGGCGGCGGCCGGGCGGTTCGTGGTGTCGGTGCCAGTGGTCATGTCCCCGGTCTACGCCGGAGGCGTTGCCGGTCCCTGAGTCGGTGTCCCCCGGCGCTCCGACCGGTCCGGACGCGGGTGCGGCGTCTCACCGCGTGCCAGTCCGGCGACGAGCTTCGTGAGCCGGTTCGTCCGCGAGGTCGCACTCGGCGCGGTCGTGATCCGGTGCAGCACGGCGTACCGGTTCGTCGCGTCGAGCTCGGCGAACAGGACGGCTGCCGCGGGCGAGGCGTCGAGCGCGGCCTGCAGGTCCTCGGGGACGGTGGCGGTCGCCGGCCCGGCGTACGCGCGGTCCCACCGGCCGTCGCCCTTCGCCCGGTCGATCTCGGCCTGCCCTCGCTCGCGCATCCGGCCGTCGGCGATCAGTGTCGCCACGAGCCCGAGGTTGCGCTGCGACCAGAGTGACGCCTTCCGGCGGGGTGTGAACCGCTGGCGGTAGGTCGTGTCGTCCCGCCCCCGCCGCTGCCCGTCGATCCAGCCCGAGCACAGTGCCTCGTCGAGGGCGGTGTCGTAGGTCAGGGTCGTCGGCTCGGTGACGCCCTTCTTCGCGAGCACGAGCCACACCCCGTCGGCGTCACCCTCGTGCTCGTCGAGCCAGGCGCGCCAGGCAGCGACGTCCGGCAGCACCAGGTCGACGATGTCCATGCGGTCATCGTAGGTCGCCCCCGGCTCCTGCCCGAGTCTCGGCGTGGGCGACAGTTCTCGCGGTGCGCGCCGCGAGAACTGTCGCTCACACCGAGACTCGCGTGCGTCGGGCCGAGACTCGTGCGGCGTCAGACCCAGTTTGGCTGGTCGAGCACGCCCGTCGGGTCCGCCTGTTCGGCGATGCGGTGCAGGCGCGAGGTGTTGTCCCCGAAGTACGCCGACGGGTCCGTGATGGCCGCGTCGCAGTAGTTCGCGTACGCCGCGTCGCCCCACGCTGGCCGCATGGCCCGTCGGAACCCCCGCACGTACGCGTCGAACGGTGCAGGGTCCGCGCCGTCGGCGAAGACCGCCGTGTACTGCACGGTCATGAGCGCGGACCGCCACGGGAACGCCGAGTCGGTCCGGCCGACGTCCGCCACGACGCCGCCGAGGGCATCGAGCGCGACCCCGCCCTCGAGGTTGCCGTCGACGTCGCCCGCTGCAGCAGCCTGGGCGACGAGCACGTTGATCTGCACGTCGGTGAGCTTCGCCGATCCGATCGACGACGTCGCTGCCTCGGACACCCGCTGCGGCTTCCCCGCCAGCGCGGACATCGCGGCGCCGTAGGTGAGCACCCGCCCGGTGTGGGCGAGGGGCTTCGCACCGGTGGCGGCGATGAAACCGTCGACGGAGGTGTCGGCGCCGGTCTTCGATCCGGTCCACACGCCGGTCACGGTGACCGTCGGGGCGGTGTGCCGACTGCCGTTCAGCAGCTTGAGCGTCGACCACAGCTTCGGGTCGGCGGTGGGCGCCCAGTCCTGCCAGGCGCGCACCACGGCAGCGGCGGCCGACCACGCGAACGTGATGCTGAAGAGCAGGACGGGAGGCGCGGCCTGCGTCCGGTACGTCAGTGCGGTCACGACGCCGACGGTTCCACCGCCCCCACCGCGGCAGGCCCAGAACAGGTCGGGTTCGCTCGACGTCGAGACCTCGTGCACGGCGCCGTCCGGAGTGACGAGCGTGACGCCGGTCAGCTGGTCGCAGGTCAGCCCGAATGAGCGGACGAGCACGCCGACCCCACCACCGAGGGTGAGCCCGCCGATGCCGACGGTCGGGCAGGAGCCAGCGCCGATCGCCCGTCCGGCCTTCGCCAGCGCGGCGTAGACGTCCCCGAGCTGCGCACCCGGGCCGATCGTGACGGTGTCGTCGTCGTGCAGTTCGATGCCGTCGAGGTCCTGCGTGCTGATCACGAGCGACCGCGGGACGTCGGTCCCGGGTGCGCCGCCGGCCGACCAGCCCGTGTACGAGTGCCCGCCCGCTCGCAGTGCGACGGGGGTACGGGTGTTCCGCGCGAACGCGAGACCGGCCTGCACGTCCGGAGCCCCGGCGACGCGCAGGATGCCCTGCGGGTCGGCGTCGTCGTAGCGCGGGTTCTCGAGCACGCGCGCGCTGTCCCAGCCGTTCGACCCGGACCGGAGCACCGTGCCGGAGACGGCGGCGGCGAGGGCGTCCCACGAGTCGGGGCCGCCGGGCGTCGGCGTGCTCGAAGGCGTCCTCGTCGGCTGTGCGGAGCCGCTGGAGGTCGGTCGCGGCGAGCCCGACGGAGCGGGGCTCGGCCGGGTGCACGCTGCCAGCACCCCGGCGAGCCCGAGTCCGACGCCTCCGGCGAGCAGGATCCGCCTGGTCGGGCGGTGCGTCACGACCCGGCGAGTCCACCGCCGGCACCGGTGATGCCGGGGTGTGCGGACTTCGCGAGGCCCTCGGTCATCGAGTGCGCCGCTTCGGCGTCGGCGAGGGATCGGGCTCCGAGGGTCGGGTCGACGGGTTCGAGGTGGGCGAGGAGCTTCGCACGACGGCGGTTCTGCACCTCGAGCACGGTGAGCAGCGCGGCGATGGCCACGACCACTCCGATGACGATCCACATGACGACCATGACGTTCCCCTTCCGTCCCGGGGCGTCCACCCCGTCCCCCGAGCGTACCGCCGCCGTGTCTACGCCGCGCTGCTGATCCGAACGGCACCAGCCCACCCGTGCACCCACGCGGGCAGTTCACGGTCGGCCGGTGCTCCGCCGACGGCGTCGAGCAGGTCCGCCATCGGGACCGTCCCGCCGGCGCGGCGCAGGAACCGCGCCTGGACGACGGCACGGGCGACGACGGCTCCGCGACGGACGAAGGTCTGCTCCAGGTACACGGCCCGGTCGTCGACGCCGAGCACCCGGGTCACGAGCTCGAACCGCTGCCCGAGGGTCAGGGACCGCTTGTACGTGATGGTCTGCGCCGAGACGACCGGGTACCAGCCGCGCTCCGCGATCGCGCTCCAGAACCCCGACCGCACCATCAGGTCGAGCCGCCCGAGGTCGAGCATCGACAGGTACTTCCCGTTGTTCACGTGCCGCAGCGGGTCGAGGTCGGTCAGGGTCACGCGGAACGGTGTGCGTGCCTCGTCCCAGAGCGACGGCCGCCGTCCACCGGTCGTCGGGCGGAGCCGGACACGCAGGCGCAACAGGAACAGCCGGAAGTACAGGTTCACGCCCCGATCACACCAGAAGGCCGCGCTGCCCCGCGTGGACCTTGGAGGATCCACACGAACGGTGCCCGTGTCTGACCGGCACAGGCAGTGCCTTCCTCCGAGCGGCGCACCCGGAGTAGACCTGCACCATGCAGACACGCAAGCTCGCAGACCTCGAGGTCGGACCCGTCGGCCTCGGCACCATGGGCATGAGCGCCTTCTACACGGGCGCCGGCACCGACGACGCGGAGTCGATCCGCACCATCCACCGTGCGATCGACCTCGGCGTCACCCTGTTCGACACGGCCGAGGCGTACGGCCCCTACACGAACGAGGACCTGCTCCGCCGGGCCCTCGCCGACCGCCGCGACGACGTCGTGATCGCGACGAAGTTCGGCCTCATCACCCACACCGCCGGTGAGGAGACGCCCGCCACCGGCCGCGGCATCAGCTCCGCACCGGAGTCCGTGCGCGAGGCCCTCGAGGGGTCCCTGCGGCGCCTCGGCACCGACCACATCGACCTGTACTACCAGCACCGCGTCGACCCGGCCGTCCCGATCGAGGACGTCATCGGGCAGCTTGCGGGCTTCGTGCAGGAGGGCAAGATCCGGCACATCGGCCTGTCCGAGGCCGGACCCGAGACGATCCGGAAGGCCCACGCGGTCCACCCGATCACCGCCCTGCAGAGCGAGTACTCGCTGTGGACGCGCGACCCCGAGGGTGCGGTGCTCGACACCCTGCGCGAGCTCGGCATCGGCCTGGTGCCGTACTCGCCGCTCGGCCGCGGGTTCCTGACCGGTGCGATCACGAAGCCGTCCGACCTGGACTCCGACGACTTCCGCCTGGCGAACCCGCGCTTCCAGGAAGAGGCGTTCGCGCAGAACATGCGCATCGTCGACGCCGTCAAGGCGATCGCGACCGAGGCCGACGCGACCCCGGCTCAGGTCTCCCTCGCCTGGCTGCTCGCCCAGGGCGACGACGTCGTGCCGATCCCGGGCACGAAGCGTGTGTCGCGCCTCGAGGAGAACGTCGGCGCCGCCGACCTGACCCTCACCGCGGACCAGGTCACGCGCCTGTCGGCGCTCCCGGTCCCGACCGGCGACCGCTACCCCGACATGTCGACCATCGGTCGCTGACGCAACCGGATGACGGCCGGGAGGCCCGTGGCGGATCCGCCACGGACCTCCCGGCCGTCTCGGCGTGCGTTTCGGGCGCTGGTCCGGTGACCGACGCGACCCACGCCCGTCATCCCGGGGAAACACGGGCTGCATAGCGTCCGGAGCACAGGGAAACCACCGCTCGAAGGGGACGCCATGACGACCACGAAGACACCGCGCGCGACACCGACCGAGGACGGTGTCGACTCCGTCCCACCGCTCGCCAGGCTCCTGCCGCTCGGCCTGCAGCACGTGCTCGCGATGTACGCGGGCGCGATCGCCGTCCCGCTCATCGTCGGTGGCGCCCTCGGCTTCGACAGCGCTGACCTGGCGTTCCTCATCAGCGCCGACCTGTTCGTCGCGGGCCTCGCCACGATCGTGCAGTCCGTCGGCTTCTGGCGGTTCGGGGTCCGGCTGCCGCTCGTGCAGGGCGTCACGTTCGCCGCCGTCGGCCCGATGATCGCGATCGGCACCGAGCACGGCATCACCGCCGTGTACGGGGCGACGATCGCGTGCGGCGTCTTCATGGTGGTCGTCGCACCGTGGTTCGCGCAGCTCGTCCGCTTGTTCCCCCCGATCGTCACCGGCACGGTCATCCTCATCATCGGCCTGTCGCTCATGAGCGTCGCCGCCGGCTGGGTCACCGACGGCGGGAAGGACGGTGCTGCCGACCCGCTCGACGTCGCGTTCGCCGCTGGGGTGCTGCTCGCGATCGTCCTGGTCGAACGGTTCGCGCCGCAGGGGCTCGCCCGGGTGTCGGTGCTGTTCGGGCTGCTGCTCGGCACCGTCGTGGCGCTGTTCGTCCCCGGCATGGTCGACGGGTCGGGCATCGGCGACGCGGGCTGGTTCGCCTTCGTCACGCCGTTCCACTTCGGGCTGCCGACGTTCGACCTCGCCTCGATCGTGTCGATGCTCGTCGTCGGGCTCGTGATCATGACCGAGACCACCGGCGACATGATCGCGGTCGGCGAGGTCACCGGGCGTCCCGTGTCGAAGCGCACGCTCGCCGACGGCCTGCGCGCGGACGGACTCGGCACCGTCGTCGGCGGGGTGTTCAACACGTTCCCGTACACGGCGTTCGCGCAGAACGTCGGGCTCGTCGCACTGACCGGCGTGCGCTCCCGGTACGTGGCGACGGCGGCCGGCGGCATCCTCGTGGTGCTCGGTCTGGTGCCGAAGGTGGCCGCGGTGGTCGAGGCGATCCCGCACGCGGTGCTCGGCGGTGCCGGTGTCGCCCTGTTCGGCATGGTCGCGGCGTCGGGCATCAGGACGCTGTCGAAGGTGCGGTTCGACAACCGGAACGTGCTCGTCGTGGCGCTGCCGCTCGGCATCGCGCTGCTGCCGACCGTCGCCCCGGAGATCTACGGGCAGTTCCCGACGTGGTTCACGCTGGTCTTCGACTCGGGGATCTCGGCCGGCGCCGTCGCGGCGATCCTGCTCAACCTGCTGCTCGGCTCGCGCGCCGTGGCCGAGCGGTACGGCGAGGACCCGGCGGTCGGTTCGTACGACGGGGTGCGGTCGACGGCGCCGATCGCGCTGCCGCGCGAGGAGCCCTCGGCCTAGACGAAGGCGGGCAGGTGCTCCCACGCACGGGGCTCCTCGGCCACGCCGTCGCGGACGACCGTCCCCTCGATCAGCCCGTAGGGACGGTCGGCCGCGATGAACACCTCGTTCTCGTTCGTCAGGTCGAACGGCGACAGGTCCACGACGAAGTGGTGCTTGTTCGGCATCGCGAACCGCACCTCGGCGAGCTCGGGCCGCAGTTCGATCGCCGCCCGCCCCATCTCCCACAGCGTCTGCTGCAGAGCGAGCGAGTGCACGGTGGCGAACTGCTCGAGCATCACGGCGACGACCTCCTCGTACAGGGCGTCGTAGTCGATCCCCGCTGCGACGGCGGACGGCAGGTACCGCCACCGCGCCGTGACCTCGGTCGCCATGATGCGGTCCGTCGTCTCCGGCAGGGTCGTGAACCGCGACCGCGGGAACCCGTGGAACTCGGACCCGGTCGACTTCAGGACGACCAGGTCCTTCACACCGCCGGTGACGTGGCGCTCGCCGCCCTCGACGTGCACCGTCGCCAGACGGGTCCCGGTGCCGGTGCGGCGGAACGAGTGGTCGTGCGGTTGCCCGTCGACCGTGATGCGTTCCCACGGGTGCACCTCGGCCTGCCAGAGCCCGCCCTCGACCCAGTCGAACTCGCTCGTGAACTGGTCGGCGAGCAGCGCGAGGAAGTCCTCCGGGGCGCCGACGCCGTGCTCCTTCGCCAGGGCGAACACGGTGTTCTTCTGGGTGTCCGTCGCGACGATCCGGGAGTTGTCGCCGCTGGTGAACGACCCGGCGAACGCCTCGCCGATGAGCTGCGACGTCACGGTCAGGTCGGCGAGCTCGTGCCGGTCGCCGTGCCGGGTCACCCGCACCAGGCGGTTCTCGGCCTTGCCGTACTTGTTCGGCCCCAGGTGGACGGTGGTCTCCGACATGGCGGTCAACTCCCTCGGTAGGTGCTGTAGGCGAAGGGGCTCAACAGCAGCGGGACGTGCAGGTGCTCGGTGCCCGTGACGCGGAACGCCACGGTCACGAACGGGTGGAAGGTCGGCACCCCGGCGGCGGCGAAGTACGGGCCGGTGTCGAAGCGCAGCACGTGGTCGATGCGCTCGAGCACGTCGGGGCCGAGCGCGGCGCGGCCGTCGGCGTCGGTCGAGCCGGTCGCGACGACGTCACCGTCGACGGTGCTGAGGGTCAGGCCGACGCCGACCGCCGGGGTGCCGGTGGTGGCGTCGAGCACGTGCGTGGTCAGGTGCGGCACGGCGAAGGTCGCACGGATGCGGTGCAGGGCGATGTCGGACAGGGCAGCGGCGGCCTCGCGCGTCTCGACCACCGGGTCACCCGCGAGGCGCCGGTCGAGCTCGGCCAGCAGCTCCTCGGGGGTCCGACCGGCGGCCCGCACCAGGAACACCCGCCCGAACCGCTGTTCGTACGCGGCGTTGCCGTCGGCGATCCGGCCGGCCACCGCGTCGGCGGCGCTGCGCATCGACGACTGTTCGCGGGCCGATGAGGCATCGGTCGTCCGCTCCCCGATCCGCGGGTGCTGCGCCAGGGCGTGGTCGAGCTCCGGCGCACCCCACGACGCCGACTCGACTCGCGCTCGGTCGAGCAGCGCCGACACCGTGCCGAACGGGCGCGCGGCCACCAGGGCGTCGACCCACGCGGGCACGTCGGCCCATCTCCGGATCACCGCGGCGGCGTCGGAGGCGGTCGCGTCGTCGAGGTCGCCGAGGTCCATGTGCCGAGGCTATGGAACGTCCGTTTCACCCGCGTTACCGGAGGATTTCCCCCGCAACGCGACCCGCGGCCCTGAAACGGTCGCGTCTGCCGGACGGGAGGCCCGTGGCGGCCCCACCCCGCGCCTCCCGTCCGTCGTCCGTCGCGTTGCGGACGCGAGACGCCGGCGGCTCAGACCTCCGTGGCGAAGGACGCTGCGCGCAGCTGCAGGTCCTCGATGCGCCGCAGGCGCGCGGCCTCGACGTCGTAGCCCTCGTAGGCGGGCGGCGGCAGCTTCCGGACGTTCCGCGAGCACTGGAAGTCCTGGCAGACGAGCGTGCCGACGGTGTCGCCGTTCCGTCCCGCCTTGCCGGACCGCTTCGCGCTGTAGAACACGACGTCGTTCGGCAGCTTGACGTCCTGGCACCACGAGCACTGGGCCCGCGAGCGCGACGAGGCCTCGGCCTGCCGGAACACGATGCCGACGAGCGTTCCCTCGAGCGTCGGCACGACGGCGTACGCACGCCGACCGATCTTCGGGTCGCGCCAGCCCAGGAAGTCGAGGGCGTCCCAGTCGATCGTCTCGAAGTCGGCGGGCAGCGTGATGTCGGTCGTCTCCTTGCGGGAGGCGTTGACGAAGGACGTGCGGAGGGTCTTCTCCGTGATGGGGAGCATGGTGCATCGCTTTCGAGCGGGCCCGGGGCGTGCGGACGCACACCGCACCGGGCGGGAGGAGGTCAGGGTTCGACGAGGGCGGCCGTGCCTGCGGGCACGACCGGGGGCCTCACGCCCTGATGCCGGCGTCACGGGCGCCGACCACCTCCTGGAAGCTCACCCGACCAGCCTACGTCGACGTGTCAAGCGGCGGGGACGGCCGTCACCAGGACGAGGGCGCCCTCGTAGGTCGGCCGGATCCGCAGCGCCCCGTGCCGCCGGTCCCACTCGCCGGAGTCGAGCGCGGTACGGAGGGCGGCCACCGATCGCCGTGCGGTGAGCTCGTCGACGAAGCTCCACGCCGAGTTCGCCTTCCGGGCGCCCGGGTCGAGCAGGCGCTCCGGCCGGGCGTAGTACGCCTCGGAGAAGCCGTCGACGCAGGTGAACGGGATCGGCAGCGGGGTGCTCGTGACGGTGTCGTCGCCCAGTGCGGCGGTGATGCGGTCGAGCGCCGGGTAGCGCCGGGCCTCGGTCGCCATCACCTCGGGTGCGTACTCGGCGAGCCAGAAGTCCTCGATGCGGGCCGGGTCGCACGTCAGGATCACGATCGGGCCCCGGGTCACCCGGCGCAGCTCGGCCAGCCCGAGCTCGAGGTCGCCCCACTGGTGCACCGAGAACGTCGTCATCGCGGCGTCGAACGTGTCGTCGTCGAAGGGCAGGTCCTCGGCGGTGGCGTCGATCGCCGTCGACAGGGTGTCCGGTCGCTGGGCGCGCATCGACGCCGAGGGTTCGACGGCCGTGACGTCGCGATCGGTCGGCTCGTAGGATCCGGCACCGGCTCCCACGTTGAGGACCGTGCGGGCGTCGCCGAGGGCCTTCACGATCGCGCGGGCGAACGTCGGTTCGGGACGGCGGTACTGCCGGTAGTCCTGCCCGATGCGGGCGTAGTCCGCGTCCCCCGCTGATCCGTCCGTCGTCCTCACGTCCCCAGCCTACGAACCGTGCACCGGGCCGACCAGTGGTTCAGTCGACCGACTCGGACTCGGGCTCCGCCGCGCGCAGGGCCGCGTACTGCTCGGACCGTTCCGTCGCGGCCCAGGTGCCGAGCAGGGCCAGCGACCGCTCGGACTCGCTGCCCGGCTCGGCCGAGTACGTGAACAACGTCAGGCCGGGGTCGGCGACCAGGTCGAGCGCCTCGTACGACAACCGGAGCTCGCCGACGATCGGGTGGTCGATGCGCTTCCCGCCGGCGCGCTGCAGTCGGACGTCGTGCGCGGCCCACCAACCGCGGAACTCCTCGCTGCGCGTGGAGAGCTCGCCGACCAGGGTGATGAGTCCGGGCTCGCACGGGTTCGACACCGCGGCTGCCCGGAGCACGGCGACGGCGTCCTTCGCGGTCTGCGCCCAGTCCGGGAAGAAGTCTCGGGCCGCGGGGTCGAGGAACGTGAAGCGTGCGGTGTTCACGGGGCGCCCCGGGCCAGCGAACATCGGCGAGTACAGCGCGCGACCGAGTTCGTTCGTCGCGACCACGTCACCGCGTTCGTTCCGCACCCAGGCCGGCGCGCCGGTGATGGCGTCGAGCAGGCGCTGGACGCCGGGGCGGACCCGGGTGGGGACGGTGCGGTGCATCGTCTTGACGCCGGAGTTCGCCAGTCGCGTGAGGTCCCACAGGTGGACGCGCTCGTCCTCGTCGAGCTGCAGGGCGCTCGCGAGGCCCTCGAGCACGCTGTCCGAGACGCCCTTGAGCGATCCACGCTCGAGGCGCGTGTAGTAGTCGACGCTCACGCCGGCGAGCATCGCGACCTCGTGCCGCCGCAGCCCGGGGACGCGTCGGACCCCGCCGCCGAACGACGGCATGCCGACCTGCTCGGGGGTGAGCCGCGCTCGCCGGGAGGACAGGAAGTCGCGGATCTCGTTGCGCACGTCGATACCCATGGGGAGAGCGTACGTGGCGGCGCTGTCCGTCCGGCAGGCACTGGCGGTACCCGCCGGGCGGACGGGAGGCCCGTGGCGGCGCCGCCACGGGCCTCCAGGTCAGCTGCGCGGAGTTCAGAGCGTGACGTCGGCCGTGATCCGCACGCGGGCCACCCGGTGACCGTCCATGGCGGTCACTTCGAGGCGGTGCCCGCCGGCGGCGACGACGTCGCCGACCTCCGGCACGCGGTCCAGGTGGACCTGGACGAGGCCGCCGACGGTCTCGTAGTCGCCGTCGGGCAGCGCCGGGCCGCCGTCGGCGACGAGGTCCTCGAGCACCGTGGACCCGTCGACGCCGTCGTGCTCGGCGGTGGGTTCGTCGTACTCATCGCGGATGCGGCCGACGAGGTCCTCGAGCAGCGCCTCGAGCGTGACCATGCCCGCGCTGCCGCCGTACTCGTCCACGACCAGGGCGATCTGGTGCCCGTCGGTCCGCATGTCCGCGATCGCGCTCGACAGCGACTTCGTCTCCGGCAGTGCGAGCACCGGGCGCACCAGGGTCGACACCGGCGCGGACGGGTCGCTCGGACGGAGCAGGTCGCGGAGGTGCACGAAGCCGTCGACCTCGTCGCGTCCGCCGGAGGTCACGAGGTACCGGGTGTGCCCGACCTCGATCGCGTGGTCGGTGGCCTCGGCGATGGTCAGCGCGGCGTCGATCGTGGACACGTCGTACCAGGGGCGCATCGACTCGCGCAGGATCCGGTCACCGGCGTCCAGCGCACTCCGGGCGATCCGGCGGCCCTGCTCGTCGACGCCGGTGTGCTCGTCGACGAGGCCGCGGAGCTCCTCGGTGCTCATCGACTCGCTGCGGGCGTTCGGGTCGCCACCGAGTGCGCGGACGACCAGGTTCGTCGAGGCCGACAGCACCCAGATCACCGGGCGCATCAGGGTCGCGAAGCGGTCGAGGGTCGGCGCGACGAGCATCGAGAAGCCCTCGGCCCGCTGCAGGGCGAGTCGCTTCGGCACGAGTTCACCGAACACGAGCGACAGGTAGGCGATGACGAGGGTCATCAGCACGAGGGCCACCGTCTCGGCGGCCCCCTGGCCGAGTCCGAGCCCGGTGAGCAGGGGTGCGACGTCCGGCGCGATCGACGAGGCGCCGTACGCGGCGGAGAAGAACCCGGCGACGGTCACACCGATCTGCACGGCCGCGAGGAACCGGTTCGGATCACGCCCGAGTTCGGCGACCCGCAGGCCACGAGAGCCCCGGCGTTCGAGTTGCTGCAGCTGCGACTCACGGAGCGAGACGAGTGCGATCTCGGCGGCGGCGAAGACCCCGCCGACGAGCACGAAGAGGATGACGAGCCCGAAGGCGATCCAGGTGTCGGCGCCCATCAGCGGGCAGCTTCCTCGGATCGACGACGGGCGGGCGGTCTGTGGTGATCGTCCATGCCTGTGAGTCTGCACAGGGCGGCTGGGACGTCACCCCACCAGCGCTCGACGTCTGCTGTGCGTCCGGGGTGCGTGCGGGGTGGGTGGTGTCGGGGGCTACGTCGTCAGCGAGCGGCCGATGCGGGCTTCGAGCCACGCCTCGGGGTCGATCGGGGTCACGCCGTCCATCAGGACCTCG
The DNA here is from genome assembly GCF_015350945.1 of Curtobacterium sp. VKM Ac-2884. Taxonomy (NCBI): domain Bacteria; kingdom Bacillati; phylum Actinomycetota; class Actinomycetes; order Micrococcales; family Microbacteriaceae; genus Curtobacterium; species Curtobacterium sp. VKM Ac-2884. The sequence goes on from NZ_JADKSA010000002.1 coordinate 308,652, forward strand.
AGGTGCAGGTGCGCGCCGGTCGAGACGCCGGAGGACCCGACGAGCCCGATGAACTCGCCGGCCTCGACCTGGTCGCCGACCTTGAGCGGCGACGACCCGGGGATCATGTGCCCGTAGAGCGTCGACACCTGGCGGCCGTCGATCTCGTGGTCGATGATCACGGCGTTGCCGTACGAGAAGTACGTGCCCGAGATCCGGACGGTGCCCGCGGCGACGGCACCGATGGCCGTGCCCATGCCGGGTGTGAAGTCGAGGCCCTGGTGCAGCGAGGAGCACGCGCCGCACGGTGCCGAGCGGTAGCCGAAGCCCGAGCTCATCTGCACGGGGCCGGGGAACGGCGAGCGGACCGCGCCGCCGTACGAGACGGCTTCGCCGGCGATGCCGCTCGTGTCGGCCGTGCCGCCGGTGGTGACGACCTTGCGCGTCGTGCCGCCGCCGACGGTGAACCCGTCGCGGTCGAGCCCGGTCGCGGTGACCGCCTGGGTGACCGCGTAGTCCTGGGTGCGCACGATCGGTGCGATGGTCGAGGTCGCCATCGAGGTTCCGGCGCTGGCGTGGGCGGGCATCGCCGAGGCGGCGAACATCGCGATCGCAGCGGCCGCGCTGGTCAGGGTGATCCGTCCGGCACGACCGGACCGGGAGGGCCGTGGGGCCGTCGCGACGCTCGTCACGGTGGCAGCGGGGCGGCGGACCACGCGCGTGATGCGGGTGTCGACGTGCTCGGTCGTCGCGCGGGCTGCGGTGGCGCGGCGGCCGACGGGCTTCGCCGGCTTCGCCACGCTCGCGGCCTTGGCCGGCTTCGCGACCTTGGCGGGCTTCGCGACCTTGGCGGGCTTCTCCGGCTTCTCCGGCTTGTCCGCTCGGCGCTGGGGCTTCCGGGCTGCAGCGCGCTCGGCCTCGAGGGCAGCGCGACGGGACAGGTGCACCACCGGGGTCTCCGGGTGCTGGTCGAGTTCGGGTGCAGTCGTCATGGCCGCCCACCATTCTGCACGACTCTGTCGCTTTGTACAGGCCCCACCGTGATCTTTTCGTTACCGCGGGGCTGGGAGGCACCTGATCACCGGGGGCCCCGACGTCCCCCGGCCGTCCGACATCGGTAGCGTCGTGGGAAAGCGACGGAAGGACCCGCACCATGGCCCGATCGCCGCGAGAGCGGCCCGCGCAGGTCGACCTTGGCACCGCCGACGTCGTGCTCGCCGGCACCCAGGAACTCCTGCCCGTGCTCCGCGCCGCCGCGGTGCGCGCGGGCATCGACGCCGCACGCATGCGGGTCATCGGTGTCGACGACCTGCCGGACCCCGAGGAGACCTGGGACGCCGAACTCGCGGTCATCGCGATCCGGCGCCCCGGTGACGACCCCGCGTTCCACCGTGCGCAGGCGGCCGCTGAGCTCATCGATCCGCTGCTCGTTCCGCACGCCGTCCGGATCGTGGTGACGGTCTCGGGACTGACACGGTTGGCGCCGAAGGTCGAGCGCACCCTGACGTCCGAGGTGCTCCACCAGATCGACGCCGCATCGGCGCCGTCGGGGTTCGAGCGGCCGTTCCGCAGCATGCGCATGCGGCTCGGGCTCGCAGCACTCCGGGCCGCCGGCGTCCGGGTGTTCCGGGTGTCGATCAGTACCTGATCGGCCAGACCGGGCCTGATCGGCTGGCCGTCGTCAGCGGGCAGGCGCCCCGCGGAGCTCGAGGGCGATCTGCTCGGCGTCGAGGTTCTGCAGCATCGACTCGAGCACCTCGGCGTCGAAGGAACCGTCGTCGCGGGCGTCGAGGATCGCCGCACGCTGCGCCTCGAGCACCGCGAGTCGTCGCGCCTTCTCGCGTCCCATCCACGCCCGGAGCTCGGCCGGGTCGGCTGCCTCGAGTTCTTCGCGTGCCCGAGGGCCGGCCTCGCGGGTCCCGGGGACGTCCTCGGCCGCCGTCCGCATGAGCTCGAGCAGCCGCTTGCGCTCCTCGGTGTCCCGCGCCGATGTGTCGGGCGCGGGAGCGGCGATCCGTCGGAGCAGCGGGCCGATCGTGCCGCCCTGGACCACGAGCGAGAGCAGGGCCACCGCGAATGCGATGAACACCAGGAGCGATCGTTGCGGCGTCCCCTCGGGCAGGGTCTGCGCGGCGGCGACGGTCACCGCCCCGCGCATGCCGGCCCAGACCACGGCGGTGCCCTCGCGCCAGCCCAGTGGCGCCTTCGTGTAGTACGCGATGTCCGCCAGGGTGCGGCGGACGCGCGTCGTGAACCGGTCGAGTTCCCGCTCCGAGGGCGCTCGGTTGCCCGGCCGGTGCTCGCGGATCACCTCGCTCATCGCGTCGCGGTCGCCGGCGTGCATCTCGGCGAAGCGTTCCTGCATCCGCTCGCCGCGCTTGGCGGCCGCCGACAGCGCGAACAGCAGCGGGACGACGTACGCGGCCCGTACCAGCACGGTGAGCACGAGGGCGCCGACCGCGATGAGCAGCGCCGGACCGATGCCCGCGTGCTCCCGCTGCACGTCGCCGAGGATCCTCGCGAGTTCGAGCCCCATCGTCAGGAACACCGCGCCCTCGAGCACGAGCTCGATGGTCTGCCAGTTCTGCGCGTCCGACAGGCGGTGCCCCGGCGGGAGCTTGCGCGGCCCGACGATCCCGGTGAACAGTCCGGCGACGACCGCGGCCACGAGCCCGGACCCACCGAAGTGCTCGGTCGGCAGGGCGGCGACGAACGGCACCGCGAAGGACAGTGCCGTGTTCACCGCGGCGTTCGGCACCCGGGCGCGGACGAACACGTTCAACCAACCGACGAACCAGCCGATGACCACGGCGATGGCGACGGCCTTGGCGAAGTCGCCGAGCGCACCCCAGAACGAGAACGATGCACCAGCGGTGAAGATGGCCGTGCGCAGGAGCACCAGCGCGGTGGCGTCGTTGAGCAGCGATTCGCCGTCGAGGATCGAGATCGCCCGGCGCGACACCGAGGTCTGCTTGACGATCGAGGTGGCGACGGCGTCGGTGGGACTGACGATCGCACCGAGGGCGATGCCCCACCAGAACCCGAGGTCCGGCACCACCCAGGCGAAGAACAGGCCGAGCACCAGGCTCGACGCGATGACGAGCAGGACCGACAGGCCACTGATGGCGCCGAACTCGCGCCGGAAGTTCATCGACGGCATCGACACCGCCGACGAGTACAACAGCGGCGGCAGGACCCCGGCGAGGATCCACTCCGGCTCGACCTCCGCGTCCGGGATGAACGGCAGCAGGCTCGCGATGATCCCGACGACGACGAGCACGAGCGGTGCCGCGACCCCGATGCGTGGCCCGAGCACGGCGGCACCGGCGATGGCGATCAGGGCGATGACGCCCACGACGAGGAGTTCGGTCACCGGTCCAGCGTGGCACCGTGCGCGCGATCAGGTCCCGTCGGGTCCGGCGCTGTGGACTGTTCCCGCCTGGACCGAGGGGTGCGGCGGGGCGGTGTGGGCGACGACCGCGACGCTGCCGACGGCGAGCACGAGCGCCAGGGCCCCGGCGCTCACCGCTGTGCCGATGCGGCGGAGTCGGGAGCGTCCACCGCGGTCGCGTGGGGCGAACCGGGCCAGTCCGCGGCGGGGTTCCGGCCCGACGAGCCACGGACCGGATCCGTCGTCGTCGTACGAGAACGGCCCGGAGCCGTCCGGCGCGTACCGGTACGGACCGCTGCCGTCCGAGGCGTAGGCCGAGCGGAGGTCCTCCGCGGTCCACCCGAAGTCCTCCGGTGTCGCACGTGTCGTCGCCATGATCGCCCTCCTGCGGCTCTGGAACTGCGGAAGACCAGTCCACCGAGCGTTCCTATGAGCTGACAGTGCGCCTCCAGGACGTCTGCCGTGTCCCTGCCGGACGCAGGCCGGACCATGTATCTTGATGTCGAGACATCCCGCACCACGAGTAGCGTGGACGTACCGACGGTCGAACAAGGGAGTACCCGCCAGCATGGCCAAGATCATCTACACCCTCACGGACGAGGCGCCGTTCCTCGCCACCCACTCCTTCCTCCCGGTCATCCAGGCCTTCGCCGGCACCGCTGGTGTCGACGTCGAGACCCGCGACATCTCGCTCGCCGGCCGGATCATCGCCCAGTTCCCGGAGCGGCTCACCGACGAGCAGCGCGTGGACGATGCCCTGGCCGAGCTCGGCGAGCTCGCGAAGACCCCCGAGGCGAACATCATCAAGCTGCCGAACATCTCGGCGTCGATCCCGCAGCTCAAGGTCGCGATCAAGGAGCTGCAGTCGCAGGGCTACGACCTGCCCGACTACCCCGACGAGCCGAAGACGGACGAGGAGCGCGACACCCGCGCCCGCTACGGCCGCGTCCAGGGCAGCGCCGTCAACCCCGTGCTGCGCGAGGGCAACTCCGACCGCCGCGCTCCCCTGTCCGTCAAGAACTACGCCCGGAAGCACCCGCACCGCATGGGTGCGTGGAGCGGCGACTCGAAGACGAACGTCGTCACGATGGGCGTCGACGACTTCCGCTCGAACGAGAAGTCCTGGATCGCCCCCGCCGACGACGTCCTGACGATCACGTTCGTCGGCGAGGGCGGTGAGACCCAGGTCCTCAAGCAGTCGATCCCGGTCGTGCAGGGCGAGGTCGTCGACGGCACCGTGCTGCACGTCGCAGCGCTCGAGGCCTTCCTGCAGGACCAGATCCAGCGCGCCGCGGCCGAGGACATCCTGTTCTCCGTGCACCTCAAGGCGACGATGATGAAGGTCTCCGACCCGATCATCTTCGGCCACGTCATCAAGGCGTTCTTCCCGTCGGTGTTCGAGCGCTTCGGTGCCGACCTGGCCGCCGCCGGTCTCACCCCGAACGACGGTCTCGGCTCGATCCTCGCGGGGCTCGACGCCCTGCCGAACGGCGCGGAGATCAAGCAGGCCTTCACCGACGGCATCGCCGCGGGCCCCGAGCTCGCGATGGTCGACTCGGACAAGGGCATCACCAACCTGCACGTCCCGAGCGACGTCATCGTGGACGCCTCGATGCCCGCGATGATCCGCACCTCCGGCCACATGTGGGGCCCGGACGGCGACGAGCACGACACCCTCGCCGTGATCCCGGACTCGAGCTACGCCGGCATCTACCAGACCGTGATCGACGACTGCCGCGTCAACGGTGCCTTCGACCCGGCGACGATGGGTTCGGTCCCGAACGTCGGGCTCATGGCGCTGAAGGCCGAGGAGTACGGCTCGCACGACAAGACCTTCGAGGTCCCCGGTGCGGGCGTCGTCCGTGTGACGAACGCCGCCGGCGACGTCGTCATCGAGCACGACGTCGAGCCCGGTGACATCTGGCGCGCCTGCCAGACCAAGGACGTCGCCATCCGCGACTGGGTCAAGCTCGCCGTCACCCGTGCCCGCGCCTCGGAGACCCCGGCCGTGTTCTGGCTCGACGAGACCCGTGCGCACGACGCGAACCTGATCGGTCTGGTCCGCCAGTACCTGGGCGAGCTCGACACCGAGGGCCTGCAGATCGAGATCCTCTCGCCGGAGGACGCCATGCGCTTCTCGCTCGAGCGCATCCGCCGCGGCGAGGACACCATCTCCGTCACGGGCAACGTCCTGCGCGACTACCTGACCGACCTGTTCCCGATCATGGAGCTCGGCACCTCGGCGAAGATGCTCTCCGTCGTCCCGCTGCTCGGCGGCGGTGGACTGTTCGAGACCGGTGCCGGCGGCTCCGCCCCGAAGCACGTCCAGCAGCTCGTGCAGCAGAACTACCTGCGCTGGGACAGCCTCGGTGAGTTCCTGGCCCTGGCGGTCAGCCTCGAGCACCTCGCCGGCGTGACGGGCAACGAGCGGGCGAAGATCCTCGGTGAGACGCTCGACCGTGCCACCGGGACCTTCCTCGAGCAGGACAAGTCCCCGGGCCGCAAGCTCGGCTCGATCGACAACCGCGGCAGCCACTTCTACCTGGCCAAGTACTGGGCGGAAGAGCTCGCGGCGCAGACGACAGACACCGAGCTCGCCGCGTCGTTCGCCGAGATCGCCGGCAAGCTCGACGCGCAGGAGCAGCAGATCGTCGAGGAGCTGAACGGCGTGCAGGGCCACCCGGCCGACATCGGCGGCTACTACCGCCCGGACGACGCCAAGACGAGCGCGGTCATGCGCCCGTCCGCCACGCTGAACGCGACGCTCGCCGCGCTCTAGACGAAGGCACCTGACGGACGGGAGGCCCGGTGCCAGCTGGCACCGGGCCTCCCGTCCGTCGCCCGCGCCCGCCCTCTCTCTCGCGTCCCGTGAGGTTCCGAAATCTCGGCATCTCGGCCCGCGAACGGGCCGTCTCCGGAACCTCGGCGAACCTGAGCGGCATGTCGTGGAACCTCGCGGCGGCACGAACTCGCGACGCCCAGACCCCGCGACGCCGGAGCCGGAACGAGACTCAGGAGCGCGGGACGGGCGGCCCCGCCGCCAGCAGCACCACGAACACCAGAGCGACCGCCACGACCCCGATGACGACCGCGACCGCGGGGCGACGCACCACGAAGAACAGCAGACGGTCCCAGAAACCCGAGCGCGCGTCGGGTGAGCGGCGCCACGGGCCCTCGAGCATGCCTCGGCGGGCGACCGCGACCTCGAACGGGACCGTGGCGTAGGGCACGACGGCGCTGGCCCAGCCGAGCACGAGCGCCCCGAACGACCACCGCTGGTTGACCGCGACGACGGTCGTGACCACCAGGTAGGCCAGGAACACGAAGCCGTGCACCCCGCCGCCGATCCGGACGCCCCAGTCGCCGGCGTCCAGGCCGTACTTGAGCACCATCCCAGCGATGAGCATGGTCCAGGTCACGAGTTCGGCGACCGCGGCGGCACGGAACAGGGAGCGGGGAGTCATGCCCACATCGTCGCGGACGCGTCCCGGGAAACCCCCGACACTCCGGTGGTCGTATCGATTCGACGCCCGGGGAGGCTAGCGTTGGAGCCATGTCAGTGCCGACCGAGAACCGTCCCCTGAACATCGTCGTCTGGAACGAGAACGTGCACGAGACCCGCGGTGACGCGACGGTCATCGGGCACTACCCCGACGGTATGCACACCGTGATCGCGGCATCGCTCCGCGAGCACCACCCCGACGCCACCGTGAGCACCGCCACGCTGCAGGAGCCCGACCACGGCATCACCGCCGAGCGCCTGGCCACGACCGACGTCCTGTTCTGGTGGGGCCACGCCGCCCACGACGAGGTCAGCGACGCCGTGGTGGACCTGGTCGTCGACGCGGTGCACGCCGGCATGGGCCTGGTGGTGCTGCACTCCGGGCACTACTCGAAGCCGTTCAAGCGCCTGATGGGCACCACCTGCTCGCTGAAGTGGCGCAACGACGGCGAGCGCGAACTCGTCTGGACGGTCGCGCCGGAGCACCCGATCGCCGCCGGGGTGCCGCACCCGATCGTGATCGAGCGCCAGGAGATGTACGGCGAGTACTTCGACATCCCGCGCCCCGACGAAGAGGTCTTCCTGTCGACCTTCGCCGGCGGCGAGGTCTTCCGGTCCGGGGTCGCCTACCGCCGCGGTCTAGGGAAGGTCTTCTACTTCTCCCCCGGCGACCAGGAGTACCCCGTCTACCACCACCCGGACATCCAGCGCGTGCTGTCGAACGCGGCGGCGTGGGCCGCTCCGGTGTCCGAGCGGCGCACGCTCAGTGCCGACCCCCACCCGCGGGACTGGTTCCTGACGGACGGACCGGGTAGACAGGGCGTGTGACCAACCCTCTCGACGGTGCGGACCGACGCACCGCGGTGATCGAGGCGCTCGAGGTCTTGGGGGCAGGCCCCGAGGAGCGTTTCGACCGCATCACCCGCATGACCCACGAGGCGTTCGGCGTGCCGCTGACCTTCCTCAACCTCGTCCACAGTGACGTCGTCACGTCGCAGTCGACGTTCGGCTGGCACCAGGGCTCGAGCGTGCCCGCGAGCGAGCAGTTCTGCGCGACGACGGTGCTCAGTCCGGAGCCGATGGTGATCCCCGACACCTCGCTCGACGCCCGGTTCGCGCACACCGCGGCGGTGGTGGAGCACGGGATCCGCTTCTACGCGGGGGCGCCGCTGACGATGCACGACGGCACCAGGGTCGGCACGCTCTGCATCATGGACGCGACCCCGCGCGAGCTGTCGGTCGAGGACCTCGAGCTGCTCCGTGACCTCGCCCGCTGGGCCGAACGGGAGCTCGGACACGCGATCGACCGCAGTCGGGTCAACCGTGTGCTCGAGGGCCTGGTGTCCGAACCGGTCGACGTCCCCGGGTACGACCTGGACACCCTCGCGATCCGGCGTGAGCCGGGCGGCGGGGACGTCGCCGACTGGCGGCTCGCCACCGACGGTGTGCTGCACGTCACCGTGGGCGGCGTCTCGGCAGCGGGACGAGCGTCGGGTCTCCTCGCCTCGGCAGTGCGCGGTGCCGTGGTGGCGCGCACCGAGACCGTCATGCAGGACGCGGTCGGCGACCTGGAGGCCCAGATCACCGCCGACCTGTCCGCTGCGGACGCCGTCGGCTCGCTCTTCCACCTGCGGCTCGACCCGACGTCGGGGCACGCCGACTTCGGGGACGCCGGCCACGGCCTCGCGGTGCTCGTCCGCGCCGACGGCACCAGCCGGGCGCTGCACTCGCTCGACCTGCCGCTCGGCCTGCAGCCGGAGTCCGTGCCGCGGTCCCCCGCGACGCTGGACCTGGCGGCGGGCGACCGGCTGGTGCTGTGCACCGAGGGCGTCCTGGCGCTCGAGGGCATCCGGCACCTCGATGACCTGGCCGACCTGGTGCGGTCCGAGCCGACCGGTACCGCGGCGGTCGAGCGGATCCGCGCGCTCGTGCCGGCGGACAGCCGCCGGGACGTCACCGTCGTGCTGCTGCGCCGCCGCTGAACGACGTGCCGCTGCGCCGCCGTCAGGAGCGGAAACGGTCCTGCCGTGATCGCGGTGCACCGGTGAGCGCGACGACGAGCAGCGTGGCCAGCAGGCCGAAGCCCGCGAGCTCGATGCCGAGGCCGGCGAGCTGCCAGTAGGCACTGCCGACCACCTGCGGCTGCGTGATCGACTCGGGCCACCACGCGTCGATCAGCGGGAACGAGCCGGGGAACGGGTCGAGGCCGAACACCACGAGCCCGCCGAGCAGCAGGACGACACCGAGCAGCGCCATCACCCCGCGGGAGCGCCCGAGCATGTGGACGACGAGCGCGGCCGCCATCCCGGCGAGGCCGACGACGGCGATCAGGAACGCGAGCACGACGACGGTCTGCGGCGCGAGGGCCACCCAGTCGAGCACCGCGATCGGCAGCAGCAGCCACCGTCCGGTCCGCGCCCACCGCGCGGGGTTCCGCCATCCGTCCATGGCGGCCAACCGTAGGGCACCCGCCCGGACGCGGGCCGTGCGCAGCCTCGGAGCGGACTACGATCGGCAGGTGATGGCCCAGGACGGACGCACCCGGCAGCAGCGGGCGCTCGAGACCCGCGCGGCGATCATCGGGGCCGCGGCTGCCGAGTTCGACGAGCGCGGGTACCTCGGCGCGTCGATGGACGGGGTCGCCGAGCGGATCGGGCTGACCAAGGGCGCGCTGTACTTCCACTTCGCGTCGAAGGCCGACCTCGCCGGTGCCGTGATCGCGCAGCAGCACGAGGTCTCGCGGCGCTACGGCGAAGCCGCGGTCGCCCGGAGCCGGACGCCGCTCGAAGCCCTCATGTGGATGTCACAGGGACTGGCGACCCAGATGGTCACCGAGGTCGTCGTGAGCGCCGGCATCCGTCTGTCGACCGAGGTCGCGACGCACGACGTCCCCCGTCAGGACCCGTACACCGACTGGATGGCGCTCATCGCACAGACCGTGCGCCAGGCGATCGACGCCGGCGAGGTGGACCCGCGGTGGGACCCGGACATGGTCGGACGCGTCGTCATCCCCGCGTACACGGGCGTGCAGACGGTGTCGGACGTGCTCGCCGACCGCACCGACCTGTACGAACGCCTGCGGGAACTCTGGACGGTGCTGCTCGCCGCGCTCGTCACCGAACGCCTCCGGCCAGAGGTCCCGCGACTCGTCGCCATCATCGCGCCGGAATGACGCGGGTCCCCCCAGGGAAACACCCACGTCACCGCTTCACGAGGATACCCAGCGGTCGGTTTCCGCATCCGCCCCCGTTCGCGGGCATGTGTCCACCGGCCCACTAGCCTGAGCCGGTGCCCACACCACCGGCAGAGGTCGACGTCGACGTCCCGCTCGTCCGGGCACTGCTGCGCGCCCAGCACCCCGACCTGGCGGACCGACGGCTCGTGGTCGTCGCGAACGGCTGGGACAACGTCATCGTGCGACTCGGCGACGAGTACGCCGTGCGGTTGCCGCGTCGGGAGCTCGCGGCACGCCTGGTCGAGCACGAGCAGCGGTGGCTGCCGGAGATCGCCGTCCGCGTCGCACCCGTCGTCCCGGTGCCGGCTCCGGTGCGCGTGGGCCGTCCGGCGCTCGGGTACCCCTGGTCGTGGAGCATCGTCCCGTGGCTCCCGGGAGCACCCGTCGGTGAGCGTGCTGCGGGTGTCCGGGTCGCCGAGGCCCTCGCGGAGTTCGTGCGACTGCTGCACGTGCCGGCTCCGGCGGATGCTCCGGCGAACCCGTTCCGTGCGGTGCCGTTGGCGACGCGCAGCGACGGCGTCCTGACGCGACTCGCCACGCAGGACGTGCCCCGGGCCGTGGAGCTGGCAGCGGTCTGGCGGACCGCGGCGGCGCTGCCGACGCACACCGGGCCTCCCGTCTGGGTGCACGGCGACCTGCACCCGTTCAACCTGCTCGTGGACCGCACGCCGGACGGCGACGAACGCCTGTCGGCGGTCGTCGACTTCGGCGACGTGACCTCGGGGGACCCCGCCGTCGACCTCGCCACCGCCTGGCTGACGCTCGACCGGGAGGCCCGCCACGCGTTCCGGACGCTGGTCGCCGCTCCGGACCTCACCTGGGGACGCGCGCGCGGGTGGGCGATCGCGCTCGCCTCCGCGCTCGCGACGTCCGACGAACGCGCCTTCCGGAGCGTCGCGCGGCGCAGCATCGACGCGGTGCTGGACGGCTGAGACCCCGCGGGGCTATCGTGACCGCACCATCCGTGCACAGCCGATCGGAGGGGCCCTCATGACCCTCGAGTTCCGCGTCCAGCACGACGTCGTCACCGACGCCTCTCCCGCCCCCACCCGATCCGAGCGAACCGGCCTCCGCGGGTTCCTCGACCGCTTCGCCGAGCGCCGCGCCGCCGCACGCGTCCGACGGGTCGAAGCCCGGCTGCAGGAACTCGGCGAGCTCGAGCACCTGCTGTCCGACGCACGTGGCGTCGTCGAACGCGGCTGGATCCAGCACGCCTGGTTCGCGTACCTCGACGAGCACGGCCGGATGCGGAAGGCCACGAGTGCCGCGGCGATGGACGTGCAGGGGCGACCGCTCGTCGCTGCCTGCCTGGTCGGCGCGGTCGTCTCGGCCGCTGGCGGGCCGCACGCCGTGCACTCGCCGCGGGTCCAGCACTCCCTCGACCTGGTCTGGCACGCGCTCGCCGTGGACGAGGGCGCGCCGGTGCTCTGGTGTCCGGCGCCCGACGTCCGGATGGGCCGCGTGCGCGACCTGACGAGCTGGAACGACACCCCTGCGCGCACCTCGGCCGAGGTGGCCGGGCTGCTGCTCACCGCCGAGCGGGTGGCCGTGCAGGAATCGGCACGCCTGCAGGACGTCGTGGTGGCACGATCGAGGGCATGAGCAGCACCGACGCCGTCCCCGAGGTCCACCCCGCGACGACCACCGGCCTCGCGTCCAGCGGGAACTCGGCCCTGTCGGACGAGGGCGCGTCGTCGGACACCGATCCCCTGGCCTCGGCCGCTGCGGTGAAGCGGACGCTGCACCGGTACCTGCAGAAGCACCGCGCCGCGCTCCTCGGCAAGCTCGACGGCCTGGCCGAACGGCAGGCCCGCTGGCCGGTGACCCCGACCGGCACGAACGTGCTCGGGCTGGTGAAGCACGTCGCCGGTGTGCAGGCCGGGTACTTCGGTGAGGTCTTCGGTCGGCCGTTGCCCGACGCGCCCGCCTGGCTCGAATCGGAGGACGGCGAGGACATGTACGCGACGCTCGACGAGACCCTGGACGACGTCGTTGCCTTCCACCAGCGCAGCGCAGCGCACGCCGACGCGACCATCGAAGCGCTCGACCTCGACGCCCGCGGCACCGTCCCCTGGTGGCCGGAAGAGCTCCGCGAGGTGACGCTCCACCGCATCCTGGTGCACATGGCGTACGAGACGGCCCGGCACGCGGGGCACGCCGACATCGTCCGCGAGATGCTCGACGGACTGGCGGGCGACGGGGACGGCAACCTGGCCGACAAGAGCCCGGAAGAGTGGGTCCTCTGGCGCGAGCAGCTCGTCGACATCGCCGAGCGGTCCGGCCTCCGGGGCTTGGCCATGTAGCCGATGGCCCCTCACGATCGTTACCGTTCTCTCAGGCTCGACGGTCGAACTGGCCGCTGACCAGGGGTTCTCGCTCGGCTGTCTGCACAGGAATCGATCGTCTCCGCTGCGCCTCGTCGTGCGACCGGTCCGTGCCCTGCGTAGCTTTGGCGCAGCTTGTGCCCCGACCCGTGGGCAGTTCGGCCGACCGGAAGGGGAGCGCCCACCCGTGTTCCAGTACGTCGTGGAGCGATGGAGCCAGATCTGGTTCTCGTCGTGGCAACACTTCTCACTGGTGGTCCAGTGCACGGTGCTCGCCACGGTCATCGCCGTGGTGCTCGCCACACTCGTCTACCGCAGTCCCCGCCTGACCTCCGTCGCGAACGGGGTGTCCGCCATCGGCCTCACCCTGCCGTCCTTCGCGGTCATCGGCCTGCTCATCGTCCCGCTCGGCTTCGGCGTGCTGCCGTCCGTCGTGACGGTCGTCTTCTTCGCCGCGCTCCCGATCCTGCGCAACGCGGTCGTCGGCCTCGCCGAGATCCCGCCGAGCGTGGTCGAGTCCGCGCGCGGCATCGGCATGAGCCGGTTCCGGACCCTCGTGCAGGTCGAACTGCCGATGGCCTGGCCGATCATCCTGAGCGGCGTCCGCGTGTCCGCCCAGATGGTGATGGGCATCGCGGCCATCGCCGCGTACGCGCTCGGCCCCGGGCTCGGCGGCTTCATCTTCTCCGGACTCTCGCGCCTCGGCGGCGCGAACGCCCTGTACTCCGTGGTCGTCGGGGTGGTCGGCGTCGTCCTGCTCGCCCTCGTCCTCGACCTGCTCCTCCTCGGCCTCGGCCGCCTGACCATCTCGAGAGGTATCCGTGTCCAGCACTGACTCCGCCACCACCACCGCGCCCGACGGGGACGTCACCGGCCGCAGCATCCTGCTCGACGAGGTCACCAAGCGGTACCCCGGACAGACGAAGCCCGCCGTCGACGGCATCACCCTCGAGATCCCGGCCGGCAAGATCGTCATGCTCGTCGGCCCGTCCGGCTGCGGCAAGACGACGACCCTCAAGATGATCAACCGCCTGATCGAGCCCACCGAGGGCCGCATCGTCGTCGGCGACGACGACGTGACCGGCATCGACGCCGACGAGCTCCGCCGCCGGATGGGCTACGTGATCCAGGCCGGCGGGCTCTTCCCGCACATGACCGTCGCAGCGAACATCGCGATCGTGCCGAAGATGCTCGGCTGGTCGAAGGAGAAGATCGCGGCGCGCGTCGACGAGCTGCTCGACCTGGTCTCGCTCGACCCCGCCACCTACCGCGACCGCTACCCCCGCGAACTCTCCGGCGGGCAGCAGCAGCGCGTCGGCGTCGCCCGGGCGCTCGCCGCGGACCCGCCCGTCCTGCTGATGGACGAGCCGTTCGGTGCGGTCGACCCGATCACCCGGCAGCGCCTGCAGGACGAGCTCCTGCGCATCCAGGAAGAGCTGCACAAGACGATCGTCATCGTCAGCCACGACTTTGACGAGGCCGTGAAGCTCGGCGACTGGATCGTCATCTTCACCGAGGGCGCCCACATCGTGCAGTACGACACCCCGGAGCGGATCCTGGCGGAGCCGGCGAACGAGTTCGTCGAGAACTTCATCGGATCGGGCGCCGGGCTGAAGCAGCTCACCCTGAACCGCGTCCGCGACGTCGAGGTCGTCTCCGCGGTGACCTGCTCCCCCGGCGAAGAGGCGAAGGCCGTCCTGCAGCGCATGCAGGAGGCCGGGGGTCACGGGCACGCCGTCGTGGTCGACCGTCGGCAGCGGCCGATCGGCTGGCCGTCCCGCCGGCAGCTCGAGCGCCTGGACCGGATTCCGGACGGCTTCGACCCGGAGCTGCCCATCGTGGGCGAGGCCTCGACGCTCAACGACGCCCTCGACACCATGCTCGTCTCGAGCGCGGGGGCCGCACTGGTCACCGGTCGGGGCGAGGCGTTCCGCGGTGTCATCACGGTCGAGGTAGTCATGGAGGCCATCACCCGGTCGCGTGCGGCAGCGGCCGACGACCGCGCGTACACGCCGGTCGGCACGAACACCAACCAGATCGAGACGCTGCCGTCCTCGCCGGCCGCGCCCGTGATCGCGCCCTCCGGGGAAGACCTGTGAGTGCTGTCACCGCCGGACCCGCCACCGGCGCCAGCACGTCCTGGAAGGGCCTGCTGTTCCAGCCGATCGCGATCCTGGTCGTGCTCGCCGGGTTCGCGGTCTGGCTCGCCGCGGCCGACCTCACGCCCACCGAACGCACGACGCTCAACCCGGCCGACATCCTCGACCTGACCGGGCAGCACCTCGTGCTGACCCTGCAGGCGACGGTGCTCGTGCTCGTGATCGGCATCCCGCTCGGCATCGTGCTCACGCGCGGTCCCCTCCGCCGGGCGAGCCCGTACGTGCTCGCCGTCGCGAACTTCGGGCAGGCGGCCCCCGCTGTCGGCCTGATCGTGCTGCTCGCCGCGTGGCTCGGCCTGAACAGCTGGTCCGCCGTGGTCGCACTCGTGCTCTACGCGATCCTGCCGGTCCTCCGGAACACCATGATCGGCGTGCAGAGCGTCGACTCACGCCTCGTCGAGGCCGGCCGTGGCATGGGCATGAGCGCGTTCAGCGTCCTGATGCGCGTCGAGCTGCCCCTCGCGGTGCCGGTCATGCTCTCCGGCATCCGGACGGCGCTCGTGCTGCTCGTCGGCACCGCGAGCCTGGCCACCTTCGTCGGTGCCGGCGGCCTCGGTCTCCTCATCACCACGGGCGTGACGCTGTTCCTGCCGAAGGTGCTCGTCGCCGGTGCGCTGCTCGTGGCGCTCCTCGCCCTCTCCATCGACTGGCTCGGCCGCGTGGTCGAGACCGTCGCACGTCCGAAGGGACTCCGATGAACCGCCGTACCCGCCGCCTCCGCCGCGGGGCCGCCGTCGCACTCGCCGGTGCCACTGCGCTCGTCCTGGCCGGCTGCGGCCTGCAGCCCGCGACGTCCTTCGTCCCCGAGGCCGGCCCAGGCACCATCGAGCGCATCGACGACCTGCCGGACGGTGCCCACATCACCGTGACGTCGAAGAACTTCACCGAGCAGCTCGTGCTCGGCAAGATCGCCGTGCTCGCCGCGAAGGCCGCCGGGTTCGACGTCACCGACGAGACCAACGTGCCGGGCAGCGTCGCCGTCCGCGAGTTGATGACCTCGCACGGTGCGGACTTCACGTACGAGTACACCGGCACCGCCTGGCTGACCTTCATGGGCCACGCCGAGGGGATCCCGGACAAGACCGAGCAGTGGGAAGCGGTCAAGAAGGAGGACGCCGGCAACGGGCTCACGTGGCTGAACCCGGCGCCGATGAACAACACCTACGCGTTCGCGGTGCGGGACGAGGCGGTCAAGGAGCTCGGCGACATCACGACCCTGTCCGACATCGCGAAGCTCCCCGTCGACCAGCGCACCTTCTGCGTGGAGTCGGAGTTCAACTCGCGTGCCGACGGGTTCAAGCCGATGCTCGAGAAGTACGGCTTGGAGCTCGGCGGTTCGGGCGACAACGGGATCCCGAGCGACAACGTCAGCATCCTCGACACCGGCACGGTCTACACGGCCACCGACCGGGGCAAGTGCAACTTCGGCGAGGTCTTCACCACCGACGGCCGCATCAAGTCGCTCGGTCTGACCGTGCTCGAGGACGACAAGGGCTTCTTCCCGGCGTACAACGTCGCGCCGGTGCTCGACTCGGCCACGCTCAAGGAGTACCCGCAGCTCGCAGACGTCTACGACCAGATCTCGCCGAAGCTCACCGACGCGGTGCTGCAGGAGCTGAACCGTCAGGTCGACGTTGAGGGGCGCGAGCCGGCCGACGTCGCGTTCGACTGGATGGTGAAGGAGGGGTTCATCACGAAGCCGTGACGGCGATGCGCGCAGCCGTGTCGCGGATCGACGCGACGACGCGGGCACGGACCTCTTCCGGGTCGGAACCCTCGTGCCGCGCCGAACTCCGCAGGCCGGTCATGCACATGCCGAGCAGCATCTCGGCGGCCTGCGGGGTCGCGGCGTCCGGCCCCCACGCCGGATCGCGTTCGAGGATCGTGCGCACCGCACCCGTCATCGCCTCGGCCACGGTCGTCATCCGGCTGACCTGGCGGCGCATGAGCTGCGGGAAGCGCACGATGACCTCCTTCCGGGCGAGCCGCTCGTGCTCGTCGCCGAATGACGAGCCGAACACCAGGAACGCCAGGTCGACCACGGCCTGCGCAGCCGGCTCCCCCGCGACGGTCTCGAGGTGCGCTGCCAGGGTCTCGGCGTCCAGGTCGAGCTCGGTGTGCCCGAGGACCGCGTCCTCCTTGCTCTCGAAGTAGTTGAAGAACGTGCGGGGCGACACCTCGGCGCGTGCGGCGATCTGTTCGATCGTGGTGTGGTCGATGTCCTGCTCGAGCGCGAGGGACCGAGCCGCCTCCGCGATGCGGTGGCGTGTCTCGATGCGCTTGCGGTCGCGCAGACCCATCTCGGTGGCGGGCGCGGTGTCGGGCATGGCCCGACTGTAACCGGAACGTCACATGATCTACAGCAAACGCAAACTTGCAGTCGTGCAGCGGACACTACGGTGGGGCAATGACCACTCCCGTGCTCGAGGCCCGTGACCTCGCCAGGACCTACGGCCGAGGCCCGACGCGGTTCGACGCGCTCAAGGGGGTGTCACTCCAGGTGCACCAGGGCGAGAGCCTGGCGATCGTCGGCAAGTCCGGATCGGGCAAGTCGACGCTCATGCACCTGCTCGCACTGCTCGACAAGCCGTCGACCGGGCAGGTCCTGCTCGACGGGACCGATGCGGCGACCCTCGGCGCGCGGCAGGTGAACCGCACGCGCAACAGCACCTTCGGGTTCGTGTTCCAGCAGTTCTTCCTGACCCCCAAGACCTCGGTCCTCGACAACGTCGTGCTGCCGCTCAAGATCGCGGGCGTCTCCGGAGCCGAACGGAAGCGCCGCGGCATGGCGGCGCTCGACTCCCTCGGTCTGGCCGACAAGGCGAAGAACGACGCCAACGACCTGTCCGGCGGGCAGAAGCAGCGCGTGGTCATCGCACGCGCGCTGGTCGGTGAGCCGAGCGTCATCTTCGCCGACGAGCCGACCGGCAACCTCGACACGAACACCGGGCAGGTGGTCGAGGACATGCTCTTCGGCCTGCAGCGCGAACGCGGGATCACGCTCGTCGTGGTCACGCACGACGAAGAACTCGCGGCCCGCTGCGACCGCAGCGTCAACGTCCGCGACGGACTCATCGTCGGTGGATCGGACGGCACGCCCACCGCCGGTGCCGCGGTCGACCAGCAGGCCACGCACGGAAGGCACTCCGCATGAACTTCCTCGACCTGGTCCGCACCGCGGTCTCGAACACCTTCCGGTCGAAGCTGCGCACGACCCTGACCGTCATCGCGATCTTCATCGGCGCCTTCACGATCACGCTGACCTCGGCGATCGGCACGGGGGTCAGCAACTACATCGACACCCAGGTCTCGTCGATCGGCGACACCGGTTCCCTGACCATCACGAAAGCCGTCGACACCGCGTCGACCGACAGCGGCCCGGCCAAGTACGACCCCGACGAGTCCGGCCAGAGCGTCGACCGCGGTCCGGCGTCGTTCTCGTACCTGTCGCAGTCCGACGTCGACGACATCCGCGCGATCGACGGCATCAAGAGCATCCGTCCGGCGGTCGCCCTGGCGCCGAAGTACGCCGAGCACGGCGACGACGGCAAGTACGTCGTCTCCCTCACCGCCAACGCGGGTGAGCTCGACGCCGACCTGGCGAGCGGGAAGCAGCTCGACGACGACACCGACGCGAACCAGGTGATCCTGCCGACGAACTACCTGGAGAACCTCGGACTCGGCAGCGCGAAGGCCGCCGTCGGCGAGGAACTCACCTTCGCGGTGGACGACTACCAGGGCAAGGAGCACACCCTCACCGCGACGGTGGTCGGTGTGCAGAACGAGTCGCTGTTCGGCGGTGGTGCCGGGGCGAACGCCGCGCTCACCGACGCGATGCAGGCCGCGCAGGAGATCGGCAAGCCGGACTCGATCGCGACCTCGTACGCCAGCGCCACCGCGACGCTCGACTCCGGGGCCTCCGCGACCACGGTCAAGAAGGCGCTGTCGGACGCCGGGTTCCTCGGGCAGACCATCCAGGACCAGCTCGGCCAGTTCCAGACCGTCATCAGCGGCATCGTCGGGGTCCTGAACGCCTTCGCCGTCATCGCCCTGGTGGCAGCGGGCTTCGGCATCATCAACACGCTGCTGATGAGCGTGCAGGAACGCACTCGCGAGATCGGCCTGATGAAGGCGATGGGCATGGGCGGCGGCAAGGTCTACACGCTGTTCTCGCTCGAGGCGGTCTTCATCGGGTTCCTCGGCAGCGCCATCGGAGCCGGGGTCGCGATCCTGCTCGGGACCGGCATCTCGAACGTGCTCGCCGGCACGCTGCTCAAGGACCTGCCGGGCCTGCAGATCATGCAGTTCGCGCCGAGTTCGGTGGCGACGATCATCCTCGTCGTGATGTTCATCGCGTTCCTCGCCGGCACCCTCCCCGCACGCCGCGCCGCGCGGCAGAACCCGATCGAGGCACTCCGGTACGAGTAGGGCCCGGCGTGCATAGTCTCTGACGGGTGGCGGCATTCGGGCGGGACCTCGGCGACGGGTACACGCTGACGCTGCGCGACCTGACGACGGTCGACCCGGTGCTGGAACTCGTGCGCGCGAACCTGGACCGGCTGCGGGCGGCCGAACCGTGGGCGTGGGATCCGCAGGACCGCGACACCATCGGACTGCACACCGAACGGCTGCTCGGCCAGTTCGCGATGGACCGCGCGCTCCCCTGCGTCATCCGCTCCGACGACCGCATCGTCGGGGTCGCGTCGCTGACCTTCGACCCGTACCTGGGCCAGGCGTCACTCGGCTACTGGGTCGACGCCGGACACGAGGGCCGCGGTGTCGCGGGGCGAGCCGCCGAGGTCCTGGTCGAGGTCGCGCGGGCACGCGGCACCGCACGGCTCGAGATCCGGACCGGCGTCGACAACGTCCGCAGCCGCGCGCTCGCCGAACGGCTCGGGTTCGCCCTTGAGGGGACCCTGCGGGGTGCGCTGCCGCTCGGGCCCGTCCGCGCCGACGTCGCCGTCTACGGCCTGCTGCTCTAGGCGAGACTCCCCGCCGCCCCCGTGCGCGTGCGTCAGGAGCCCTGCGTCGCCCCCTGCCAGACCGCGAACACACCGCCGACGACCGCCAGCACGAGCAGCAGGATCCAGACGGCGAGCGCGATGAGGTTCAGGAAGATCCCCCAGCCCGCACGACCACGGGCGAGCGGTTCCCGGCTGCGCGACGCGACGCCCAGGCACAGCCCGACGATCGGCGCGACGAACGTCCAACCGGCGAGCAGCGAACAGATCCCGAGCACGAGGCTCGCGGTGCCGAGACCGGTGCGGGGGGACTCCGTGTACGTGACCATGCACCCGACGCTACGGAACCACGCGGGGCGTGTCGTCCCTCCAGGGCGTGATCCGGGTCCACCTGCCGACGGATGGTCACCGGACGCCGGTATCGTCGGAGCATGGCCTTGTTCGGACGACGCAACCACGACGTGCGCGATCGACCCATCAGCCAGGTCGAACTGAAGCGGGCCGTCGACGAGGGGTTCCTCATCGCGAAGGCCGCGGTCACGATCGCGGTCGGCAACCGGATCATCACCAACGCGCTGCGCGACCAGGGGTACTTCGACCACGCGCTGATCGCCGAGGCCGCGCGTGAGGAACTCCACCGCATGGCCGAGGAGCAGCGGGGCGACGCCGCGCGCATGCGGGAGATCCGGTCGACGTCGAGCAAGTCGAAGGGCCGTTCACGGCACCAGCACGACTACCGCCGGGGTGACGACCTCAAGCTGCGCACGCGCGAGGCGACGTACGAGCAACTCGCGACGATGCTCGACAAGCGCCGTGACGACCAGCACTTCGTCGACGGCATCGTGCTCGCCGCCCGCGCCCGAGCCTGGGACGACATCGGCACCACGGTCGTCGGGCGCCTCGGCTGGGCCCAGCGTCCGGCCGACGACTACGAGATCGGCCGTGACGACCGCCTGCAGCAAATGCTCGACGAGGACTTCGCGACGTTGCTGGCCGAGCACCCCGTCGGCTCGACCCCGGTCGACGCCGACGAGCCGGACGACGCCGACGGCGACGAGGACGGCTCCGACCCGGCCGACCCCGACGTCGCCCGCCCCTGAACCGGGGCCACGCGCAGACACGAGTCCCTAGGCTCGGACCATGGTTGATGCGGTGGTGATCGGGGCCGGACCGAACGGACTCGCAGCGGCGGTGACGCTCGCCCGTGCGGGCCTGTCCGTCGAGGTGGTCGAACGGAACGACACGATCGGCGGTGGTGCGCGCACCGCCGAGCTCACCCTGCCGGGGTTCCTGCACGACGTCTGCTCGGCCGTGCACCCGATGGCGCTGCAGTCCGAGTTCTTCCGGCTGTTCCGGATGGAGCAGCGCATCGAGCTCCGTCTGCCCGAGGTGCAGTACGGGCACCCGCTCGACGGGGGGCGCGCGGGCATCGCGTACCAGGACCTCGAGCGGACGGCCGCCGAGCTCGGTGTGGACGGCCCGGCCTTCCGGAACCTGATGGGCCCGCTCGCCCGTGCGGCCGACCAGGTCGCCGACTTCGCCACCGACGCCCTCCTGCACGTGCCGCGGCACCCGCTCACGGTGCTGCGGTTCGGCCTGCGCGCACTCGAGCAGGGCAGCAGCGTCTGGAACGCCCGCTTCCGGCAGGACGCCGCCCCGGCGATGGTCTCCGGGGTCGCGGCGCACTCCATCCAGCACATGCCCTCGCTGTCGACGGCCGCCGCGGCGCTGTCGCTCGGCGCCTACGCGCACGCCCGCGGCTGGCCCGTGCCGATCGGCGGCAGCCAGGCGATCGTCGACGCGCTCGCCGACGACCTCGTCGCGCACGGCGGACGGATCGTCACCGGGCACGAGGTCCGGTCGCTCGGTGACCTCACCCCGGCGAAGGCGGTGCTCTTCGACACGAGTGTCCCCGGCATGCTGCGGATCGCCGGCTCGCAGATCCCCACGCCGAAGCGCGGTGCGCTCCGCCGGTTCCGGTTCGGCAACGCGGCCGCGAAGGTCGACTTCGCGCTGTCCGACCCGGTGCCGTGGACGAACGAGGCGCTGCGGCGGGCTGGCACGGTGCACATCGGCGGGACACGAGCCGAGATCGCCGCGGCGGAGGGCTCGGTCGCACGCGGCCAGCACGCCGAACGGCCGTACGTGCTCGGCTCCGAGCCGACCGTCGTCGACCCGACCCGTGCGCCGCGGGGCAAGCACGTCTTCTGGGCCTACGCGCACGTGCCGGCGGGGTCCGACGTCGACCAGACCGAAGCGATCACGCGCCAGGTCGAACGGTTCGCACCGGGGTTCCGCGACACGATCCTGCACACGTCGAGCCGGACGGCCGCGCACATGGCGGACCACAACCCGAACTACGTCGGCGGCGACATCGCCGCGGGTGCCGCGAGCTTCTGGCAGCTCGTGAAGCGCCCGGTGCTGTCCAGCGACCCGTGGCGGATGGGCGGCGGCATGTACCTGTGCTCCGAGTCGTCCGCGCCCGGCCCCGGCGTGCACGGCATGGCCGGTTGGCGTGCCGCGAAGAGCGCTCTCCGGCACACCTTCGGGCTGCCCGACGACGTCGACCTCACCCCGGAAGGCTGATCACCATGGCGAAGAACGTCCGCATCCTGCACTGTGCTCCCGAGGACGTCTTCGACGTGCTCGGCGACGGCTGGCTCTACACGACCTGGGTGGTCGGCGCCTCACGCATGCGGAAGCAGGAGGCCGGTTGGCCGCAGGTCGGCACGCACCTGCACCACTCGTTCGGTGCCTGGCCGCTCGTCATCGATGACGTCACGACCTCGTTGGTGTGGGACCCGCCGCACCGCATGGTGATCCAGCCGAAGGGGTGGCCGATCGGTGAGGCCCGCGTGGAACTGACCGTGGAGCCGCACCGCAAGGGCTGCAAGGTGACGATCGTCGAGAACGCGGTTGCCGGTCCGGGCGCCTACGTCCCCGACTTCCTCATGCAGCCGCTCATCTGGGTCCGGAACCACGAGACGCTGCGCCGCCTCGGGTGGGTGGCCGCCGGACGCGCGACGAACGCCTGAGACGTCCCACGAGCCGGACGGGAGGCCCGGGGGGGCGCCGCCCCGGGCCGCCCGGCCGGCTTCTGGTCGCGTCGACTACTCGGCGCGCGAGAACTCGCTGGCGCGCGCCACCTGGTCGTCCGTCAGGGCGACGCCGGTGTAGCGCTCGAACTGGCGCGCTGCCTGCAGCGCGATGACCTCGGCGCCGGTGATGACGTGCTTGCCGGTGTCCCGCCCCGCACGGACCAGCGGGGTCTCCGACGGGAACGCGACCACGTCGAAGACCGTGTGGGCCGCCTCGATCCGGTCCTGCGCGAAGGCGAGCGCGTCCTGCTGGTCGCCCCGCATGCCGAGCGGCGTGACGTTGACCACCAGGTCGGACTCCCCCGCCTCGCGCTCCTCGGCGACCCACTCGTAGCCGTACTGCGACGCGAGCGCCGGGCCGGTCTGGTCGTTGCGGGCGACGACCGTCAGGCGGTCGAAGCCGGCGCCGCGGAACGCCGCGGTGACGGCCTTCGCCATGCCGCCGGAGCCGCGGAGCAGCACCCGGGACGCGGTGTCGACGTCGTGCGACCCGAGCAGCGCGGCGATCGCCTCGTAGTCGGTGTTCGATGCGGTGAGCACGCCGTCGTCGTTCACGACCGTGTTCACCGACTGGATGGCGGCGGCGGACTCCTCGACGTGGTCGACGAGCGGGATGATCGCCTCCTTGAAGGGCATCGACACCGAGCAGCCACGGATGCCGAGGGCGCGGATGCCGGCCACGGCGCCGGGCAGGTCGGTCGTGGTGAACGCCTTGTACAGGAAGTTGAGCCCGAGCTCGTCGTACAGGAAGTTGTGGAACCGGGTGCCGATGTTGCTCGGCCGGGCCGCGAGCGACATGCAGACCTGCATGTCCTTGTTGAGGATGGGCATGGGGCCAGTCTCCCACCGTCGTACCGATGGAGCGGTCCACGCGGACCGTTCGTCATGCTCGGGGTACCGTCGGACGCGATGACTGAGATCCCGGAGACCATGCGCGCCGTCCGCTTCCACGAGTGGGGTGACCGCTCCGTGCTGCACGTCGCCGAGGTCCCCGTCCCCGAGGCCACAGCCGGTCGGGTGCTCGTCCGGGTCCGCGCCGCCGGCATCAACCCGGGCGAGTCGGCGATCCGCCAGGGGCTGTTCGACGGCGGGTCCTCCGACGCGCTGCCGTCCGGTCAGGGCACCGACTTCGCCGGCATCGTCGTGGCCGTCGGCGAGGGCGTCGACGGCGTCGACGAGGGTGAAGAGGTCCTCGGGTGGTCGTGGGACCGCGCGAGCCAGGCCGAGTACGTCTCGGTGCCGGCCGAACAGGTCGTGCAGAAGCCGCGACTGCTCGACTGGGCCGTCGCCGGCGGGCTCGACATCGTCGCCACGACCGCTGCCGCAGCCGTCCGTGCCGTCGACCCCCGACCCGGCGAGACCGTCGTCGTGTCCGGTGCCGCCGGTGGTGTCGGCGGGTTCGTCACGCAGCTGCTGACGAACGAGGGCATCGACGTGATCGCGATCGCGTCCGAGGCGAACCACGAGTGGCTCCGGTCGAAGCGTGCACGGCCCGTTGCCTACGGCGAGGGCCTGCAGGAGCGCATCACCGAGCTCGCCACCAACGGCATCGACGCCGTCATCGACACGTACGGTCCGGAGTACGTGCACCTGGGGATCGCCCTGGGTGTGCCGGTCGACCGCATCGAGACGATCATCGCCTTCGAGGCTGCCGCCGAGGTCGGTGCGAAGGCCTCCGGCAGCGCGGACACGGCCGACCCGGAGATCCTCGGCGCCCTGGCGATGCAGGTGGCGAACGGCGAGGTGGAGGTGCCGATCGCGGCGACCTTCCCGCTCGACCGGGTGCAGGACGCCTACGAGCAGCTGGAGCAGCGGCACACCCGCGGGAAGATCGTGCTGATCCCCTGACGGACATCGGTGGTCGGGGCCCGGGCGTCCGGGGTCGTTCGGGGGTTGTTCCGGGGGCGCTCAGGGGTCGTTCGGGGGTTGTCCCCACCGTGCTCCGGGGTACTGCCCGGATGCCCTGGCTCGTCGCTGGTGCGTAGCGTCGTCCCCATGAGCACACTCTCCCGTCCCCGCAACGGCCGCATCCTCGCCGGTGTCTGCGCCGGCCTCGCCGATCGCTTCGGCCTGTCCCGCACCCTCGTCCGCATCGGCTGGGTGATCCTGAGCCTGTTCCCCGGGCCGCTGTGGATCGCCTACGTCGTCCTGTGGTTCGTGGTGCCGGCGGAGGGCAACACCCGCCGCTGAGCCCCGGTCCGTCCGGACGGGACCGGGCCCGGGGGCCGAGTTTCGCGGTGAGCGACAGTTCTCGCGCTCGTGAGTCCGTGATCTGTCGCTCAGCCCGAGACTCGGCGCGGCCAGCTCGAGGCCCGGTCCGTCCGGACGGGTTAGTGTGGCGGCGTGCCGGTCTCCGTGTTCGATCTGTTCAGCGTGGGTGTCGGTCCCTCGAGCTCTCACACCGTCGGGCCGATGCGGGCCGGCGCCGAGTTCGCGTCCCTGGTGGCCGGGCTGCCCGTCGCCTCCGTCGCCGTCGACCTGTACGGCTCACTGGCGTCGACCGGGCAGGGCCACGGCACCCTCGGCGCCGTGGTCGCCGGCCTGATGGGGTCCCACCCCGAGACCGTCGACCCGGACGCGATGACCGCGGCGCTCGACGCCCTCGAGCGTGACGGCCTGCTCCGGCTCGACGGTGGGGTGACCGTGCCGTTCCGGATCGCCGACATCGTGCTGCACCCCCTCACGATGCTGCCCCGGCACCCGAACGCCATGCGGCTGCGAGCCCGTGACGGAGCCGGTGCCGACCTGGCCGACGAGACGTACTACTCGATCGGCGGTGGCTTCATCGCGCGCGACGGCGATGATTCAGTCGTCGCGCGCGACGACGGCGCTGGTTCTGTCGTCGCGGGAGCGGCGATCCCGGTCGACGACCGCGTGCCGTACCCGTTCTCGAGTGGCGCCGAGCTGCTGGCCGCCTGCGCTGCCTCCGGTCTGCCGATCAGCGGAGTGGCGCTCGCCAACGAGTCGGTCACCCGGACCGACGCCGACGTCCGCACCGGGCTGCTCGACATCCACGCGGTCATGGACTCGTGCGTCGACCGCTCCGTCCGTCGTGACGGATGCCTGCCCGGCGGACTCGACGTCCGGCGTCGTGCGGCCACGTGGCACGAGCAGCTCACCCGCGAGGACCCCGACCACGACCCGCTGTTCGCCATGGAGTGGGTGAACCTCGTCGCCATGGCGGTCAACGAGGAGAACGCCACCGGCGGCCGGGTCGTCACCGCACCCACCAACGGCGCCGCCGGCATCATCCCCGCAGTGCTGTACTACGCGCTCACCTACGTCCCCGCGATCACCGCCGCCGACCGGGACGACGCCGTCGTGCGGTTCCTGCTCACCGCGGGTGCCGTCGGGTCGATCTACAAGGAGCGCGCTTCGATCTCCGGCGCCGAGGTCGGTTGCCAGGGCGAGGTCGGCTCGGCTGCGTCGATGGCGGCCGCCGGGCTCGCCGAGGTCCTCGGGGGCACTCCGGAACAGGTCGAGAACGCCGCGGAGATCGCGATGGAGCACAACCTCGGGCTCACCTGCGACCCCATCGGCGGCCTGGTGCAGATCCCGTGCATCGAGCGGAACGCGATCGCGGCGAACAAGGCGATCAACGCCGCACGGATGGCCCTGCGTGGCGACGGCGTGCACCACGTGTCGCTCGACCAGGTCGTCGAGACGATGCGGCAGACCGGGGCGGACATGTCGACGAAGTACAAGGAGACCGCCATGGGTGGGCTCGCGGTGAACGTCCCGCTCTGCTGATCCGTCCGAATTCGCACGCCACCACCGAGTCCGGAACATCTCAAGTTCACACGTAAAGTATCAATGCAGTACGCTGCTCCTGGGCCGCCCCGCTGACACCGGTAGCGACGATGGCCTGTCGTCGAAGGGGCATCGACCATGGCATCATCCGTAACGGACGCGCAAGCGATCAGACGGGGCCCGGGGCCATCAGTCGGCCTGATGGTCGTGGCCGTGGCCGTGGTCTGGCAGGGGATCGGCACGGCTGTCGTGGGTTCGACGATCTCGCCGGCACTCTCGACCTTCACCACGGCCGTTGCGTTCTTCGGCGCTGCGAGCATCGCGCTCCTGGTGCTCGTCACCCGGGAGCACGGGCGCTTCCGGCCACGGGAGCGGCCGACCTTCCGAGAAGCGCTCGTCATGAACGCCGTGACCGCAGGCGCGTTCGGTGCGTTCTACATCGCGACCACGCTGATCCCGTCCACAGCGGCGAGCGTGATCGAGACGGGCCTGGGGCCGCTGATCATCGTCCTGATCCTCGTCCGCAACGGCGGACGACGGGCGCACGGGCTCGTCGTTCCCGGCCTCGTCATCCTCGCCGCCATCGTCATCGCCTGGATTGCGCTGCACGACGACGAAGAGGCGTCCGGGAGCGGAGTCGTACTCGGGGTGGCGCTGAGCATCCTCGCGGGCGCCTGTGCTGCGGGTGTGCTGCTGAGCTCGCACCGCATCGCTGGCAGGGGGGTCAGCGCGGCGCGGATCAGCGCTGTGCGATTCCACCTGGCATGGGCGCTCGGGGCAGCCATCGGACTGCCGGTCATCGTGCGGGGCAGTTTCGGACCGGGCGAACTCCTCTTCGCTGCCGGCGTGGGGGTGACCTGCATCTGCATCCCGATCCTCTTGCTCCAGTGGGGCGTCACCCTCGCCGAGCCTGTGCACGCCGCGCTGGTCATCTCGATGCTCCCCGCCGTCGTCCTCGTCGGCGAATCGTTCATGACGGGGGTCCTCCAGCCGGCTCTGGCGTTCGGTATGGCCGTGCTCGTCGTGTTCTCCCTGATCGGAGCACGTCTTGGCCGCTGATCGCGCTGGAACGGGGTCGGGGACCCGTCGAGTCCTCGTCGTGGATCCGGCCTCGAGCGGTCGAGACCTCGTCGCCGCGCTCCGGACCCACGACGGCCTCGAAGTCGCGGAGTACCGACAGGAACGTCCGTTCGAGGTGCGACGCAACGGACAACGGCCGTCGCCGGAGCCCTCGTTGCTCGACTTCGCACAGGCGGGGCAGTTCGACTGGGTCATCGCCGGCAGCGAGTCAGGGGTCACAGCCGCCGACTGGATCGCCGATCACCTGCGGTTGCCGTGCAACCGGCCAGAGTTCCTCTGGCACCGCCGGAACAAGGTCGGCATGGTCGAGCTCGCCGACTCCGCAGGTCTCCGCGCCCCTCGAACGTCCGTCGTGACCTCGAGAGCCGCGGCGGCTCGACTCGTCGCGCAGATCGAATCGGCGGGGCAGGTGGACGTGATCGTCAAGCCGGTCGGCAGCGCTGGGAGCGACTCGTGCTTCATCTGCCGCGATGCAGACGAGGTCGAGGCCGCTGTCGACAGCGTGCTCGGAGAATCCGACATGTTCGGAGCGCGGAACACCGAGGCGATGGTGCAGGAGCGCATCCACGGCACCCAGTACTTCGTCAACGTCGTCAGTGTCGGTGGCGAGCACACCACGACGGAGATGTTCCGGTACGGCATCGACGAGGCGGATAGCAGGCCGCACATCTACAGCGCGAAGACCATCGAGCACGCCGGTCCGGTCTTCGAGTCCGCCGAACAGTACGTGCACGAACTCCTCGACGTCCTCGGCGTCCGGTTCGGGGCTTCCCACACGGAGCTGAGGCTCGAAGGAGGCCTCTGGACACTCATCGAGTACAACGGCCGCTCGATGGGGCCGACGATCCGGCCGACGTCTACCTCCCCGGGCGAGGGTTCAGCCAGGTGACGGTCCTCGCCGCGGTGATCGCCGACGGACCGGCCGCGGCCGCCGCAGCCGTCGCAGCCGGACGCCCCGACCACTGCGTCGGATGGCACATGCCGGAGCCCACCCGAGCAGGTCGGCTTGCGGGCGTCCGGTGGGATGAGATCGAAGACGCACCGTCGTTCGTCGGCGTCTACGGCCAGCCGGCGGTCGGATCCGTGTTCAGCGCGGCGAACAGGGTGACGACGGCAGCCGCGGGGCTCCTGTTCTTCAGCCACTCCTCACCTGCTCAGGTCCAACACGATCTCGACCGCTCACGTTCGTTGGAACGTGCCGATGCGTACTTCGACCTCCTCGGACTTCCTCACGGTGCGCGATGACCCACCTGGGAATCGTCGGCGCGGGTGCGAGCGGTGCCGCCGCCCTCATCGCCAACCTCGGACGACGTGATGTCGACCGGATCACGCTCTTCGACCCGAATCCTGTGGGTCACGGAATTGCATTCGCGTCGGAGGCGTCCTGGCACCTCTGCAACACGTCGGTAGGGGTCATGTCGCTGCGCGCTGACGATCCGGCCGACTTCGAAGGCTGGCTGTCCCGCGACGGATCCCCACCCGCAGACGAGGTGTTCGTTCCGCGACGGCAGTTCCGCCGGTACGTGGCTGACCGGCTCCTCGGCGCGATCGCGTGCGGCACCGCCGAGGGGCGATCGGTGGATCATGTCCAAGCGCGGGTGACGGCGATCCGCACGGAAGGCGGCCGCGCGCTCGTCGCGCTGGACGACGGCGCGTCCTGCCGGGTCGACGAGGTCGTCCTCTGTGCAGGTGTCGGGGCGCCCCGAGTCCCGCCGGCTTGGGCTCGGCTCAGCGGGGAAGCGTCGTTCTTCCAGTCGCCCTACGACGAACGGTTCGACGAGTTCCTCCGTCATGATCCGGGCGCCAGGGTCCTCGTGCTCGGGACCAACCTGACGGCGGTGGACGCGGCGAAGACCATCCTGCAGCGGGGTGGGTCGGTCGTGATGGTCAGTCCGACCGCGGTGCTCCCGTCGGTTCGGACATCGCTCAGACGTGTCCCCACCCATCCGATCGGTCTCGATGAGTTCACCCGTCTCTCGGCGGATCCCAGTTCGTTCTGGGACGGCTACTCGTCCCATCTCGACCAGGCTGGACGGGATCGGGGCATGCCGCTGCGGACCCAGGTCTCCGATGCCGTCGGCGCCGTCTCCAGGCTCGCCGATGAGACTGCGCTCGCGTTCGAGGGGCGAATTCCTTGGCAGGAGAGCGTCGGCGAGTACATCGACTTGGCGAACCGTGTGTGGTCACGTCTACCGGGCAACCACATGCGGGCGCTGTCCTCGGTGAGTGCTGAGTGGATGAAGCGGCACGTCTCGGCGATCCCGATCGAGAATGCCTGGGCGTTGCTGTCCGCACACGACGATTCGAGGCTCGACGTCCGTGAGCTTCCCGACCAGGTCGAGCGGAAGGCAGGCGGCTGGCGAGTCCGCTGGACGGTCGGGCAGCCGCGTCACTTCTCAGCAGTGGTCTGCGCGGCCGGGTCCGAGCGGCATCCTTGGCGCATGACGGGTGACGGGGTCGCGCGACTCGACAGATCAGCTGGCGGCGCGATCGGCATCGATGCGGACCTGAACGTGCAGTTCCCCTGCCGGAGCACGGCGTTTCCGTTCCGGGTCATCGGCGATCAGACGGGGAGCAGGTTCCCAGTCGTCAACTACATGCGGACATCGGTCTTGCAAGCGCACTCGGCCGCGGGCCGCTCACCGCATCGCGACGGCATCACTTGCGACCCGCCAGCAGGCTGAGCAGACGAGCGGTCTCGGCGGAGATCGCCTCACGCCCGGCCGACACGTACTTCCGGGGGTCGACCAGGTCGGGCCGCTCGTCGAGCACCGTGCGCAGCGCCCGGGTGAACAGGCCGTTCAGGTGCGTCGAGATGTTGATCTTCGTCATGCCAGCCCGGACCGCGCCGCGCAGTTCGTCGTCGGACAGCCCGGACGAACCGTGCAGGACCAGCGGGACCGGCACCGCGTCACGCAGACGTTCCACCAGGTCGCGGTCGACCGAGGCCTCGCGGGTCTGCATCGCGTGCGAGGTCCCGACGGCGACGGCCAGGGCGTCGACCCCGGTGTCGGCCACGAACGCGGCGGCATCGGTGGGGTCGGTGCGGACACCCGGAGCGTGCACGCCGTCCTTGCCGCCCACCTCGCCGAGTTCGGCCTCGATGGCGACGCCGGCGGCGTGACACCGGACCGCGAGGGCACGGGTGGCGGCGACGTTCGCCGCGAAGTCCAGGTGCGAGCCGTCGTACATGACGGAGTCCACGCCCAGGTCGATGCCCGCGGCGACGAGGTCAGGGTCCTCGATGTGGTCGAGGTGGACCAGGACGTCGACGTCGGCGGCCCGGGCGATCGCCTGGGTCGCGGTCGTGATCGGTGCGAGACCGCCGTGGTACCGGACGCAGTTCTCGCTGATCTGCAGGATGACGGGAAGCCCGGCCCGCTCGGCCCCGGTGACGATGGCCTCGGCGTGCTCGAGGAGGACGACGTTGAACGCGCCGACGCCGCGGTGTGCCGTGCGGGCGGTGTCGAGCAGGCCCGTCAGGGCGAGGTCGGTGATCATGCTGGGGTCCTCGTTCGGTCGGGGTGGGTCAGGAAGCGGTGGACGTCGGCGGGGTCGACCTCGCCCGCCACCGGGCGCAGGACGGCGGCGGCGCCGTGGGCAGCGGCGGACCGGAGTGCTCGGAGCAGGGTGTCGTCGGCGAAGGGAACACCGGTCCCGGCGTCGATCAGCGCCCCGACCAGACCGGCGGTCGCAGCGTCGCCCGCCCCGGTCGGGTTGCCCGAGACGCCGGGCACCGCTGGGACCTCGAGCACGTGGTCCGTGGTGTGGGCGGCGATGCCGTGCGCTCCGCGGGAGACCACGACGACGCCGGCGCCGCGTTCCAGCAGCCGGAGGGCGGCGGCGCGCTCGTCCGCGGCGCCGGTGGCCTCGAGCAGCTCT
Source organism: Curtobacterium sp. VKM Ac-2884 (assembly GCF_015350945.1). NCBI lineage: Bacteria > Bacillati > Actinomycetota > Actinomycetes > Micrococcales > Microbacteriaceae > Curtobacterium > Curtobacterium sp. VKM Ac-2884. The sequence goes on from NZ_JADKSA010000002.1 coordinate 340,013, forward strand.
TCGCGGTTGGGCTTGCAGACGGTGGCACCCGCGCTCGCCGCCGCCAGCAGTGCGGCACCGGAGCAGTCCACCACGCTCAGGACGCCGTGCTCGTGGGCCGTGGCGACCCAGCTCGCGACGACGTCGGGTGCGGCACCGCCGGGCAGCGAACCGGACACGACGAGGGCGGTGGCGTCGGCGCGACCGAGCAGTCCGTCGACCGCTGCGGCGACGGCGTCCCACTCGGTGCCGGTGAGTACCGGTCCGGGCTCGCCGAACATCGTCGGGTGGGCGACGTCGTCGACCACGGTGACGGTCGTGCGGGTCGTGCCGGACACCACGACGTCGGTGTGGTCGAGGCCGAGGTCGTCGAGCGCGTCCGACACCCAGCGGCCGGGTGCCTCCCCGAGGGGCAGGACGGCGTGCGCCGCGACACCCGTCGCCGCCAGGACCCGACCGACGTTCAGGCCCTTGCCACCCGGATGCCGTGCGACGTCGAGGACCCGCTGGGTCTCGCCGATGCGCTGTTCGGCGACCCGGTACGTGACGTCGACGGCCGGGTTCGGGGTGACGACGACGATCACGAGGCCACCGCCGTCCGCAGGGGGTTCCGCACCGCACCGGTGTCGGGGTCGAGGACGAGGAGGTCGGCGGGTGCGCCGACCGTGAGCGGCGCCGGTCGACCGAGCAGCCGAGCCGCACGTGTGGCCGATGCCGCGACGACCTCGGGCGCCGCGACGCCGCTCGTCAGCAGCCCTCGGACCGCGTCGGCGACGGTGATCGTGCTGCCCGCCAACGACGACCCGTCGGCGAGCACGGCGACCCCACCGCGGACCGAGACCGCGGACCCGGCGATGGTGTGGTCGCCGTCGGGGCAGCCCGTCGCCGACATCGCATCGGACACGAGCACCAGGCGGCCCGGTGCGCTGCGCTGGACGAGCCCGATCGTCGTGGGGTCGAGGTGGTGTCCGTCGACGATGCACTCGAGCAGCACGCGGTCGTCGGTGAGGGCGACCCCGACCGGCCCCGGTGTGCGGTGGTGCAGCGGCGGCATGCCGTTGAACAGGTGCGTGACGAGCGTGGCACCGGCGTCGATCGCGCGGCGGGTCTGCTCGGCGGTGGCGTCGGTGTGCCCGATCGCCACGACGACCCCGGCGGCGACGAACCGCGCCACGGTGCCGAGGGCGCCGGGGAGCTCGGGGGCGAGTGTCACGACCCGCAGCGCGCCGTCGGCGGCAGTCAGGTACGCGTCGACCTCGAGCGGGTCCGGGGCGTGGAGCAGGTCCACCCGGTGGGCTCCGCGGCGGGCCGGGGACAACCACGGCCCTTCGAGGTGCAGGCCCGCCAGTGTGCCGTCCGAGGTGAGCGGTCGTAGGCGCGCGAGGGCTGCGACGGTGTCGTCGGGACGCCCGGTCGCGATCGAGGCGACGAGCGTCGTGGTCCCCCGTGACCGGTGGTGCGCGGCGGCGACTCGGGCGTCCGCTGCGGAACACGTCGCGAAGTCGTGGCCGAGTGCGCCGTGGGCGTGCAGGTCGACGAAGCCCGGCACGAGGGTGCCCTCGACGGTGACCGCGGAGTCCGCGCGCGGCGGTGTGCCGGCACCGACCGCGAGAACGGTGGCATCGTCGCCGAGGACGAGCCACCCGTCGTGCAGGTCGTGGGCGGCGGTCACGATGCGTGGCGCGCGGACGAGCGTGGTCACAGCAGCACCCCGTTCTCGAGCACCCGCCGTGCGAGCAGGCCCGCGCCGATGGCTCCGGCGGCGTCGCCGTGGGTGGCCGGCAGGATCTCCGGTGCGCGGACCCCGACGAGCCGCTCGGCCACCGCCGTGCGGAGCGGCCCGAACAGCAGCGGTCCGGACTGGGCGAGTCCCCCGCCGACGATGACGGTGTGGCAGCCGGCGACCGCGGTCGTCCAGGCGAGGGCGTCCGCGAGCACGGCGATGCAGTCGTCCCAGACGGCGGTCGCCACGGGGTCGCCGTCGCGCACCCGGAGCATGGCTGCGTGCGCCGATGCCGACCCGGAGCGGCGTGCGACTCCCCCGGCCGATGCGATCTCCTCGACCCGGCGCCCCGCGTGCGGTCCGGACGGGATCAGGACCTGGCCGATCTCCCCCGCCCATCCGCCCCCGGACACGACCTGGCCGTCGACGACCAGCGCGCTGGCCAGGCCGGTACCGACGGGTACGAACGCCACCGATCCGCGGGACAGTGCCGTGTCACCGGTGTGGGTCTCGGCGAGGGCACCGGCGCGGACGTCGTGGCCGAAGGCGATCGGGACGTCGACACCGCGTCGGACGAGCTCGGCCCGCACGAGGTCGCGGACCGGCACGTCCCGCCAGCCGAGGTTCACCGCGAGGACGACGGTGCCGGCGGCTTCGTCGACGACACCCGGCGTGACGAGCCCGACGGCGTCGAGCCGACCGCGGTCGAGTGCCCGCACTGCGAGGTCGGCGACGGCCACGGCCAGTCGGAGCCCCGACGGATCGTCGCGCGGCGTCGGGACCCGGGTCTCGTCCAGGACGAGTCCGTCGGCGTCGGTCAGTCGGGCCTTGGTGCCCGTGCCGCCGACGTCGACCCCGAGCACCGCGCCTGCGCCAGCCATCAGGTGAGGATGACCGACCGCGTCAGCGAACGGGGGTTGTCCGGGTCCAGCCCACGGCCCTCGGCCAGGGCGACGGCGAACCGGTGCACGACGACGAGGCCGGCGATCGGGTCGAGGTCGTGCTGCACGAAGCGCGCACCGGTGGCGGCGACCTCGTCGGCCAGCCCCTGTGGAGCGGCACCGAGCGACCAGACGAGTCGGCCGGGCTGCGCGATGGCGATCGGCCCGTGCCGGTAGTCCATCGCCGGGTAGGACTCGGCCCAGAACTGCGCGGCCTCCCGCGTCTTGAGTGCGGCTTCGAACGTCAGGCCGACGGCGGCACCGCGGCCCACGAAGGAGACCTGCTCGGCGTCGAGCAGGTCGTCGATCGGCAGGGTCAGCGCGATCTCGGCCTGGGCGGCGAGGGCCTCGACGTCGTCGCCGATCGACGCGCGCAGCAGGGCGAGCGCCGTGGTGGCGAACCGCGTCTGCACGACGGAACGCTCGTCGGCGAAGGGCAGTGCGACCACGTCGTCGGCGACGGCCGCGGCGGGACTGTCCGCGACGGCCGTGATCAGGACGGTGCGCTGCGACGGCAGGGCCTGCAGCAGGTCGACGATCTCGGTCGTGGTACCTGAGCGGCTGATGGTGAGCACACGGTCGTACTCGCGCGACGCGGGGTACTCGGAGCCGGCGAAGGCGTCGGTGACCCCGAGGCCGGCCTGCTCACGGGCGACGGCGTAGCTCATCGCGATGAACCAGCTCGTACCGCAGCCGATGACGGCGACGCGTTCACCGGGCTGGGGGAGCGCGTCCGAGAAGGTCGGCAGGAGTGCGGCGGCGGCGCGCCAGGTCTCCGGCTGGGAGGCCAGTTCGGCGCTCACGAAGGTGTCGGTCATGGGAGCCTTCCGGTCCGGTTCGATCCGGGTGATCGATGATCAGGAAGCGTAGCGAGCGATCGTGCGCGATGGAAGACCAAAGCGTCAATTCCGATCACCGAGCAGTCGTGATGGCACCGTAGGATGGCCGTCATGACCCCCCAACAGCGGCTGAACGCCCTGCTCGAACTGGTGAGCGAACGCGGCAACGTGTCGATCGCCGAGATCGGCGAGCTGCTGGGGATCTCGGCCGCCACGGCCCGACGCGACCTCACGACGCTCGCCGACCAGCGGCTCGTCACGCGCACGCACGGCGGAGCAGCGGCGCTCGGGGCCGGCTACGAACTGCCCCTGCAGTACAAGATCGCGCGCCAGGCCGAGGCGAAGACCGCCATCGCCCGTGCCGCCGCGCGACTGGTGCAGCCGGGCGAGACCGTCGGGCTGAACGGTGGGACCACCACGACCGAGGTTGCGCGGGAACTCGGCAAGAGCGAGCGGTTCATCCGTGCCGACGGCGAGTTCGGGATCACCATCGTGACGAACGCGCTCAACGTCGGGTACGAGCTGTCCGTCCGCGCCAACGTCAAGATCGTGGTCACGGGCGGGGTGGCGCGGCGGCAGTCGTACGAGCTCGTCGGCCCGCTCGTCCGCGACACCCTCGACGAGTTCGCACTCGACCTCGTGGTCCTCGGGGTGGACGGGCTCACCGGGCAGTACGGCGCCACGACCATGCACGAGGGCGAGGCCGAGGTCAGCCGGCACTTCGCCTCGGTCGGCCGACGGGTCATCGTGGTCGCCGACTCGACCAAGATCGAGCGGTCGACGTTCGCCAGGATCTGTCCCCTGGACCGCATCGACGTCCTGGTCACCGACCAGCCCGTCCCGCCGGCCTTCGCAGCCGACCTCGCCAGCGCCGGCGTGGAGCTCGTCGTCGCCGACTGAGCCGACGGACGACCGCCCGGATCGCGGGCGCGACGTTTCGATCGTGTAAAACCCTCCCGCCGTGGACCCATGAGCGATCCGTGAGCGCCTATTGTGCATTCATGATCGATTCGGCATCATGGGCGTCACAATCACGCAAGGGAGCGAGATGAGCATGGGCGTTGACAACGGGATCCTCCGCGTCGCGGTGATCGGGATGGGCCAGCGGTCCGCGATCGCACGGCACGTCGCCGAGGCGGTCGCCGCGGACCCGTCACTGCGGGCGCAGGTCGTCGCCGTGGCGGACGTCACCGCAGCGGGCCGCGAGCGCGGGCGGGCCGAGTACTCCGATGCGCTGGTGGTCGAGCACCACCGGGACCTCACCGGCCAGGTCGACGCTGCGATCGTGACCACGCCGGACTGGACGCACGCCGAGATCGCGATCGACCTGCTCCGCGCGGGCATCGCCGTCTACCTCGAGAAGCCCCTCGCCATCACGGTCGAGGACGCCGACGCGGTGCTCAACACCGCCGCCGAGACGGGCACCCCGCTCTACGTCGGCCACAACTTCCGCCACGCGGCCGTCGTCCGCCTGATGCGCGAGATCGTCGACCGCGGCGAGATCGGCGAGGTCAAGGCCGTCTGGTGCCGCCACTTCGTCGGCAACGGCGGGGACTACTACTTCAAGGACTGGCACGCCGACCGTGCGAACGTCAACTCCCTGCTCCTGCAGAAGGCCAGCCACGACCTGGACGTCATCCACGCGCTCGGCGGCGGGGACACCAGTCGCGTCGTGGGCATGGGGGCGCTGTCGGTCTACGGCGACGTCACCGACCGACGGGACCGCAGCGGCGAGCTGATGGGGGACTGGTTCTCCCACGACAACTGGCCGCCGCTCGCCCAGACGGGACTGAACCCGGTCGTCGACGTCGAGGACGTCTCGATGGTGATGATGACGCTCGACAACGGCGTGCAGGCCAGCTACGAGCAGTGCCACTTCACCCCGGACTACTGGCGGAACTACACCGTCATCGGCACCGAGGGTCGCCTCGAGAACATCGGCGACACCGGCGGTGGCGTCGTGAAGGTCTGGACGCACCGTCGCGGCTGGGACACCGCGGGGGACCGCGAGTACCCGATCGACGGCGTCGAGGACGGCCACGCCGACGCCGACCTGATCACCATGACCGAGTTCCTGCGGTCCGTCGCCCTCGGCGAACCGACGGAGCTGTCCCCGATCGCGGCGCGCGCCGCGGTCGCCGCCGGTGCCCTCGCGACCCGTTCGCTGCGCACCGGTTCCGTCCCCATCGACGTCCCGCCGCTGCCGGCCGAGACGATCGCGCACTTCAGCCGGCCCGTCACACCCTCCACACGACCCGCTCCGCACCCCACCCACCCCGCCCAGACCGTCGGTTCCTGACGGCCGTGCGAAAGGACCTCCCGATGACCGCACACATCCCCGCCCGAGGAACCGGCGTCCGCCGGATCCTCGTCGGCGCCGTCGCCGCCCTCGGCGCGGCCGCACTCCTCGCCGGGTGCTCCACGTCCTCCGGGGCGTCGAGCTCCGGCGGCGACTACACCGCCGCTGCGAAGGACACCAAGGCGAACCTGACGTACGCCGTCTGGGACGAGAACCAGGTCAAGGCGATCAAGGCCAACCTCAAGGGCTTCAACGAGGAGTACCCGGACATCAAGGTCAGCGTCGACGTCACGCCGTTCGCCAACTACTGGACGAAGCTGCAGACCCAGGGTTCGAGCAACACGCTTCCCGACCTGTTCTGGATGAACGGCCCCAACTTCCAGCTGTACGCGGCCAACGGCAAGCTCGCGCCGATCACCGGCGAGGTCAAGGCCGGCGACATCGACCCCGCGAAGTACTCGAGCGCGCTGAACGACCTGTACACGTACGACGACACCCAGTACGGCGTGCCGAAGGACTTCGACACCATCGGCGTCTGGGTCAACAAGGCCCTGTTCGAGAAGGCCGGCATGGACCTGCCGTCGAAGGACTGGACCTGGGACGACTTCCAGAAGACCGGCGCCGAGCTCAGCGAGAAGCTCAAGGCCGACGGCGCGTACGGCGCGGCCGGCGGCATGGACGGCCAGACGACCTACTACGACACGATCTTCCAGGCCGGGGGATCGGTCGTGAACGCGGACGGCACGAAGTCCGAGTACGCCTCGAAGGCCTCGGAAGCGGGCCTGCAGTTCTGGACGGACCTGATCGACTCGGGCGCTTCGCCGTCGATGAAGCAGCTCACCGACACCACCGCCGACCAGTGGTTCACGTCGGGCAAGCTCGCGATGTACCAGGGCGGCAGCTGGTTCCGCTCGGCCCTGACCGGCACCGCGATGGAGAAGGACATCGTCGTGTACCCCCTGCCGAAGGGCAAGGAGCAGGCGACCGTCATCCACGGTGTCTCGAACGTCGTGTCCGAGGCGAGCAAGAACAAGGCCGCGGCGCAGGCGCTCCAGGTCTACCTCGCCGGCAAGACCGCCCAGCAGCAGCAGGGCGACATGGGCGCCGTCATCCCCGCCTACGAGGGCACGCAGTCCGCCTTCACGAAGACGATGCCGGACGCCGACCTGCAGGTGTTCCTCGACGCCGTCGACTACGCCAAGCCCCTGCCGGTGTCGAAGAACACCGCCGCGTGGAACACCCTCGAGACCAACCTCCTGCCGAACGCCTTCGACGGGTCGACCCCGGTCGACGACGTCGCGAAGCAGCTCGCGCAGAAGATGGACGCCGCCCTCGCCAAGGAACAGTGAGTCCCGAGCCGATGACGATCAACACCGAGCGGCCGCAGGCCGCCTCCACCCCCGCCCGGACGACGCGTTCGTCCGGGCGGGGCGCCCCCGGCCCGACGGCCGGCGGCAAGCGCGCACCCCGACGGACCGACGGCTGGTGGCCGTGGCTGTTCGTCCTGCCGCTGCTCATCGGCGTCGGCACGTTCTACATCTGGCCGATCATCCAGACGTTCTGGTACTCGTTCACCAGCTGGGGCGTGTTCGGCGGTGCGACGTTCAGCGGCGTCGCGAACTACGTCCGGCTCGCCGGTGACCCGCAGCTGTACCAGTCGCTGCTCAACACGATCGTCTACACGGTCATCGTGCTGGCCGGCATCCCGCTCGCGGTGTGGCTCGCCAGCCTGCTGAACACCCCGGGCCTGCGGTTCGCGCAGTTCTACCGGGTGCTCTTCTTCCTGCCCTACGTCGCCATGCCGGCCGCGATCGCCCTCGTCTGGCGCATCATGTTCAACGGCGACTACGGCATCGTGAACTGGTTCATCGGACTGTTCGGCATCGACGGTCCGTACTGGATCTCGACGCCCGGGTTCGCGCTCGTCGCGGTGAGCTTCGTCGGCCTGTGGTCGTCCCTCGGATTCTCGATGATCATCCTCGGCGCCGGCCTCAAGGACATCCCACCGGAGCTGTACGAGGCCGCCGAACTCGACGGCGCGAGCCGCTGGCGGCAGTTCCGCTCCGTCACGGTCCCGCTGCTCAGCCCGAGCATCTTCTTCGTGGTCATCGTCACGACGATCTCGAGCTTCCAGCTGTTCGACCTGCTCTACGCCATCCTCGGCAGCACCAACCCGGTGATCCCGAAGACGATGTCGCTCGTCTTCTACTTCTACAGCGCCGGGTTCATCGACAACGACAAGGGCTTCGCGGCCGCGATCGCGATGGTGATCTTCCTGCTCATCGGCATCGTCACGCTCGTGCAGTTCCGCGTCCAACGGAAGTGGGTGCAGGCATGACCGCAACCGTCACACCGCCACGGGCAGCACGCCGGCCCGGTCGTCGCGGCGGCAGTCACTGGTGGATCCACGTCGTCCTCGGCGTCGGCGGCTTCGCGATGGCGTTCCCGTTCGTGTGGCAGATCATCATGTCGCTGTCCACGAACGCCCAGGTGCAGTCCGTCACGCCGACGTTCTGGCCGGGGGAGCTGCAGTGGCAGAACTACGCGCAGGTGTTCGAGCGTCTGCCGTTCCTCAGCCAGCTCGGCACGTCCGTGTACGTCACGATCATCCGCACCCTCGCGCAGATCGTGCTCTGCACGCTCGCCGGCTACGCCTTCGCCCGCATGCGGTTCCGCGGCCGGGCGATCCTGCTCGCGATCGTGTTGTCGATCCTGCTCGTGCCGTCGCAGGTCTACCTGATCTCGCAGTACCAGATCGTGCAGGGGCTCGGATGGCTCGACACCCTGATGGGGATCGTCGCGCCGGGCCTGTTCAGCGCGTTCGGCACCTTCCTGATGCGGACGGCGTTCCTGAACATGCCGCCGGAGCTCGAAGAGGCTGCGCGCATGGACGGCGCGAACCCGTTCCAGACCTTCTGGCGGATCATGCTGCCGCTCGCGCGTCCCTCGATCAGCGTGCTCGCGATCACGACGGTGCTGTGGTCGTGGAACGAGCTGCTCTGGCCGCTCGTCGTCTCGACCCGTGCCGAGGACATGCCCCTCGCCGCAGGACTCGCGACGCTGTCGAGCGACCGGACGATCGACTACCCGGTGCTCATGGCCGCGAGCCTGATGGCCATGGCCCCGGTGCTCATCATGTTCATCGTCCTGCAGCGGCGGGTGATGGACGGGCTCGCCTCGTCCGGTCTGAAGTGACCGCCGACACCCCCGGCCAGGAGGCCCGTCCTGCGTCCGTCGCGGTCCTCGCCGCCGCCGTGGGGTCGCCGGACGACTCCGCCACGGTGGCGGCCGCACTGGCCGCCACCGTCGCCGACGCGGAGCCCGCCCAGCGGGACGCCCTGCTGATCGCCGCGTTCCGCGCGTCCGTGCCCGGCAACGCCGCGGCGCTCGAGGCGCGGGGACTCCCGCGCAGCCTGGCGGAGGCGTCCGTCGCCGACGTCGGTCGGAAACTCGACCGGTACGGCCTGCGTGGCACGGGGGTGGACTGGCTCGTCGCGGTGGCGACCGGTCGCGTGGTGGCCGTGGGGCGCCTCCAGTACGAACTCGGCGACCACCTGCCGGACGGTCAGCCGGCCTGGGGCGTCCACGTCCCGGAGACCGGACCGCTCGATCCGGACGCCTGCGACCGGTCGTTCTCCCGCGCGCCGGAGGTCCTGCGAGCCCTCGCACCGGCGCTCGCCGCCGGTCGGTGGCAGTGCCGCTCGTGGATCCTCGATCCCGGTCTGGCCACGGTGCTCGGTCCCGATGCGAACCTGGTGCGCTTCGCGCGACGGTTCCGGCTCGCGCCGCCCGGCCCACACGACGCCGCCGAGGGGGACGAGAGCGTGGCGAAGTTCGTGTTCGGCGTGCCGCTGGCCACGGCGCGCGCCTCGGACGCGTCCGGTCGCCTGCCCCGGGCGGTGCTCGACCGGTGGGCGGCGGGCGCGCACTGGACCGAACGGACCGGCACCGCACCCGTCGTCTGATCGCGCGCAGCAGGCAGCGCGTACCGTGCAGCGCATGACGAAGCCCGACCACGACCACCTCGACGACGGCGTGGACATGACGTTCGAGGAACGACGCCAGGACACCTTCCGGCGCATGTCCGGGTCCGACGCCCACGACGCCGACCCCCGGGTCGAGGTGTCCCGTGCCGAGGACGGCGACGTCCGCATCGACGTCGCCGACACCGCAGCCGTGCGCCCCGGCGGTCCGAAGCGCGCCTGAACGGCCGCCCCGTCAGCCGGTGACGGTGGGGCACGGCATGATCGTTCCGTGCACCTCGTCCTCCGCCGTGTCGACGGCGGCGTCCTCGCGACGCCCCTGACCGACTCGGGGACCGCTGACGGTGAGCCGATGCGCGTCGACGAGTCGGGCCTCCCGGCCTTCGTCGCGGCGCACGACGCACCGAGCGTGCGCTGGGTGTGGGACGACACCGCACGCTGGTACCCGGCCGTGCTCGCCGCCGGCGGACGCGTGGGGCGCTGCGTCGACCTGCGGTTGTGCCGACGGATCCTCCGCGCGGCGTTGGCCGCGCGCGGTTCCGCACTCGCGGCCGCACCGGCGGACGCGCTCGACGCGCCGGTGGCGGAGGCCCGGGTCGTCCGGCCGACGCAGGCCCAGCTCTTCGACGACGCCCTGTTCACCGCGTCGGTGCCGGACGACGACGTCGACCCGGTCGCCGAGTTCCGGGCAGAGCTCGCCGCGGTCGCGGGGTCGGCCTCGCCCGGCGCCCTCCGCCTGCTGACGACGGCGGAGTCCGCCGGAGCCCTCGTCGCGGCGGAGATGCTGCACGCGGGGCTGCCGTGGCGTGCCGACGTGCACGAGCGCCTGCTCGAGGAGACGCTCGGGCCGCGCGTCCCGTACGGCGTGCGGCCGCGCCGGCTCGAGGAGATCGCCGCCGTCGTGCGCGAGCGCCTCGACGACCCGACGCTCAACCCGGACTCGCCGGCCGACGTCCTGCGCTCGCTGCGCCGTGCGGGGCTCATGGTGACGAGCACCCGCAAGTGGGAGCTGCAGGAGATCGAGCACCCCGTCATCGAACCGCTGCTCGAGTACAAGCGACTCGCGCGGCTCCTGACGGCGAACGGCTGGACGTGGCTCGACGACTGGGTGCGCGACGGGCGGTTCCACCCGAAGTACGTGGTCGGCGGCGTCGTCACCGGACGCTGGGCGGCCGACGGCGGGGGAGCGATGCAGCTGCCGAAGGGCATCCGCGGGGCGGTCGTCGCCGACCCGGGCTGGAAGCTCGTCGTGGCCGACGCTGCGCAGCTGGAGCCACGCGTGCTCGCCGCGATGGCCGGTGACCGCGCGATGGCCGCCGCGGGCGACGGACGCGATCTGTACGACGGCGTCGTGGCCTCGGGCGCGGTCGAGACCCGGCAGCAGGCGAAGGTGGCCATGCTGGGCGCGATGTACGGCGCCACCCAGGGCGAGGGCGGCCGGCTCGTCCCGCGCCTGGTGCGGGCGTTCCCGCGTGCGCTCGACCTGGTCGAACGCGCCGCGCGGGCGGGGGAGCGGGGCGAACCCGTCACGACGTTGCTCGGTCGGACGTCACCCGTGCCGGAGTCGTCGTGGTTCGAGGCCAGGAACCAGGCCTACACGGTCGAGGGGACCCCGGCGATGCAGCGTGCCGTCGAGTCCCGGGCGCGGAGCTGGGGGCGGTTCACCCGGAACTTCGTGGTGCAGGGGACCGCGGCCGAGTGGGCGCTCGCGTGGATGGGGTCGTTGCGCTCCCGGCTCACCGCGCGGTTCCCCGGGGCCGTGACGGACGGCCCGCACCTGGTGTTCTTCGTGCACGACGAGATCGTGGTGCACGCGCCGGAGGAGCACGCCGAGTGGGTGGCGACGCAGATCGGTGAAGCCGCGGTCGACGCCGGTCGGCTGTTGTTCCAGGACTTCCCGGTGACGTTCCCGCTGTCGGTCGCGGTGGTGGGGGCGTACTCCGAGGCGAAGGACTGACCGGTACCTGGTTGCATGGTGTCGTGACGACTCCGTACCGAAGGTCAGACCACCGGGGCGCCGCCGTACTGCTCACGGTGCTGGTGGTGGTCTGTTGGGTGGCCACGATCGCGTTGCCGATCGTCGCCCTGTCGTTGATGCTCCACGTCGAGGCGCCGGCGGAGCGGGCCGTCCCGATCGTCATCGCGTGGTTCATGACCCCGTTCATGACCGCGGTCGGTGTGACCATAGGGCTCGTCATCCTCCAGCGGTCTCGCCGGGCGAGCAGGCAGTAGTCGCTCGGCGGTTCCCGGGCGCTTCGGGCAGGGTGGACGGATGGACACCGAACGCGGGGCCGCCGCCGACCGCACCGTCGGCGAGGTCGACCTCACCCGCTGGCGCACCCGCGCGGGCCGGGCGACCGCGCAGGGGTGGACCACCCTCGGCCACCGGTACGGCGCGATGCCGCTCCTGCTGCTCACGCTGGCCGTCGGGATCGGCATCGCCGTCGTTGCGACCTGGCTCGCCTCCGAGGTCTACGACGCCGTCCGCGAAGCCGACGACGTCGCGGTGCTCGACCGTCCGGTGCTCGACTGGGCACTCACCCTCCGGTCGCCCGTGGGGGATCGCCTGGTCACGTGGTGGACCGACATCGCGGGCACGATCGGCATGCCCATCGTCGCCCTCGGGTTCCTGGTCGGGTTCACCATCCAGCGTCGGGCGTGGACCCCGTTGGTGCTGCTCGTCGCGGCGAGTGGCGGCTCGCTGCTCATGACGATCGCGGGCAAGGACCTCATCGGTCGAGCGCGTCCGCCGCTCTCCGACGCGGTGCCGCCGTACGAGCACTCGCCGTCGTTCCCGTCCGGCCACACCCTCAACGCGACGGTGATCGTGGGGACGATCGTGTACCTGTTGCTCCTGCGACAGTCGCGGGTCGTCACGCGGGTGTGGACGATCGTCGTCGGCACCCTGTTCGTGCTGTCGGTCGGGGCCTCGAGGGTGTTCCTCGGGCACCACTGGCTCACCGACGTTCTGGCGGCGTGGGCGCTGGGGCTCGCCTGGCTCGCCCTCGTGATCACGGCGCACCGGCTGTACCTGACGGCGCTCCGCCACGGTGCCGAGCCCACCCCGGCCTGACCCGGATCAGGGACCGGCGGCAGAGCCCCGTCAGCCGCTACCGGTAGGTTGCCCCGCATGGAAGAACGGGTCTTCGGCGGCAGGTACCGCGTCACGGGCACGCTCGGACACGGTGGCATGGCGTCCGTGTACCGGGCGGTCGACGAGCAGCTCGGCCGCGAGGTCGCCGTCAAGGTGTTCCGCATCGGACCGGTCGACCACGGCGAGCGCGCCCGAGCCGAGTCGGAGATCCAGACCCTCGCGACACTGCGCAGCCCGACCCTCGTCACCCTGTACGACGCCGCCCTCGACGACGAGGACGGGGACTCGTACCTCGTCATGGAGCTCGTCCCCGGCAGCGACCTCGCCACCCGACTGCGCGAGGGACCGCTCGACCCCACGACCGCGGCCCGTGTCGGCTCGCAGGTGGCCGACGGGCTGAGCGCCGTGCACGCGCAGGGCATCGTCCACCGCGACGTGAAGCCCGCCAACGTGCTGCTCGAACGCGACGGCACCCACGTCAAGCTCGCCGACTTCGGCATCGCCCTGCTCCGTGACGCCTCGCGCGTGACCGGCACCGGCACCGTGATGGGGACGGCTGCGTACCTGGCGCCGGAGCAGGTCCTCGCGCAGGAGATCACCGGCAAGGCCGACGTCTACGCGCTCGGGCTGGTGCTGCTCGAGTGCATGACCGGCAAGACGCCGTTCCCGGGCAGCGCGATCGAGTCCGCGACCGCGCGGCTGACCCGCAGCCCGGAGATCGACCAGCACCTGCCGACGGCCTGGCGCACGCTCCTGCACGTGATGACCGCGCAGGACCCGTCCGAGCGCCCGAGCGCGGCCGAGGCAGCCGAACGACTGCGCGCCCTGGGCCGCGACGAGCCCTCCACCGCGACACAGCTCCTGCCCGGCGGGCCCGGAACACTCACGGCGGCCGCAGGCGGTGCGGCGGCCGGTGCTGCCGCGGCCGGTGCCGCCGCCGCAGCCACGGCTCCGATGGCCGCGCACGCGGACGACGCGACCCGCGTGATGCCGGCGAGTAGCGCCTCCCGTCCGGGTGGACAGCCGGGTGCGGACGACGCGACCCGTGTGATGGACGCCCAGCAGCCGAACGTCGCGGACGACGTGTCGACCACCGTCCTCGGTGCCCAGCGCGGCGCCGGCGGCCCGACCGGCGCCGGCGGAGGGGTGCCACCCGCGGCCCCGCCCGTCCGCCCGGGCACCGGCGACGACCCGGCGCAGCGCGAGAAGCGGCGGAAGGGACCGATCATCACGGCGATCGTCGTGGTGATCCTGGTGCTCGTCGGCATCGGTGTCGCGGTCTTCGCCCTGAACGGGGACGGCGACAGCACGCCCGCACCGACGGACTCGACCTCGACCGCACCGCCCGAGCAGGAGCCAAGCGAGGACCAACAGCCGAGCGACGAGCAGCAGCAGCCGAGCGAACCGGCCGAGCAGCAGCCCTCCGAACCGGCCGAGCAACCGTCCGAGCCTGCTGAGCAGCCGAGCGAGGAACCGAGCGAACCGGCACAACCGACGCAGGACCCGCCGGTCGGTCCCGAGCCGAGCAGCCCGGCGTCCAACCCGGTGCAGCAACCCCAGGACGGCACCGGCGCGGCGGACACCGCGGTCGACTCCGCGCCCGGCAAGTCCGAGAACGCCCCCGGGCAGAACAAGGGCTGACACGCCGAGCGTTTTCGTCCAGACGCTGGACCAAATACGCTGGACCCGTGCGAGAACTGCAACGGAGCGGTGGGCCGACGACGGCCGTCGCGGCGCGGAACGGTGTCGGCTTCGGATCGTCGGAGGGGTGGCTGGTCGAACGACCAGCGGGGGACGGCGCCGTCGTGGCGCTCGTCCCCGGCTCCGGAGGCCGAGTGGTCGCACCCGGCGACGAACTGTCGTGGGTCTGGTTCCCCGAACGCACGCTGCCGCAGGGCGCCACCGAGCCCACCGAGGCGGACCTGCCGCACTTCTGGGATGCCACGGCCTTCGCCGTCGACGTGGTCTTCACCGACGGCACACGACTGAGCGAGCACCAGGCCGTGCGTGGCGGACAGGCTCGCGACCAGTACGGCGACCCGCTCACGCCCGAGGCGCAGGACGCGGCCCGCAAGCAGTGGGTCGACCAGTGGAACCGTCGCGCGGTGGACCTCACGCCGTTCGCGGGGCTCGTCGTCGACCGACTGGAGGCCCGGCTCGGCTCCGACACGCAGTCGTCGGACGCCGACGGGGAGCGTCCAGCCCTGCGCGGCTGGCTCGACGACGTCCGGATCGCCCCGGCACGCCCGGCACCGGTCACACCGCTCGACCACGTCCGAACGACCCGCGGCACGCAGGCGTCGTCCCGGTTCTCCCGCGGCAACAACGCGCCGCTCGTCGGCATCCCGCACGGCGGGGTCTTCGGCCTGCCGATGACCGACGCGTCGAGCAACCGCTGGCCGTACGCCTACCAGGAGCACTCCCGCACCGACGCCGACGGCCGGGTCCGACCGGCGATCCAGGCCTTCGCGACGAGCCACATCCCGTCGCCGTGGATGGGGGACCGCGGGGTGTTCCAGGTCATGCCGTCGCCACTCGACACCCCCGACGTCGACCGGGCCGCCCGCGCGCTCGGCTTCGACCACGACGACGAGATCGACGGTCCGCACCGATACCGGGTCGCCCTCGACCAGGGTGTGACGGCCGAGATGACCGCGGGGGAGTCCGCCCTCGGCTTCCGGTTCACCGGTACCCGCAGCATCGTGCTCGATCACCACGGGTGGGTCTCCGATGTCTCCGTGACCGTCACCGACGGCACCGCCGTGGTGGAGGCCCTGCTCGACGACCGCCCCGGCACCCCGCCACACCACGTGCACGTCCGGATCCCGCACGTGACCGCGGACCACACCAGCATCGGCGAGCACGAGCTGCGCGGCTGGCTGGCCGTGGACGGCACCGCTGTCGTCGACGTCCTGCTCGGCATCTCCACCGTCTCCATCGAGGACGCCCGCGCGAACCTCGACGCCGCCGGCCCCTTCGACGCCATGGGCACCCGCGCCGAGGCGCTCTGGACGGAGAAGCTCGCGACCCTGTCGTTCGACGGAGCCACCCCGGACCAGCTGGTGAGCCTGTACTCCGGCCTCTACCGGCTGTTCCTCTACCCGAACCGTGCCGGCGAGACCGCCCTGACCGGGTCGCCGCACCACCGCTCCCCGTACGGAGCCGTCCTCGCCGACCCGATCCGCGACGAGACCGGGCCGGAGGTCGTCGAGGGGCCGTTCACCACCACGAACGGGTTCTGGGACACCTACCGCACCGCCTGGCCGCTCCTCGGACTCCTCACCCCGGAGACCGCCGGCGAGCTCGCGCAGGGCTTCGTCGAGCACTTCCACGACGGCGGGTGGACGCCGCGCTGGAGCGCCCCCGGCGCCGAGGACTGCATGACGGGCACCACGAGCGACACCGTCTTCGCCGACCTCGCGGTGAAGGGCATCAGCGGGTTCGACCTCGCCGAGGCGTACCGGAGCGCCGTGCGGAACGCGACCGTCCCGCCGCGTGACGAGCGCGTCGGACGGAAGGGGAGCCTCCCGGGAGCCTTCCGCGGCCACGTCGACACCGCGACGTCCGAGGGGATGTCCTGGACCCTCGACGCCGCCATCAACGACTGGGGACTCGCGGTGATGGCGGGGCTGCTCGCGTCGCGGGCGGGCACGCCCGCCGACCTGTCCCGGTACGAGGCCGAGGCGGAGTGGTTCGCCCGGCGATCGCTGCAGTACCGGCACGTGTTCGACTCCGAGCGGGGCTTCTTCATCGGCCGCGACCCCGACGGCTCGTGGCGGGTCGGCACCGAGTTCGACCCGCGCGACTGGGGCGACGACTACACCGAGACGAACGCGTGGGGTACTGCCTTCACCGCACCCCACGACGGCGCCGGCATCGTGGACCTGCACGGCGGCCCGGCGCGGTTCGACGCCGCGCTCGACGCGTTCTTCGCGACACCCGAGACCGGCGCGACCATCCGCTCCGGCGCGTACGGCTTCCCCATCCACGAGATGACCGAGGCCCGCGACGTCCGGATGGGCATGCTCGGCCTGTCCAACCAGCCGGCGCACCACATCCCGTTCTTCCCGATGTTCACCGGTCGGCACGACGACGCGCACCGGATCGTCCGCGAGTCGCTCGAGCGGCTGTTCGTCGGCTCCGATCTCGGCCAGGGCTACCCCGGCGACGAGGACAACGGCGAGATGAGCGCCTGGTACGTCTTCGCGACGATCGGCCTGTACCCGCTGGCGCCGTCCACGGGCACCTACGTGCTCGTGCCGCCGTCGGTCCGCAGGACGGTGCTGCGGCAGCCGGGAGGCGCGGAGACCGTCATCGAGGTCGCCGACGGTTCCGCAGGGGCGTACGTCGCGTCGGTGACGGTCGACGGCTCGCCCTGGACCTCGGTCAGCATCCCGCACCACGTGGTGGTGTCGGCGTCGCACATCGTCTTCACGCTGTCGTCCGAACCGCAGGGCTGGGCGTCGGACACCCGCCCGGTCTCGGCCTCCGAGGTCCACGGCTACCGGGACGCCCCGGTCGACCTGCTGCCCGTCGGAGCCTCGGCGCTCACCGACGACACCGGCCGCACCGTCACGGCGCTCGCCGCGGGGGAGTCGGTGTCCTTCGACGTGTCGTGCCCCGCCGCCTCGTTGTACACCGTGACGGTGGCATCGCCGGGGTCCTACTCGTGGCAGGTGTCCCTCGGCGAGACGGTCACGGCCGTCGACGGGGCCGAGTTCACGTGGGCCGGGCAGACCCGGGTGTTCCGGATCATCGGCGGCGGCTCGTCGTTCGTGTTCACGGCGGGTACCGACGTCGGGTTGACCCAGCTCGAGCTGATCGCGGCGGACGGTGCCTGACCTCGACCGCTGATCGGGTCTTCTGCGGCGGTTCAGAGGCGGCACTCAAGGTCGCCCGGCATGCTCGTCGTCATGTCGATCGCGAACTCGTGGGACCCGTCTGGTGGCCGTGCAATCCCGGAGGACCAGGTCCGCGAGGACGGGCTGGAGCTCGACGAGGACCCGGCGATGCTCGGGATCTCCTTCGACGTCGTCGGTGGCGCCTCCGCTGACCCCGCCGCAGTGTCCCCGGTCGACGTGCGCGTCCCGTCCTCGGGGGGCCCGGCCTCCGCCGACTGAAATCCTGGGGTATCGGCCGCCGGGCCGATCGTTGTACCATCGGAGGGCGCGTTGCAGTAGCGGCGCGAAGTGAGCTCGGCAGCCTTCCGGACGGTCGGTGAGCCGAGCTTTGCGCTTTCTACGGTCTGATTGCTGCAGACACGATCATGGGTTGAGAGCGCCGGCGCCAATCGCCACCCTTGGCCTGGCTCCAAGCGATCGCGTCGGCCGCCCACAGAAGCGGCTCGTGGTGCGCGGTCTCGTGTGCGTACGTGAGCGCATCCCGCACCCCGTGTGCATGAACGGCGTCGTAGAGGACCTTCTTGTCAGCGCGCTCGATCGACACGTCTCGCTCGAGTACGATCCGCTCGTGTCCGGCGCTCGCCGCGAGCGCAACGAGCTCACGCAGGCACGCTTCACGGTCGCTCGGCTCGTGCTTCAGGTCGGAACGGACGAGGTGTGCGCGCACTCCGATCTGGTCCAGGGTCGACAGGACGTGACGCCGTCGAGAATCGCTCTCACTGGTGAAGTGGAGTCGTCGTTGACCGGGCAGTACGAGGGCTCGTATCTTCCGGCGGAGCGTCGTCTGCTCACCTGGGGCAACGACAACGGCGACCATGAGGTAGCCCTTCGTCTTCGATTCGTCGACGACGAGCGACGTCATCGACTCGAGTCGGTGGACCGGCCACCGAGAGAACTGGCGGGCTCCGGCATGGGACGAGTCTGCCACTGATGTTTCAGTGGATCGGGCCGCCTCGCCGCCGCTGGGGAGACGTGCGGTTCACGCTTGCCGGTCTGCGCCGACGCCAGGGACGCGGCACTTGAAGCCGACGTGGGACGCGGTGAATCCGAGGCGCTCGTAGAACCGGTGCGCGTCCGTGCGGGCGGCGTCCGAGGTGAGCTGCACGAGCGGGGTCCCGAGGTCCGGCGCTGCGACGTCGGTCACCCAGCGCATCAGCGCGCTGCCGATGCCGCCGGAGCGGAGTGCGCTGCTCACGCGGACGGCCTCGACCAGCAACCGCGTCGAACCGCGGCGGGCCATGCCCGGGATACGGGTGAGCTGCAGCGTGCCGACGAGCCGACCGGACTCGTCCTCGGCGACCAGCAGCGCGTTCGTCGGGTCCTCGGTGATCGATCGAAGGGCCGCGGCGTACTGCGGGCGGTCCTCCGGGGCGGCGACATCGCCGCGGGCGGCACTGATCGGGTCGTCGGACAACAGCGCCATCAGGGCGTCGAGGTCGCCGTCGGCCGCGTTCCGCACCACCACCGAACCGGCGCGGGCGGACAGGCGGACGGGCAGGGTGAGGTCGTGGAGCACGACTCCACCCTGCCCGACGGACTCACGGAACGGTGTGCCCAGCAGCGGTGAAGATCCGGTACCACTCCTCACGCGACAGCTCGACGTCCGAGCCGGCCGCCGAGTCGCGGACACGCTGCGGGTTCGTCGTGCCGAGGACGACCTGGAAGTGCGCGGGGTGCCGGGTGATCCAGGCGACGGCGATGCCGGTCGGGGTGACCCCGTGCGCGGCGGCGATCTCCTCGAGGGCGTCGTTGAGGTCGGCGTACTGTTCGCGGTCGCCGAGGAAGACGCCGTCGAAGAACCCCTTCTGGAACGGCGACCAGGCCTGCAGCGTGATGTCGTTGATCCGCGAGTAGTTGAGGATGTCGTTGTCGCGGGAGATCGACTGGTCGAGGCCCCCCATGTTCGCCGTGAGGCCCTGCGCGATGACGTTGGCGTGGGTGATGCTCAGCTGCACCTGGTTGAACGCGAGCGGCTGGCGAACGTGCTTCTTGAGCAGGTCGACCTGGCCGGGGGTGTGGTTCGAGACCCCGAAGTGGTGCACCTTGCCTGCGGCGTGCAGCTCGTCGAAGGCCTTCGCGACCTCTTCCGGCTCGACCAGGGCGTCGGGGCGGTGCAGGAGCAGGACGTCGACGTACTCGGTCTGCAGCGCGGCGAGCGATTCGTGCACGGACTCGAGGATGTGCTCGTACGAGAAGTCGAAGTACGCGCCCTTCGGCGTCGGTCGGATGCCGACCTTGGTCTGCAGCACGATCTCGGCGCGCTCCGCGGGCGACAGCGTGACGGCCGCGCCGAACCGCTCCTCGCAGCCGTGCCACTCGCCGTACACCGCGGCGTGGTCGAACATGTTCACGCCCGCGTCACGCGAGGCGCTGTAGAGCGCGCGGATGTCCTCGTCGCTCATGTCGTTGATCCGCATCAAGCCGACGACGACGTCGGATGCGGTGAGGTCCGTCTGTGGCAACTCCAGTGTCTTCACGCCCACGATCCTGCCAGCCGGTCCCCGGTGCAGGCAGGCCCTGCCAGTACCCCAGGCCGGCGCATCGGGCACCCGCTCAGTGCACGGAGAACCCGCCGTCCACCGCGATGGACTGCCCCGTGACGTACGCCGAACCAGGGCCGGCGAGGAACACGGCAGCGGCAGCGAAGTCCGACGCGAGTCCGTTCCGGCCGACCAGCGTCCGCGCCGCGAGCGCTGACACCGCGGCCGGGTCGGAACCGAGCCGCTCGTTGAGCGGGGTGCGCACGAAACCGGGGATGAGGACGTTGGAGGTGACCCCCTGCGCGGACCAGGCCTCCGCTTGGGACCGGGCCAGTGCCTCCAGGCCGGCCTTGGAGACCCCGTACGCGCCACTCGCGGCGAACGGACGGTGCGCCTGCTGCGAGCTGATGCTGATGATCCGGCCGTGGCCACGTGCTGCCATGCCGGGCGCGAGACGCTGCCCCAGGACGAACGGGGCGTCGAGGTTCACGGCCATCGTGGCGTCCCAGGTGTCCTCGTCGAGGTCGGCCATCGGCGGCCGGAGGTTGATCCCCGCGGAGTTCACGAGGACGTCGACGTCGCCCGCCGCGTCGGCGAGGGCGTGTGCCCCGGCACGCGAGGACAGGTCCGCGACGATGCCGTCGGCCGATCCTCCAGCGGCGCGGACGTCGTCGACCGTCGCGTCGATGGTTGACCGTGTCCGAGCAGCGACGAGCACGTGCGCACCCGCGTCGGCGAGTGCGGTGGCGATGGCGCGTCCGATGCCGGAACTGCCTCCCGTCACCAGGGCGGTGCGTCCGTCGAGGCCGAAGAGCTGCTGCAGCGACATCCGGCCAGGCTAGCGAGGCCCCGTACGCTGGGCCGGTGCGTGACGACCTGCTGCCGATGCTCGCCTGCCCCGTGTGCGCCGAGCCCCTCGGCCGCGTCGACGGCGGCCAGGTCGGCTGCTCGAACGGACACCGGTTCGACGAGGCGAAGCAGGGCCACCTGACGCTCCTGCCCGCGAAGCGCCGTGCACTCACCGCGGACACCCCGGAGATGGTCGACGCCCGGCTGCGGTTCCTGGGGCGCGGGCACTACGCGCCCGTCGAGCGGGCGCTCGCTGACGCCGTCGCCGAGGCGACGGCCCCCGGCATCGTGCTCGACGTCGGGTCCGGTCCGGGAACGTACCTGGCGCATGCGCTGGACGCAGCGCACGTTCCGGACGGTGCGGACGGGAGGCTCGGGGTCGCGTTGGACCTGTCGGCCATCGCGATC
Source organism: Curtobacterium sp. VKM Ac-2884 (assembly GCF_015350945.1). Lineage (NCBI taxonomy): Bacteria > Bacillati > Actinomycetota > Actinomycetes > Micrococcales > Microbacteriaceae > Curtobacterium > Curtobacterium sp. VKM Ac-2884. Next base: position 361,509 of record NZ_JADKSA010000002.1, read on the forward strand.
CGACGGGCGGCCCGCGTCCACGAACGTGCCGGAGCCGTCGTCGGGGACGTGACCGAGCGCCTCCCGGTCGTCGACCACGCTGCCGCCGTCGTCCTCGACGTCTTCGCACCGCGCAACCAGACCGAGTACGCCCGCGTCCTGCACCCCGACGGCGTGCTGGTCGTCGTGATCCCGCGCACCGGCCACCTGGCTGAGCTGGCCGAGGCGACGATCTCCGTCGACCCGGAGAAGGAGCGGCGGCTGCACGACTCGCTCACGCCGTCGTTCGTCCTGCGGTCCTCCGAGCACCTGACCTGGACGATGGACCTCTCCGCCGAGGACGTCCACGACGTCGTGCACATGGGGCCGAGTCATCACCACGTCGCACCGGACGCGGTGTTCGCCCCGGCGACGGTGACGGCCGCGGTCACGGTGTCGACGTGGTCGCCGACGCGCTGACCGCGGCCACCGCGACCGACTACTCCTGAGCCGGGGCGACGTCGAGCGCCCAGATCACCCCGAACTTGTCGCGCAGCTGGCCGGCGAGCGGGGACCACGCCGCCGGGCCGAACGGCTGCCGGATCTCCGCGCCCTCGGACAGCCCCTCCCACGCTGCGGTGATCTCGTCCGCATCCGTGCCGCTCAGGTACACGTAGAAGGCGTTCGTGCCCTGGTCGTAGGGCTGGCCGGGCCACACGTCGAAGGCCATCACACGGATGCCGCTGGCGGTCTGCACCTGCCCCCAGACGACGCGGTCGGCCCAGGCGGGCTCGTCGGTGGCGCCCATCGCGCCGTAGCTCATGGACTGCGGTTCGGTGCCGAGCGCTGCCGCGTAGAAGTCGAGGGCCTCGCGGGCGTTGCCGTCGAAGTTGAGGTGGGGAGTCGTCGTGATCGTCATGGAACGAGGATGGCGGTCAATGCGGTCAGATCGTGTCCGCTTCTCCGGCGAGAATGATCGACATGGCCGGACCTTCCTCGCGCATGCTCGCGCTGCTGTCACTGCTGCAGGTGCACCGTGACTGGCCGGGCGACGAGCTCGCCGGACGCCTCGAGGTCAGCCCTCGCACGGTCCGCCGCGACGTCGACCGGCTCCGCGAGCTCGGGTACCGGGTCGAGGCACTGCGCGGGCCCGCCGGCGGGTACCGGCTCGCAGCGGGCTCGGACCTGCCGCCCCTGCTGTTCGACGACGACCAGGCCGTGGCGATCGCCCTGGCGCTCGCCGTCGCGCCCGCGTCGGGCGCGGACATTGCCGAGTCGGCTGCCCGAGCACTGGCGACGGTCCGGCAGGTCATGCCCGCGCGGCTCCGGTCGCGCATCGACGCGGTGCAGGCGGTCTCGACGTCCGGGCGGACCCGCACCGACCCGGACGTGCTCGTCGCGGTGAGCGAGGCCGTCCACCTGCGCGAGGTCTTCCGCTTCGGGTACGGCGAGGACGAGACCCTGCACCGGGTGGAACCGCACGCCGTCGTCGCCCGGAACGGCCGCTGGTACCTGCTCGACTGGGACCTCGACCGCGACGACTGGCGCACCCACCGTGTCGACCGGATCACCCCGCGGATGCGCACACGGGTGCCCTTCACCCCGCGGCCCGTGCCCGGTGGCGACCCCGCGGCCTTCGTGTCGGCGCGGTTCAAGGGATCGGCGCAGGCCGACGTGTGGCCGTGCGTCGGTTCGGTCACCGTGACGGCCGCCGACGCACGGACGATCACGCCCTACCTGCCCGAGGACGCCGTCGTCGAACCCCTGTCCGACGAACGGAGCCGCGTGACGCTCGGCTCGTGGTCCTGGTCGGGGCTCGCCGGAGCGTTCGCGGGGTTCGCGGTCGACTTCGTGGTCGAGGGTCCCGAGGACCTCCGCGTCGCCGTCGGTGCGCTGGCGACGCGGCTCAGGGCGGCGAGCGCGCGTTAGCGGGGCGCATGCGTCCGCCGGGGCGGCGTGAGGAAACCGTTAGGAGCGGCCTGGAGGCCCGGCGCAGGACCCAGCATCGGTGACGGCACCACACGTGGTGCCGTCCGCGTCGCCCGGCGCGGACACCGCAGACCTTCTGGAGTCCCTCGTGTTCGACGTGTTCGTCGTCGCCGGTGTCCTCGCCGTGTTCGGCGTGGTGGCACTGATCGCCAAGGGGGTGGAACGGCTGTGATCGGCATCACCATCGCGGCCGCCGTCCTCGGCATCGCCGCAGTCGTGTACCTCGTCTGGGCGCTCGTGCGTCCGGAGCGGTTCTGATGGGCGCGGGCACCGCGGACGTCTGGGCGGGGATCGTCCAGGTCGCCACGCTCGTCCTGCTGCTCGTCGTCGCCTACCGTCCCCTCGGCGACTGGATGGCGAAGGTCTTCACACCCGTCCGGCACAACCGGATCGAGCGCGGGGTCTACCGGCTGATCGGGGTCGACCCGGACGCCGAGCAGTCGTGGCCCGTGTACCTGCGCGGCGTGCTGCTCTTCAGCGTCGTCGGCCTCCTGCTCGTCTACCTGCTGCAGCGCATCCAGGTCGTGCTGCCCGGCGACCTCGGGCTGCCCGCCGTGGGCCCGTCGCTCGCGTTCAACACCGCGGCGTCGTTCGTCGCGAACACGAACTGGCAGTCGTACTCACCCGAGGCCACCGTCGGGTACAGCGTGCAGATGGCCGGCCTCGCGGTGCAGAACTTCCTGTCCGCAGCCGTCGGGCTCGCCGTCGCCGTGGCGCTGGTCCGCGGGTTCGCCCGGCGCAAGTCCGGCACGCTCGGCAACGTGTGGGTCGACGTCGTCCGCGGCGTCGGTCGACTGCTGCTGCCCGGCGCGTTCGTCTTCGCGATCGTGCTCGTCGCCGGCGGCGTCATCCAGTCGTGGGGGAGCGGCACCGACGTCACCACGCTGGTCGGCGGCACGCAGCACCTGCCCGACGGGTTCGTGGCGTCGCAGGAGGCGATCAAGGAACTCGGCACGAACGGCGGCGGCTACTTCAACGTCAACTCGGCGCACCCGTTCGAGAACCCGCAGGCGTGGACGAACCTGGTCGAGGTCTTCCTGATGCTCGTCATCCCGTTCTCGCTGCCGCGCACCTTCGGCCGGATGGTCGGTGACGACCGCCAGGGCTACGCGATCCTCGCCGTGATGGGCGCGATCTTCCTCGTGTCCCTGTCGGTGATGTCGATCGCCGAGCTCGGTGGCGGCGGACTCGCCACGCACGCAGCCGGCGCCGCGATGGAGGGCAAGGAGACCCGGTTCGGGATCCTCGGCACCACCCTGTTCGGCACGACGTCGACCGCGACCTCGACCGGTGCGGTGAACGGCATGTTCGACAGCTTCACGCCGATCGGCGGGATGATGGCGATGCTGAACATGATGCTCGGCGAGGTCACCCCCGGCGGCGTCGGCTCCGGCCTGTACGGCATGCTCGTGCTCGCCGTCATCACGGTGTTCATCGGTGGCCTGCTCGTCGGCCGGACGCCGGAGTACCTCGGCAAGAAGATCCGCGCCAAGGAGATGACCTTCGCGGCGCTGTACATCCTGGTCACGCCGACCCTCGTGCTCCTCGCGACCGGACTCTCGCTCGTGATCCCCGGTGTCCGCGAACAGGTGCTCGGCACGTCGATCTTCAACCCCGGCAACCACGGGCTGTCCGAGCTGCTCTACGCCTTCACCTCGGGTGCGAACAACAACGGCTCGGCCTTCGGCGGACTCACCGCGAACACCACGTGGATGAACTCCGCGCTCGGCGTCGTGATGCTGCTCGGCCGCTTCGTCCCGATGGTGTTCGTCCTGGCGCTCGCCGGGTCGCTCGCCGCCCAGGACCGGGTGCCGGAGACCGCCGGCACGCTGCCCACCCACCGCCCGCTGTTCATCGGGCTGCTCGGCGGCGTCGCTGTCATCGTCACCGCACTCACCTACTTCCCGGTGCTCGCACTGGGCCCGCTCGCAGAAGGACTGTCATGACATCCGTGACCTCCGAGCACGAGGCGACCACCGCCCCGGAGCCGGCCACCCGCTCGTCCGCATTCGGACCCCGTCAACTGGTGGCGGGCCTCCCGGGCGCGCTGCGCAAGCTCGATCCGCGACTGATGTGGCGGAACCCCGTCATGTTCATCGTCGAGGTCGGCGCAGCGCTGACGACGGTCGCTGCCGTCGTCGAGCCGTCCGCGTTCACCATCGCCATCGCGGTGTGGCTCTGGTTGACCGTCGTCTTCGCGAACCTGGCGGAGTCGGTGGCCGAGGGGCGGGGCAAGGCGCAGGCCGACACGCTGCGGAAGACCCGCTCGACCACGAGCGCCCGCCGGGTGCTCGGCTACGACCCGGCCGACGCTGCAGCCGTCGGCAACGCGACCGAGGAGATCGCCTCGGTCGACCTGGCCAAGGGCGACGTGGTCGTGGTCGTCGCGGGCGAGGTCATCCCAGGCGACGGTGACGTCATCGACGGCATCGCGTCCGTCGACGAGTCGGCCGTCACGGGTGAGTCCGCGCCCGTCATCCGCGAGTCCGGCGGCGACCGCAGTGCGGTCACCGGCGGCACCCGGGTGCTGTCCGACCGGATCATCGTGCGCATCACCTCGACGCCTGGTGAGACGTTCATCGACCGGATGATCCGCCTCGTCGAGGGTGCAGCCCGGCAGAAGACGCCGAACGAGATCGCACTGAACATCCTGCTCGCCTCGCTGTCGATCGTCTTCGTGATCGTCTGCCTGACGATGCAGCCCATCGCGGGGCTCGTCGGAGCGACGGTCAGCGTCCCCGTCCTGATCGCCCTGCTCGTCTGCCTCATCCCGACCACCATCGGGGCCCTGCTCTCCGCGATCGGCATCGCCGGCATGGACCGGCTCGTGCAGCACAACGTGCTCGCGATGTCGGGCCGCGCGGTCGAGGCCGCCGGTGACATCACGACCCTGCTGCTCGACAAGACCGGCACCATCACGTACGGCAACCGCCGGGCGTCACGGGTGGTGCCGGTGCCGGGCGTGAGCGAGGCCTCGCTGATGGCGGCAGCAGCCCTGTCGAGTGCTGCGGACTCGACGCCCGAAGGTCGTTCGATCGTGTCGCTCGCTGCTGACGCCGGGGTGACGCCGGCGCTGCCGGACGGCGCCGTCGAGGTGCCGTTCACGGCGCAGACGCGCATGTCGGGGCTCGACCTGCCGGACGGGTCGCAGATCCGGAAGGGCGCCGCTGCGGCCGTACTGGCCTGGGCAGACACCCCCGACGCAGGTTTGGTTGCCGCGATCGACTCCACCGTCGCGGAGATCTCCGACCAGGGCGGCACCCCGCTCGTCGTCGGTCGCCGCTCCTCGGACGGCGCGGTCACGTTGCTCGGCGTCGTGCACCTGAAGGACGTCGTCAAGGACGGCATGGCGTCACGGTTCGCCGAGCTCCGATCGATGGGCATCCGCACGGTGATGATCACCGGCGACAACCCCCGGACCGCGGCCGCGATCGCGCACGAGGCCGGCGTCGACGACTTCCTGGCCGAGGCCACCCCGGAGGACAAGCTCGCGTACATCAAGCGCGAGCAGGAGGGCGGCAACCTCGTCGCGATGACCGGCGACGGCACCAACGACGCCCCGGCCCTGGCGCAGGCCGACGTCGGCGTCGCGATGAACACCGGCACGACGGCGGCGAAGGAGGCGGGCAACATGGTCGACCTCGACTCCGACCCGACCAAGCTCATCGACGTCGTCCGCATCGGCAAGCAGTTGCTCATCACCCGCGGGGCCCTGACCACCTTCTCGATCGCCAACGACGTCGCGAAGTACTTCGCGATCATCCCGGCGATGTTCCAGGCGGCGTTCCCCGGGCTCGCGGCCCTGAACATCATGGGGCTGCACAGCCCGTCGTCCGCGATCCTGTCGGCCGTCGTCTTCAACGCGCTCGTCATCGTGGCGCTCATCCCGCTGTCCCTGCGCGGCGTCAAGTACCGCGCTGCCGCAGCGTCGTCGATCCTCGGCCGCAACCTGCTCGTCTACGGGCTCGGCGGCGTGATCGTCCCCTTCATCGGCATCAAACTGATCGACCTCGTGGTCGGTCTCATCCCGGGGTTCTAGTCATGGCATCTGCACGTTCCACCGTCCGTTCCGCTGGTGTGGCGATCCGCCTCACCCTGCTCGCCACCGTCGTGCTCGGCGTCGGCTACCCGCTCGCCGTCTGGGGCGTCGGGCAGGGGGTGTTCCACGAGCAGGCCAACGGCTCGGAGGTCACCGACTCGTCCGGCGCCGTCGTGGGGTCCTCGATCATCGGGCAGTCGTTCTCCGGCAAGCAGGCTGATCGCTGGTTCCAGTCGCGGCCCTCCGCAGCTGGCGAGGACGGCTACGACGCGAACGCGTCCAGTGGCTCGAACCTCGGCCCGAACAACCCGGACCTGCTCAAGGCCGTGAAGGAGCGGCAGCAGGAGGTCGCGAAGGCCGACGGCGTGTCCGTGTCCGAGGTGCCGGCCGACGCCGTGACGGCGTCGGGCTCGGGCCTCGACCCGGACATCAGCCCTGAGTACGCACTCCAGCAGGTGCAGCGGGTGGCGTCCGCGCGGGGCCTGTCGGTCGACGATGTGCGGACGCTCGTGACCGAGCACACCGAGTCGCGCCAGCTCGGGTTCCTCGGCGAGCCCGTCGTGAACGTGCTGGCCCTGAACCTCGCGCTGGCGAAGGCGTCCTCGTGATCGATCGCACCCCGCGGTGGTCATCGCGCCCCGACTCACTGGGGCGCGATGACCACACGGGGGCGCGATCCCGCCCTGCGCCTGGCTTCGCACCCGCTGCGGAACTCGACGCGAGAGGATGAGCACGTGAAGCGCGGCAAGCTACGGGTGCTGCTCGGTGCCGCACCGGGCGTCGGTAAGACGTTCACCATGCTCGAGGAGGGCCGCCGGCTGCTCGACGAGGGCCGGGACGTCGTCGTCGCCGTGGTCGAGACGCACGAACGCGCCGCCACCGCCGCCCTGGTGAACGGGCTCGAGGTCGTGCCCCGCCGCACCGTCTCGCACCGCGGTGTCGACCTGGACGACCTCGATCTCGACGCCGTCATCGCCCGGGCACCCGAGGTCGCCCTCGTCGACGAACTCGCACACACGAACGCTCCCGGCAGTGCGAACGAGAAGCGCTGGCAGGATGTCGAAGCGCTGCGAACCGCTGGCATCGACGTCATCTCGACGGTCAACGTGCAGCACATGCAGTCCCTCGGGGACGTGGTCCGCGAGATCACGGGCACCGTGCAGCGCGAGACCGTCCCCGACGCCGTGGTGCGCGCGGCCGACCAGATCGAGGTCGTCGACCTGGCGCCGGCTGCGCTGCGGGAGCGGCTCTCCGACGGACTCGTGTACCCGGCCGCCCGGATCGATGCGGCCCTGTCGAACTACTTCCGGCTCGGGAACCTGACGGCGTTGCGCGAGATCGCGCTGCTCTGGCTGGCAGACGAGGTCGACGACGCGCTCAAGGCCTACCGCGCCGAGCACGGCATCGAGCACCGGTGGGAGACCCGGGAGCGCGTGCTCGTCGCCCTGACCGGCGGGCCCGAGGGCGAGACCCTGCTGCGCCGCGGGGCCCGCATCGCTGCCCGCAGTGCCGGGGGCGAACTCGCGGCCGTGCACGTGACGACGAACGACGGCCTGCGCGAGCGGCACCCGGGGGCGCTCGGTGCCCAGCGCACCCTGCTCGAACAGCTCGGCGGGACGTACCACCAGGTGGTCGGCGACGACGTGCCGTCGACCCTCGTGCGGTTCGCGCGGTCGATCGATGCGACCCAGATCGTCATCGGCGTCAGCCGTCGCAGTCGGCTCGCCGCGGCCCTGACCGGCCCGGGCATCGGCAACACCGTGATCCGTGAGTCCGGCGACATCGACGTGCACGTCGTCACGCACGAGCGCGCCGGTGGTGGCTTCGCCCTGCCGAAGCTCGGCGGCAGTCTGTCGCGTGGACGGGTCCTCGCCGCGTTCGTGCTCTCGGTCCTGGTCGGGCCCCTGCTCACCTGGGTCCTGTCGATCGGCAGCGACCCCGACGCCATCACCGTGGACGTCCTGGCGTACCAGTTGCTGGTGCTCGTCGTGGCGCTCGTCGGCGGGATGTGGCCGGCGGTGTTCACGGCGGTGCTGTCCGGACTGAGCCTCGACTTCTTCTTCGTCCAACCCCTGCACATGGTCACGGTGCAGCAGCCGTGGCACCTCTTCGCCCTGGTCATGTACGTGATCAGCGCCGTGCTCGTCAGCTTCGTGGTCGACCGGTCCGCCAGGCGTTCGCGTGCTGCCCGTCGCGCCGCGGCGGAGTCCGGCCTGCTGATGGGGATCGCCGGCAGCGTCCTCCGCGGCGACGACGCCCTGCAGGCCCTGCTCGACCGCACCCGCGAGGCCTTCGGGTTCGCCGGCGTCCGGATCCGGCAGGGGAACGAGGAACCCGCCACGTCGGGGACGTTCGGCGAGACGCCGGACGCGGCCACGAGCCTCCCGTCCGGCGCCGTGCTCGAGTTCGCGGGCGCTCCGGACGACCCGACCCAGCGCCGGCTGCTGCGTGTCGTCGAGCAGCAGCTCGACGCCGCGGTCGAACACCGCTCGTTGACACGCACTGCGCTGGACGCGGAGCGGATCGCCGCGGCGGACCGCGTCCGCAGCGCGATCCTCGCGGCCGTCGGCCACGACGTGCGTCGGCCGATCGCGGCCGCCTCGGCCGCCGTCCAGTCGTTGCGTGCGTTGGACGTCGACCTGTCACGGGCCGACCGGGAGGCACTGCTCGCGACCGCCGACGAGAGCCTCGGTCAGCTGGCGGTGCTGTTGGCGGACCTGTTGGACGTCAGTCGTGTGCAGGCGGGTGTGCTCGCGGTCGCGTCCGGGCCGCTGGCCCTCGACACGGTGGTCGCCCCCGCGCTCGACGAGCTCGAGCTCGGGCCCGACGACGTCGACCTCGACCTGCCGGCGGACCTGCCCCCGGTCCTCGCCGACCCGGTCCTGCTGCAGCGGGTCGTCGTGAACCTGCTCGCGAACGCCGTCCGCTACGCACCCGACGGCACCCGTGTGCGCGTCGCGGCGAGCGCCTTCGGCGGCGGGGTCGAGCTCCGGATCGCCGACCACGGTCCGGGGATCCCGTCGGACCGGGTCGACGAGGTCTTCCAGCCGTTCCAGCGGCTCGGCGACACCGACAACGAGACGGGCCTCGGGCTCGGTCTCGCACTCGCGCGGGGCTTCACCGAGGGCATGGGCGGCACGATCGAGGTCGACGACACCCCGGGCGGTGGGCTCACCGTCGTGGTGCGGCTGCCGATCGCCGGGCACGTGGGAGTGGAGCTCCGGTGAAGGTGCTGATCGCCGACGACGACGCGCAACTCGTCCGAGCGCTCTCCGTCACGCTCGCCGCCCGCGGGTACGAGGTCGTGACGGCGAAGGACGGCCGTGCGGCGATCGACGCCGTCATCACCGAACGGCCCGACCTGGTGCTGCTCGACCTGGGCATGCCCCGGCTCGACGGCATCGGGGTGCTCGAGGGCATCCGGGGGTGGTCGCAGGTGCCGGTGCTCGTGCTGTCCGGACGGACCGACTCGTCCGACAAGGTCGACGCACTCGACGCCGGCGCGGACGACTACGTGACGAAGCCGTTCCAGATGGACGAGCTGCTGGCGCGGCTGCGGGCCCTCGGACGACGCCGTGCCCCGGCCGGCGTCGACAGCGCGCCGACGATCCGGATCGGCGACCTCGTCGTGGACCTCGTCGCGAAGCAGGTCACCCCGGCCAGCGGTCCCGCGATCCGGCTGACCCCGACCGAGTGGCGCCTGCTCGAGGTGCTCGTCACGAACCCCGACCGGCTGATGACCCGCGAGATGCTCCTGACCGAGGTGTGGGGGCCGTCGCACGGCAACGACTCCGGGTACCTGCGGCTGTACATGGCGCAGCTGCGGCGGAAGCTCGAGCCCGACTCGGCGACCCCGCGGTACCTGGTCACCGAGTCCGGCATGGGCTACCGCTTCAGCCCCTCCGGGGTCACGCCCGGGAACTGAAGGCGGCGAGCTCGGCACGGGTGCGGGCCCCGTGTTTCCGGAGCAGGTTCGCCACGTGGTACTTCACGGTGTTGACGCTGATGCCCAGGCCCTCGGCGATCTCGCGGTTGCCGACACCCGTCGCGAGCAGCCGCAGCACGTCCCGCTCCCGCGGGGTGAGGTCGTCGTCCGCGACCGAGTCCACCTCGGTCGGCGAGGGGTCGAGGGGCAGCGAGATGTCGAGGACCGAGCCCCAGTCCGGCGTGCTCGACACCTGGACGCGGCCGTCGAGAGTGACGACCCGTTCTGCGATCGGCCGCATGGCGTCGTCGTGCACGTCGAGGGTGCCGGACCCGTCGTCACGGAGCTGCATGAGCAGGTTCCGGCCGTCGCAGTCCCACTGGATGCGGACCCGCTTGGCCGCACCACCGTCGACAAGCGCGAGGACGGCGGTCCGGACGATGGCGCGGGCCGCGTGGGCGACGTCGCCGGGCAGCGCGCGTCCGGTGGTGGGCGGCTCGACGAACTGCACGTCGAGGTCGCCGAACCGGACGAGCGGGCGCAGGTCGGCTCGGAGGCGCGAGAACGCCCCGGTGACCGGCTCGAGCAGGGTGCTGCGCTGGTGGTCGGTCTCGGTGCGCAGGTCGACGAGTGCGGCCGACGCGATCTCGACGGCCTCGGCCCGCGCGGCGGCGTCCGACACCCGTGGTGACCGGAGCACGGCGAGCACGGACTCGAGGGTGAGCGCCTGACGGTCCGCCTGCTCGGCGACGGTCCGTGCGTGCTCCGAGGCGGCGAGCCGACTGGCGGGCTCGCCACGGGCCTCCCGGTCGGGTGCGATGGCGTCCATGGGAGCCGAACCTACCTGTCCCACCCGTGCGGACGGGGCCACCCGATCGGGTGGGAGGCCTGCCGACGCGGGTAGCGGTGCGGCGGCCCGCGTGACGGCATGCTCGTGCACATGGCAGAACCCACCGTCCCCGCAGCGTTCGACGTGATCGTGCGCGAGGTCACCGACCTCGCCGCGAACGTCGACGACGCGTCGGCCGAGCGCGCCCTCGACCTGATCGACCGCTCCCACCGCGTCTTCGTGCACGGTGCCGGCCGTTCCGGACTCGCACTGCGCATGACCGCGATGCGGCTCATGCACCTCGGCCGCGACGTCCACGTCGTCGGTGAGGTCACCACGCCCGCGATCCGGCCCGGGGACGTGCTCCTCGTCGCGAGCGGTTCCGGCACGACCACCGGCATCGTGCAGGCGGCCCGCACCGCGCACGATGTCGGCGCGTCCGTCGTCGCCCTGTCGACCACCGACGACTCCCCGTTGTCCGAGGTCGCCGACGTCACCCTCGTGCTGCCGGCAGCGACGAAGACCGACCGCTCGGGCACGGCCTCGGCGCAGTACGCCGGCAGCCTCTTCGAGCAGGCCGTCGCCCTGGTCGGCGACGCGCTGTTCCACACGCTCTGGTCCCGCGGCGGGCAGTCCGCCGACGACCTCTGGCCCCGACACGCAAACCTCGAATGAAAGGCATCCACATGCAGCTCCAGTTCGCCATGGACACCCTGACCACCGAAGCCGCCCTCGAACTCGCCGCCGCGGCCGCGCCGCACGTCGACGTCCTCGAGCTCGGCACGCCCCTGATCAAGAGCGCCGGCCTGTCCGCCGTCACCGCGATCAAGGAAGCCCACCCGGACAAGATCGTCTTCGCCGACCTCAAGACGATGGACGCCGGCGAGCTCGAGGCCGACATCGCGTTCTCGGCCGGAGCCGACCTGGTCACCGTCCTCGGTGTCGCTGGTGACTCGACCATCGTCGGCGCCGTCAAGGCCGCGAAGAAGCACGGCAAGGGCATCGTCGTCGACCTGATCGGCGTCTCCGACAAGGCCGCTCGTGCCCGCGAGGTCGTCGCGCTCGGTGCCGAGTTCGTCGAGGTCCACGCCGGACTCGACGAGCAGGCGGAAGAGGGCTTCACGTTCTCGACCCTGCTCGACGCCGGCAAGGAGTCGGGCGTGCCGTTCTCGATCGCCGGTGGCGTGAACGCGTCGTCCGTCGCCTCGGTGCAGGAGGCCGGTGCCCGCATCGCCGTCGCCGGCAGCGCGATCTACAGCGCGTCGGACGTCGGCGCAGCAGCCGCGGAGATCCGCGCCGCGATCAAGTAGCGTCCGCGGCGCCCGCGGCGTCCGCGTCGCGATGGTGAGCAGAAACGGTCGAGTGCGCATCCCGCACCCGACCTTTTCTGCTCACCGAGTGACCTCCGTCCGCGCTCGACGAACCGGGCGATCCCCTGCCCGACGGTCGGAACGAGGTGCTGATGCGCCGTACGGTGGTCGCATGAACCGAGTACTGCGATGGACCGCGTGGATCGTCGCCGTGCTGCTGGTGGTCGTGGTGGTGTTCCTCGTCTGGGCGCACATCGTCATGCAGGGCACCCGGAGCGCTGCGCTGCAGGTCTGGCGCGACGACCGTGTGTCGGTCCAGGACGCCGGTGACTCCGTGGTGATGACGCCCACGGGGCAGGCCGACGGCAAGGGCATCGTGTTCATCCCGGGTGCGAAGGTCGATCCGTACGCGTACATGGCGACCTTCCGGCAGGTGGTCGCGAACGGCACGACGGTCGTCATCACGAAGCCGACGCTGAACCTCGCGTTCTTCGACACCCGGCCGCTCTCGACCTTCGAGGCGCACGCGCCGGACGTCGCGACGTGGGCAGTCGGCGGGCACTCGCTGGGCGGGGTGCGCGCCTGCCAGCTCGCGCAGGACGCGGACGGCCTGCTGCTGCTCGGCAGCTACTGCGCGAACGACATCAGCACGTCGTACATCGACGTGCTGAGCGTCTCGGGGTCGCGTGACGGGCTCTCGACGCCCGACAAGGTCGACGCGGCCCGGCACCTGCTGCCGTCGACCGCGACGATGACCGAGGTCAAGGGTTCGAACCACGCCGACTTCGGCGCCTACGGGGACCAGCCGGGCGACCGCACGGCGACCATCAGCCGCGAAGCCGCCCGCGAGCAGATCTCCTCGGCGATCGAGGAGTGGGCGCGCGACCTGCCGCCGGCTTCCGGCCTGCGCTGACCGGGAGGCCCGTGGTGCGCCGCGTCAGCGGATGACGCCCGCCTCGTGGTCGCGTCCAGAGCGTCGCCCGGTGACCCGGGCGACGAAGTACAGCACCACGCCGACGGCGAGCAGGATCGTCGCGTAGAGCCAGACCTGCCCGCTCTGCTGCGTCAGCAGCAGCACGCACGACGCGACGCCGAGCACGGGGACGAACGTCCACACGCGGAAGTGGTCGTGGTCGACGCGGTCGCGGCGCAGCACCAGCACGGCGACGTTCGTGCTGATGAACACGAAGAGCAGCAGGAGCACGACGGTCTCGGCCAGGACACCCACGTCGCCGACCAGGGTGAGGAGCATCGCGACGACGGTGGTCGCCATGATGGCGGTCCACGGCGTCTTCCGGTTCGGCAGCACCTTCGCCAGCAGCGCGGGCAACAGTCGCTGCTCCGCCATGCCGTAGGTCACCCGGCTCGACATGATCATGGTGAGCAGGGCGCCGTTCGCGACGGCGACCAGGGCGATGAGGCTGAAGACCCAGTCCGGGATCGGGACTCCGCTGGCCGACACCACGGCCAGGAGCGGCCCGGTCGAGTCCGACAGTTCGGACGCCGGCAACGCGATCGAGCTGGCGAGACCGACGAGGACGTAGACGACGCCTGCGGTGGCGAGGGCACCGAACAGGGCCTTCGGGTAGACCCGGCTCGGCTCGCGGACCTCCTCCGCGACGTTCGCCGAGGTCTCGAACCCGACGAACGAGTAGTAGGCGACGATCGCCGCGCTCAGGGTCGCGAGCGCCGGGTTCGCCTCGGCCGGGAACGCGCCGATGCGGGAGACGTCGCCGCCTCCGCCGCCGAGCATCACGGCGACGACCACGATGACGATCACGAGCCCGGACACCTCGATGACGGTCATCACGACGTTGCTCTTCAGCGAGTCCGAGATGCCGCGGGCGTTCAGGCAGGCGATCAGCGCGAGGAACACGATCGCGGTCGGGACGGGCGGCAGGTCCACGAACGTGCCGAGGTAGTCGCCGGCGAACGCGAGCGACAGGCCCGCGGCGCTCGTGACACCGGCCGCGAGCATGCTGAACCCGACCAGGAACGACACGATGGGCGTCTTGTAGGCACGCTCGGCGAACACCGCGGCGCCGCCGGCCTTCGGGTACTTCGTCACGAGTTCCGCGTACGAGCCCGCGGTGAGGAGGGCCAGCAGCAGCGCGAGCAGGAGCGGTGCCCAGAGTGCGCCGCCGACGTCCTTCGACAGGGTGCCCATCAGCGCGTAGATCCCGGCGCCGAGGACGTCGCCGAGGATGAAGAGGTACAGGAGCGGCCCGGTGATGGCCTGCTTGAGCTTGGATCCGGCGCCGTCGTGCTGGGGCGCCGCGGTGTCGCTGGTCATGGTGGAGCCTTCCGTCCGGACCAGCGTGTCGACCGCCGGCTCAGGGAGTTCACAGGCCGCCGGCCGCGAGTGAACACCCGTCCTGGAGCGGTCCTAGACTCGACGAGAGCAACGTCCACGAACCCCGTTCCCTGAAGGGCTGCAGATGACGACGCCGACCCGGCGCACACCCGCGCGACTCGCGGACACGCGAGCGCTCCTGTTCGACCTGGACGGTGTCCTCACCCCCACCGCCGACGTGCACATGCGCGCCTGGAGCCGGCTCTTCACGCCGTACCTCGAAGCGCACGGGGTCGCGCCGTACACGCAGGCCGACTACTTCGCGTACATCGACGGCAAGCCGCGGTACGACGGCGTGCGGTCGCTCCTCGGGTCGCGGGGCATCGACCTGCCGGAGGGCACCCCGGACGACGGCCCGGACGACGACACCGTGTGCGGTCTCGGCAACCGGAAGAACGCCGAGTTCACCGCTGAGCTGGACGAACACGGCGTCGAGCCGTACCCCGGCTCGCTCCGGTTCCTCACCGCCGCGATCGACGCCGGCTTCCACGTCGCGGTCGTCTCGAGTTCCGCGAACGCCGTCTCGGTGCTGCGGACCGCCGGCATCCTCGACCGGTTCACGGTCGTGGTCGACGGGCTCGTCGCCCGCCAGGACGGACTGGCCGGCAAGCCCGCGCCCGACACGTACCTGGACGCCGCAGGGCGCTTCGGGCTGACCGCTGCCGAGTGCGTCGTGGTCGAGGACGCCACCAGTGGTGTCGAAGCCGGCCGGAACGGGGCCTTCGGGCTCGTCGTCGGGGTCGACCGCGGAGCGGGCGCCGACGCGCTGCGTGAACACGGTGCCGACGTCGTCGTGACGGACCTCGCAGACCTGGTCGCGGACCTTCCCCACGCGACCACCAGCACGACGTAGCCAGCGCGCCGGAGGCGAGCCGCGCCTCCCGGTCGAACCGACGTCCCCACGCCACCCTCCCTTCCCACGGAGCACCATGAACCCCATCACCTCGGACCCGCTCGACCGCGTCCGGTACCCGATCGACGAGTGGGCACTCGTCGAGACCGAGTACACCCCCGACCAGCAGGGCGTCGCCGAGACGAACTTCGCCGTCGGCAACGGGTACCTCGGCCTGCGTGGCAACCTCGACGAGGGCCGTGGCGGTGTGCAGTACGGCACCTACATCAACGGCTTCCACGAGACCTGGCCGATCCGGCACGCCGAGGACGCCTTCGGGTTCGCCAAGACCGGTCAGACGATCATCAACGCGCCCGACGCGAAGGTGATCCGGCTCTACGTCGACGACGAACCCCTCGTGCTGGCCGAGGCGGACATCCTCCACCACACGCGGCGCCTCGAGTTCCGCGGCGGCTACCTGTTCCGCGAGACCGAGTGGTCGACGCCGTCCGGCAAGCGCGTGCTGATCCGGTCCCGCCGCCTGGTGTCGTTCACCGATCGGCACCTCGCCGTGATCGACTACGAGGTCACCGTGCTCGACGCGGACGCCTCGATCCTGCTGTCCAGCCAGATCCTGAACCGCCAGGACGTGCAGGACGAGTACCACGCGGGGATGCGCGCCGCAGCGAACGCCTTCGACCCCCGCAAGGCCGAGGCCTTCACCGACCGGGTGCTCGAACCGAAGCTCAAGCGCAGCACCGGTGCCCGCTCCCTGCTCGGGTACCAGGCGTCGAGCTCCGGCATGACCATCTGCGTCGGTGTGGAGCACCACCTCGAGACCGAGAACAGCTGGGACGAGTCGTCGTCGATCGACGACGACCTGGCCAAGCACGTCTACCGCGTCCAGGCGCGTGCCGGGCAGCCGATCCGACTCGTCAAGCACGTGGTCTACCACACCTCCCGCGGTGTCCCGGTGCGCGAACTCGCCGACCGCTGCGACCGCACGCTCGACCGGGCGCACGCCGAGAACATCGACGAGACGTTCGAGAAGCAGCGCGTCTGGCTCGACGACTACTGGGCCCGGAGCGACGTCGAGATCGCCGGGCAGCCGGAGATCCAGCAGGCCGTCCGGTGGAACCTGTTCATGCTCGCGCAGGCCACGGCCCGCACCGACGGGCACGGCATCGCCGCCAAGGGCGTCACCGGCTCCGGCTACGGCGGGCACTACTTCTGGGACATGGAGATCTACGTCCTGCCGTTCCTGTCGTACACGGCGCCGATCGTCGCCCGGAACGCGCTGCGGTTCCGCTACAACATGCTCGACGCCGCACGCTCGCGGGCTCGCGAGCTGAACCAGCGGGGTGCCCTGTTCCCGTGGCGCACGATCAACGGTGAGGAGTCGAGCGCGTACTACGCCGCCGGCACCGCGCAGTACCACATCGACGCCGACATCGCCCATGCCCTGATGCAGTACGTGCGGGCCTCCGGTGACACCGAGTTCCTGAAGCGCGGGGCGATCGACGTGCTCGTCGAGACCGCTCGACTGTGGGCCGACCTCGGCTTCTGGCGCTCCAACGGCGACAAGAAGTTCCACATCGACGGCGTCACCGGGCCCGACGAGTACACGACCGTCGTCGACGACAACCTCTACACGAACGTCATGGCGCGGGCGAACCTGTGGTTCGCGGTGAACGCGTGCCGCGAACTCGCGGCCGACGACGTCGAGGAGTACGACCGGATGGTCCGACGCACCGGTCTGCGCCCCGACGAGCTCGTCGAGTGGGAGCACGCCGCCGAGTCGATGGAGATCCCCTTCGACCCGCACCGTGGCATCCACCCGCAGGACGCCCAGTTCCTCGACAAGGAACTCTGGGACCTCGAGAACACCCCCGAGTCCAAGCGCCCGCTGCTGCTGCACTACCACCCGCTGGTCATCTACCGGTTCCAGGTGCTCAAGCAGGCCGACGTCGTGCTCGCGCTGTTCCTGCAGGGGCACGAGTTCACCGCGGCCGAGAAGCGCCGCGACTTCGACTACTACGACGCGCTCACCACGGGCGACTCGACGCTGTCGGCGGTCGTGCAGTCGATCATGGCGGCCGAGGTCGGGTACCACGACCTCGCCGACCAGTACTTCCAGACGGCGCTCTACGTCGACCTGGCCGACCTGCACGGCAACACCTCGGACGGCGTGCACATCGCGTCGACCGGCGGTATCTGGGGTGCGCTCGTCAACGGGTTCGGCGGCATGCGCGACCACGGCGGCCGGATGACGTTCAACCCGCGACTGCCGCGGCACTGGGACTCGCTGACCTACCGTCTGACCGTGCGCGGGTCGCGGGTCCGCGTCGACCTCGGCCAGGACAGCATGACGTTCACGGTCGAGACCGGCACGGGCTTCACCGCCTGGGTGCACAACCAGCAGTGGGACATCGAGGCCGGCGAGCCGACCGTTGTTCCGTTGCCGCACCAGGGGCCGCGGATGTCCGGGCACGCGCCGACCACGAGCGACATCCAGGGCACGCTCCGTGCGGACGGCTCCGTGATCACGGCGTCGATCCCGACGATCTCGCTCCAGCGTGACTTCGACGTGGACGAGACGACCGCGTAGGACGCCGGTCCGGCGGCCGGAAGGGCCCCGCTCGACCGGTCAGCTCGCGACGAGCTCGACCTTGAAGCGTTCGGCGTCCTCCAGGAAGGCCGCTCGGTGGTCCGGTCCGCCGGCGAACGGGTGCCGGTCCTCGTACAGGCGGGTCCAGCCGTGCGTCGGCGCGTCCGCCCACAGCTGCTCGACCTGCTCCGCATCGCCGGCGTGGAACGCGAGGTGGCTCAGTCCGGGGCGTCGACGGTCGTGCATGCCGTCGAGCGGTGCGGTCTCGAGCACGACGTAGACGCTGCCGAGCCGCCAGCTCCGGCCCTCCGACCACGCCTGGAACGGCGTGTAGCCGAGCTCGCCGAGCAGCCAACCCCACGCGCTGCTCGCCGTGTCGAGACGGGCGGTGCGGAGCTCGACGTGGTGCAGGGCGCCTCGGGTCACAGGAGCTTCCGGAGCGTGTTCGTGTTGCGCGTCGTGGTCGTGCGCTTGAAGCGTGCTGCCCCGGCCCGCTTCGCGAACACGGTGTCCGTGCTCGACCCCTTCGGGCACGACCAGTACACGACCCCGTCACCCCGGGCGACCTGCTCCACGGCGGCGTCGAGCGTGAGGTCGGCGAGCAGCGCGTCGAGGGCGTCGTCGTCGGAGCCGAACACCACGTAGTCGTGCCGATCGTCGGCCCGGTCGAACGGGAACCGTTCGACGATGCCTTCGAGGTCGTCGTGCGGGACGAGCACGATCCACGCGTCGTAGCCGAAGCGCTGGCGGAGCGCCTGTTCGATCGTGGCCTTCAGGGTGCGCCCATCGGCGTCCGTGCCGAACACCACGTTGCCGGATGCGAGCACCGTGCGGACGTCCTCGAAGCCGAGTCCGCGGAGCAGCTCCGCGAGGTCGGCGTTCTTGATCGTGATGCCGTTGACGTTCACTCCGCGCAGCAGCGCGATCCACTTCGCCATGCCGGAACCGTAGCGCGGTGGCGGCGGCCCCGGTCGATCAACTGCACAAGAAGCATTGCGCAAGAGTTATTGTGCATCTATCGTCAGGGCATGACCGTGCGCAGACTCGACGACGCCGCCCACATGCGCGCCCTCGCTCACCCGACCCGACTGCGGATCGTCGGGCTCCTGCGCTCCGGTGGACCGCAGACCGCGGCGATGCTCGGCGACGAGATCGACGAGGCGCCCGGCACGATCAGCTACCACTGCAAGCGGCTGGCAGACGCGGACTTCATCGAGCCGGCGCCGGAGCTCGGTTCGGACCGGCGGGAGCGGTGGTGGCGGGCGACTGCGGACCACACGTCGTGGGACCTCGCCGATGCGTTCGACGACCCGGAACGCATGCTCGCCACGACGGCACTCGACCACACCGTCGCCGATGCGTACGCGGCCGAGTACGGGCGGTTCATCGACCAGGCGCCGGTGCTCGGCCGTGAGTGGGTCGCGGCGTCGACCAGTTCCGACGAGGTGCTGCGGCTGACCGCCGAGGAACTCACCGGCCTCGGCGCCGAACTGCGTGCCGTCGTCGAGCGATGGACGGCCGTGAGTGACGCGCACACTCCGGGCGACGGGTCGGAGCGCGTCATCGCCGTCACACAGAGCTACCGGATGGGGCGACCGTGAACGCCCGGGCACGGTTGCGTGCACTGCTCGCGGTCCAGGTCGTCTCGCGGACCGGCAACGTCGTCACGACCGTGGCCGTGCCCTTCGCCGTGCTGGCCCGGGGCGGATCGGCGACGGACGTCGGGATCGCCGCCTTCGCCGCGACGGTGCCCATCGTCCTCGGCGGCCCCTTCGGCGGGGCGCTCGTCGAACGGGTCGGGTTCGTCCGTTCGAGTGTGGCGTCGGACCTCGTCAGCGGTGCGACCCTGCTGGCGATGCCGGTGCTCGCCTGGACCGTGGGTCTGCCGTTCTGGGCGCTCCTGTCACTCGTCTTCGTGAGCGGCCTCTTCGACCTGCCCGGGGAGTCCGCACGTCGGGTCCTGCTCCCGGGACTCGCACGATCGGCCGGCGTCCCGCTGGAGCGCGCGGTCGGTCACTTCGAAGCGTCCCAGCGACTCTCGGTGCTCATCGGTGCACCGCTCGGCGGGGTGCTCGTCGCCGCCGCGGGGCCGATGGCCGCACTCGTCTGCACCGCGGTGGCGTTCGGCACCGCAGCCCTGCTCGCTGCGGTGCTGGTCCGGCCAGCGGGCGACGGCGCAACGGCCGTGAGCGCTGACGCGGCTCCGACCAACGGGTACTGGCGGGACATCGCCGAAGGGTTCCGGTTCTGCGTCCGCGATCCGTTCTTCCGGCTCGTGATCGCCCTCGTGCTGATCACGAACCTGCTCGACGCGGCCCGGTCGACGACGTTGCTCCCGCTCTACGCCGCCGACACCCTCGGCGGGGCGCAGGCGCTGGGCTTCGTGACCGGGACCTTCGGGGGTGCGGCGTTCCTCGGGTCGGTGGCCTTCGGGTACGTCGCACACCGCGTACCTCGCCGGATCACGTTCGTCGTGTGCTTCGTGCTCGCGGGTGGGCCCTCGCTCCTGGTGCCGGCGCTCGGCCTCGGGCTGCCGTGGATGCTCGCGGCTTCGGCGGTGTCGGGCCTCGCCGCCGGGTCACTCAACCCGATCCTCGGTGCCGTCGAGCTCGAGCGCATCCCGGAGCACATGCGCGCTCGGGTGTTCGGGCTGCTCGGAGCTGGGTCGTGGGCGGGGATCCCGCTCGGCGGACTGCTCGCCGGGTTCGCGGCCGAGGGTGTCGGTGTGCAGGCGACGTTCGGGGCGGTCGTCGTGCTCTACACCGTCGTGACGCTCGCGCCGCTGACGGGTGGTGCCTGGCGTCTCATGGAGCGACCGGCTCCGGAGCGGGCGCCGGTCGAGCGCGTGACGACGTAGTCCGCACCCGGGGCGGCGCTCACGTCCACGTCCGCGCGACGCCCCAGCCGCTGCCCTCGGGCACGATGTCGACCACCAGCGTGTCCCCGTCGTCGGCCGTGGCCTGGAACCGCCAGCCGACCGTGCGCTCGGGGGCGTGGGTGATGGCGGTCGGCAGCTCGGCCCGCGTCACGGTCAGACGGGTCGGGGTGTCGCTCACCCGCCAACGGCGCCCGCCCCAGACCAGCCGGCTCGGTGCGCCCTCGGCCCACCACACCGTGGCGGCTGTCTCCGTGATCATCATCAGGTCTCCTCGTTCGAACGTGTGTTCGAATGCTAAGTCGCAATCGAACCGCGAGCAACTGCGATTTGTGTTCAGAATGCGTTCTGAATACGATGACTCCATGACCTTGACCGCTCCTCCTCGCTCACGTCGTGCCGTCCAGTCGTCTGACCTCTCACGCCATTCGAAAGACGTGTTCGCCGCAGCCGAGGAAGAACCGCTCGAGGTCACGCGGCGCGATGGAAAAGCGCTCGTGCTCACGACGAAGGAGCGCTCGGACGACGACGACGCGGTCCTCGAGATCGCTGCGCAGTTGATCGCTGCAGTGACCGTCAACGAGGGGCTGCCACTCCATGATCGACTCGCCATCCCGTACCCGTGGATCAAGCTGCTGAGTCGAGACGACCAGCAGCGATTCGCACGCGAGATCGTCGATGTGGCACGTGGATCCTTCTCGCTCAGGCAGCCGCGGGCCTTGCTCGTCGAGATGCAGGCGTGGCGCAGCAGTGCCGAGGCGATCGCGGCGGGCTGGAGCACCGGCGACCCAGAACTCCTCGAGCACCCGATCGTCCTCGACGCGCCGTGAAGCCGTGGTCAGTCGCGGCACTGGTGTCCCCCGGCCGGTACGGACGACGGAGTTCACGGTCGTCCTGGGCACGCGCTCGGCAGAACACGGCTGGCGAGACGTCCTGGCGACACAGCGGAACGCAGTCGTGTCGGCCTGGGAGCGGTTGACCAGCGATCCCTTGTCCGAAGACCTGGCCTGCCATGCGCTCCGCGGTGCGCTCGGCGTCGTCCGGCACTCGGGTCGCGAATGGACACGTCGGCAACTCGAACTGAAGCGGGGAGCGCGGATCTGGTTCACGGTGGACGAGGCGGATCGAGTCGTCTGCATCACAGACGTCCACACGCGTCATCCCAACCAGACGAAGTGACTGCGCCTGACCTCGGACGCCCTCGTGTAGACGGGGTGCATGACGAACGACGATGAGGGCCCCGACGGACAGCACCAGGTCCCCGAGGGGGTCTCCGACGCCACGGTCGAGGCGCTCGGCACACTGTCGGCCGCGGTCGAGGTCATCGAGCACGCCCGCGGCCTGCTCTACGGCTTCCACCGCCTGACGGGCACCGCCGACCTGAACCTCGGCGAAGCCGTCGAGCAGCTCCGGAAGGCGGGCCACACCGAACTGGCCGACCGCATCGACACGGAGCTCGTGGGCCGCAACGTCATCGCCGGCCGCTGGACGTTCCAGGTCGTCGAGGACTACGACGACGGGTACTACGCGCTCGCGAAGGAGCTGGAGCGTACTGCGCGGGACGAGCTCGTGCAGGGGCGCCGCCACCTGTTCGAGGCGGGCATGAAGGAGGACCGGCGGACGGGCGGTCGACGCCACCACGAGGCGACGCCGATCGACCTGCCGGACTGAGCACGGGCCTCCCGACCGGCCCGAACGCGAAAGCGACGGTTCTCCGCGGATGTTTCGCGGACAACTGTCGCTTTCGTGGACCACCCTCGGACGGCCCCACAGGAACTGGCGCTCTTGCAGACCAGCCCCTGCCCAGCGCCAGGCCTCAGCCGACGCCGAGCAGCGCCTCGAGCGGCCCCCGCGCGAAGTACAGCAGGAAGCCCGCGGCGACGACGTAGAGCAGCCACGACACCTCGCGACCCCGGCCGGACAGCAGCTTGATGAGCACCCAGCTGATGAAGCCCACGCCGATGCCGTTCGCGATCGAGTAGGTGAGCGGCATGACGACGATCGTCAGGAACGCCGGCAGCGCCGACCCGAAGTCCGTCCACGAGATGTCCGCCACCTGCGCGACCATCAGGGCGCCGACGACGACGAGTCCGGCGGCGGCGACCTCGAGCGGGACGACCTGCGTGAGCGGGGTGAGGAACATCGACGCCAGGAACAGCAGGCCGGTGACGACCGATGCCATGCCGGTGCGCGCGCCTTCGCCGATGCCGGCGGCGGAGTCGATGAAGACGGTGTTCGACGACACCGAGGCGCCACCGCCGGCGATCGCGCCGACGCCCTCGACGACGAGCGCCGACTTCAGGCGGGGGAACGTGCCGTCGGGCTTCGCGACGCCGGCGGCCTTCGCCAGGCCGGTCATGGTGCCCATCGCGTCGAAGAAGTTCGTGAACACGAGCGTGAAGACGAGCATCGACGCCGCCAACGGCCCGATGCGGCTGAACGCGCCGAACAGGTCGGCGTGGCCGACGAGCGAGAGGTCGGGGAACGCGAAGAGCGCACTCGGCAGGCCGGGGGCGTTGAGGTTCCAGCCGGTCTTCGAGTCGACCGAGGTCGGCACCTGGAAGATCGCCTGCAGGATGATCGCGATGATCGTCGTCGCGACGATCCCGATGAGCAGCGCGCCCTTGACCTTGCGGGCCATGAGCGTGCCGATGATGACGAGGCCGATCAGGAACACGATGGTCGGCAGGGCGCCGACGGAGCCGTCCTCACCGAGCTGCAGGGGCGGCGACGCGAGCCCGGACGATCGCACGAAGCCCGAGTCGACGAGGCCGATGAAGGCGATGAACAGACCGATGCCGACGGTGATCGCTGCCTTCAGCTGCGCCGGGACGGCGGTGAAGATCATCGTCCGGATCCCCGTCAACGCCAGGACCACGATGATCACGCCGTTGATGACGACGAGTCCCATCGCCTCGGCCCAGGTGACCTGCTGCACGACGCTGACGGCCAGGAACGAGTTGATCCCGAGGCCCGCGGCGATGCCGAACGGCAGGTTCGCGATGACGCCCATGGCGATGGTCATCAGGCCGGCGACGAGGCCGGTCGCGGCGGCGACCTGCGCGTTCTCGAGCCAGCCGCCGGAGACGTCCTTGGCGGCCTGGTCGGCGCTGAACCCACCGAGGATCAGCGGGTTGAGGATGACGATGTACGCCATCGTCACGAACGAGACGAGTCCGCCCCGCACCTCGCGCGGGATCGTGGATCCGCGCTTCGTGATGGAGAAGTATCGATCGAGGCCGGTCGCGAAGCGGTTCCGGGGTGGGGTGTCGGTCTGCGGGGCGCTCACCGAGCAAGTTTAAAGCCTGCTGGGTTTCCGGCATGTCACAGGATCCTCACAGGGCGCGCAGGGTGCGCCGATGTTCGACCGGGAGGCCCGACCCGCGTGATCGGGGGACGTCACGCCGTGCGCCGGCTCGCGTTCTCCGGCCATGGCTGGTGTTGGATGGACCGGTGACGTCACGCATGGACCGTGCCCGCGTCGAGGCCGCGGTGCGCGAACTCCTGCTCGGCATCGGCGAGGATCCCGACCGCCCCGAACTCGAACGCACACCCGCTCGGGTCGCCGACTCATACGCCGAGTTCTTCGCCGGCATCGGCACGGACGCCGTGGCCATCGCCCGCGACGGCACCGTGCACGCCGAGGACGGTGAACGCGGCCGACTCGTCATCGTCCGCGACGTGAAGTTCCGGTCCGTCTGCGAGCACCACCTGCTGCCGTTCCTCGGGGTCGCGCACCTGGCCTACGCGCCGGGCGACCGGCTGATCGGGCTCGGCACCCTCTCGCGTGTGCTCGATGCCGTGGCCTCGCGTCCGCAGCTGCAGGAACGACTGGGCGAGCAGGTCGCCGCGACGATCGCCGAGGGGCTCGGCGCCGAGGGGGTCCTCGTGGTCCTCGACGCGCAGCACCAGTGCGTGACGACCCGTGGGGAGCGCCAGACCGGCTCGACGACCGTCACGGTCGCGGCGAACGGTTCGCTGGCCGACGCCGCGGGCCGGGCCGAGGCGATCGCGCTCATCGGTGCGGGGCGTGTGACGGACACCGAGGCGGACGCATGACGTCTGAGGGGGCCGCCACGGGCCTCCAGGCAGGATCGACCGCACCCGGCTGGGTGGTGCCCGACCTGCGCGACCCGGTCCGCACGATCGGACGCCGCTCGTTCGACTTCGACCACCGCATCGCCGTGATGGCGATCGTGAACCGCACGCCCGACTCGTTCCACGACCGCGGTGCCACCTTCGAGCTCGACCGCGCCGTCGCCGCCGCCGTCCGGGCTGCCGAACAGGGTGCCGACTGGGTCGACATCGGCGGCGTGAAGTTCGCTCCGGGGCCCGAACTGCCCGCTGCGGACGAGGTCGACCGCGTCGTCCCCGTCGTCGAGCAGCTCGCCCAGGAGTCCGACGTCACCATCAGCGTCGACACGTTCCGCCCCGAGGTCGCCGCAGCGGCGATCGCAGCTGGCGCGAGCGTGGTCAACGACACCACCGGCCTGTCCGATCCCCGGATGGCGGCCGTCGTCGCGGACTCCGAGGCGACGATCGTCATCACGCACTCGCTCGCCGAACCCCGACGGCCCCTCGCAGCGCCGCCGCAGTACGACGACGTCACCGCGTCCGTCGTCGGGTTCCTGCGGGAGCGCGTCGACCGGGCGCTCGCCGCGGGGATCCCGGAGTCGCGGATCGTCGTCGACCCGGGCCACGACCTCAACAAGAACACCGTGCACACGCTCGAGGTGACCCGGCGCCTGCCCGAGGTCGTGGCGCTCGGCTACCCGGTGCTCGCGGCGGTGTCCAACAAGGACTTCGTGGGGGAATCGCTCGGACGCCCGCGCGGCGAACGCCTGGCGGGGTCGCTCGCCGTCGCGACCGTGAGCGCGATGCTCGGGGCGCGGATCGTCCGGATGCACGACGTCGCCGAGAGCGTCGACGCGATGCGCATGGTCGAGGCGACGCTCGGCTGGCGAGCCCCGGTGGAAGCGCGGCACAACACGTGAACCTCCTGCCCCCGTCGATCGCGGACCTGTCCGACGACGACCTCATCGACCTGTACACCGCGGGTGCGTCGGCGCCGTGGCTGCGGGTGAACTTCGTGGCGACGCTCGACGGGTCCGCCTCGGCCGCCGGGGTCTCCGGGGCGCTCGGCGGCCCGGACGACCTGCGCGTGTTCGACCTGCTCCGCCGGGTGGCCGACGTCGTGCTCGTCGCCGCGGGCACCGTGCGGGACGAGGGCTACGGGCCGATGGTCCTGCACGACGCCGACGTGGCCTGGCGCCGGGCGCACGGCATGCCCGACCACCCGGTGTTCGCGATCGTGTCGCGGTCACTGTCGCTGGACGCCGGATCCCGGGTGTTCACCGAGGCCCCGGTCCGGGCGGTCGTCCTGACCTCCGCGGCTGCGGCGGCGTCGGACGCCGGGGTCGCGCTGTCGTCCGTCGCCGACGTCGTGCCCTGCAGTGCCGACACCGACCCCGACTCGGTCGACGTGTCGCTCGTCCGCGACGCACTGGTGGCGCGGGGGCTCGGCACGATCCACTGCGAGGGCGGCCCGTCGTTCCTCGGGTCGCTCATCGCATCGGACGCCGTCGACGAGCTGACCCTGACGATCGACCCGTCGCTCGAGGGCGGCACCGGGCCCCGGATCGCCCGCGGCGGTTCCCCGGAGCTGCGGCGGATGCGCCCCGCGCACGTGCTCCGCGGTGCGGGTGACGTGCTGCTGACCCGGTACGTCCGGGCGGAGCCGTCCGCCCGCGTCTCGGAGCCGACCGCCCGCGTCTCGGTGCCGGTCGACCGCGTCGGCTAGGGTCGGGCGCGTGATCGACATCGTGGCGTCCGGGGTCCTCTTCGACATGGACGGGACGCTCGTCGACTCGACCGCGGTGGTCGAGGCCACCTGGACCCGCTTCGGTCAGGACCGCGGCATCGAGCCCGCCGAGATCCTGGCCTTCTCGCACGGCCGTCAGGCGATCAGCACGATCGAGCACTTCCTGCCCGACCTCGACCGCGACGAACAGCTCCGCATCGCCGCCGCACTGGTCGCCGAGGAGAGCGCGAGCAGCGAGGGCATCTTCGAGATCCCCGGCGCCGCGGCCTTCGTCGACCGGCTCCTCGGGGCGGGGGTGCCGGTGGCCCTCGTGACGAGTGCACCGCGCGACCTGGCCGCCGGCCGGATGGCGGCAGCGGGCCTGACCATGCCGACGGCGTTCGTGCCGTCCGAGGACGTCGAGCACGGCAAGCCGCACCCCGACGGGTACCTGCGCGGTGCTGCGCTGCTCGGTGTCGCGGCAACCGATTGCGTCGCGTTCGAGGACGCCCCCGCCGGTCTCGAGTCGGCCATCGCCTCGGGAGCTACCACGGTCGTCGTCGGCCCGCACGAGTCGGACGTCACGGCCGGGCTCTACCGGGTGTCGGGGTACGACGGCATCACCGTCGAGGCCGAAGGGTCCGCTTTCCGCATCCGCGGCTGAGGACCCGGTGCGTCCTGCGGGCACGCTCAGCGCTCCCCGACGACCCTCGGGTGTGCGGCCGGGACCACCGGGCCGCACGTGCGGCCCGGAACCACCGTGCCGCGGAAGGAGCGACCATGGCAACCCTGGACGGCAAGAAGGTCCTCGTCATCGCGACGAACTACGGCGTGGAGCAGGACGAGATCGTCGTGCCCGTCGACCAGCTCCGCGAGCGCGGCGCGACGGTGACCGTGGCGGCGCAGGACTCCGGTTCGATCGCGACCCTCGTCGGCGACAAGGACCCCGGCAAGTCCCTCGACCCCGACACCACCATCGCCGGTGTCAACGTGACCGGGTACGACGCACTCGTGGTCCCCGGCGGCACCATCAACGCCGACACCCTGCGACAGGACAACTCGGCGGTCTCCCTGGTGACGGCCTTCGTCGAGGCGAACAAGCCCGTCGCGGCGATCTGCCACGGCCCGTGGACCCTCATCGAGGCCGGTGTGCTGCGCGGACGGACGATCACCTCGTTCCCGTCGCTGCAGACCGACGTCCGGAACGCCGGCGCCGAGTGGGTCGACCAGGAGGTCCAGGTCGACGGCGGCATCATCACCTCGCGGAACCCCGACGACCTGCCGGCCTTCGTCGACGCGATCGAGAGCGCGCTGACCGCGTGAGCACGGTGCGCCGCCGCTGGCGGCCCTGCCGCTGGCGGCGCTGCCGTCAGCCCAGTGCGACGGGGCGGGTCGTCCGGAGCACCGCGGGTCCGAGGGTGAGCACGCCGTCGGACTCGGGGTCGCACCGCACGCCGCCCCGTCCACGCATCGCCCGGAACGCCCCCGGCGCCACCTCGTGGTCCATCCAGGCGCACGGGTTCGCCGACCGGTACCCGCGGAACAGCACGGCATCGCTGCCGGGACTCTGCAGCAAGAACGGCTCGCCTCGGAGTGCCTCGACGTCGGCGCCCCGCAGGAACACGTTCCGCCGGGTCGCCACGGGGTCGACCGGCACGCCGAGCGATCGTTCGACCTCTTCGAGGCCCTCGAGTCCGAGGACCGTCACCGAGGCGTGCACGTGCGCCCGTGCCGCGAAGTAGCGGTCGCCGACGATGCCGAGTCCCGCACGCAGTTCGATGCGGTCGCGCAGCTCGTCCGGGTCGTCCGACCGGACCGGCAGGGCACCGTCGGCCGGCCTGCCCTCGTAGCGGTGGCGGCGCGACACGAGCAGCAGCGCGATCTCGACGTCGGTCCGGAACGGCAGGTCGGCGGAGTCGGCGAGGCCGGCGAGCTCGTCGGGGCCGACCCGGTGGTCAGACCCGGCCACGTCGTCTCCGGAGGTCACCCGCCCAACGCTAGCCGGGCCTCCCGGTCGACGCCGTGCCGTCGTCGGTGCCGCTGCGCCGAGGTTCCACAACACGCCGTCGGTGTGGCGCCGAGGTTCCACGGGCGAGCACATCGAGCGCCGACATGCCGAGATTTCGGAACCTCGGGGCCGCCCGACCGCCGCCCGACCGCCGCCTGACCGCCACCCGGGCCCCGCCGCGGCGTCCGATTTCCGCCAGTCGCGGTCGGTGGTGCGTGTCAGGCTGGGCCAGTGACCACCTCCGGAACCGACCAGCTGCACGCCGAGCGCTACCGCGTCGTCGCCTCGCGCGACGCACGCTTCGACGGCCAGTTCGTCACCGCCGTGCACTCCACCGGCATCTACTGCCGACCGAGCTGCCCGGCACGCACGCCCCGCGAGGCTGGCGTCACCTTCTACCGCACGAGCGCCGCAGCGCACCTGGCGGGCTTCCGCGCCTGCAAGCGCTGCCTGCCCGAAGCGACCCCCGGCAGCCCCGAGTGGGACCTGCGCGAGGACGTCGCCGGTCGCGCCATGCGCCTCGTCCTCGACGGCGTCGTCGAGCGCGACGGCGTCCCGGGCCTCGCCGCACGGGTCGGCTACTCCGAACGCCAGCTCAACCGCATCATGACGGCCGAGCTCGGTGCCGGCCCGAAGGCGCTCAGCCGCGCACACCGCGCCCAGACGGCACGCACGCTGCTGACGTCGTCGGACCTGCCCATCGCGGATGTCGCCTTCGCCGCCGGGTTCGCGAGCGTCCGCCAGTTCAACGAGACCGTCCGCGAGGTCTTCGCCGTCACCCCGTCCGAGCTGCGCGCCCGGCGGACGCTCCGGCCCGCGTCCGACGGCGCACTGCACGTGCACCTGCCCGCGCGGCCGCCGTTCGACGCGCAGGGGCTCCTCGACTGGCACGCACTGCACGCCCTGCCGGGCCTGGAGCAGGTGGACACCGACGAATCCGGGCGGGTCACCTCGTACGGGCGGCTGCTCGACCTGCCGGGAGGCCCGGGCTGGTTCAGCGCATCGGCCGCGGTCGTGGGGACGGCCGGGTCCACCGCCGCCGGTCGCGGCACCGGGATCGACCTGCGGGTGCGCGTCACCGACCTGTCCGACCTGCCGACGCTCGTCGCCCGCGTCCGGTCGTACTTCGACCTCGACGCCGACCCGGTCGCCGTCGACGCGGTGCTCGGCTCCGTGCCCGAGCTCGCTGCGGCCGTGCAGCGGGTCCCGGGCCTGCGGCTGCCCGGTGCCGTCGACGCGCACGAGATCGTGATCCGCACCCTCATCGGGCAGCAGGTCTCCGTCGCCGCGGCCCGGACGGCCCAGACGCGACTCGTGGCGGCGCTCGGTGCTGCCGTGCCGTCGGCGATCCTGCCGGAGGGCCTGCTGTTCCCGTCCGCCGAGGTCATCGCCGCCCGCGGCCACGAGGTGCTGCGCGGTCCGGCCGCCCGCGTCGACACGATCCTGCGGGTCGCCGCGGCGCTCGCCGACGGGTCGCTCGTGGTCGACGGCGGACAGTCCCTCGACGAGCTGCGTGCCCGGTTGCTGGCGGTGAAGGGCATCGGGCCGTGGACCGCCGACTACGTGGCGCTCCGGGTCCGGCACCACCCCGACGTGTTCCTCCACAGCGACCTCGCGGTGCGCAACGGTGCACAGGAACTCGGACTGCCCGGTACGGCGCGCGAGCTCTCCCTATGGTCGGAGCAGGTGGCGCCCTGGCGGAGCTACCTGACGATGCACTGCTGGCGACCGATCATCGACCGCGCGATCGCGACGGCCGCCGGTGCACGGGTGCACGGCACCGGCCGTGCGCGGCACGCAGACAACGACCCTCGGAAGGACGAACGATGACCGACGCAACCATCCAGACCCTGGACACCCCGGACGGGGCCTTCACCGTGCTCGAGGACGCCGAGGGCCGTGTCCTCGCCTCGGGCTGGACCGACTCCGTCGACCGGATCCTCGGGCGGCTCGCCGACCGGTACCGGCCCAGTCGCATCGTCGACGGCACGGTTGCCGCCGCCGACGCCGTGGACGCCTTCTACTCGGGCGAGGTCGAGCACGCCATGCAGGTGCCGGTGCGGCAGTTCGGCACCGACCTGTTCACCGAGGGGTGGCGGCAGCTCCGCCGCATCCCCGCCGGCGGGACCCTGACCTACACCGAGTTCGCGGGGGCGATGGGCCGTCCGGACGCCGTGCGGGCCGCCGCCAGCGTGTGCGCACGGAACGCTCCCGCCCTGTTCGTGCCGTGCCACCGGGTGCTGCGGTCCGACGGCACGCTCGGGGGCTTCGCGTGGGGGCTCGACGTCAAGCGATCGTTGCTCGAACGGGAATCGGTCGGCACCACGGCGCTCGTCTGAGTTGTACAAAACGCTCTAGAATGTACAGGTGAGCGAAGTGTCGATCTCCGAAGCACGTGGCCGCCTGGCGTCGATCATCGACGACGCCCGGCACGAACCCGTCTACCTGACCCGGCGCAACAAGCGCGTCGCGGCGGTGGTGGACGCGGATGTCCTGGACCGCCTGCTCGAGGCGGCCGAGGACCTCGACGACCTGGTCGCGTACGACGCTGCCATCGCGGAGAACAAGCGCATCGGCGGCGATAACGTGCAGTGGGACGATCTCAAGCGCGAACTCGGACTCGGATGACCTGGTCGGTCGAGGTCATCCCGTCCGCGCAGCGTGTCATCCGCAAGCTCCCGCCCGACGGTCGTCGGCGGATCGAGGGACTCCTCGCGATCCTCGCCGACCACCCGCGGCCCCCGGCAGCTCGGAAGCTCGTGAACCGACCCGGTTGGCGGGTGCGATCAGGTGACTACCGTCTGATCTACGAGATCGACGACGGCCGACTCATCGTGATCGTCGTCGATGCCGGCCACCGCCGAGCGATCTACCGCGACCGCTGAGCGCAGCCGGACCCGGATCGGTCGTCTCCCCCTGGTTGCGGGTGTCGACGTGGGAGCGCTCCGATGCCATGCTTCGAGGACCGACCCGCCCGGTCCCTCCCGAGGACCCGACGCAGCGCCGTCGAACCACCCTCGGAAGGCCCCCAATGGACCAGCACGTCGACCGCACGGTCGTCTCCGCCGACGGCACGGTGATCGCCGTGTCCGACGCGGGGACCGGTCCGGCGCTCGTCGTGGTCGGTGGCGCCTTCGACCACCACGGCACCCCCACCGTCGAGCACCTGACCGAAGCACTGCAGGACCGCTACCGGGTCATCACGTACGACCGGCGGGGGCGCGGCGCGAGCGGCGACACCACCCCGTGGACGATCGAGCGCGAGGTCGAGGACCTCGCGGCCGTCGTCGCGAGTGTGGACGGACCCGTCGCCGCGCTCGGCCTCTGCGTCGGCGCGGGTGTGGTCCTCCGCGGCCTCGCCGCCGGTGTCCCGCTCGGGGCCGCCGTGCTGTGGGAGCCGCCGTACCGGGCGACGGTCGACCCGCACGCCGACGACGTCGTCTTCGCCGACCTGCTCGACGAGCACGTCGCTGCCGGCCGTCGTGCCCAGGCCGTCCGGGCGTTCCTCGCGCACGTCCTGGGGGTGCCGATGGGGCAGATCTCGGCGCTGCGGTTGCGGGGCGCGCTCTGGCGGTCCCTCGTCGTCGACGCCCACGTGCTCAGCCGCGACGTGCGGGTGCTCAACGGCCTGGCGATCCCGGAGCGGGTGGCAGCAGCGGTCGGCGTCCCGGTGCTCGTCGCCGCGGGCAGCGACGGCCACCAGTGGATGCGGCAGGCGGCTCGAGCAGTCGTCGAGGCCGTGCCGGGTTCGGACTACGTCGAGGTCCCCGGGCAGGGTCACGTGCCCGACCCGGCTGCGATCGGCGCCGTGCTCGACGGGTTCCTGGTCCGGGTCGTCTCACCGAGCAGCTGACTGCGAGAGGATGGCGTGGTGAACCCACCTCGTCTCGGTCTCCTGCTCGACGTCGACGGGCCCATCGCCAGCCCGGTCTCCCGCACCATCGCGATCCCGAGCATCATCGAGGACCTGGTCGCCCTGGCCGCCGAGGGCATCCCCGTCGTCTTCAACACCGGCCGGAGCGACGCCTTCATCCGGAGCGAGGTGGTCGGTCCGCTGCTGGCGGGTGGTCTCGCCGAGGGCGGCCGCGTGCACGCCGTCTGCGAGAAGGGCGCCGTCTGGTGCTCGATCGGCCCGCAGTACGAGGGCGGGATGAGCGAGCTCACCGTCGCCGACGACCTGGCGCTCCCGCGCGACTACGCCGACGAGATGCGCGAGCTCGTCCGCACCGAGTACGCCGACCTGGTGTTCTTCGACGAGACGAAGCGCGCCATGGTGTCGATCGAGCAGCGGGTGGAGGTGCCGAACGCCACGTACCTGGCTCGGCAGCCCGAGTTCGACGCGAAGGCGATGGCGGCCCTCGAGCGTCGCGGCCTGGGCGTGCGCCGTCTCGACGACGTCCGACCCGACGCCGACGGCGCCGTGCAGTGGCGGATCGACCCGACGATCATCTCGACCGACGTCGAGTCCGACCGCAGCGGCAAGGACATGGGCGCCGAGCGGTCGCTCGAACTCCTGGCGCAGGACGGCGAGCTGCCGACGGCCTGGCGCACGATGGGCGACTCGCGCAGCGACTACGCGATGGCGGACTGGCTGCACGCGAACGGCCACGAGGTCGCGCACGTCGACGTCCGTCCCTCGGACGGCGTGCCGGCGACGCCGTACCCGGTGCTCACCGCACCCGACGGGGTGATCCACGACGAGGCCGGAGCGCGGTTCCTGGCGGACTGGCGCCGATCCGCCTGAGCCGAGCCGGGCCTCCCGGTCGACCCGCCCTGCCCACGGAACCCGGTTCCCGTGCGCCCAGCGGCTCCGCTGTTTGCGTGTCGGGGTGGTACACCAGTACTGTCACGGGGTCCGCCGCCCAGCCGATGACGGGATCCACCCCATGGCAACGAAGCTCCGCATCAAGTCGATCGAGGCCTCACTGGCCGACTCCGAGGAGCAGGGCCGGTCCCTGAAACGCTCCCTGAAGACGTTCGACATCGCCGCCATGGGCACCGCGGTCGCCGTCGGCGCCGGGATCTTCTCGGTCGGCGCGAACGCCGCCGCGAACTTCGCCGGGCCGGGCGTCATCATCTCGTTCCTGCTCGCCGCCGTCACGTGTGGCCTG
This sequence comes from Curtobacterium sp. VKM Ac-2884, assembly GCF_015350945.1. NCBI lineage: Bacteria > Bacillati > Actinomycetota > Actinomycetes > Micrococcales > Microbacteriaceae > Curtobacterium > Curtobacterium sp. VKM Ac-2884. Next base: position 395,146 of record NZ_JADKSA010000002.1, read on the forward strand.
GCGATCATGTGCTACGCCGAGTTCGCCTCGACGATCCCCGTCGCCGGTTCCGCGTACACGTTCACCTACGCCACGATGGGCGAGCTGCTCGCCTGGATCGTCGGCTGGGACCTCATCCTCGAGACCCTCACCGCCAGCGCCGTGATCGCGAAGTACTGGGGCATCTACCTCAGCACCGCGTTCGACGTGTTCGGAGTGACCCTGCCGAGCACGATCCAGCTCGGCCCGATCCCGTTCACCTGGGGCCCGGTCCTGATCGTCGGCATCTTCACGGTGCTGCTTGCCTTCGGCACCCGCCTGTCGTCGCGGGTCTCGGCGGTCATCACGATCATCAAGGTCGCCATCGTGGTGTTCGTCATCGTCGCCGGCGCGTTCTTCGTCAAGGCCGCGAACTTCACCCCGTTCATCCCGCCGTCGGAGCCCGCCAAGGGTGCCGAGGGCAGCGTCTGGACCCAGTCGCTCGTGTCCTGGTTCACCGGTTCCGAGCCCGCGCAGTACGGCGTCTTCGGGCTGCTCGCCGCGGCGTCGCTCGTGTTCTTCGCGTTCATCGGCTTCGACGTCGTCGCGACCAGCGCGGAGGAGACCGAGAACCCGCAGAAGACGCTGCCCCGCGGCATCTTCATCGGCTTGGGCATCGTGACGCTGCTCTACGTCGGCGTCAGCATCGTCATCACCGGCATGGTCTCGTACCAGCGCCTGGCGCAGGAGGACGCACCGTCGCTGGCCTCGGCCTTCGACATCGTCGGGTTGCCGTGGGCGGCCGGCATCATCGCCATCGGCTCCCTGATCGGTCTGACGACCGTCGTCATGGTGCTGCTGCTCGGCCTGTCCCGCATCGTCTTCGCGATGAGCCGTGACGGTCTGCTGCCGCGCTGGTTCTCGAAGACGAACCCGAAGACGCAGACGCCGGTGCGCGTGCAGGTCGTCGCGGGCGTCGTCGTCGCGCTGCTCGCCGGGTTCACCGCGGTCGACAAGCTCGAGGGCATGATCAACATCGGCACGCTGTCGGCCTTCGTGCTGGTGTCGATCGGCATCATCGTGCTCCGCAAGTCGCGTCCGGACGCCCCGCGCTCGTTCCGGGTGCCGTGGTCGCCGGTGATCCCGATCCTGTCGGCCGTGCTGTGCTTCTGGCTGATGCTGAACCTCGAGGTCGAGACCTGGCTGCGGTTCGTCGTCTGGCTCGTCATCGGCTTCGCCATCTACTTCGGGTACAGCCGCCGCAACAGCCGGGTGGGCAAGGGGCAGCAGTAGCGGGCTCCGACCTCCTACGCGCCGACGACCAGCAGGACGCCGAAGCCCAGCATCACGACGGCGACCAGGCCGTCGAACACCCGCCACGTCAGGGGCTTCGCGAACAGCGGCCGGAGCAGTCGCCCGCCGAACCCGAGCGCGCCGAACCACAGGCAGCTCGCCGCGACGGCGCCGACGGTCCACAGCCAGCGGTCGTCCGGGCTCTGCTGGTTCGCGACGGACCCGAGGAACACCAGCGTGTCCAGGTACACGTGCGGGTTCGCCCACGTGAAGACGAGCATGGTCACCACTGCCGTGCGCATGGTGACCGCCTGGCCGGGAGGCGCGGTGCGCGTCCGCCCCGCCACCACCGTCCCCGGGCGCTCGGGTACAGTGCCCGCGGCCGGCTCCGGCACGCCGTCGTCCGCCGCCTCGTCGGCCACGCGCATGGCGTCGCTCGACGGCCGCAGTGCCCGTCGCGCGGCGAGCACGCCGTAGGTCACGAGGAAGGCGGCCCCGACGAACCGCACGACGACGAGCGCCACCGGGAACCGCTCGACCACGGCCCCGACGCCGAGCACCCCGGCGACGATGAGCACGGCGTCCGACACCGCGCACACGACGACCGCCGCCGTCACCACGCGCGGACCCGAGCTGACCGCCAGCCGGAGCAGGTAGGTGTTCTGCACACCGATCGCGACGATCAGGGCGAGTCCGGTGCCGAGGCCGGCGAGCAGGGGGAGGAGTGCGGTCACGTCCACGACGCTAGGTGCACCCTCGTCTGTAGACCAGCTCACGTTCCTACAGCGCCGTAAGCTGCACTGCATGGTCCGGTTCCAGCGCGAGCACCTCGAGACCCTGTTGGCCGCCGTCGACCACGGCACCCTCGACGCGGCCGCCCGGGCCCTGGCGATCACCCCGTCGGCGGTCTCGCAGCGCATCAAGTCGATGGAGCAGCAGGTCGGCCGGGTCCTGCTGCAACGGACGACCCCGGTCACCCCGACTGCCGACGGAGCGGTCGTGCTCCGGCACGCACGTCAGGTGCGGTTGCTCGACGACGAGACCGCTCGCGCACTCGGCGAGACCGATGCCGACGGTGCGGGGTCCGCGGTGCCGTCGATCCCGCTCGCCGTCAACGCCGACTCGCTCGGCACGTGGTTCCTCGACGCGCTCGCACTCGTCCGTGCCGACACCGAGGTGGTCTTCGACCTGCACCGCGAGGACCAGGACCGCACCGCCGAGCTGCTGCGCGCCGGCACGGTGATGGGTGCCGTGACGGCCGAGGCGGATCCCGTGCAGGGCTGCTCGTCGGTACCGCTCGGCATCGACCGGTACCGGGCGGTGGCGTCGCCGGCGTTCGTCGACCGCTACCTGTCCGACGCCGACACCGAGCGGCGGATGCTGAGCCGCCTCGACCGGGTGCCGCTCGTCGACTACGACCGCGACGACGACCTGCAGCAGGGCTACCTCCGCCGGGTGCTCGGCCACGCGCCCTCCGGTCCACGCCACTTCGTCCCGACCTCGGCCGACTTCGCACGGGCGGTCTCGCTCGGCTTCGGGTGGGGGATGCTGCCCGAGGCGCAGTGCCTCGATGCCCTGGCGCGGGGTGAGCTGCTCGAGCTCACCCCGACCCGCCGGGCCGACGTCGCCCTGTGGTGGCAACGGTGGAACCTGGCGTCCCCGCTGCTCGAGCGGGTCACGGACGCCGTGCGGACGACCGCCGCCGAGCGCCTGCACCCCGTCAGCCGGTGAGCAGGCACGTGCCGGTGCTCGTCGCTGCGACCGCGGCTCAGGTCTGGCAGCGCGGGCACCAGTAGGTGTCCCGCAGGGTGAGCTCCGAGTCGCCGAGGTCTCCTCGCCGGATCCGGGTGCCGCACCGCAGGCACGGCTTGCCCGCTCGTCCGTAGACCCAGAACCGACGCCCCGGGCGGTCGATCCCCGTCGTCACCCGGTGGCTGCGGTCGCGGTTCGCCAGGATGAGCCGGCTCGCCAGGGAGATCGTCCGGCCGGCGTCGTGCACCTCGGCCACCGGGCGGGTCGGCAGGACCCCGCGCAGGAAGCAGAGCTCGTTGCGGTAGACGTTGCCGAGGCCGGCGAGCACCCGCTGGTCGAGCAGCGCCAGTCCGACCGGACGTGCAGGATCCCGCATCAGGTTCTCGAGTGCCAGGTCGGCGTCCCAGTCGGGCCCGAGCAGGTCCGGGCCGAGGTGCCCGACGACCTCGGACTCCTGGTCGCGGGGGACCACCTCGAGCACCCCGAGCGTGAACCCGACGGTCGAGACGTCCTCGGCATCGAGGATCGCGCGTGCCTGGTGCGCCGGACGCCGCCAGCGCTCACCGGGGGCGTAGACGTCCCACCGCCCTTCCATCTTCAGGTGCGAGTGCACGGTCAGGTCCCCGATCCGGTGCAGCAGGTGCTTGCCACGGGGCACGACCTCGTCCACGGTGCGGCCGACCAGGTCGACGGTCGCGAACGCGGGCACCCGGAAGTCGCTCCGGGTCAGGACCTTGCCCGCGAGCGCCGTGTGCAGCCGGTGCGCTGCCCGGTAGACGGTGTCGCCCTCAGGCACGGAGCCGGAGTCCCTGCGGGGTGGCGGTGAACCCGGCGTCGCCCAGCGCGGTGCCGAGCGGGGTACCGAGCACGAACTCGCCGTCGACGCGCTCGACCGCGAGCTTCCGCAGGCCGGTGCGCACGATGCCCGCGATGGACGCGGCTGCGACGGCCAGGTCGGCGGGATCGTCGGTGAAGGTCAGCACCGACTTCCCGCCCCGCTCGACGTACACCGCGAGCCGGCCGTCGACGGTGGTGACGAGCGCTCCGGCCTTGCGCCCGGGCCGGTGGCCGCGCGCGCCGGTGGTGGTGGCCGGTGCCGGGGCCTTCTGCGCAGCCGCAGCGACCGCAGCGACGTCGGCGCTCGTGTCGCCCGCATCGGCCGCCGCGCGGTCGTCGGAGGGCCAGGGCAGCGATGCGCCGTACGGGTTCGCGGGGTCGGTCGCAGCCAGGGTCAGTGCCTCGCGCTTCCGGTCCGGGTCGACGCGTTCGTCGTCGTCGAGGTCACGGGCGTAGGTCCGCAGCCGGTCGATGGTCGGGCCCGTGGCGAACTGTGCGGCGCCGAGGCCCTCGATGAAGTAGCCGCGTCGCGCCCGCCCGGACTCCTCGAACCGCGCGAGCACCCGGTACACGCCCGCGAACCCACCCCGGACCCCCTCGACCTGGACGGCCCCGCGGGTGACGACTCCGTAGCGCTCGAGCAGCTGTTCGGCGGTCGCGGCGGCCCGCACGGTCGAGTCGGACTCGGCCAGGGGGAGCAGGGACCAGCGGCCACCGACGGACGGCGGGCCGGACTGCGTCGGCATCGTCGGTCGTCGCCGCCCGCGGTAGGCGCGGGCCCGCGGGGCGCTGCTGCTCTTCGCCTTGCCACCGAGCATCGAGCGGAGCGGAGCGAACGTGTCGTTCGTGATCTGCCCGGCCCAGACGAGGTCCCACAGCGCCGTCGTCAGGGCCGGGTCGTCGGTGCTGCCGACGGCCTGCCCGAGCTGGCGGAAGAAGTACGCGCCGCCGCCGGCGAGGGCACCGAGCACGTCGCGCTGCAGCTCGGTGGTCTCGTCGCCGGAGGGCTCGGCGAGCGTCGTCGACGCCGTCTCAGCCAGGTGCAGGCGCACCCACCCGTCGTTGCCGGGCAGTGTCCCACCGCCGGACCACAGGACCTCGCCCGTGGCGGTCAGCTCGTCGAGCATGTTCGTGGAGTAGTCGGTCACCCGCGCGGGCAGCACCAGGGTCTCCCAGGCGCTGGCGGGCAGGGCGACGCCGGCGAGCTGGTCGATCACCTGCAGGACTCCGTCGACCCCGCGCAGACCGCCGCGGGTGCCGGGGTTCTGCACGTGCTGCCAGGCGGGCAGGAAGCGCGCGAGTGTGTCCGGAGACACCGGCTCGACCTCGTGGCGGAGCGCGGCGAGGGACTTCGTGCGGATCCGGCGCAGGACCTCGGCGTCGCACCACTCGGCGCCCTGCCGATCCGGGCGGAACTCGCCCTCGACCACACGCCGGTCAGCGACCAGGCGGCGCAGGGTGTCCTGCACGACGGCGATCCCGAGGCCGAGGCGACCCGCGGCCTCCTGCGCCGAGAACGGCCCGTGCGACCGGGCGTAGCGGCCGATCAGGTCACCGAGCGGGTCGGCGACGGGTTCGACGAACGCGGTCGGTACGCCGATCGGCAGCGGGACCCCGAGGGCGTCACGCAGGCGCGAGGCGTCCTCGATGACGGCCCAGCGGGTGGAACCGGCGTGCGAGAACGACAGGACGCGGCGGTCCCGTTCGAGCGCGGTGAGGATCGCCTGGACCTCGGCGTCGGCCGCCTCGCGGTCCGCGGTCCCTACGAGCCAGCTCCGGTCGACGGCCTCGGACAGGTCGAGCGCCCCCACCAACCGCAGGACGTCGACGAGCCCCTCGGCGTCGCGGGCGCGGCGGTCCGGCGACAGTCGCTGCAGGTCCTGTTCGACCGAGGCGATGACCGCCGGGTCGAGCAGCTCCCGCAGTTCGGCACGACCGAGCAGCTCGCCGAGCAGTGTCGAGTCGAGCGACAGCGCCGCCGCCCGACGCTCGGCGAGCGGGGAGTCGCCCTCGTACATGAACGCGGCCACGTACCCGAACAGGATCGAGCGGGCGAAGGGGGACGGCGTCTCGGTCTCGGTCTCGACCAGGCGGATGCGGCGGCCGGCGATCTCGTCGGCGATGCCGAGCAGGGCGGGCACGTCGTAGACGTCCTGCAGCACTTCGCGCACGGTCTCGAGCACGATCGGGAACGACGGGTACTTCCGGGCCACCTCGAGCAGCTGCGAGGCGCGTTGCCGCTGCTGCCACAGGGGCGAACGCTGCCCGGGGTTCCGACGGGGCAGCAGCAGGGCGCGCGCCGCACACTCGCGGAACCGCGCGGCGAACAGCGCCGAGCCACCGACCTCGTCCGTGACGAGTGCCTCGAGGTCGTCGCGCTCGAACACGAACAGGTCGGCGCCCGGCGGTTCGGCGTCGGTCTCGGGGATGCGCACCACGATGCCGTCGTCGGCGGCCATCGCGTCGCCGTCGATGCCGTGGCGTTCACGCAGCCGTGCCGCGACCGCCAGGGCCCACGGCGCGTGCACCTGCATGCCGTACGGCGAGTGCAGGATGAGCCGCCAGTCGCCGAGTTCGTCGCGGAAGCGCTCGACCACGAGCGTGGTGTCGTTGGGCACGTGCCCGGTGGCCGCGCGCTGGTCGCGCAGGAAGGTCAGCAGGTTCGTGACGGCACGCTCGTCGAGGCCGCCGGCGGCGACCCGAGCGCGGGCGTCGTCGTCCGAGGCGCCTTCGACCTCGCGCACGAACGCCCCCGTGGCGCGACCGAGTTCGGCGGGGCGTCCGATGCCGTCGCCCTTCCAGAACGGCACCCGACCGGGCTGTCCGAAGGCCGGGCTCACGATGACCCGGTCGTGGGTGATCTCCTCGATCCGCCAGCTCGTGGCTCCGAGGGCGAAGACGTCCCCGACGCGGGACTCGTAGACCATCTCCTCGTCGAGCTCACCGACGCGGGAGGCCTTCTCGCCGACCATGAACACGCCGAACATGCCGCGGTCCGGGATCGTGCCGCCGCTCGTCACCGCGAGCCGCTGGGCGCCGGGGCGTCCGGTCAGGGTGCCGTGCACGCGGTCCCACACCAGGCGCGGGCGGAGCTCGGCGAACTCGTCGCTCGGGTACCGCCCGGTCACCAGGTCGAGCGTGGCGTCGAACGCCGACCGGGGCAGTCCGCTGAACGGGGCGCTGCGTCGAACGAGGTCGAACCAGTGCTCGACGTCGACGGTGTCGATCGCCCCGGCAGCGACGGTGTGCTGCGCCAGGACGTCGAGGGGGTTCGCCGGCACCGAGATCGACTCGATCTGCCCCGAGACCATCCGTTCGACCGTGACCGCACTGTTGACGAGGTCGGCTCGGTGCTTCGGGAACAGCACCCCGCGGGAGATCTCGCCCACCTGGTGCCCGGCACGCCCGACGCGCTGCAGGCCGCTCGCGACCGAGGGCGGCGCCTCGACCTGGACGACGAGGTCGACCTCGCCCATGTCGATCCCGAGCTCGAGCGAACTCGTCGCGACCACGCACCGCAGCCGACCGGACTTCAGGTCGTCCTCGATGATCGCGCGCTGGTCCTTCGACACCGAGCCGTGGTGGGCGCGAGCGAGCACGGGCACTGCGGTGTCGGAGCCGCCGCCACCGGTCTGCCCGGACGCGCCGATCATCTGCGCCGGCGGCCGCTTCGTGCCCTGGGGTGCGACCGCGTGCGCCGAGGTCCGCGCGGGTGACTGCGGGCGACCCCGCGCCACCGGCAGGCCGTCGTCGGCCGGCGAGACACCCGCCGGCACCAGCGCATCGCCCACCGCGGCCGAAGCCGGAGCCGGAGCCCGAGCCGCCGCAGCGAGGACGCGCTCTTCGTGGATCTCGTTCAGCCGCGCGGTGAGTCGCTCGGCCAGTCGCCGCGAGTTCGCGAACACGATCGTCGACCGGTGCTCTTCGATGAGGTCGACCACACGCTCTTCGACGTGCGGCCAGATCGAGCCGTTCGCGGGCGCGTCGGACGCGTCCGCACCGACCGGCGGAGCACCGAGCTCGGCCATGTCGTCGACCGGCACGACGACGCGCAGGTCGAAGGTCTTCTGCGCCGGCGGCGCGATGATCGTCACCGGCGCCCGACCCCCGAGGAACCGGGCGACCTCTTCCGGCGGCCGGACCGTGGCGGACAGCCCGATGCGCTGCACCGGCTTGTCGAGCAGGTCGTCGAGTCGTTCGAGCGAGACGGCCAGGTGCGCTCCGCGCTTGGTCGACGCGACGGCGTGGACCTCGTCGACGATGACGGTGTCGACGTTCACCAGGGTCTCGCGCGCCTGCGAGGTGAGCATGAGGTACAGGGACTCGGGCGTGGTGATGAGGATGTCCGGCGGCTGGCGGAGCAGCTTCTGCCGGTCCGACGACGGGGTGTCGCCACTGCGCACCCCGACGGTGACCTCGGGTGGTTCGGTGCCGAGCCGCCGGGCCGTCTGCGTGATGCCGACGAGTGGGCTGCGCAGGTTCCGCTCGACGTCGACGCCGAGGGCCTTGAGCGGCGAGACGTACAGGACCCGCGTGCGCTGCTTGGCCGGGGGCCGGTCGGTCGCGCTGATGAGCCGGTCGATGGACCACAGGAACGAGGCGAGGGTCTTGCCGGAACCGGTCGGCGCGATGACGAGTGCGTGCTGCCCCGTCGAGATGGCGTCCCACGCGCCCGCCTGTGCGGGGGTGGGGGCGTTGAACGCACCACGGAACCACTCCGCGGTCGCGGGGGAGAAGCGCTCGAAGACGTCCGTCATGGTCCGTCCCATCCTGCCCGTCACCACCGACAGCAGCCCGAGCGGGGAGTACCCCTTGACAAGACGATAGTTAGCGATCTATCGTAAACACATCGCGATACGACGAAGACGAAACCAGTCAGACCGGTCGCGAGCCGACTCAGCAACAAGGAAGGACGCATCATGCGCCCCATGCACAACGACAACGACAGCAACCACCACCCGCGCGGCCCCCGTTTCGGCGGCGCGCGGCAGCACCACGGCGCCGGCTTCCCCGGCCGCGACCGCGGTGACCACGACCACGAGCACGGCGGCCGAGGTGGCCGTGGCTTCGGCCCGGGCTTCGGGCCGGGCATGGGCTTCGGCCCCGGCTTCGGTGGCTTCGGCGGACCCGGCTTCGGTCGCGAACGCCGCCGCCGCGGTGACGTCCGCCTCGCGATCCTCGGCCTGCTGGCCGAGGGGCCGCAGAACGGCTACGCCGTGATCAAGACCATCGCCGAGCGCACCGGCGGTGCCTGGAAGCCGAGCCCCGGCTCGGTCTACCCGACGCTCCAGCAGCTCGTCGACGAAGACCTCGTGGTCTCGTCGGGTGACGGCCGCAAGACGCTCTTCGAGCTCACCGACGCCGGCAAGGCCGAGGCGAAGGCGAAGGCCGACGAGATCGCAGCGGCACTCGACGCGGCTCCAGGGATCCCGGACGCGCAGCGCGAGTTCTTCGAGGCGCTCCGGAAGACCATGGGCGTCCTGCAGATGTACCGGACGACCGCGACGGAGGACCAGGCGAAGGCCGCCACCGCCAAGGTCGACCAGCTCCGCAAGGACCTCCTGCAGATCCTCGCCGACTGACGGACAGGAGGCACGGTGCCAGCCCGCACCGTGCCTCCCGTCCGTCGTCGCCGGGGCTGACCCCCGCGCATCGTGAGCAGAAATGGTCGAGTCCGCACGTCGGACCCGACCATTTCTGCTCACCAAGCGCGTCCCGCGCCGCTCACCGAGCGCGCTGCGCGCCCGCGCCTACGCCCCGATGAACGCCGCGACGTCCGACAGCTCCGCTGCCGACACCGCGTGCGGCAGACCCTCGTACGTCCGGTCCGTCACGGTGGTGTTCGCCGCCGCCCACGCCTGCGTCCGCGCGGTGGCCTCCGCCGGGATCACCGGGTCGAGGTCGCCGTGCCCGAGGAACACCCGCGGCCGGACGGCGGCGACGGCCTCGTCACGCGAGTCCGTCGCCCCCGGTACGACGAACCCGGACAGCGACACCGCGAAGGCGAACGCAGCCGGTCGGGCCCGCAGCAGCTGCAGCGCCATCGACCCGCCCTGCGAGAACCCGAGGAGTCCGATCCGCGGGTGGTCTGCGGCGACGGAGTCGATCCACGCGAGCACCTCGGCGACCGCGGCGTCGACGGGTTCGAGCGCGGGGGAGCCCGGCGTCCCGAGCGGGTACCAGCTGAACCCCTGGCCCCACGGCATCGGCGCCCGCAGTGACGCCGTCGTCCAGGCCGCCGGCAGCGCGGGGGCGAGTCCGAGCAGGTCGCGTTCGTTCGACCCCACCCCGTGCATGGTCACGAGCAGCGGTGTCCCTGCGCGTTCTTCCGCGGGACGGGTCCACTGCACCAGGTCTGCATCGATCATGTGGACAACGCTAACCATCCCCAAGTCCCGCGCCTTCCGCCGAACTCGACGCCGTCCCTGGTAGACACGGTGCATGGCCTCGTTGCAAACCCCCGACCCCGACTCCGGCTGGCTGTCCGACGAGGAACTCGCCAACGCGCGTCGTCGACTCCCCATCTGCTACGTCGAGGCGATCCCCGTCCGCACCGACGGGCTCGGCGTCGTGACCGAGGTCGGGGTGCTCCTGCGTGTGGCCCCGAGCGGCTCGATCGTCCGCACCCTGGTGTCCGGTCGCGTGATGTTCGGCGAGTCCATCCGCACGGCGCTCTTCCGCCACCTCGAGAAGGACCTCGGCCCGATGGCGTTCCCGCAGCTGCCGTCGAGCCCGACGCCGTTCACCGTGGCCGAGTACTTCCCGCTGCCCGGCGCCTCGGTGTACACCGACGAGCGGCAGCACGCGATCTCGCTGGCCTACGTCGTCCCGGTCACCGGCACGTGCGAGCCCCGGCAGGACGCCCTCGAGCTCACCTGGATGACCCCGATGGAAGCCGCGTCCGACGGCGTCGCCGACGACATGGAGGGTGGCCGCGGTGCCCTGCTGCGCGCGGGCCTCGCGTCGGTCGGCGCGCTCATGTAGCGACCGGCTCGGTCCCCGAGCACAACGGAGCACCCGAACACGACGAAGCCCCCGGATCCGATCGGATCCGGGGGCTTCGCAGCACGGTACTGGACCGGCTTGTTACTTCGTGTCGCGGTCGCTCTTGAGGCTGTCGGCGACGCCGGAAGCGGCGTCCTTGACGTTCGTACCCGCCTGCTTGGTGTCGGCCTTGACCTGATCGGTCTTGCCCTCAGCCTTGAGGTGGTCGTTGTCCGTCGCGTTCCCGACGGCCTCCTTGACCTTGCCTGCCGCCTTCTCAGCGGCGTTCTTGATGTCTTCGATCCCAGCCATAGGCACTCCTTCCAACAGCGGACGTTTCCCCGTCAGCCGCTTGCGCGGCATCCGGTGAAGGAGAAACTACGCCCTTGGGGGCGTCCGCCTCGCAGGCGCCCCCAAGGTTGTCCCCCGCTGGTCAGCGCGGGCCGGGTCGACCGATCAGTGGCGGTCGGCAGCGCCGGCCGGACGGGAGGCGCGGCGCGACGAGCCACGACGGCCCCCGCCCGACTCCTGGCCGGCTCCACGGCCCGCAGCGTAGCCACCGTCCGAGGACCAGACCGCAGAGGACCCACCGCGCACCGTGTCGCTGCCGGCACGACGGCTGCCGCCGGTACGGCGACCACCCGTCGAGCCCGCGCCCGCGGCGGCGGAGCGCCCGGTGCCCTCGGAACGTGCGCCGCGAGCCGGACGGCCCTGACGGCCCCCGGCCGAACCGGCGGACTCGGAAGCCGAGCCGGAGCGCGCGGGCTGACCCGAGCCTCCCGGACGGCCACCGCGACCACGGCGACCACGGTCACCGGCGGAATCGGCGGAACGCTGCTTCGGCTGACGCTGCTGCTGTGCGGGCTGGTCCTCGGCGACGTGGCGGATCGGGGCGATCTCGCCGACGAGCGTGGTGACCGCCGGGGAGGTCGCGGTGACCTGCTGCGGGGTGACCTTGATGGCTGCGGCGCGCATCATCTGCGCGACGTCGCGACGCTCGGCGGGCATCGTCACCGTGACGACGTCACCGGACGAACCGGCACGGGCGGTACGGCCCGAGCGGTGCAGGTACGCCTTGTGCTCGGTGGGCGGGTCGACGTGCACGACGAGCTCGACATTGTCGACGTGCACACCACGAGCGGCGACGTCGGTGGCGACGAGGACGAGGGCCTCGCCGGACGAGAACTTCGCCAGGTTCCGCTCACGGGCGCCCTGCGACAGGTTCCCCTGCAGGTCGACGGCCGGGATCCCCTGGCTGCTGAGCTGCTTGGCGAGGCGCTTGGCGTGGTGCTTGGTGCGCATGAAGAGGATGCGGCGACCGTTGCCCGAGGCGAGGGTGCTCACGAGGTGCTTCTTCGCGTCGGCGTCGGCGACCTCGAACAGGTGGTGGGTCATCGCCTCGACGGGGCTGTTCGCCTCGTCGACGGAGTGCATCACCGGGTTGTGCAGGAACTTCTTGACGAGCTTGTCCACGCCGTTGTCGAGCGTGGCGGAGAACAGCAGACGCTGCCCCTGCTCGGGCGTCGCCTGCATGATCTTGGTCACGCCGGGCAGGAAGCCCATGTCGGCCATGTGGTCGGCCTCGTCGAGGACGGTCACCTCGATGTCACCGAGGTTGACGTGGCCCTGCTGCATGAGGTCGGCGAGGCGACCCGGGCAGGCCACGACGACGTCCACGCCGCCGCGCAGGGCGTCGACCTGACGGCCCTGTCCGACGCCACCGAAGATGGTCGTGGTGTTCAGGCCCATGGCCTTGGCGAGCGGGGCGAGGGCGACGTCGATCTGGGTCGCGAGCTCACGGGTGGGGGCGAGCACCAGGGCACGGGGGCGGCCGGCACGGCGCTTGCGGCCACTGGCGGCGAGGCGGGCGACGAGCGGGATCGCGAACGCGATCGTCTTGCCGGAGCCGGTGCGGCCACGGCCGAGGACGTCCTTGCCCTGCAGGGAGTCGGGGAGCGTGTCCTCCTGGATCGGGAACGCGGTCTCCTTGCCCTGGTCGGCGAGGACGGCGACCATCGGCGCGGGGACGCCCAGGTCGGAGAAACGGAGGTCATTGGTGGTCATGGTGACCTTTCGAGCCGGATGAGACCGGCTGTGGGCGCGCTCTGAGGCAGCGCGCGGGCGGGATGCGCGCCAACAGAAGTGGCTGGCGCAGTCGCCGCAGCAGAGAAGCCTGGGCACCTTCGGGAGGTGCTCGATCATCGACCAGAGGATCAGTGGAACGTGGTCGGGAGTTCGGGGCGTCCGTACGACGCACGAGACGATCGGCGTCTCGAGTACCACCAGCATAGCGTGTGCACCCCGCAGAACCCAGGACCGGTCCGTTCGCCGTGCGCATGCGAGGATTCCCGGGTGCGTACGCGAACCGTCCTGATCACCACCGCGATGGCCCTGGTGGCCGTCCTCGGCACGGCCGGCTGCGCCGAGGCTGCTCCGACCAGCGCGGCGGCGAGCTACCGCAACCTGCCGACCTCGGGGCGCCCGGACTACCAGCTCGGCGGCTCCTACACGCCGCCGTCCGGCGTGACGATCGTCGAGCGGGACAGCACCGCGAAGCCCGCGAAGGGCAAGTACGACATCTGCTACGTCAACGGGTTCCAGACCCAGCCCGAGTCCGCCGGCACGTGGACGAAGTCCTACCCGTCGGCGATCCTGCGCGACCGGGCCGGCAAGCCGGTGTCCGACCCGGGCTGGCCGGACGAGATGCTCCTCGACACCCGGACGGCGGCGAAGCGCGCGCTCATCACGAAGGTGCTCACGAAGTCCATCGCCCGATGCGGCGATCGCGGGTTCGACGCGGTCGAGTTCGACAACCTCGACTCGTGGACCCGGAGCGGGAAGCGGCTGACGCGCGCCGGCAACCTGGCGCTCGCGAAGTCGCTCGTCGACACCGGGCACCGCCACGGCCTGGCCGTCGGGCAGAAGAACACGCCACAGCTCGGGGCCTCCGGCCGGAAGCAGACCGGGTTCGACTTCGTCGTCGCCGAGGAGTGCGTGCAGTACCAGGAGTGCTCGGCGTACACGAAGGCCTACGGCAAGCGGGTCATCGACATCGAGTACGCGGACACCCTCGAGCGCTCGTGGGCATCGGTGTGCGGGCTGGAGGACCGGCCCGCGATGACGATCCTCCGCGACCGCGACCTGGTGACACCGACGGACGACGCCTACGTCTTCGAGCACTGCTGAGCGCGGGTTCCTTCCCAGAACGGCCGCGATGGAAAGTCGGATCGGGCGTACCGGGCCGAAACTTCCGACCAGGTACGCCCGGAAGCACCAGGTACGCCCCGAAGCCCCGCGCTACGCGGGCCAGGCGTCCTTGAGCGCGGTGGCCGCCTGGTCCGCCGACAGTCCGGCGGCGCGGGCAGCGGCTGCCAGCGCACGGGCCGCATCGGCCACGGCGTCCGGCACCTCGGCCGGCCGCACCACCCGGGTGCCGGCACCACGCGCGGTGTGCACGAGCCCGGCCTCCTCGAGCAGCTGGTAGGCCTTCGCGACCGTGCCGGCCGCCAGCCCGAGCTCGTCGGCCAACCCCCGCACGCTCGGCAGCCGTTCGCCGTCGACGAGGTACCCCGCGCCGATCTGCGCCGCGATCTGCGAGCGGACCTGCTCGAAGGGCGGCACGCGTCCGCCGGCGTCGAGTGCGACCAGTCCTGCCATGCGTTCCACCCTAGAAGTCGTACTGCTCGCCGACCGGGATCGGCACCGGCACGGTGTTGCCGGGAGGCGCGAGCGGGCACGCCCACGCCGGGTCGTACGCGCACGACGGGTTGTACGCGAAGTTGAAGTCCAGCACGAGCGAGTCGGCGTCGTCGCCGCCCAGGTCCGAGCCCTTGATCGTGTCGAGCAGGTAGCGTCCGCCGCCGTACGTGCCGCGGGCCTTGCCGGCGCTGGAGTCCTTCACCGGGACGAACAGCCCGCCCGCGTAGCCCCCGTGCGACCAGACGTCGAGCGTGCCGACGCCCGGGACCGTCACGACGCCGAGGCGGTCGAAGTGCACGGTGCCGTCGGTGCCGGTCTCGTAGTCGAACTCGGCGGGCTCGGCGGGTTCGATGCGCACCTGGAACCGCCAGGCGGGGTCGTAGTCCGGCACGGGCAGCGACTCGAAGTCGCGGGCGTCGTCGTCCAGGAGCGGCGACGCGGGGTGCTCCGCGAACATCGCGTCGCGGGTCTCCCGCCACAGCGCGTGCGCCGTCTGGGGATCGGGCGTCGCGCGGACACGGCGGTACAGGTCGAACGTCATGCGCCGCCAGTCAACGGTCGCCAGCGTGCTGCGGACACGGTCGTCGGTCGTCGGCTCCTGGGGGCGCGTCTGGCTCACGTGGTCGAGGCTACGCCCGCTCCGCGGTGGACGGGAGGCCCGACTCGCCTCGGTCAGGCAGCATCCGTCCGCCAGGTGGGCGCGAGCGCACGCATCCGGTACGCCCGCCACTGCCAGATGACCCACATCCCCGGCCACAGCAGTGCGCCGAGGGGCCACGGCCGCATCCGGTAGGTCAGGCGGTCGATGAGCAGCGTCCGGTCGCCGGGAGCCGGCACGACCGCCATCCGGTGGCGCATCGTCATGCGGCCGAACAGCCCGCTCGTGCCGCCGCCGTTGTCACGCTGGACGGGGACGCCGTCGATCTCGTACAGGTCGAGGTCGACGTGCGTGTCGCCGCTCGGCACCAGTCCGAACGCACTCGCGGTGATCGGGTGCGGGTGCCCCGGTTCCCACCGCTCCGGGAACCCCTCGGCGCTGCGCGAGCGGTACACCAGGAACGGCTTCGTCACCGCGACCATCACGGACGGGGACAGCAGGGCATCGCGCACGGCGTCGACCGGCGCATCGAGGACGATCCGGATACCGACGTGCATGCCCAAGACCCTACGCTCGCGGCCGACGACCACTCACGGCAAATGTGAAATACGAGTATGTGAGTGTGTACAGCATGCGATCCACTCACCCCCGCCTGCCCCTGCTCGCCGCCCCAGCCGTCCTCCTCGTCCTCGCCGGCTGCGCGGCCGGAACGCCTCCCGAGGCCGACGCGCACGACGCCGGTACGTCGTGGTCGTACGAGGGAGCAGGCGCCCCGCAGCACTGGGGTGGTCTCGCCGACGAGTACGGCACGTGCGGAACCGGCGCCCAGCAGTCCCCGATCGATCTGCCGGCCGCCCGCGGTGGCGCCGACCTCGACCTCGTGGGCTCGGGCGCTGTCCGGGGTCTGACGGCGGACAACGGGCACACCGTGCAGTTCACCGCCGGCGACGGTGCCTCGACGACCATCGCCGGCGCGGACCTCGACCTGGTGCAGATGCACTTCCACGCGGGGTCGGAGCACACCGTCGACGGCGACCCGGCCGACGCGGAGTTCCACTTCGTGCACGCCGACGACCGCGGCGCCCTGACCGTCGTCGGGGTCCTCGCCGAGCGGGGCGCGCACAACCCCGCCTACGAGAGCTACCTCGCCGGTGCGACGGCAGGGGCGGGTCGCGAGAGCACGGTGGACGTCGAGGCGATGCTGCCCGCGTCGCGCTCCTTCGCGACCTACGAGGGGTCGCTCACCACGCCGCCCTGCACCGAGGGGGTGCGGTGGATCGTGCTCGAGGACCCGATCGAGCTCGGCGCCGACCAGCTCGCCGACCTGGAGGCAGCGCACGTCGAGAACGCGCGTCCGGTCCAGCCGCTCGGTGACCGGACGGTCCGTCACACGCTCTGACGGTCAGGCGTGCCGGGCGGACCGGCGGCGCGACCCCTCGGCGCGGTCGTGCCGCCGGAGCCGCTCGGCCAGGGACAGCCGGACCGCCGGCCACTCCGAGGCGATGATCGAGAACACCACGGTGTCGCGGAGCGTGCCGTCGCGACCGATCGAGTGGTTCCGCAGCACGCCGTCCTGCTTCGCGCCCAGGCCGGCGATCGCGGCGCGGGACTGGTGGTTGTGCCAGTGCGTGCGGAACTCCACCGCGATGCACTGCCAGGCCTCGAACGCGTGGGAGAGCATCAGCAGCTTCGCCTCGGTGTTGATGCCCGATCGCTGCGCCGACTTGGCCAGGAAGGTGCTGCCGATCTCGACGTGTCGGTTGCCCGCGTCGATGTTCATGAAGGTCGTCGAACCCACCACGCGGCCGGTCGGACGGTCCCGCACCGCGAAGGGCACCATGCGGCCGGCCTCGTGCTCGGCGAGGCGCCGGTCGATCTCGTCCTCGACCTGGGCCGGCGCAGGGACCGAGGTGTACCAGGTGCGCCACAGATCGCCGTCCGTCACCGCTGCCCGCAGGTCTTCCGCGTGCTCCTGCGCGAGGGGCTCGAGCGTCACACGGTCGCCGGTCAGGGTGGGCGCGGGGGCGATCTCCATGGAAGTGCATCCTACGGTCGTCGACCATGGTGGAGCCTGTCGGGACGGCCACCCTGTGGAGAGGGACAGCATCGTCCGGGCGGCTATCGTGACGGACGTGGCAGAACGCACCCAGGAGCAGTACCAGGTCCGGTTCGCGTGGGGCACCGGTGGGGCGGCACGCATCGCCCACGGCGCACACCTCGTCGTCTGGGTGGACGTCCTGCCGAGTTCGCCGGACGCGGCGGCGCAGCGCCGCGCGCTGCGGAACGCGACCGCCCAGCTGCCGGACGGTCCGGAGGTCGTGCTCGGCCACCTCGGCAACGCGAGTGCGATCGCGGAACGGGTGACGGGCCTCCAGGCCGATCGTGGCGACCGGTGCGTCGTCGCGGTCGTGGCCGCCGGGCTGCACCATGCCGGAGCACTGGACGACGCGGCCGAGGCCGCGGGCGAGACCGTCGACGTGCCCGACGCACCCGACTTCGCCGTCGAGGACCTGCTCGCCGCCGGCGCCGCCGTCGATGCGCTCGCCGCGGTCGGGATCGACCACACCTCACCGGAGGCCGCCGCGGCCTGCGCGGCGTACACCGGGCTCCGGCGCGCGGTGAAGCACCTGGTCACGGCGTCCGAGAGCGCCGCCGTCCTCGGTCGCGAGCCGGTGCACGCGGCGCTCGCCGTCGGACCGGACCTGGTCGTCCTGCGGGAATCGCGGGGCCGGGCGTAGCGTTCGGGCGGACAGGGACCGGAGCGCCGTCCAGGCCGTCCGGCACCAGCGAGCGAAGGAGCAACGCATGAAGGCAGTCGTCGGCGACACGGTGATCGCGGAGGCCCCGGAAGAGGACCTCATCAAGATCGAGGGCAACTGGTACTTCCCGCCGTCGAGCGTGAAGTCCGAGCTGTTCACCGAGAGCCCCACCCAGTACCACTGCCCGTGGAAGGGCGACACCCAGTACTTCACGGTGAACGTCGACGGACAGGCGCTGCAGGACCGCGCGTGGTCCTACCCGACGCCGATCCCGTCGTCGTTCGACCGCGTCGGCAAGGACTACTCGGGCTACGTCGCGTTCTGGAAGGACGTCACGGTCGTCGAGTGACGACCGACGTCTCGGCGCTCACTGCGTCACCGTGAGCACGATCAGTGCGACGTTGAGCGCCACGATGACCGCCGCGATCACCCACGCCACCACGCGGGTGGTCGCGGCGTTCACGTCCGTGCCCATGATGCTGCGGCGCGACGTGTAGACGACCAGCGGGACGATCGCGAAGGCGATCCCGAAGCTCAGCACCACCTGGCTCACCACCAGCAGCATCGTCGCGTCGGCACCGATCGCGAGCAGCACGATCGCCGGCACCAGGGTGATCACACGCCGCGCCACGAGCGGGATCCGGACGTGCAACAGCCCCTTCATGATCTCGGCGCCGGCCATGCAGCCGACCGAGGTCGAGGCCAGTCCGGACGCCAGCAGCCCCACCGCGAAGAGCACCCCGACGACGGGCCCGACGTGGTCGGCGATCGCCCGCTGGGCGCCGGGGATCGAGTCGGTGCCGGCGACGCCGGGCAGGGTCGCCGCGGCCAGGACGAGCATGCAGATGTTCACGCCGCCGGCGACCACCAGCGCGAGACCGACGTCCCACCGGGTCGCGACGAGCACGCGGCGGCGCTCGGGGCCGGCGGGCACGTCGCCGTGCCGGTCGCGGGCGAGCGCCGAGTGCAGGTAGACCGCGTGCGGCATGACCGTCGCGCCGAGCATCGACGCCGCGAGCATCACCGACTCCGAGCCCTCGAACCGCGGCACCAAGCCGCTGACGAGCTCGGCAGGGGAGACCTGCGCGAAGAGCAGTCCGGCGCAGAAGCCGACGGTGAGGATCGCGAGCATCGCCGTGACGACGGCTTCGAAGGTGCGGGTCCCGCGGCGGCTGTGCAGGGTCAGCAGGAGCATCGAGACCACGCCCGTGATCAGCCCGCCGGCGACGAGCGGCAGGCCGAAGAGCAGGTGCAGGGCGAGCGCCCCACCGATCACCTCGGCGATGTCGGTCGCGGCCGCGACGACCTCGGCCTGCCCCCAGAAGAGCAGCCTCGGGGTGCGACGCATCCGCAGGCCCAGGTGCTCCGGCAGGGACTTGCCCGTGACGACGCCGAGCTTGGCGGACAGGTACTGCACGACGACCGCGCTCGCGTTCGCGGCGACCAGGACCCAGAGGAGCAGGTAGCCGTACTTCGCCCCGGCGGTGAGGTTGGCCGCCACGTTGCCGGGGTCGACGTAGGCGATGGCCGCCACGAACGCCGGGCCGAGCAGGGTCAGGCCCGCGGCGCGGCGGCGCGGCGTGCCGGAGGGCTGCTCGGTGGTCCTGGCGGCGGCGGTGTCGGTCACGGGACCCAGCATGCCAGAGAATTCGGCGCACCGAATCTTTTTCTTCGCGGTGCCTTGACGGCTGGCTGGAGGGTGGTCAGGCCGCCGCGCGCCGAGCGCGGTGCGCACGGACCTTGGCGCGGTTCCCGCACCGCTGCATCGAGCACCAGCGACGCGTCCCGCCCCGCGAAGAGTCGTAGAAGACCAGCGCGCAGTCGTCCGCCGAGCAGCGGCTCAGGCGCGTCGGCCGGCCGTCGGCCTCGACGTCGTCGAAGCCGACCTCGGTGAACAACGCGACGGCGTCACGCGCGACGCTGGACAGTGCCTGGGCCAGGCGGACACGGTTGGCTCCGGCACGTCGGCGGCCGCCCGGGAGGCTCGGGGGCACGTCCGGCAGGGCGGCGAACAGGTTGACGGTGTCGATGTCGTCGGGCGCGGGGCGCGTGCGGCCGGTCCCGGCACGCAGGCCCGCCGCGACCGCGGTGCGCTCGGCCGCGGTGGTCGCCGGGCCGGGGGCCGCGGCGACGGCCAGTCGGGCGATCGCGGCGCGGAGCGCGCGGGCGTCCTGCAGCTCGCGCGCGCTGGCCCCGACGTCGATCGGTTCGGTGTGGTCGCTGAGCCACTCGTCCAGGTCGGCCGGGCTCGCGAGCAGCTCACCGAGCTGCGATCGGGGACGCCGGCCGTCCGGGTCGTCGGCGAACCCACCGGTGTGCGCGAAGTCCAGGGCGATCCGACCGGCGTCGAAGAACCAGGTGGATCCGGCGTCCGTGCGGATGTGCTGCCCCGTGTGCATCCGTCCAGGCTAACGGGTTACCGGCGCGCCTCCGAGCGCGGACGGACTCATGCGGTAGTCGAGGCCACCGTCGACGGGGTGTCAGCCTCGCTCCGGCGCCGCCAGACGATGGCGTTGCGCGCGTCGAACCGGCGGGAGCACCGGGCACACGCGAGCTGGCGGGTGGGCGTCCGGTAGCGGAAGTGCTCGTGTCCGGCGGGGCAGGTCCCGATCCACGGTGCGAGCTCGCTGGCGATCGGGCCGTCGTGCAGCCGCGACCCCGTGTACCCGATGGCGGACGCGGTCCGCTTCCACTTCGGGCCGTGGCCCGCACGTGCCCCGGCGAGGGCGTGCGCGACCTCGTGCAGCAGGACCTGCTCGACGTCGTCGTCCGAGAACCGTGCGGCCAGGTGTCGGCTGACGGTGATGCGCTTCCGGGCGAAGTCGCACTGTCCCGCACGGGTCTTCGCGTGGTCGAACCCGAAGGCCCATGCGCCCGCGCCGAGGTGCTCGGTGATGAGTGCCTCGGCTCGGGAACGGACCGTCTCGAGTGCGGTCACTGGTCGGCGCGGGGGTCGGCCTGGCCCTTCTTGGCTGCCCGTGCGGCGATCCGTCCCCAGATGTCGTCGGCCTCGGTGCGCGCGGCGTCCGGCGCCCCGAGCACCCGGCGGCGGATCGGCGGGACCTGCTTGACCGGCTCGGCGACGCGCATGGTCGGTTCGTCGTCCTCGGCGCGGCGGGCGGCGACCTCACGGGCCGTCCGCGGCTTGTCGGCGGGTTCGGCGGGGTGCGTGATCGAGGCACGCATCGCCGCCTCGACCGCGGTGCGCAGGGCGTCGGTGCGCTCGGACGGGGCACCGGCCTGGCGGAACGCCTGGTAGGCACGGGACAGCGCGGCACGGGACTCTTCGAAGCGGTCGTTCTCGAACAGCGACCACCCCTCGATCTCGGCGGCGGCACCCTCGAGCTCCGGCCACTCCTCGGTCGCGGCGGTGTCGCGGGCCAGAGCGGCCTCGGTCGCGGCACGCTCGTGGCGACCGAGGTCGTGCAGGATGTGTGCGCGCCGGATCCGGGCGGCGACCTTGTCCTGGCGCTCGCCCGTGAACATCGCGAGGCGGAAGACCTCTTCCGCCACGACGAGTGACTCGTCGAGTCGGCCGAGCAGGCGGAGGAGTTCGGCGCGTTCCGCGAGCGCTTCGGTGCTGCGGCTCTGACCGAGGTCGCGCAGACGCTGGTGCACGGCGTCGACGTCGACCGCCGGCCGCAGGCTTATGGGCGCGAAGGTGCTGCCCGGGCTGACCCCGGCCGTCACGGGAGCCGCGTGGCGCGGTTCACGGGACGGGTCGGACGGGTCGGGCTGCTGACGGTCGTCGGGCGGGAGGGACATCGGTTCGAGGGTAGCCGCGCTCTGCCGGGAGCGGCCGGTGCGACGCGCTCAGGCTTCGCGCCGGTGGACGCAGAAACGGCCCGCCGTGCCGGAGCACGACGGGCCGTTCAGGACGGGCTCAGCGGATCAGGACATCCCGCTCGCCGCGACCGCAGCGACGCCGACCGCCACGACGAAGACGATGAGCGCGACGACGGCGAGGACGATCGCGAAGACGCCCCAACCGCGGCCACGCTTGGTGACGGCAGCGATGATGCCCTGCACGATCGCCCACAGGCCGAGGGCCGTGCCCAGGTAGAACATGAGGGACCCGGTGATGACGTTCGACGAGGTCATCAGCTCGGTGATCTGGGCGTCGCTCGGCGTCGCCCCGCTGTTCTGCATCGAGTCGCGGAAGGCGTCGGAAGCCCCGAACGACTGCCCGAACAGGTACCCGCCGATGGCTCCGACGACCAGGGCGGCGAGGCCGACCACGAACGCGATCACGCCGACGGTCTTCTTCTTGGCCTTGGGCTCCTCGTAGCTCTGCCACGCGGGTGAGCCGGAGCTCGCGGGCGCCGCGGCGTACGGCTGCTGGTTGTACTGCTGCTGCTGGCCGTACTGCTGCTGGCCGTACTGGTCCTGCTGCTGCCCGTACTGGTTCTGCTGCTCGCCGTACTGCGGGGCGGACTGCCCGTAGTGCGGCGTCGGGTCGCTCCGCTCGCCGTACCGCGGTGCGTCGGCGGCGGGCTGCTGCTGCGGGGCTTCGCCCCAGCTCGGCGCCTGGCCGTCGCCCGTCCGGTCCTGGTTGCTCCGGTCGTCGTTCGTCATCAGGGGATCCCATCGCTCGGTCGCGCACCTGCGCGGTCGTTCAGACCATCCTGACAGCCGCACCCGCCGAGTGCCCGGGAACGGCCTGGCGCGCCGCCCCGTCGTCACCGCGGGGTCAGGCGCCGAACACGCTCCGGTTCGGCTCCGGTGACGCAACGGCCGTCGCGTCGGTGACGATCGGCGCCCCGGCGATGAACGCCCGCAGCTCGGCCCCGTGGACGACCTTCGCCGGCATCGGATCCGAGGAGTACCGCCGCGGCATCTCGGCGATCGGCAGGTCGGTCGGCGAACCGAGCAGCACGATGTTCCCGAACCGCCGCCCCTTGAGCATGCCGGTGTCCGCCACCGCTGCGACCGACGGCAGCACGGCCTGCAGCGTCGACGCCTGCCCCCGTGCGAACGCGAGACCCGCGCCGTCGGCCACGTTCACGGCGACGATGCCGGTCGGCGACAGGAACGCGGCGACCTCGCGGTAGAACTCGATGCTCGTCACGTGCGCCGGGATCTGGGAGCCGCCGAAGACGTCCACCACGGCCAGGTCCACCGTGCCGCGCAGCCCGGAGGGGAGCTTGCCGAGCACCTCGCGCGCGTCGCCGTACCGCACCCGGATCGACGCACCGCGGGGGAACGGCAGGACCTCGCGGACGTGGTCCACCAGGTCGCGCTCGAGCTCGATGACCTGCTGGCGGGAGCCCGGCCGGGTCACCGCGACGTACCGGGGGAGCGTCAGCGCGCCGGCGCCGAGGTGCAGCGCCGTGACCGGGCCGGACGGCAGCAGGTCGATGGCATGCCCGATCCGCCGGATGTACTCGAACGCCAGGTGGGTCGGGTCCTCGAGGTCGACGTGCGACTGCGGCGTGCCGTCCACCACGAGCGTGAAGGACCCGGGGCGGTGCCGGTCCGGCTCGACCACCGAGTACCCCGCACCGATCCGGAACCCGTCGAACGCATCAGCCATGCGGTCAATCGAACACCACCCGACCGGCACCGCGATCACCACCCGGGCCCCCACCCCTGGTTGGTGTGCCCGCGGACGCGCCGGAACGAGGCTGGATCCATCGGTCGGGGACGTCCCGCCGGGTCACCTCGAAAGGCACACCATGTCGGTCCAGCTCCTCGTCAACGTCCTGATCGGCGTCGCTCTCGTCGGCTTCCTCGGGTACCGCCAGGCCACCTGGCAGTACCTCGACCCGGCGCGCATCTGGCGCACGCCGATGATCATGGCGATCATCGGCGTGGTGGTCCTGGCGCAGTCGGGGGCGACGATCACCACGATCGACGTCGTGTTCCTCGGCATCGAGGCCCTGATCACGATCGGCGTGGGCCTGACGATGGGCACCATCACCCGGTTCCGCACCGTCGCCACCCCGGACAGCAAGGGTCGGACGATCCAGTCCCGCACGGGCTGGCTCGGGGCGTCGCTCTGGATCGTGCTCATCGCGGTGCGCGTCGGCCTCGACGTCCTCGGCGGCCACCTCGGTGCGCACCTGCTCACCTCGACCGGCGCGATCCTGCTCGTGCTCGCCCTGAACCGCGCCGCACGCGCCGTCGTCATCGACCAGCGCATCCCGCGCGGCGACCGGACCGCCAGCCGCCGCACCACCCGCGGCATGATGGTCCGGTGACCCTGCTGAGCGGACAGGACCCGACCGACCTCCCCGGAGGTCGGTCCCGTTCGGCAACCGCCTGGGGACTCAACGCCCTCGGCATCGTGATCGTCGGGTTCTGGTTCGTGAAGAACGGACTCGAGCTGCAGCTCCCCGCGTGGGTGTGGGTGCTCGGCGCGGTGGCGCTCGCCGCGTGGGCGCTTCGTGAGTTCGGCCGGACGCCGCAGCTGCTCGTCGTCGCGGGCGTGGTGATGATCGTCGCCGGTTCCCTGACGGTGGTGGCGACCGACTCGCTCATGATCGTCCCCGTGATCGTCGGGATCGTCCTGCTCGGCGCGAACCTCCGGGTACCGGTCTGGGTCGCAGCGGTCACCGCGGTGGGGGCGGTGGTGGTCATCGCCGTCTGCGCGACGATCGAGCACGCCTCGGTCCAGTTCGTCCTCGGCACGAGCGGTGGGCTGCTGCTCGGCGTGCTCATCGGGTTCAGCCGCCGGCAGTTCCGGGTCGCGGCGCAGCGTGCGCGGCAGGCCGAGCGGGACCAGCAGCGGGCACAGCTCCTCGCCGACCGGTCCCGGGCCTCGCGGGACATCCACGACGTGCTCGCGCACTCGCTCGGGGGTCTCGTGCTGCAGCTCGACGCGGTCGAGGCCCTGCTCGAGGCCGGCCGGGTCGACGACGCGACGAAGCGCGCCGGCGAGGCCAGGACCCTGGCAGCGGACGGCCTTGCCGAGGCCCGCCGGGCCGTGCACGCCCTCCGCGACGACGCGGACGCCGAGCCCGATGCCACCCCGGACGGGACCGCCGTCCCCGATCCGACCACGACCGCGGACCGCGCCACCACCGCGGACCGGACCACCACCCCGGACCGGACCACCACCCCGGACCGGACCACAGCCCCGGACCAGGCCACGCGGACCACCGGAGCCGACGTGCCGGACGCGAGCCGGGCCTCCCGGCCGTCCACCGACCACGTGCCGGACCGCGCTGGCCAGCCCGACCGCACCGACCTGACCGCCCTGGTCGCTGCCCACCGCTCGTTCGGCGGCACCATCGTGGTGCGGGGCGACGCGACCCTGGCCGCACTCGACGAGGCGCACCGCGCCGCCGTCGTCCAGGTCGTCCGCGAGGCCCTCAGCAACGCTCGCCGACACGCCCCCGGCCGACCCGTGTCACTGTCCGTCGTCCGCGACGGCGACGCCGTGGACGTCGTCGTGGCCAACCCGCTCACCGGCGGCGGCCAGGGTCTGCTCGGGATGCGCGAGCGCGTCGAGGAGCTCGGCAGCGGCGCGACGGTCGAGGCGGAGCGGTCCGACGACGAGTTCGTCGTCGCGGTGCACCTGCCGGTGGACGCCGTGGTCACCACCGAGGGGGACGCCTCGTGACCATCCGAGTCCTCGTCGTCGACGACCAGGCGATCGTCCGCGACGGCCTGGTGACGGTGCTGTCGCTCATGCCGGACCTGCAGGTGACGGGTGAGGCCGCCGACGGCGCCGAGGCGATCGCGGCGGTGGACCGTGACGCTCCCGACGTCGTGTTGATGGACCTGCGCATGCCCGGCACCGACGGGCCGACGGCGACCGCACGCATCGTGGCCGACCACCCGCAGGTGGCGGTGCTCGTGCTGACGACCTACGCGGACGACGAGTCGATCGTGACCGCGCTCCGGGCGGGTGCGCGCGGGTACCTGACGAAGGACGCCGGACGGACCGAGATCGCGACGGCGATCCGGGCGGTCGCGTCGGGGCAGTCGACGTTCGACGCGACGGTCGGAGCGCGGCTGGTGGCGCAGCTCGCCGGCGGCGGGGCGACGGCAGCCGCGCCCGCTGTGCCGCCGCTGCGAGACCGGTTCCCGGACCTCACCCCGCGCGAGGCCGACGTGCTCGAGCACATCGCGGCCGGCCGGACGAACCCGCAGATCGCGGCGGAGCTGTTCCTGACGGTGCCGACGGTGAAGTCGTACGTGAACCAGGTGTTCGCGAAGCTCGGGGTCGCCACCCGCGCCGAGGCGGTCGCGCGCGTCCTGCGCTGACCGGTCCTGGCCGGTACGTGAATGCGTACACATGGACGGCCAGCGGACGCCAAGACTCGTTCCGTACTGTTCATCCGGTCGTCACGCGGGACCGCGTCGATGCGTGCAGTGCCCCACACCTCGCGCGTCCGCCCTCCCGACGTGACCACGACGTGCCGTCGAGCGCCCCCACCGCTCGAGCGTGCGCGCCGTCGGCACGTGTCCGCGTGCCCCTTCCGGTCACCCGCGTGCGCTGGCCGTGATCACATTGCACCCGTCATGTAAAATACGGGATGCAACACTCCGCCGAGCCGCAGGAGACCCGACATGACCGCCGACACGATGAGCGTGCCCACTGCACGCCCGGCCGCACCGACGACCCGCGCCGCCACGCGCACCACCGCGAGCCGGATGACGCGGGTGCCCCGCGCCCGTCCGGCCCACGCCGACCACGAGACGGCGCCCACCTGGATGCGTGTCGTCGGCACGGTCCTGCTCCTCGGCGGGCTCGGCCTGACCGCGGCGGTGACCGCGTGGCCCGGCGACGCACCGGAGACCGCGCTCATCGTGCCGGCCCTGGTCGCCGTCGTGGCGGGCGTGCTCCTGCTGCTCGCGCGAGCCGGGTTCGCCGTCACCGACGCGCACGTCACGCTGCACTTCCGGCCGCTGCCGCCACGGCGCATCGCACGCCAGCACATCGCCGACGTCCGACTCGTCGAGGCGGACGCCCGCACCTACGGCGGCGTCGGCCTGCGGATCGGCCGCGGCGTGCGCGCCCTGATCCTCACCCCCGGACTCGGGATCGAGCTGACCGACGACCGTGGCCGCGTCACCTTCGTGCGCACCCGCCGACCCGAGGACGCCTTCCGTGCGCTGGCGGGACGGCAGGGCCAGCCGGGAGGCGCGGCGCACGTCGAGCGGGAGCGCCTCGGCTGAGCGCACGGCCGGGTCCACCGCGCGGGCCGGGTGCGCAGGCCCGTTGCGGGCCGGGCGCGGGCCGGGAATTCCGCGGGCGCGCAGCGGCTTATACACGCCACTGCCGAATCTGGTCAAGCCAGGACTGGACAGCACGACTCGGCGCGAACTATGATGGCAGTTCGCGCTCCCTGGCATCCGTGTCGTCATATTGCGGTCGACGCAGAGTTCTGAGTTGTACAAGCTCAACTCGCCCTGGTGCAGCCGGACCCGTATATGGCGGCGGGTCCCGCTCACGGAGATCATCCCACACGTGCACCGACGTTCCGCGTCAGGCACGCGTCGGCGTGGTCGCAGGGCATGAACTCGCGGGGATCGCCGAGCGATCATCTACTCACCTACATGCTGCTCGTCAGTATCGGCCCGACGGGGCCTACGGAGGTCACACCCTTGGCTGCTGCGCCCAACGCATCCACCAACCCCAAGAACGGTCGCAACCACTCGCGACTCTCGTTCGCCAAGATCACGGACACCCTCACGGTTCCTGATCTGCTCGCACTCCAGACGGAGAGCTTCGACTGGCTCGTCGGCAACGACGTCTGGAAGGCCCGTCTCGCAGAGGGACAGGAGCAGGGTCGCACCGACCTCGCCCTGCACTCCGGGTTGGAGGAGATCTTCGAGGAGATCTCCCCGATCGAGGACCTCGGCGAGACCATGCAGCTCTCGTTCACGGCGCCCGAGCTCGAGGACCCCAAGTACTCGATCGACGACTGCAAGGAGCGCGGCAAGACCTACGCCGCTCCGCTGTACGTCAACGCCGAGTTCATGAACCACATGACGGGTGAGATCAAGACGCAGACGGTCTTCATGGGCGACTTCCCGCTCATGACCGAACGCGGCACGTTCATCATCAACGGCACCGAGCGCGTCGTCGTGTCGCAGCTCGTCCGTTCGCCCGGCGTGTACTTCGAGCGCCAGCAGGAGAAGACGTCCGACAAGGACATCTACTCCGCTCGCGTCATCCCCTCGCGTGGTGCGTGGCTCGAGTTCGAGATCGACAAGCGCGACCAGGTGGGCGTGCGCATCGACCGCAAGCGCAAGCAGTCGGTCACGGTCTTCCTCAAGGCGCTGGGTCTGACCAGCGAGGAGATCATGGAGGAGTTCCAGGGCTTCGCCTCGATCGAGTCGACCCTCGAGAAGGACGCCATCCTCACGAAGGAAGAGGCGCTCAAGGACATCTACCGCAAGCTGCGCCCGGGCGAGCAGGTCGCTGCCGAGGCCGCGCGTGCGCTGCTCGACAACTTCTACTTCAACTCGAAGCGCTACGACCTGGCGAAGGTGGGCCGCTACAAGGTCAACCGCAAGCTCGGGATCGACGCCCCGCTGTCCGACTCGGTGCTGACCGTCAAGGACATCGTCGCGACGATCAAGTACCTCGTGTCCCTGCACGCGGAGAAGACCACGCTGAACGGCGTGCGTGACGGTGAGCCGGTGCAGCTGCGCCTCGACGTGGACGACATCGACCACTTCGGCAACCGTCGCATCCGCGCCGTCGGCGAGCTCATCCAGAACCAGGTCCGCACGGGTCTGTCCCGCATGGAGCGCGTCGTCCGCGAGCGCATGACCACGCAGGACATCGAGGCGATCACGCCCCAGACGCTCATCAACGTGCGTCCGGTCGTCGCCGCGATCAAGGAGTTCTTCGGAACGTCCCAGCTGTCGCAGTTCATGGACCAGAACAACCCGCTCGCGGGCCTGACGCACAAGCGTCGTCTCTCGGCCCTCGGCCCGGGTGGTCTGTCCCGTGAGCGTGCCGGCGTCGAGGTCCGTGACGTCCACCCGTCGCACTACGGCCGCATGTGCCCGATCGAGACCCCGGAAGGCCCGAACATCGGCCTGATCGGCTCGCTCGCGTCGTTCGGTCGGATCAACTCGTTCGGCTTCATCGAGACCCCGTACCGTCGCGTCGTCAACGGCGAGGTCACGAAGACCATCGACTACCTGACCGCCTCGGAAGAGGACGAGTTCGTCGTCGCGCAGGCCAACGCCCCGCTGACCGACTCGTTCCACTTCGCCGACGACAAGGTCCTCGTCCGCAAGAAGGGTGGCGAGGTCGAACTCGTCGCGAAGGGCGAGGTCGACTACATGGACGTCTCGCCGCGCCAGATGGTGTCGGTCGCGACCTCGCTCATCCCGTTCCTCGAGCACGACGATGCGAACCGCGCCCTCATGGGTGCGAACATGCAGCGTCAGGCTGTCCCGCTGCTCCGTTCCGAGTCGCCGCTCGTCGGCACCGGCATGGAGGGCTACACCGCGATCGACGCCGGTGACGTCGTCACCGCCGACAAGGCCGGTGTCGTCTCCGAGGTCTCGGCCGACGCCGTGACCCTGCAGCTCGACGAGGGTGGCACGCAGACCTTCTACCTGCGCAAGTTCGACCGCTCCAACCAGGGCACGAGCTACAACCACCGCGTGGTCGTCTCGGCCGGCGAGCGTGTGGAGCAGGGCGAGGTCATCGCCGACGGTCCCGCGACGGAGAACGGCGAGCTCGCGCTCGGCAAGAACCTCCTCGTCGCGTTCATGCCGTGGGAGGGCTACAACTACGAGGACGCGATGATCCTGTCGCAGAACCTCATCAAGGACGACACGCTCTCCTCGATCCACATCGAGGAGTACGAGGTCGACGCCCGCGACACGAAGCTCGGCAAGGAGGAGATCACCCGTGACCTCCCCAACGTCAGCCCGGACCTGCTGGCCGACCTCGACGAGCGCGGCATCATCCGCATCGGTGCCGAGGTCCGCCCCGGCGACATCCTCGTCGGCAAGGTCACGCCGAAGGGCGAGACCGAGCTCTCCGCTGAAGAGCGCCTCCTCCGCGCCATCTTCAACGAGAAGTCGCGTGAGGTGCGCGACACCTCGCTGAAGGTGCCCCACGGTGAAGAGGGCACGATCATCGGCGTCAAGGTGTTCGACTCGCAGGACGGCGACGACGAACTCGGCTCTGGTGTCAACCAGCGCGTGGTCGTCTACATCGCCCAGAAGCGCAAGATCACCGCGGGTGACAAGCTCGCCGGTCGTCACGGCAACAAGGGCGTCATCTCGACCATCCTCCCGGTCGAGGACATGCCCTTCCTCGCCGACGGCACCCCGGTCGACATCGTCCTGAACCCGCTCGGCGTCCCCGGCCGCATGAACTTCGGCCAGGTCCTCGAGATCCACCTCGGTTGGCTCGCCAAGCAGGGCTGGAACGTCGAGGGCATCCAGGAGTGGGCATCGGCCCTCCCCGAGGCAGCGCACAGCGCCGCTCCGGGCACGAAGGTCGCCACCCCGGTGTTCGACGGTGCGTACGAGCGCGAGATCGAGGGCCTCCTCGACTCGACCCTCCCGAACCGCGACGGCGAGCGCCTGATCGGCTCGTCCGGCAAGGCGCAGCTGTTCGACGGTCGCTCCGGCGAGCCGTTCCCCGAGCCCGTCTCGGTCGGCTACATGTACATCCTCAAGCTGCACCACCTGGTCGACGACAAGATCCACGCTCGTTCGACGGGTCCGTACTCGATGATCACGCAGCAGCCGCTGGGTGGTAAGGCGCAGTTCGGTGGCCAGCGATTCGGTGAGATGGAGGTGTGGGCGCTCGAGGCGTACGGCGCCGCCTACGCCCTCCAGGAGCTCCTGACGATCAAGTCCGACGACATCCTCGGCCGCGTGAAGGTCTACGAGGCGATCGTCAAGGGCGAGAACATCCAGGAACCCGGCATCCCCGAGTCCTTCAAGGTCCTCATGAAGGAGATGCAGTCGCTCTGCCTGAACGTCGAGGTCCTCTCGGCCGACGGCCAGGCGGTCAGCCTGCGCGACAACGATGACGAGGTCTTCCGCGCTGCGGAGGAGCTGGGCATCAACATCTCCTCGCGGTTCGAGTCGTCGTCCGTCGACGACATCTGATCCCGCCCGTACATCGAAGCCTGAATCAAGCAAGAGAGAAGAACATTGCTCGAAGCAACTTCCTTTGACGCCATTCGGATCGGCCTCGCGACCGCCGAGGACATCCGTCAGTGGTCGTACGGCGAGGTCAAGAAGCCGGAGACCATCAACTACCGCACCCTGAAGCCCGAGAAGGACGGTCTGTTCGGCGAGCAGATCTTCGGCCCTTCCCGCGACTGGGAGTGCGCCTGCGGCAAGTACAAGCGTGTCCGGTTCAAGGGCATCGTCTGCGAGCGCTGCGGCGTCGAGGTCACCAAGTCCTCGGTCCGTCGTGAGCGCATGGGCCACATCGAGCTCGCTGCCCCCGTCACGCACATCTGGTACTTCAAGGGCGTCCCGTCGCGCCTCGGGTACCTCCTCGACATGGCCCCGAAGGACCTCGAGAAGGTCATCTACTTCGCGGCGTACATGATCATCGACATCGATGAAGAGGGCCGTCACGCGGACATGCCCGGTCTCGAGAACGAGATGCGTCTCGAGATCAAGACCCTCGAGGGCCAGCGCGACTCGATCATCGCCGACCGCCTCAAGAAGCTCGAGGACGACCTCGCAGCCCTTGAGGAAGAGGGTGCGAAGGCCGACGTCAAGCGGCGCACCAAGGACACCGCCGAGAAGGAGATGTCCCAGGTCCGCAAGTCGTTCGACGAGGACATCACCCGTCTCGAGCGTGTGTGGGAGGACTTCCGCAACCTCAAGGTGGGCGACCTCAAGCCCGAGGACGCCGTCTTCCACGAGCTCCAGGACCGGTTCGGGATCTACTTCGACGCCTACATGGGCGCCGAGGCGATCAAGCTCCGGCTCGAGGCGTTCGACCTGGCTGCCGAGGCCGAGGCGCTGCGTCTGCAGATCGCCGAGGGCAAGGGCCAGAAGAAGATCCGCGCGATCAAGCGTCTGCGCGTCGTCAGCTCCTTCCTCGCCACCGGCAACTCGCCGGCAGCGATGGTGCTCGGCGTCGTGCCGGTCATCCCGCCGGAACTGCGCCCGATGGTGCAGCTCGACGGTGGCCGTTTCGCCACGTCGGACCTCAACGACCTCTACCGTCGTGTGATCAACCGCAACAACCGTCTCCGCCGCCTGCTCGACCTCGGTGCCCCCGAGATCATCGTGAACAACGAGAAGCGCATGCTGCAGGAAGCCGTTGACGCGCTGTTCGACAACGGTCGTCGTGGACGTCCGGTCACGGGTACCGGCAACCGCGCCCTGAAGTCCCTGAGCGACATGCTCAAGGGCAAGCAGGGTCGTTTCCGCCAGAACCTGCTCGGCAAGCGCGTCGACTACTCGGGCCGTTCGGTCATCATCGTCGGCCCGCAGCTGAAGCTGCACCAGTGTGGTCTGCCCAAGCAGATGGCGCTCGAGCTCTTCAAGCCGTTCGTGATCAAGCGCCTGATCGACCTGTCGCACGCGCAGAACATCAAGTCGGCCAAGCGCATGGTCGAGCGTTCGCGTCCGCAGGTGTGGGACGTGCTCGAGGAGATCATCCGCGAGCGCCCCGTGCTGCTGAACCGTGCGCCGACGCTGCACCGTCTGGGCATCCAGGCGTTCGAGCCGCAGCTCGTCGAGGGCAAGGCCATCCAGCTCCACCCGCTCGTGTGTGCTGCGTTCAACGCGGACTTCGACGGTGACCAGATGGCCGTGCACCTGCCGCTGTCGGTGGAGGCCCAGGCCGAGGCCCGCATCCTGATGCTCGCCTCGAACAACATCCTGAAGCCGTCCGACGGCCGTCCGGTGACCCTGCCCGCACAGGACATGATCATCGGTCTGCACCACCTGACGACCGTCCGCGAGGGCGCCGTCGGTGAGGGCCGTGCGTTCTCCTCGGTCGCCGAGGCGATCCTGGCCAACGACCAGCACACGCTGCACCTCAACGCCATGGCGAAGATCCGCATGACGGGTGTCCACTTCGCCGAGGGTGAAGCTCCCGAGGGCTACGAGCAGGGCGACACCGTCCTCCTCGAGACGACCCTGGGCCGTGCGCTCTTCAACGAGACCCTCCCGGCGAACTACCCGTTCGTCCAGAAGGTCACCGACAAGGGCGTGCTGTCCGCGATCGTCAACGACCTCGCCGAGCGGTACTCCAAGACCGAGACGGCCGCTGCGCTGGACCGGATCAAGGACGCCGGCTTCTACTGGGGCACCCGCTCCGGTGTGACCGTCGCCCTGTCGGACGTCGTGACGCCTCCTCGCAAGAAGGAGATCATCGCGGGCTACGAGATCCAGGCCGCCAAGGTGCAGGGCGAGTTCGACAAGGGTCTGATCACCGACTCCGAGCGTCGCGCCGACCTGATCAAGATCTGGACCGAGGCCACCAACGAGATCGCGCAGGAGATGCGGGACAACTTCCCCGTCGACAACACGATCAACCGCATGGTGTCGTCGGGTGCTCGTGGTAACTGGCTGCAGGTCCGCAACATCGCGGGTATGCGTGGTCTGGTGAACAACCCGAAGGGCGAGATCATCGCCCGCCCGATCATCAACTCGTACCGCGAGGGCCTGACCGTGGCGGAGTACTTCATCGCCACCCACGGTGCTCGCAAGGGTCTTGCCGACACCGCGCTCCGTACCGCGGACTCCGGGTACCTCACCCGTCGTCTCGTGGACGTCTCGCAGGACGTCATCATCCGCGAGGACGACTGCGGTACGACGCGTGGCCTCGAGCTGCCGATCGCGACCGTGGACGCCGACGGCAAGCTGGTCCGCGACCCGCGCGTCGAGAACACCGTGTACTCGCGCACCCTGGCCACCGAGGCCGTGGACGCCAAGGGCACGGTCGTCGCCGAGGCTCGTGAGGACGTCGGTGACGTGCTCCTCGAGAAGCTGCTGGCAGCCGGTGTCGAGAGCATCAAGGTGCGCTCGGTCCTGACCTGCGAGTCGGCCGTCGGTGTCTGCGCGAAGTGCTACGGCCGTTCGCTCGCCACCGGCAACCTGGTCGACATCGGTGAGGCAGTCGGCATCATCGCCGCGCAGTCCATCGGTGAGCCCGGTACCCAGCTGACGATGCGTACCTTCCACACGGGTGGTTCGGCCTCGGCCGACGACATCACCCAGGGTCTGCCGCGTGTCACGGAGCTCTTCGAAGCCCGTACGCCCAAGGGCGCGTCCCCGATCGCCGAGGCCCCCGGCCGCGTCGTCGTCGAGGACACGGACAAGGGTCGTCGGATCATCCTCACGCCGGACAACGGTGACGAGCCGTTCATCTACCCGGTGCTCAAGCGTGCGACGCTCCTCATCGAGGACAACCAGCACGTCGAGCTCGGCGAGCAGTTCATCGCCGGCACCGTCGACCCGAAGGAAGTCCTCCGGGTCAAGGGTGTCCGAGAGGTCCAGAAGCACCTGGTCAACGGTGTGCAGGACGTCTACGGCTCGCAGGGTGTGCCGATCCACGACAAGCACATCGAGGTCATCGTCCGTCAGATGCTCCGCAAGGTCACCGTCGTCGACCACGGCGACACCGACCTGCTGCCGGGTGAGCTCGTCGACCGGTCGCGGTACAACATGCTGAACCGTGCGGCGCTGCAGGAGGGTCGCAAGACCGCCTCGGCTCGCCAGGAGGTCATGGGCATCACGAAGGCGTCCCTCGCGACCGAGTCGTGGCTGTCCGCCGCTTCCTTCCAGGAGACCACCCGCGTGCTCACGCAGGCGGCCATGGAGGGCAAGCAGGACCACCTCGTCGGCCTCAAGGAGAACGTCATCATCGGTAAGCTCATCCCCGCGGGGACGGGCCTCAGCCGGTACCGCGACGTGGACGTGAACGCGACGGAAGAAGCGAAGGCAGAGCGGTACCCCAACCGCATCTTCGCGGACGACTCGTCGTTCTCGGACGCCGACCTGAGCTTCGTCGACTTCGACAGCTTCTCGTCGGACGACTTCACGCCGGGCACCTACAACTGAGTCTGATGTGATCCCACGAAGGCCCCGTCTCCGCAAGGAGGCGGGGCCTTCGTCGTGTCGTCACCACGTGACGGACAGGAGGCCCGGTGCCAGGCCGCCACGGGCCTCCCGGCCTGCGAGCGGCGGCTTCTAGAGCGCGCGGTCCGCGCCGTTGTCGCGTCCCGAACCGCGACCGGTCTCGTCCACGAGCGAGAACAGGCTGAGGACGTTGCCGTCAGGGTCGCGGACGTCGAACCAGTTCACGGCGCCGTCGACGCACTCGACCGGTCCGATGTCGATGCCGAGCGAGCCGATGCGGGCGTGCTGCGCGCCGACGTCGTCGACGCCGAACCGGACGCTCACCGGGTTCTCCTCGGCGGAGTCGTCCTCGTAGAGCTGGATCCAGATCCCGCCGACCTCGTACTCGGCGACACCGTCCTCGGGTTCGAGGTCCGGTTCGGTGCGCTCGAAGACGGCGCCGTACCAGAGGCAGGACGCCTCGATGTCGGTGACGGGCAGCCCCACGGTCACGCTCGTGATGTCCATGACTCATCATGGTCCCGGTCGGGCCTGCTCGTCGAGGGCCTTTCCGCGGTGTCTCGCCGCGCGGCGGAACTGGCAGGGTGGAGGGATGGCGACCCTGCGCGAACGGATCACGGCCCCGGCACACCTCTCGTTCCCCACGCCGATCGGCGGGCTGACGTTCCGCGCGGGCGCGCACGACGACGTCGGGGCGATGCACGCCGTCGCCGTCGCGTCGGCCGCGGTCGACGACCCGCACGCTCGTCCCTCCACAGTTGACCTCGAACGGTCGTTGTCCACCGAGGGGCTGGACGTCAGCAGGGACACCGTGGTGGGCGTCGATGCTGGAGGGCATGTGCAGGCCTACGGCATCGTCATCGACGTCCCCTCCCGCGTCACTGCTGCGCGCGCCGTGCTCGACGGGGCGGTCCACCCCGACCTGCGCGGGCAGGGGATCGGACGGCGGGTGCTCGCCTGGCAGGTCGGCCGGGCCCGGCAGCGCCTGGCGACGCTCGACGTCGACCTGCCCGCGACGCTCGACGTCGGCGGACGGCAGGGGTCCTCGGCGCTCCGGCTGGCGGCGCACTTCGACTTCGCGCCGGTGCGCACCTGGCTCGACATGCAGGTCGTGTTCGACGACCGCGGGCCGGACGCCGACGCGGTGCCCGTCCTGGCGGACGGGCTCGTCCTGCGGCCCGTCACGGCGGACGACATCGAGCCGCTCCGGACGGCCAAGAACGACGCCTTCCGCGACCACTGGGGTTCCCAGCCGATGGTCGCGTCGGACTGGCGGGGTTTCCTCACCTCGGACAAGAGCCGGCTGGACCTGTCGCGGGTCGTCGTCGGTGCCGACGGTTCGGTCGTGGCGTTCACGATCGTCGAGGTGGAGCCCGACGGGTTCGCTGCGCGGGGCCGTTCGTACGGGTACGTGCACTGGGTCGGGGTCGTGCGTGCAGCACGGGGGACGGGGCTCGCCCCGATCGTCCTCGACGCCACCCTGCAGGCGATCCGTGCCGACGGGCTGTCCGCGGCGGTGCTGCACGTCGACGCCGAGAACCCGAGCGGAGCCGGGCGCATCTACGAGCGACTCGGGTTCGTCGCCGGCGAGGTCCACGTCACCGCGTCGGCGTCGCTCTGACCATGGCGTCGGGGGTCCTGGACCCCAGTTCTGGGTGCATCCGGACCCCCTCCGCCCCCTCCTTCTGGGACTGCGGCCGACGACTGTCGCAGAAGTAGCGTGGTCGAGCGCCACATCCCTGGTGGTGCGCAACCCGACCACGTCTCGCCGCGCGCGAGTCCAAGGAGGCACAGGACTCATGGCGACCCTGTCCGAGATCCTCATCCTGAACGGCGCCCTGCCGATCGAGCACCTCGACTCGATGACGGGCGACGAGGACCTGGACGAGCGCGCCATCCGCGGCCTGGTCGACCAGGGCGTCGTGAGCGAAGCACAGTTCATCACCGCCCGCGCAGCGTCGAACAACTCCCGCACCGTCCCGTTGACCGACTACCCGGTCGACGGCACCGCGGTCTCGATCCTCCCCGCTGCGCTCTGCCGGCGCCACGGCGTCCTCGGCGTCGGGTTCGAGGGCGAGCTGCTCATCCTCGCGATGGTCAACCCGACCAACGTGCTCGCGATCGACGACGCCCGCGCTGCGTCCGGCCGGCCGATCAAGCCGCTCCAGGTCGACGAGCGCGACCTGCTCACCGCGCTCGACCGCTACCTGCGTGCCGACGACGAGCTCAACGACCTGACCTCGTCGCTGGAAGAAGAAGCCTCCGTCAGCTCGTCGGCCCAGATGGACCTGGCCGACGGTGCCCTCGACGACGTCCCGA
This sequence comes from Curtobacterium sp. VKM Ac-2884, assembly GCF_015350945.1. Taxonomy (NCBI): domain Bacteria; kingdom Bacillati; phylum Actinomycetota; class Actinomycetes; order Micrococcales; family Microbacteriaceae; genus Curtobacterium; species Curtobacterium sp. VKM Ac-2884. The sequence goes on from NZ_JADKSA010000002.1 coordinate 432,334, forward strand.
TCGTCCGCTTCGTGAACCTGCTCGTGTCACAGGCCATCCAGGACCACGCCTCGGACATCCACATCGAGCCCGGTGAACACGAGGTGAGGATCCGCTACCGCATCGACGGTGTGCTGCACGAGATGGCCCCGGCGCCGAAGAACATCCAGAACGGCGTCATCAGCCGCCTGAAGATCATGAGCGACATCGACATCGCCGAGCGTCGCAAGCCGCAGGACGGCCGCATGTCGGTCCGCCACGGTGGCCGCCAGATCGACCTCCGCGTGGCGACGCTGCCCACCGTGTGGGGCGAGAAGGTCGTCATGCGGATCCTCGACAACACGAACACGTCGCTGACCCTCAAGGACCTCAACCTCCTCGAGCAGAACTTCCAGGCGTACCAGCGGTCGTACTCGAAGCCGTACGGCATGATCCTGGTCACCGGACCCACCGGCTCCGGCAAGTCCACGACGCTGTACACGACCCTGAACGCGGTCGCGAAGCCCGAGATCAACGTCATCACGGTCGAGGACCCGGTCGAGTACCGGATGGCCGGCATCAACCAGGTGCAGGTCAACCCGAAGGCCGGGCTGACCTTCGCCTCGGCGCTGCGCTCGATCCTGCGATCCGACCCCGACGTCGTCCTGCTCGGTGAGATCCGCGACCACGAGACCGCCCAGATCGCCATCGAGGCATCCCTCACCGGCCACCTCGTGCTGTCCACCCTGCACACGAACGACGCCCCCTCCGCCGTGACCCGACTCACCGAGATGGACATCGAGCCCTTCCTGGTCGGCTCCGCGCTGGACTCCGTCGTGGCCCAGCGTCTGGCGCGACGGCTGTGCGACCGGTGCAAAGCCCCCGCCGTGTACGAGGCCGAACAGCTCCGCACCCTCGGGTTCCTGCGCCCCGGCGACGAGGTCCCGGCGTTCTTCGCCCCCATCGGCTGCGCGGTCTGCTCCAACACCGGGTACCGCGGCCGCATCGCCCTGCACGAGGTCATGACCGTCACCGAGGAGATCGAACGCCTCGCCGTCTCGCGCGCCTCGAGCGCCGAGATCGGCCGCGTCGCCCAGGCACAGGGGATGCTGACGCTCCGCCAGGACGGCTTCGAGAAGGTCAAGCTCGGTCTCACGAGCGTCGACGAGATCCTGCGCGTGGTCGCGTAGTCACGAGAGAGCGCAGCAGATGACCGACTCCGTGTACGACATCACGATTCCCGGCGACGAACCCGTCGCCGGCTGGCACCCGGGCAACCCCGGTACCGAGGTGGGCTCCCGCCGTGCAGCACGCCTGGCTGCCGCCGCAGCGTCGGCCCCTCCGGAGCAGGTCTACGACCTCGGTGACGACGCCGCCGGCTGGCCGGCACCGTCCGGATCGCCCGTCGCCGTGCCGGTCGCGCAGCCGCTCGCCGCTCCGGCGACGCCGCCCGCCGGCGTGCCGTCGTCGATCGCGACCTACGGCTACGCCGAGGCGCCGACGCAGCAGCTCCCCACGGCGCCTGCGGCCCCGGCACCGACTGCCACGATCGGCGGCGACATCGAGTTCTCGCGCCACGCACGCGAGGTCGCCGACCCGGACCTGATCACCGCCCTCGCCCAGGTCGTGTACCAGGGCGCATCCGATCTGCACGTCACCGCCGACGCCCCGCCCACCGTCCGCGTCGACGGCTCGCTCCGTCCCGCAGTCCCCGGAGGCGCGTGGTCGCGCGGCAAGGTCATCGCGGCACTCAAGACGATGCTGTCGGTCGAACAGGCCGGCCAGTTCGACCAGGAGCAGGAACTCGACTTCGCCTACTCGCTGTCGCCGGAGTACCGCTTCCGCGTGAACTTCTACCAGCAGCGCGGCAACTGGGGCGCGGCCTTCCGCATCATCCCGACCAAGATCAAGACGCTCAAGCAGCTCGGCATCCCCGAGCACGTCGGCGACTTCGCCGGCCTGCCCCGCGGACTCGTCCTGGTCACCGGCCCGACCGGTTCCGGCAAGTCCACGACCCTCGCCGCCCTGATCGACCTGGTGAACGAGAGCCGGGCCGACCACATCGTGACGGTCGAGGACCCGATCGAGTTCATGCACGAGCACAAGAAGGCGATCATCAACCAGCGCGAGGTCGGTGCCGACACGCACTCCTTCGCCGCCGCGCTGAAGCACGTGCTGCGCCAGGACCCCGACGTCATCCTGATCGGCGAGCTCCGCGACCTCGAGACCATCTCGGTCGCGCTCACCGCGGCCGAGACCGGTCACCTGGTGTTCGCCACCCTGCACACGCAGAGTGCCCCCGGCACGATCGACCGTGTCATCGACGTCTTCCCGCCACACCAGCAGGGCCAGATCCGCACGCAGCTCGCGGCGACCCTGCAGGGCGTCGTCTGCCAGACCCTGGTCCCGAAGGCCAACGGTGTCGGCCGGGTCGTCGCCACTGAGATCATGACGATCACCCCCGCCATCGGCAACCTGATCCGCGAGGGCAAGACCTACCAGATCACATCCGCCATGCAGGCCGGCCGTGACCTGGGCATGCACACCATGGACCAGGACCTCGCCGAACTGGTCAACGTCGGCACGATCTCGCGCAAGGCCGCGATGGACAAGGTGCACGACGAAGAGGGCTTCGACCGGCTGGTGCAGCGCGTCGAGTCACCGTCCGACTCCTCGGCAGCCGCGATCGCCGCCAGCGGGATCGACTTCGGCGACAAGTTCTCCGGAGGCTACTGATGTCCCTCGCATTCGACTACCGCGGGCGCGACGGCGCCGGCAAGCTCGTCAAGGGGCGCCTCGACGCCTCGTCCGAAGGAGCGGTCGTCCAGCGGCTCCGGGGCATGGGCGTCTCGCCGATCGCGATCACGGAGTCCAAGGCCGGCACCGGCCTGCAGACCGAGATCAAGATCCCGGGCTTCGAGAAGGGCGTCGGTCTCAAGGACCTCGCGATCATGTCGCGCCAGGCCTCGACGATGCTCACCTCGGGACTCTCGCTGCTGCGCGCGCTGTCGATCCTCGCCGACCAGACCGAGAACAAGAAGCTCAAGGACATCCTCGGCAAGGTCCGCGACGACGTCGAACGCGGTGTCTCGTTCTCCGACGCGGTGGCGAAGTTCCCGGTCGACTTCCCGCCGATCATGATCAACATGATCCGTGCGGGCGAGACCGGCGGGTTCCTCGACCAGGCCATGGACTCCATCGCCACCAACTTCGAGAAGGAGCACAAGCTCCGCTCGACCATCAAGTCGGCGATGACCTACCCCGTGGTCGTGCTGTGCATGTCGCTGGCCGCGGTCGTCATCATGCTCATCTTCATCGTGCCGATCTTCCAGAACATGTTCTCGTCGCTCGGTGGACAGCTCCCGATCCCGACCCAGATCCTCGTCTCGATGTCGCACGCCATGCGTTGGCTGGCGCCGGTACTGGCCGTGATCGCGGTGGTTGGCTGGTTCTGGTACCGGGCCAACAAGAACACGGATCGGTTCCGGGCGTTCCGCGACCCGATCCTGCTGCGTCTCCCCGTGTTCGGCGCATTGGCTAAGAAGATCGTGATCGCGCGGTTCGCGCGCAATTTCTCGAACATGATCGGTTCCGGAGTTCCAATTCTGCAGGCCTTGCAGATCGTCGGAGATGTATCGAACAATTTCGTCGTGCAAAGCGCGCTCGTCCGCGTTGCCGAAGCGGTTCGGAAAGGTGAATCCATCGCAGCGCCGATGGCGGTGGAAAAAGTGTTCCCGAGCATGGTCTCGCAGATGATCGCCGTTGGTGAGGACGCCGGCTCGCTCGAGACGATGCTCGAGAAGATCGCTGTCTTCTACGACGCCGAGGTCGAATCCACCACCGAATCGTTGACGGCACTCATCGAGCCGCTGCTCATCGCGTTCCTCGGAGTCGTCGTCGGCGGGATGATCGTCGCGCTCTACCTGCCGATCTTCCAGATCACCTCGCTCGTCAAGTAACCACTCGGAGTCCATGCCCCTCGTGCGGGGGCATGGAAGCACGGAATGCCCCCGTTACTGGGGGCATTTTGGTACCCCCGGACCCCCCGTTCTCGGGATTACGCACAGAAACTCCCCTGAATACTCTTGTGACCGGCGGCGGAGCACTCCCCGGCACAATCCCCATCGCATTCCCAGAAGAATGGAAACCACCATGTACTTCGCTCTCATGGGCAAGCTCGACGCTCGCCGCAAGGGTCTCCTCGAGGACAACGAAAAGGGCTTCACGCTCATCGAACTCCTCGTCGTCGTCATCATCATCGGCATCCTCGCGGCCATCGCGATCCCGGTGTACCTCAACGTCCAGAACAACGCGAAGGACGCGACCGTCAAGTCGGACCTCGCGAACGCGAAGACGGCCGTCATCGCGTTCCAGACGGACAAGAACGGCGTTCTCCCGACTGGGACCGAGTTCGGCGCCACGGACACGATGACGCCGTACGGCTACACGAAGAGCGATGGCACGACGTTCACCTACAAGCCTGCGGCGACGGGTAGCTCGTTCTGCATCTCGGCGAAGGGTGCGACCACGACCGACTGGAAGATCACCGACACCACCGCAGCAGCCAAGGGCACCTGCGCCTGATCTCAGGGCATCGGAAGGGCGGCTCGTCGTGTGACGGGTCGCCCTTCGCACAACGAGAGTGACCGGAGGAGGTGACCGTGTTCCGTCGAATGAACCGCGTCCTGCAGCGCGCAGAGTCCGGGGATGCCGAGGCCGGCTTCTCCATCATCGAGGTCATGGTCGCGATGATGGTGTTCGCCATCATGTCCGTGGGGATCGCCTACGGCATCGCGAACACCCTGCAGCTCACCCAGACCAGCCGCGGACGTGAAACCGCCGTCGCACTCGCGTCACAGGACATCGACACGCTCCGCCAGACCGCAGCTGCTTCGACCGGCGGCATCTTCAAGGTCGTGAGCAAGGCCGGCGCTGCCAACACGAAGACCATCGGCGGGGTGACCTACAAGATCGAGCGCGCCGTCACCTGGGTTCAGAGCGACGGAGCCAGCGGTGCCTGCGGCACGTCGAACGGCAAGCTCGCCTACAAGAGCGTCGTCGAGACCGTGAGCTGGCCGAATCCTCGTGGCGGCGGAGCAAGCTCGACGACTGTCACCTCCGCGATCGCCCCGAGCGACGCCGTCACCGACCCTGGGTACGGGACGATCATCATCTCGGCAGTGACGGCGTCGGGAAGCCCCTACCAGGGCGTTTCGATCACCGTCGCGCCGCTCGCCGGGGGCGGCGGTTCGACGCTCACCACCGCGGTGCAGTCGACGGACGCGCAGGGCTGCTCGTACGCGGTCAACGTGGCGCCGGGCGACTACACGGTGACGGCGACCACGACCGGAGGCATCGACACCAACCAGGCGCAGCCGTCCTCGCAGACTCCGATCACGGTTTCTGCAGGCGCGAGCTCCCCGGTGCCGTTCGTCTACGACCGCGCGAGTCAGCTGACCCTCCAGTACGCGAAGACCTACAACGCCACCCTGCCGACGAACATGGTGACGGTGCTCTCGAGCTCGGTGGGGGGCCTCGACACCATCAAACCGTGGGACGTCGCGAGCACGTCCCTCGTGGTGACGTCGACGTCGAAGCCGTCAGTGCCGGTGTTTCCCTTCACCTCGGGCTACGCGGCGTACGCCGGGCCCTACTCCAACAGTCCCAGCTCCACGGTGAGTTGTCTGAGCCCGAACCCCTCAGCGTGGTCGACACCGAACGCCGCCGGGGCCATCGGGGCCATCCCGCCCACGATCGAGACGTCGCCGGGCGCTCCTGCGTCGGCGTCTGTCATGACCGGCGTCGCCACGGTGAGCGGAGTGAAGGGCCGGTACATCACCGCTGTCTCCTCGGCGAGCCCGGCGGCGGGCGACCCCGGATGCTCAGCCGGGATGACGATGAAGTTCCCGGTCTCCTCGGCGGACGTCGCCACGGTGGCACTGCCGTTCGGGACCTGGACCATCTACTCGGGCACGAGCTTCGGATCCACGACGAAGAACGAGATCGCGTCGAACGCATCGAACGTGAAGCCGGTGACCAGTGGCTCCGTCAACCAGAAGACCGCGCTGGTGGTCATCAGCTTCGACAACACGTTGACCCTCGACCCGAGAGGCCAGACGTCGTGATCCGCCTTCTCCGCCGTCTGCACCGTGATCAGGCCGGCATCAGCCTCTCCGAGCTGCTCGTCGCCGTGAGCGTCTCGATGGTCATCCTCGTCGCGGTGGGGGGTTTCTTCACCGCCACGTTGCGGGCGGGTGCGACCAACACCTCGTCCGACCAGAACGCGCGGTACGCATCGGTCGTGATGAACTCCGTCACTCGGTACGTCCATGCCGCCAGCCTGCTGCCCAAGTCCGACGGTAGCTACGCCGCAGCCGTCACCGAGGCGGCCCCGACGCGACTGACGTTCTACGCCTACATCAACCTCGACGGGAGCGGTACCGACAACCCGGTCCAGATCCGCTACTCCCTCAACGCGGCGAAGAAGGTCGTCCTCGACCAGTGGGACGGCACGGCGTCGAACGGCTTCTGGACCTTCCCGTCGACGGCGCAGGCGCCGACTCGTTCGATGGTGATCGGAGGCCCGGTGGCTTCTCCCACCGGTGGCGCACAGATGTTCGAGTACCTCGGGGCGGACGGCAGCCCGCTGCCGGCACAGAGCGACGGCACCGTCTCGACCGCGCAACTCGGCAACGTCCGCGCCGTCCGGGTCAACCTGGAACTCGGGTCGACCGTGAGCGGGGCAGCAGGGAACACGACCATCCAGAACACGCTCTACCTCTTCAACGTCGTCTACGGGACCAGCAACGGAGGAACGCCATGACCCGGCTCCGGAGCGTGCTCGAGCGGGCGCGCGACGAAGACCGAGGGATGATCCTCGGCAACGTCCTGATCTTCGGGACCGTGATGATGCTGCTCGTCGCAACGATGATCGCCGTGTCGACCTCCGGGGCGGTGAAGTCAGCGACGGACCGCAACTTCCAGAACGCGATGGCGGCCGCGTACGCAGGACTGGCCGACTACCAGTCCAAGCTGTCCAATGACAACGGCTACGCGCTCCACGGAAACTCGAGCGCGCAGTTCAGCAAGGCGAGCGGTTCGAGCTTCAGCGGGCAGGCGGACAACATCGCCTTCACGAATGCCGGTTCCACCTGGGCCAAGGTGGTTGGCTCAACGGACCAGTGGTACCGGTACGAGGTGGACAACTCGAACTACTCCGCAAAGGGCGTCTTGAAGGTCCGTGTCACGGGGAAGTCGGGGGGTAGCGTCCGGTCGTTGGTCGCGAACCTCAAGGGCGACGGGTTCATCAACTACCTGTACTTCACCAACTACGAGTCGTCGAACCCTGCGATCACCGGAAGTACCTGCACGACCGTCTACCAGTGGCAGTCGGCAAGCAACAAGTGTGCGGCGGTCCAGTTCGCCGGTACCGATGTCCTCAACGGTCCGATCCGGACCAACGACGTCTTCACCGCGGCCTGCGCGACCGTGTTCAACGGGCCGGTCGAGCAGCACGACACCTCGGTCCGCCCCGCGAGTGGGACCTGCGCTGGCACTTTCAACGGGGGTGCCGCGAGTGCGGTGCCCTACCTCGGGCTGCCTGCGCTGAACTCGAACCTCTCGCAGGAGACCCGCGTCGACCTCCCGACCTCGGTACCCCGGCCGGGCTGCCTGTACACCGGCCCGACCCGGGTGTCGTTCCTGGGCAACGGCAAGATGACCGTCTGGTCGCCGTGGACGAAGGCAACGCAGGTGCAGGTGAGCGGTTCGACCGGTGAGGTCAAGGCGGGTGCCGACACCGCGAAGGCCGCTGCGCTGTGCGGAGCCGTCGCTGACCTGCAGAGTTCGGCAGGCGCCACGATCCCGACGCTCCCGACGAACCTGATGTACGTCCAGGACATCCCTTCTGCCGCGAACGACGTGAACGCCTGGGCCGCCAACACCTTCCCTTCCCGGTACACGAACACCTACTGCACGACGACGGTGACCGTCCGGTCGAACGGGAGCGCGACGACCACCAACAACCAGGCCTTCAACAACGGTCAGGGTTTCCCGGCGCCGGGGGAGTGGGTCAACGGTGGGCAGTCTGGGTCCTACTACCAAACCGGATCGGCATCGGACACGTACAGCTGCTCAGCTGGCGATGTCTTCGTCAGCGGGGGCTTCAGCGGCGCCATGACGATCGCTGCATCGGGCACGGTCTGGGTCACCGACGACATCACCTACGCCAGCGCCACCAACGACGTCCTCGGACTCGTGGGCCAGAACGCGGTCGAGATCTACAACCCCGCGCGGTGCAGCTCGTACCCGACGACGTACCAGCCGCGGGTCGGCTACGTGACTGACACCACCCGTTGCAACCAGAGCGGCGTCGGCCTCCTGAACCGCAGCAGCGGCGCGGGCATCACGATCAGCGCTGCCATGGCGAGCAACGCCGGCACGTTCTGGAACCAGAACTACGACATCGGGCCCAAGCTCGGCGTGCTCAAGGTCGTCGGATCCATCGCGCAGAACTGGCGTGGTGCGGTCGCGACGACCGGCAGCACGGGGTTCTCGAAGAACTACGTGTACGACCAGCGGCTCCTCACGACGGCACCACCGAAGTTCCTGCAGCCCGTCTCGACGTCGTACGGCGTCACCACGCAGGTCGAGGTCCAGACGGCGTACAAGGTCGACGGATCGTGCGCGACGACCAGCAGCGGGGCATGCCGGTGACCGCGGTCCGTGAGCTCCTCCCGGTGACCCTGACGCTGGCAGGTGTCTTCGGTCTCGTCGTCGGGTCGTTCCTCAACGTCGTCGTGTACCGGGTACCCGCAGGATTCTCGGTGGTCGCACCGCCGAGTGCCTGCCCGCGTTGCGGTCACGAGATCCGGCGCCGCGACAACGTTCCGGTGCTCTCGTGGTTGGCCCTGCGCGGTCGGTGCCGGGACTGCGGTGCGCCCATCTCGGCGCGCTACCCGTCGGTCGAGCTGGCGACTGCCGCCCTGTTCGTGGGCGTGGCGTGGTCGTGGTCCTCGTCGGTAGCCGTGATACCGCCCGGGACGGCCGTGCTCGCTGAAGCCATCGACTTCGCAGCACTCCTCTTCCTGATGGCCGTCTCCGTGGCACTGGCACTGATCGATCTCGACACGCGCCGACTCCCGAACGCCATCGTCTACCCGTCCGCGGGCGTCCTCGGGATCCTGCTCGTCACGGCTACGGTCCTCAGCGGTGATGTCGGTGCGCTCGTGCGAGCTGTGGCTGGTGCTGCCGTGCTCGGCGGCGCCTACCTCGTGCTCGCCCTCGCGGTCCCCGGGGGAATGGGGCTCGGGGACGTGAAACTCGCCGTGGTCCTCGGCTTCGTGCTCGCGTACCTCGGATGGGGACCCCTCGCAGTGGGTGCTTTCGGAGCCTTCGTCGTGGGCGGTACCGTCGCGATCGCACTGCTCGTGAGCGGGCGAACACGGTGGCGCGGCGGTCTGCCCTTCGGGCCGTCGATGCTCGCGGGCGCCTGGATCGGGATCTTCTTCGGCCAGGACCTCTGGACCGCCTACCTCCGGCTGCTCGGGCTCGCCTGACTTCTCCGGCAACCAGACTCCAACCAAAGCGAAAGCAGCATCATGGGCAAGAGCATCGTCGGCATCGACATCGCGGGTACCGCGATCCGCGCGGTCGAGGTCGCGAACGCAGACCGCGCTCGGCCGACCGTGTTGCGTTTCGCCGAGGTCCCGACGCCGCCCGACGCCGTCAGTCGCGGTGAGGTGCTCGAACCGAACACCGTGGCTGCGGCGCTGCGCTCGCTGTGGTCCACCGGCCGCTTCCGCTCTCGGGACGTCGTGCTGGGCATGGGGAACCAGCGTGTCCTGTCCCGCGACCTCATCGTGCCGGCAGCACCCCTGGAGCAGATTCGAGAGAGCCTGCCGTTCCAGGTGCAGGACATGCTCCCTGTGCCGGTCGGTGATGCGATCCTCGACTTCTACCCGACCTCAGAGGGCATGAGTGAGGACGGCCCGGTCGTGCACGGGCTCCTCATCGCGGCGATCAAGGACGCAGTCCTCGCCAACGTCCACGCGGCGCAGCTCGCCGGGCTGAACCCCGTCGGGGTCGACCTCATCCCGTTCGCGTTGACCCGGGTGCTCGTCGGCCGCCCTGGCCTGCCGGGCACCACAGTGCTGGTGCAGCTCGGCGCGGACACGACCACCGTCGTCCTGTCGACCGACGGCATTCCGCAGTTCGTCCGGATCATCCCCATCGGGGGCAACGACGTGACCCGCGCGCTCGCCGGCAACCTCGACATCGAGTTCGCGCAGGCGGAGGCCGTCAAACGTCACCTCGGGATCGGGCAGGGTGCGAGAACGCCTGATGACGGCCGGGCAGTGGCGATCATCAGCGATTCAGTACTCGAGCTGATCGCGAGCCTGCGGAACACCATCAACTACTACGTGAACACCCGACCCGGCGAGCGGGTCGAACGGATCGTCCTCGTCGGCGGCGGAGCCCGACTCGTCGGGTTCCGGAACGCGCTCGGTGAGCACACGCGGCTCCCGGTCGAGTTCCGGTCCGCATTCGCAGGAGCCGACGTCGCTCGGTCGATCCCGGCCGACGACATCGCAGTACACGAGGACGCGATCGCCGTCGCCTACGGGCTGGCAGTGGGGAGCCGAGCAGCATGACTGCAACCGAGATCAGACCGATCGTCGCCAGTCCGGACGCGACCGGCGAACAGCGTGGCCGAGGCCGTCGACCGAAGAAGGCTGCCTCGACGACGTCCATCGTCGGCCGTGAGCCGCGCGTCGACCTGCTCCCGGCCGAGGTGCACACGGGGCGCCGAGAGCGTGCGCTTGCCCGCCGGGCCTGGCTCGGCGTCGTGGTGGCGGCCGCCGTGGTGGTCGTCGGATCGGGGGTGGCGTACGTGCACCAGCTCGAGACCGCCGAAGCCCTCCGCAGTGCACAAGCGGAGACGACGTCGCTGCTCCAGCAGCAGCTGCGGTACTCGGACGTGCGACAGGCGGAGCGGGACGCAGCGCTCCTCGAGGCGGCGCAGGCAGTCGGCGGGTCGACGGAGGTCGACTGGAACGCGACCCTCGCACAACTCAAGGCCGTCCTCCCTGCGGGGGTGTCGATCACAGCGATGTCCATCGACTCGGCAGACGTGACGAAGGCGTTCACACAATCGACAGTGCCGTTGGAGGGAACGCGGATCGCCACGATGCAACTGACCATCGAGAGCCCGAGCATCCCGTCCGTCCCCGACTGGACTGCCCGCTTGTCGACGATCAAGGGGTACGCGGATTCGACCATCACCTCGGTCTCGCTCGAGGCCGACACCGGTACGTACTCGGCGACGATCGAAGCGCACCTTGGCGACAAGGCCTACGACGACAAGTACACGAAGGACGATGCCAAGTGAACAAGAGCCGCCTCTCGCTGATCGTCGCTCTCGCCGCCGCGCTCGCCGTCCTCGCTGGCGGGTGGTTCCTCGGTGCGCAGCCGCAGATCGCACAGGCGTCCACCAACGCGTCGCAGCGAGCGGACATCGCAGCGACGAACTCGGGCAACCGCGCTGAACTGCGCCGCCTCGAGAAAGCGTCCGAGTCGCTCGACTCGACGGAGCGAGAGCTTGCAGCGCTGCGCGCGTCAGTTCCTGCAGCGCCCGAGACTGACTCCTTGTTGTCCCAGCTGAATCTCGCGGCCTCTTCCAGCGGCGTCACCGTGACCTCGGTCACCTTCGGCGAGCCGAAGGCCTACCTGCCGGAGGGCTCCGGATCAGCGGCGGCGCCGAGTCCGTCAGCATCCCCGAGCGCTGCGAGCTCGAGTGCCACGCCGACGGCGGCAGCGACGCCGGCGGCGCCCACCCCGTACAGCGATGACCAGATCACCGCATCGAACTTCGTGCTCATCCCCGTCACCGTTGCCGTCACGGGCTCCTACGACCAAGCGCTGAGCTTCACGAAGGCCGTCCAGGGCGGCGAGCGGCTGTTCCTGGTGAACGGCATCGCTGCGACGAGTGCCGATGAGGGGGACTCGCCGATGGCGAGCCAAGCATGGTCGCTCTCCGGTTCCGTCTACGTGCTCTCGGACGCCGCACCCGCGGCCTCCGCGAAGGGCTGATCCGACCCCCTCCCACTGGGGTGTGACGCGCCACGCCGAGCCCTCTTCCACGACATCCGTCGGTGTGCGTACGATGCTCACGACGCCGTGATCGCGGCTGCTCATCTCCCTCTCGAACGGTCGGCTCGAACCGGCCGTTCCCGTCGTGCCCGGAGTCGCGCGTGTTGGTCGGAATCGTGGAATTCCTGGGTTGGTTCGGCGCCGTAACCGTGCTGGCTGGTTACATTCTCTTCTCCACGGGGAAGCTCCCGAACGGGCCGGTCTACCAGCTCTTCAACCTCGTCGGTGGCCTGGCGGTCGCCGTCAACGTGGCCGCGCACCACGCGGTGCCGTCCACGATCGTCAACGGCATCTGGGCGATCGTCGCCGTGGTCGTGCTGGTGAAGATGGGGCGCGCTCGACGCGCGGCGAAGCGCGGCGAGCCGGCGGCCTCCGAGGCGACCGTCCTGCACGCCGAACCGGCGTCCACCACCGGCGTCCTGCCGATCATCGGCCCGGCCCTGCGGGACCACGAGCCGGAGGAGCCCTCCGAGGCGGACGCAGCCCCGGGCCTCCAGGCAGAGCCCACCACCAGCACGACGCAGGCCGCACCGACCACCAGCACGACGCAGGTCGCTCCGATGACCGAGACCGTCCCGATCATCACCGCGACGATCGCACTCGCCCTGGTCGCCGCAGCGCAGGGGCACGTGGAGCGCGCGGACAGCGCGGACAGCGCGGACAGCGCAGGCTCTGCTGAAGGCGCCGACCACGCGGAGCGGACCGAAGCCACCCGCTGACCGTCCCGTCGGCGATACGATCACCTCATGTCCCGGTGGTTGATCGCGACGATGACGTCCGTCCTCTTCATCGCGCTCGTCGTCGCCGTCGCGGGGTTCGAAGCGCTCCTCGCCGACGTCGAGGCGATCGCGCAGCCGGACGCGACCCCGTACCTCGGCCCGGCCATGGTGATCGGCGCCGCCGTGGTGGTGTTCCTCGCGACCGCGGTCGGCGCGCGAGAGGGCAACCCCGGTGTCACCGGCCTGGTCGCCGCCGCGACCGCCTACCTGGTGATGCTCGGCGTCGGCGCCGTCGGGTACGCGGCGATCCGCCGCGACCTGACCGAGCTCCTCGTCTTCCCGGCCGGCTACGCACTCGGGCCGTTCGTGGTCGGGTCCGTCGTGGTGGCGCTCCTGTCGGTGATCGGCGGGATCTCCGTGGCCCGGCACCAGGCCCGGACGACGGACCGGACGCCCACTGCCGGGCAGCGGCAGGAGACCACCGTCGCGGGGGACGACACCGTCGGGCGGTAGTCTTCCCGGGCACGACGCACACGCAACGGGGGAACGATGAGCGACCAGCACACGCCGGATCCGGACCAGCAGGACGGCTGGGGAGCCGTGCCGTCGGTGGCGTCGATCCGTGGGACGCAAGGAACGCCAGCGACCGCGCAGAACGCGCAGTACGCCCCGACCGCGTCGCGCGCTCCGCGCCGGAAGCTCCGCCGAGGCCAGCTCATCGGGATCATCGCCGGCGGCACCGCCGTCGTGCTGCTGCTCGTCGCCGGTGTCGTCGGGTACTCCGTCGGCTCGGCCACCCACTCGGCCGACCGACCGGTGCGGGCGTTCCTCGACGACCTGACCGCGGGCAAGGTCGCCGACGCCCTCGACGCAGCGGGCATCGACCGGACGAAGTCGGACGTGCTCCTCACCGACGCCGCGTACGCGAAGGCGACCGCGAAGGTCACTGGCTACCGGGTGGCCGCGACGCGCACGGACGGCGACACCGCCACCGTCCGCGCGTACCTGCGCCAGGCCGGCCGTGACGTCGCGGCGACCTTCACGCTCGACAAGACCGGCACCGACTGGGGCGTGTTCCCGGTCTGGGAGCTGCAGGCGCCGGAGCTCGGCAGCGTCGACGTCAGCGTCCGGGGTCCGTCCGGCGCCTCGGTGCAGGTCGCGGGCACGTCGACGAAGACCCCGAAGGACGGCACGGTCGGCCTCCGTGCCCTCCCCGGCACCTACGCGGTCACGTACGACGGCGGCAAGTGGACGAAGGCCACGGGTGGCAGCGCCGTCGTGAGCGGGTTCGGTGGCAGCGCCTCGACGCCCGTGCAGATGACCGCGACGCTCACGGACGCGGGGGAGCAGGCGGCGAAGCGAGCCGTGGACGCCTGGGTGGACGGCTGCATCGCCTCGAACGACGCCGCGCCGGCCGGGTGCAGCTTCTACGCGTACGGCGAGAACCCCGCGTACACCTACACGAACGAGAAGTGGACGCTCGAGTCGCGGCCGACCGTCGCCGTCGGCAGCTGGACCACGAACGGCTGGCTCGTCTCCACCACCACCTTCGGCCGGGCCACCTTCACGGCGGACATCGCCGGCGCCGGCGGCACCGGGACGGCCACGGCCGGACCGCTCAACGTGAACGCGAGCGGGTACATCACGGGGTTCTCGAGCTCGGGTGCGACCTTCCGGTCGGCGGTCGGCAACGGGTCCTCGGACACCGGCTCATGACGGTGTCCGGCGTGGTGCCGGCCCGGATTGATTTCGTCCCGTTACGCGGGTAGTCTCTTCTGGGTGTGCGCCCTCGGGCGCGCCCGAAAAGTCCGGCGAGCGAGATCGCCCAGTCGGACCACTCCGTCCCCCCGCAGGTTCCTCCGCCGTCAGGCGGTCATCAGCGTGGGACGAGGAAGCCGGCGGATCGCGCCGGCCAGAGAGCACGAGCGAAGAACCAGGAGAACAGTTGCCTACTATTCAGCAGCTGGTTCGCAAGGGTCGTACGCCGAAGGTCACCAAGACCAAGGCGCCCGCCCTGAAGGCGAACCCCCAGCAGCGTGGTGTGTGCACCCGCGTCTACACCACCACCCCGAAGAAGCCGAACTCCGCACTGCGCAAGGTCGCTCGTGTGAAGCTCTCGAACGGCACCGAGGTCACGGCGTACATCCCCGGTGAGGGCCACAACCTCCAGGAGCACTCGATGGTGCTCGTCCGTGGCGGTCGTGTGAAGGACCTCCCCGGCGTGCGGTACAAGATCATCCGTGGCGCCCTGGACACCCAGGCCGTGAAGAACCGTAAGCAGGCTCGTAGCCGCTACGGCGCGAAGAAGGGTTGAGTTAGATGCCTCGTAAGGGTCCCGCCCCCAAGCGTCCCGTCGTCGCCGACCCGGTCTACGGTGCGCCGATCGTCAGCCAGCTCGTCAACAAGATCCTGCTCGACGGCAAGAAGGGCCTCGCCGAGCGCATCGTCTACGGTGCACTCGAGGGCGTCACTGCCAAGAACCAGCAGGATGCTGTCGTCACGCTCAAGAAGGCGCTCGACAACGTCCGTCCGACCCTCGAGGTCCGCAGCCGCCGCGTCGGTGGCTCGACCTACCAGGTCCCGGTCGAGGTCAAGCCGCACCGCGCGAACACCCTCGCGCTCCGCTGGCTGACCTCGTACGCCAAGGCCCGTCGCGAGAAGACGATGACCGAGCGTCTCATGAACGAGATCCTCGACGCGTCGAACGGTCTCGGTGCCGCGGTCAAGCGCCGCGAGGACACGCACAAGATGGCCGAGTCGAACAAGGCCTTCGCCCACTACCGCTGGTAGTCCCGGCACCGTCCGGGCACCGGTGGTCAAGAACCCCGGCGCCCGGACGGCCGCCAACCTCTCCTACAACTCTTCCGGAGGAACCCTGTGGCACAGGACGTGCTCACCGACCTGAACAAGGTCCGCAACATCGGCATCATGGCGCACATCGATGCCGGCAAGACCACGACGACCGAGCGCATCCTGTTCTACACGGGCATCACGCACAAGATCGGTGAGGTCCACGACGGCGCTGCCACGATGGACTGGATGGCGCAGGAGCAGGAGCGCGGCATCACGATCACGTCGGCCGCGACGACCTGCTTCTGGGACAACAACCAGATCAACATCATCGACACCCCCGGTCACGTGGACTTCACGGTCGAGGTGGAGCGTTCGCTCCGCGTCCTCGACGGTGCGGTCGCCGTCTTCGACGGCAAGGAGGGCGTCGAGCCCCAGTCCGAGACCGTGTGGCGTCAGGCCGACAAGTACAACGTCCCGCGCATCTGCTTCGTCAACAAGATGGACAAGCTCGGCGCGGACTTCTACTACACCGTCGACACGATCATCAACCGCCTCGGTGCTGAGCCCCTCGTGCTCCAGCTGCCGATCGGTTCGGAGAGCTCGTTCGAAGGCGTCGTCGACCTCGTCCAGATGCGTGCACTCACCTGGCGCGGCGACGCCAAGGGTGACGTCGCGATGGGTGCGAAGTACGAGATCGAAGAGATCCCGGCCGACCTGCAGGACCGCGCCGCCGAGTACCGCGAGAAGCTCATCGAGCGCGTGGCCGAGGCGGACGACGTTCTCATGGAGCGTTACCTCGAGGGCGACACCGACTTCTCGGTCGACGAGATCAAGGCCGCGATCCGCGCCCTCACCGTGAGCAGCACGCTCTACCCGGTGCTGTGCGGTTCTGCGTTCAAGAACCGCGGTGTCCAGCCGATGCTCGACGCCGTCATCGACTACCTCCCGTCCCCGCTCGACGTGCCGCCGATGATCGGCCACGACGTCAAGGACGAGGAGAAGGAGATCATCCGCAAGCCCGACGCGTCGGAGCCGTTCTCGGCCCTGGCGTTCAAGGTCGCGGTGCACCCCTTCTTCGGTCGCCTCACCTACGTCCGCGTGTACTCCGGCTCGATCGAGTCCGGCGCACAGGTCATCAACTCGACCAAGGGCAAGAAGGAGCGCATCGGGAAGATCTTCCAGATGCACTCCAACAAGGAGAACCCGGTCGCCAACGTGACCGCTGGCCACATCTATGCGGTCATCGGCCTCAAGGACACCACCACCGGTGACACCCTGTGCGACCCGACCAACCAGGTCGTCCTCGAGTCGATGACGTTCCCGGAGCCGGTCATCGAGGTCGCGATCGAGCCGAACACGAAGGCTGACCAGGAGAAGCTCTCCACGGCCATCCAGAAGCTCGCCGAAGAGGACCCGACGTTCCGCGTCGAGCTCAACGCCGAGACCGGTCAGACGACGATCAAGGGCATGGGCGAGCTCCACCTCGACATCCTCGTCGACCGCATGAAGCGCGAGTTCCACGTCGAGGCGAGCGTCGGCAAGCCCCAGGTGGCCTACCGCGAGACCCTCACGAAGATCGTCGAGCGGTACGACTACACCCACAAGAAGCAGACCGGTGGTTCCGGCCAGTTCGCGAAGGTGCAGATCGCCCTCGAGCCGATGGAGGTCACGAGCGAGAAGGTCTACGAGTTCGTCAACGCGACCTCCGGTGGCCGTGTCCCGCGCGAGTACATCCCCTCGGTCGACGCCGGTATCCAGGACGCCATGCAGGTCGGCATCCTCGCGGGCTACCCGACCGTCGGCGTGAAGGCCATCCTCAAGGACGGCGCGGCGCACGACGTCGACTCGTCCGAGATGGCGTTCAAGATCGCCGGTTCCATCGCCTACAAGGAAGCGGCCCGCAAGGCCGGTCCCGCGATCCTCGAGCCGATCATGGCCGTCGAGGTCCGTACTCCTGAGGAGTACATGGGCGACGTCATCGGTGACCTGAACTCCCGTCGTGGCCAGATCGCCTCGATGGAGGACGCCTCGGGCGTCAAGGTGGTCCGCGCGAGCGTGCCGCTGTCCGAGATGTTCGGCTACGTCGGCGACCTGCGGTCGAAGACCTCTGGTCGTGCGGTCTACTCGATGACCTTCGAGACCTACAGCCAGGTCCCGGCCAAGGTCGCCGAGGAGATCATCGCGAAGAACGCGGGGGAGTGACGCTCAAGCGTCTCTCCACAGGCGGGGGTGCCCGGCGACGGGCCCCTCGCCACCAAGTAAAGTACAGACACACACCGCGCATCAACGGTCGCGAGCCCATCCAGGGCCGGCCGGGGATGACGCTTCCGAGTCCTGAGGAGGACCCACAGTGGCCAAGGCCAAGTTCGAGCGCACCAAGCCGCACGTCAACATCGGAACCATCGGTCACGTCGACCACGGCAAGACCACGCTCACGGCGGCGATCACCAAGGTTCTGCACGACCAGTACCCGGACCTCAACGAGGCCCGTGACTTCGCGCAGATCGACAACGCTCCCGAGGAGCGCCAGCGCGGCATCACGATCAACATCTCGCACGTCGAGTACCAGACCGAGAAGCGTCACTACGCGCACGTCGACGCCCCCGGTCACGCCGACTACGTGAAGAACATGATCACGGGTGCGGCGCAGATGGACGGCGCGATCCTCGTGGTCGCCGCCACCGACGGCCCGATGCCCCAGACGCGTGAGCACGTGCTGCTCGCTCGTCAGGTCGGCGTCCCCTACATCGTCGTCGCGCTGAACAAGTCCGACATGGTGGACGACGAGGAGATCCTGGAGCTCGTCGAGCTCGAGGTCCGCGAGCTCCTCGGCTCGCAGCAGTTCGACGAGGACGCCCCCGTCGTGCAGGTCTCGGCACTCAAGGCGCTCGAGGGCGACGAGAAGTGGGTCAAGTCGGTCCAGGACCTCATGGCCCAGGTCGACGAGCACGTGCCGGACCCGGTGCGCGCCACCGACCAGCCGTTCCTGATGCCGATCGAGGACGTCTTCACGATCACCGGTCGTGGCACGGTCGTCACCGGTCGCGTCGAGCGTGGCACGCTCAACCTGAACGAGGAGGTCGAGATCGTCGGCATCCGCGCGACGCAGAAGACCACCGTCACGGGCATCGAGATGTTCCGCAAGCTGCTCGACCAGGCGGTCGCCGGTGACAACACCGGTCTGCTCATCCGTGGCCTCAAGCGCGAGGACGTGGAGCGCGGCCAGGTCGTCGTGAAGCCGGGTTCGGTCACGCCGCACACCGAGTTCCAGGCGAACGCGTACATCCTGACCAAGGAAGAGGGCGGGCGTCACAACCCGTTCTACGCGAACTACCGCCCGCAGTTCTACTTCCGCACCACGGACGTCACCGGCGTCATCACGCTGCCAGAGGGCACCGAGATGGTCATGCCCGGTGACACCGTCGCCATGACGGTCGAGCTGATCCAGCCGATCGCCATGGAAGAGGGCCTCCGTTTCGCCATCCGTGAGGGTGGTCGTACGGTCGGTGCCGGTACGGTCGAGAAGATCGTCAAGTAACTCCGGTTACCTGCCTCAGCGGGGCCGAGCCTTCGGGCTCGGCCCCGCTTTGTCGTTCCCCGACAGGTCCTGGTACCGCCCACGAGTCACTGACGGCCGCGCACGGCCCTGGCGGGCGGCGGACGGGAGGCCCGGGGTACGCCCGCCACGACGGCGCCCGTCCGCCCCGTGCGGCGTCCCAGGCACCGGGGAGTTGGCTCGGCCGGGTGACTCGTCTCCGCCGTTCCACGACCTCCGGTCGTGGCTACCACCGTGTCCGGAGCGGACGCGGCTTCTCGTACCGCGACCCCGACGGCGCGACCGTGACCGATGTCGCGGTGCGTCAGCGGCTCGAGGACCTCGTCATCCCGCCGGCGTGGGACGACGTCTGGATCTCGCCGTACGAGAACGGGCACGTGCTCGCGACCGGCATCGACGGAGCCGGACGCCGCCAGTACATGTACCACCCGTCGTGGCGTGAGCGGATGGACCGGATCAAGTACGACCGCGCGCTCGCACTCGCGGAGTCGCTGCCGGTCGCACGGCGCGGGGTGACCCAGGACCTCCGACGACCGGAACCCGATCGTCGCCGAGCGCTGGCCGCCGCGTTCCGGATGCTCGACCAGGGATCGCTGCGGGTCGGTTCGGAGCGGTACGCCAGCGAACACGGGAGCCGCGGGCTGTCGACCCTGCTGTGCGCACACGCCCACGTCTCCGGTGACGACATCGAGCTCGACTTCCCCGGCAAGAGCGGGCAGGAGTGGTCGTCGTCGATCCACGACGCCGACCTCGCGACCGTGATCGCCGGCATGAAGCGCCGCGGGCCGAACGCCCGACTGCTGTCGTTCCGTGAACGCCGCGGTGACGAGTGGGAGCCGTTGTCCGCCGAGGACATCAACGCCTACGTCAAGGAGCGCGCGGGTGACGACTTCACGGCGAAGGACTTCCGCACCCTGCACGGCACGGTGGCCGCGGCCGTCGACCTGGCGCAGACCGGTCCGTTGTCCTCGCAGGCGAAGCGGAAGCGTGCGGTGTCCCATGCCGTGAAGGCCGCGAGCGACGAGCTCGGCAACACCCCGACGGTGTGCCGGCAGAGCTACATCGACCCGCGGCTGCTCGACGCGTACGAGCACGGCGAGACCATCGATCCGGCCCGGGTCCACGCCGCCGAGTCCGAGGTCCGGGCGCTGCTCTACCGACAATGACCCCGGGAGCGTCTGGATGACGTAGCGTTGGTCGACGTGCCGGACCACCCCACACGGCACGGAAGGACCCACAACAGTCGTGACTGACGAGTGCATCCACGGTTTCCCCACCGAGCTCTGCGACATCTGCGCGCCCCGGCAGCGTGAGGAGTCGGCGATCCCAGCCGCTCCGGCGCCACGGCGGACCCGCATCACCACCAACCTGCGCGTCGACCCGCCGGCCTCCGGCCCCGGGACGTCGCTGCGTTCGCCGACGTCCCTCCGGTCGTCGTCGGCCGACCTGCCCGAGGCTCGGGTGTTCGCGTCGCTGCGTGCGCACCACGTGACCCACATCGACAACCTCGACGGCATCGTCGGGTCCGGCGCCATCCTGGCGGCCGACCAGGCGGAGCCCGCCGTCGACGTCAGCAGCCCCGAGACCCGGGCCGCTCGCGCCGAGGCCGAAGCGCCCGACGGCAGCACCATCGCGAGCCACGTGCCGTTCACCCTGTCGCCGGATGCCGTCCGGTGGGACGAACTCCGCACCGGCGCCGTCGGGGAGCGGTGGTCCGACGCCGCCCGGCGCACGCGTGCGGTGGACTACGTCGTGCTCGTCGTCCCGGTCTCGGCCTTCGGTGACTCGGTGGTCGTCGCCGACCAGGACGCCGACGCCGACGACGTCCGGTTCGCCGTCGGCCCCGACGCCGGGACGAACCTGATCCGCCGGACGGACTTCTCCGACCCCGAGATGCTCGGACTCGAGCTCCTCGCCGGGCCGAGCGTGCCGTTCTCGTCCGTCGCGGTGATCGGCGTCCCGAACGACAAGGCCCGTCAGACGGTCCGTGCGGTGCTCGCCGACCACGGCGGCCACGCGCCGCGCGTGGCGGTCTTCCCCCCGTGGTTCGTTCCTCCGGTGACGGCCGAGTAGACGTCTCCACGAGCGCCCTCCGGACCATGTCCGGAGGGCGCTCCGCGTTGCGGCGGCGACCCGTGCCTCCAGGCCGTCCGATCCGCGTGGATCCGGGGAAGCGAGCCGGTGTCGACACGCCCGGCACATCGCGACACGCCCGGGTTGCACGTGGGCTCGGGACATGCGAGACTTGTCCGGTTCCGAATTCCCCGCGGGTGCGAGTCCGCAGGATCACTGCTCTGGCAGTGCACAACCCCCCTGTTCAGCAGGGCTGGGTTGGGCCGCAGGCAGCAGAACACGACTCCCCGAGGTCATGACGGACGCGACACTGTTGCGCCCGGAGTGCGAGGAAGTCGATTGCCCACGCTGGACGGCCAAGGTCGCCCGCGCGGTTGACAGGTGAACAGCGGTCATCCCCAGCGGATGCGGCCGGTTGGTTCAGGAAAACAGCACGGTCTGCAGCAATGCGGAGCCGAGCGGCGTCAGGCGGCCTGCGGGTGCGCGGCGCAGAGAGAGGACAAGAGACACATGGCGGGACAGAAGATCCGCATCCGGCTCAAGTCGTATGACCACGAGGTCATCGACACGTCGGCCCGGAAGATCGTCGACACGGTGACCCGTGCCGGTGCAACCGTGGTCGGCCCGGTGCCACTCCCCACCGAGAAGAACGTGATCGCAGTGATCCGTTCCCCTCACAAGTACAAGGACTCGCGCGAGCACTTCGAGAAGCGCACGCACAAGCGGGTCATCGACATCGTCGACCCGACGCCGAAGGCCGTCGACTCGCTCATGCGACTCGACCTGCCGGCAGACGTCAACATCGAGATCAAGCTGTAAGGGGGCTGACCAATGGCGAACTCAACCAAGACCGTCAAGGGCCTCCTCGGCAAGAAGCTCGGGATGACCCAGGTGTGGGACGAGAACAACAAGTTCATCCCCGTCACCGTGATCGAGGTCGGCCCGAACGTGGTCACCCAGATCCGCAACGCTGAGCGCGACGGCTACGAGGCGATCCAGATCGCCGCCGGTGCCATCGACCCGCGCAAGGTCAACAAGCCGGCCGCCGGCCACTTCGAGGCCGCTGGCGTGACCCCGCGTCGCACCCTCACCGAGATCCGGACCAACGACTCCGCTGAGTACACGCTCGGCCAGGAGCTCACCGTGGACGGCACGTTCACGGCGGGCCAGAAGGTCGACGTCGTCGGTACCTCCAAGGGCAAGGGCTTCGCCGGTGTCATGAAGCGCCACGGCTTCCACGGCGTCGGCGCCTCGCACGGTGCACACCGCAACCACCGCAAGCCCGGCTCGATCGGTGCTTCCTCGACCCCGTCGCGTGTCTTCAAGGGCATGCGCATGGCCGGTCGTATGGGTGGCGACCGCGTGACCGTCCTCAACCTCACGGTGCACGCCGTCGACGCCGAGAAGGGTCTGCTGCTCGTCAAGGGCGCCGTCCCCGGTGCTCGTGGCCGCTCCGTCTTCGTCCGCACCGCCGTGAAGGGTAAGTGATCATGGCCACCACGACCGCAACCACGATCGACGTCCTCGACGCATCGGGTGTCAAGTCCGGCACCGTCGAGCTGCCCGCAGCTCTCTTCGACGTCGAGACCAACGTCCCGCTGATCCACCAGGTCGTCACCGCGCAGCTCGCAGCCGCGCGTCAGGGCACCCACAAGACCAAGAACCGCGGCGAAGTCCGCGGTGCCGGTCGCAAGCCGTTCAAGCAGAAGGGCACCGGCCGCGCCCGTCAGGGTTCCGTCCGTGCTCCCGAGCACACCGGTGGTGGCGTCGTCCACGGACCGACCCCCCGCGACTACTCGCAGCGCACCCCCAAGAAGATGATCGCCGCAGCGCTGCTCGGCTCGCTCTCGGACCGCGCCCGCGGTGGCCGCATCTCGGCTGTCGACGGCTTCGTCGAGGCCGACGTGCCGTCGACCAAGGTCGCTCGCACGCTCCTCGAGAAGGTCGCGCCCGTCAAGCACGTGCTGATCGTTCTCGAGTCGAACGACGAGCTGACGCTCAAGTCGATCCGCAACCTGCCGAACGTCCACGCGCTCTCGTACGGCCAGCTGAACGCCTACGACGTCCTCAAGTCGGACGCCGTCGTCTTCAGCAAGAGCGCCCTCGACGCCTTCATCGCGTCGAAGACCGCGAAGGAGATCACCGCATGAGCGGCTTCAACAAGGACCCGCGCGACGTCATCATCTCGCCGGTCGTCTCGGAGAAGAGCTACGCGCTCATCGACCAGGGCAAGTACACGTTCATCGTGGACCCCCGCTCGAACAAGACCGAGATCAAGCTCGCCATCGAGAAGATCTTCGAGGTCAAGGTCGCGAGCATCAACACGCTGAACCGCCCGGGCAAGACCCGTCGCACCAAGTTCGGTCTCGGCAAGCGCAAGGACACCAAGCGCGCCATCGTGACGCTCAAGTCCGGTTCGATCGACATCTTCACGGCTGTCGGCTGAGGACCAGAGGGATAAATCATGGCTATTCGTAACTACAAGCCGACGACCCCCGGTCGTCGCGGCTCGTCGGTCGCCGACTTCGCTGAGATCACCCGTTCGACTCCGGAGAAGTCCCTGCTTCGTCCGCTGCCGAAGACCGGTGGTCGCAACAGCTCCGGCCGCATCACCACGCGTCACATCGGTGGTGGCCACAAGCGCCAGTACCGCGTGATCGACTTCCGTCGCTCCGACAAGGACGGCGTGGACGCCAAGGTCGCTCACATCGAGTACGACCCCAACCGCACTGCGCGCATCGCGCTCCTGCACTACGTGGACGGCACGAAGCGGTACATCATCGCGCCGAACAAGCTCAAGCAGGGCGACGTCATCGAGCAGGGCCCCGGCGCCGACATCAAGCCCGGCAACAACCTGCCGCTGCGCAACATCCCCGTGGGTACCGTCGTGCACGCCATCGAGCTCCGCCCCGGTGGCGGCGCGAAGATGGCCCGCTCGGCCGGCGCCTCGGTGCGTCTCGTCGCCAAGGACGGCCCCTACGCGCAGCTCCGTCTGCCGTCGGGCGAGGTCCGCAACGTCGACGCACGCTGCCGCGCCACGATCGGCGAGGTCGGCAACGCCGAGCAGTCGAACATCAACTGGGGCAAGGCCGGCCGCATGCGCTGGAAGGGCGTCCGCCCGACCGTGCGTGGTGTCGCGATGAACCCGGTCGACCACCCCCACGGTGGTGGCGAGGGCAAGACCTCCGGTGGTCGTCACCCGGTCAGCCCCTGGGGCCAGGCCGAGGGTCGCACGCGCAAGCCGAACAAGCCGAGCGACAAGCTCATCGTCCGTCGCCGTAACGCCGGCAAGAAGCGCAAGTAGGAGTTCAGAAGATGCCACGCAGTCTGAAGAAGGGCCCCTTCGTCGACGAGCACCTGCTCCGCAAGGTCGTCACGCAGAACGAGGCCAACACCAAGAACGTGATCCGTACGTGGTCGCGGCGGTCGATGATCGTCCCGAACATGCTCGGGCACACCATCGCCGTGCACGACGGCCGCAAGCACATCCCGGTGTTCGTCACCGAGTCGATGGTCGGTCACAAGCTCGGCGAGTTCGCGCCGACCCGCACCTTCCGTGGTCACGTGAAGGACGACAAGAAGGGCCGTCGCCGCTAACGCGGGGACGCAGAGGAGGAACGAAATGGTGGAGTCGATCGCACGCGTGCGACACATCCGCGTCACGCCTCAGAAGGCCCGTCGCGTCATCGAGCTGATCCGCGGCAAGCAGGCCCACGAGGCGCTCGCCATCCTGAAGTTCGCCCCCCAGGGCGCTTCGGAGCCCGTGTACAAGCTGGTCGCCTCGGCGATCGCGAACGCCCGGGTGAAGGCTGACTCGACGAACAGCTTCCTCGACGAGCGCGACCTCTACGTGAGCCGCGTCTTCGTCGACGAGGGAACGACCCTGAAGCGGTTCCAGCCGCGCGCCCAGGGCCGGGCCTTCCGCATCAACAAGCGCACCAGCCACATCACGGTCGTCCTCGCGACGCCGGAAGAGGCCGAGGCTGCCGCGACGAGCAAGAAGGCGAGCAACTAATGGGCCAGAAGGTCAACCCGTACGGCTTCCGTCTCGGGATCACGACGGACCACGTCTCGCACTGGTTCACCGACAGCAAGAAGGCCGGTCAGCGCTACGCCGACTACGTGGCCGAGGACATCAAGGTGCGCGAGTACCTGAAGAAGACCCTCGACCGCGCCGGTGTCGCCCGTATCGAGCTCGAGCGCACCCGTGACCGTGTCCGCGTGGACATCCACACGGCGCGTCCGGGCATCGTCATCGGCCGCCGCGGCGCCGAGGCGGAGCGCGTTCGCGGTGAGCTCGAGAAGCTCACCAAGAAGCAGATCCAGCTGAACATCCTCGAGGTCAAGAACCCCGAGACCGAGGCTCAGCTCGTCGCGCAGGGCATCGCCGAGCAGCTCTCCGCTCGTGTCGCGTTCCGTCGCGCCATGCGCAAGGGCCTGCAGGGTGCACAGCGCGCCGGCGCCAAGGGTGTCCGCATCCAGGTGTCGGGCCGTCTCGGCGGCGCCGAGATGTCCCGTTCGGAGTTCTACCGCGAAGGCCGTGTGCCGCTGCACACCCTCCGCGCGAACATCGACTACGGCTTCTACGAGGCCCGGACCACGTTCGGCCGCATCGGCGTGAAGGTCTGGATCTACAAGGGCGACATCACGAACAAGGAGCTCGCTCGCGAGCAGGCGAACCAGCGTTCGTCGCGCCCCGAGCGTCGTGGCGGCCCGCGCGGTGAGCGTGGCGACCGTGGCGGCGACCGTCGTGGCGGCGACCGCGGTGACCGCCGCCCGCAGCAGGCCCCGCAGGACGCGCCGGCCGGCGCAGGAGTTGAGGCGTAACCATGCTTATTCCCCGTCGAGTCAAGCACCGTAAGCAGCACCACCCGAAGCGTTCGGGTCAGGCAACCGGTGGTACCAAGGTCAGCTTCGGCGACTACGGCATCCAGGCCCTCACCCCGGCGTACGTGACCAACCGTCAGATCGAGTCCGCTCGTATCGCCATGACGCGTCACATCAAGCGTGGCGGCAAGGTCTGGATCAACATCTACCCGGACCGTCCGCTCACGAAGAAGCCGGCTGAGACCCGCATGGGTTCCGGTAAGGGCTCGCCCGAGTGGTGGGTCGCCAACGTCAAGCCGGGTCGTGTGCTCTTCGAGCTCTCCGGCGTCACCGAGGACATCGCCCGTGAGGCGCTGACCCGTGCAATCCACAAGCTGCCCCTCAAGGCACGCATCATCAAGCGCGAGGAGGGCGACGCATAATGGCGATCGGTTCCAAGGAGCTCCGTCCGACGGAGCTCGACACGTTCGAGAACGAGCGTCTCGCTGACGAGCTGAAGAAGGCCAAGGAGGAACTCTTCAACCTCCGCTTCCAGTCGGCCACCGGCCAGCTGGAGAGCCACGGTCGTCTCCGTGCCGTCAAGCGCGACATCGCTCGCATCTACACCGTCCTCCGCGAGCGCGAGCTCGGCATCCGTGCCACTCCCGCGCCCGTCGAGACCGCCACCAAGGCCAAGAAGACGACGAAGAAGGCTGACAAGCCGGCTGAGTCGACCGAGGCCGAGACCGCCGAGGAGAAGTAATGGCGAACGAAGAGAAGACCTCCGCCGCCCTCACTCGCGGCTACCGCAAGACGCGTCGCGGCTACGTGACCAGCGACAAGATGGACAAGACCATCGTGGTCGAGGTCGAGGACCGCGTGAAGCACGCGCTCTACGGCAAGATCATCCGTCGCACGTCCAAGGTGAAGGCCCACGACGAGCTCGGCACCGCTGGTGTCGGCGACCTCGTCGTGATCAGCGAGACCCGTCCCCTCAGCGCTTCCAAGCGCTGGCGCCTGGTCGAGATCCTCGAGAAGGCCAAGTAGGCCTCGGCCTGCTTCGGAATAGGAGACA
The DNA here is from genome assembly GCF_015350945.1 of Curtobacterium sp. VKM Ac-2884. Taxonomy (NCBI): domain Bacteria; kingdom Bacillati; phylum Actinomycetota; class Actinomycetes; order Micrococcales; family Microbacteriaceae; genus Curtobacterium; species Curtobacterium sp. VKM Ac-2884. The sequence continues at coordinate 459,464 of NZ_JADKSA010000002.1, forward strand.
GCAGTGATTCAGCAGGAATCCCGCCTGAAGATCGCCGACAACACGGGTGCCAAGGAGATCTTGACCATCCGCGTGCTCGGTGGTTCGGGTCGTCGCTACGCCGGTCTCGGTGACGTCATCGTCGCCACGGTGAAGGACGCCATCCCCGGCGGCAACGTGAAGAAGGGTGACGTCGTCAAGGCGGTCATCGTTCGCACCAAGAAGGAGACCCGTCGTCAGGACGGCTCCTACATCAAGTTCGACGAGAACGCGGCAGTGATCCTCAAGGCCGACGGCGACCCGCGCGGCACGCGCATCTTCGGTCCGGTCGGTCGCGAGCTCCGTGACAAGAAGTTCATGAAGATCATCTCGCTCGCGCCGGAGGTGCTGTAAGCCATGGCGAACATCAAGAAGGGTGACCTCGTCCAGGTCATCACGGGCGCGACGCAGGAGCGTGGCGGCGACCGTGGCAAGCAGGGCAAGGTCATCGAGGTCCTCAAGGACAAGCAGCGGGTCGTCGTCGAGGGCGTGAACTTCGTCACGAAGCACGTCCGCGTCGGCCAGACGCAGCGCGGCTCGAAGACGGGTGGCATCGAGAAGCACGAAGCCTCGATCCACGTGTCGAACGTCGCTCTCGTCGACCCGAAGACGAAGAAGCCGACCCGCGTCGGCTTCCGTACCGAAGAGGTGGAGAAGGGCGGGGTCAAGAAGACCGTCCGCGTCCGCTACGCCAAGAAGTCAGGTGAGACGCTCTGATGACTGACACGACTGCAACGACTGAGGCCCCCAAGGTCCAGCCGCGCCTCAAGCAGAAGTACAAGGACGAGATCAAGGCCACGCTCACCGAGCAGTTCGGCTACGCGAACGTCAACCAGGTCCCCGGCCTGGTCAAGGTCGTCGTGAACACCGGTGTCGGCGAGGCCGCTCGCGACTCGAAGATCATCGAGGGGGCCATCAAGGACCTCACGGCGATCACGGGTCAGAAGCCCCAGGTCAACATCGCTCGCAAGTCCATCGCGCAGTTCAAGCTGCGCGAGGGTCAGGCGATCGGTGCGCACGTCACCCTCCGTGGTGACCGCGCCTGGGAGTTCCTCGACCGCCTGATCTCCCTCGCACTGCCCCGCATCCGCGACTTCCGCGGTCTCAGCGACAAGCAGTTCGACGGGAACGGCAACTACACGTTCGGTCTCTCGGAGCAGTCCGTGTTCCACGAGATCGACCAGGACCGCATCGACCGTGTCCGCGGCTTCGACATCACTGTCGTCACCACCGCGAAGACGGACGACGAGGGACGCGCGCTGCTCCGTCAGCTCGGCTTCCCGTTCCGCTCCAACGAGCAGACGGTCTAAACTACTTCGGGCGGTGCGGGCCGGAGGATTCACGTCCTCCGGCCCGCACGCACGAACACACCGATCCTGGGGAACCGCCCCGGGATCACTCGATCGCTCAGGTCGGCATTCGTGGAACGGGTGTCGAAACCAGGCGAGAAATGGACGAACATCATGACGATGACCGATCCGGTCGCAGACATGCTGACCAGATTGCGGAACGCGAACTCCGCGCACCACGACGCCGTCGCGCTCCCGAGCTCCAAGCTCAAGAAGAACATCGCCGACATCCTCAAGCGTGAGGGCTACATCAGCGAGTGGAAGGTGGAGGACGCCCGAGTCGGGCAGACCCTCACCATCGACCTGAAGTACGGCCCCGAGCGCGAGCGTTCGATCGCCGGCATCAAGCGCGTGTCGAAGCCGGGCCTCCGGGTCTACGCGAAGTCGACGGAGATCCCCCAGGTCCTCGGTGGCCTCGGCGTGGCGATCCTCTCGACCTCGTCCGGGCTGCTGACCGACCGCGAAGCCGAGCAGAAGGGCGTGGGTGGGGAAGTCCTCGCCTACGTGTGGTGATCGACAATGTCACGAATCGGACGTCTTCCCATCGACATCCCCGCCGGCGTGACCGTCTCCGTTGACGGTCAGAGCGTGGCGGTCAAGGGCCCGAAGGGCGAGCTCGCGCTCGTCATCGCGGAGCCCATCCAGGCCAAGGTCGAGGAGAACCAGGTTCTCGTCACCCGTCCGGACGACGAGCGCGAGTCGCGTTCGCTCCACGGCCTGACCCGTACCCTCATCGCCAACAACATCATCGGCGTGACCCAGGGCTACACCAAGGGCCTCGAGGTCGTCGGCACCGGTTACCGAGTGCAGGCGAAGGGCTCGAACCTCGAGTTCGCGCTCGGGTACTCCCACTCGATCACGGTCGAGCCGCCCGCGGGCATCAGCTTCGCGGTCGAGGGCAACAACAAGGTCACGGTCGCCGGCATCGACAAGCAGGCAGTCGGCGAAGTGGCGGCGAACATCCGGAAGCTCCGGAAGCCCGAGCCGTACAAGGGCAAGGGTGTCCGTTACGCCGGCGAGAACGTGCGCCGCAAGGCCGGAAAGTCAGGTAAGTGATCATGGGACTCCTCAAGACACGAGGCAAGAGCAAGGCGGCCGCCAAGGCGCGTCGTCACAACCGTCTCCGCAAGAAGATCACCGGCACCGAGGCTCGTCCCCGTCTCGCCGTCACCCGCTCGTCGCGTCACGTGTTCGTGCAGGTCATCGACGACGCGAAGGGTCACACCCTCGCAAGCGCCTCGACGATGGAGGCAGACCTCCGCTCGTTCGACGGCGACAAGACCGCCAAGGCCCGTCGCGTCGGTGAGCTCCTCGCCGAGCGCGCGAAGTCGGCTGGCGTCGAGGCCGTGGTCTTCGACCGCGGTGGCAGCAAGTACGCCGGTCGCGTCGCCGCGATCGCCGATGGTGCCCGTGAAGGAGGGCTGAACCTGTGAGCGACAACGCGAACACCAACGAAGACGCCAAGACCGAGGCCGTCGAGGCCACGGACGCCGTCGAGACCACCGAGGCGAGCACGGAGGCCCCCGAGGTCACCGAGGCGCCCGCTGAGGGCACCGAGGCAACTGCTGAGGGTACCGAGGCAGCCGCTGAGGGCACCGACACCGCCGCGAAGGGCAAGGAGGCGGAGGCACCTGCCGTCGCCGAGCGTCCCGTCGAGACCGCTGCCGGTTCCGCATCGAACAACCGCGACTCGGCCGACAACCGTGGCCGTCGTGGTGGCGGTCGTGACCGTCAGCAGGGCCGCGACCGCAACAACCGCGGTGGCGACAGCCAGTTCCTCGAGCGCGTGGTGACCATCAACCGCGTGTCGAAGGTCGTCAAGGGTGGTCGTCGCTTCAGCTTCACGGCGCTCGTCGTCGTGGGTGACGGCAACGGCCTCGTGGGCGTCGGCTACGGCAAGGCCAAGGAGGTCCCCACGGCGATCTCCAAGGGTGTCGAAGAGGCGAAGAAGAACTTCTTCCGCGTCCCCCGCGTCGGCAACACCATCCCGCACCCCGTGCAGGGTGAAGCCGCTGCTGGCGTCGTCCTCCTGCGTCCGGCCGGCCCGGGTACCGGTGTCATCGCCGGTGGTCCCGTCCGCGCCGTGCTCGAGTGCGCCGGCATCCACGACGTCCTGAGCAAGTCGCTCGGTTCGTCGAACACCATCAACATCGTGCACGCGACCGTCGAGGCTCTGAAGCAGCTCGAGGAGCCCCGCGCCGTCGCGAGCCGTCGTGGCCTCGACGTCGAGCGGGTCGTCCCGGCTCGTCTGCTCCAGGCCGAGGCTGCAGCACTGCGTGCCGCGACCGAGAAGGCAGGTGCGTGATGGCGACGCTGAAGATCACGCAGATCAAGTCCGTTATCAGCGAGAAGCAGTACCAGCGCGACACGCTCCGCAGCCTGGGTCTCAAGCGCATCGGCCGTACGGTCGAGCGTGAGGACAACGCCCAGAACCGCGGGTACATCGCAACGGTGGCGCACCTCGTGAAGGTCGAGGAGGTCGACGCATGAGCGACGAGAAGAACGAGCGCGTGCAGGTGCTGAAGCTGCACCACCTCCGCCCCGCAGAGGGCGCCAAGAAGGACCGCACCCGTGTGGGTCGCGGTGAGGGCTCGAAGGGCAAGACCGCTGGGCGTGGTACCAAGGGCACGAAGGCCCGTTACCAGGTCCGGGTCGGCTTCGAGGGTGGGCAGATGCCGCTGCACATGCGCACCCCGAAGCTCCGCGGGTTCAAGAACCCGTTCCGGGTCGAGTACCAGGTCGTGAACCTGGACAAGATCTCGGAGCTCTACCCCGATGGTGGCGACGTCACCGTTGCGGGCCTGGTCGCCAAGGGCGCCGTCCGCAAGAACGAGAAGGTCAAGGTTCTCGGTCAGGGTGACATCACCGTGAAGATCACGGTCACGGTCGACAAGGTCTCGGCGTCCGCCGCCGAGAAGATCGTGGCTGCTGGCGGCACCGTCTCCCAGTAACCCCCGTCGGCGGCCCGTGCGTTTGCGCACGGGCCGCCGTTACGGTTTCCTTGACAGTGGCCGGCATCCGCCAGCCTGGTCGGCCCTGCCGACCGACACCGGAACGGCCGCGATCGACGGCCCCGGTCCCAGAAGTTCGGAGTCCTCGTGTTCAGAGCGGTCGCGCGCATCATGCGCACCCCTGATCTTCGCAAGAAGATCGGCTTCACCCTCGCGATCATCGCGCTGTTCCGCCTCGGGTCGTACATCCCGGCACCGTTCGTCGACTACGCGGCCGTGCAGAGCTGTCTCGCCAGCGCATCGTCGTCCGGCGGTCTCTACGACCTGATCAACCTGTTCTCCGGCGGCGCGCTGCTGAAGCTCTCGGTCTTCGCGCTCGGGATCATGCCGTACATCACGTCGTCGATCATCGTGCAGCTCCTGCGCGTGGTCATCCCGCACTTCGACTCCCTCTACAAGGAGGGCCAGTCCGGTCAGGCGAAGCTGACGCAGTACACGCGCTACCTCACGATCGCGCTGGGCGTGCTGCAGTCCACCACCTTGATCACGGTCGCCCGCTCGGGTGCCCTCTTCGGCACGAACGCGTCGTCCTCCTGCTCGTCGATCATCTCGAACGACAGCTGGTACGCGATCATGCTCATGGTCGTCACCCTGACCGCCGGTACCGGCCTCATCATGTGGATGGGCGAGCTCGTCACCGAGCGCGGCATCGGCAACGGCATGTCCCTCCTCATCTTCACGTCGATCGCGGCGCAGTTCCCGTCGGCGCTCTGGGCCATCGAGCAGTCGCAGTCGTTCGAGCTCTTCCTGTTCGTCATCCTGGTCGGACTGGTCATCATGATGGCCGTCGTGTTCGTCGAGCAGTCACAGCGGCGGATCCCGGTCCAGTACGCCAAGCGCATGGTCGGCCGGCGCACGTACGGCGGCAACAACACCTACATCCCGATCAAGGTGAACATGGCCGGCGTCGTGCCCGTCATCTTCGCGTCGTCGCTGCTGTACCTGCCGGCCCTGGTCGCGCAGTTCAACAAGCCCTCGGACGGCTCCGAGCCCGCAGCGTGGGTCACCTGGATCGAGAACAACCTCGTCTCCGGCGACAACCTGTTCTACATGGTGCTGTACTTCCTGCTCATCGTCGGGTTCACGTACTTCTACGTGGCGATCACCTTCAACCCCGAAGAGGTCGCCGACAACATGAAGAAGTACGGCGGGTTCATCCCCGGCATCCGTGCCGGTCGCCCGACCGCCGAGTACCTCGACTACGTCCTCACCCGGGTGACGCTGCCCGGCTCGCTCTACCTCGGTTTCATCGCGCTCATCCCGCTGGCAGCACTGGCGCTGTTCGGCGCGAACCAGAACTTCCCGTTCGGTGGCGCGAGCATCCTGATCATCGTGGGTGTCGGTCTCGAGACCGTGAAGCAGATCGACTCGCAGCTGCAGCAGCGTCACTACGAAGGGCTTCTCCGTTGAGCGCACGTCTCATCATCGTCGGACCCCCCGGAGCGGGGAAGGGCACCCAGGCCGGACGGATCGCCGAGTCCTTCGGGATCCCGGCGGTCTCGACGGGCGACATCTTCCGCAAGAACGTCGCAGAGGGCACGCCGCTCGGTGTGCAGGCCAAGGCGATCATAGACGCCGGCGACTACGTGCCGGACTCCCTGACGAACGAGCTCGTGAAGTCCCGCCTGAACGAGGCGGACGCTGCCGAGGGGTTCCTGCTCGACGGGTACCCGCGCACGGTCGGACAGGTCGAGTACCTCGACGCGCTGCTCGCTGAGCAGGGCACCGGCATCGACGCGGTCGTGCAGCTCGTCGCCGACCAGGACGAGCTCGTCGGCCGGCTGCTCAAGCGCGCCGAGCAGCAGGGCCGCAGCGACGACAACGAGGAGACGATCCGTCGTCGCCAGCAGGTCTACACCGAGCAGACCGCTCCGATCGTCGGTGCCTACGGCGAACGCGGCCTCGTGCTCGACGTCGACGGCCTCGGCGCGATCGACGAGGTCGGCGACCGCATCCAGGCCGCGCTGTCGGCTCGCGGGCTGACCGCGGGAGTCTGACCCGGCGTGGTCCGTTTCCGCAAGCCCTCGATCTACAAGACGCCGGACGAGCTCCGCGCCATGGTGCGCCCCGGGCTGCTGACCGCTGAGGCGCTCGACGCAGTGCGTGCGGCGATCCGTCCCGGCATCACGACGGGTGAGCTCGACGCGATCGCCGAGCGGAAGATCCGCGACGGCGGCGGGATCCCGAACTTCCAGCTCGTGCCGGGCTACCGGCACACGCTGTGCGTGTCCGTGAACGACGAGATCGTGCACGGCATCCCCGGTGACCGCGTACTCGCTCCCGGTGACATCGTGTCGGTGGACGCCGGTGCCGAGGTCGACGGCTGGAACGGCGACAGCGCGTTCACCACGGTCGTCCCCGGTGGTGACGCCGAGGTGTCCGCAGCGCGCCAGACCCTCTGCGACACCACGGAGCGATCGCTCTGGCACGGCATCGCGGCGCTCGCGCACGCGAAGAACCTGCACGAGGTCGGTGCCGCAGTCGAGGACGCCATCGACGAGACCGGCGCCTGGGGCATCGTCGAGGACTACACGGGGCACGGCATCGGTCGCTCCATGCACGAGGACCCGCCGGTCTTCAACTACCGCGTCCGCGGTGCCGGTCCGGCGGTGAAGCCCGGCCTGGTGGTGGCCATCGAGCCGATGGTCACCGCGGGCACGATCGACAGCTCGACGGACGACGACGACTGGACCGTCCGCACGATGGACGGCAAGGACGCCGCGCACTGGGAGCACAGCGTCGCGGTGCACGCCGACGGCGTGTGGGTCCTGACAGCCCCCGACGGCGGCGCTGCGGGCCTGGCCCCGCTGGGCGTGACGCCCGTCCCGATCCCGTAGGACGGGCCTCCAGTCCGACACGCCACTGCCGGCCGTGCACCCCGACCGGGAGGCTCGGCGCGGCTCCGTCGCGCAGCGCGCGCCTGGCGGTCCCACGTCCGAGGCCGGGCGAGACGCCGTCGTCGTGCGGAGACGCCTGCAAGACGCCGAGACGCTGTCGGATTCGGCGGCGTCTCGTGCGTTCGGGGGCGTCGTGCCAGGACGACGGCGTCTCGCGACGCGGTCAGTTGCCGACGGAGCAGGTCTGCTCGGAGGCGCTCTGCCCGGTGATGGACGAGGGCAGCGGGGTCGACGTCGCCGTGCTCGTGGCGGACGAGCTCGGTGCGGACGACGTCCCCGACGATGCGCCGCCCGACGCGGGCGATGACGAGGTGTCGGACGGCGTGGAACCGGTCGACGGTGCGGTCGTCGCGGTGCCCCCGGCCGTCGGCGACTCCTCGGACGCGCGCCCGGTGCTCGAGTCGCTCAGCGAGGACTTCACGTCGTTCTGCAGGGCCACGTTGAGCGTGTGGGCGGTCTCCTGGTCGACGATCACCCGCGCGCTGTCGTCGGGGTCGTCGGCGACGGGGTACTGCACGAAGAGCATGTTGGCGGTGCTCATGCCGCGCAGCGCCGAGGCGAGGCCGACGAGGGTGCGGGTCTGGGCCAGCCCGTCCGACAGCGTCATGTTCGACAGGGCGGCGCCGGCGAGCTTGTAGAGGGTGATGGGGTTCGACAGCGTGCCGTCGGAGGTGACCTTGCGGAGCAGCGCCGACAGGAACACCTGCTGCGAGCTGATCCGAGCGAGGTCGCTGCCGTCGCCGACGCCGTGGCGGGTGCGCAGGAACGCGAGGGCGTCGGAGCCCTCGAGGTTGTGCGAGCCGGCGGTGAGGTGCAGGCCGGTGAAGGTGTCGTCGATCGGCTCCGCGACGCAGACGTCGACGCCGCCCAGGGCGTTCGACATCTCGATCACGCCGTCGAAGGTGATCAGGCCGGCGTACGGGATGCTCAGACCGGTGAGGTTCTCGACGGTGTCCACCACGCACGAGACGCCGCCGTTGCCGAGTGCCGTGTTGAACATCGCCGAGGTCGACGCGGGGTACGTCGTGCCGCTCGCCGGGTTGGTGCAGGCCGGGATGGGGACCATCAGGTCGCGGGGGAAGCTGACCGCGGTGAGCTGCTGGTGGTCCTGCGAGACGTGGATGAGCATCGTGACGTCGTTGCGGGCGCCCTCGACGTCCTCGTCCGAGTCGAACTGGCCGACGCGGGTGTCGCTGCCGATGAGCAGGATGTTCGCGCCGCCCTTGATCGCCGTGATGTCGGCGGTCTTCGCGGTGCTCTGGTCGTCGGTGCTGAGCTGCACGGTCTGCGGCGCGGTCGCCAGCTGGGCGCCGGCGATGGCGGCGACGCTCGTCCCGCTCACGAGCACGACGGCCAGCGCCGAGGCCACGACGGCCACGAGCGTGGTCCAACCGCGACGGCGGGCCTGCTTGCCGTGTGTGGCGAAGGGGCGTCGTGTGGCGTCGGGCACGTGGTCTCCGTTCGGTGGTCCGCGCGAGGTACGTCGGCGGCGGACGTGGCTGCGGAGCAACGCTACGGTCCGGGCGGGGGCCTCGGCCCGGAGCGCGCCGTCAAACCACTGTGGAACACTCAGGCATGCCACCGGAAGCCCCAGGTGAGGGGGCGTGCCGTGCCTGCACTTGGCAATTGCGGGTTTACCACATAAGATCGATCTTTGGTGTGTCATGCCCTCTCGGGTGTGGCGACCGACCCGCAGACCGGTTCGGGGATCACACCTGTTCCACAACCAAGCGACAGTGAGGCTATGGCCAAGAAAGACGGCGTCATCGAGATCGAAGGCTCGGTGCTCGAAGCTCTGCCCAACGCGATGTTCCGCGTTGAGCTGACGAACGGACACAAGGTCCTCGCGCACATCTCCGGGAAGATGCGCCAGCACTACATCCGCATCCTCCCCGAGGACCGCGTGATCGTGGAGCTGAGCCCGTACGACCTGACCCGCGGCCGGATCGTCTACCGCTACAAGTGATCCGCGAGCTGGAAAGGAACGGCTCGGCAATCCTGCCGCGCACGAAGCCAGCGAGCACGAGGAAAGAACAATGAAGGTCAACCCCAGCGTCAAGCCCATGTGCGAGCACTGCCGAGTGATCCGCCGCAAGGGCCGCGTCATGGTGATCTGCAAGAGCAACCCGCGTCACAAGCAGCGCCAGGGCTAGTCCCGGGCGCGTGACCGGCGCCGACGCTGTCCCTCGGACAGCAGGCTGCTCGAGCACGACCCACAACTGAAGATCGACAACGCAGTACCAGAACCCGGTCGCACGACGACCGGGGGACACCTCGGGTCGGAGGCCCGGGCACCGGTACTGCTCCACACCTCCATCGACAACAGGAGCAGCCATCACATGGCACGTCTAGCAGGCGTCGACATCCCGCGCGAGAAGCGCGTGGAGATCGCACTCACGTACATCTACGGCGTCGGCCGTACCCGCGCGGTCCAGGCACTCGCCGAGACCGGTATCTCCGGTGACATCCGCGTCAAGGACCTGACCGACGACCAGCTCGTCGCCCTCCGTGACTTCATCGAGGGCAACTTCAAGGTGGAGGGTGACCTCCGCCGCGAGGTGGCAGCCGACATCCGTCGCAAGGTCGAGATCGGTAGCTACGAGGGTCTTCGCCACCGTCGTGGTCTCCCGGTGCGCGGTCAGCGCACCAAGACCAACGCGCGTACCCGCAAGGGACCGAAGCGCACCGTGGCAGGCAAGAAGAAGGCTCGATAGGAGACCCCGATGGCTACCCCCAAGACTGCCGCGCGCAAGCCGCGCCGCAAGGAGAAGAAGAACGTCGCAGTGGGCCAGGCCCACATCAAGAGCACGTTCAACAACACGATCGTCAGCATCACCGACCCGTCGGGTGCCGTCCTCAGCTGGGCGTCCTCGGGTGCCGTGGGCTTCAAGGGTTCGCGCAAGTCGACGCCGTTCGCGGCGCAGCTCGCCGCCGAGTCCGCTGCGCGTCAGGCGCAGGAGCACGGCGTCAAGAAGGTCGACGTCTTCGTGAAGGGTCCGGGTTCGGGCCGCGAGACCGCGATCCGTTCGCTCCAGGCCGCTGGCCTCGAGGTCGGTTCGATCAACGACGTCACTCCGCAGGCGCACAACGGTTGCCGCCCGCCGAAGCGTCGTCGCGTCTGACGCGAGGAGCAACCGGCCGCGCCCTGCTCGTCCCCTGACGGGGTCGGGCAGGGCCCGCGGCCATTCCTGGTCGTTCGATCGCGCACATCGGTGCGCGTGATCACAACTCAACAGACCCGTCGGGGCCCACGCGGCCCCGTCGTACCGCCAAGTGTCATATAGCGGACACTTCGCCGAAAGGAATCCCACAGTGCTCATTGCACAGCGCCCCACCCTGACCGAGGAGTCGATCTCCGAGCACCGCTCGCGCTTCGTCATCGAGCCGCTCGAGCCGGGCTTCGGTTACACCCTCGGCAACTCGCTGCGCCGCACGCTCCTCTCCTCGATCCCCGGCGCGGCTGTCACCAGCATCCGCATCGACGGTGTCCTCCACGAATTCAGCACCGTTCCCGGTGTGAAGGAAGACGTCACCGAGATCATCCTCAACATCAAGAGCCTCGTCGTCTCCAGCGAGCACGACGAGCCGATCACCGCGTACCTGCGCAAGCAGGGTGCCGGTCAGGTCACCGCAGCGGACATCTCCGCTCCGGCCGGCGTCGAGATCCACAACCCGGACCTCGTCATCGCGACCCTGAACGACACCGCGCGGTTCGAGCTCGAGCTCACGATCGAGCGCGGCCGCGGCTACGTCTCGGCCACGCAGAACCGTTCCGAGTTCTCCGAGGCCGGTCAGATCCCGATCGACTCGATCTACTCGCCGGTCCTCAAGGTCACCTACCGCGTCGAGGCGACGCGTGCCGGTGAGCGCACGGACTTCGACCGCCTGGTCGTCGACGTCGAGTCGAAGCCGGCGATCACGCCGCGCGACGCCATCGCGTCGGCCGGTCGCACGCTGGTCGAGCTGTTCGGGCTCGCTCGCGAGCTCAACACGGCCGCAGAGGGCATCGAGATCGGCCCTGCGCCGGTCGACGCTGTCCTGTCGAACGAGCTGCAGACCCCGATCGAGGACCTCGACCTGTCGGTCCGCAGCTACAACTGCCTGAAGCGCGAGGGCATCAACACGGTGTCCGAGCTCGTCGCCCTGTCGGAGACGCAGCTCATGAACATCCGCAACTTCGGTCAGAAGTCGGTGGACGAGGTCAAGGACAAGCTCACCGAGCTCGGCCTGTCCCTCAAGGACACCGTCCCCGGATTCGACGGCGCCCACTTCTACAGCGGGTACGACGAGGACGAGTCCAACAACTGATCTCGCGCTCACGCGCAAGCGCGCTGACACCGCGCGCACCACTTTCACCACTGGAGAACTGACATGCCGAAGCCCACCAAGGGCCCCCGCCTCGGTGGCGGTCCCGCTCACGAGCGCCTGCTCCTGAGCAACCTCGCCAACGCCCTCTTCACGCACGGTCGCATCACGACCACCGAGACGAAGGCCAAGCGCCTCCGTCCGGTCGCCGAGCGGCTCATCACGTTCGCGAAGCGCGGCGACCTGCACGCTCGTCGTCGGGTCATCGCGACCCTGCGCGACAAGTCCGTCGTGCACACGCTGTTCACGGAGATCGCCCCGCAGGTCGAGGACCGTCAGGGCGGCTACACCCGCATCACGAAGCTCGGCTTCCGCAAGGGCGACAACGCCCCGCTGGCGTCGATCGAGCTCGTCCTCGAGCCGGTGTCGGGCACGCCCGCCCCGGTGAAGCGCACCGCGGCTCCGGCCGCCGCCGCTCCGGTCGAGGAGCCGGCCGCCGACGAGACCACCGAGGAGGCCCCGGTCGAGGAGACCGAGACCACCGAGGAGTCCGCGCCGGTCGAGTCGGAGACCGAGACCGAGGCTGCCGCCGAGGTCGAGGCCGACGCCGCCGAGAAGAGCGACGACACCAAGTAGGACCCCGCGTCACCACGACGAAGCCCCCGCGACCCAGGTCGCGGGGGCTTCGTCGCGTTCGGGAGCGCTCCCCCTGCACCCTGACGTCCGGAGAACGCAGGACCGTCGCCTTCCCAGTGCGTGCCCCGTAGCGTGTCCGCCCGACAGGGAGAGTCACCACATGGAGTTCCAACACATCGCGGGCGTCGGTCGCCGCGCGTGGCGGTGGAGCCGCACGTCCGGCACACAGCCGCGACTGCTGCACGCAGCCAAGGCCGCCGGCGCCGCGGCACTGGCCTGGCTCATCGCCAGGCACGTGCCCGGGGTCGCGTCCGACTACCCGTACTACGCACCGCTCGGGGCGATCGTCGCGATGCAGACGACGGTCTACGCGGGGCTGCGCAACGGCATCCAGACGCTCGTCGGCATCCTGCTCGGCATCGCCGTCGCGGGCTTCACGATGATCGTGGGCGACCCGGGGATCCTCGCCGTGGCCCTGGCGGTCGGCATCGGGGTGCTCGTCGGCGGGTTCCGGGTGCTCGGCGAGGGCAGCACCTGGGTCTCGACGGCGGCGTTGTTCGTGCTGCTCGTCGGCGGGGCGAACGCCGAGGGCTACTCGTTCGGGTACCTGGTGCAGATGGCCGTCGGCGTCGTCGTCGGTCTGCTCGTGAACTTCCTGGTGTTCCCTCCGCTGCACTTCTGGGACGCCGAACGTCGGATCGACGAGGTGAACGCCGTCTTGGCCGAGCACCTCGAAGGCCTCGCCCGGGTACTCGAGAGCGGGGAGCGCGACGAGGACGCCTGGAACCGGCAGCAGGACAAGCTCGACCGTGCGATCGCCGATGTGCGCGCGCGGGTGTCCGTCGCCCACGAGAGCCGGAAGATCAACCCCCGCGGGGCGCTCCGAGGGTCACGGGCCCGGCTCCAGCAGGACGGGGCACGCTTCCGGGCGCTCGAACGGGTCGCCTGGTACACGACGGACCTCACCGAGCTCGTCGCCCGGTCGGGTCCGGTGTCCTCGAACCTCGGTCGTCCGGACCCGGCGTTCACCGAACCGCTCACCGAGGCGATCCGGCAACTCGCCTGTGTGATCCGCGGGGAGTGCCCCGAGGACGAAGGCGACAAAGCGATCGAGCGACTCGAGCAGGCGCTCGACGCCTCGCGCGAGAACCCCTCACACGTCGCGGTGACGGCGTCCGCGCTCGTGGCGCTCCGCGGCATCGTGGAGTCCGAGCGTCGTGCGACGGACAACCTCGACACCCGCACGGGGCCGTCGGCGTTCCACCGTCCGCGCGGCTGACGCGAGGACCCCGTGACACCGGCGCTCCGTAGACTCGCACCGTGACCGTCCCGCCCCGAATCAACGTCCTCGGACCGGTCACGGTGACCGGTGCGGACGGCCGGCAGTCGCCCGTGCCCGGAGCGCTCGCTCGGGCGTTCCTGACGGCGCTGGTGCTCGCGCGCGGCCACGCCCTGACCACCGAGTCCCTGATCGACGACCTCTGGCCGGACGCGCGGCCGCGGGGTGCGCGTGCGGCGCTGCAGACGCTCGTGTCCCGACTGCGCCGGAGCGTGGCGGACGGCCTCGTGGTGTCGACGAGCACCGGGTACGCGTTGGGCGGCGACCCCGAGGACGTCGACCTCGCCCGTGCTGCGCGTGCGGTGGGCGAGACGGCGCCGGCAGCGGTCCGTGCCGCCCTCGACCTCTGGCGCGGTGACCCGGGCGCCGACGTCGACGGCGACCTGGGCGCGGCGCTCGCGGACCGTGCGGCAGCCCTCCGGCGGACGCTCCGGCGCGCGCTCGGCGGCGCCCTGCTCGACGAGGGTGACGCCGACGAGGCCGCCGCACTCTGGGCGGCAGAGGCCGTCGCCAACCCCTACGACGAGGTCGCGGTCGCCGGTTCGATGCGCGCCCTCGCCGCAGCCGGCCGCACGAGCGAGGCCATCGCCGCCTTCGCGGCGCACCGTGACCGCCTCGCCGACGAACTCGGCGCCGACCCCTCGGCCGACCTGGTCCGCCTCAACGCCGAGTTGTTGCGCCGATCCGGCCCCGCAACGGGCAGCGTCCGCCGCGTCGGCCTGCGTGCTGCGCCGAACACGTTGGTCGGGAGGGAGGCCGACCTCGCCGCCGTCTCGGACCTGCTATCCGCCGGACGGCTGGTCACGATCCTCGGCGCGGGTGGGCTGGGGAAGACCCGCCTGGCGCAGGCGGTCGCCGCCGGCCTGCCGCCGACACAGGGCGTCGTCGTGGTCGAACTCGCGCCGCTCGCCACGGCCGACGACATCGTGCCGGCCCTCGGCGCGCTGCTCGGCATCGCCGAGTTCCGCTCCACCCGATCGCTCCGGGACGCCGTCGCGGCCGACCTGCGCACCCGGGTCGTGCGGGCGCTCGCCGACGGGCCGACCGTGCTCGTCCTGGACAACTGCGAGCACCTGGTGGCCGAGGTCGCCGCCTTCGCCGCGGACCTGCTCGCGACCGTGCCCGCCCTGCGGATCCTGACGACGTCGCGCGCGCCGCTCGCCATCGCCGGCGAGGTCGTGGCCCCCCTCGCACCCCTGCCCGTCGAGGCCGACGGGGCGGCCGTCCGGCTCTTCACCGAGCGGGCGCGGGCCGCGCGACCCGGAGCCGTGCTGCCGGTGGACACCGTGCGCCGGATCTGCACGCGGCTCGACGGGTCACCGCTGGCCATCGAGCTCGCGGCCGCACGCATCCGGGGGATGAGCGCCGACGAGATCGAGCGCCGGTTGGACGACCGGTTCGCGCTGCTGCGCGGCGGTGACCGGAGCGCCCCGGAGCGGCACCGCACCCTGCTCGCCGTGATCGAGTGGAGCTGGCGCCTGCTCGACGACGGGGCCCAGGACCTGCTGACGCGTCTCGCCCTCTTCCCGGACGGACTCGCGGTCGACGCCGTCGAGGCGGTCGCGGCCCCGGACCGCCGGGTGGACGCGCTCGACGACCTCGCCGAGCTCGTGGAGCAGTCGCTCGTGCAGCTCGTCGAGCACGAGGGTGAGCCCGTGCGGTACCGGCTGCTCGAGACCGTGCGGGAGTTCGGTGCGGCCCGGCTGGGGGACCGCGGCGCCACCGAGGCCGTCCGCGCGGCCATGATCGGCTGGGGCCGGGGCTTCGCGGCCGAGCGCAACCTGCTCACGATCACGGGTTCCGCACAGCTCGAGCGGTTCCGCGAGGTCGCCCGCGAATCCGACAACCTCGTCACGCTGCTCCGCTGGAGCCTGGCTGCCGACGACACCGCGGCGGTCGCGCACCTGTTCGCGGCCCTCGGCGGCTACTGGTCGCTGCGCGGTGCCCACGGTGAGGTCGTCGCACTCGGCCCCGAGGTCGTCCCGGTCCTGCGCCGTACCGGACCGGCGGCCGAGGACCGTGCCGCGACCGTGCTCGGACTCGTCGTCACCGGCGGGTCGTCCGCGTTCAGCGACAAGCGCACCGCAGCCCTGGCCGTGTCGACCCTGCGCCGCGTGATGCGCGACGGCACCACCGGGTTCGCGGTGCTCGACGCCCAGGCAGCGCTGCTCCTCACCCTGGGGCGACCGGCCGACGGGTACGCCCTGCTCGCCCGCTACCGCGACGACCCGGAGCCCGGAGTCGCCTGCCTGGCGAACATGCTCAGCGCGCCGCTCGCCGAGAACGACGGGGAGTCCGCCGTCGCCCTGCGGTACGCGACCCGTGCCGAGACGCTCTCGCGGTCGAGCGACGACGCCTGGACGACCGGGTCGATCGCCGTCACCATGACCCAGCTCCTGGCGCAGACCGGTCGGCACGCCGACGCCCTGCGGTCCGCCGAGGTCGCCCGCGAGCAACTCGAACGGTTCGGGGCCGACGACGACCTGTACGAGATCGGCTGGACCGTCGGGCTCTGCGCCGCGAGCACCGGCGACGTCGTGCGTGCCCGGCAGGTCGCCGACGACCTGCAGCACCGGCCGGTCGAGGCCCGCGGCGGGTTCGACGAGGACCGGGTGCAGATCGGCGTGCTCGCGATGGCCATCGGTGCGGAGTGCGCGCGCTGGGAAGGAGCCCTCGACGACGCGGCGGCGGAGTACGCCCGCGCCTGGGACTCCGTGCTGCCCCTGCGGAAGCAGACGCCGCACTGGACGCTCATGGCGGGCTCGGCGCGGATCGCGGCGCGGGACGAGGCGGTGGTGCGCCGGTCCGACGGAGGCGTGCCGGGCCTCCCGGTCGACGACGTGGCGGTCGCGAGACGCCTGCGCGTCGGTGCACTCGTGATGCTGCGCGTCCACCCGTGGTGGCTGGACCTGCCCGTGATCGGGACCGCCCTGCTCGGGCTGGCGCTCGCCGCCGCCCGCGACGGACAGCCGGAGCACGCCGCTCGCTGTTGGGGGCTGGCGACCCGACTCGGTTCGCGGCAGGACTTCGGCGTGCTCGCACACCCGCGGATGCGGTCGGTGCTGGCCGGGGCCCTCGGTGCCACGGTACTGGCGGACGCGGAGACGGCCTCGGCCGGATCGAACCGGACCGAGGCCGTCTCGCAGGCGCGGCTCCTGCTCGAGGAGCTGCGGTTCCGCGTGCGCTGATCGGCGCCCGTCAGGCCTTGCGCATGTACGCGCGGACCGTCAGCGGCGCGAACACCGCGACCACGACCGCTGCGCCGAGCAGGCTGATCCAGAGGTCGACGCCCACCGTGCCGTGGTTCACGAGCTCGCGGACCGCCGTGATCAGGTGCGAGATCGGGTTGACCTCGGAGAACCAGCGCAGCCAGTCCGGCAGGGTGTCCGCCGGCACGAACGCGTTCGACAGGAACGTCAGCGGGAACAGCACCATGTTGGAGATGCCGGAGACGCTCGACGCCGTCCGCGCGACGACGCCGAAGTAGGCGAAGATCCAGCTGATCGCCCACGCGACGACGATGACCAGCAACCCGGCCAGGACGACCGCGCCGAAGCCGCCGGCCGGACGCAGCCCCATGATGATGCCGACCGTGAAGGTGATCGTCGTGGCGATCGCGTACCGGACGGTGTCGGCGAGCAGCGCACCCGCGAGCGGGGCGATCCGGGCGATGGGCAGGGACTTGAAGCGGTCGAAGACGCCCTTGTCCATGTCCTCGCGCAGCTGCACGCCCGTGACGATCGACGACGTGATGTTCGTCTGCACCAGGATGCCGGGGATGATGATCGGCAGGTAGCTCGCGACGTCACCCGCGATCGCACCACCGAAGATGTACGTGAACATCACGGTGAAGATGATCGGCATCAGGGTGACGTCGAACAGCTGCTCCGGGGTGCGCCGGACCTTGATCAGGCCGCGGTACGCCATCGTGAGCGACTGCCGGACGGTGGCGCCGAGCCCGGTCGCACCGACGCCGGGACGCGGGGTGATCCGGGGCGCAGCGGTGCCCGGGGTGGTGGTGATGGTGGTCATGCGATGCTCCCTGCGAGTTCGCGGTCGGTGCTGTCGTTGTCGTCGTCGGTGCCGTCGTCGTCGGTGGTCGCCGGTGCGCCGGTGATCGTCAGGAAGACCTCGTCGAGGGTGGGCTTCTGCACGCTCATCTCGGCGAGGGTGATGCCGGCCTCGCGGAACGACACCAGCAGGTCCGTCACGCGGTCGGGGTCCGACATCGGCGCGGTGAGACGCGAGCCCTCGGGGCTGGCCACCGCGTCGACACCGAGGGCGTTCCGGACGATCGTGCGCGCGGCGTCGAGCCGGAGCGCATCGGTCAGGCGGAGCTGCAGCGACGAACTGCCGATCGAGGCCTTCAGTTCGTCGCTCGTGCCCTCGGCGACGACCTTGCCGTGGTCGATGACCGCGATGCGGTCGGCGAGCTGGTCCGCCTCGTCCAGGTACTGCGTCGTCAGCAGCACCGTCGAGCCCGTCGCCACGAGCTCGCGGATGGTGTCCCACATCTGCGCACGGGTCCGGGGGTCGAGCCCCGTGGTCGGCTCGTCGAGGAAGATCAGCGGCGGCTGCGCGATCAGGCTCGCAGCCAGGTCGAGCCGGCGACGCATGCCGCCGGAGAAGGCCTTGAGCGGGCGCGACGCGGCCTCGGTCAGCCCGAAGCGCTCGAGCAGTTCCACGGCCTTCCGCTTCGCGTCCGCGCGGGACAGCCCGAGCAAGCGCGCGAAGATCACCAGGTTCTCGGTCGCGCTGAGCGTCTCGTCGACACTGGCGTACTGACCCGTCACCCCGATCAGGGTGCGGACCGTCTGCGCCTCACGTCGGACGTCGTGCCCGAAGATCCGGGCCTCGCCGCCGTCCGCCCTGAGCAGGGTCGCGAGCATGGAGATGGTGGTGGTCTTGCCGGCGCCGTTGGGGCCGAGCACGCCGTAGACCGTGCCGGCCTCCACACGGAGGTCGACACCGTCCACTGCGCGGTTCGTCCCGAAGGTCTTCACGAGGCCGGAGGCCTCCACCGCGAGCGGTGTCGTGGTCATCGAAATATCCTTTCGTCGATGTCGAGGACGATGGTGCCGCGGGGCGCTCACGCGGCACTGACGTGGCGCTGACATCGCTACCGTGGGCACGTGAGCGAAACGGTGCGACTGCGGCTGGACATCGCGTACGACGGGGCCGCGTTCTCCGGGTGGGCCCGGCAGCCCGGACTGCGGACCGTGCAGGGCGCGCTCGAGGCCGCCCTCGCCACCGTCTTCACCCGGTGGGGCGAGCCGCCACTGCTCACCGTCGCCGGCCGCACCGACGCCGGCGTGCACGCCACCGGGCAGGTCGCACACCTCGACCTCTCCGCCGAGCAGTGGGACGCGCTCAGCGCCAAGCGCGGCACGGGGCGCTCGCCGCTGGACGGGCTCGTCAAACGCGTCAACGGGATCGCGGCACCGGAGGGCGACGTCGTCGTCACCCGGGCGTCGGTCGCGCCGGACGGGTTCGACGCCCGGTTCTCGCCGCTCTGGCGACGGTACGAGTACCGGATCGCGGACGCCGACGCCCCGCGCGATCCACGTCGGCGCGGGTACACGGTCTGGCACGGGGCGAGCCTCGACCCGGCAGCGATGGAGCGCGGTGCGCTGACGCTGTTGGGGCTGCACGACTTCGCGACGTTCTGCAAGCCGCGCGAGGGCGCGACGACCATCCGGACGTTGCAGGAGTTCCGCTGGGACCGCGAGCCGGACGGCGTGCTGGTGGCGCGCCTCCAGGCCGATGCGTTCTGCCACTCCATGGTGCGCGCGATGGTCGGGGCGACCATCGCCGTCGGCGAGGGGCGGTTCGGGCCGGAACGGCTCGAGGAGCTCCGCGTCGCCGAGACGCGGACGAGCGCGTTCAAGACGGCGCCGGCGAAGGGGCTGACCCTGACCGAGGTGGGGTACCCGGCCGACGAGGAGCTCGCGGGTCGGGCGGAGCAGACGCGGGCACGGCGGGAGTGAACGCCCGGTCCTGATGTTGCCGAACGCAATCATTTACCTCGACGCAACCTGAGCGACTCCGCAGGTCGGTAGCGTGCGGGCATGCCCAACCTCCTCGGGCGCACTCTGCTGTGCGCCACGGCTGCTGCGACACTCCTCGCGGCCCCGCTCGTCACCGTCACCGCAGCGACCGCGAACCCCGAGGGGAGTGGCCTCGTCATCGAGGAGGCCTACCTGAAGGCCGGCAGCAACGGCGCCTTCTACAACCAGAAGTTCATCGAGATCGGCAACCCGACCGACGCCCCGGTGTCGCTCGACGGCTGGTCGCTGCAGTACCGCTCGGCGACGAGCACCGGCGCCTTCTCGACGAGCGCGCTCGAGGGGACGGTGCCGGCCGAGGGCACGTTCCTGGTGTCGATGGCCGGCAACGGCGGCGCCACCCCGGTCGGAGCGGACCTGCCGACGGCGGACGACATCGCCTCGCTGAACCCGTCCGGCACCACGGGCACGCTCGTGCTGTCCGACGCCGCCACACCGGTGGCGCTCGCCGCGGGACCGGTGACGACCGGCACCGCTGGTGTCGTCGACCTGCTCGGCTACGGCGCCTCGAACACCTTCGAGGGCACCGTGCGCACCGTCGAGGGCGCGAACGCCGTGCCGAACGGCCTGGTCCGCCAGGGCACGACGGACACCGACGACAACGGCGCGGACTTCTCGGTGACGACGACCCTGACCCCGCGGAACGCCGCGGGCGAGACGGCTGCGCCGACCGACCCGACCGAGCCCACCGACCCGACCGACCCGACGGAGCCGACAGACCCCGGCGCCCCCGCCGAGGCCGTCACCATCGCGCAGCTGCAGGGCACCACGGACACCTCGCCCTACGCCGGCAAGACCGTCACCACCGACGGCGTCGTCACCGCGGTCTACGCGTCCGGCGGCTTCAACGGCTACACGATCCAGACCCCGGGGACCGGCGGCGCGGTCGACTTCGGCACCCACACGGCGTCCGACGCCGTGTTCGTCTTCTCGTCCGCGACCGCCGGGCTGGTGGCCGAGGGCGACCACGTGCGGGTCACCGGTGCGGTCTCCGAGTACTTCGGCCTGACCGAGCTCACCGTGTCGAACACAGCGTCGTTCCAGAAGCTCACCGACACCGTCGTCGCCCCGCAGCCCGCCGCGGTCGCGTTCCCGTCGTCGGACGCGCAGCGCGAGTCGCTCGAGAGCATGCTCATCGCCCCGCAGGGCTCCTTCACGGTCGCCGACAACTACACGACGAACCAGTACGGCGAGGTCGTGCTCGCCAGCGGCGCCGGCCGACTCGTCCAGCCGACCGAGGTCGGTCGCCCCGGCAGCGCCGAAGCGAAGGCCGTCGAGGCGTCCAACGCCGCGCGCAAGGTCACGCTCGACGACGGTGCCAGCACCAACTTCCTGACGAAGGCGAACCAGGGCATCCCGGTGTCGTGGCTGACCCAGGGCCCGGTCACCGTCGGTGCGACCGCCACGTTCGAGGGTCCGGTCGTCCTCGACTACCGCAACAGCGGGTGGAAGTTCCAGCCGACCGCGCCGATCACCGGTGCGACCCCGGCGGCGGACCTGCCCGCGTCGTTCTCGAACGTGCGTCAGGCGAAGCCGCAGGACGTCGGCGGCGACCTGAAGCTCGCCGGGTTCAACGTGCTGAACTACTTCCCGACCACGGGTGACCAGCTCACCGGGTGCTCGTACTACACCGACCGCGCGGGCGATCCCGTCACGGTGAACTCCGGCTGCGACGCCCGCGGTGCTGCTGAGCAGGAGGACTTCCTGCGCCAGCAGGTCAAGATCGTCAAGGCGATCAACGGCCTCGGCGCGGACGTCGTCTCGCTCGAGGAGATCGAGAACTCGGCGCGCTTCGGCCAGGACCGCGACGCCGCGGTCGCCACGCTCGTCGACGCCCTCAACGCCGCCACCGGCGAGGACACCTGGGCCTTCGCGAAGTCCCCCGCGACCGTGCCGGCGAGCGAGGACGTCATCCGCCTCGCGCTCATCTACAAGCAGGACCGCGTCGAACCCGTTGGCGACTCGACGATCCTGCTCGACGCCGCGTTCACCAACGCCCGGCAGCCCGTCGCGGACGCGTTCCGCCCCGTCGGCGGCACCGCCGACGACGACTTCCTGGTGATCGCGAACCACTTCAAGTCGAAGGGCTCCGGCACCGGCGAGAACGCCGACCAGGGCGACGGCCAGGGCGCCTCGAACGCCGACCGGGTCCGGCAGGCCGAGGCCCTCGTGACCTTCTCCACCGACATGCAGGCGCAGTACGGCACCGACAAGGTGTTCATGCTCGGCGACTTCAACGCCTACAGCAAGGAGGACCCGGTGGTCGTCCTCGACGACGCCGGCTACACCGACCTCGGCCCGGCGCTCGACGCCACCGAGTACTCGTACGTGTTCTCCGGCCTGAGCGGGTCGCTCGACCACGTGTTCGCGTCCCCGGCCGCCACCGAGACGGTCACGGGCGTGGACATCTGGAACATCAACTCGGTCGAGTCGGTGGGCCTGGAGTACAGCCGCTACAACTACAACGCGTCGGACCTGTACACCGACGACGTGTTCCGCGCGAGCGACCACGACCCGATCCTGGTCGGCTTCGACCTCGACGCTGCGGGGACGGACCCGGGCACGGACCCGGGCACCGACCCGACCCCGGTGCCGACCCCGACGCCGACGCCGGGTGACGGCGGCACGACCCCGACCCCGACGCCCACGCCGACGCCGACCCCGTCGCCGTCCGCTCCGACCGGCCCGGTGGCCCCGTCGGAGACCGGCCTGACCGACGCGAACCGCGGGAGCGTCTCGGCGCCGTCGTCGGCTCGTGCGGGGGAGACCATCACGGTCACGGTGGGCACGCAGTACGCGGGTGACGTCGTGAACGTGTGGCTGTACTCGACGCCGACGCTGCTCGGCACCGTGACGGTTGCCGCTGACGGCACGGTGCGCGTCACGATCCCGTCGGACACCCCCGCTGGTGCACACCGCCTCGCGGTGACGGCCGCGGACGGGAGCCTGATCGGCTGGACCCCGATCACGATCACCGCTGACGGGCAGCTCGCGTTCACGGGTGCCGAGGGCCTCGGTGCCGGTGCGCTGGTCGCGTTCCTGCTGCTCGCCGCGGGTGCCGGCGTCCTGATCGTCCGCCGTCGCAAGGCGGCCGCCGCGGGGTAGTCCCCACGCCCCACGGGGCACTTCGTGAGCAGGAATGGTCGGGTTCGCCGTGCGCGACCCGACCATTACTGCTCACCATGCGGGGTGGGCGCGGCCCACGGACGGACGGGAGGCCCGTGGCCAGGCCGCCACGGGCCTCCCGTCCGGCAGTGGCTGCGTTTGACCGACGCGACCCGCGTCGGCTAGGCTCTCACCTTGGTCTGTGCGCCACGCGCGCCGGACAGTCAGATGAGCCCTCCATCCGGGCGTTCCGCCGGCTTCTGCCGCGGGGAACCCCGACCGGAGTGGGATTCACGGACTCCTCACCTCGACACGAAAGCAGCACTCCTGTGACTCGCACGTTCTCACCGAAGCCGGCAGACGTCCAGCACGACTGGATCGTCATCGACGCGACCGACGTCGTCCTCGGCCGTCTCGCCACCCACGCCGCGGCGCTCCTGCGCGGCAAGCACAAGGCCACCTTCGCCCAGCACATGGACATGGGTGACTACGTCATCATCGTGAACGCCGACAAGGTCGCCCTGACCGGTTCGAAGCTCGCGAAGAAGGTCTACTACCGCCACTCCGGGTACCCGGGCGGCCTGACGGCGACCTCCTACCCGGAGATGCTCGAGAAGCACCCCACCCGCGCCGTCGAGAAGGCGATCCGCGGCATGCTGCCGAAGAACACCCTCGGTCGCGAGCAGCTCAAGAAGCTGAAGGTCTACGCCGGCGCGGAGCACCCGCACTCCGCGCAGCAGCCCAAGGCGTACATCTTCGACCAGGTCGCACAGTAGTTCCGGCCACGACGACTTCAAGGACACGAAAAAACTCATGGCTCAGATCGCTGATTCCCTCGACCAGACCCCGGAGAGCTTCACCACGGAGAGCGCACCCGCCGCTGCCGAGGCTGCTCCCCGTCAGATCCTCAACGTCTCCGGCGGTGCCGTCGGGCGCCGCAAGGAGGCCATCGCGCGCGTTCGCCTCGTTCCGGGCTCCGGCACGTTCGTCGTGAACGGTCGCTCGCTCGAGGACTACTTCCCGAACAAGCTGCACCAGCAGCTCATCAACGACCCGTTCAAGGTCCTCGAGCTCCTCGGCTCGTACGACGTCGTCGCCCGCATCACCGGTGGCGGCCCCTCGGGTCAGGCCGGCGCACTCCGCCTCGCCATCGCCCGCACCCTGAACGAGATCGACCGCGAGAACAACCGCGCGACCCTCAAGAAGGCCGGCTTCCTCACCCGTGACGCCCGCGTCATCGAGCGCAAGAAGGCCGGTCTCAAGAAGGCCCGCAAGGCTTCGCAGTTCTCGAAGCGCTAGTCGTCACCGGCTGAAGATCGCAATGCCGCGTCTGTTCGGTACCGACGGGGTTCGTGGTCTCGCCAACGGCGAGCTGACGGCCGCGCTCGCACTGGGTCTTGCCCAGGCGAGCGCGGCCGTCCTCACACACGGACACCATGCCGACGCCCGCCGGGCGTCCGGTCGACCGCGCCCGCGCGCGGTCCTGGCGCGCGACCCGCGCGTCTCCGGTGAGTTCCTCGGGTCCGCTGTCGCGGCCGGGCTCGCCTCCGCCGGCGTCGACGTGCTCGACGCCGGGGTCATCCCCACTCCCGCTGCGGCGTTCCTCGTCGCGGACATCGACGCCGACTTCGGCGTGATGATCTCCGCGTCGCACAACCCTGCCCCGGACAACGGGATCAAGTTCTTCGCCACGGGTGGTCGGAAGCTGCCGGACGAGGTCGAGGACCGCATCGAAGCGGCCATGCACGACCACTCCGCGCCGACCCCCACCGGCATCGACGTCGGCCGGATCACCCGGTTCGCCGACGCCGAGGACCGCTACGTCGTCCACCTGCTCGGCACGCTGCCGCACCGGCTCGACGGCATCCACGTCGTGCTCGACTGTGCCAACGGTGCCGCCGCCGGCGTCTCGCCCGAGGTGTTCGTGAACGCGGGGGCCCGCGTGACGCTCATCGGCGCCGAGCCCGACGGATGGAACATCAACGACGGCGTCGGCTCGACCCACATCGACAACCTGTCCCGCGCCGTCCTGGCTGCCGGCGCGGACGTCGGCATCGCGCACGACGGCGACGCCGACCGCTGCCTGGCGGTCGACGCCGCGGGCAACGCCATCGACGGTGACCAGATCATGGCGATCCTGGCGCTGTCGTTGCAGGAGCGCGGCCGACTGAAGGACGACACCCTCGTCGCGACGGTCATGTCCAACCTCGGGCTGAAGCGGGCCATGGCGGATGCGGGCATCACCGTGATCGAGGCCGGCGTCGGCGACCGCTACGTGCTCGAGAAGATGAACGAGGGTGACTACTCCATCGGTGGCGAGCAGTCCGGCCACATCATCTTCAACGAGTACGCGACCACGGGTGACGGCATCCTGACCGGGCTGCACCTGGTCGCCGAGATGGCGCGCACGGGCAAGTCGCTGCAGGAGCTCGCATCGTGCATGACGGTGTTCCCGCAGGTGCTGCTCAACGTCCGCGGCGTCGACCGGCACGGTCTCGCCGACCAGGGCGTGCAGGACGCGGTCGCCGCGGCATCAGCAGCACTCGGTGACACCGGTCGCGTCCTGCTCCGCCCGTCGGGCACCGAGCCCGTCGTGCGCGTGATGGTCGAGGCCGCCTCGCAGGACGATGCCCAGCGCATCGCCGAGGAACTCGCCGCCGTCGTGCAGGAGCGCCTGGCGCTCGACGCCGCGTAGGCCGGGTGCCGGGCGCGACTTCGCGCTGCGCGCGCGCCGCGTTCGCGCCCCGGTGCGGTCGTTGCGCCCCGACTCTTCGGGGCGCGATGACCGTACGGGGGCGCACTCGCGCTCGCGACCGCGTTGCGCGCCGCCGGCGCTGCGCGCCCCGCTGCAGTCGTCGCGCCCCGACTCTTCGGGGCGCGATGACCGTAACGGGGCGCGCATCCGCGCGCACCCGCGCGCACCCGCGCGCACCCGCGCGCACCCGCGCTAGATCTTGCGGAGCAGGACCGAGTTCACCTTGTGGTCAGCGGCCTTCTTCAGCACCAGGGTCGCGCGGGACCGGGTCGGCAGGACGTTCTCGAGCAGGTTCGGCTCGTTGATCGCCCGCCAGACCTCGGTCGCCGTCCGCACCGCGTCGTCGCGCGACAGTGAGGCGAACCGGTGGAAGAACGAGTCCGGGCTCGAGAACGCCTCCTCCTGCAGCGCCAGGAACCGGTCGACGTACCAGGCCTCGATGTCCTTGGTCTTGGCGTCGACGTAGATCGTGAAGTCGAACAGGTCGGACAGCGCGAGCCGCCCGTGCACCGGCGGGGCGAGCACGTTCAGCCCCTCGACGATGAGGATGTCCGGCTGGCGGACGACGATCTCGGCGTCCGGCACGATGTCGTAGACCAGGTGCGAGTAGTACGGCGCCCGGACCTCGGTCGCGCCGCTCTTCACCTGGCTGACGAACCGCAGCAGGGAGCGACGGTCGTAGGACTCCGGGAAGCCCTTGCGGTCCATGATCCCGCGACGCTCGAGCTCGGCGTTCGGGTACAGGAAGCCGTCGGTGGTCACCAGCTCGACGCGCGGGGTGTCCGGCCAGCGCTTCGTCAGCTCGCGGAGCAGTCGCGCGACGGTCGACTTGCCGACGGCGACGGACCCGGCGACGCCGATCACGAACGGCGTGCGTCCGGCTCGGTCACCCAGGAACGCCGATGTCGACGCGTGCAGGTTCCGTGCACCGGCGGCGTAGAGCGTCAGCAGCCGCGACAGCGGGAGGTAGACCTCCTGCACCTCCTGCATGTCCAACCGGTCACCGAGCCCGCGCAGCTGCACGATCTCGGTCTCGGTGAGCGACAGGTGCTCCTTGGGTGCGAGCTGCGACCACTCGTGCCGCGGGATCTCCACGAACGGGGTCGGGTGCGCGACGGCGGTCTCCGGGATCGGCATGGGGACGAGCGTACAGACGGGAGGCCCGGTGCAGGTGCGCTGACCGGCTCACCTGCACCGGGCCTCCCGTCCAGTGCCCGGTGTGCGTCCGCAGGACGCGGTGCGTCAGGCGGGCAGGGCGGCCTCGATGGCCGCGATCACCTCGGGGGCGTCCGGCTTCGTGGTCGGACGGAAGCGCGAGACGGTGCCGTCTGGGGCAACGAGGAACTTCTCGAAGTTCCAGCTGACCCGACCGGCCTTGCCATCTGCGTCCGGGGTCTCCTTGAGCGCCTGGTAGAGCGGGTGCGCGCTCTTGCCGTTCACCTTGACCTTCTCGGACATCGGGAAGGTGACGCCCCACGTGGTGGAGCAGTACTCGTCGATGGCCTCGGACGAGCCGAGCTCCTGCAGGAACTGGTTGCTCGGGAACCCGAGGACCGTGAAGCCGCGCGGGCCGTACTGCTTCTGGAGGGCCTCGAGCTGCTCGTACTGCGGAGCGAGACCGCACCGCGACGCGACGTTCACGACCAGCACCGCCTTGTCCGCGAACGAACCGAACGTGGTGTCCTCGCCGTGCAGCGTGGTGATGGCGATGTCGTCGAAGCGTCCCATGGCCGAAACGTTATCCCCAGCCCTGCTGCTTCGCAGGGTCCGCGCTCAGGCAGACCGTAGGATCGCTTCCATGTGTGGAATCGTCGGCTACGTCGGCAGCAACAGCAGCCAGGACGTCCTCCTCGGTGGCCTCCGTCGCCTCGAGTACCGCGGCTACGACTCGGCGGGCATCGCCGTGGTCGACCCCGCCGGAGACCTCGTCTCCGCCAAGAAGGCGGGCAAGCTCCAGGCCCTCGTCGACGAGCTCGAGTCGTCGCCGATCCCGGACGGCACCACGGGCATCGGGCACACCCGCTGGGCGACCCACGGCGGCCCGACCGACGGCAACGCCCACCCGCACCTGGCCGACGGCGACAAGCTCGCCCTCATCCACAACGGCATCATCGAGAACTTCTCCGAGCTGCGCGCCGAGCTGCAGGCCGAGGGCATCGAGTTCCGCAGCGAGACCGACTCCGAGGTCGCCGCGCACCTCGTCGGTCGGGCGTTCCGCGAGACCGGTGACCTGACCGCCGCCATGCAGCAGGCCGTGCAGCGACTGGACGGAGCGTTCACGCTCCTCGTCGTGCACGCCGACCAGCCCGGCGTCGTCGTCGGTGCCCGTCGCAACTCCCCGCTCGTGGTGGGCCTGGGCGACGGCGAGAACTTCATGGGCTCGGACGTCGCCGCGTTCGTCGCCTACACGCAGCGTGCCCTCGCGATCGGGCAGGACGAGATCGCCACGATCCGACCCGACCGCGTCGACGTCATCCACTTCGACGGCACCCCGGCCACCCCGAGCGAGTTCGAGGTGAACTGGGACGCCTCCGCGGCCGACAAGGGCGGCTGGTCCTCGTTCATGGCGAAGGAGATCAGCGAGGAGCCCGAGGCCGTCGCCAAGACGATCCTCGGCCGCGTGCACGACGGTGCCGTCACCCTGACCGACCTCGACCCGATCGCCGAGCGCCTGGCAACGGTCGACCGCGTCATCGTGATCGCCTGCGGCACCGCTGCGTACGCCGGCATCCTCGGCAAGTACGCCATCGAGCAGTGGGCCCGGATCCCGGTCGAGGTCGAGCTCGCCCACGAGTTCCGCTACCGCGACCCGGTGCTGAACGAGCGCACCCTCGTCGTCTCGATCAGCCAGTCCGGCGAGACCATGGACACGCTGATGGCGGTCAAGTACGCCCGCGAGCAGGGCGCGCAGGTGCTGTCGATCTGCAACACCCAGGGTGCGACGATCCCGCGCGAGTCCGACGCCGTGATCTACACGCACGCCGGGCCCGAGGTCGCCGTCGCGTCGACGAAGGCCTTCATCGCCCAGGGCGTCGCGCTGTACCTGCTGGGCCTGCACCTGGCCACCCTGCGCGGCACCATGACGGCGGAGCAGATCGCCGAGCAGGTCGCCGAGCTCGAGGGCCTCGCCCCGAAGCTGCAGCAGACCATCGACGACGCCGCCGGCATCAAGGACCTGGCGCGCTGGATGGCGGACACCCGCAGCGTGCTGTTCCTCGGTCGCCACGTCGGCTACCCGATTGCGCTCGAGGGTGCGCTCAAGCTCAAGGAGCTCGCGTACATCCACGCCGAGGGCTTCGCCGCCGGTGAGCTCAAGCACGGCCCGATCGCGCTCATCGAGCCCGGGCAGATCGTCTTCGTCATCGTGCCGTCGCCGCGTGACCCGCGGTCGCTGCACCCGAAGGTCGTGTCGAACATCCAGGAGATCCGCGCCCGTGGTGCTCGCGTGATCGCCATCGCGGAAGAGGGCGACGCCGCCGTGCTGCCCTTCGCCGACGAGGTCCTGCGCATCCCGCTCGCGACCCCGCTGTTCGAGCCGCTGCTCGCTGTGGCTCCGCTGCACATGTTCGGCATGGAGCTCGCCGCGGCCAAGGGCCTCGACGTCGACCAGCCGCGCAACCTCGCGAAGTCGGTCACCGTCGAGTAGTCGCACGATGATCATCGGCATCGGGGTCGACGTGGTGGACCTGGAGCGGTTCGAACGGGTGCTGTCGCGCACGCCGGCGATGCGTGCGCGGTTGTTCACCCCGGCCGAGCAGGTCCGCGACGGCGAGCAACGGCCGATCGCGTCGCTCGCTGCGCGGTTCGCGGCCAAGGAGGCCCTGATCAAGGCGTTCGGCTCGAGTGCCGGGCTCAGCTGGCAGGACCTCGAGGTCGTGTCGGACGACCAGCGCAACCCGTCGCTGACGCTGCACCAACAGGCGCGACAGGTGGCGGATGCGCGTGGCGTGACGAGCGTGCACCTGTCGCTCTCGCATGATGGAGGGATCGCGACCGCGTTCGTGGTCCTGGAGGGAACAACGAAGTGAGTGCGTTCACCGGCATCACGGTCGATCGTGAAGCGCTGATCGAGAACTACGCGACGATCGCCGAGCAGGTCGCACCGGCCGGTGTCATCGCGGTCGTCAAGGCCAACGCCTACGGCCACGGCGCGCTCGACGCCGCACGGGCCTTCGTCGACGCCGGTGCCGAGTGGCTCGGCGTCGCGGACATCGACGAGGCCGTCGCGCTCCGGCAGGGCGGCATCGACGAGGACGTCCGGATCCTCGCGTGGTTGCACGCCCCGGACGAGGACTTCCGCCGGGCAGCGCAGTACGGCATCACCCCGGCGGTGTCGAGCGTCGAGCAGTTGTCCGCCGCTGCCGACTCCGAGGTCGGCGCCGTGCACATCTGCGTCGACACCGGCCTGAGCCGCAACGGTGCGGTCGAGTCCGAGTGGGCCGAACTCTTCGCGACCGCCGGGGCCCTCGCCCGTGGTGGCAACCGCACCCGTGTCGAGGGGCTGATGTCGCACCTGTCGAACGCGTCGCGCACGGACGACCTCGACCAGGACGCCGCACTGCAGCGCGCACTCGACGGCCTCGCCGCCAACGGCATCGTGCCCGACCTGGTGCACCTCGCCGCGAGCGCCGCGAGCATCGCCGTGCCGGAGACGCGCCGCGACCTGTCCCGCGTCGGACTCGCCCTGTACGGCCTGAGCCCGTTCACCGACCGCACGTCGGCCGACCTCGGCCTCCGCCCCGCGATGCGTGTGACCGCTGCCGTGCTCCGCACCGTCGACGTCCGCGCCGGCGAGGGCGTGTCCTACGGCTACACCTGGCGGGCGTCGACCGACACCCGCCTCGCCGTCATCGGCCTCGGGTACGCCGACGGCTTCGACCGCGACTTCGGCAACCGGGTCTCGGTCCGCATCGGCGACCGCACGTTCCCGGTGGTCGGCCGGGTCGCGATGAACGCCATGCACGTGGACATCGGCGACGCCGACGTCAGCATCGGCGACGAAGCCGTGCTCTGGGGCGACCCGGCGAACGGCGACCCCGCGGTCGAGGACTGGGCCGCCGCGATCGGCACCATCAACTACGAGGTGGTCGCCCGGGTCGGCCACAGCGTGCACCGGAGGACGACGTGAGCTCCGCACCCCTGCGCCAGGCACGGATCGACCTGGACGCCTACCGCGCGAACCTCGACCTGGTCCGCGAGTGGATGAACCCCGTCGCGGTCATGGCGATCATGAAGGCCGACGCCTACGGCCACGGTCTGGAGCCGATCGCGCTCGCCGCGGTGGACGCCGGCATCCGGTGGATCGGGGTGCTCACGGTCCCCGCGGCCTTGCGTCTGCGGTCGATCGGCGTCGGTGAGGACGTCCACCTCTTCACCTGGCAGCACGACCCCGCCCTGGACTTCCGAGACGCCATCGACTCCGCCGTCGACCTCGGTGTCTCGAACGTGCCGGAGCTGCAGCGCGTCATCGACGCCGTCGACCAGCGACCCGCGCGCGTGCACCTCGGCTTCGACTCCGGGCTGCACCGCGACGGAGCGACCCCGGCGGCCTGGCCAGCGCTCGTGTCGCTCGCGCTGGACGCCGAGCGCGCCGGCCGCATCGAGGTCGTGGCGGCGTACACACACCTGGCGGAGTCCTCGGACCAGGACGACGCCGACGCCGTGGCGCTCTTCGACGCCGCCGTGGAGCAGGCAGACGATCTCGGGCTCGACCTCCCGATGGAACACGTCGCCGCTTCGCTCGCCGGGTTGGAGCGCAAGGAGTTCCGCAAGGACATGGTCCGGATGGGCGCCAACCTGTTCGGCATCCCGGGCGCGGACGGTGTCTCGGCAGCCGACCTCGGGCTCGAACCCGTGATGACCCTGACGGCGTCGGTCGCGAAGACCAAGCGGGTGCCCGTCGACACCGGCGTCTCGTACGACTACACGTACCGCACCGCCTCGGAGACCACGCTCGCACTCGTGCCCGTCGGGTACGCGGACGGCGTCCCCCGTCTGGCGCAGGGCCGCATCGAGGTCGCGATCGGCGGCAAGCGCTACCCGATCGCCGGCCGTGTGGCCATGGACCAGTTCCTGGTCGACGTCGGCGACGACGACGTCCGCACCGGCGACACCGTGACCCTGTTCGGCACCGGCGAGCACGACGAGATGACCGTCCTCGACTGGGGCCGTTCGCTCGGCACCATCGGCGAGGAGATCGTCTGCCGCATCGGGCCCCGCGTGCCACGGTTCTACGAGGGCCACGACATCGAGGGACGCGTCGGGGAGTACCTGCGGGGCGACCAGTCGTGACCGGCGCCCCTCGGGTCCTGCTGGACGCAGCCGTCGACGGCACCGATGCGATGGGCGAGCTCGGGGCGCGGCTGGCCGCGGTCCTGCGTGCCGGCGACCTGGTCGTGCTGACCGGGCCGCTCGGCGCCGGCAAGACGACGCTGACCCGTGGCCTCGGCGCTGCCCTCGGCGCGCGTGGCCAGGTGTCGAGCCCGACCTTCGTCCTCGCCCGGACGCACCCCACCACCGCCGGACCGGACCTGGTGCACGTCGACGCCTACCGGCTGTCCGACCCCGTCGAGCTGGACGACCTCGACCTCGACTGGGACGCATCGATCGTCGTGGTCGAGTGGGGCCGTGGCATGGTCGACGGCATCAGCGACAGCGTGCTCGACGTCGAGATCACCCGGGCCACCGGTGCCGACGCCTCCGGCACCACCGGGGCCGACGACCCCGACGACGTCCCCGACGAACCCCGCCGCGTCGTCGTCACCGCCACCGGCCCACGCTGGGACGGCGTCTCGCTCTGACCCCGGTGGCGCGTGCGTGCGGCCCGACAGCAGCGCCGCCGTCGACGTCGCCGCACCCCGCCTACGATGGACGGGTGCTCCTCGCCATCGACACCTCTGCCGGAACGTCCGTGGCCGTCGTCGACCCGGCCACCGGCAAGCCCCGAGCCACTCGCGACACCGAGGACAGCCGCCGGCACGCCGAGGTGATCGGCCCGTTCCTGGCCGAGGCGCTCGCCGAAGCCGGCATCACCGGCGCGGACGTCACGGGCGTCGTCGCCGGCATGGGCCCCGGCCCGTTCACCGGCCTGCGCGTCGGCATCGCCGCCGCCCGCACCTTCGCCGCCGCGGTCAGCGTCCCCGTCCTGCCGCTCGTCAGCCACGACGCGGTCGCGGCCGACGAGCGCGACGGCCGACGGGACGGACCCTTCGTCGTCCTGACGGACGCCCGACGGCGCGAGGTCTACTGGAGCGCGTACGACCAGACCGGCACGCGCGTTGCGGGTCCGGGTCTCGCCAGGCCCGCCGATCTCGACGAGGCGATCCGTGCCTCCCGGCCCGAAGCGGTGGGCTGGGACCGCGTGACGGCCCTGTCCATCCCTGCCTGGAGGCTCGGATCACTCGCCGCGGACCGCCTGCGGTCCGGCGCGGGGTTCGACCAGGACACCCCCCTCTACCTGCGGGAACCCGACGTCACGGTGCCGGGTGCGCCGAAGCGGGTGAAGCAGTGACGGTGCCCGACGGGCTCCGCCTGCGGCGGGCGCACCCGCAGGACCTCGACGACATCATGTGGCTCGAGCACGTCTCGTTCCCGACGGACGCCTGGTCGGCGTCGCAGATGTCGGGCGAGCTGTACTCGCCGCACGGGTACTACGTCGTGATCGAGACCGTCGACGACTCGGCCGCGCCGTCGGTCGTCGGGTACGCCGGGCTGTCCTCGCTGGCGGGCAACCCGGTCGCCGACGTGCAGACCATCGCGGTCGCAGCCGAGCAGCGCGGCAAGGGGCTCGGGCGGGTGCTGTTCACGGACCTCCTCGACGAGGCCCGTCGCCGCGGTGTGCGCGAGGTGTTCCTCGAGGTGCGCGCCGACAACCCGGTCGCGCAGTCGATGTACACGACGTTCGGGTTCGAGCACATCGCGACCCGGCCCCGCTACTACCAGCCGGACGGCGTCGACGCGTGGGTGATGCGGGCGGAGCTGCCGGACGCGGCAGACGCGGCGCCGGCGCCGGCGCCGACGCCGACGACGTCGGCCGTCGGCCCGATCGGACAGGAGGCGCTCGATGAGCGTTGCTGAACCACTGGTGCTCGGCATCGAGACGAGCTGTGACGAGACGGGCGTGGGCATCGTGCGGGGGCGCACCCTGCTCGCGAACGTCATCGCGTCGAGCATGGACGAGCACGCCCGGTACGGCGGCGTCGTACCCGAGGTCGCCGCGCGGGCGCACCTCGAGGCGATGACCCCGACGCTGCACGAGGCCCTCGAGCGGGCCGGGGTCACCCTCGACGAACTCGACGCCGTCGCGGTCACCGCCGGGCCGGGTCTGGCGGGTGCGCTCATGGTCGGGGTCGGTGCCGCGAAGGCGCTCGCCGTCGCCACCGGAAAGCCCCTGTACGGCGTGAACCACCTGGTCGGGCACGTCGGCGCCGACGTCCTGCGCGCGGACGGCAGCGACATCGAGCTGCCGACGATCGCACTGCTGGTGTCCGGCGGGCACACCTCGCTGCTGCTCGTGAAGGACCTGGTCGGCGACGTCGAACTGCTCGGCGAGACCATCGACGACGCCGCGGGTGAAGCGTTCGACAAGGTCGCGCGGCTGCTCGGGCTGCCGTACCCCGGCGGGCCGCAGATCGACCGGGCCGCGGCGGACGGCGACCCGAAGGCCATCCGGTTCCCCCGCGGCCTGACGCTGCCGAAGGACCTGGCCGCGCACCGGTACGACTTCTCGTTCTCCGGGCTGAAGACCGCCGTCGCTCGCTGGGTCGAGCGCTGCCGCGACGAGGGACGCGAGGTCCCCGTGGCCGACGTGGCGGCGAGCTTCCGCGAAGCGGTCGTGGACGTCCTGCTGACCAAGGCCCTGAACGCGTGCCGCGACACCGGCGTGGATCGGCTCCTGCTCGGCGGCGGTGTGGTCGCGAACGCCCGACTGCGGCAGGTCGCCGAGGAACGGTGCGCCGCCGCGGGCGTGCAGCTGCGGATTCCGCCGTTCGACCTGTGCACGGACAACGGCGCGATGATCGCGGCCGTCGGCGCACGCCTGGTCGCCGAGGGGCACGCCCCGAGCGACCTCGGGATCGCGGCCGACTCGACGTTGCCGGTGACGACCGTCCAGGTCTGAACCGTCCGGGCCCCGACCGGTCGGCCCTCGGGCGCCTGTGGGAGGATTCACGTGGCGTCGGAGAGACCGGGCGCCGAGAGGGGTGGACGGTGTCCGATCAGAACGAGTGGCCGAAGCCGGGCGAGACGACGCCGGGCGGGACGACGCCGGGCGGGACGACGCCGGGCGAGACGACGCCGGGCGGCGCAACCGGTGGCGTCCCGGGCGGACAGCCCGAGGGATCGCCCGCTCCGGACGCACCGCAGGCCCCCGACGCACCCCAGGCCCCGTCGGCTCCCGAGCAGCCGCAGAACCCGTCCGGGCAGCAGCAGCCGTCGAACCCGTACGCAGCTCCGCAGCAGCCGAACCCCTACGGCCAGCCGCAGCAGTCCAACCCGTACGGCCAGCCCCAGCCGTCGAACCCGTACGCGGCTCCGCAGCAGCCGCAGAACCCGTACTCGGCACCGCAGGCGCCGCAGGACCCGTACGGCGCCGCCCAGAACCCGTACGGTCAGCAGAACCCGTACGCGCAGCAGGGCGGTCAGAACCCCTACGCGCAGCCGCAGCAGCAGCCGTACGCGCCGGCGGGTGCCTACGGTGCGACGGGGTACCAGCCCTACGCGCAGCGCCCGAAGACGAACACGCTGGCGATCCTGTCGATCGTGTTCGGCCTCGCCGCCGTCCCGATGTGGTTCATCGCGATCCTGCTCGGCCCGGCCGGCGCGATCCTCGGCCACGTCGCACTCGGCAAGATCAAGCAGAACGGTGAGGCCGGCCGAGGGCTCGCCCTGACCGGCATCATCGCCGGCTGGGTGATGACCGGCGTCTGGCTGATCTGGATCGCCTTCATCATCTTCCTCGCGGGGGTCGGCCAGAGCGGCTACTCCGACTACGGCTACGACTCGGGCACCGGCGCGTTCCTCAGCTGAGCCGTTCGCACAGGATCGCGGTGTGCCGACCCTCCAGCCGGGTGAGGACGAGCGTGACCCGGCCGGTCCCGCGCAGCCGCAGCCGCTTGCGGAACTGCGCCGGGTCGACGTCGACGCCGCGCTTCTTGATCTCGACGGTGCCGATGTCGTCGGCGGCGAGTCGCGCTGACAGCCGCTTCACGTCGAGCGGCATGGTGTCGAGCACCCGGAAGCCCTGGGCGAAGGGCGTCGACACGGCACGGTCCGAGGTCACGTACGCGATCCCGTCGGACAGCATGTGGCCGTCCAGGTCGCGTGCCAGGTCCCCGATGAGTCGCGCGCGGATGACGGCGCCGTCCGGCTCGTACAGGTGGGCACCGAGCGGCCCCACCCCGGCGTCCTCGGCGTCCGCCGGGCCGGTCATCTCGGCGATGCCGTGCGCACCGATCACCGTGGCGGCGCGGCGGATGCCCGGCCGGGCGAGGGGCCCGAACCACAGTGCGAGCTCGACGACCTCGCGGTCGACGGACGTCCACTGTGCTTCGGCCGTGTCCGGGATCAGGTCGCGGTCGATCCCGGGACCGAGCTTCACGCCCGTCGGGGTGTGCGTCGCGGCCGCGAACACGGTGTCGAGCGACGGCGACCAGTCGTCCGGGTCGGCCAGTCGGCGGGTGTCGGAGTGGCCGCTCGTCCGGCGGGCCGGGTCCATCCAGACGCCGTCCACCGAACCGAGGTCGAAGGCCGCTGCGTCACCGAGTTCGACCCGCGCGTTCGGCCACACCGCCAGGTTGTGCGTCGCGACCGCTGCGGTGACCTCGTCGCGGTCGACCGCGGTGACGTCGAGGTCGAGCGCCGCCATGGCCATCGCGTCGCCGCCGATCCCGCACCCGAGGTCGGCGACCCGGGTCAGGCCGGCGGCGGCGAAGCGTCCGGCGTGCTGCGCGGCGACCTGCAGCCGGGTGGCCTGCTCGAGTCCGGCCTCGGTGAAGAGCATGCGCGCGGCGAAGTCGCCGAACTTGCCACGGGCCTTCAGCCGGAGCTTGGCCTGGGTGAGGACCGCCGCGACGAGCTGCGGGTCGTGCCCCTCGGCGCGAAGCCGCGACACCACCCGGACGATCTCGCCGCCGTCCGAGACGCCGGGGGTACGGTCGAGCAGGGCCATCCCGTCAGGGGTCAGCAGTGCGGCGAGTTCGGCGGCTTCCATGTCCCGATCCTCCCAGGTGCTGGATGTTCCCCTGATGTGCTGGCACTCGGATTGACCGAGTGCCAGTGTCCCCCTAGAGTTGGCGTTGGCACTCTCCTGTGCGTAGTGCCAACCCGGTTTTCATCTGTACCGAGTCCGTACCGAGAAAGAAGAGGTCACCGTGGCCGTCAGCATCAAGCCGCTCGAGGATCGCATCGTCATCCGCCAGGTCGAGGCGGAGCAGACCACCGCATCCGGTCTGGTCATCCCCGACACCGCGAAGGAGAAGCCCCAGGAGGGCGAGGTCGTCGCCGTGGGTCCGGGTCGCATCGACGACAACGGCAACCGCGTCCCGCTCGACGTCGCCGTGGGTGACAAGGTCATCTACTCCAAGTACGGCGGAACCGAGGTCAAGTACTCGGGCGAGGACCTGCTGGTCCTGTCGGCTCGCGACGTCCTCGCGGTCGTCGTCAACTGAGTCCAGTACTCCACGCGAACGCCCCGTTCGGCCTGTCGGCCGGCGGGGCGTTCGTGCGTCTGCGGGCTTCCGGCGGGTCCGTCGCGTGCACGTGCTCCGACCGGGAGGCCCGTGGCACGCCCGGCCGTCGGTGGCCGTTCCTAGGATGGTTCCGTGAGTGAACCGAGTCCCGCGCGACCCGTCCGCAGCGAGGCATCCGTCGGCGTGGTGCAGGCGATCGTCGCGTACGGGCTCTGGGGCCTCATGCCCCTGCTCTTCGCGGCGATGGCCCCGGCCGGCGCGTTCGAGATCGTCGCCTGGCGCATCGTCTTCGGGCTGGTGTTCTGCGCGGTCGCGATCGCCGTCACCCGCTCGTGGCTCCGCACCCGTTCCCTGATGGCGCAGCGCCGGGTGATGGCGGTGATGGGGCTCGCCGCGGTCCTCATCCTGGTGAACTGGACCGTGTACGTCCTGGCGACCACGACCGGCCACACCGTCGAGGCCGCCCTCGGGTACTTCATCAACCCCCTGGTCACGATCGCGCTCGGCGTCGTCGTGCTCCGCGAACGCCTGCGGCCGGCGCAGTGGGCAGCGGTCGGCATCAGCGTCGTGGCGGTCGTCGTGATCGCCGTCGGCTACGGCCAGGTGCCGTGGATCTCGCTGGTGCTCGCGTGTTCCTTCGGCCTGTACGGCCTGGTGAAGAAGCGGGTCGGCGGCACCGTCGACGCGCTGAGTGGCCTGACGATCGAGACCGTGTGGCTGCTGCCGATCGCGGTCGTGGCGCTGATCGTGCTCGGTGCGACGGGCCTCGGCGGCGGCGTGACGTTCACGAGCGAGGGTTGGGTGCACGTCCTGGTGACGGTGCTCACCGGCCCGGCGACGGCCGTCCCGCTCCTGCTCTTCGCTTCGTCGGCGCGGCGGGTGAGCCTGTCGACCCTCGGGTTGACGCAGTACCTCGCGCCCGTGATGCAGCTGCTCGTCGGTGTGGTGGTGCAGCACGAGGCGATGCCGCCCGCGCGCTGGTTCGGCTTCGGGATCGTGTGGTTGGCGCTCGTGGTGCTGACGGCGGACTCGTTCGCCGCCGCGCGGGCGTCCCGTCGCCGAGCGCTCGCACCTGCTCCGGCCGAGCCTGCCTGACGGACGTACCCCGGGCCTCCCGTCCGCCCGTCGGTGCCGCGCCGTGGCCTGGCCCGAGTCTCGGCGTGCGCGACAGTTCTCGCGTGCGCGACGCCGAGAAACGTCGCTGGGCCCGAGTCTCGGCTCCGTGAAGCCGAGACTCGGGCCCAGAGTGGGACCGGTAGTGCTGGTTACTTCTTGACCGCGCCCTGGATGGCGCTCTGGTAGACGGGCTTGTTGTCGCCGTCGAACTTGTAGATGCCGATGTAGGCGCTCGACGGGTCGTTGTTGTCGTCGAACGGACCGATGCCGGACGGGCCGGTGTAGTGGATGTCCTTGCCGTCGTCGAGGAGCGCGACGCACTCCTTGAACGTGGCGCACTCGGTGCCGCCGTCCGCTCCTGAGACCGCGGCCATGTTGGCCTGGATCGTGCCCGAGTCGGTGCCCTTGCCCTTCACGGCAGCGAGGGCGGCGAGGACGGTGGCGTCGTAGGACTCCGCCGCGTACGAGTAGTCGGCGAGCGTCTTGTTCGACGACTCCTTGTAGAAGTCGGACAGCTGCTTCTTGAAGTCGTCCTTCGGCGAGGCACCGGGGATGGTGCCCTGGGCGCCGTTCAGGGTGCCCTTGTCGAAGTCCTTCGAGTAGTCCGCCGTGTTGCCGTCCGACATGTAGATCTTCGCCGTGTTCCCCTGCGAGACGAGCTCTGGGATGATCGACTTCGTCTCGTCGAAGGCCAGGACGACGATCGCGTCCGGCTTGGCTGCGAGTGCGGCCGTCACCTCGGACGAGAACGTGGTCTGACCGGGCGGGAACTCCTGGCCTTCGCCCTTGCCGCCGTAGACGACCTGGCCACCGGAGGCCTCGACCGCGGACTGCACCGAGTTGCGGAGGCCCGTGCCGTAGGTGTCGTTGAAGACGAGGAACGCGACCTTGGCGTTGCCGTCACCGGTCACGAGCTGACCGAGTGCCGAACCCTGCACCGAGTCCGGCGGAGCGGTCCGGTAGTAGTACGACGAGTAGCCGGAGAGGTCGCTCGCGGTGTTCGCGGGCGAGATCTCGACGATGCAGTTGCTGGTGAGCTGGTCGATGACGTTGAGCGTGACCGACGAGGACTCGGCACCGATCGCGACCGGGACCTTCGCGTTCACGAGCTTCGTCGCGGCCGAGCTCGACACGGTCATGTCGTTGCTGTCGCCCGAGTCCGTCGCCGGATCGATGGTGACGTCCTTGTCGAGGACGCCGCCCGCGGCGTTGATGTCCTTCACCGCGAGGCCGACGCCGGACTCGGCCGGCGGGTTCAGGTACGCCAGCGAACCGGTGAGCGGCAGGATCGTGCCGATCTTCAGCGCATCGGTGCTGGGGGTGTCGGGGGCCTTGCAACTGGCGGCGGGGTCCTTCTTCGCACCGCTCGACGCCGAGCTGGACGGGGAGTCGCCGCTGCTGGTGGTGGAACACGCGGCGAGCAGGACGGCTACTGCGCCTGCCAACGCCAGTGCCGTGGTGGCACGGGTGGTTCTGATCATCCGTGGAGCCCTTTCTCTGCGCGGAGGCGTTGCCGCTTCGGGTCGAACGCGGCGCCTCCACTGGATGTCGAGAAACGTAGGGTCCCGGTGTTTCGCCCGTGTGACGGGGCGGTACGGAAAGTGTTTCGTTACCGAGCCGTGATCGTTTCTGTGCGGAGGATCAGGGATCGGTGATCGGGGCAGTCCGTGTGTCAGCCGTCGAGTTCAGCCACGGAACGCAGCACGCAGAACTCGTTGCCCTCCGGATCGGCGAACACGACCCACCCGCCGTCGTCGTGGCGGAGGTCCGCGAGTTCGGTCGCACCGAGGCCCCGCAGTCGCTCGACCTCGGCATCGCGCGTGCGGTCGGTGGGACGCAGGTCGAAGTGGATCCGGTTCTTCACGGACTTCGCCTCGGGGACCTGGATGAACAGCACCTGGTGCGAGCCGTCGGGTGCGGTGATCATGCACTCCTCGTGCCCGGGGGCGTTCGGGTCGTCGGCGATGTCGACGTAGCCGAGCACCTGCTTCCACCACTCCGACAGGGCGAAGGCGTCACGGCAGTCGATCGTGGTGTGGGAGACGGCGCTGACCATGCCGTGACACTACTGCCGGCAGACGACGAACGCCCCGCGCCGGTGGGGAGCGGGGCGTTCGGGGTGCAGTCGGCTCAGCTGCGGTAGTTCGGCGCCTCGACGACCATCTGGACGTCGTGCGGGTGCGACTCCTTGAGCCCGGCAGCCGTGATGCGGACGAACTTGCCGCGGGCCTTGAGCTCCGGGATCGTGCGGCCGCCGACGTAGAACATCGACTGCCGGAGTCCACCGGTGAGCTGGTACACGACGTTGCCGACCGAGCCGCGGTAGGGCACCTGGCCCTCGATGCCCTCGGGGATCAGCTTGTCGTCGTTGGGGACGTCCGCCTGGAAGTAGCGGTCCTTCGAGTACGAGGTCTTCTTGCCGCGGGTCTGCAGTGCGCCCAGGGAGCCCATCCCGCGGTACGCCTTGAACTGCTTGCCGCCCACGAAGACCAGGTCGCCGGGGGACTCGTCCGTGCCGGCCAGCAGCGAACCGAGCATGACGGTGTCGGCGCCGGCCACCAGGGCCTTGGCGATGTCGCCCGAGTACTGCAGGCCACCGTCGGCGATGATCGGCACGCCGGCCTCGCGCGCCGCGAGGGACGCCTCGTACACGGCGGTGACCTGCGGCACGCCGACGCCGGCGACGACGCGGGTGGTGCAGATCGAGCCGGGGCCGACGCCCACCTTGACGGCGTCGACACCGGCGTCGATGAGCGCCTGCGCACCGGCACGGGTCGCGACGTTGCCGCCGATGACGTCGATGTCCGCGAAGGACGGGTCGGCCTTGAGGCGGCGCACCATGTCGAGCACGCCTTCGCTCTCGCCGTTGGCGGTGTCGACCACGAGCACGTCGACGCCCGCGTCACGCAGGGCCTCGGCGCGCTGCCAGGCGTCGCCGAAGAAGCCGATCGCGGCACCGACGCGCAGTCGGCCCTCGTCGTCCTTGGTGGCGTCCGGGTACTGCTCGCTCTTGTCGAAGTCCTTGACGGTGATGAGGCCGCGGAGCTTGCCCTCGGCGTCCACCAGGGGGAGCTTCTCGATCTTGTGCTGCGCGAAGATCGCGATGGCTTCTTCGGGGTCGATGCCCTCCATCGCGGTGATCAGCGGCGCCTTGGT
Source organism: Curtobacterium sp. VKM Ac-2884 (assembly GCF_015350945.1). Classification (NCBI taxonomy): domain Bacteria; kingdom Bacillati; phylum Actinomycetota; class Actinomycetes; order Micrococcales; family Microbacteriaceae; genus Curtobacterium; species Curtobacterium sp. VKM Ac-2884. Next base: position 500,903 of record NZ_JADKSA010000002.1, read on the forward strand.
CATGACGTCGCGCACGAAGGTGGTCGACTGCTCGAACGTCGCCACGAACCGCATGTCGCGGTTGGTGATGATGCCGACGAGGGTGCCGTCCGCTTCGACCACGGGCAGGCCGGAGACGCGGAACTGTCCGCAGATCGCGTCGACCTCGGCCACGGTGGCGTCCGGGGTGGTGGTCACCGGGTTGGTGATCATGCCCGATTCGGAGCGCTTGACCTTGTCGACGTAGGCGGCCTGGTCCTCGATGGAGAGGTTGCGGTGGAGGATCCCGATGCCACCCTGCCGTGCCATGGCGATGGCCATGCGGGCTTCGGTGACGGTGTCCATCGCTGCGGAGAGCAGCGGGACGTTGACGGAGATCCGCCTGGTGAGCCGGGACGCGGTGGACGCCTCGCTCGGGATGACGTCGGTGTGCCCCGGCAGGAGCATGACGTCGTCGTACGTGAGTCCGATGAATCCGAACGGATCCGGCTGGTCCATGGGTCCCCTTCGTGGGCGAGTGAAGTGGTCGAGACACCGAGAACGCAACGGCGGGTTCCGGATAGGACATGGTAACGCGCGTGGGCCGTCCCGCTATTCCGCGTTCCGCCTGGGAGAACGGATCGCGGCTCTCCTCCACACAGGTCACGGTTGCGCGACGACTCACAGCGGGAACGAGTTGGAAACACGGGTGTCACACAATCCCCATAGCGTCACTCGACATCCGAACGAGAGGCTCTTCCGTGGGATCCATCACTCCTCCGGGACGGGCGCAGCCGCGCCTGTTCCGCCTCCGCCAGGCCCGGCGACGACCGGTCCTCGCGGCCGTGCTCGTCGCCGCGTTCCTGGCGACCTTCCTGATCGACTGGGCGGTCACCCTGCCGGCGTTCAGCGCCACCTCGGCGCCTGCCACCAGCCAGGCGTGCACCGTCAGCCCCGACAACGGGTGCATCCAGGGCACGATCACCGACTCCGAACGTGAACCGGCCGAGGGCGTCGACGTCGACGTGACCGGCCCGAGCGGCTTCGCCGAGACCGCCACCACGAACACCGACGGCCGCTGGTCCGTCACGGTCGACACGGCCGGCGAGTACAGGGTGAGCGTCGACCAGGACACCCTGCCGAAGGGGCAGTACCTGACGAACGCGGCGGACGCGGAGCGCAAGGTCCAGGCGACCCTGAACGCCAACGTCGGGCAGATCTTCCAGCTGTCCGACCAGAAGGGCGCCACGACCACGACCGACTCGTCGAGCGTCAGCCCGCAGCGGGCCTGGCAGCAGTTCGCCTCGGGGATCCGCCTCGGTCTGCTCATCGCGCTGGCGTCGATCGGCCTCTCGCTCATCTACGGCACGACGGGGCTGTCGAGCTTCTCGCACGGCGAGCAGGTCACCCTCGGCGGCTTGCTGGCCTACGTGTTCGCGAACCAGCTCGGCTGGAACATCTGGGTGACCGGCATCGTCGTCACGCTGCTGTGCGCGGCGACCGGGTACCTGCAGGACGCGGGGATCTGGCGGCCACTGCGGCGCAAGCGGATCAGCCTCACGCAGCTCATGATCGTGACGATCGGTCTGTCGATCGCCGCCCAGTACGCGTTCCAGTACTTCTTCGGGGCCGCGACCGTCCGGATCCAGCAGGGCAACCCCGAGACCGTCCGGTTCGCGGGGGTCACGCTCACGGTGCAGTCCTACGTGGCGATGGGCATCGCGCTGGTCGTCCTGATCGCCACCGGCCTGTTCCTGGCGAAGACCCGCTTCGGCCGGGCCACCCGCGCCGTGTCGGACAACCCGGCGCTCGCCGCGGCGTCCGGCATCGACGTCGACCGGGTCATCCGGTTCGTGTGGACGCTCGCCGCCGGTCTCGCCGGCCTGTCCGGCGTGATGCTCGGCCTGGTGCTCAACGGCGTGAACTGGCAGACCGGCCTGCAGCTGCTCCTGCTCATGTTCGCCTCGGTGACCCTGGGTGGTCTCGGGACGGCCTACGGCGCGCTGGTCGGATCGATGATCATCGGCGTCGTCGTCGAGCTCACGAACCTCGTGCTCCCCGGTGACTTCAAGTACGCCACCGCCCTCGTCATCCTCATCCTCATCCTGCTGTTCCGGCCGCAGGGCATCTTCGGCCGCGCCGAGCGGGTCGGCTAAGGGAGCACGCGCATGGACTACATCCTCAACCTGCTGTCCTCGCTCACCCAGGAGGCCCTCGCCCCGACCACGGCGGCGTTCGCCCTGGCGGCCATCGGACTGAACGTGCACTTCGGCCTGACCGGGCTCGTGAACATGGGCCAGGCGGCGTTCCTGCTGCTCGGCGCCTACGGCTTCGCGATCTCGATCACGAACGGGCTGCCGTTCGTGATGGCCGTGCTCATCGCCCTGCTCGTCGCCATCGTGTTCGCGATCATCCTCGGCGTCCCGACCCTGCGACTGCGCGGCGACTACCTGGCGATCGTGACGATCTCCGGCGCCGAGATCATCCGCATGGTCGGCCGCTCCAGCCTGCTGACCACGACGACGGGTGGCTCCAACGGCATCACCGGGTCGAGCTACCGCGACCCGTTCACCGCCCTGAGCCCGCTGCCGGACGGCACCACGACCATCCTCTGGTTCACCTACGCGAACAACGGCGTCAACGGCTGGTGGATCCGCATCGCCGCCTGGGCCCTCGTCGCGCTGTTCACCTTCGTGCTCTTCCTGCTCATGCGCAGCCCCTGGGGCCGTGTCCTGAAGGCGATCCGCGAGGACGAGGACGCCGTCCGCTCCCTCGGCAAGAACGTGTACTCGTACAAGATGCAGGCGCTCGTCTTCGGTGGTGCGCTCGGAGCGTTGGCGGGGATCATCTACGTCCTGCCGAGTTCGGTGCAACCGGACGCCATGGGCCGCTCGATGACGTTCTTCATCTGGACGGCGCTCATCCTCGGTGGTGCCGCGACGGTGTTCGGTCCGGTGCTCGGCGCGGTGCTGTTCTTCGTCGTCCGGCTCTTCATCCGCACCCTGGCCGGCGATTTCATCCCCGACTCGATCATGAACGCCCAGCAGGCCGAGCAGTTCTCGTACGTGCTCGTCGGCGTCGCGCTCATGCTCCTGATCGTGTTCCGACCACAGGGCCTGCTCGGCAACAAGAAGGAGCTGACGTTCAGTGTCTGAGACCTACGGCTACACGAAGGCCGACCCGATCCTGACGGTCGACGGCGTCACCCGGCACTTCGGTGGCATGACCGCCGTGGACGTCGACCACCTCGAGGTCCAGCGCGGCTCCATCACGGCCCTGATCGGCCCGAACGGCGCCGGCAAGACGACCTTCTTCAACCTGCTGACCGGCTTCGACAAGCCGAGCCCCGGTGCCAGGACGCAGTTCAACGGCGCCACGCTGCAGAAGACCAGCGCGACCCACATCGCCAACCGCGGCATGGTCCGCACCTTCCAGCTGACGAAGGCGTTGTCGCGGCTCACCGTGATGCAGAACATGCTGCTCGGCGCCCGCGACCAGCCCGGCGAGAACTTCTTCGCCGCGCTGATCAAGCCGGTGTGGGCGAAGCGCGAGCGGGAGATCACCGCGAAGGCCGAGGACCTCCTCGCCCGCTTCAAGCTCGACGACAAGGCGGACGACTACGCCGGTTCGCTGTCGGGCGGCCAGCGGAAGCTCCTCGAGATGGCCAGGGCGCTGATGTCCGACCCGACGATGATCATGCTCGACGAGCCGATGGCGGGCGTGAACCCCGCGCTGACGCAGTCGCTGCTCGGGCACATCCAGTCCCTGCGCGACGACGGCATGACCGTGCTGTTCGTCGAGCACGACATGCACATGGTCCGGCACATCTCGGACTGGGTGGTCGTGATGGCCGAGGGCAAGGTCGTCGCCGAGGGGCCGGCGGACACCGTGATGGACGACCAGGCGGTCATCGACGCGTACCTGGGTGCGCACCACGACACCGACCTGGGTGACGACTCGCTCCTCACCGAGGAGACCTTCGAGGAACTGGCGGAGGAAGTCGCGGAAGAAGACGCGGCGGACGCAGCAGCAGAGGAGAAGACCCGATGACGGACGCAGTCGACCCCACGAACGCGAGCAGCGCCTCCAGTCCGGAAGCGCCGAAGGCGAGCACCGCCACGCTGGAACGCGAGCCGGTGCTGAGCGCGAAGAACCTCGTCGCCGGCTACCTGCCGGGGGTGAACATCCTGAACGGCTGCGACCTGGACTGCTACCCCGGTGAGCTGATCGGGATCATCGGGCCGAACGGTGCGGGCAAGTCCACGCTGCTCAAGGCCCTGTTCGGTCTCGTGTCGATCCGCGAGGGGTCGGTCACGCTGCAGGGCGAGGACATCACGAACCTCAAGGCGAACAAGCTCGTGCAGGCCGGCGTCGGCTTCGTCCCGCAGACGAACAACGTGTTCCCGTCGCTGTCCATCGAGGAGAACCTGCAGATGGGGCTGTACCTGCGGCCCCGCAAGTTCGCGGAGCGCCTCGAGGTCATCTACGACCTGTTCCCGGTGCTCGCGCAGCGCCGCGGCCAGCGGGCGGGGTCCCTGTCCGGCGGCGAACGGCAGTCGGTCGCCATGGCACGTGCGCTGATGATGGACCCGAAGGTGCTGCTGCTCGACGAGCCGAGTGCCGGACTGTCCCCGGTGCGCCAGGACGAGACGTTCCTGCGGACCCGCCGGATCAACAAGGCCGGTGTGTCGATCGTCATGGTGGAGCAGAACGCGCGACGCTGTCTGCAGATCTGCGATCGTGGGTACGTGCTCGACCAGGGGAGGAACGCGTACTCGGGCACGGGGAAGGAACTCGCGGACGACCCGAAGGTCATCGAGCTGTACCTCGGGACGCTCGCCAAGGACGTCGACGCAGGGCGCTAGCGCGCTGCGTCGACTGCGGGTACCGCTGTGGGGGTGGTATCCGCGACGGGTGGGGCCGTGCGTGGTCGCTTCGCGCCGCACGGCCCCGCTCCTGCACGTGGGGCCCCATCGGCTCGCGACGGTGCGTGGCCGGCTCCGGTTCTGCCGGGAGGCCCGCCCCGCGTCCGCCGGGTCGGTATCGTTCCGCAGGTGCAGAGACTGTCGGCGGGCGCGATGGACGCCCTGGTGTGGGTGGTCTTCATCGCGCTGTTCGTCGGTGCGGCGCTGCTCGTGAAGGTGGCGGCTGCGCTCCTCGTCGTGCTCGTGGTGCTCGCGCTCCTGCTCGGCTTCGTGCTGCGGGTGCTCCGCAAGCGACGCCGGACCCCGCGCCGCCCGCGCCGCCCGCGCTGACCGCGCGGCCCGCCGCCCCCGCCGCCCCGCGGCCCCGGCCCCGGTCCGCACCGTCCGGTCCGTGCACGCCCCCGGACCTGCCCGGTAGGCTTGCCGGGTGAGCGAAGTCGAGATCGGTGCAGGCAAGCGCGGACGTCGGGCGTACGCGTTCGACGACATCGCGGTGGTCCCCTCCAGGCGCACGCGTGACCCGCGCGACGTCAGCGTGCAGTGGTCGATCGACGCGTTCACCTTCGCGTCGCCGATCCTCTCCGCGCCGATGGACTCCGTGTCCTCGCCGGCCACGGTCATCCAGATGGGCAAGCTCGGCATCCTGGGCGTCCTCGACCTCGAGGGGCTGTGGACCCGCTACGAGGACCCGACGCCCTACTACGACGAGATCAAGTCGCTCACCGACGGCAACGTCACGAAGCGCATGCAGGAGATCTACTCCGAGCCGATCAAGCCGGAGCTGATCACCGCGCGCCTGGCCGAGATCCGCGCCGCCGGGGTGCCGGTCGCCGGCTCGCTCAGCCCGCAGCGCACGCAGGAGTTCTCGAAGACGGTCGTCGACGCCGGTGTCGACCTGTTCGTCATCCGCGGCACGACGGTCTCGGCCGAGCACGTGTCGCAGAACGAAGAGCCCCTCAACCTCAAGAAGTTCATCTACGAGCTCGACGTCCCGGTGATCGTGGGCGGTGCCTCGACGTACACGTCGGCGCTGCACCTCATGCGCACGGGTGCTGCCGGTGTCCTCGTCGGCTTCGGCGGCGGCGCTGCGTCCACCACGCGTGCCGCGCTGGGCATCCACGCGCCGATGGCCACCGCTGTCGCCGACGTCGCGGGTGCGCGTCGTGACTACCTCGACGAGTCGGGTGGCCGCTACGTGCACGTCATCGCCGACGGCGGTCTCGACACCGCCGGCGACGTCGTCAAGGCGATCGCGGTCGGTGCCGACGCCGTCATGCTCGGCACCGCGCTCGCCCGCGCCACCGAGGCACCGGGTGGCGGCTTCCACTGGGGTGCCGAGGCGCACCACCCGGAGCTGCCCCGCGGCCGCCGGGTCGAGGTGGGCACGATCGCCCCGCTCGAGAACGTGCTGAACGGTCCGACCCCGACGTTCGACGGCCGCGCCAACCTCGTCGGTGCGCTGCGCCGCTCGATGGCGACGACCGGATACTCCGACGTCAAGGAGTTCCAGCGAGTAGAAGTGGTCGTGGCGCCGTACCACCAGTGATCCTGGTGGCACCCGCGCACCGACGCGGGTGACGCTTCGGCGCCGACCGTGACCCGGAGGCGACGATGGCGAAGTCCAGCACCACGAAGCAGACCAGTTCGGCCGGACGTCCCGGCGACGTCGTGCCGGGGGCGGGGTTCGACCCCGCGGCCAAGCTCGGCCCCGACGAACGCGCGGCGGCGATCGAGACCCTCAAGACGAAGGAGCTCGACGTCCTGGTCGTGGGCGGCGGCATCGTCGGTGCGGGCAGTGCGCTCGACGCCGTCACCCGTGGACTGACGGTCGGCATCGTCGAGGCCCGTGACTGGGGTTCCGGCACGTCGAGCCGTTCGTCGAAGCTCGTGCACGGTGGCATCCGCTACCTGGAGCAGTTGAACTTCGGGCTCGTGCGCGAGGCCCTGATCGAACGCGGCCTGCTGCTGCAGCGGATCGCCCCGCACCTGGTGAAGCCGGTGCGCTTCCTCTACCCGCTCAACCACCGTGTGTGGGAGCGGTTCTACATCGGCATCGGCATGGCGATGTACGACGCCTTCAGTTGGTCCGGCGGTCGTCCGCCCGGGGTCCCGCACCACCGGCACCTCAGCCGCACGCAGGTGCTCCGCTCGATGCCGTCGCTCAAGAAGGACGCCTTCGTCGGCGGCATGACCTACTACGACGCCCAGGTCGACGACGCCCGCTACGTCGCTTCGCTCGTCCGCACGGCGGCGTCCTACGGTGCGCACGCCGCGAGCCGGATCCGGATCGAGGGCTTCATCAAGGTCGGGGAGCGCGTGGTCGGCGCGCAGGCCCACGACATCCAGACCGGTGAGCGGTTCGAGATCCGCGCGAAGCAGGTCGTGAACGCCACGGGCGTCTGGACGGACGACACCCAGGCGATGATCGGCACCCGCGGGCAGTTCAAGGTGCGGGCGTCGAAGGGCGTGCACCTCGTCATCCCGCGCGACCGGTTCCAGTCGAACATGGGCATGATCCTGCGCACCGAGAAGAGCGTGCTGTTCGTGATCCCGTGGGGCCGGCACTGGCTGGTCGGCACGACCGACACCGACTGGTACCTCGACAAGGCGCACCCGGCGGCGACCGCGGCCGACATCGACTACATCCTCGAGCACGTCAACAAGGTGCTGCGCGTCCCGCTCACCCGTGAGGACGTCGAGGGCGTCTACGCCGGACTCCGTCCCCTGCTGGCGGGGGAGTCCGACCAGACCTCGAAGCTGAGCCGCGAGCACGTGGTGGCGCACACGGTGCCCGGACTCGTCGTGGTCGCCGGCGGCAAGTGGACGACCTACCGGGTGATGGGCAAGGACGCCATCGACGAGGCAGTCGCCGCGATGGACGGCAAGATCCCGGCGTCGACGACCGAGGACATCCCGCTGCTCGGGGCCGAGGGCTACCCGGCCGCGTGGAACCGTCGCGCACGGACCGCCCGCAGCTTCAACGTGCACAAGGTCCGCATCGAGCACCTGCTGAACCGCTACGGCACCCTGGCCACCGAGGTGCTGCAGCTCGTCGAGCAGGACCCCGCCCTGGCCGAGCCGCTGCCGGGCGCCGACGACTACATCGGTGCCGAGGTCGTGTACGCCGCCTCGCACGAGGGGGCCCTGCACCTGGAGGACGTCCTCGCCCGCCGCACCCGCATCTCGATCGAGGCCTGGGACCGCGGCGAGTCGGCGGCCCCGGTCGCCGCGAAGCTCATGGCCGACGTGCTCGGCTGGGACCAGGAGACCACCGAGCACGAGGTGTCGAACTACCTGAAGCGTGTGGCCGCGGAACGCGAGTCGCAGCTGCAGCCCGACGACGAGAGCGCTGACCGTGTGCGGCTCGAGGCACCGGACATCGCGTTCGGCTTCGACGAGGACGACGTCGTCGTGGGCGGCGGTCGCAGCAGCGGCGCCGAGGGCGCGAAGGCGTCCGACGAGCAGGTGGTGGGGGAGAAGACGAGCGAGCCGGAGTAGCGCGGCCGGCAGACGCCGTCGTGTCACCGAGACGACGGCGCCCACCCGCGCCTCCAGGCAGGCGGCAGAGCGGACGGGAGGCCCGTGGTGCGTCCGTCAGACGGCCAGCGTCCCCGACACGGTGCGGCCACGGCGTCGCTCGCCGACGACGAGCACGACCGGGATCGCGAGCAGCGCGACGAGGCTGGTGACGTAGAGGACACCAGCCCAGATGGTGTGGTCCTCGCCGCCGATGCCGTAGCCGTCGGCCACGTCCATCCCGAGCTGGAAACCGGAACCGAAGACCTGGACGGCGCCGGCGGCCACGATCGCCAGCAGCCAGGCGGCGGCGACGTGCGCCGTCGTCCGCCGGACCAGCGTCACGACCAGGACCGTGACCGCCAACGCGATGCCGACCGCCGCGATGACGAGTACGGCCACGACGTCGGTCCGCACCTGGTACCCCTGCGCGTCGAGGTGGCCGTAGATCGCACCGAGCGACTGCCCCGGCACCGCACTGAGCGGGTCGAGCACGAGCGCGTTGAGCGCCAGCAACCCCGCGTACAGCGTGACGACCAGCGTCCCGACGACCCCGACGACGATCCGAGTTCTCCCCATGCGGTGACGATAGCGGCCCGGCAGGTGTGGAATGGCCGGGCACCACCGGTGGTTATCATCGGGGTACTCGAAAAGGGAGCCATCATGGTCGACGTCCATCGCGTCAAACTCCCCGGAGTCGGCGTGCTGCACAGCTTCTACACCGACGACGGTGGCAAGTGCGGTGTCATCACGCACCGGTCGGGTCACTCCGACCTCATCTCGTTCGCCGACGTCTCCGACGGCGCGGACAAGTCCGAGAAGGTCTCGCTGCGCCTCAGCGAGGACGAGGCGCACACCCTCGCCGAACTCCTGGGCGGCACCCGGATCACCGAGGGCCTCGACAAGCTCGACGAGATCCCCGGTCTGTCCATCGACTGGTTCTCGGTCGACTACGACGACGCGATCGCCGGCAAGCCGCTCGGCGACCTGCACGACTCCGGATTCATCGGCCTGACCGTCGTGGCCGTCGTCCGTGGCGACAGCGCCAACCCGGCACCCTCGCCGGACTTCGTCGTCTTCCCCGGTGACACCATCGTCGTCGCCGGTTCCCCCGAGAAGGTCGCCAAGGCCTTCTCCTTCTACCGCAGCGGAGAGCTTGCGGCCGCATCGGCCGAGGCCCCGCGGAAGAGCTAGCGCATGCACCTGGGCGGTGAACTGCTCACCATCGGTGTGCTGTTCGTCATCGCCTACGTGCTCGGGCGGCTCGGCAAGACCATCGGTCTGCCGGCGATCCCGATCTACATGATCGTCGGGCTCATCGCGAGCCCGCACACCCCGTGGATCGGCCTGAACGTCGAGTCGCACACGATCGAGCTCATCGCGACGTTCGGGCTCATCCTGCTGCTGTTCAACCTCGGGTTGGAGTTTGACCAAGAGGAGTTCTACGGCAACGCCGGCAAGCTCCTGGTGTCGGGCGGCACCTACGTCGTCATCAACATGGGCGTCGGGTTCGCGTTCGGGTTCTCGCTCGGCTGGGGCACCCGGGAAGCCCTGATCATCGCCGGCATGACGGCCACCTCGTCGAGCGCGATCGTCACGAAGCTCCTCATCGAGCTGCGACGACTCGCGAACGACGAGACCCCGATGATCTTGGGCGTCACGGTCATCGAGGACGTCTTCATCGCCGTCTACCTGGCGATCGTCTCGGTCGTGCTGTCCGGCGACACCAACGCCTGGGCCGTCGTCGGCAAGCTCGCGCTCGCGTTCGGCTTCCTCATCGTGATGTTCACGCTCGCCCGGTTCGCCGGCAAGTGGGTGTCGAAGATCTTCGCGACGCGGGACGACGAACTGTTCACGGTGCTGTTCTTCGGGCTCGCCGTGATGTTCGGTGGCATCGGCGACCTGCTCGGCGTGACCGACGCCATCGGTGCGTTCGTCATCGGTCTGCTCTGCGGTGCCACCCGGTACCGCGACCGCATCGAACAGCTCGCCCTGCCGATGCGCGACGTCTTCGCCGCGTTCTTCTTCGTGAACTTCGGCCTCGGCCTCGACCTGTCGACGTTCGGCGAGGTGCTCTGGCCGGTCCTCGGTGCGATCGGCATGACGGTCGTGCTCAACGCGGTCGCCGGGCAGATCGTCGCGCGCATGAACGGCTTCAACGTCCAGCAGGGGATCAACACCGCCGTCATCCTGGTGAACCGTGGGGAGTTCGCGCTGATCCTCGCGACGCTCTCGGCTGCCGCCGGACTGGAATCCCGGATCACCGCGTTCGCGGGTCTCTACGTCCTCGTCATGGCGATCCTCGGGCCGTTGCTCGCGGTGAACTCGGAGCGGATCGGCCGCCTCGTGGTGCGCCCCGCCCGCCTCGCCCGCCTGCGCGGACGACTCGGTGGCCGCCGGGCGGTCGCCGCGGCTGCCGCCGCCGAGGCGGCAGAGGCCGAGGAAGCCGAAGCAGCGTCCGCCGCCGCGGTCCGCCGTGCCGAGCGGGACCGCCAGTTCGCGGAGGAGTTCGCGCTCGTGGAGGCCGCTGGCAGGGACGAGCAGGAGAATGGGTCACCGGAGGCGACCGACGAACCCGTCACGTCGCCCGTCGAGATCCCCACCGAACGCCCCGAGCGTCCGGTCCGACAGCGCGATCCGGAGTACTGATACAGATGTGGGCCGTTGCCCGACGACCGAGGTGGATCGCGCTGCTGTTGCTGGCGCTCGTGCTCGCGGCGGTGTTCGCCGGGCTGGGCAAGTGGCAGCTGGAGCGGAGCATCGCCAACGGCAAACCGCTGCCGGCGACCACCGAGACCCGCAAGACGCTCGAGGCGGTCACCGCGCCCGAAGAACCCGCGAGCGAGACCATCGCCGGCCAGAAGGTCACCGTCACCGGCACGTTCGTCGCCGGCGACACCACGATCCTGACCGGCCGCACCGGGGGTGGGACGTACCAGACCGTGGGCCACTTGGTGGACTCGGATGGTGGGGCGAGCCTCCCGGTCGTCATCGGGTGGTCCGACCAACGGTCGGCCGCCGTCGCCGGTGGTGACCGCCTGACGGACGGGCAGACGCTCACGGTGCAGGGCCGGTACTACCCCGCCGAGTCGCCCGACCAGGACACCTACAAGCAGGCGGAGTACTCCGCCGTGGCACCCGCGCGCTTCGTGAACACGTGGAAGGCGTTCGACGACCGGATGTACCTCGGGTACGTCGTCGCCGACGGTGCCACCGCGCAGGCCGCCGACCTCGGCACCATCGCCGACCGGGCGCCGTCGCGCGAGGTCCAGTTCGACTGGCTGAACCTGTTCTACGCGATCGAGTGGGTCGTCTTCGCCGGCTTCGCGGTGTTCCTCTGGTACCGGTTCGTGAAGGACGCCTGGGAGCGCGAGGAAGAGGAGCGGCGTGAGGCTGCCCTCAGCGTCGACGGGGCCCTCGCGGACCGACGGTAGGCTGGTCGTCATGGCCTTGACCGTCCGAACCCGCGACATCCCGAAGATCCCGGGTGCGGTGAAGTGGTACCGCGTCTCCGCGTACATCACCGGTGTGCTGCTGCTGGCCCTCGTGATCGAGGTCATCATCAAGTACACGCCGCTCCAGCTCGAGATGCAGCTCGGCAACGGCCCGTTCTTCGTGCCGAACGGCACGGCCGGTGAAGCACCCGGCACGTTCAACCTGTCGATCGCGATCCTCATCGCGCACGGCTGGCTGTACGTCCTCTACCTCTTCACGGACTTCCGTCTGTGGAGCATCATGCGCTGGAAGCCGTCCCGCTTCCTGCTCATCGCCCTCGGTGGCATCATCCCGTTCATGTCCTTCGTGGTCGAACACCGCATGCAGCAGAAGGCCATGGACACCTACCACGAGCTGATCGCTGCCCAGCAGCGTGAGAAGGAGGCCGCTCGGTGAGCGAGACCGAACAGCGTCCCGTCCTCGTCGTCGACTTCGGGGCCCAGTACGCGCAGCTCATCGCGCGTCGGGTCCGTGAAGCGAACGTCTACAGCGAGATCGTCCCGCACTCCATCACGGCGGAGGAGATCCGCGCGAAGGACCCCGCAGCCATCGTGCTGTCCGGCGGTCCGTCGTCCGTGTACGAAGAAGGTGCGCCGTCCCTCGACGGTGACATCCTCGACCTCGGCGTCCCCGTGCTCGGCATCTGCTACGGCTTCCAGGCCATGGCGACCGCCCTCGGTGGCGAGGTCGCGAACACCGGCCTGCGCGAGTACGGCGCGACGTCCGTCGACGTCAGCGGCACCGACAGTGTCCTGCTCGGTGGCCAGCCCGGGTCGCAGGTCACGTGGATGTCGCACGGCGACTCCGTGGCGAAGGCCCCCGAGGGCTTCGAGGTCCTCGCGTCGAGCGCGTCGACTCCCGTCGCGGCCTTCGCGTCCGACGAGCGCAAGCTCTACGGCGTGCAGTGGCACCCCGAGGTGAAGCACTCCGAGCACGGCCAGGCCGTCCTCGAGAACTTCCTGCACCGCGCCGCCGGTCTGCCCGGCGACTGGAACTCGAGCAACGTCATCGACGAGCAGGTCGCCCGGATCCAGGCCCAGGTCGGGTCGAACCGAGTGATCGCCGGCCTGTCCGGCGGTGTCGACTCCGCCGTCGCCGCAGCCATCGTGCACAAGGCCGTCGGTGACCAGCTCACCTGCGTCTTCGTCGACCACGGGCTCCTCCGCGCCGACGAGCGCAAGCAGGTGGAAGAGGACTACGTCGCCTCCACCGGCGTCCGGCTCATCACGATCGACGCCGAGCAGCAGTTCCTCGACGCGCTCGCCGGTGTGAGCGACCCCGAGCAGAAGCGCAAGATCATCGGGCGCGAGTTCATCCGCACGTTCGAGGCCGCGGCCGAGGCGCTCGTGCTCGAGGCGCGCGGGGACGGTGACGACGGTGAGGTCAAGTTCCTCGTGCAGGGCACCCTCTACCCCGACGTCGTCGAGTCCGGCGGCGGAGCGGGCACCGCGAACATCAAGTCGCACCACAACGTGGGCGGCCTGCCCGAGGACATGACCTTCGAGCTCGTCGAGCCGCTCCGTGCGCTCTTCAAGGACGAGGTCCGTGCCGTCGGTCGCGAGCTCGGCCTGCCCGAGGTCATCGTCGGCCGCCAGCCGTTCCCCGGACCGGGGCTCGGCATCCGCATCGTGGGTTCGGTCGACAAGCAGCGGCTCGAGCTGCTCCGCGCCGCCGACAAGATCGCGCGCGAGGAACTCTCCGCAGCGGGTCTCGACGGGGAGATCTGGCAGTGCCCGGTCGTCCTGCTCGCCGACGTCCGCTCCGTGGGTGTCCAGGGCGACGGCCGCACGTACGGGCACCCGATCGTGCTCCGTCCGGTCTCGTCCGAGGACGCCATGACCGCGGACTGGACGCGCCTGCCGTACGACGTGCTCGCGAAGATCTCGAACCGCATCACGAACGAGGTGCCCGACGTCAACCGGGTCGTGCTCGACGTCACGTCGAAGCCGCCGGGGACGATCGAGTGGGAGTGACGCTCCCCTGAACGACCGGATGCCCGGCACGCCCTGCGTGCCGGGCCTCCGCGCGTCCGTCGGGCGTCCCCGAGGTTCCGAGATCTCGGCATCTCGAGCCTCCCCCGGGGCACCTGTGGAACCTCGGCGTCGCACCCGCGGCATGTCGTGGAACCTCGGCGCCGCGGGCACGGCGAGCCCCACAGCCCCACAGCCCACAGCCCGCAGCCCCGCAGCCCCCACGGCACCCCAGGAACGACGAAGGGCCCCGGCAGCGCCGGGGCCCTTCGTGTACGCGGTGGTACTAGTTGCGCGCGCTGCTCGCGACGATGGCGAGGATGCGCAGGATCTCGAGGTACAGCCAGACGATCGTCATGATCAGGCCGAACGCCGCGGTCCAGGCGTAGATGCGGGGAGCTCCACGACGGACACCGGTCTGGATCTGGTCGAAGTCGAGGATCAGCGAGTACGCCGCCATGACCACGACGAGGATGCCGATGATCACGCCGAGCGGGATGCCGAAGACTTCGTACCCGAGGGCACCGAACGCGGTGTTCGTCACCCCGGTCCACATCAGGACCAGGTTGATGAGCGAGAACACCATGTACCCGACCATCGCGACGAGGAAGAAGCGCGTGGCCTTCGGTGTGGCGCGGACCTTGCCCGATGCGAACAGCGCGAGCGTCACGGCGAAGACACCGAGCGTCCCGAACACCGCCTGGGTGACGATTCCGCCCCACATCGAGTTGTACGCGCCGGAGATGCCACCCACGAACAGGCCCTGGGCGAAGGAGTACGCCAGGACGAGGCCCGGTGAGGGCTTCTTCTTGAACATGTTCACGAGCGCCAGGACGAACCCGACGACGGCGCCGATGATCCAGACGATCGGGGGCAGGTTCCAACCGGCCACTGCACCGACGACGAGCACGCCGAAGGCGAGCAGCGTCTTGACGATGGTGTCCTCGTACGACATGCGGTCGGTGTCGACCGTCGATGCCGCCGGGCGGTCGTACATGTACTGCAGCTGCTCGGGGGTCATCCCGCCCTGTGCCTGCTGCGGGGTCTGTCCCCAGCCGGCCTGCTGCTGACCAGCGCCACGCCCACCCCAGGTGTTGGCTCCCTGGGCGTTGAAGGCGGGGGACTGGTCGAAACCGGGCTTGAAGGCCATGGTGTCCTCTTCCTAGGAGATATGAGTCCTCTCAGCCTAGGTGCGCTCGGTCGCGGAAGGCTGAGGATTCGCGGCGAGCGGACGCGGGCCCGGAGGCCTTGACGACGGCAGCCTATGGGCGCCCGCTGCACGCACGCCTCGAAGACGTCGAGAGTCCGCCGTCCAGCGCGCCGAGCCCGACGGCACCGCCGGGTAGAGCCAGGTGACGAGCGCCACCGAGATCGTCATGAGCAGGAACCACGCCACGATCTTCGTCGGGGCCACCGGGTGCCAGGCGGCGAGCTGCGCGGGGTAGCTCCAGGCCCCGGCCCAGGTCGCGACGTTCTCGGCGAACCAGATGAACACGGCGACGAGTCCCATGGCGACGAGCACCGGCATGCGCATCGTCGCTCGGTGGATCCGGACGTGCATGGTCGTGCGGGCGAAGAGCAGCACGACGAGTGCGAGCAGGAACCAGCGGGCGTCGGGCAGGAAGTGGTGCCCGAAGAAGTTCAGGTACACGCCGGCAGCGACGACGGCGAGCAGCCGCTGCCGCGGGTACCGGTCGAACCGCAGGTCGAACAGGCGGTGCACGCGGACCATGTACGA
Organism: Curtobacterium sp. VKM Ac-2884; assembly: GCF_015350945.1. NCBI lineage: Bacteria > Bacillati > Actinomycetota > Actinomycetes > Micrococcales > Microbacteriaceae > Curtobacterium > Curtobacterium sp. VKM Ac-2884. Next base: position 516,505 of record NZ_JADKSA010000002.1, read on the forward strand.
CCCGACCGCGCCGTACATGAACCCGGAGAACAGCGGGACACCGGCGATGACGAACAGCCCGCCGGGTTCGTACGACCACGAGCCCATGTGCGTCTTGAAGACCTCCATGGCGGTGCCGACGATGTGGAAGAGCAGCACGACCCGGAGTTCCCGCACGGTCTCGAGCCCGAACACGAGCATGCCGACCTGCAGCAGCACCGCCACGACGGTCAGCACGTCGTTCCGGAACGTCGCCGGCACGGTCACGGAGGCCACGGCCATCGAACCGAGCAGCAGTGCCCCGAACGCGCACGCCCACGCCTGCTTCGCACCGAACACCAGGAACTCGGTGACGAACAGCCGGACGGGCCGGTGCGGCTGGTGCCCGGCGTCGAGCAGTCGGCGGGCGGCACGGTCGATCCGGGCCTCGACGGCGGTGGAGAGCGATCGGACGGTCATGCAGCGATGGTCAGCGCCGATGCTGAGATGCACGGGCTCCGGCCGGGCGCGTGTGTCCCGCGACACAGGACGGTCCGCCGTCACCCTGGCCCAGTAGGGTCGCGCCATGACCCTCGTGATCGCCCACCGCGGTGCGTCCGGCTACCGCCCCGAGCACTCGCGGAGCGCGTACGAACTCGCCATCGAGCTCGGTGCCGACGCGATCGAGCCGGACCTGGTGCCCACGAAGGACGGCGTGCTCGTGCTCCGCCACGAGAACGAGGTGTCCGGCACCACCGACGTCGCGGACCACCCGGAGTTCCGGCACCTGCGCACGACGAAGACCGTCGACGGCCAGAGCCTGACCGGCTGGTTCACCGAGGACTTCACCTGGGCCGAGCTGCAGACGCTCCGCACCCGGGAACGCCTGCCCGCGCTGCGGCCCGGGTCGGCCGAGCACGACGGCGAGGAGCCGATCCTGCGCCTCGAGGACCTGCTCGCGATCCTCGACGCCGCGCCTCGTCCGGTCGGGCTGGTCGCCGAGGTCAAGCACGCGGCCTTCTTCGGCCGCGCGGGCTTCCCGATGGACGAACTCGTCGACCGCGCGCTCGGTGACGCGGGGTGGCGCCGTGACGAGCGGCTCACGGTCGAGAGCTTCGAGAAGGGCGTGCTCCGCGACCTGCGCGAGCGGCACACGGGTGGTCGGCTGGTGTACCTCCAGGAGGCCCGTGGCAGCGCCGCCGACGAGGTCGCGTCCCACGGATCGCTCGCCCCCACCTACGCCGCGGAGCGTTCCGAGGACGCGCTCGCGTCGTTCGCGACCGAGTTCCACGGCATCAGCGTCGACCTCGGCACGCTGATGGCCGGGGTGGACAGCGTCGCGCTCGAGGACCGGACGCCGGTCCGGAGTGCGATCGTCGACCGGGCGCACGCCGTGGGCCTCGCGGTGTACACGTGGACGCTCCGGCCGGAGAACCGGTTCCTGCCCGGGCCGCTGCGCCGCGGTGGGGACGTCGCGGCCTTCGGCGACTGGGAGCGCTGGTACACCTCGGTGATCCGGACCGGCCTCGACGGGGTGTTCGCGGACCACACCGACCTGGCGGTCCTCGCCCGGTCGGCTGTCGGGGGTCCCGCTTAGACTGTCCCGAACATGACGATCGTGCTCGACCCCTTCGAATCGACGCCCGAGCCGGGCGCCGGTGCCCGTGCGTACGAAGACCCGTTCACCGCGGGTCTGAACCCCCAGCAGAAGGAAGCCGTCGAGTACCGCGGCGAGTCCCTGCTGATCGTGGCCGGTGCCGGATCCGGCAAGACGAGCGTCCTCACGCGCCGCATCGCGCTGCTGCTCGCCAACCGTGAAGCCTGGCCGTCGCAGATCCTCGCGATCACCTTCACGAACAAGGCTGCGGCCGAGATGCGTGAGCGCGTCCGGGCCCTGGTGGGTGGCGAGTCCGACGGCATGTGGATCTCGACGTTCCACTCGGCGTGCGTGCGCATCCTCCGGCGCGAGGCGGAGCGGTTCGGATTCGCGCAGTCGTTCACGATCTACGACTCCGCCGACTCCAAGGCGCTGCTGAAGCGGATCATCAAGGACCTCGAGGCGGACACGCTCGGGCTCACGGTGGGCGCCGCGGCGTCGAAGATCTCGAAGCTCAAGAACGAGCTGCAGGACATCGACTCCTACGCCCGCAACATCAACGTGAACGACCCGCAGGAAGTCATGTTCACCGAGGTCTTCCGTCGGTACACGAACGACCTGCGCCGGGCGAACGCCTTCGACTTCGACGACCTCATCGGCCAGACGGTCTTCCTGTTCCGGGCGTTCCCCGAGGTCGCTGCGCTCTACCAGCGGCGTTTCCGATTCATCCTGGTCGACGAGTACCAGGACACCAACCACGCGCAGTACTCCCTGATCCGCGAGCTCACGCGTCCGGTGCCGGTCGAGCAGGTCGACAAGCTCGAGGACTCCGGCCAGCACGTCGCCCGCATGCGCGAGCGCGACGGGTCGATCGCCGGAGCGTCCCTGACCGTCGTGGGCGACTCGGACCAGTCGATCTACGCGTTCCGCGGGGCCGACATCCGCAACATCGTCGAGTTCGAGCGCGACTTCCCGAACTCCAAGGTGATCCTGCTCGAGCAGAACTACCGCTCGACGCAGACCATCCTCGACGCCGCGAACGCCGTCATCGCGAACAACTTCGACCGTCAGGCGAAGAACCTGTTCACCGACGTCGGCGCGGGCGAGAAGATCGTCGGCTTCACCGGGTACACCGGCCACGACGAGGCCCAGTTCGTCGCCGACGAGATCCAACGCCTGCGCGAGGACGGCATGGACTACCGCGACATGGCGGTGTTCTACCGGACCAACTCGCAGACCCGTGCGCTCGAGGAGATCTTCATCCGCGCGGCGATCCCGTACCGGGTGCTCGGCGGCACCAAGTTCTACGAGCGCGCCGAGATCAAGGACGCCATGGCGTACCTGATCACCGTGGCGAACCCTGCCGATCCGATGGCGCTCCGTCGTGTGCTCAACGTGCCGAAGCGCGGCATCGGCTCCGTCACCGAGACGACCCTGCAGCGCTACGCCGACGAGCACGAGACCACGATGCGCGATGCCCTGCGGCACGCGGGTGAGCTCGGCTTCGGTCCGAAGGTGCGGAACGCCATCACCGAGTTCGCGGCGCTGCTCGACTCCGTTTCCGAGAAGGCCCCGACGCAGCCGGTCGTCGACACCCTGACCCAGCTGCTCGACGGCTCCCACCTGCTCGAGAACCTGCGGAAGTCGCCCGACGCGCAGGACGCCGCCCGGGCCGACAACATCGACGAGCTCGTGGCGGTGACGCGCGAGTTCCAGAAGAACAACCCCGAGGGCACGCTGACGGACTTCCTGACCGAGGTCTCGTTGGTGGCCGCGGCGGACGAGCTCGACGACTCGTCGGGCACGGTGTCGCTCATGACGCTGCACACGGCCAAGGGGCTGGAGTACGAGGCCGTGTTCCTGACCGGGGTCGAGGAAGACCTGCTGCCGCACCGGATGTCCGCGAACGAACCGGGTGGTCCGTCGGAGGAACGCCGGCTGTTCTACGTCGGCATCACCCGCGCGAAGAAGGTCCTGTTCCTGTCGCTGGCGATGACCCGCGCCCAGTTCGGTGACGTCAACGTCGCCATGCCGTCGCGCTTCCTGCAGGAGATCCCCGAGGGGCTCATCGAGTGGAAGCAGTCGCCGGGCATGGCGAACAGCCGTGGTGGCACGCAGCCCCGTGCGCTGAACGCGAAGCGCGAGGGCGGCATCGGCGGCGGAGGTGGCGGCGGCTACCGCGGCGGTGGTGGCTGGGGTGGTGGCTCGTACGACCGCGCGGCCGCTGCGTCGAAGACCCGCCCGAAGACCGAGTGGGCGAACCGGGTGTCCGGCCAGGTGCGCGACAACGGCGACATGGAACTCGTCGCCGGCGACCGGATCAAGCACGTCGACTTCGGCGAGGGCACCGTCTCGGCGGTGACCGGTCAGGGCGCGAAGCGCATCGCCGAGATCGCGTTCGACTCCGCGGGCCGCAAGAAGCTGCTCATCAAGATCGCGCCGATCGAGAAGCTCTAGCCGGAGCCAGCTGAACGTCCGTACACCCCGCCGGTTCCCCGGCGGGGTGCGTTCGTCGTGGGCACGAGGACGTCGCGCCACGCCCGAGACCTGGGAGTCCACCCCTGTTCGGGTGACACCGAAAAGCAGGTGAGGTTAGCCTTACCTAATGTGACACCCATCGAACTGCTGACCACTGCCAACGCCGAGCGCTACCGGTCGACCGTCGGGTCGACGGTGGACCAGCTCGCCGACCGACTCGCCACCGTCGACCGCCCGACGACCGCGACCGCCCCGGACGCGCTGCACGACCGGGTGCGCGCGGTCGACCTGGACGCCGCTCCCGTCGGGACGGAACAGGCGCTCGCCGAACTCGACGACCTGTTCGTCCGCGAGGCCGTGTGGTTCCACGACCCCGGCTACCTCGCGCACCTGAACTGCCCGGTCGCGCTGCCCGCGGTCGCCGCCGAGTCCGTCCTCGCCGCGGTGAACCCGTCGGTCGACACCTGGGACCAGTCCCGCATCGGCACGGACATCGAACGCCATGTGGTCGACTGGCTGGCCCGCCGGGCTGGGTTCGCTGCCGGCGACGGGGTGTTCACCTCGGGCGGATCGCAGTCCAACCTGCAGGCCCTGCTGCTGGCGCGCGAAGCCGTCGGCGTGGCCGGCACCGTGTTCACGACGGCGGAGACGCACTTCAGCATCGCGAAGTCGGCACGACTCCTCGGGCTCGAGGCCGTGGTCGACGTCGCCACGGACCACGCCGGCCGGATGCGTCCGGCAGCCCTCGCCGAGGCGATCGCCGCGACCCGGGCAGCGGGCCGTACCCCGATCGCGGTCGTCGCGACCGCCGGCACCACCGACCGCGGGGTCATCGACCCCATCGAGCCGATCGCCGACGTGTGTGATCTGGAGGACGTCTGGCTGCACGTCGACGCCGCGTACGGCTGCGGACTGCTCGTGTCCCCGACGCGTCGGCACCTGCTCGCCGGCATCGAGCGCGCGCGCAGCGTGACGACGGATCTGCACAAGTCCTTCTTCCAGCCGGTGTCCTCGAGTGCACTGCTCGTCCGTGACCCGGCCGACCTGCGCCGGACCGCCTGGTATGCCGACTACCTCAACCCCGAGGACGCCGCCGAGCCGAACCAGGTCGACAAGTCGCTGCAGACCACCCGCCGCTTCGACGCCCTGAAGCTCTGGGCCACGCTGCGCGCGACCGGGGCCGACGCGATCGGCACCGCGTTCGACGCCGTCATCGACCTCGCCGCCGCCACCCACCGGATCGTCGAGGAGCATCCCGACCTGGTGCTCGTCGCGCCGACGCAGCTCAGCACCGTGCTCTTCCGCTGGCAGCCGGCCGGGGTGACCGACGAGCAGGCCGACGCGCTCGTCGCCCCGATCCGTGCGGCGCTGCTCGCCGAGGGCCGGGTCCTCATCGCGAAGACCGTGATCGACGGCCGACCCTGCAACAAGCTGACGCTGCTCAACCCCGAGACCACCCCGGCGCAGATGCGCGCGTCGCTCGACCACGTCGCCGCGACCGCGGAGCGTGTCCGAGCCGTCACCACCACCCCGGAAGGAGCGATCCGATGAGCCACGACGAGCAGCCCGTCCACGACCTGATCGGCATCGGCATCGGCCCGTTCAACCTCGGCCTCGCCTGCCTCACCGACCCGCTCGACGACCTCGACGCGGTGTTCCTCGACGCCGCCGACGGCTTCGCCTGGCACCACGGCATGATGCTCGACGACGCCACGATCCAGGTGCCCTTCATGGCGGACCTGGTGACGATGGCCGACCCGACCTCGCCGTTCTCGTTCCTCGCCTGGCTCAAGGAGACCGGCCGCCTGTACCCGTTCTGCATCCGCGAGGACTTCCACCCCCTGCGCAGCGAGTACGACGCCTACTGCCGCTGGGCCGCCGACCGGCTCGACACCCTCCGGTGGGGCCGGTCCGTCACGGCAGTCGAGCACGACCCGGCGACGGACGTGTTCACGGTGCACGCCGAGACCGATCAGGGTCCCGAGACGTACCGCGCACGCCACGTCGTGGTCGGCATCGGTACGGAGCCGTCGGTCCCCGCCCCGCTGCGTGGGATCGCCGGACCGGTCATCCACTCCGCCGAGTTCCTGCCGAACCGCGATGCGCTCCGCAGCGCCGCCTCGATCGCGGTGGTCGGCAGCGGGCAGTCCGCCGCCGAGGTCTACCGCGAGCTGCTCGAGGACCTGCGCCAGGACGGCTACCGGCTCGACTGGATCACCCGGTCGCCGCGGTTCTTCCCGATGGAGGACACGAAGCTCACGCTCGAGATGACGAGTCCGGAGTACACGGACCACTTCCACGGCCTGCCCGAGGGGGAGCGCGACCGCCTCGGGCGCGAGCAGCGCGGGCTCTACAAGGGCATCAGCGCGGACCTCGTCGACGAGCTCTACGACCAGCTCTACCGGATCAGCGCTCGAGGCCCGATCCCGACGACCCTGCGCACCGAGACGAGTGTCGTCGACGCCGAGTGGCTCGCCGACCGGGGGACGTACCGCCTGACGCTCCGCCACGAGCAGCTCGGCGAGACGTACGAGCACGAGGTCGAGCGGCTCGTCCTGGCGACCGGGTACACGCCGCGCACACCACGGTTCCTCGACCCCGTCGAGCACCTCGTCGCCCGTGACTCGCGTGGTCGCCTGGCCGTCGCGCGCGATCACCACGTCGACACCCTCGGCGGACGCATCTGGGTGCAGAACGCCGAGGAACACACGCACGGCCTGACCGCGCCCGACCTCGGCATGGGTGCGTGGCGGAACGCATCGATCATCCGGTCCGTCACGGCTCGCCCCGTCTACGGCCTGGAGGCCCGGATCGCCTTCCAGGAGTTCGGCCTGCCCGCCACGGACCAGTCCACCACCCCACCCGACGGCGCGCACCGCGCGCCGGCCCGGCAGGCGACCGAGCGCACGGAGGTGCCCGCGTGAGCGCGCACGTGACGGGCGCCGATCTGACGGGCACTGCACTGGCCAGTGCGCGTGAGGTGCCGGTCTCTGCCGGAGCCGCTCCGGGCCTCCTGACCGTCGAACCCGTGGACCCGGACCGCGACGCCGCCGTCGTCCGGTCGTGGCTCGCCCACCCGGCGTCGTCGTGGTGGGAGATGGGGCACCTCGACGTGGCAGAGGTCCGCGACTACCTGGCCGGCGTGCAGGCGGACCCGGCGCAGGCTGCGTGGTTCGGCCGACGCGACGGTGAGCCGTGCTTCCTGGTCGAGACCTACGACCCCGCCGCCGTCCTGCTCACCGACGTGTGGGCGGCGGAGCGCGGTGACGTCGGCATGCACCTGCTCGTCGCACCGGCCCCGGCCGGCGGCCGCGTGCACGGACTGACGAGCGCCGTGATGCGCGCCGTCGTCGAGCACTGCCGCGACGTCCTCGGTGCACGCCGGGTCGTCGTCGAGCCGGACGTCCGGAACTCCGCGGTGCAGGCGAAGAACGCTGAGGTGGGCTTCCGCGCCCTGCGCCAGGTGGACGTCGACGGCAAGCGGGCCCTGTTGTCGGTCCTCGACACCGACCGGATCGGCGTGCCCGACGACGACGGCCCGTCCGCGCACCTGCGACCCGAGCACCTGGAACCCGCCGAACGACACCTGGTGGCGAAGGCCATCGCCGAGTTCACTCACGAGCGGCTGATCGAACCCGTGCCGGACGGGGACGGGGACGGGTGGCGGCTCGACGCGGGGGACTCGACCTACCGGTTCCGGGCACGGCGGCACGTGCTCGAGCACTGGTCGATCGATGAAGCCTCGCTGACGCGCACTCGCTCTGGGCTGTCGGCGTCACTCAGCGCGCAGGACCTCGTGCTCGAACTGCACGAGGTACTCGGGATCCCCGACGAGCTGCTCGGTACCTACCTGGAGGAGATCGCCTCGACCCTGGCGAGCGCCGCCGCGAAGCACCGGCGGGGTGGGCCGTCGGCCGCGCAGCTCGCGCGTGGGCGGTGCGCTGCGGGCTCGGCCGGCTCGTCCGGTCCGTCCGTCGACGACGTCGTCGCCTCGTTCCAGGACGTCGAGGCGGCGATGACCGAGGGCCACCCGGCGTTCGTCGCCGCGAACGGGCGGATCGGGTTCGGGCTCGACGAGTACCGCGCCTTCGCGCCCGAGGTCGGCGGCCGCTTCCGCTACCGGTGGCTCGCCGCCCGACGTGCGCACACCCACCTGGCGCTCGCCGCGGACCGGACCGAAGAAGCCCACTGGGAGGCGGAGCTCTCCGAAGCGGTCGTGGCCGGGTTCCGCTCCACGCTGGAACGTCGCGGCCTCGACCCCGACGACTACGTGTGGATCCCCGTGCACCCCTGGCAGTGGCAGCACCGGATCGCCGTGACCTTCGCACCCGACCTGGGGCGGCAGGACCTCGTCGACCTCGGCGACGGGCCGGACGAGTACCAGCCGCAGCAGTCCATCCGTACCGCGTTCGACCACTCGGACCCGACCCGCTCGTACGTCAAGACGGCGCTCGCCGTGCAGAACATGGGGTTCCTGCGGGGGATGTCGCCCGCGTACATGCGGAACACCCCGGCGGTGAACGACTGGGTCGAGTCGATCGTCGCCGCCGACCCGACACTCGCGTCGGTCGGGTTCTCGGTGCTCCGGGAGCACGCCGCCATCGGGTACACCGGCGACGCCTACCACCGGGTCGACGTGTCGTCGCCGCAGCGCAAGATGCTCGCGGCACTGTGGCGGGAGAGCCCTCTGCCGCGGGTGAGGGACGGCGAGCGACTGCTGACGATGGCGGCGCTGCTGCACCGGGACGCCGCGGGGAACGCCGTCGTCTCCTCGCTGATCGAGGCGTCGGGGCTTCCTGCCGACGAGTGGGTGCGGCGCTGGCTCGACGCCTACCTGTTGCCGGTCGTGCACTGCCTGACCGTGCACGACCTGGTGTTCATGCCACACGGCGAGAACCTCGTGCTCGTCGTCCGCGACGGTGCCGTGGTCCGTGCCGTCATGAAGGACATCGGGGAGGAAGCCGCGGTGCTCGGGCGGCACGACGATCGCCCCGTGCCCGCCGACATCGACCGGATCGTGCACCCGGTGTCCGACGACGAAGCCGCGCTCGCGGTGTTCACCGACGTGTTCGACGGGGTGCTGCGGTTCGTCGCGGCGATCCTCGACGACGACGGGGTGCTGCCGGAGGGCCGGTTCTGGGAGGTCGTGGGGGAGTGCATCGACGCGCACGCCGCCGCGCACCCGGAGCGCCGACGGCCGCTGGACCTGCGGGTGCCGACGTTCGAGCACTCCTGCCTGAACCGGCTGCAGCTGCGCAACACCCTGTCGATGGTCGACCTGGCGGACCAGTCGTCGTCGCTCATCCGGGCGGGGGCGATGGCGAACCCGATCGGGCGGTAGGGGCTGCGCCACGGACTCTCTCGGTGCGAGGTTGACCACTCCGTGCAGCGCAAGAAGTGCGCACGGAGTGATCAACCTCGCACCAGCCGGAGCGGCGACGGCGCCGGTGCGGGTCGCTGACGATCACCGTCGAGTCCGCGAAGCCATCGTGGTGGCAGCGGGACTGACCGGGAGCGGGATCGACTACGGCTGCAAGCGGGTGGCCGACCAGGCGCCGTCGGCGAGCACGTACTGCAGGCGGCGGTGCATCCGGTCGCGACTGCCGTGCCAGAACTCCACGACGTCGGGTTCGAGCCGCCACGCGACCCACCCAGCCGGCCGTGGGACGGCGTCGTCGGACTCGTCGAGCAACACGTTGGCGTCGTCGATCAGGTCCTGCAGCGTCCGCGGTTCGAGCACGGCGGACTGGTCAGCGATGGCGGTGGCGGCGCGGGACTTCGGCGACCGATCGGCGAACAGCGCGTCGGATTCGTCGTCGGACAGCTGCACCGCCCGGCCCTCGAACCGGAGCTGTTGCATCGTCTCGCGCCAGTAGACCTGCAGCGCCGCGTGTGGGTTCTCGGTGAGCTGACGACCCTTCGGGCTGAGCGTCGAGGTGCCGAACACGAGCCCACGGTCGTCGAGTCGCTTCACGTCGACCGTGCGGGCGGACACTCGACCGTCCGCACCGGCCGTGGCGAGGGTCATCGACTTCGGCTCCGAGACGTCGCGTTCGTCCGCGGCATCCAGCCACTGCTGCGCGAGGTCGAGCGGCGACGCCGGGGGTGCGTCGAACTCGGGCAGGTGCAGGGAGTCGTCACCGGACAGGGAAGAGGACATGGGTCCACCCAACCGTGCTCAGTCCTGCCACGTCCAGGCTGCCGGGGGACGCCCGCCCCGGGGTCCCGCACTCGCTGGGAGGTCGACCCGGGCAAGCGCGGTGTTCGTACGGAGCGTCCGGTTGAGGTTGCCCGGGTCCGGTGTGGTCCCCGTCAGGGCGATCCGCAGCCGAGCGGCGTCCGCCGTGGTGAACGGATCGCCGAGCAGCGCTCGCGTGAACGGCAGGTCTGACCAGAGGAGGACCCGTGCACGCTCAAGCGCCGAGGCGACGATCCGATCGTGGTCGAACGGCAGTCCGAGCGGGAGCGTGCCGACGTCGTGCCACGTTGCGTCGGCGTGCGCTGCCGGGTCGATGACTGCGAGGAACGCGATGCTGATCGCGGAGTCCCGTGGATCGCGGTCGGGCCCGTCGAACGCGCCGACCTGCGCGAGGTGGCGTACCGCCGTCGAGCCGACGCCGACCTTGGACCGCAGGGCGCGCCGTGCACCGTCGGCAAGGATCTCGGTGCCGTCGAGGAGCACGCCGGGGAGCGCTTCCTGTCCGACGTACGGTGCGTACGCCCGACGCGCGGTGGCGACCCGCAGACCCTCCGTCGTCACGAAGGACACCGGGACGACGTCGATCGCGATGAGCGGTTGGTCGCGGATCGCCGCTGCGGCATCGGTCACGCGGTGGCCGCCCGGCGGGTGGCACGAGCCGAACGCTCGTCGCGGAGCGTCTGGCGGACGTCGGCGAAGGACTGGAGGCGCGTGAAGCGGCCGTTGACCCACACCGGCTGGAGCAGGCTGCTCGCCTCGTCGTCGGCCGTGGCCTGGTCGGTCTGCCGGATCTCGCCGGTCTCGTCGCGGTGCAGGGCGATGCGGCCCTTCGCGCTCTTCTTGCCACTGCCGGTCTTCGGGTCCTTCTGGATGTCGACGGGCTCGCCGTCGACGAGTGCCCACGTGGCCTTGACCGCGCTGCCGAGGTTGTCGCGGGTCATGTACTGGTACGTGTACGACCCGATGCCGAGCACGATGTTGTCGCTCGAGTACCCCTTGGCGGCCAGGCGCTCGTAGATGCGACGGGCACGGTCGAGCGTGATGCTGTCGCCGTAGATGACGCCGATGTGCTGGTCGAGGACCTTGAAGCCCTGCTCGTTCACGGTGTGCCCGAAGATCTCGTCGAGCAGTTCGACGACGCCCTTCTGCTCGTGGCTGCGGTCGGCGGCGAACAGTTCCGCCTCGTCGACGCCGTGCACGGTGCCGGTGACGATGTCGACCGGGTCGCCCGAGTCGGGGCGGATGACGAGCTTGCCGTCACGACCGGTGATGCGGTCTTTCAGCTGCGGCAGGGTCTCGGTGATGACCTTGAACAGGTCGAAGCCGTCGCTGACCGCCGAGACGATGCCCGTCGGGTACACGTCGAGGATCTGCTCGAAGGTCGCCAGCTCGCCGTCGGCGCCGCGGACGCACATCACGCTGTGCTCGGTGGCGGGGACGCTCGCGGCCACCCAACCGTTGTCGCCCGGGTAGTAGCGGTCGATGAAGTCGAGCGACGGCATCGAGTCGGTGCCGAGGAACGAGAGCAGGTGGCCCGCGCCGCCCGCTGCGGCCGACTCGATGCTCGACTGCCCACGGAACGAGAAGTCGTGCGCGGCGAAGTCGATGCCGGCCGGGACCGCGCCGGTGCGGGCGGCCCAGTCCTCCATCAGGTCGCGGTACTCGAGCGCCTTCGTCGCGACCGTCGACGGGTGCCAGATCGACGCCGACAGGGCGGTCTCGATGTAGTTGGGCAGCCAGTAGAACTCGTCGATCGTGTTCTCGACGGTCAGCGTCGCGACGCCGATCGGGGCGAGGGTGCCCTCGGGCAGGGCGCGGATCTCGAGGGGCAGGTAACCGAGACGGTGCAGGGCACGGACGTGGTCGGTGCCGATGTGGTTCGGGCCGAAGTAGCTCTGCAGCGCTTCGTCGAAGAGCCGGACGACCTCGTCTTCGTCCGCCGCGAAGAACGGTGCCCAGGCCTCGACGAGCGACCGCTGGATGAACGCCTGCAGCCCGAAGACCACGGCGTGCGTCGACTCGGGCATGTGCGCGTTCGACCGGTTCGTCCAGTTGATGAGGATGCGGGTGGTGCCGGCCGGGTAGACCTGCCGGTGCGAGTGCTTGTAGCCGTCGACGGCCAGCAGGGGCGCGATCGGGCTCGCCGTGGTGATGCGCGGTTCGATCCCCGTGGTCGTGCGGGGGCTCTCGGTGCTCGTGGTGCTCGTGGTCTGCGTCATCGGATCTGCTCCGTCAGGTAGGGGGTGAGTGCGATCGTGCGCAGGCCGTCGATGGCGTTCTGCGCGGGGTACGAGTCGGTGGTGACGATCTCGCCGAAGTGGTCGGCGAGCTGCGCGGCCCGACCGGAGAAGACGCCGTGCGAGATCCAGAGGCTGAGGCGCTCCTTGGGCAGGCCCGTCGAGCCGGCGAGGCCCATGAACGTGCCGCCGCCGTCGCAGATGTCGTCGACCACCAGGAACCGGCCGGTGTCGGGGAGCGGCTCGCAGGTGAAGCCGTCGAGCTTGCCGGTGTCGGGGTTGCGGTGCTTCTCGGCGCGGTACAGCGGCAGCCCGCACGCCTCGGCGACCGCGGTGGCGCGGGGTACCGCACCCTTGTCGGGGGCGATGATGCCGGTGTACGGGTCGCCACCGCCGTGTTCGGGGGCGCTGACCACGGCGTCACGGACGACCTGCTCGCTCGTGACGACGGTCAGGTTGTCGACGAGTCCGACGATGACCGGCGAGTGCGGGTCGAACGCGATGACCTGGTCGAGGTGGAAGCCGTTGAGGACGTCGGCGTAGACCTTCGCGCCGAACGGCAGGCCGCGGTCCTGCCGGGCACCGGGCAGGTAGGGGACGAGCGCGACGGACTTCGATCCGAGCTGTCGCACGGCGTCCGCCCACATGCCGAGCATGATCAGATCGTCGCCGTTCGTGCCGCGCAGGGTCGCGATCTCGGTGAGGCCCCCCGGCTCGGCGGTGTCGTTCGCGACCTTGACGTGGGCTTCACCGGCGGGGAACCGCATGGTGGAGAACGTCGCTGCCGTCTGGTTGCCCTGGGCGTCCCAGGTGCTGAGTTCGACTGCCATGGCTCGACCGTACCACGGTAATTGTCATTGGGACAAGAACGGTTCTTCCCGAACGATCCGGAGGTGCCCGGCGCCGCTGACGAGCACCGTGTACGCCACCCCGTCGGCCGTGCCGTGGAAGGTCGTGTTCGCCCCCTGGTCGTCGTCGCGCCCCGTCGGGACGCGACCGTGGTCGGGCCAGAACATGGCGTCGATCGCGATCGCCGGCACCATGCCGAGCCCTTCGATGTGTCGCCGCAGCGCTTCGACTTGCCGTTGCGGGGTGAGCGCTGCCAACTCGGTGGGTCGGAATCCGGTTGTCGGCAGGCCCTGCGCGCGGGTGTCGAGCAGCACCTCCACGTGCGCGCGGGTCCGTCCGGTGTAGCGGCGTCGGAACCGTCGGACCCGCACCACGCCAGCCTCGTCGACCCGGATGTCGACGAGGTCCGACCACCGCACACCGTCCTCGTCCGCACCGACCGTCGTCACGAGCCGCACACCGTCCGGTTCGTCGGACAGTGCTTCGGCCTCGTCCCGTTCGTCTGGTCGCAGTGCATCGCCGACCAGCGAACGCACGACCTGCCATCGCTCGTCGCCGGGGCGTCGGCCACCGAAGAGTGCGGCACGGAGGCCGCCTCGCCGGCTCCGTTCGGCGACGAGCTGGTCGCACGGTGCCGAGACCGAGACCACCTCGTCGGCGTCCTCGTACGATGCGGCAGCAAGATCGAGTGGCGCGACCCCGACCGCCAGGCGCTGCTCGGCCAGGGTCGCCAGGTGATCGGCAGCCGGAGCGAACACGTCGACCAGGTCCGCTGAACGGGGAGAACGCCCACGTCGGAGCCGGTAGGCGCGAAGGCCCCCGCCCTGGTCCCTCGCCATGCCGCTCGGCCAGACGTCGATCCGTGCACCCTCGACGCCGAGCAGCCAGCCGCGTCGTTCGAGCTCCATCCGCACCGTCGACAGGGCCTCGAAGGCGTCGTCCTCGACGGCGACGTGCTCGACACCGTCGACGACGACGGTCACGGAGTAGCGAAACCGGCCGTCCGCGCCGGACGGCTCGGAGCTCACGGTGATCATGGCTGGCGTCGTCTCGCCCTGGCGGTGAGCCGTTCGCGCGTACTCGGTCATCCGGGCGTCGATGCCGATGTCGGCCCGAGCAGGTTGCGGGCGGCCGTGCGCCAGGCACGGGGGGCGGCGTCGAGGGAGTCGACGACGGTGCAGCTCGCACCGCCCGTCGACGCCTCGAGGAGCATCCATGCCGAGTGCGGTCGAGCCAGTCTGCTGACGACGTCCCCCCAGATCCCGTTGGCTGCCGACAGCTCGAGGACGCGGACGCCGGACGGTGCGAACGGGAGCAGACCTGGGCGCCGTGGACGCTGCTCCGTGATCGGGACGCCGTCGCAGTGTCCTTCGGCGGCGTCGACCTGCACGACGAAGCGACCGCTCCGCTCGTCCTCGAGCAGAGACTGCCGGGTCACCGGCCGCGTCGCGACGCCCCGCGTCGCCGGACGGTCCTCGGCGACCGAGTACGCGGACTCGACACGAACACCCCGATCGTGCGGTTCGGTGGCGGGGTGACCATCGGACTCGATCGCCAGGGAGAGGCCGTTCGGAACCGGCACGGCCCGGACCGTCGTCTGACGGGTACTCGCGCGCCAGGTCACCATCAGGACACGTGGCTGTCGGGCCGCCCGAGCACCCACGCCTGCTCCGGTGAGGACCGGCGATCGGTCACGAAGACGGGCAGGGGCACGAGCGATGCGGCCTGGACCCGGACGCGTCCGAGTTCGTCGGCGTCATCCGTGTCGACGAGTACCACGATCCGCTCGGACGCCCGTTCGACGATGACACCGACCGTGCTGATCGCCGCCCCGTCGTACTGTTCGCGGAAGTCGGTCACCGCCGGGTACTGCTCCGGCTTCGGGGCACCGACGACGACGTCGAACCCCGCCGGGAACGGGCTCGCCGCTCGGATGAGTGCCGCCGTCGTCCATGCGTCGAGTTCGAGGGGCATCGTCGGCCCCGCCGCCAGCGTCGACGGGACGCCGGATCGGCCGGCCTGGTCGAGGAGCACCCCCACGGGCAGACCATCCGGTTGCGGGCTGACGACTCCGTCCACGATCACCGCGGGGATCATCGACGTGATCGCCAGGTCGCGGGGTGAGAGCACCGGCGCGCGGTCCCGCGATCCACCGACGATCCGGTCGATGTCCTCGGGCAGCAGGACCTGCTCGTCGGGCTGGCCGGGCTGGAGCAGGAGAGCCACGTCGGCCGGGGTCGCGCGGAGCGCCGACCACAGCGTCGTGTGCAGGAGGACCGCGTCGTCCGGGGCCGCGGCCTGAGCCTGTTGCTGGTCGAGGAACGCGAGCGCGACGGCCTGGGGCGACTCGTCAGCCGGGGCGATGACCGCCGGGACGCCGTCCTCCGTCGCCAGCATCCACAGGTCCGTGTCGACCGCCCGTCGCCAGGCCGTGAGCTCGGCCGGCTCGCTCAGATCCACGGGCCTTCGAGTTCCCGTTGCGCGGGAGTGGCCTTCTTCCGCCAGCCATCGACGATCTTCGTCCATCGGTGCAGTGCCTTGGTGGTCTGCTTCGAGGGCGATGCAGCATCGTCGGTCTCGAAGGAGAGGACCTGGTCGAAGTACCCGGTGTCGCCGTAGCGCGTGAGTGCGGCTCCGGGGCCGATCTGCGAGACGACTTCGGCGCCGCGGGGGAAGGTGAAGAGCCCTTGTGCCATCGAGGGTTCGTTGCGGACATCCACGAGTCGGCCGAGGTCACTCGACCGGATCACAGTGGTCGTCAGCGAGCCGTACGCGAGCAGGCGCGGCGGAGTCCCACCGGCGCGGGTGTCGACGCGCCCGTCGATGTGGTCGTTGAGCAGGAACTGGTGACGTGCGCCGACTCGGACGTCGACTTCGGGGTCGAGCGCGTCGAGGAGCAGCGCCAGGAGTTTCGCCCGTGCGACGAGATCCGGGAGCGTTGCGTCAGGGGACCACCGAGGCGCCGTGCCGTAATCGATGACCAGCCGGCCGTCATCGGAGAACGACCGATCGGCGACCGGTCCCACGACGAGGACGTCCGGGAAACCCTCGTGCATCATTCGTTGCTCCCGACGAGCGGCTGCGTGTAGGCCACCGCGCGCCACGGGGCGTGCAGGGCTCCGCGCATACCGACCGACTCGGTGATCGACCGAACGCTCGGGTCCATGCCGGAAGGCCCGCCTGCCGGGAACGGCGATGGGCTGTCGGTCGCCATGCCGGAGTGGAAGTACTGCGTTCCACCGCCGGCGCCGAACTGCGGGTTGGCCTGCGCCGTACCGACGGCGTACGGCTGGTCCGCTCCGATGTGTGCGACTGAGACGTCTTCACGGTACGGGGTCGGGTAGTCGAAGTTCGCGCCGACCTGGGCCGATTCGTGGAACGCGGCGGAGTCGCCGCTCGGGGCGTTCGGGACGGCGTAGCTCGCCGACGGGCTCTGCATGCCGGACGGCGTCGAGGCGAACGCGTCGATCTGCGCGTGCGGGCCGGTCACGTTGGTCATCGAGTCGACACCGTAGTAGCCGTCGCCGCCCTGCCACAGCTGGCTGGCCCGGGCCGGATCCGTCCGAGCGATGTCGGACACGTGGGCGTTGTAGGCGCCGCTGACGGTGCGGTTGAAGGCGCGGTCACTCGCGGTGAAGGCGTCGGTGAGGCGCTCGACGATCGGCTTCCCCTGCGACCCCAAGAAGCCGGTGTGCAGCCCCTTCGCCGCATCGACGGCGCTGTGCACCATGTTCGCTGGGGTCAGGTAGCGCACCTGGAGCGCCATGCGCTCGAGTCGCCGCGTCGGGTTTGACGCGAACTGCTTCACCGCCAGCGGAAGCTCCTTGAGCGCCATCACGCCGTAGCGGCCAGCTCCGCTGAGGGTTCGGCCGGCGAGCGAGCCGAGCGATCCGGTCGAGCGGGCGAGCGAGAACGCCTTGCGTGCGTCGCCGGCTGCGGACAGGAGCCGTCCGGCGGTGGTGATCCCCTTCATCCCCGGGATGCAGTCGAGCAACGCGAAGGCGAGGTCCCACCCGTCGGCGGTGCCCTTCGACATCTTGTACAGGGTGTCAGCGAGTACGAGCAGGGCTGCGCCGAGCACGATCCAGGCGAGTGGCCCGCCGATGATCATGACGATGATGCCGCCCACAGCGACGACGACCTTCGCGATGGAGACGATGGTCTCCCACGCCTCGGACCCGAAGATCTTGTCCCACGTGGACTGCTTCCCCAGCCCCGCGTCAGCGGCTTCACCGATCTTCGTCGCGGTCCGCTGCTCCGCGTCCTGCCAGTCACCCTTCGCATCCGCCACGAGCCGCTTCGCCGCGTCGATCCGCGACTGCGCCGCCGCGATGTCGCCCTGCGCGGACGACACGGACCCCTGCGCGACGGCGGCGTTGTCGGACGCCGCCCGCAGCTGCGCCGGCGACGGCACGTCCACCCCGTCCGGCACCTCGGACCCGGCCGGGTACTCGTCCGCGACCTTCGACAGGTCCTTCGACGCCGACTGGTAGTGCGACAGGTTCGACTGCGCATCGGAGAGCCGGTCCTGCGCCGCGGCGAGGTCCCCGGACGCGTCCTTCGCGTCCGCGAGCGCCCCATCAGCCCGGTACTGGGTGTCATCGACCGTGTCCGCCCACCCCGACAACGCCGTCGCGGCGAGTTCGTACGAGTCGACGAGCTTGGTCAGGTCCGACGGGGTGTCCTCGATCGCGTCGACGAACACGTCGGCTGCTTCACCCTCCCAGTCGGTCAGCCACCCGGACCCCTTCACCGACTGCAGCCGGGTCGAGGCATCATCCGCTGCGTCGGAGATGCGCTGGTACTCCCGCGACATCATCCGCAACGTCGACGGATCACCCTTGACCGGATCATCACCCTGATCGACGACATCCCACCCCGACGGCCGCCCCATGACTACTCCGCCCTCGAGGCAGCGGGTCCACCGCCGCCGTTCTCGTCGTTGACCTGCAGCGCCTGTGCGAGCTGCTCGTCGGTCTCGGTGTAGGTCTCGACGGACGCGCTGAGCATGTCCGCCAGCGCCTTCGTCGAGTCGCTGATCTTGTCGCGCTTGTCGCCCCAGCGGTGGTCGAAGTCGTGCAGGGCGTCCTGCACGGTGCCCGAGCCGATCTCGTCGTCGGACGCGTCGACGCGCTTGTGCGCCTGTTCGAGCGTGCTGTGCACGGTCGACAGGTCGGTCTGGAGCTCCCCGAGCCCCATCAGGTCAACGAGCAGTCTCGAAGCCACGGAACAATCCCTCCCCGATCACGAACCGGAAGCCACCGCCACCGGAACCGCGTCGACCCCGTGCCCCACGCGATCGCGGGGCACGGGGTCGTCAGCGGTGTCAGCCCTTGAGGCCGGAAGCGAGCGACTCGTCCGTCTCGGACAGGGTCTGCGACGCCTTCGACAGGAACGTCGACAGGCCCTCGAGCCCCTGGACGGTCTGGGTCACGCCACGGTTGAACTCGTCGTAGGACTCGCCGAACGCGACGGACGACTTGTCGGTGACGTAGCCGTCGGAGATGAGCTGCTGGATCTTGCGCTGCAGGGCGGAGAGACGGTCTTCGATGTCCGCCTGACCCGCCTTGAGGTCGGAGGCTGCTGCCTCGAGGTCTGCGTACGAGACGTTGATGTTCGCCACGGTGTGACTCCCTTTCCCCGGAGTTTCGTCATGTCCCCCCAACGGGGCGTGTTGCAGGGGACACTACCATCGTCCTGCGACATGTAGTCAATGCTACGGGGGATGCCATGACCTTCACGTTCACGATGGTCGACCGCGAGAGTGGTCAGACCGCCAACGTCTACGTCGACGGGGACGACACCCGCGCGGTCGGCGAGCTCGTCGCCGAGGCCGAACGCCTCATCGCGACGGACGTCGTGGCCTCCGGACGGACCCCGGCGTACTTCGTCGGCGAGCAGCCGCTCGACCTGGCCGCGACGGTCGCGGAGTCCGGTGTGCGCGAGGGCGTGGTCGTGGCCCGCAGCCTCGAGCAGGTGCCGCCGCAGCCGCTCCGTCCGCTGACCGACGCCGAGATCCGGATCGTCTCGGGCCTGCACGCCGGCACCATCGTGCGGGTGGGCACCGGCACGGTGACGATCGGCACGGCGACGAACGCCACGGTGCGCATCCCGGTGAGCACCACCGCCGAGGTCGAGGCCGAGGCCACCGGGGCCGACACCGTCCCGGAGGTCGCCCTGCTCGTGTCGGTCACGGCCGACGGCGCGAAGGTCCGTCCGGCGAACGGCTTCGCCGGGGCAGTGCTCGACGGTACTGCCGTCACCGAGGAGACCGACTGGCCGGAGACCGCGCAGCTGGCGATCGGCGGGGTCCTGCTCGGCTTCGGTCGGGCGCCGGACCGTGGGGCGCACCTGTCCCTGGCCGACGACGGCATGTCGCTCGAGTACAACCGCCCGCCGCGCATCCTGCCGCCCGACGAGCACACCCGCTACCAGCTGCCGGCCCCGCCGACCGAACCCCCGGCGCGGGCGCTGCCCATCCTGATGGCGCTGGCGCCGATGGGCATGGCCGTGATGTTCGTGTCGACCACCGGTCGCTGGATCTACCTGCTCATCGCCCTGCTGTCGCCGATCCTGATGATCATCACGGGCCTCCAGGGCCGCCGCCAGGGCAAGAAGACGTACCGCCAGCGGATCGTGGAGTACGAGGACACCAAGGCGCGCATCGAGGCGGACGCGACCGAGAGCCTCCAGTCCGAACGGGCACGCTGGATCGCGAGCGCGCCCGACCCGGCTGCCGTCTACGAGACGGCGGTCACGCCGCTGCCGCGCCTGTGGGAGCGGCGCCGCACCGACCCCGACCACCTGCTCGTCCGTGTCGGCACGGCGACGCAGCGGTCCGAGGTGACCATCGAGGACCCGGAACAGCTGTCGCACAAGCGGACCGTCGCGTGGGACGCAACCGACGTGCCGGTCCGGATCCGCCTGGCGGAGCGCGGCGTGATCGGCATCGCCGGTCCGGACGACGACGCCCGACGGCTGGCGAACTGGGTGGTCGCGCAGCTCGCGACGCTGCAGAGCCCGAAGGACGTCACCTTCACGCTGCTCACCGACACCACCCGGACCGCGCTGTGGGAGTGGATGTCCTGGTTGCCGCACGTCCGCCGCGACGGTGCTGACCAGCCGATGACGAGCATCGCCTCGAACGCCGCGACGACCGCGCGGGCCATCGCCGAACTCGCGGCGATCATCGACGCCCGCAAGGAAGCCGGCATCGGCAAGAAGACCCCGCCGGCCGACGAGATCGTCGTCGTGATGGACGGCGCCAGGCGCCTGCGAGCGATGCCGTCGCTCGTGCAGGTGCTGAAGGAGGGGCCGTCGGTCGGGGTGTTCAGCATCTGCCTCGACCTGGACGAGCGGCTCCTGCCCGAGGAGTGCGACGCCGTGGTCGTCGTCCGCGACGACCGGATCCGGGTCACGCAGCAGCGCAGCGAGCGGATCGACGACGCGCGACCCGACCTGGTCGACCAGGACTGGCTCGAGTGGGTCGCCCGGTCGCTGTCGCCGATCGTCGACGCCAGCCCGGACGTGCAGGACGGCGCCATCCCGTCGTCGGCGCGGCTGCTCGACGTGCTCCAGCTCGAACCGCCGACGTCCGAGGCCGTGCAGGCCCGCTGGCTGCTCGGTGGACGCAGCACGACCGCCGTCATCGGCGCCTCGATCGACGGGCCGTTCGCGATCGACCTGCGGAACGACGGTCCGCACGGACTCGTCGCCGGCACGACCGGCTCCGGCAAGTCCGAGTTGCTGCAGACGATCGTCGCGTCGCTCGCCGTCGCGAACCGGCCGGACGAGATGAACTTCGTGCTCGTCGACTACAAGGGCGGTGCGGCGTTCAAGGACTGCGTCGACCTGCCGCACACGGTCGGCATGGTCACCGACCTCGACACCCACCAGGTGGAGCGGGCGCTCGAGTCGCTCGGCGCAGAACTGCGCACCCGCGAGCACGCCCTGGCCGAGGTCGGCGCGAAGGACCTCGAGGACTACCAGGACCTGCAGGCGAAGCGCGCCGCGTCGGGCGACGCGATCCCGAGCCTGCCGCGGCTGCTCATCGTCATCGACGAGTTCGCCTCGCTCGCCCGCGAGCTGCCCGACTTCGTCAAGGGCCTGGTCAACATCGCCCAGCGCGGTCGGTCGCTCGGCATCCACCTCGTGCTCGCCACGCAGCGCCCCGGCGGTGTCGTGTCGCCCGAGATCCGCGCCAACACGAACCTGCGGATCGCCTTGCGCGTCACCGACCAGTCGGAGAGCCAGGACGTCATCGGTGCGAACGACGCCGCGCGGATCGCGAAGGCCACGCCCGGTCGCGCGTACGTGCGGCTCGGCGCGGCCTCGTTGCTGCCCTTCCAGTCCGGTCGGGTGGGCGGGCGTCGGCCCGGCACGGACGACCAGGAGGCCCGGCCCGCCCTGGTCCGCGAACTCACCTTCGCCTCGTACAGCGAACCAGCCCCCCGCCCGGCAGCCGTCGAGGCCGCCGCCAGCGACGTGGAGGTCACCGACCTGAGCGTCCTCGTCGCGTCGATCGGCGACGCCACCCGCGCCCTCGGCACCCCCGAGCAGCGGAAGCCCTGGCTGCCGCCGCTCGGCGCGGTCGTCGGGCTCGACGACGTCGAAGCCGCAGGTGCTGCCGGAGCCGCCGAGCTGCCGCCGCTCGCCGTGGCCTGGGGCGTCGAGGACCACCCCGCCGACCAGCAGCAGCGCCCCGCGGTGTTCGACCTCGACGCCGACGGCCACCTGTTCGTCATCGGGTCGCCACGCTCCGGCCGCAGCCAGACGCTCCGCACGCTGGCCGGTGCGATGGCCCTGCGCCTCGGCGTCGGCGACGTGCACATGTACGGGATCGACTGCGGCAACGGCGCCCTGCTCGCGCTCGGGGCCCTGCCGCACTGCGGTGCCGTGGTGCAGCGGCACGAGCCCGACCGGGTCTCGCGGCTGCTCGGCATCCTGCTCCGCACCGTGCAGGAGCGCCAGGCCGCCTTCGCGAGCGGCGGGTACTCGTCCATCGCCGAGCAGCGGTCCGACGAGCACACCACCCCGCTGCCGCACGTCGTCGTGTTCCTGGACCAGTGGGAGAGCTTCATGGCGACCCTGGCGGACGCCGAGAACGGTGCGCTGCACGACGCCGTCCAGACGCTGCTGCGCGAGGGCGTCGGCGTCGGCGTGCACCTGATCGTCTCCGGCGACCGCACGCTGACCTCCGGCCGGATGTCGAGCCAGGTGGAGCGGAAGCTGCTGCTCGCCCTGGCCGACCGCGGCGACTACAACTACGAGGGCATCAACGGCAAGAAGCTGCCGGAGTCGATCCCGCCCGGCCGCGGCTTCCGGAACGCCACCGCGACGGAGACCCAGGTCGCCGTGCTGCCCGGCGGCCTCGGCGGACGCGACCAGGCGGCGGCGATCCGCGGCATCGGCGACGAGGTCCGCGCCCACGTCCCCGCGACCGTGCCGAAGCCGTTCCGGATCGACGTCCTGCCGCGGTCCATCACGTTCGAGGAGGCCGTGCGGTACCTGCCCTCGACGGACGCCTCGGTCGGCCGGGTCGCGCTCGGCGTCGGCGGCGACGAGCTCCGGCTCTTCACCCACGACTTCGTGCAGGACACCCCGGTGTTCATCGTCGCCGGCAGCCCGCGCTCCGGCAAGAGCACCGCGCTCGTGGCGATGGCCCGGCACGTCCTGTCCGCAGGTGGGTCGGTCGTCGCGGTCACGCCGCGGGACTCCCCGCTCCGGGCACTCGACGGCGCACCGCGCGTGACCGTGGTCACCGACGGAGGGATCGGGGCCGAGGGCCTCTCCGCCGCGATCGACACCGGCTCGGACGGCTTCACGCTCGTGCTCGTCGACGACGCCGAGGCGCTCAAGGAGACCCCGGCCGAACCGGTGTTCCGGGCGATCATGGACTCCGACCGGGGCCGATCGGTCGGGCTCGTCATCGCCGGCGACGTCGAGGGCGTCGCGAGCGGGTTCCGTGGATGGCAGGTCGACGCGAAGAAGGCCCGTCGCGGAATGCTGCTCGCGCCGCTCAGCACCGTCGACGGCGACCTGATCGGCACGAAGCTGTCGAAGAGCCTGGTGACACAGGACCGCGTGCCGGGTCGGGCGCTGCTCAACGACGCCGACCAGGCGCTGCGGCTGGTGCAGGTGCCCGCCGACTGACGGGGACGGCGCGGCGGCGCGGGGTCGAGTCGCCGCGGCGTCGAGTCGTCGAGCCGCCGCGCCGCTCGGCGTCAGCCGAGTGGGGCTTCGCCGACCAGCGCGGTCTGCGGCTCGGCGCGCAGGGTGTGGCCGCCGAACACGACCACGTCGCCCGGCTGCACCACGGTGCGCTGCGCCGGCGGCACGATCGTCGCCGGGAACCCCGGCCGCTGCAGCTCGACCCCGTTCGCCGACGCCGTGTCGAGCACCCAGAGCGACCCCTCGGCACCGAAGCCGAACTCCAGGTGCGTGCGGCTGAGCAGCTTGTCCGGGTCCTCGAGGGCGATCATGTGCGCGTAGCCGCCGTCCGGGTGGGCGCTCGCCGGGTCACGGCCGATCAGCCCGCCACCGGACACGGTCACCCGCTGGTGGTCGTCGAGCACCAGGACGGCCGCCGCGGTCTGCCGGGCCGGAGCCGCGTCGCGGCGAGCCGTGCCACCGGCGGAGCCCAGGGGACGCCCGGGCAGCTGCGCGACGGTCGCCCGCACCCGGTCGGCGCTGGCGCGGGGAGCCGGCGGCGGCGTGACGACCGCGCGGGCGAGTTCGCCGCGCTGCGCCATCCGCGCGAGGTCGTCGACGGTGACCCGCTCGACGACGGGTTCGACGGGCTTCCGACGCTTCCGGAACGGCCAGATCCGCATCAGTCGACCCCGCCACCGACCGTGGCCGAGTCGATGAGCTCGAACGTGTCGGTCACGGTCTCGAACAGTTCGTACAGCGGCTCGGCCAGGTCGGTCGCGGGCGAGGACACGCTCACCAGCGCGACCTGGTCACCCGCCGGCACGAACGTCTGCATGAGCACGACGTCGAACGAGCCGCGGCCGTCCGGCGCCTGCACGGTCGAGACGCCCCAGACGCGCGGCACCCGACCGACGCGCGGGACCTCGTGCACGTCGACGTGCATGCCGTCGTCGTCACCGCCGAGCGCGGCGACGTGGTCGGTCAGGGCGGCGAGCGGGTCGCCGCCGGCCTCGGGAGCGGGCAGGACCGTGACGGTCAGGGCGCCGGAGACGATGCCGTCCTCGCTCGGCTCGGCGAAGGCCGCGCAGTACCGCGCACCGCTGTCCCATGCCGACCGGGCGAACCGACGGAGGGCCCGGACGATCTCGGTGCGGTGGTCCCAGAGCTCGCGCTGGTCCTCGATGCGCTCCTGCACGAGGGCGCTGATCCGGTCGTCGCGGCGCTCCGGCTCGACGGGCAGCTCGAACCAGGAGCGCGGGACCGTGATGGCGAAGTGGTCGACCGACATGCCCGCTACCGTACCGTGGCGTGTCGCCCGGCCGTCCGGCGCATCGCCCGCAGCAGCAGCGGACCCGGCAGCCGCAGCAGGGCCCCGGGCAGGACCGACCGCACCCCGGTGACCACGGCGACCGTCCGCTGGAACCGACGTTGCTCGCGCGGCCCCCACGCGAACCCGTAGGCGGTCCGCAGCCGTTCCGGCAGCATCCCGACCGTGACGATCCGGACGAGCGGCATCGCGGCACGCACCCAGAACGGCGCGAAGCGCGGGTGGAGCAGGTCCCGCACCACGCCGCGGGCGTCGTCGGTGACCTCGAGCCGGTCGAGGGCGTCGGCCCAGTACTCGTCGAAGGCGGCCACCGAGGTCGGCCAGCGCTCGGCGGGCACCCGCAGCGTCGTCGCGATCGGGGCGTACGCGGCGAGGACGTCCTCCGCGCGTTCCGCCGTGACGGGCACACCGAACAGGTCGTGCGCCCGACGAGCCGAGTCGAACAGGGTCGCGGCCACCCACAGCTGCCGGTCGACCTCGTCCGCGCCGGTCACGGGCGCGTGGGCCCGGTTCACGAAACCCGCGGCGATCGCGGCGTCCTGCTCCGTGCCGGAGACGACGGCGTACACGAACATCAGAGTGTGGGACAGCCGCTGCTGGGGTCGACGGGCGAAGTCCGAGTGCCGGCGGACGCCTGCCGCGACGATCGGGTCGGCGATCTGCAGCAGGATGGCGCGGCCGCCCGCGGCCACGGGTGTGCTGTCAGCGAGGAACCGGCGCAGGCTGCGGTCGTGGACGCGACCGGACGACGCACGGGAGGTGGGCCCCACCAGCCGGTTCCGGCGCACCGCGCCAGCGGGGTGACGGCCGTGACTGGAGGGACGTGGCGGGCCCGGCACCGGGCCTCCAGGCCGTGGGGTGGTCACGCTCCACCCCGTCGGCGTCGCGCCCGCAGGACGGGGACGAGATCAGCGGCGATCGCCGCGACGAGTGCGGCCGCGCCGGTCACGAGGGCGGTCACCAGGTACGTGCCGTCGGCCCGGACGTCGCCCGTCAGGGCGAGCAGGGTGGCGACGAGCCAGATCGCGGGGAGCGGCCAGAGGCGGCTCGGTGCTCCGGTGACGACGGCTCCGACCACCGCGACCGCGAGGAGCGGGACCCATCGTCCTGCCGGCTCGGACTGCGCGGCGAGGTGTGCAGAGGCCGCGACGAGCAGCATCGCCGCGATCGCCACCAGCCGGGCGGCCGACGGCATGCTGCGGACGCTGGCACGGACACGACGGAACACGGCACGATGCTACGGGCCGACTTCCGCGGATCGCTGGGGGACGCTGATCAGGCGGTGCGGATCAGAGCGGCTTGGTGCCGAGGTCGCCCCCAGGTCCGGCCGGTCCTCGTCGGCGTCGTGCTCCCACAGGTCGGGCGACCCTTCGCGCGGGGAGCCGCCGGTCGGGCCGTCGTCGGTACCGTCACCGGGCTGCGGCTCGACGGTCTCGCCGGCGACCGCGTCGTTCGTCACGGTCTCGAGGGACTCCTCGGACTCGTCCACCTCGTACGGGCCGACGTGCTCGCGGTCGATGTCGTCGTCGCGGCGCTGCTGGGCTTCGAAGTCGTCGACGGGGCTGATGCCGGGATCGCTCATGGTGTCCTCCTGGGTGTGGGTGGTGCAGGGTGTCGGGTGGTGTTCAGGCGCTGACGAAGTGGACGTCGCCGGAGCCGAGCGCGAGCTGCTCCGCCAGACCCTTCTCGTCGGTGGCACCCCAGCGTTCGGCGATCTTGCCGTCTCGGAACTTCGAGACCTGGATGCCGCGGACCTCGAAGGTGCGACCCGTCGGCGCGTGGCCCTGGAACGGACCGGTGTGGGTGCCGCGGATCGTGAACACCGCGGTGATGTAGTCGTCTGTGACGACGAGCGGGTCGGGCTCGAGCGTGAGGTCCGGGAACGCGGTGGTGAACTCGGTCCAGAAGTCGACGATCCCCGCGAGGCCGGGCTGCTGGTCGGGCGCGGGGTCGTGGTCCACGACGTCGTCGGCCCACACCTCGGGGAAGCGGTCGAAGGCCCGCGCCTCCAGGATCTCGCCGAGTCGTTCCTGTGCCTGCCGGTTCCGTTCCGCGGTCATGCGCGCTCCTTCGTTCGGGCCATCCGGTGGTTCGGGCCTTCCGGTGTACGCCGGGTCGGTGAGAGCGGCGTCCAGGGTGCGCGAGTTCACCAGCGGGACACCTCCCCGTCACGGTGGCCGTGCACACTGCCGGTGCTCGGGGGAGTGGAGCGCGGTCGCCGACGGGTGGTCGAGCGACCGCGCCTTCCCCTGCGTCCCGCGCCGCCCGTTGTCTCGACGTCCATGTCGCCGCGCTAGGCTGCGTGACGGCCGTTGTCTCGACATCGAGCGACCCTCGATGTGGAGTGCGCGACCGGGAAACCGATGCCGATCGCACGAACCGTGCGGGAAGAAGAACAGCGTGGATCTTTTCGAGTATCAGGCCAGGGACCTCTTCGAGTCCTACGGCGTCCCCGTCCTCCAGGGGATCATCGCCGACACCCCGGAAGAGGCGAGAGCGGCGGCCGAGAAGATCGGTGGCGTCGTGGTCGTCAAGGCCCAGGTGAAGGTCGGTGGGCGCGGCAAGGCGGGCGGCGTCAAGGTCGCGAAGACCCCCGACGAGGCGTTCGAGCACGCGCAGGCCATCCTCGGGCTCGACATCAAGGGCCACACCGTGCAGCGCGTCATGATCGCCCAGGGCGCGGACATCGCCGAGGAGTTCTACTTCTCCGTGCTGCTCGACCGGGCCAACCGCTCCTACCTCTCGCTCACCAGCGTCGAGGGCGGCATGGAGATCGAGCAGCTCGCGGTCGAGAAGCCCGAGGCGCTCGCCCGCGTCGAGGTCGACCCGCTCACCGGGATCGACGCGGCCGCCGGTCGCGCGATCGCCGAGCAGGCCGGCTTCCCGGCGGAGCTCGTCGACCAGGTGGCCGACGTCTTCTCGAAGCTCTACGACGTCTACAAGGGCGAGGACGCCACGCTCGTCGAGGTGAACCCCCTCGTCCGCACGGGCGACGGCCAGATCCTGGCGCTCGACGGCAAGGTCTCGCTCGACGAGAACGCCGACTTCCGCCACCCCGCGCACAAGGACCTCGAGGACTCCGCCAGCGAGGACCCGCTCGAGGCCAAGGCGAAGGCCCACGGCCTGAACTACGTCAAGCTCGACGGCCAGGTCGGCGTCATCGGCAACGGGGCGGGCCTCGTCATGTCGACGCTCGACGTCGTCGCCTATGCCGGTGAGCGGCACGGCGGCGTGAAGCCCGCGAACTTCCTCGACATCGGCGGCGGCGCCTCGGCCGAGGTCATGGCCAACGGTCTCGACGTCATCCTCGGCGACCCGCAGGTGAAGAGCGTCTTCGTGAACGTCTTCGGCGGCATCACCGCCTGCGACGCCGTCGCGAACGGCATCGTCGCCGCCCTCGGGATCCTCGGCGACGCGGCCACCAAGCCGCTCGTCGTGCGCCTGGACGGCAACAACGTGGAAGAGGGCCGACGGATCCTGGCGGAGGCAGCGCACCCGCTCGTCACCGTCGCCGCGACCATGGACGACGCGGCCGAGCAGGCCGCCGAACTCGCCGCTGCCGCGGCCTGAAGGGACTGACCATGTCGATCTTCCTCAACAAGGACTCCAAGGTCATCGTCCAGGGCATCACCGGCGGCGAGGGCACCAAGCACACCGCCCTCATGCTCAAGGCCGGCACCCAGGTCGTCGGGGGCGTCAACGCCCGCAAGGCCGGCACCACCGTCACCCACGGTGACGTGTCGCTGCCCGTCTTCGGCACCGTGCGCGAGGCCATCGACACCACCGGTGCCGACGTCTCCATCGTCTTCGTGCCGCCGGCCTTCGCCAAGGACGCCGTGCTCGAGGCCATCGATGCCGCGATTCCGCTCGTCGTCGTCATCACCGAGGGCATCCCGGTGCAGGACGCCGCCGAGTTCTGGGCGCACGCCAAGGCGCTCGGCGGGAAGACCCGCATCATCGGCCCGAACTGCCCCGGCATCATCACCCCGGGGGAGTCGCTCGTCGGCATCACCCCGGCGACGATCACCGGCAAGGGCCCGATCGGCCTCGTCTCGAAGTCGGGCACCCTGACCTACCAGATGATGTACGAGCTGCGGGACCTGGGCTTCTCGACCGCCATCGGCATCGGCGGCGACCCGGTCATCGGGACGACGCACATCGACGCGCTCGCCGCGTTCGAGGCCGACCCCGAGACCGAGGCCATCGTGATGATCGGTGAGATCGGTGGCGACGCCGAGGAGCGCGCAGCCGAGTTCATCAAGGCGCACGTCACGAAGCCGGTCGTCGGGTACGTCGCGGGCTTCACCGCCCCCGAGGGCAAGACGATGGGCCACGCCGGAGCGATCGTGTCCGGTTCCGCTGGCACCGCCGAGGCGAAGAAGCAGGCGCTCGAGGCCGCAGGCGTGAAGGTCGGCAAGACGCCGTCCGAGACCGCTGCGCTGCTGCGCGAGGTCGTCGCCGCCCGCTAGTTCCTCCGCTGAACACCGGTGTTCGTCCGTCGAACCGCGTCCTGCGCGTGTTCGTCCGACGAGCACCGGTGTTCTGCGTGGGTTCCCCGCGGCACCGGTAGCATCGCGGCGTGGTCGAGCGGAGCGGGCAGCGGGGTGAACCCGCACGCGTGGGGATCGTGGTCGGGCTCGTGTCGGCACTGGTCGGCGTCGGCTTCCTCGCCACCCCGATCCGTGCGGTCGACACCCCGGGAGGCGTGCACCTCTGGAGCATCGCCATCGCGCTGATCGCATTCGGTGCGTGGTTCACGTGGTCTGCATTCCTCCTGCCGCGATCCCGCACGAACCCGAGCCTGCGGCGCGAGGACATCGACATGCCGCACGACCCGGCGATCTACGACCCGGCCGACTATGAACGGCGACCGGGCTACGTGACCGAGGTCGACGGTCGCACTGGCCAGACGCCCATCGCGGTCGTCGCGTGGCAGATCATCACGATCAGCGGGCGCCGTCGGAACTGAGTCCGTCCGGGACCACCCGCTGAGTCTGCTGCGGAGCCGCGCGGCTCACGGCCGAGAGCCGGAGTGCCACGTATCCTCACTGCGATGAACCGCCTGGGAACCGCTCTGCTCGCCGCGATCGAGGCGGTCGTGACGGTCGGCGTCGGCATCGGGATCGCCCTGGTCCCGCTCACGCTGCTGTGGGGCTTCGAGTACGGCCTGCAGATCGACTGGGACGTGTTCTGGAAGGCCACCGGCAGCGTCTGGCTCGTCGGCCACGGCGTCGACGTCTCGTTCCTGCTCGGGTCCGCGCTGGCGAAGAGCTCGGGGGTCAGCGGTGCCGCCGACCCCATCCACGTGACGCTCGCGGCGCTCGGCTTCGCGGTCGTGACCGCCTGGCTCGGCGCCCGTGCCGGTCGACGCTTCGCGGAGACCGAGCACCGCACCACCGGCCTGCTGGTCGGGACGGCGGTCGTCGCGGCGCTCGGCCTGGGCGTCGCGCTGTCGTCGACCTCCGCCGCCACGCAGCCGACGATCTGGCAGGCGGTGGTCCTGCCCGCGCTGTGGTTCGGGATCCCGGCGCTCATCAGCTCGGAGGTCTGCCGACGACGGCGCGACCTGCCGGCGGACCCCGCCACCCAGCGTGTGCTCGACCTGCTCGACCGCGTGCCCGTGCTCTGGCGTGCGATCGCCGGGTTCGGCCTCCGTGCCGGGGCCGCCGCCACCGGAGTCGTCGTCGCGTTCGCCGGGGTCGTCGTCGCACTCCTGCTCTTCACGTCGTTCGCCGAGGTGATCACCCTGTACGAGCAGTCGCACGCCGGCGTGATCGGTGGCATCGCCCTCACCGTCGGGCAGCTCGCGTTCCTGCCGGACTTCGTCGGGTGGGCGACGTCGTGGCTGATCGGCCCCGGGTTCGCCATCGGCACCGGTTCGAGCGTGTCCCCGATCGCCACGACCCTCGGACCGATCCCCGGACTGCCGGTGTTCGGCGCACTGCCGACCTCGGGCCACACCTTCGGCCTGGTCTGGATCCTGGTGCCGGTGGTCGCCGGCTTCGCGATCGGCGGCTCGATGCGCCCGCGACTCGTCCGTGCGCTGGGGAACGCCGACTCCGCACTCCACCGAGCGCTCGCCGGTGTCGCGACGGGCATCGTCGCCGGTGTCCTGACCGGGCTGATCGCCTGGGCGTCGTCGGGTTCGTTCGGCCCCGGACGACTGGCCGACGTCGGCCCGCACGCCCTGGTGGTGGGTGGGTTCGCCGCGCTCGAGATCGGCCTGCCGGCGGTCATCGCCCTCGCCGCGGGCAGCGACCTCGTCCGCCTGCCGGACCGGGGCTGGACACGGGAGCGGTGGACCGAGGCGGACGACGACGACGCGGACCGGAACGGAGCCGAGGCCGGGACGGGATCCCTGCTCGCCGCGCTCGACCAGGCCGGCGCAGGACGGACCACCGACGTGCACCGGTTCGTGGTCGAGGAGTCCCACGACGGGTCGACCGCTGCTGGCTCGCGCGCCGCTGTGACCAGCCCGACGGAGCCGATCGCCGACGAACCGGGCGCGCCGGCGCCCATCGCAGCGCCTCGGACGCCCCCGCGCGACCCGGACCACGACGTGGAACTGCCGGCCTGGGCGAAGACCGACGCCGTCGCCTCGGAGCGTCTGGCGGACGAGAGCCCGACCGAGCCCCGCTCGTCGGGACGTGCCGCGATGGGTGCCCTGCGCGATCGACTGCACGGTGTCGCCGACGGTGCGCGCGAACGGGCTGGTGGACTCCGCGAGCGAGCTGGTGGACTCCGCGAACGGGCCGGTGGACTCCGCGACCGCGCCGGCGGACTCCGCGACCGCGTGACCGGTGCCGACGCCGAGCAGCAGCGCCCTGCGCCCGCTCCCGAACGGCCCGCCACGTCGACGCCCGCACCCGACCACACCGACGCGCAGCCGGCGTTCCCGTGGAGCACCGAGGAGTTCGTCGCCGGACGGGACGACGTCGACGACGAACCGGCCGCGCCCGAGGGTCCCGCCGCCGCTCCCACCCAGGCGGCCCGTCCGACGAACTGGGACGTCACCGACCAGATCCCCGACGAGGAGCTGCCCTGGTGGCGCCGACCGAAGGGCGATCGCTAGCGCCGACGTCACGACGCGCGGGTCCCGGTAGGGTTGGTGCCGTGCTCGAACTGGTCGTCCTGATCTCCGGTACCGGGTCGAACCTCCGAGCCCTGCTCGAAGCGACCTTCGACGCCGAGTACCCCGCCCGTGTCGTCGCCATCGGTGCCGACCGCGATGCCGAGGGTCTCGGTCTGGGCGAGGAGTTCTCGATCCCGACCTTCACGGTGCCGTTCTCGCGCTACGAGACCCGCGCCGAGTGGGGACAGTCGCTCGCCGAGCAGATCCGACCGTGGTCGCCCGACCTGCTCGTGCTCTCCGGCCTGATGCGCCTGCTGCCCCCGGCCGTGGTGTCCGAGTTCGCCCCGGGCATCATCAACACCCACCCGGCGTACCTGCCCGAGTTCCCCGGCGCCCACGGCGTGCGGGACGCCCTGGCCGCCGGCGTCACCGAGACCGGCGCGAGCGTCATCGCGGTCGACGACGGCGTCGACACCGGCCCGATCCTGGCCCAGGAGCGCGTCCCCGTGCTGCCGGGCGACTCCGAGTCGACGCTGCACGACCGCATCAAGCCGGTCGAGCGCCGCCTGCTCATCCAGACCATCCTCGACATCGCCAACGGCACCACCGACCTGAAGGGCACCCCGAGCGCATGAGCGTGCACGCAGCCGACCCCAGCCTCTACCGCGACCGTGACGTGGTGCCGGTCCGCCGCGCACTCATCTCGGTGAGCGACAAGTCCGGCCTGCTCGAGCTCGCCGGCGCCCTCGCCGAGTCGGGTGTCGAGATCGTGTCGACGGGGTCCACCGCCCAGACGATCCGTGACGCCGGGTACGCCGTCACCGACGTCGCGAGCGTCACCGGGTTCCCGGAGTCGCTCGACGGCCGGGTCAAGACGCTGCACCCCTCGGTGCACGCCGGTCTGCTCGCCGACCTGCGCCTCGAGTCGCACGAGCAGCAGCTCGCCGACCTCGGGATCGCGGCGTTCGAGCTCGTCGTCGTGAACCTGTACCCGTTCGTCGAGACGGTGGCCTCTGGTGCCGACACCGCGACCGTGGTCGAGAACGTCGACATCGGCGGCCCCGCGATGGTCCGTGCGTCGGCGAAGAACCACCCGAACGTCGCGATCGTGGTCTCACCGTCGTCCTACGCCGAGGTCGTCGAGGCCGTCCGCGCCGGCGGCACCTCGCTCGAGCTCCGCAAGCGTCTGGCGGCCCAGGCGTTCGCGCACACCGCGGCGTACGACACCGCGGTGGCGTCCTACTTCGCCAGCGACGTCGTCGCGGCCGCTGCGGCGCCGACGACCAGCGGCGACATCCAGACGCCCGGCGCGTTCGACGAGCACCTCGGCTTCACCGCCGACCTGTCGGCCACGCTCCGCTACGGCGAGAACGCGCACCAGGCAGCCGCGCTGTACACGAGCACCGACGGCGCCGGCATCGCGCAGGCGACGCAGCTGCACGGCAAGGAGATGTCGTACAACAACTACGTCGACGCCGACGCGGCCGTCCGTGCGGCGTTCGACTTCGACACCCCCGCGGTCGCGATCATCAAGCACGCCAACCCGTGCGGCATCGCGATCGCCCCGGCGGACGCCGCCGATCCGATCGCCTCGGCCCACGCCGCCGCGCACGCCTGCGACCCGCTGTCGGCGTTCGGTGGGGTCATCGCCGCGAACCGTCCGGTCACCGTGGCGATGGCCGAGACCGTGAAGGACATCTTCACCGAGGTCGTCGTCGCCCCAGGCTTCGACCCCGAGGCGCTCGAGATCCTGTCGCGCAAGAAGAACATCCGCCTGCTCACGCTGCCGGCCGACTTCGCCCTGGCGCCGCGCGAGGTCAAGCAGATCTCCGGCGGCTTCCTGGTGCAGGACGCCGACCGCTTCACGGCGTTCGACCAGTCCACGTGGACCCTGGTCGCTGGCGAGCCCGCCGACGACCAGACCCTCGCCGACCTGGCCTTCGCGTGGAAGGCGAGCCGTTCGGTCAAGTCGAACGCCATCCTGCTGGCGAACCAGGGTGCGAGCGTCGGGGTCGGCATGGGCCAGGTCAACCGGGTGGACTCGTGCCACCTCGCGGTGAACCGTGCGGGTGACCGCGCGACCGGCAGCGTCGCGGCGTCCGATGCGTTCTTCCCGTTCGCCGACGGCCTGCAGGTGCTGCTCGACGCCGGTGTGCGCGCGGTGGCCCAGCCCGGTGGCAGCGTCCGCGACGACGAGGTCATCGCCGCGGCGACGGCCGCGGGCGTCACGATGTACTTCACGGGCGAGCGCCACTTCTTCCACTGAGGCGAGCACTGAGGCGAGCACCACTTCGAGCACTGAGGCGAGCACCACTTCGTCCACTGCAGTGAACAAATCGCGGCACCCTATTGCGCGCTGAGAGTCACTGTGAATAGTCTGTAAGGCTCCGCGACAGGCAGCCGACGGTCCCTCGGGACCGGTGGCACCGCGGACACAACGGTGACGAAGACGACGACTGGAGTGACGATGGACAACATGACCGGAACCGTGGCGACGGCCGCCCGTGCAGGTCTCGTGTCCGTCGTGGGGACCACTCCCGCACGGCGATCCCTGATCGCACCGCGACCGCGCGTCGCGGCCGCCGTCTAGCCAGGCCGTTCCCACGGCCTCGCGGCGCCGCACGACCAGCGTCCGCGAACCACCCGCCTGAACCCGGGGGACGAGTGTCTCCCGGTGCCCTCCGGCCCGACCGACGTCACGCGAGTGACGGCGGAGGCGCGACCACGCGCCCGGCCGATGATCACCACGCAACGCCACACCGAGCCTCCAGGTCGAGGCCGCGCACGCACCGCACGCCAGCAGCACGCAAGCAGCAGGCGGCCAGGGCGCAGCGCGACCCGGGGACCCGGCAGACGCATGAGGACGCAACGCATGTCCAAGTCGCCCACCACGGCGCGCCCGTCCACCTTCCGCGCGATCGCGCGGATCTACCCCTACGTGAAGCCCTACCAGGGGCGCCTCATCGGCGGCATGGCCGCAGCGATGGGAGCCTCCTTGGTGGCGCTCGCAATCCCCTACGTCCTGCAGTGGCTCGTCGACGGCCCGCTGTCATCGAAGGACGGCGCACAGATCTGGCCCGCCGGCCTCGGCGTGCTCGCCCTCGGTGTGCTCGAGGCGTTCTTCATCGCCTCGCGTCGCCGGATGGTGATGCGCCCCTCGACGCGGATCGAGGCCAGCATGCGGAACTCGCTGTACGCGAAGCTGCAGGACCTGCCCGTCGCGTTCCACGACCGGTGGGAGTCGGGGCAGCTGCTGTCCCGTTCCGTGTCGGACCTGTCGTTGATCCGCCGCTGGCTGGCCTTCGGTGTCGTCCTGCTCGTCGTGAACGTCGTGACGATCGTCGTCGGCTTCGTCGTGCTGTTCACCTTCGGGTGGCTGCTCGGGCTGATCTTCCTGATCGCGTCGATCCCACTGTGGATCAACGGGCTGCTGTTCGAGCGTCGGTACTCCGTCGTCGCGCGCCGCAGCCAGGACCAGGTCGGTGACCTCGCGACGAGCGTCGAGCAGTCGGTGCACGGCATCCGCGTGCTCAAGGCGTTCGGCCGCGGCGGGTCGAAGCTCGAGGAGTTCAGCGAGCAGGCCGAAGCCCTGCGCGGCACGGAGATCAAGAAGGCGAAGGCCATCGCGAGCATCTGGCTGTGGCTGCTGCTCGTGCCGGACGTCGCGTTCGCGCTGTGCCTGCTCGCCGGCATCTGGCTGGCGTCGCAAGGCGATATGACCGTCGGTCAGCTGTTCGCGTTCTTCGCGACGGCGACCGTGCTGCGGTTCCCGATCGAGTCGATCGGCTTCCTGCTCTCGATGACGTTCGACACCCGCACGGCGGTCGACCGCTTCTTCGAGGTCATGGACTCCGAGAACACCATCACGGACCCGAAGGACCCGAAGACGATCGCGGAGCCGCACGGTGCACTGTCGTTCAACGGCGTGCACTTCCGGTACCAGGACTCCGCGCCGCAGTACCCGGACCTGATCAACGGCGTCGAGCTGCAGCTGCAGCCGGGCGAGACCATGGCGCTCGTCGGGCTCACGGGCTGCGGCAAGACGACGCTGCTCTCGCTGGTGCCGCGCCTGTACGACGTGACCGGCGGATCGGTGACGATCGACGGGGTCGACATCCGCGACCTCACCCGCGAAGAACTGCGCCGGCACGTCGGCGTCGCCTTCGAGGACGCCACCCTGTTCTCGTCGACCGTGCGCGAGAACGTGCTGCTCGGTCGACCGGACGTGCAGGGTGCCGAGGCCGAGGCGCTCATGCGCGAGGCACTCGACATCGCGCAGGCGTCCTTCGTGGACGACCTGCCCGACGGCGTGGACACCCGGGTGGGCGAAGAGGGGCTGTCGCTGTCCGGCGGACAGCGGCAGCGTCTGGCGCTGGCCCGTGCGATCGCTGCGCGGCCGTCGGTGCTCGTGCTCGACGACCCGCTGTCGGCGCTCGACGTCGACACCGAGGCGCGGGTCGAGGCGGGCCTGCGCCGTGTCCTCGCCGAGACGACCTCGCTCATCGTGGCGCACCGTCCGTCGACGGTGACGTTGGCCGACCGGGTCGCCCTGATGGAGAACGGCGTCGTCACCGCCGTCGGGACCCACCACGACCTGATGGCCACCAACGAGCACTACCGCTACGTCATCTCGTCGCTCGACGACGACGACGCGACCGCACGACAGGAGGCGATGGCATGAGCCAGCAGACCGACCAGAACCTGCCGGGAGGCACGGCGTCCGTCCCGCAGGAAGCTCCAGACGAGCAGTCTGCCGCGCCCGTCACCGCCTCGATCACCACCCTGGGCGTGCGCGGCGAGGAGCGCGAGGACTTCACCAAGGCGGAGAGCAAGCGCCTGCGGCGTCGCTCCCTCGCCCTGCTCGGTTCCCTCGCGGCCCCGCTGAAGCTCCGCCTGGTGCTGCTCGGGATCGTCGTCGTGGTCTCCACGGCGGGCACCGTCGCGGGCCCGGCGCTCATCGCGTGGGGCATCGACAACGCCCTGCCCGCCGTGATGGACCAGAACGACTGGGTGCCGGCGTTCGGCGTCGTCGCGACGTACATCGTCGTGGCCGTCCTCGGCGCGGTGCTCACCGCCTGGTACACCGTGCTCGCCGCACGGATCAGCCAGGCGATCCTGTTCGACCTGCGCAAGCGGGTGTTCCTGCACACGCAGCGGCTGTCGCTCGAGTTCCACGAGACCTACACGTCCGGCCGGATCATCTCCCGCCAGACGAGTGACCTCGACTCGATCCGCGAGCTGCTCGACTCCGGCCTGAACCAGCTCATCCAGGGCGTGCTGTACATGGTGTTCACCGCCGTGGCCCTGGTGCTGCTCGACCCGACGTCCGGGCTCGTGCTCGCGGTGTCGCTCGTGCCGCTCTGGTTCCTGATCCGCTGGTTCCAGAAGAACTCGCAGACGCTGTTCCGCGCCACCCGCGTCACCTCGGCGCGCGTGATCGTGCACTTCGTCGAGACGATGACGGGCATCCGTGCCGTGCAGGCGTTCCGCAAGGAGTCCCGCAACAAGGACGAGTACGGCGGCTTCGTCGAGGACTACCGGCTGGCGAACACGAAGGTGTTCAACCTGTTCGGGACCTTCGACCCGGTGCTCGTGCTCATCGGCAACGCCACGCTCGCCGCGGTCGTCATCGTCGGTGGGTTCCGGATCGTCGGCGGGACGCTCGAGGTCGGTGCGCTGCTCGCGGTCGCGCTGTACGCCAAGCGCTTCTTCGACCCGGCGCAGGAGCTCGCGATGTTCTACAACGGGTACCAGTCGGCCTCGGCGGCGATGGAGAAGATCTCCGGCGTCCTCGAGGAACGACCGAGCGTGCCGGACCCCGTGAAGCCGACCAAGCTGGCCGACGCCACGGGCAAGATGGACTTCGACGAGGTCGTGTTCGCGTACAACGCGGGCAAGGTCGTCCTGCCGGAGTTCGACCTGCACATCCCGTCCGGGCAGACCATCGCGCTCGTCGGGTCCACCGGCGCCGGCAAGTCGACGCTCGCCAAGCTGATGGCGCGCTTCTACGACCCGTCGCACGGTTCCGTGCGGCTCGACGGCGTGGACCTGCGCGACCTCGACACGAAGGACATGCGCCGCGCGATCGTCATGGTCACGCAGGAGGCCTACTTGTTCTCCGGCACGGTCGCGGACAACATCGCGCTCGGCAAGCCGGGGGCCTCCCGCGCCGAGATCGAGGCGTCAGCCAAGGCGGTCGGCGCGCACGAGTTCATCATGGCGCTCCCCGACGGGTACGACACCGACGTGAACAAGCGCGGTGGTCGTGTCTCGGCGGGACAGCGGCAGCTGCTCTCGTTCGCGCGGGCGTTCATCGCGGACCCGAAGGTGCTCATCCTCGACGAGGCCACGGCGTCGCTCGACATCCCCTCGGAGCGGCTGGTGCAGGAAGGGCTCGAGACCCTGCTCGCCGACCGCACCGCGGTGATCATCGCGCACCGCCTGTCCACGGTCGCGATCGCCCACCGCGTGCTCGTGATGGAACACGGGAAGATCGTCGAGGACGGCACCCCCGCCGACCTCATCTCGGGTACCGGGCGGTTCGCCCAGCTGCACGCGGCCTGGCGCGACTCGCTCGTGTAGGACGCAGCCGGGCTGCACCACGTGGTTGGCTTGCTCCATGAGCAACGACAGCGTGCAGCCCGGCGGCGTCGCCCTGCGCGACCCCTTCTACGGCGCACCCTTCACCGAGGCCGTCCGGCGGTTCTGGCGGAAGTACACCGTGTTCACCGGACGGGCCTCGCGTGCCGAGTTCTGGTGGTGGTGGATCACGTCGCTCGCGATCGGACTCGTGCTGCAGCTCGTCCCGCAGGCGTTCACGCCGGACACCGCGCTGTTCGAGAACCCCGTCGGGTCCTACCTGTTCGTCCTCTGGGGCCTCGCGACCCTGATCGGGTCGCTCGCCCTCGGAGCCCGACGGCTGCACGACGCCGGCCTGTCCGGCTTCTGGCAGTTCCTGCACGTCGTGCCCGGCATCGGCTCGCTCGTCGTGTACGTGCTGTGCCTGATCCCGACGAGCCCGAAGGGCGAGCGCTTCGACCGCTGACCGCCGGCGGACGCACGGCCGACGTGCGCGGGCCGGGCATCAGAACGGGTCGTCCGCATCCGTGGACGGCGACCAGCGGGCACGACGCATGTCGAGCCTCCAGGCCGCCGTCCCCTGCACGAGCGGCGTCCCCTCCGCGCGGTAGTGCTGGAGCGCACGGGCCTCGTGGTGCAGCGGCGGGTGCCCACCCGCGCGCACCACGCGCCACCAGGGCAGGTCGGCGCCCTCGTGCGCCATCACCTTGCCGACCGCACGCGACGCGCGAGAGCCGAGCGCTGCGGCGACGTCGCCGTACGTCATGACGTGACCCGGCGGGATCATCCGGACCACCTCGGCCACCGCCGCCCCGAAGTCCTGATCCGGCGCGTCGTCCTCGGGCACGTCGTTGGAGAACGCTAGAGCGTCAGGACCGCGAAGTGGTCGCCGTACTGGGTCTCGCGGACGACCTCGAAACCCACGGCGCGGAAGAACGCCTCGGGGCTGTCGTCGCCACCGGGCTCGTACACGACCGTCAGGCGTTCCTGCCCGCGGCTGCGCGCTTCGTCGGCCAGGCCGTGCACGGCGAAGCGGCCGACGCCGCGACCCTGCGCCGTGCCGGCGACGTTGACCCGCCAGATGGCGCTGCGCAGCTCTTCCTGCGCGTTGTCCGCGTCGAACGAACCGATGATGAGGCCCAGGACCTCGTCGCCGTCCAGGACCACACGGGTCCACGCGGAGCTCGGCTTGACGTCGGACTCGGCGACCCCGTAGGTGGTCGGCTGCACGAACTGTTCCTGGCCCGGCTTGAGCGTCAGGGAGTTCGCCGCGGCAGCGGTCTTCGCGGAGAGTTCTTCGAGACGCAGGTCGGCCATGCGGCCAGGGTAACGGTGCGACCCGTGCGGGGGCCAGCGCGGACGGCAGACCGAGACCGCACCGTTGCCGCGGTATGGTCGCGGAATGGCAGAACATCGGCGTGGAGCGAACCTCCCGTCGATCGGCGGGTTCAACCGCACGGTCGTGCTCGATGCCGTCCGACGCTCGCCGGACGGCCTGAGCCGCGTCGAACTCGCCTCGCGAACGGGCCTCAGCGCGCAGACCGTGTCGAACGTCACCCGGTTCCTGATCGAGGCCGGCATGATCGTCGAGTCCGGCACCGTCGTCGCCGGTCGGGGCAAGCCCCGCACCATCCTGCGGCTCGAACCCGGCAGCCGCTACGCCGTCGGCGTGCACGTCGACCCGGCCGTCGTCACCTACGTGCTCCTCGACCTGGCCGGCACCGTCGTCGCCTCGTCGACCACCTCGACGCCGACCGCCGACGACCCGTCCGAGGTCGTCCGCACCATCGGCTCCGCCGTCGACGGCCTGATCGCCGACGCGGGCGTGGACGTCGACGGGGTGCTCGGTGTCGGGATCGCCAGCCCGGGCCCCATCGACGTCGACGCCGGCATCGTCGTCGACCCGCCGTTCCTGCCCCGGTGGCGGGACGTGCCCCTGCGCGACGCGCTCGCCGAGGCCACGGGCTACCCCGTCCTGCTCGAGAAGGACGTCACGGCCGCCGCGGTCGGCGAGATGTTCCTGGCGGGGGAGTCGTCGGCGCGGAACTTCGCGTTCGTGTACTTCGGCACCGGGTTCGGCGTCGGGCTCGTCGTCGACCACGAACCCGTGCGCGGGGTCGGGTCGAACGCCGGGGACGCCGGGCACATCATGGTCGACCAGCGATCGCTCGCCGGCACCCCGGACGGGTCCGGCACCCGGGGCGAGGTGGGTGCGGCCGTGGCGCCGGACCGGCTCGTGCGGATCGCGCGGGAGCGGGGGGTGGCGTTGTCCGGTGGTGGCGACGCTGCTGGTGCGGTCTCGCCCGACGGCCCGGTCTCGTCCGACGGGTCGGTCGATGCGGTGAACCGTGCCTGGGACGAACTCGCCGAGGCCATCGCCGACGGCGACGAGGCCGCGACCACGCTCGCCGCCGAGGCCGGCACCGTCATGGGCGACGCCGCCGTCGTCATCGTGAACCTGCTCGACATCGACCGGGTCGTGTTCGGCGGACCGTTCTGGTCGCGCATCGCGAGCGCCGCACTGCCGGCCGCCCGCGCGGCGATCGTCGGGTCGCCGTTGCTCGTGCCGAAGCACGCGGTCGACGTGGTCGAGAGTGACCGCGGTGCCGACGTCGCCGCGGTGGGGGCCGCGTGCCTGGTGCTCGACGCCGCGTTGTCCCCGCGGGCGAGCGGGCTGCTCATCCGCCGCTGAC
Organism: Curtobacterium sp. VKM Ac-2884; assembly: GCF_015350945.1. Taxonomy (NCBI): domain Bacteria; kingdom Bacillati; phylum Actinomycetota; class Actinomycetes; order Micrococcales; family Microbacteriaceae; genus Curtobacterium; species Curtobacterium sp. VKM Ac-2884. The sequence continues at coordinate 557,646 of NZ_JADKSA010000002.1, forward strand.
CGCGGTTCATCCGCCGCTGACGGCGGTCGGGGGTGGCTCGCACCGCCCGCTACGCTGCGAACCGACGGATCCGCCAGGTGGGCGGCGAACGACGGGGGACACATGACGGACAACCGCGCCGCGGGCACGATCGACCGACGCTGGGCGAAGGTCCGGCCACTCGTGTTCCGGACGATCATCGGCGCGGTCGTCGCAGCCGGGCTCGTCGGCATCGTGGCGGTGTTGGTCGGCGACTTCGGACGGGTCGCGGTGCAGCTGCTCCTGACGATCGTCGTGGTGGTCGTCTTCGCCCTGCTGTCCTGGTACGACGCCGACGTCTCGTCACGCCGATCGGGCACGTTCGCGTTCGTCAGCATCGCCACGTCGATGTACCTGCTCGTCGCGGGGCTGTACAAGGTGTGGTTCGCCCCGACGGACTCCTCCGGCGAGGACGGCCTCTGGCTCGTCGGCGAGCGGTTCTGGCACTGGATCTGGCTCGTCGGCGTCGCCCGCGTGGCGCTCCTGCACGTGCACCTGCTGCTCGTCATCCACCGCCGGTACCCGACACCGGCGCTCCAGGTCGTCGCGAAGGCCACCGTCGGGGTCATCGCCCTGCTCGCACTGCTGCTGTCGATCCCGCTGCTCGCGCCCGACGTGGACTACGCCCGCGGCTACTGGCGACTCGTCTGGGTGGTGGTCATCCTCGACCTGCTCGGAACGGTCGTCGTCCCGCTCAGCAACGCGCTCTTCCGCCCGCGGGGCGCCGTCCCGGCGGGGGCGGTCGGAGCGTGGCCGACGCCGGAAGCGCCACCGGCAGCACCCCCGACGGCGCCCGCGGCACCGATCGCGACGTGGGGTGCCACCCCGGTGCCCGATGCCCCGACGGCTGCCGCGGCTGCCGGTCCGGTCAGCGCGGACCGGTACTTGTACGAGCCGCGTCCGGCGTCGTCGCGCGCCCTGGCGTGGCCGCGGTACGTCGACGGCACGCCACTGCCGGCGCTGCCCGACGGGTCGCCCGACTTCTCCGGGGTCGCGCAGGGCTGAGGGATCCCGGCGCCGGGGCGCCGCGCGACACCTGTCGTTCACCGGGCGGCCACCGGTCGGATGCCCAGGTGCTGAACAGTCGTGCAGGTCTCCCCTCCCCTCCCGAGAAGGACCTGCATGCGCACTCCTGCCCTGCGCCCCCGCTCCGTGCGGCTCGGCGCTGTCATCGTCACCGCGCTGGCCGTCGGCGCCGGCGTCGTCACGGCCAGCCCGGCACTCGCCGCCGTCGGTGACGACGACCCGAGCGTCGGCGCTGCCGCTCGGAACGGCCTCGTCGTCAACGAGGTCGAGTCGAACGGCGACGACACCGACTGGGTCGAGCTGAAGAACACGTCGTCGGCGTCGATCGACCTGACCGGTTACGCGTTCCTCGACGACGACAGCACCCACGACGCCTACGTCCTGCCCGCCGGCTCGACGATCGCCCCCGGCGGGTACTTCGTCATCGACCAGCTCTCGGCGACCGCGCCCGGGTTCGACTTCGGGCTCGGCGGCGCCGACACCGCGCGGATGTACGACCCCGCCGGCGACCTGGTGCTCCGGTACTCGTGGACGAGCCACGCGGTCGTCACGTACGGCCGGTGCGCCGACGGGACCGGTGCGCTGGTCGACACCACCGCGTCGACGAAGGGCGCCGCCAACGACTGCTCCTCGCCCGTGCGCATCAACGAGGTCGAGTCGCAGGACGGCACCCCCGGCGACTGGGTGGAGCTGACCAACGTCGGCAGCACCACGGTCGACCTGGGTGGGTACGTCCTGCGGGACAGCGAGGACGACCACGCGTACACGATCCCCGCCGGCACGACGATCGCGGCTGGGGGCTTCACCGTCCTCGACGAGACGGACTTCGGCTTCGGGCTCGGCAAGGCCGACTCCGCCCGGGTCTTCGATCCGCGGGGTGCGCTGGTCGACTCGTACTCGTGGACGGCCCACGCTGACGCCACGTACGGCCGCAACCCGGACGGCACCGGCGACTTCGCCGACACCGCCGAGCCGACGAAGGGCACGGCGAACCGGTTCGCCGGAGTCGTCACCGCCGAGCCGTGGCCCGGCGGCCCGGACGAGACCGTGCTCGACGACGAGGACACCTTCACCGGTGACCTGAGCGGCATCGACTGGACCACGTCCAGCACGTCCGAGGACGGCCAGCTCTGGGCCGTGCAGAACGGCGACGGCCTGCTCTACCAGCTGACCTCGGACGGTCAGGGTGGCTGGGCGCCGTCGAACGCCGCGGGCACGGACCTGCGGTACGCCGACGGCACGGGGACCCCGGACGCCGAGGGCGTCACCGTCACGAGCGACGACCCGGGCGCCGTGTACGTGTCGACCGAGCGGGACAACGACGTGTCGAAGACCAGCCGTCCGTCGGTCCTGCGGTACGCCACCACCGACGGGTCTGAGTCGACCTTGCGCGCCACCGACGAGTGGGACCTCGCAGCCGACTTCCCGGGGCTCGGTGCGAACGCCGGCCTCGAGGGCGTCACCTGGATCCCGGACTCGTGGCTCACCGAGCACGGCTTCGCCGACGAGCACACCGGCGCGGCCTACGCGCCGTCGACGTACGCCGGACACGGCGAGGGGCTCTTCTTCGTCGGTGTCGAGGGCACCGCGAGCGTCTCCGCCTACGCCCTGATGGCGGACGGTTCGTTCCAGCGCGTTGCCACCATCGGTTCGCCGTTCGCGGTCGTCGCCGACGTGCAGTTCGACCCGACCCTCGACGCGCTCTGGGTGGTGTGCGACGACGCCTGCGCCGGACGCACCGCGCTGTACGAGCTGACCGACGGTGTCTTCACCGCCGCGAAGGTCTTCGAAGCGCCGTCGAACGCGGACCGGACGCTCGCCAACGAGGGCTTCGCGATCTCCGGCGTCTGCACCGACGGGGAGCGCGCAACGTTCACCGCCGACGACAACGACACGGACGGGTTCTCGCTCCGCACCGGGACGTACCCGTGCGAGAGCGGCGGCACGGACCCGGGCACCGACCCGACGCCGACGCCCACGCCTGCTCCGGGTGACGGCGGATCGACGCCTGCGCCGACCCCCGGGACCGGTGGATCGACGTCGACGCCGACGCCGACCCCGTCGCCGGACGCTCCGATCGCCCCGGTGGCTCCCTCGGGGACCGGCCTGACGGACACGAACCGTGGGAGCGTCTCGGCCCAGTCGTCGGCCCGCGCGGGGGAGACCATCACGGTCACGGTGGGCACGCGGTACGCCGGTGACCAGGTGAACGTGTGGTTGTACTCGACCCCGACGCTGCTCGGCACGGTGACGGTCGGCGCTGACGGCACGGTGCGCGTCACGATCCCGGCCGATGCTCCGGCTGGCGAGCACCGCATCGTGGTGACCGCTGCGGACGGCACGGTGCTGGGCTGGACCCCGATCACCATCACCGCGTCGGGCGAGCTCGCGTTCACGGGTGCCGAGGGCCTCGGGGCCGGTGCGCTCATCGCGTTCCTCCTCCTCGCGGCGGGTGCCGGCGTCCTGATCGTCCGCCGTCGCAAGGCGGCGGCCGCGGAGTAGCCCTGGGCGCGAGTGCACGGCGGACGGGAGGCCCGTGGCGGGTTCGCCACGGGCCTCCCGTCCGCCCCGTGGGCACGTCAGCCGTCGGTGCGCAACGTGCTCGAGTCGTCCTGACCGGGGATCGCGTCCTTCGTGGTCCAGCCGTACCAGCGGTCCCCGATCTCGGCGACCGCGCGCCCGTCGCCACACGTGACCAGGCCCGTCGTCGGGAGGTCCTCGGGCAGGAAGTCCGCCTGCATCGCCGATCCGCCGTACGACTCGTCGAGCGGCGTGCAGGAGTCCGTGTCGACGCCCTCCTTCGACGCGAACCCGATGACGTACCCGGGCGCCGAGGCGTTGAGACGGACGTCGATGTCCTTCGCGTCCTCCGGCACCCACTCCGGCATGAAGAACGCCATGTCCTTCGACTCGCCGGACCGCGGGGCGTCCGAGTACGTGGCGAAGTGCTTCTGCGGTGTCTTGTTCGGGACGATGTCCTGGATCATGCTGCACCCCGCGGTCAGCAGCAGCGCGGAGAGTGCGGCGGACGAGGCGAGGGCGATCCGGAGGGTCCGGCGGGAGGTGGTGGGCTGCGTGTCGGTGCTCATGCAACAAGTCTCGTGATGGATCACCGGCTGAAACATCACGTGCACACCCGGAGTCGTGCGGGGGTTACCCCCACCTGCAGGTGCCGAGCCACCCGTCGGTGATCGGCCCGCGCGGACCGCGCCGTCCCCGCAGTAGCGTCGGAGCATGAGCATCGACGTCCTCCGGTACACCGCCTTCGCCGCCGAGCCCGGAGGCGGCAACCCCGCCGGACTGGTCCTCGACGCAGCGGCGCTGACCGACGACGAGATGCTCGCCGTCGCCCGCGAGGTCGGCTACCCCGAGACCGCGTTCGTCGTCGGCGCCACGGCGACGGGCCCGCACGTCCGCTACTTCTCGCCCGCCGCCGAGGTGCCGTTCTGCGGGCACGCGACGGTCGCGCTCGCGGTGGCGCTCGCCGAACGGCAGGGGCTCGGCCGCCGGGTGTTCACGACGGCCGCCGGCGAGGTCGCCCTCGACGCGACCACCGGCCCGGACGGGGTGGTCCGGGTCGCGATGACGAGCGTCGAACCGGCGACGCGGGACATCGACCCGGCGCTCCTCGCCCGGTTGTTCGACCTGCTCGGGCTCACGGCCGACGACATCGCGCCGGGCCTCCCGGTGCTCGAGTCCTTCGCCGGCAACTGGCACCCGGTGCTCGTGCTGCACGACCGGGAGCTCTTCCACCAGTTCCGGTTCGCACCCGGACCGCTCGCCGACCTCAAGCGCGAGGCCGGCTGGCAGGGGACGGTCACGGTGCTGCACCGTACCGGGGAGCGCGAGTACGAGGCACGGAACCTGTTCCCCGCCGGCCGCATCACCGAGGACCCGGCGACCGGTTCGGCTGCGGCGTCGACCGGGGCGTACCTGCGCGAGGTCGGTGCCGTCGAGCCGGGGGACCGCGTCGTCATCCGGCAGGGGCGGCACGTCGGTCGTCCGAGCCTGCTGCTCGTCGACGTCCCGTCCACTGGCGGGATCACCGTGACGGGGAGTGCATCACCGATCTCCTGACGCACGTTCTTTCCCAGAGCGCGTGGGATGGGAAGCGGAATCGGGCGTACCTGGTCGAAAGTTCCGACCAGGTACGCCCGATTCGGCACGGTACGCCCCCAGCCCCGCCCGATTCCGCACGGTACGCCCCCAGCCCCGCCCGCCCGCACCGTGCACCCGACGCGCGCGGCGCGAGAAACTCCTTGACACGGATAAGTCCATACGCTGGACTAATCCTGCGCGCGGGCGATGGAGCCCGCGGATGTCACCCGTGCAAAGGAGCACCGATGAAACGCACCCGCATCATCGCCGGACTCGCAGCCGTGGCCGTCGCCGCGGTCGGCCTGGCAGGCTGCTCAGCCTCGGGGTCCGCCTCGAGCGACACGATCAAGATCGCGTACCAGAAGTTCGGAGCCTTCCAGCAGCTCGACGCCCAGATGAAGGTCGTCAAGAAGGAGTACGAGAAGGACAACCCGGGCAAGAAGGTCACGCTCGTCCCGATCCAGGCCCAGGGCAACGACTACTACACGAAGCTCGCGCTCATGAACAAGGCGCCCGCGACGGCTCCCGACGTCATGTACGAGGACACCTTCCTCGTCAAGGCCGACGCCGAGGCCGGCTACCTCCTGCCGCTCGACAAGTACACGGCGAAGTGGAAGGACTGGGACCAGTTCTTCGACAACGCCAAGCAGGCCGGCCAGGGTGACGACGGCAAGATCTACGGCGTCCCGATGGGCACCGACACCCGCGCTCTCTGGTACAACAAGGACATCTTCAAGTCCGTCGGCCTGCCCGTGCCGTGGCAGCCGAAGACCTGGGACGACGTGCTCGCCGCGGCGAAGACGATCAAGGACAAGAAGCCCGACCTCATCCCGTTCAACATCTACTCGGGCAAGGCGCAGGGCGAGGCGTCGACCATGCAGGGCTTCGAGATGCTCCTGTACGGGGCGGACGGCTCCGGCAACACGCTCTACAAGGACAAGAAGTGGGTCACGGGCTCGAAACAGTTCGAGGACTCGCTGCAGTTCGTGAAGGACGTCTACCAGGGCGGCCTCGGCCCGACACCGCAGCAGGCGCTCGACACGAACGTCGGCACGACCATCGCGCAGACGTGGCTGCCGAAGGGCAAGCTCGCGATCGACCTCGACGGTTCGTGGCAGTCCGGCACGTGGCTCAAGTCCGGCACTGCGCCGTGGGCCGAGTGGAACGACGTGATGGGTCAGGCGCCGATGCCGACGCAGAACGGTCAGGACCCGGGCTACAACTCGATGTCCGGCGGTTGGACCCTGGCGGTCGGCGCGAAGTCGAAGAACCCGCAGGCGGCGTTCGACTTCATCACGAGCTTCCTCGACAAGGACGGCTCGCTGAAGTACGACACCGAGAACAGCCAGATCGCCGTCCGCAAGGACGTCGCGGACGACACCGCCTACACCGACGCCAACCCGACGTTCAAGTTCTTCTCCGGACTGGTGGAGAACACGAACTTCCGCCCGGCGACGAGTGACTACTCGCAGGTGTCCAACGCGATCCAGGTCGCGATGGAGTCGGTCATGACCGGGCAGCAGACACCGAAGCAGGCGGCTGCCGTGTACGACAAGGCCGTCACGCAGGTGGTCGGCAAGGAGAACACCGTCTCGGCTGGTTGACGGACGTCACCCACTGACGGATGGGAGGCGCGGGGCGACCCCGCACCGCGCCTCCTGTCCGTCCTTCCCCACCTTCGGAACCCCTCCGCACCCGGAAGGCACCCATCGTGTCCAGCACCCCCCTCGCGCCGACGCTGTCGGCGCCCGGTGCGCCGAAGCGCACCGATCCACCCGTGCCGCGCAAGCGGCGACCACTGCGGAACGTCGGCCGAGCGGTCCCGCTCCTGCCCGCCCTCGTCCTGCTCGTCATCTTCCTGCTCGGCCCCGTCATCTCGTCGTTCTACGGGTCGTTCACGAACTCCGCGCTCACCGGCGCCGGCGCTGCCGACCAGCAGTTCGTCGGCTTCCAGAACTACGTCGAACTGTTCCAGGACCCGGACTTCCCGAAGTCCGTCATCCTGACGGTCGTGTTCCTGCTCGCCTCGGCGGTCGTGGGACAGAACGTGCTGGGGCTCGGCCTCGCACTCCTGATGCGCTCCGCCAACAAGGCCGTCCGCGCGATCGTCGGCACCTTCGTCGTCGCCGCCTGGGTCCTGCCGGAGATCGTCGCCTCGTTCGCCGCGTACGCGTTCTTCAACGACGAGGGCACGCTCAACGAGTTCCTGAAGTCCATCGGCATCAGCGGACCGAACTGGCTCTACACGTTCCCGATGTTCGCGGTGATCCTGGCGAACATCTGGCGCGGCACGGCCTTCTCGATGCTCGTCTACTCCGCTGCCGTGCAGGAGGTTCCCGAGGAGATCACCGAGTCCGCCGAGGTCGACGGTGCCACCGGGTGGCAGCGCCTCGTCTACATCACGCTGCCGGTGATCCGACGGAGCATCTCGACGAACCTCATGCTGACGACGCTGCAGACGCTGTCGGTCTTCACCCTCATCTTCGTGATGACCGGGGGTGGGCCGGGCACGAACTCGTCGACCCTGCCGATCCTCGCCTACCAAGAGGCGTTCAAGTTCTCGCAGCTCGGCTTCGGGACCGCGATCGCGACCATCCTGCTCGTGGTGGGGGCGGTCTTCTCGATCATCTACATCCGAGCCCTCAAGCCGGAGGTGGACTGATGGCCATCACTGCCCCGTCCCTCGACCCGACCACCACCCGTTCGGTGACCGCTCCCGGTTCGCTGCACATGACGTCGCCCCGCGGCCGCACCATGCGGTGGGTGGCGAACACCGTGCTGCTCGTCATCGCGGTGTGCTTCGCGGTCCCGCTGCTCTGGCTCGTCCTCGCCTCGGTCGACACCCAGGCGTCGCTGTCCGTGAAGCTGCCGACGCAGTTCACGCTCGACAACTTCACCAAGGTGCTCACGCCCGAGCTGTCGTTCATCCCACTCGCGAACAGCCTGCTGCTCTCCGGCGGCACGGCAGTCGTCACCGTGGTCTTCGCACTGCTCGCCGCGTACCCGCTGTCCCGCTACAAGATGCGGGTCAACAAGCCGTTCCTGTACAGCATCCTGTTCGGGACCGGCCTGCCGATCACCGCCATGATGGTGCCCGTCTACGCGTTGTTCGTGTCGCTCAACCTGATCGACAACGTGTGGGGCTGCATCTTCTTCCTCGCCGCGACGTCGCTGCCGATGGCGATCTGGATGGCGAAGAACTTCATGGACTCCGTGCCGATCTCGCTCGAAGAAGCAGCGTGGACCGACGGGGCGTCGATGATGACCACCCTGACGCGCATCGTCGTCCCGCTCATGCGTCCGGGCATCGCCGTCGTGTTCATCTTCGTGTTCATCCAGGCGTGGGGGAACTTCTTCGTACCGTTCGTCCTGCTGCTCTCGCCCGACAAGGTGCCCGCCGCGGTGAGCATCTTCAACTTCTTCGGGCAGAACGGGGCGGTCGCGTACGGACAGCTCGCCGCGTTCTCCATCGTCTACTCCGTGCCCGTCATCGCCCTCTACGTGATCGTGTCCCGAGGCCTCGGCGGCGGCAACGCCCTCGCCGGCGGCATCAAGGGCTGATCCGCTGGCTCCGGCCGGCTCTCTCGAAAGGAACCACATGCACCAGGACGAACCGCTCGTCGAGGCCCGGATCGCCCGCCTCGTCCGCGACCGTGTCGACCCCGCCGTCCACCGCCGCTCGGCACCGGTGACGATCGAGGCGTGGGAGGTGCCGGACGAGCCGGTGCCGTTCGACTCCGCCGTCCAGCAGGCGTACACGCCGTTCACGGTGGGCAGCGCCTGGGGTGGCCGACCGTGGGGGACCACCTGGTTCCGGATCACCGGCACCGTCCCCGCCGACTTCGGCACCGCGCCGGGGACCACTGCGGAACTGCTCGTCGACCTCGGGTTCACGAAGCGGCACCCGGGGTTCCAGGCCGAGGGACTGGCGTACCGGCCCGACGGCTCCACGATCAAGGGCGTCGAGCCGCGGAACGACACCGTGCCGGTCGAGGTCGGCGCAGGGGAGTCGTTCGAGCTGTACGTCGAGGCCGGCGCGAACCCGGACATCGGCGGCGACTCGTTCCAGGGCGCGACGCCCCTCGGGTCGCGCTCCACCGCGGGTGACAAGCCGATCTACCGCGTGCGCGCCCTCGAACTCGTCGAGCGCGACGACACCGTGTGGGAGCTGCAGCAGGACTTCTGGGTCCTGCGTGGCCTGATGGCGGAACTCCCCACGGACGGCACCCGCGGCGCCGATATCCTGCACGCCCTCGAGCTCGCAGCCGACGCGCTCGACCCCGACGACGTCGCCGGCACCGCAGCCGATGCCCGCGAGGTCCTGGCGCCCGTGCTGGCCGTCCCCGCCAGTTCCGCCGCACACCGGGCGATCGCCGTCGGCCACGCCCACATCGACTCCGCCTGGCTCTGGCCGGTGCGCGAGACGATCCGCAAGTGCGCCCGCACCTTCTCGAACGTGCTCGACCTGATGGACCGCGACCCGGACTTCACCTTCGCCTGCTCGTCCGCGCAGCAGTACGCGTGGATCCGCGACGGCTACCCGTCGATCTGGGCCCGCATCAAGCAGCGCGTCGCCGAGGGCCGGTGGATCCCGGTCGGCGGCATGTGGGTGGAGTCGGACACGAACCTGCCCGGTGGTGAAGCGCTCGCCCGCCAGTTCGTCGCCGGCAAGCGCTTCTTCCTCGAGGAGTTCGGCATCGACACCCCCGAGGCCTGGCTGCCCGACTCGTTCGGCTACTCCGGCGCACTGCCCCAGATCGTCCGCGCCGCCGGCTCGAAGTGGTTCGTCACCCAGAAGCCGTCGTGGAACGAGACGAACGTCATCCCGCACACCTCCTTCCACTGGGAGGGCATCGACGGCTCCCGCGTCCTGACGCACCTGCCGCCGGCCGACACCTACAACTCCGACGTCTCCGCCGCCGACCTGCACCGCGGCGAACGGAACAACAAGGAGCGTGGCGTCGCCAACACCTCGATGCTGCTCTACGGCTTCGGTGACGGCGGCGGCGGACCCACCCGCGAGATGGTCGCGGCCGCCCGACGCCAGCACGACCTGGACGGCTCGCCCCGCGTGCAGCTCGGCACCCCCGCCCAGGTCTTCGAGGAGCTCGAACGGGTGCTGCCGACCCCCGGCGTGTGGTCCGGCGAGATGTACCTCGAGTTCCACCGCGGCACCTACACGTCGCAGATCCGCACGAAGCAGGGCAACCGCCGCTCCGAGCACCTGCTCCGCGAGGCCGAGCTGTGGGCGTCGACCGCGGCCGTGCGCCTCGGGCTGGACTACCCCTACGAAGAGCTCGAGCGCGCCTGGCACACCGTCCTGCTGCAGCAGTTCCACGACATCCTGCCGGGGTCCTCGATCGCCTGGGTCTACGAGAACGCCGAGGAGAACTACGCGCAGATCGCCCAGGTGCTCGAGGGGCTGATCGGCAACGCGACGACCGCACTCGCGAACGGGGGTGCTGCGGCGCTCGCCGGGGTCGGGGCCTCGTCGTCGGCCGCCGCCGGCGGCAGCAGTGCGCTGCTCGACGCGCCGTCCGGCGCCGACGCCGTCGGCGGCAGCGGCTCGTCCGGGAGCGTCGTGCGCTTCAACGCCTCGCCGGTCGCGGCGGGAGACGCAACCGCCCTGGGTGGTTCGCTCGGCTCGGAACCGCGACCCGTGCCTCCCGTCCGCTCCGGCGACCACTTCGTCTTCGACACCGGCGTCGTCACGGCGACCATCGACGGCGCCGGCCACGTCGTGTCGCTCGTCGACCGCGCCAGCGGGCGCGACGCGATCGCACCGGGTGCGGCCGCTGCCGAGTACACGGTCTTCCGCGACACCCCGAACCAGTGGGAGGCGTGGGACATCGACCGTGCGTACCAGCGCAACGGCACCGTGCTGACGGCGTCGTCGGTCGCGATCGACGGCTCCTCGCTCGTGGTGGAACGGTCCTTCGGGTCATCGACGCTCACGACCCGGTACTCCGCCGTCGAGGGCGAGCCGGAACTCACCATCGAGACCGAGGTCGACTGGCACGAGCACCAGAAGCTGCTGAAGCTCGCGTTCCCGGTGGACGTCCGTGCGTCGTCCGCCTCGAGCGAGATCCAGTTCGGCCACATCGACCGGCCGACCCACCAGAACACCTCGTGGGACCACGCCCGCTTCGAGACGTCGGCGCACCGCTGGGTGCACGTCGCCGAGCCCGGGTTCGGCGTCGCGGTGGCGAACGACTCCACCTACGGACACGACATCACGCGCTCCACGCGGCCCGACGGCGGCACCACGACGCTCGTGCGCGAGTCGCTGCTGCGCGGACCGACGTTCCCGGACCCGAACGCCGACCAGGGGCACCACGTGTTCCGGACGGTGCTGCGGGTGGGGGCGTCGGTGCTCGACGCCGCCGACTCCGGCTACCGGTTGAACCTGCCGGTGCGCTCGGTCGCGGGGACGACTGCCGTCGACCCGATCGTGACCGTGTCGTCGCCGCAGGTGCTGGTCGAGGCCGTGAAGCTCGCCGAGGACCGCTCCGGTGACGTGGTCGTGCGACTGTACGAGGCCTCGGGGGGTCGGGCGACCGACGTCGGGGTGTCGTTCGGGTTCGACGTCGCTTCGGTGGCGACGGTGGACCTGCTGGAACGCCCGCTGGGGGACTCGTGGGACTCGGGGGAGCCGGTCGTGCTCACGCTCCGGCCCTTCGAGATCGTGACCCTGCGGGTACGCCGGGCCTGAGGCAGCGGGGCCGGCGGAAGACCGCGGCGCCGGACGGGACACGGGTGCGTTCCGTCCGGCGCTGCCTTCTGTTTGCGGGTGGGGTGGGTGGGTGGGCGGGTACCTTGTCGAATCGGGCGTGGGTGGTCGATTCGGGCGTACCTGGTCGAAAGTTCCGACCAGGTACGCCCGATTCCGCTTGCCATCGCGCCCGTTCGGGGAAGGAACGTCCTTCCTCCACAGGCGGGCAGGCCTGGAGGCCCGTCCACAGACCTCGACGTCAGCCCGCTGGGCGCATGGCGGGTCGGGCAACGTCGTCTCCATGAACGAACCGCTGCCCATCCTCCGAGCCTCGGCCACGCGTGAGGCCGGACTCGACGCCACCACCCTGCGCCGCCGGACCCGACTCCAGGGTCCGGGCCGACTCGTCCGGGCAGGGCCGAACGCGTTCGTCGACGGGGCAGCGTGGGACGCGGCCGGGCCACGGCAGCGGTACGTCACCCGCGTGTACGCGCGGCTCGGCCGGCTCGGCCCGCGGGCGACCGCATCGCACGACTCCGCGGCTGCGGTGCACGGGCTGCCCGCGCTCGGCGGGTGGAGCGTCCCGGTGCACGTCACCGTGCCGGAGTCGATGTACCGGGGCAGGACCACCGAGCTGGTCCTGCACACGAGACCGGTGTCCGGCGCCGAACGGGTCCGGGTCGGCGACCTCGCAGTGACCGCGGTCCCGCGGACGGTGATCGACATCGCGATGACCGGAGACCTGCGGACGGGGGTCGTCGTGGCAGACGCCGCGCTGAGCGCCGGGACCGGGCGCGACGAGCTGTGGCGAGCAGTGCACCCGAGTGCTCGCGGTCGGGCTCGGGCCGCGCAGGTCCTCGACCTGGCCGACGGGCGTTCGGGTTCGCCGGCGGAGTCACTCGCGCGCGTGGTCTTCCGCGAGCTCGGGTTGCCCGCTCCCGTGCTGCAGCAGGAGTTCGTCGTCGATGGTCGCCGGTCCGCCGTCGACTTCTGGTTCCCAGCAGAAGGCGTCGTCGTCGAGATCGACGGACGCGCGAAGTACACGCAGGACCGGTACCGCGGCGGCCGCAGCCAGACCGAGGTGTTCCTGGACGAGAAACGTCGCCATGCCAGGCTGCTCACGGTGCCGGGTGTGCGGACGATCATCCGGCTCGAGTGGCGGGACCTGTTCGACCTCGATGCGCTGGCGCTCCGGTTCCGCGCCGCGGGGTTGCCGTGTGCGATCCGCCCGGTCCGGAGCGCCCGCCGCACCGCAGGCGGTGGGCGTCGGTGAGCCGGCTCAGCGCGGCGTGGTTAGCGTGGCGGCATGGCAGTGCAGGAGATCTGGCTCGTCCGCCACGGTGAATCGCTCGCGAACGTCGCCGCCGCCCGAGCAGAGGCCGCGGGCGACGACGTCATCGACGTCGAGTACCGGGACGCCGACGTCCCGCTCAGTCCGCTCGGCGAGTCGCAGTCGCGGTCGCTCGGACAGGAACTCGCCGATCGTGGCATCGACGACGTCCCCGTGGCGCTGTGGGTCTCGCCGTACCTGCGTGCGCAGCAGACCATCGAGATCGCGCTCGGGGCCGGCGGGCTGGCCGAGCCCGAGAAACGGGTGGACGAGCGGCTCCGAGACCGCGAGCTCGGTGTGCTCGACCTGCTCACCCTGCAGGGTGTGCGGAACCGGTACCCCGACGAGGAACGTCGCCGGCAGTGGCTCGGCAAGTACTACCACCGGCCAGCGGGAGGCGAATCCTGGGCCGACGTGATGCTCCGGCTCCGATCGGCGCTGGTCGACGTCGAACGGGTCGAGGGCACCGAGCGGCTCGTCGTCGCGGCGCACGACGCCGTCGTGATGCTGGTCGTGGCGGTGTGCCTCGACCTCGACGAGCCGGCGCTCATGGAGTTCGCCCGGACGCACGCGGTCGCGAACGCCTCCCTCACCCGACTCCGCCGCGAGCGTGCGGGAGCACCGTGGGTGCTCGAGGAGTTCTCCTCCGTCGGGCACCTCGACGACGACGAGGTCACGGCACACACCGGCCGGAAGGACGACGAGCATGTCCGCTGAGACCGTCACCCCGAACTTCCTGCGGGACTGGCCGCTCCCCGAGCCCGGCGCGGGCAAGTACGGTCGCGGGCAGGTGCTCGTGGTCGGCGGCGCAGCGCGGACGCCCGGAGCCGCGATGCTCTCGGCGCTCGCTGCACTCCGGGTGGGAGCGGGGCGGCTCACCCTCGCGGTGGGGCGGAGCATCGCGAACGAGGTCGCGGTCGCCGTGCCCGAGTCCGGCGTCGAACCGCTCGACGAGGACGCGGACGGTCACGTCGCCGTGGGCGCGATCGAGGGGATCGCGGACTCGGCTGCGAGCGCGGATGCGCTGCTGGTCGGCCCAGGACTCGACGAGCCGAACGGCACCCGTGACCTCGTGGCCGGACTCGCCGACGTCGTCGGACCACAGACCACCGTCGTGCTCGATGCGTTCGCCCTCGGGGTGGCGGCCGACGTGCGGGACCGACTGGAACCGCTCCGGGGGCGGCTGGTGATGACGCCCAACTCCGGCGAAGCCGAACGGCTGCTCGGCCGGGAGGGCAGCGACGACGACGTGGCCGACGCGATGGCGATCGCGCAGCGGTTCGGTGCGGTCGTGGCCCTGGGCGACGCCATCGCGACGCCGCAGGGGCGGAGCTGGATCAAGGGCACCGGCTCCGGAGGACTCGGCACCAGCGGCAGCGGCGACGTCCTGTCGGGTGCGGTCGCCGGCCTGCTCGCTCGTGGCGCGGAACCGGCACAGGCGGTGGCGTGGGCGTCCTACGTGCACGCGGCTGCCGGCGATCGGCTCGCGGTGCAGGTCGGGCCGCTCGGGTACCTGGCGAGCGAGCTCGTGACCGAGATCCCGCGGGTGCTCGTCGAACTCGGCGCCTGACCTCGCCCGTTCTTTCCCAGAGCGCGCGCGATACCTCATGCTTTCGGGCGTACCTGCCAGGAACTTCTGACCAGGTACGCCCGAATCGATCAGGTACGCCGCACGCCCCCCCAGGCGAGAACGTACAGGCGCACCCGCTGTTCCGCAGCCGTTCACCGGTGCAGCACGGGCCGGAAACCGGCCGCCTCCACGATCGTCCCGGGCCGAGAACCGCGGCCCCACCTGAAGCACCCGCAGCACCCACCCGAAAGGCACCTCCCGTGCAGCACAAGCGCACCATCGCCGGCATCGCCCTCGCCGCCGCAGCGATCGTCACCCTCGCCGGATGCTCCGCCACGAGCTCCGCCAGCACGACGAAGGACGACACGAACTGGAAGACCGCCACGAGCGCCGAGTCCTCCGGCGGCATGGACGCCCTCGTGAAGGCCGCGAAGGCCGAGGGACAGCTCAACGTCATCGCGCTGCCGCCGTCGTGGGCCAACTACGGCAAGATCATCGACGGCTTCACGAAGAAGTACGACATCAAGATCAACTCCGCGAACCCGAACGGCTCCAGCGCCGACGAGGTCGCCGCGGTGAAGTCGCAGAAGGGGCAGTCCACCGCTCCCGACGTGCTCGACCTCGGCAACGCCGTGCTGCAGGAGAACCTCGACCTGCTGACGGACTACAAGGTCGCGAACTGGAGCGACATCCCGGACACGCTCAAGGAGAAGGACGGCGCCTGGACCCGCGACTACACGGGCCTGATGTCGATCGGCTACGACTCGTCGAAGACCACGGACGCACCGAAGGACCTGACGGACCTGCTCGGCTCCGAGTACAAGGGCAAGGTCTCCATCGCGGGCGACCCGACGCAGGCGAACCAGGCCGCATCAGCCGTGTACCTGGCAGCGCTCGAGAACGGCGGCTCGGCCGACGACATCACCAAGGGCGTCGACTACTTCGGCAAGCTCAAGCAGGCCGGCAACTTCCAGAACGTGCTGCCCACGCAGGCCACGGTCGCCTCGGGTGAGACCCCCGTGGTCATCCAGTGGTCGTACAACAACCTCGCGTGGGGCCCCGCCGCCGGTGCGAGTGGCAACAAGGACTGGAAGACCGTCGTGCCCGAGGGTCAGGCGCTCGGCTCGTACTACTCGCAGGCGATCAACAAGGACGCCCCGCACCCCGCCGCCGCTCGCCTGTGGCAGGAGTACATCGCCAGCCCCGAGGCGCAGAACCTGTACCTGCAGGCCGGTGCGTTCCCGTCGACCCTCGCCGCCCTGGAGAAGTCCGGCAAGGTCGACCAGGACGCCCTCGACGCCGCCGGTGGCGCGCCGAAGGACTACGTCGAGCTGACCGACGCACAGGTGGCAGACGCCGCGAAGGTGCTGTCGGCCAAGTGGTCCTCGACCATGGGGTCCTGACCAGCATGACCACCGCATCGGCGGGCGCGCCCGCGCCAGCGGCGAGCGCACCGGCGACGAGCGCGACGAGCCCCGTGCTCCCGCCGTCCGCACGAGCGTCCGCCGATGCCGTCCGTCACGGCGCCGGACCCCGTGTCCGGCGCCGTGTCGGCCTGGCCTGGCTCGGCCTCACCCCGTTCGCCGCGTACGTCCTGCTCTTCCTCGCCGTCCCCGCGGTGATCGCGGTCGGCAGCGGGTTCTTCACCGACGACGGCGCGTTCACCCTCGCGAACCTCGCAGCGTTCGCCGAGCCCTCCGTCCTGCGGGCCTTCGGCGGCTCGTTCGGCCTGTCCGCTGTGTCCGCCGTGATCGGCGCCGTCATCGGAGCGCTCGTCTGCTGGGCACTGTCGGCACTGCGACCCGACGGGCTCGTCCGGTCGATGATCGACTCGGCCGCGAGCGTCCTCGCCCAGTTCGGCGGCGTCATGCTCGCGTTCGCGTTCATCGCCACGATCGGCGTACAGGGCCTCGTCACGACGTGGCTGGTGTCCCTCGTCGACGTCGACCGCAACGCGACGGGCGCCTTCCTCTACACGGTGCCCGGTCTCGTGATCCCCTACGTCTACTTCCAGGTGCCGCTGATGGTCCTCACGTTCATGCCCGCGCTCGAGGGCGTGAAGACGCAGTGGGGCGAGGCCGCCGCCACCCTCGGCGCCTCCCGCGCCACGTACTGGCGCCGGATCGCCCTGCCCGTGCTCGCACCGGCGTTCTGGGGCTCGTTGCTCCTGCTCTTCGCGAACGGCTTCTCGTCGTTCGCCACCGCCGCGGCACTCATCTCGCAGGGCGGCATCGTGCCGCTCACGATCCGCACGCAGCTCACCAGCGAGACGCTCATCGGCCTGCAGAACGTCGCCGGGGTGCTCGCCTTCGGCATGGTCGTCGTGATGGCGGTCGTGATGGGCGCGTACTCGTTGCTGCAGCGCCGGGCCGCAAGGTGGCAGCGATGAGCGCGGCAACGCCGGTGGGGTCGTCGCGTCCGACGTCGGTCGCGTCCGGTCGGACGGGAGGCACGCCCCGCGTCGGCCGCTTCGGCACGGCCCCGTCACGGGGCACCGCCACGGCCGTGCTCACGGTCGTCGGGATCGTCTTCGCGGTCCCGCTGGCCGCGCTGGTGCAGTTCACCTTCCGCCAGGGCACCGACGACGGTCTGACCGTCGCGCACTGGGCCGCCATCGTCGACCCGGTCAACGCGTTCACCTACCAGCCGGTGTTCGACGGCCTCGGGGCATCGCTGCTCATCGCGGTCATCACCGTCGGCATCGTGCTGTTCGTCCTGCTGCCCGCCCAGATCATCACGGCGCTGCGCTACCCGAGGCTCCGCCGCGTGCTCGAGTTCGTCTGCATCGTCCCGATCACGGTCCCCGTCGTGGTGCTCGTCGTCGGCTTCATCCCCGTGTACCAGGTGGTCTCGCAGGTCTTCGGATCCGGCGCGTGGACGCTGGCCTTCGCGATCGGCATCGTCACGCTGCCGTTCGCGTTCCGCCCGATCGCCGCCGCCATCACCGCGACGGACCTGACGGTGCTGTCCGAGGCCGCCCGGTCGCTCGGCGCCTCGTGGTGGACGATCACCTGGCGGGTGCTCCTGCCGAACCTCCGCCGGGGCATCACCGCCGCGTGCTTCCTCACCATCACGGTGGTCCTCGGCGAGTACACGCTCGCCGCGTTCCTGTCCCGCACCACCTTCCAGACCGCTCTCGTGCTCGTGCAGCAGACCGACCCGTACGTCGCCGCGATCTTCTCGGTCGCGGCCCTCGTGTTCGGCTTCGTCCTGCTCGTCGTCATCGGCCGCATCGGGACGGGCCGTCGTGCCGGCCGTGCCCGCACCGTCCGCACCACCCGCGTCAAGGAGTCCGCATGACCGTCACCGCACCGGCAGCCCCGGCGTCCCTCGCCTCCACCGGCGCCGTCGTCGAGCTCGAAGCCGTCGAGAAGCACTACGGCACGCACCGAGCCCTGGCCGGACTGTCGCTCCGAGTCGAACCGGGCGAGTTCGTGTCCCTGCTCGGCCCGTCGGGCTGCGGCAAGACGACGGCGCTCCGAGCACTCGCCGGCCTCGAGGCCATCGACGCCGGCGCCATCCGCATCGACGGCCAGGACGTCGCCGCCACCCCGGTGAACAAGCGCGACATCGGGATGGTGTTCCAGCAGTACTCGTTGTTCCCGCACATGACGGTGCGGCAGAACGTCGCGTTCGGCCTCGAGATGCGCCGTGTCCCCGCCGCCGAGCGCAGGAGCCGCGTGGTCGAGGCACTCGACATGGTGCACCTGGGCGAGTTCGCCGAGCGCTACCCGCACCAACTGTCGGGTGGCCAGCAGCAGCGCGTCGCTCTCGCCCGCGCCCTGGTCACGCGGCCCCGCGTCCTCCTGCTCGACGAGCCGCTCTCCGCCCTCGACGCCAAGGTGCGCGTCTCGCTCCGCGAGGAGATCCGCCGCATCCAGAGCGACCTCGGCATCACCACGGTGTTCGTCACCCACGACCAGGAAGAGGCGCTCGCCGTCTCCGACCGCATCGCCGTGATGAACGCCGGCGACATCGAGCAGATCGGCACGCCGGAAGAGCTCTACCGCTCCCCGTCGTCGGCGTTCACGGCGGACTTCGTCGGGCAGTCGAACCGGCTGCAGGGCGACCTGCGCGGCGGCGACGTGTTCGTGTACGGGTTCCGCGTGCCCGCGCTCGACGCCTCGGTCGCCGACGGCCCGGTGCTCGCCTACGTCCGACCAGAGGACGTCGCCTTCGCCCCGGAGGGCATCACCGGCACCGTCGTGTCGTCGAGCTTCCTCGGCTCGATCCGCCGCACCACGGTCCGCCTCGACGACGACACCGTCGTGATCGTGCAGCACGAGGTCGGCGACCGTCGCGCCGCCGGCGAGTCCGTCGCCGTCCGCCTGCTCGGCGCTCCCGTCGCGGTCGCCCCGCTCGCGTAGCACCCGTCCTGCTGCCCCACCGCGAGTCTCGCGACAGGTGCCCCCAGACTCGGCCAGGGCGACAGTTCTCGCGACGAAACTGGCGAGAACAGTCGCTCACCCCGAGTCTCGGGGACGACGCGACGCGACGAGGCCGGGCGGTCAGCGCTGGAAGCGCGCCTCGCGCTCGTCGGACAGGGCGGCGGAGACGCGCGCACGCATGTTCGGGTGCATGTCCGGCAGGGCGTCGAGCCGGGCCCAGAACGCCTCGGTGTTCTCGCCGTCGGCGGGGTTCGGCGTGCCCGAGACGTACCGGCAGGCGAACACCAGGTCGAGGTACTGCGCCCGGTCGCCGTTCGCGTACGTCAGCTCGGGCAGCACCTGCACCCACGCCAGCCGTTCCGCGACGGCGACGACGTCGGCCTCTTCCAGGACCTCGCGTTCGGCGGCGACGGCCGGTTCCTCGCCCGGGTCGATGATGCCGGTGACGGGCGTGAGCGCACCGTTGTCCGCCCGCCGGACCACGAGGAGTTCGCGATCGTCCCCGTCGCCCCGGGTGACCACCGCCGTCACGCCGGTCATCCAGAGGGGATCGGTGCCGATCTTCGAGCGGAGGGACAGGACGAAGTCGGGGGTGGGCATGGGCCCACGCTACCGATCCCGCCCTGTCGGAGACTGGTCATGACCAGTAGCATGGGCGTGTGGAGATCATCATCCTGCCCACGCCGGCTGAGGTCGGTCGCGTCGCCGCGGCCAAGATCGCGTCCGTCGTCGCCAAGAAGCCGTCCGCCGTCATCGGTCTCGCCACCGGATCCAGCCCGCAGGGCATCTACACCGACCTGCAGCGCCGGGTCGGTGCGGGCGAGATCTCGTTCGCCGAGGCTCGCGGGTTCGCCCTCGACGAGTACGTCGGCATCCCGCTCGAGCACCCGGAGTCGTACGCCAGCGTCATCGCGCGCGACGTCGTGGCGCCGCTCGGGTTCGACCCCTCGCGGGTGCGGGTGCCCGACGGTCGTGCCGACGACCTCGAGTTCGCGGCGAAGGAGTACGACGCCGCGATCCGTGCCGCCGGTGGGATCGACGTGCAGATCCTGGGGATCGGCGCGAACGGACACATCGGGTTCAACGAACCGACGTCGTCCTTCGCCTCGCGCACCCGGATCAAGACCCTGGCACCGTCGACCCGTGACGCCAACGCGCGGTTCTTCGACTCGCCCGAGCAGGTCCCGACGCACTGCATGACGCAGGGGCTCGGCACCATCCTCGACGCCCAGCAGCTCGTCCTCGTCGCGCAGGGCTCCGCCAAGGCCGACGCGATCGCCGCCGCGGTCGAGGGGCCGCTCAGCTCGTTCGTCCCCGGCTCGGCGCTGCAGCTGCACGAGCACGCGACGGTCGTCGTCGACGAGGAAGCCGCGGCCGGCCTGCAGCTCGCCGACTACTACCGCTACACGTACGCGAACAAGCCGGCCTGGCAGGTGTTCGAGTAGGACCGACGATCAGCCGTCTGCGCGCTGCCGGAACGCGGTGTGCAGGCGGCTGAGGCCGTCGTCCAGGGTCTCGGCCGAGCACCCGAAGTTCAGTCGCGCGAAGCCCTGACCCTGTCGTCCGAACGCCGGGCCGGAGGCGAGCGCCACCTTCGCCTCGTCGACCAGCAGCGCCGCGGGGTCGTCGCCCCACGGCAGGGCGCGCAGGTCCAGCCACGCCAGGTAGGACGCCTGCGGCTGCCGGTACTCGGCGCCGGGCAGGACGTCACCGATCCGTTCGGCCAGGGTGCGGCGGTTCGCGGCCAGTTCGGTGAGCAGCGATGCGAGCCACGGCCCACCTTCGCTGAACGCCGCGACGCTCGCGGTGTACCCGAGGATGCCCGTGCGTTCGACGACCTCGGTCGGTAGGGCCTCGAACCACGCACGGGCCCGCTCCGAGGCGCCGACGATCAACGCGCACTTCGTCCCCGCGAGGTTCCAGGCCTTGCTCGCGCTCGTCAACGAGACCCCGAGCGCGGCGGCCTCGGGGCAGGACTCCAGGAACGGCGTGAAGACCGCATCGGCGTGCACGAGCGGCGCGTGGATCTCGTCCGAGACGACCACGGCGTCCCACTCGGCGGCGAGCTTCGCGAGTGCGACGAGCGACGAGCGGTCGTGCACCAGGCCGAGGGGGTTGTGCGGGTTGCAGAGCAGCACGGTGCGCGCGCCGTCGGCGAACGCCTGTGCGAGGCCGTCCAGGTCCATCCGCCAGCCGGCCGTGGTGTCGAACGGGTCCGCGGGGCCGTCGGGCGCGAGCAACGGGACCTCGGTCACGGTGCCGCCGGCTTCGGACACGTACTCCCAGAACGGTGGGTACACGGGCGGCATGATGACGACCTGGTCGCCCGGCTCGATGATCCGGCGGAGCATCTCCACCGCAGCGACCGACACGTCGGTGGTGGTGCGGACGAGGTCGGGGTCGACGCGCCAGGCCCACCGGCTCTCGGCGAAGTCCGCGAACGCCTCGGGCAGCGCACGACCGTGGCCGACGTACCCGGTGTCGCCGTTGGTGACCGCGGCGACGAGGGCGTCGCGCACCGGCTCCGCGAGCATCGAGTCCATCTCGGCGACGAACATCGGCAGGACGTCCGGCGGGTACGCGGTGTACTTCTCGCTCGTACGGCTGCGGTGCGCATCGAACACGGAGACCATGACGCTCATGCGCCCATCCTGACAGTGCCCGCCGGTTCGCGGCAGTGCCGGTCCTCAGGCCGGACGGAGCCCGGCGAGCAGGATCTCGACGTAGCGCTCCGGATCGCTGACCCGGGTGCCGCCGGCGACGGCCGCCTCGCGCAGCCCGCACAGCAGCCGGCGGAGGTCGTCGGCGTCGACGTCGGACCGGACGATCCCCTCGGCGCGTCCCCGTGCGAGCAGCGCGTCGACGGACACCACCAGGTCACCGGCGAGGGCGGCGGTGTCCGCGCAGGAGAACCCGCCGTTCGTCAGCAGGTCACCGAGGGCCGCGTCGTCCACCATGCTCCGGAACGCGGCCGTGACGACCCCGCGCAGCGCATCGGCTGCGTCCGGCAGCACGACGGCGTCGCGGACCTGGTCGAGCATGTCCTCGAGTGCGTCGATCGCGAGCGCTTCGAGCAGGTGCTGCTGGCTCGGGAAGTGCCGGTAGGCCGTCCCGACCCCCACTCCGGCCTCGTGCGCGACGGCGTTCAGCAGGGCCGGTTCGCCCCGGTCGACGAAGGTGCGGGCAACGTCGAGCAGCGCCGTCCGGTTGCGCTGGGCATCGGAGCGCAGCGCCTCGGGCCGGGCCATCGCGATCGTCATGTGGACACTCTATCCGGTTGTGCTAGCGTTCCGGATGAATCATCCGATTCGGTGTGGCGAGCGAGCAGGAGACGACGATGGACAGCTTCGAGTGGGAACCGGCAGCGATGCCCGACCAGCACGGCAGGACCGTGGTGGTCACCGGCGCGACCGGTGGGCTCGGCCTCGTCGTCGCCACGACCCTCGCGTCGGCCGGCGCCCGCGTCGTCGCCGGCGTGCGTGACCTCGACAAGGCGGCTCGCGTTCTCCCCGTGGGGCTCGACCTGGAGGCGCGGCTCGTCGACACCGCGTCCGTCGCGTCCGTCACGGCGTTCGCCCGGCAGCTCGCCGAGGACGGCATCGTCGTGGATGCCCTCGTCAACAACGCCGGTGCGACGATCGGCACGTTCGGGCGCACCGACGACGGAATCGAGCGCACCTGGGCGACGAACGTCGTCGGGCCGGCCGTGCTCGCCGAGGCCATGCTCCCGCTGCTCGTCGGGCCGTCGCCCCGCGTCGTGCTCGTCGGCTCGAACCTGTCGCAGCGCACCCGCCGCGTCCCCGGGCCCGGCGGGGTCGACGGTCCGGACGACTACTCGCAGTTCGGTGTGTACACCGACTCCAAGACCGCGGCCGCAGCGCTGAGCGTCGACCTCGGTGAACGACTCCGTGCTGCCGGTTCGGACATCCGGTCGGTGATCGCGCACCCCGGCATCGCGGCGACGGGGATGAACGACCAGGCGGAGACCCTGACGCAGCGCCTCGGCGGCATGGTCGCCCGCAGCTTGGCCCGGACCGCCACGGACGGCGCTCGCTCGACGCTCTGGTCGGCGACCGCCCCGGACGTCACCGAGGGGGTGTTCGTCGGACCGGCACTCCGGCGTGGTGACCGGCGACTGCACGTCGTGCCGGTGAAGGGCCCGGCGGCGGACCCGGCGTTCCGCGCTCGGGTCCGGGCCTTCGTGGACCAGGTCGCGGTGCGCGCCGGGTCCTGATCATCCGTTCACGTGGACAGCAGGTGCCGGAGCGCCAATTCCGTGATGCGCGGCGGCATCGCGTGGCCGCCGTCGAACACCTCGGTCGTCGCGACACCCGGACGGAACGCGTCGAGGACGCGCCGGACGCCGGCGAGGGGGAACAGCCCGTCGTCCCGTCCCGCCGCGACGAGGACCGGCTGATCAACGGCTGACGCGACCAGGGGGACGTCGCCGGCGGCGGTCAGACCCGGGACGAACCAGGCCGGGTTGTGGCGGATCCGAGCGGCCTCGAACGAGGCCAGCGTCCCGAGCCCGCAGCTGACCACGCCCCGCGTGAGTCGGGCGTCGACGGCGAGTGCGAACAGTGCCACCTGGCCGCCGAGGGAGTGGCCGACGATGCCGAGTTCGGTGTCGGCAGCACTCGTCTCGATCATCCAGGACGTCACCGTGGCGATGTCACGCGAGTGCTTCGCCTGCAGGCTGCTGCCGTCCGCCACACGGAAGAGCGCATCGAGGCGTTCGTCGGCCGCCGGGTCGTCCGTCCAGTCGCGTCGGCGTTCCTCGAAGCCGATCAGATCGGGGATGACCACGCGGGCACCACTGCGAGCGAGCACCACGCCGTAGGCGAGGCTCGGATCCCCCGCCCGCCCGGCGGCCTCGCTCTTCCCGGAGGTGAAGTCACCCGCGTGCTGGTGGACGGCGATGACGTCCGTTCCGGTGCCGTGGTCCGGGGTCAGGAGGAAGCACGGGATGGTGTCGCCGTCGGCCGTGTCCAGCTCGACGCGTGCCCACTGCACCGATCCGTCGCGACCGAGCGGTTCCAGGCGGACCGCGACCGGACGGAGTTCGGCAGGGGACGGCAGCCCGAGCAGGTCGCGGACGCGTCCTCGGGCCGGTTCGTCGGTCGTCGACAGCATGCCCGGACGCTACCAGCGGCGGCGAACCCGCCCGTGGGCCGAGAACACGTCGACCGTGGTGAACAGCGGGGGACCGGTCGGTGACCCGGCGCGCGTCCCCCGTCCGAGGGGTCTAGCGTCGCCGACGTGAACCGTTCTCGCGTGCACCGTCGCCCGCTCGTCCGCCTGCTCCCGCTCGCCGCGGTGGCCACGATCGCCGCGCTGCTGGGGACGGGGGTCGTCGCCGCGCCGGCCGTCGCCTCGCCGTCAGGGCAGGCAGCGCAGGCGGGGAGGACCGTCTCCGACCCGGCTCGGTACGTCGACCCGTTCATCGGCACGAGCGGCGACGGCAACACCTGGCCCGGCGCGACCGCACCGTTCGGCATGCTCCAGTGGAGTCCCACCGGCACCGCGGGTGACCAGACCTCGACGCCGGTCGCGAACGGCTACTCGTACGACGTGAACCGGCTGCGCGGCTTCAGCCTGACGCACCTGAACGGAGCCGGCTGCGCGCCGGGGGCCGCCGGTGACGTGCCGATCATGCCGGTCACGACCCCGATCACGACCTCGCCGTCGGCCGACAGCACCGACGCGGTCTACGCCGCCGGCTACTCGCACGACGACGAATCCGCGAGCCCCGGGCGCTACGGCGTCGCGCTCGACAACGGCGTCCGCACCGACCTCGCCGTCACCACCCGGGCCGGCATCGGCGAGTTCGCGTTCCCGGCCGGCGGGGCCGCGAACCTGCTCTTCCGGACCTCGAACTCGATCAACGGCAGCGAGGCCGCGACCACCCGCGTCGACGCCCGCACCCGCACGGTGAGCGGCAGCGTCCTGACCGGCGGCTTCTGCAGCCGCCGCGCGAACGGCGGCGGTGCCACCAACCCGGACCGCCGCAGCTACTACCGGCTGTTCTTCACGGCCACCTTCGACAAGGCGTTCACGAGCACCGGCACCTGGCAGGACGGCACGGTCCGACCGGGAGGCACGTCCTCCTCCGGTGGGGAGGGCTACCTGACCGGCGCCGACCGCGCCGGACGCGGCTCCGGCGCGTGGGTCGGGTTCGACGCGCGTCGCGGTGCGACGGTGCACGCGAAGATCGGCATCTCGTACGTGAGTGCCGCAGGAGCGATCGCGAACCGCGACGGCGAGGTGACGCAGCGCTCGACCGTCGCCAGCGTGGCGGCCGGCACACGGGCCTCCTGGAACCGCGAACTGTCGCGTCTGCGCGTCGGAGGCGGCACCGCTGACCGCACCACCCAGCTGTACACGTCCGTGTACCACGCGCTCATGCAACCGAACACGCTGAACGACCGCGACGGCCGCTACCTGGGGCCGGACCAGCGGGTGCACCACATGGACCGGGGGCACCGCGCCGTCTACGGCACGTACTCCGGGTGGGACCAGTACCGGGCGCAGATCCAACTGCTCGCACTGCTGCGGCCGGACGTCGCCGGGGACATGGCGCAGTCGATGCTGCGGTTCGCCCAGCAGAACGGCGGGGTGTGGGACCGCTGGCTCCACCTCGGGGCGCCGACGCACGTGATGACGGGTGACCCCTCGGCCGCGACCCTCGCCACCTGGTACGCGATGGGGGTCCGGAACTTCGACGTGCGAGCCGTCTACGCCTCGCTGAAGCAGCAGGCGACCGTCGAGAACGACGACGCCGAGAGCGACATCGGGTGCCCGGGCCAGTGCCTGGCCCAACGCCCGGCGCTCGACGAGTACCTGCAGCGCCAGTACGCCGCGAACGACGACTGCTCGTGCTGGGGCGGCGCTGCCGAGACGCTCGAGGACTCGATCTCCGACAGTGCGCTCGGGTACTGGGCGGCTTCCCTGGGGCTGCGCTCGGACGCCCGGATGTTCGCGGAGCGCGGGACCTACTGGAAGAACACCTTCAACGCGGCCGTCGGCTACCAGGCCGCTCGTCAGGCCGACGGTTCGTGGACGCCGGACTGGTCGCCCTCGACCGGCACCGGGTTCGCGCAGGGGACCAGTGCGCAGTACACCTGGCTCGTGCCGCAGGACGTACGGGGGCTGTCGACGGCCCTGGGTGGCGACGATGCTGCTTCCGCTCGGTTGGACGCGTTCTTCCACGACAGCACCGGCGCGTTCGCGGTGACCGGCGGCGACGCCACGAAGTTCGACCCGACCAACGAGCCGGACATCCACACGCCGTGGATGTACAACGCGCTCGGCAAACCGTGGAAGACGCAGGAGACCGTGCGCCGGGTCGTCGACGACGCCTACACGACCGGCCCGAGCGGGCTGCCGGGCAACGACGACCTGGGCACGATGAGTGCCTGGTACGTGTTCGCGTCGATCGGGTTGTTCCCGCAGACACCGGGGCGTGCGGAGATGCTCATCGGCAGCCCGACGTTCAGCACCGTCGACATCCGGCGGTCGAGCGGGGAGCGGATCGTCGTCCGGTCCTCCGGCACCGCGCCGTACGTGCACGGTGCTCGGTTGGACGGGCGCACCCTCGAGAAGTCGTGGGTCCCGGCGTCCTTCGTCACCCGCGGCGGCACCCTGTCGCTCCGGGTCGGCGACACGGCGGACACGACGTGGGCGAGCGGCGCTCGGGGGCGCCCGATCGACCACTGAGTCGGGTCGGACACGTCGGGGTCTCGCCCTCTGGTGGTGCGGTCAGCGGCTGGGTCTGCGCCGCGCAGTGCCGAGCGGCCGTGCGGTCTCCGTGCGCCGACGCTTCCGTCGAGCGCGGCGGAGGTCGAACGGCAGTCCGACGGCCACGAGGGCGAGTCCGACCGCTCCGACCGTGATCCCGCTCCGCACCTGTCGCTCCAGGGCGGCACGAGCATCATCTCCTGCGAGCGCGACCGTCCAGTGGCGATCCGGATCGTAGAGCACCTCGATGCGGCGCCCACGCTCGTAGACATCGGGATCGCGCGTGGAGTACCGGCGCAACGAAGCCGTGAACACGTCGCCGTCGACGGTCTGCTCGGTCACCGGCCAGTACTCGTCCCAGGAGCCGCCCCGGTATCCGCTGTGGTGCTCGTGCCTGACCTCGACGACGACCGCTTGCGCCGTTCGGCCACGCTGCTGGAGGTCGGTGTTCTGCCCTACGATCGACCCGACTGAGGGGGACCACCATGACCGAACTCGCCGACTGGGAGACCGAGGGCGCCAAAGCCCGACCGACGACCCCGGACGATCGCACCCGGCCACCAGCACCGGCCGCCCTGCGCGCCACGACCTGGATCGGGGGGCTGTTGCTCATCGCTGCGGTGTTCGTGTTCGTGGGTGCGTCGTCCCTCGGCGTGCGCGAGGATGAGCCCGAGGTGCACTTCCTCACCCGGCTCGTCGTCGTGGTCGTCATCGGGGTCGCCGTCGCCGGGCTCGGTGCGGTCGCCCTGCTGCTCCGGCTCGTCGCGGGAGCACTCGTCCGGCGCTGACCGGTCTGGACGCAGTCGGTCGAGCCGATCAGCGCGTCAGCGCAGCTCGCGTCCGCCGCCCCACACCCGCTGCACCTCGAGCGCCGGGGACAGCGCCACGAGGTCGGCCGCGTACCCCGGCGCGAGCCGTCCGAGACGGTCGCCGAGCCCCAGGGCCGCGGCCGGCACGCTCGACAGGGCCGCGACGGCCTCGGGCAGCGTCCGTCCGGCGAGCGACACCGCGTTCCGCAACGCCACGTCCTGCGTCAACGTCGACCCCGCGATGGTGTCGGTCCCGGCGACGTGCGCGACGCCGTCGGTCACGGTGACGTCGAGCGATCCCAGCCGGTACGAGCCGTCGGCTGCACCCGCAGCGCCCATGGCGTCGGTGATGAGCGCCACCCGGCCAGGGGCGGCGCGGAACAGGGTGTCCGCGACGACCGGGTGCACGTGCACGGCGTCGAGGATGAGCTCGAGCGTGACCCGGTCGTCGGCCACGGCGGCACCGATCGGCCCCGGTGCACGGTGGTGCAGCCCCGGCATCGCGTTGAACGCGTGGGTCAGCAGCGTCGCACCGGCGTCGAACGCGGCTCGAGCCTGGTCGTACGTGCCGACGGTGTGGCCGACGGCGACGGTGACTCCGGCGGCGACGAACCGGCGGACGGCGTCGAGTGCGCCCGGCAGCTCCGGTGCGATGGTGACCTGGCGGATGACGCCCTCGCCGGCTTCGAGCAGGGCCTCGACCGCTGCGGGTGACGGGTCGATGAGGAACGACTCGTTGTGGGCGCCCTTGTTGTGCGGGGACAGGAACGGCCCCTCCAGGTGCACGCCGAGCACGAGCGGGTCGGCCGCCATCACGGAACGGATCCGCGCGAGCGAGTCCGCGAGCGCGGGGACCGGGTTCGCGACGAGGGACAGGACCGACCGGGTCGTGCCGTGGGCACGGTGCGCGGCCAGCGACTCGGCGAAGGAGTCGTCCTCGTACGACTCGGTCGCACCGCCGTGCCCGTGCAGGTCGGTGAACCCAGGCGTCAGGACCGCGTCGCCCAGGTCGACGACCTGGTCCGCCGCGGGGGCTTCGAGGCCGGAGCCGACCGCGTGCACCACGTCACCGGCGAGCAGGACCCAGCCGTCCGCCGTGGACCCGGCCGCGTCGACGACGCGGGATGCGCGCACCAGGGTGCGCTGGGCCTCCCGGCCGGCCTGGAGGCCCGTGGCAGTCATGCGGTCTCCCTGCGGAACGCGATCACGCCGCTCAGTGCGGCGATCACGATGAAGACGAAGCCCACGACCGGGTGGCCGATGGAGACCCAGGTCGCGCCCGCGGCGATGACCAACGCGACTTCGACGATCGTCTTGCCGACGATGTCGGTCTCGATCGGCGACGCCGGCGAGCGGAAGAAGTACCAGACGACGGCGGCGAACAACGGGGCGCCGACCATGAACAGGTAACCGGGCAGGGGGAGCTGCCACGACCAGTAGCCCCAGAACGCCAGGGAGAGCAGACCGAACGTGCAGACCAGGACGCGGAGCACACGCCAGGCGTCGAACGGCCGTCGCCGCTCGCCGGCGGGCGCCGGGCCGGGGACTGCTTCCCAGTCGACGGGGGACTGCGGGGCGTTCGTCATGGTGCTGCCTACTTGAAGATGATGGTGCGGGCGCCGTCGAGCAGGACCCGGTCCTCGGCGATCCAGCGCACTGCCTGGGTGAGGGTGCGGGACTCCTCGTCCTGGCCGATGGAGACCAGCTCGGCGGGGTCCTTCGTGTGGTCGACACGGACGACGTTCTGCTCGATGATCGGGCCCTCGTCGAGGTCGCTCGTGACGAAGTGCGCCGTCGCGCCGATGAGCTTCACGCCGCGGGCGTGCGCCTGGCGGTAGGGGTTCGCGCCCTTGAAGCCGGGCAGGAACGAGTGGTGGATGTTGACCGCACGGCCCTCGAGTGCCGCGCAGAGCTCCGGCGACAGGATCTGCATGTAGCGGGCGAGGACGACGAGTTCGATGTCGTGCTCCTCGACCGCCTCGAGGACACGGCGTTCCATGGCCGCCTTGCTGTCCGCGTCGCTGACCGGACGGTGCTCGAACGGCACCGAGTAGAACGACGCGAGCTCGGACAGGTCCGGGTGGTTGGACAGCACGAGGGGGACCTCGATCGGCAGCTGCCCACCGCGCTGGCGGTAGAGCAGGTCGTTGAGGCAGTGCCCGGCCTTCGACACGAGGACGAGGGTGCGCAGCGGGCGACCGACGACGTCGAGCTGGACGCGGGCGTCGTACCGGGCGGCGACGGGGGCGAGGGCTGCCTCGAAGGTCGCACGGTCCACCGGAGCCATGACCTGCAGGCGCATGAAGAACGTGTTCGTGTCGACGCTCGAGAACTGCTGCGACTCGGTGATGTTGCCGTTGGCGGCGACGACCGCTCCGGAGACGGCGTGCACGATCCCGGGCTGGTCGTCGCAGACGAGCGTCAGGGTCCAGTGCGTGGGGGTCGGGTCGGTCACCGGATCAGGGTACCGGGCGCGGCGAGCGCGGTGCTTCGTGCGCAGAAATGGTCGAGTGCCGCCACCCGACCCGACCATTCCTGCTCACGAAGCGGGCGCGGCGGCGGCGACCGCGCGGAGGCGTCGGTCGGCCAGGGTCAGGATCGTCAGGAGCACCGCGACGCCGAGGATCACCCACGCCAGCACGTGCAGGTCCGGTGTGGTCGGGGCCTGGCCGAACACGCCACCGATGAGCGACGAGGCCCCGATCGCCCCGATGTACACCGCCGTGCGGGACAGCCCGGCCGCGGTGCCGATGTACGCCGCGGGGACGAGCCGGTACAGCGCCGCCTGGTTCGACACCGACGCCAGGGCCTGCGGGACGCCGAACAGTGCCGGCGCCAGGGCGAGCAGCACGACCGGCGACCCGGTGTGCAGCAAGAGCAGGAGCGCCCCGCCGACGATCGGCACCACGGCCGCGACGATCAGGGGTCCGCGCACGGCGGTCTTCCGGGCGACGACGAACGACGCGATCCCGGCCACGATCGCGGCCGGCAGCTGGATGTACCCGGCGACGTCGCTCGAGTACCCGGCGACGTCCTGCACCCACTGCGAGAACCCGTAGGTCATCGTGTACGCGAGCAGGTAGGTCAGGAACAGCCGTACGTAGGTGCGGGACAGCGCCCCGTTCCGCGCGAGCATCCGGACGTCCACGAACGGCCGGACCGCGCGCAGCTCCCACAGCACGAGGGCGACGAGCAGCACGATCGCCACCGCGAGCAGCCACCACAGGCCGGCGGACAGGTCGAGCAGGAACACGAGCAGCGCCGAGACGGTGCCCGTCATGAGCAGCATGCCGACCGGGTCGAGCGCCTGCAGGACGGGCAGGGCCTCGTCGTCACGCGGACGGAGACGGTCGGACGGCAGCCACATCGACGCCACGACGATGCCGAACGCCGCCAGGGGCACGTTCACCAGGAAGATCGCGTGCCAGCCGAACGCGGCGATCAGCGCGCCGCCGAGCGGAGGCCCGGCCGCCGCCGACACGAGCGAGGTGATGGACAGCGCTCCGAGCACGAGCGGCGGGGTCGGCTTCCCGATCCGTGCCGAGTGCTGTCGGAGGGTGGTGAGGGCCGCCGGGTACGCCGACGAGGTGCCGATGCCGATGAGGACACGGGCGAACACCGCGCCGCCGAAGCCGGTCAGGAACTCGGGCACGACCCCGGCGACACCGACGATCACGAGCCCGGTCAGGAACACCTTCTTCGGGCCGAAGCGGTCGGCGAGCTTGCCCATCGTCGGCTGCGCGATCGCACTCGCCAGGTACAGGGCGGCGACGAGCCAGATCGCCTGCGCCGCACCGATCCCCAGGTCGCGGGAGATCGGCGTGAGCGCGACGGACACCATCGTGGTGTTGATCGGGTTGAGCAGTGGCCCGACGAGCACCGGGATGAGGAGCTTCGGGCCGAAGCCACTGCTGGTGCTGCGCGGGGCGACGACGGGGGTGGGACTGGTCGAGGTGGACGTGGGAGTGCTTCTTCCGGGTTCAGCGTTCGGTGAGCGGGGCGAGGATCGCGATCGCTCGGGCGACGGTGTCGCGGTCGGCGTCGGGCAGCGCGGCGAGCCGGTCGGTCAGGACGCGGGTGCGGGTGGTCCAGGCGTCCTCGCGGGCACGGGCGCCCTGGTCGGTCGCGCGGACGAGCGCACGGCGGCCGTCGGCGGGGTCAGGACGTCGTTCGACGAGGCCGAGGTCCTCGAGCGCCTGGACGGTCGCGCCCATCGACTGCGGACGGACGCCCTCGGCGCGGGCGAGCTCGGCGACCGTGCTCTCGCCGTACCGCAGCAGGCGGCCGAGCGCGGCGGTCTGGGACGCCGTGACCTCGTCGGCCTTGCCGGTCAGCAGCGTTCGACGGATCCGGCCGTACAGCGTCAGCAGGTCACCGGCGAGCGCGGTCGGATCGGGTGATTCCATACCGGAACGGTACTACTTCGACAGCACAACTTGCAAGGCTGCCTTGCGAGTTCGAGGATCGCCGCTCCGGGTCGGCTCAGCGCTCGAACACGATGCGGCGCCTCGTCACCACGAAGCCGGCCCGTTCGAACGCCCGGCGCATCGGGGTGTTCGCCGCGTCCGTCGTGCCGACCACCTTCGACGCCCCGGCTTCTCCGTGCACGCGCAGCCCCTCGGCGAGCAGCTCGTCGACCACGCCACGCCCTCGGTGCTGCGGGAGCACGCCGATGAAGCTGATCGCCGCGTCGTACGCCGTCCGCGTCGCCAGGACGAACCCGACCACCAGGCCGTCGGGGTCGAGCGCGACCCGCCAGCCGTCACGCGACCCCGGCAGCGAGCGGTAGAACTCGAGGTCGTCGGCGGCGGCGCCCCGCGGGCCGAGTTCGTCCACCGACGCCACGGTGTGGGCGTCGAGGCTCCCCACCGCGACGCGGGCGAACAGGTCCACGAACTCCTCGTCGTCACCCGACCGGAAGCGCAGCGAGGACGGCATCGGCACTCCGCGGTCCGGTGTCCACGCCACACTCACCCGCTCCGTCGACCGTCCGAGCCCCGCCGACCGAGCGGCCGCCGTGCGCCACGACACCGCGGCGACGGCGTCGGGGTCGTCGTGCCAGTCCACCGCGACGTCGACGATCCACTCCGGTCGCGCCCCGAACGCAGCGGCCCCCGCCGTGATCAGCCCGGCGGCGATCGCCACCCGCTCGTCCTCGGGCGCGTCCGGAGCCACCAGCAGGTCGTCGAGCGTCGACGGCACCTCGGCGTCCGCGCCACCCCACCAGAGCGCCCGTGCCACCGGACGGCCGTCGCGCTCGGCCAGCCACGACCACCCCGGGCGGTAGTTGTGCGTGCCGGACTCGGCGCGGTACCGGTCCGGACCGATCCACGCGACCGGTTCCGACGTCGAGAACGCGAGCAGGGCCTCCCGGTCGTCCTCGGTGGTCGCGCGGAAGGTGACCGTCACCGCGGGTCGGTCATCGTCGTGATCAGGTGCTCCTGCACGTAGCCGAGCCAGTCGTAGACGTCGCGCAGGCCGACGCCCGCGTCGGCCTCGACGGAACGCTCCTCGTCGTCGGCGTCGACGATCCCGAGGCGGTCGGCGATCGTCAGCCGCAGGTCGGTCAGGGTGCGGAGCCAGGCCTGCTCGTCCTCGGGGTCGAGGGCACCGTCGCGGGTCCCCGTCAGCCACTCGTGCACGGTCGTCGCGTTCGTGGTCTTCTGCGCCAGCAGGTCCGACTGCGTGTACTTCCGGAACTCCGCGCTGGCGTCGTCGTCGTCCGGGTAGGCATTCGGGAACATCCGATCGGCCACCGGGTCCGCCGTCAGGTCGCCGTCGAGCACCTGGCGCAGCTGCTCGGTCAGGGACGTGAGGAGCCCGCGCTCGCCGGAGGACATGCCGAGGTGGACGCCGTCGGCCCGGCGGACGAAGGGGATCACGCTCCGGGGGCCTTGTCGACGGTCGCCTGCAGGCCGTAGCCGTGCATCGACTGGACGTGGGCCTCCATGGCCTCGCGCGGACCCGTCGCCACGATGGCCCGACCCTCGGTGTCCACCTGGTGCATGAGCCGCTCCGCCTGCGCACGACCGAAGCCGAAGTGCCGCTGGAAGACGTAGGTGACGTACGACATCAGGTTCACCGGGTCGTCCCACACGACGGTGACCCACGGGGTGTCCGCGCGCGCACTGGTGCGTTCGTCCGGGGTGGTCCGTTCGTCCACGTCGGGCGAGGTCAGCGTCATGCATCCAGGGTGACACAGGGCGGGCGGCTCGGTACGATCGTCACGTCGCGACTGGCGTTGGATGGGTCACCATCGGGGAGCGACACCTGACACGGTGCGCGGCCGTACGCCTGGGCTGCACCGACCGATCGTCCGTGCGCGACCCTCCCGGTCGTCGCCAACCCACGTAGGAGAACCGTGTCCATCACCGATCTGCCCGCCGTCGACGGCTCCGTCGACACCGACCGCGCAGCCTTCAACGCCCCGCTCACCGAGGTCGACCCCGAGATCGCCGCCGTCCTGCAGCAGGAGCTCGGCCGTCAGCGCGACACCCTCGAGATGATCGCGTCGGAGAACTTCGTGCCGCGTGCGGTGCTCGAGTCCCAGGGCTCCGTCCTCACCAACAAGTACGCCGAGGGCTACCCGGGCAAGCGCTACTACGGCGGCTGCGAGTACGTCGACGTCGCCGAGCAGCTCGCCATCGACCGTGCCAAGGCGCTCTTCGGTGCCGAGTACGCCAACGTCCAGCCGCACTCGGGCGCCACGGCCAACGCCGCTGTCCTGCACGCCATCGCCTCGGCCGGTGACACCATCCTCGGCCTCGAGCTCGCGCACGGCGGTCACCTGACCCACGGCATGAAGCTCAACTTCTCCGGCCGCATCTACAACGCCGTGGCGTACGGCGTCGACCCCGAGACGTTCGAGGTCGACTACGACGACATCCGCGCCAAGGCCATCGAGCACCAGCCGAAGGTCCTCATCGCCGGCTGGTCCGCGTACCCGCGCCAGCTCGACTTCGCGAAGTTCCGTGAGATCGCGGACGAGGTCGGCGCGAAGCTCTGGGTCGACA
The DNA here is from genome assembly GCF_015350945.1 of Curtobacterium sp. VKM Ac-2884. Classification (NCBI taxonomy): domain Bacteria; kingdom Bacillati; phylum Actinomycetota; class Actinomycetes; order Micrococcales; family Microbacteriaceae; genus Curtobacterium; species Curtobacterium sp. VKM Ac-2884. The sequence goes on from NZ_JADKSA010000002.1 coordinate 592,347, forward strand.
TGGCGCACTTCGCCGGCCTGGTCGCCGCCGGTCTGCACCCGTCCCCGGTCCCGCACGCCCACGTCGTCTCGTCGACCGTGCACAAGACCCTCGGCGGCCCCCGCTCGGGCATCATCCTGTCCAACGACGAGACCCTGTTCAAGAAGCTGAACTCCGCGGTCTTCCCGGGCCAGCAGGGCGGCCCGCTCATGCACGTGATCGCCGCCAAGGCCACCGCGTTCCTGCTCGCCGGCACCCCCGAGTTCAAGGCCCGCCAGGAGCGCACCATCCGCGGGGCCCGCTTGCTCGCGGATCGGCTCACGCAGCCGGACGCCCGCGCGGCCGGCGTCGACGTCCTGACCGGTGGCACGGACGTGCACCTGGTGCTCGTCGACCTGCGCACCTCCGAGGTCGACGGCAAGCAGGCCGAAGACCTGCTGCACGAGGTCGGCATCACCGTGAACCGGAACTCCGTGCCGTTCGACCCGCGTCCGCCGATGGTCACCTCGGGTGTCCGCATCGGCACGTCGGCGCTCGCCACGCGTGGCTTCGGCGACGCCGAGTTCACCGAGGTCGCGGACATCATCGCGCTGACCCTCATGCCGAACCCGGACATCGCAGCGCTCTCGGCCCGGGTGAAGACCCTGACCGACGCGTTCCCCCTCTACGCGTGAGCGACGCCCTGAGCCCCCTGCCCGTCGAGCGATGGGCGGGGGAGGGCACTGCCGTCCGCATCGACGGCACCGCCCTCGCCGCCCGGACCCTCGACGAACTGCGGATCCGCATCGACCGGTTGCACGAGCACGGCATCCGTCCGGGCCTCGGCACGATCCTCGTCGGCGAGAACCCGGGCTCGCTGTCCTACGTCGCGGGCAAGCACCGCGACTCGGCGCAGATCGGGCTCGACTCGCACCGCATCGACCTGCCCGCGACGGCGTCCGCCGCGGACATCCGCGCCGCGATCCTGCAGATGAACGACGACCCCCGGGTCACCGCGTTCATCGTGCAGCTCCCGCTGCCGGAGGGCATCGACCCGACGCCGATGCTCGAGCTGATGGACCCGTCGAAGGACGCCGACGGCCTGCACCCGACGAACCTCGGTGAGCTCGTGCTCGCCGTGCCCGGTGGTGCCGGCACGATCGACGCCCCGCTGCCGTGCACCCCGCGGGGCATCGTCGCGATGCTCGAGGCGTACGACATCCCGATCCGGGGCGCGCACGTCACGATCATCGGGCAGGGCCTCACCGTCGGGCGTCCGCTCGGCCTGTTGCTCACCCGCCTCGAGGCGACGGCGACGCTCACACACTCCCTGACGGCGGACGTCGCCGCGGAGTGCCGTCGCGCCGACATCGTCATCGCGGCCGCCGGGGTCGCCGGGCTCGTCAAGCCGGACTGGGTGCAGCCCGGTGCGGCCGTGATCGACGTGGGCATCACCCGCGTGGTGAACGAGGAGACGGGGAAGGCCAAGCTGCACGGTGACGTCGACCCCGCCGTCGCGTCCGTCGCGGGCTTCATGTCGCCGGTGCCCGGCGGCGTCGGCCCGATGACCCGCGCGATGCTCATGAAGAACGTGGTCGAGGCGGCGGAGCGCCACCTGAAGTAGGCGCGCGCGGCGGGCCGTGTGGCGCGCGTTCGCATCGTGAGCAGAAATGGTCGGGTCCCGTCATGGGGCTCGACCATTTCTGCTCACCAGATGCGGCCGGGAGGCGCGGCTCGCCCCCGCCCCGCGCGTTCGGGGGACGGGTGCGGAGCCGCCCCCAGTGCTACGGTCACCGCATGGGGGAGAACGTCCAGACCGCGCCCGTGATGGCGGCCACCGGCAGGAAGCTGCGTCCGCGTGCGTGGGGACTCGCACTCGTCGGGATCGTCGCACTGGTGCTGTCCCCGAACCTGGTGCTCTGGAGCACGTCGTCAGGGTACGGCGGGGTCGACGCAGACGACAACTGGATCGACAACGGCGGCAAGGTCCTCGAGACCGCGCCGGTCACGGTGCAGGTCGAAGGGCACGTCGCGCCGGCCGCACTCGCACTGCTGCTGTTCGTGGTCGTCGTCGGGATCGTCCTGCCGCCGACGCTCGCGCGCTCCGGGCACCGCACCCTCGGCGACATCGTCCGGTACTCGGCGTACCTGGCCGTGCCGGTGTGCATCGTCGTCGGCGTGCTGGTCTACACGGTGTGGCAGAGCCAGTTCGTGATGGACCAGGTGCAGCACGAGGTGCTGCACCCGCACGGCTTCCCGTGGGGCGGCGTCACCGTCACCACGGGGCACATGACGCGCTGACCCCCGAGTCTCGGCCGCGCTGCCCCGAGTCTCGGCCGCGCTGCCCCCGAGTCTCGCGGTGAGTGACCGTTCTCGGGGGCGGCACCGCGAGAACCGTCGCCCAGCCCGAGTCTCACCGGTACTCGCCCGAGACTCGGTGAGGGGCTCAGTCGCGGCGGGCGCCCTGCGCGGCGTGCACCGTGAAGACGTTCGGCTCGCGGTACCCGGCGGCTGCGAAGGCGGCGGTGACGGCCTCGGTGATCGCACCACGGGCCTCCCGGTCGACCAACGCGATCGCCGCACCGCCGAACCCGCCACCGGTCATCCGCGCACCGACCGCACCGTGCTCGACCGCGGTCGCGACGGCCAGGTCGAGTTCCGGCACGGAGATCTCGAAGTCGTCGCGCATCGACTCGTGCGACGCGACGAGCAGCGAACCGATCGCTCGCGGGCCCTGTTCGCGCAGCGTCCGGACGGTGTCGAGGACGCGCTGGTCCTCGGTCACGACGTGGCGCACGCGGCGGAACGTCTCGTCGTCGAGCAGCTCCTGCGCACGGGGCAGGTCGTCGACGCTCAGGTCACGCAGGGCCTCGACACCGAGCACCTGCGCACCCTTCTCGCACGAGGCCCGACGAGCCGCGTACCCGCCGGTGGCGTGTGCGTGCTCGACCCGGGTGTCGATGACCAGGACCTCGAGCCCGTTGGCCTCGAGCGCCAGGTCGACCACGGCGGTGTCGAGCGTGCGGCAGTCCAGGAACACGACGGCGTCCTGCTCGCCGAGCAGGGAGGCGGACTGGTCCATGATCCCCGTGGGGGCACCAACGGCGTGGTTCTCGGAGTACTGGCCGACGCGCGCCAGGGTCTTGCGGTCGAGGCCGAGCTCCCACAGGTCGTTGAAGGCGAGTGCGACGCCGCACTCGATCGCTGCGCTGGAGGACAGGCCCGCGCCGACGGGGACGTCGGACTCGATGAAGACGTCGAACCCGGTCGTGTCGGACAGGTCCGCGCCGGCCTGCTCGCGGAGCGCCCAGGCGATGCCGAAGACGTACGCCGACCAGCCGGTCATGTTCGACGGGTCGAGGTCGTCGAGCGACAGCTCGAGCACGGTGCCGGCGTCGAACGCGGACGAGACGCGCAGCAGACGGTCCGGCCGCGGAGCGATCGACGCGCTGGTGCGCCGGTCGATCGCGAACGGCAGGACGTACCCGTCGTTGTAGTCGGTGTGCTCACCGATCAGGTTGACCCGGCCGGGGGCGGAGTACCGCACCGCCGGCTCGTACCCGTAGACCTGCTGGAACGTCATGCTCGCTCGATTCCCTGTCGGATGAACTCGGCTGCCTTCTCGGGCACGAGGTCCCCGATCCAGGCGCCCATGGCGGCTTCGCTGCCGGCCAGGAACTTCAACTTGTCCGCCGCCCGACGCGGCGACGTGATCTGCAGCATGAGCCGCACGGTGTCCCGCCCGACGTGCACCGGCGCCTGGTGCCAGGCGGCGATGTACGGGGTCGGGTCGTCGTAGAGCTTGTCGATGCCCCGCGTCAGGCGCAGGTGCATGTGGGCCAGTTCGTCCTTCTCGGCCTCGGTCAGACCGGCGAAGTCGGGGACGTGGCGGTGCGGCAGCATGTGGATCTCGATGGGCCAGCGTGCGGCGAACGGCACGAACGCCGTGAAGTGCTCGCCCTGCAGCACGACCCGGTCCGAGGCGCGCTCGTTCGCCAGGTGCTGCTCGAACAGGTCGGGCCCGAAGCGCTCGATGGAGTCGAGCAGGCGCTGCGTGCGGGGCGTGATGTACGGGTACGAGTAGATCTGCCCGTGCGGGTGGTGCAGCGTGACACCGATCGCTTCGCCGCGGTTCTCGAACGGGAACACCTGCTGGATGCCGGGCATGGCGGAGAGCGCGGCGGTGCGGTCCGCCCAGGCCTCGACCACGGTGCGGGCACGCGACTCGGAGATCGACGCGAAGGACCCCTCGGTCGCGGGCGAGAAGCACACGACCTCGCACCGGCCGACACTGCGCAGCTGCCGGTTCAGGCCGACGTCGGTCAGCGCGTCGAGCGAACCGGGTGCGTCATCGGCTTCGAGCGCCGGACCGAACGACGGTGACCGGTTCTCGAACACGGCGACGTCGTAGGTGCTCGGGATCTCGGACGGGTTCTGCGGTGTCTGCGGCGCGAGCGGGTCCTGGTCGGCCGGCGGCAGGAACGCACGGTTCTGCCGGCTCGCGGCGATGGAGACCCACTCGCCGGTCAGGACGTCCTGGCGCATCCGCGCGGTCTCGGGCCGAGGATCGAGCGCACGCTCGTCGATGGCACGCTCAGCGGGCAGCGTGCTGTCCGCATCGTCGAAGTAGAACAGGTCGCGGCCGTCCGCGAGCTTCGTCACGCGCTTGGTGATCACCGGAACAGCCTAGCGCCGATCCGAAGCGTTGCGAAAGTCTTCGGAAGCAAGCGAAACTAGAGCCGTGACCGACGACGACCTCTCCTTCCTGGCCGGATCGCTGCCCGCGCCGCTGCGGCAGGACCGCATCGTCTCCATCGTCGAGGGCGCACCCGGCATGGTCCGGACCGCCGCGCTGGCCGCGTCGCTCGGCACGAGTGAGGTGACGGTCCGGCAGGACCTCGCGGTCCTCGACCAGGAGGCCCGGATCCGCCGGGTGCACGGCGGCGCGGTCCGCCTCGGGGCCGGGTCCACCGAGCGCCCCTTCGAGGAGACCGCCGTCGAGCACCAGGTGGCCAAGGCCGCCATCGGCCGTGCGGCCGCAGCGCTCGTGCGTTCCGGCGAGTGCGTCGTGCTCGACGTCGGCACCACCCCGGCAGCGGTCGCCGAGGCGCTCGTCGCCCGCACGGAGCTGTCCGACGTCACCGTCGTCACGAACTCGCTGACGACCGCACTGGCCCTCGAGCGCGCCGTGCCGCGGTTCACCGTGATCGTCACCGGCGGCACCCTCCGACCGCTCCAGCACTCGCTCGTCGCACCGTTCAACAACACCCTGTTGCCGGTGATCGCCGCCGACATCGTGTTCCTCGGTGGCACCGGTGTGGACGTCGCGCACGGCCTGACCAACGTCAACCTGCCCGAGACCGAGGCGAAGCGGGTGCTCGCGGCCACGGCTCGGCGTACGGTCGTGGTCGCGGACGGGTCGAAGTTCGGCCGGGCCCACATCGGGGTCGTCCGCGCGCTCGAGGACATCGACGTCGTCGTCACCGCCGAGGCCGAGGCGGACGCGGTCGCCACGATCCGGGCGGCCGGCGTCGAGGTCGTCGTCGCGGACGGCGAGGACACACCCGGAAGGAACCACACCCCATGACCGCAGCACCCACCGGTGGCCAGTACCGCCTGCACCACGCTGGACCGGACGGCGTCGTCGAGGCCGTCGTGACCGAGGTCGCTGCCGGCATCCGAGAACTCCGCGTCGCCGGCTTCGACCTGACCGAGCCGTTCCCCGTCACCGAGCAGCCGCCCGGCGCCAACGGGATCGTGCTCGTGCCGTGGCCGAACCGCGTCGCCGGCGGGGTCTGGGAGCTCGACGGCAAGCGGCAGCAGCTGGACGTCTCGGAGCCGAAGTACGGCAACGCCTCGCACGGTCTGCTCCGCTTCGCGCCGTACCGCGTGGTGTCGCAGACCGAGACGGGCATCGTGCAGGAAGCCACGATCCACCCGCAGCACGGCTGGCCGTTCACCCTCGAGACCCGCGTGCACCACGAGCTCGTCGACGACGGCATCCGGGTGACGCACGAGATCACGAACCGTTCCGGAGCCCGCGCGCCCTTCGCCGTGGGGGCGCACCCGTACCTGCGCGCCGGTGACACCCCCGCAGAGGACCTCGTCGTCACCCTCGACGCCGCCACCGCCTTCACCGTCGACGAGCAGAAGGTGCCGAACGGTTCCGTGTCGGTGGAGGGCACTTCGTTCGACCTGCGACAGGGACAGCGTGCCGGTGCCGCCGATCTCGACACCGCGTACTCGGACATCACCACGGACGCCGACGGTGTCCGCCACACGACCCTGCACGGCCCCGAGGGTGACGGCGTGCAGCTCTGGCAGGACGCGTCGTTCCCGTACGTGCAGGTGTTCACCTCTCGGGAGTACCCGCGTGGCGACGCCAAGGGCCTGGCCGTGGCGGTCGAGCCGATGACCGCTCCGGCCAACGCCCTGAACTCCGGCGAGGGCCTGCGGTGGCTCGAGCCCGACGAGACCTGGACGGGCACCTGGGGCATCCGCCGCGTCTGGTCCTGACCGCCCCGCCGCAACCCGTCTCGCGAAAGCGACTCCGTCCCGCCGAAGGTTCGCGGCACAGTGTCGCTCTGGCGGAGTTGTCGCGGGTGGGGCCGGCGATCTGTCGCTTCGGCGGGGGAGTCACCGCTCCACTGGAAGCACGAACGCCGCCCCGGTGTGGGGCGGCGTTCGTGGCGGGCAGCTGCGGGTCAGCCGCGGCGCATGCGGAGCGCCTCGACCGCAAGGGACTCGCTGGCGTAGCGCCCGACCTCGTGCGCCCAGGCCGGGTCGTCCCCGCGCAGGGCGATGAAGTCCTTGCGCTGTCGGCACACGTAGCCGAGCACCGCGGTGGCCGTCGCGACCTCGATGAAGTCCTTGCGGATGTGCCGGGTCGTGACCTGCGCGTTGCGACGGAGCGTGTCGAGCAGGAGCTCGTTGCTCATCGTCGTGTTGGTCGCGGCGGCGAGCTCGACGATGCGGCGCGCGTCCCCGGTGCTGCTGGTCTGCGTGGCTTCGATGGGCTCGATCACGGTGTACCCCGTTCGTTCGTGGTGGTGCGGTGCTGCAGGATCCGGTGGTCGGATCCGGGAACGACACTATCGGCGGCAGCCCACCAGTCGGCTGTGCGCAGGCTGATGTGTGCAGGGGATCTGCCATGAGCCAGCTGGGGACGACTTGTACCCCGAACGCGAACCCGAGGTCAGGCGCAGCGTTCGTCGTCGGGCGCAGCGAGCGCGTCGAGGGAGTCCGAGACCCGTCCGGCCATGTACTGGTAGCCGGCGTCGTTGAGGTGCCCGCCGTCGATCGCCGCGTAGCCCGGGCTGTTCGCCGCGGTGAACCACTGTCCGGCGAGCGGGTCGATGAACGGCACACCCGCAGCAGCCGCTCCCGCGGAGACCGAGGCGGCGACCCCGACGTTCGCCTTCGCCCGCGGCATCGGCGCTGACGGCCCGAGCGCCACGACGACGGCGTCCGGCCAGGTCTGTTCCGCCGCGCGGAGGGTCTGCTCGACGCGGGCCTGCAGCGTCGACGAGTCGACGAGCCAGTCGTTCTGGCTGCCCTGCACGATGACGAGCTGCGGAGCATCGGTCGTGGCGTGCCGTTCGAGGCGGGGGCCGAACGTGTAGTGCGAGGACCCGGTGCGCCCGGTGTCGACGTAGCCCGTTCCCGGGTAGCCGTCGATGGTGGCGTCCCAGTTGCGGTCGGCTGCGAGGTCCTGCGCCCATCCGTGGACGCCGCTGGTGGAGCCGCGGCCGGTGGTGTACGAGTCGCCGACGATCAGGACGTGCGAGCCGGGGACGATCGCGTCCGCGACCTCGGCGGAGGAGACGCTCGACGACGTCGAGATGGGCTGGCAGGCACTCGACACGGTCGGCAGGATGACGAGCAGCCCGCTGACGCCGAGAGCCATGGCTCCGAGCGCGATGCCGGGGAGGAGTCGTCGTGCCACCCGCCACATTCTAGACAACGTGACTGGAACGGCAGCTGAGGTGGGCCCCGTGGGGCTCGAACCCACGACCCTCGGATGAAAAGCCGGCGTTCAGGAGAGTGTGGGCCCCGTGGGGCTCGAACCCACGACCCTCGGATGAAAAGCCGGCGTTCAGGAGAGTGTGGGCCCCGTGGGGCT